>NZ_JACYVQ010000011.1:0-183292 GCF_014842675.1 Paenibacillus sp. CFBP 13594
CGACGAGGTAGATAGGCTGGGGGTGGAAGTGCAGCAATGCATGGAGCTGACCAGTACTAATCGGTCGAGGGCTTATCCAATTAGCAAGTGATAATTCGCATGTTTCGTTTCGAATCTAGTTTTCAGAGAACGATCTCTGAAGCATATTCCCTGATAGCTCAGTTGGTAGAGCACTCGACTGTTAATCGAGTTGTCACAGGTTCGAGCCCTGTTCGGGGAGCCATATGGAGAGGTGTCCGAGCTGGCCGAAGGAGCACGATTGGAAATCGTGTAGGCGTCACAAGCGTCTCGAGGGTTCGAATCCCTCTCTCTCCGCCATAATATTAAGGCCCGTTGGTCAAGGGGTTAAGACACCTCCCTTTCACGGAGGTAACAGGGGTTCGAATCCCCTACGGGTCATAATAACTTCTCAAAAAAGAAGTTGATTTTTACAACAAGATTATGGTATGATCATAAATGTGTTGTTCGGAGGCTTAGCTCAGCTGGGAGAGCATCTGCCTTACAAGCAGAGGGTCGGGGGTTCGATCCCCTCAGCCTCCACCATATAAACTTTATAACGACGCGGGGTGGAGCAGCCCGGTAGCTCGTCGGGCTCATAACCCGAAGGCCGCAGGTTCAAATCCTGCCCCCGCAATCATACTTTCCTTTGAGAAAGTGATCTGGAACCGTGGTGTAGTTGGCCTAACATGCCTGCCTGTCACGCAGGAGATCGCGGGTTCGAATCCCGTCGGTTCCGCCATTTAATCTTTACATGAGGCAAACTGTTCACTACATCTGCTGTATGGCACTGATGCCCTATATAAAGTGTAAGGAATTAAGATTAGACTTTATTATGGCTCGGTAGCTCAGTCGGTAGAGCAGAGGACTGAAAATCCTCGTGTCGGCGGTTCGATTCCGTCCCGAGCCACCATTTTTAAAACAATTTAATATGCCGGTGTAGCTCAACTGGTAGAGCAACTGACTTGTAATCAGTAGGTTGGGGGTTCAAGTCCTCTCGCCGGCACCATGTAATCCTGGAGGATTAGCGAAGTGGCCAAACGCATCAGACTGTAAATCTGCTCCCGTACGGGTTCGGTGGTTCGAATCCATCATCCTCCACCAGTTTTTAGGGGCATAGTTTAAAGGTAGAACAACGGTCTCCAAAACCGTTGGTGTGGGTTCAATTCCTGCTGCCCCTGCCAATTATCTTTTAGAAAATAACCTTTTGTGGCGATCGTGGCGAAGTGGTTAACGCACCGGTTTGTGGATCCGGCATTCGGGGGTTCAATTCCCCTCGATCGCCCCTTTGTTTTTTCATTTTTTATTGGGGATTAGCCAAGCGGTAAGGCAACGGACTTTGACTCCGTCATGCATAGGTTCAAATCCTATATCCCCAGCCATTATGCGGACGTGGCTCAGCGGTAGAGCATCGCCTTGCCAAGGCGAGGGTCGCGGGTTCGATTCCCGTCGTCCGCTCCAAAATATGGCGCCATAGCCAAGTGGTAAGGCACAGCTCTGCAAAAGCTTTATCCCCAGTTCGAATCTGGGTGGCGCCTCCAGCATATGCCGGCGTGGCGGAATGGCAGACGCGCTCGACTCAAAATCGAGTGGGAAACCGTGGAGGTTCGAGTCCTCTCGCCGGTATATTGAATAGCCCTACATGTTGCTTATGCAATGTGTAGGGCTATTTTTATTTTATATAAATTGATTTTTTGTATTGTAAGGATAGTTGGACGTTAATAAAGATTGACGTATGATTTAATTAAGTATATTGTAGATAATTGAAGTCTTCAATTAAAGAGGAGTGAAGCATAGTGACTACTGGAAAAAATGTAACGGATACCGATCTGTTATTTGATCTTTCTGTATGGGAAGAGGCATGGAAGAACCGCCCGAGAATTTCAAAATATGAGAAGAAAAGCACTCCCTTTAATACAGAAGAAGCATTTGAGCGGTGGGCCAGGGATTATCATGCACAGTCGTTTACCGAAGAAGGAAAGCAGCGTTCTGAACGTATTATGGGCTGGATTGAAAACCAGGGTGTGGAATTCGCAGGGTTATCCATTTTGGACATTGGAGCGGCCTCAGGCATATTTACCATTCCTTTTGCGGAAAAGGGGGCAAATGTGACAGCAGTTGAGCCTTCTGAGTTGCTAGTCTCCTTTATGAAAGAGACGATACCTCCAGCACTTGAATCCAAAATCGAAATCGTAAACGAACGATATGAGGAAATCTCTATTCAGGATAAAGGCTGGGAGAAGAAATATGACTTTGCATTTGCATCCATGTGTCCGGCCATGTCGGATTGGGAAACGATTGAGCAGGCGATCAATTGCGCCCGGAAGTATGTGTATATAAGTACTATGGCGGGACAGAAGGAACACACACTAATGGATGAACTTAAGGATGTACTTGGGGTTACTTCTTCATACAAGGCCGGTGATATGGGCTATATCCAACAGTTGCTGTATTTGAAGGGTTATTCTTATACGATGATCATTACGAGAGAAGTTAACTCATTTGAAGTACCGGTGGAAGAGATTATCGAAAAGCTGCCAGAATGGCTTAGTACGTATGAGTTACCATCGAATGAAGATTCCCTCAGATTGGCTGAGAATTACATTAGCGATACGTACAAGGATAGTACGGTGACCTTCTCACGTGGAGCAAGATTTGGTAAAATTCTAATTCAACTTGAACAGCCAAATATGAAAACAGTTCGTACTAAGGATAAGCGATAAATCGCATACGCTTGGCAAGTGTACTGATAATCAGGAATTGAGATGGACAATGTAGTCTAACGTCTAAGATGACACTAGGAAGCATCACAACGCTGTGCAAAAAGATGAACGGTTGAAACATATGATGTTAAGATTGTAGAAGTAAAGTTGTAAGTGAAGGGAGCAGGTTATGTGCTCCCTCTTTTTTGAAGCTACTAATTCATCGACCGCTTTGAACCAGCCCACCAGCCCTCGTTTATTTAGAGATATTCAAGACAACGAAAAACAAAACACAGACCTCGTTTTCAGAGAATGATCTCTGAAGCACATTCCCGGATCTCTCAGTTGGTAGAGCACTCGACGGTTAATCGAGTTGTCACAGGTCCGAGCCCTGTTCGGGGAGCTATATGGAGAGGTGTCCAAGCTGGCCGAAGGAGTACGACTTACTATCGTGCTCCTTTTCTAATCTCTGTTCGACACTTCTGCTTTCTGCTTACGCTCCCGATACTGGCCGGGGGTGATTCCTTCCCATTTACGGAATGATCGGATAAAATTTTGTGGATTGTTGTACCGAAGTCGTGCTGCGATCTCTTTAACGGTTAGATCACTTTCGTCCAGCCATTTTTTAGCGATATTAAATCGGTACTTGGTAAGATATTCACTAAATGCACAGCCGGTCTCTTTGCGGAAAACACTACTTAAGTAGTTGGCATTGTAGTGAAGCTTAACAGCACATTCCTCAAGCGTCAGATCCTTATCATAATCTTGATGAATCATGGCAATCATTTTCTCAGATATATGCTGATACTGGGCATATTGTCTCGCTTTAAAAACCTGAATGACGGGCAAGATGACTTGATGGTTAAACCACTCCTCAACTTCAGCAGCGTACTGCAAACCATGAAGTTCATGAAACATCGAGCCACGACCTTGGGAGAACTGTCCGAGTCGTATGCCGGATTCCTGAGTCATTTGCAAAATATGCGTGAGTAGCCTCGTAAGAGCCACCTCATACTCCTCGGGTGTAACCTCCATACCAAAGATCACTTCAAGCAGTTGTTGCAGAAGAGCAGAGGACTGAACTTCGTCCGCGCTTTGAATAGCTTGGATCAACGAATATTCCAATGATTCCGGGTAGGTCATGGACCAAGTGGGAGCGTAATGATCTATGTTCTCATATTGAAAAATAATGCCTGTTCCCAGCTTCATCCGATGCCTCAATGCTTCCATGGCTTCTGTATAAGCTTGAGGGATGTGATGTAGAGAGCTGTGCGGCTGGCTGAATCCTATACTGACTTGAAGAGCTAGAATCTTATCCATCTGTTGTTGTAACTGATCTGTTAATACATATAGCTGCTGTGAAAAAATAAACTGATCCTGTTCAACGGTCCCAATCACCGTGACTACCGTATGTTCCAGCACAATGGGAAGCAATTGTTGGTTATGCACAACCGTTTCCTCCAATATATTTTGAATAGCGAATAATAAGAGATCACGATCACTAGCTCTATATTTTGTATGATTAACAAGATCGGCCTGTAGTGTAATAACAGCAATTTGTTGCCATTCCCGAACCTGATGTGTGTAGCCATATTCATGCAAGGTGTCATGAAGAGTATGAACAGGGATCTTACCCTGGAACAGATTCATCATAAAATGATTGCGAATCTGCAACAGATGCACATTAAGTGTGTTCTCTAATTGGGACCGAGAGGCAGATAATTGTGAGACCCCTGCCCTGATTTGTTCGAACTCATCAGAAAATGGTGGTGATTGCTGAGCTACCGTGTTTCCTTCTTTGGACAGGTGGTTGTCACCAAGTTGGGTTAAAAGTTTACGAATCGGGACATGCATTCGCTTGGAGCCGAGCCAGGCGAGTAATAATGAAAGTAAAAGTAAGAAGATACTGATATACAAGGTGTGTAATCCGATATCGATATATTCTTGTGTCAGAATATTGGTAGGTGAGATTAGAACATAAGTCCATCCTTTTAAGGTAGAAGGGCTATACGTCAGAGTATAATGTGTATCGTCGATCTTCACTTCTCGGTTTTCAAAACCTGTTGAAAATGTGATGGGTGATAGTTTGGTTATGTTGGCTTCTGTATCCCGATCCTGTAATCCAATGGCAGACAGCGGTTGTCCAATGTATATAGGATCGGGATGGACCAAGATACGTTGTTCCCGATTCATAATGATCAGTCCTGAGGCAGCATTTCCTAAGGATGCTTCTCCTCGTGTATTTTGCAAAGAGCATGCAGGGATTCCCGCAATCAGAGCAGCATCAGAAGACGTATTCAGATTGGGAATAGACCTCGCTAGGGCAATATGATAAATACAGCCTGTACCGGGTGAACGCTCATCATTGCTGAACACCGATGAAGGGGAGAGCTGCCATCCAGAAATTAACGTATCCGATATCAATTCCTTCATGGGAAGAGCCAGTGGAAAATCGGTATTACGATATAATCCGGCATGATCAATAAGCCAATTCTGGGATTGATTCACCAGGGTAATATCCAGCAATGGCTCCCATGACCTCATATTCTGAAATTCGCTCTGTAGCTTGTCGGCAAGCAAAGGTCCTTTCCCTTCTAGTGAAGAAGAAGCAGACAGGGAACGAAGGGTTACTGGAGAGCGAACGGCCTGATCAAGCATATAACTGACTGTAGCGAGTTTGTGTTCTACGTTGGTTTGCATTTGTTCCAGCAACTGTCTGTTGGCCTGCGTACGATGCAGCTCAGTTTGGTTTGATGAATAGATAAATGCGGCAATTCCCGTTAACAAAATGGGCAGGGTGCTTAACAGGATTCCGAAGATGATCATTTTATGGAGATAGCTGATTGGTCGCACAGTTTCAGTTCCACCCCTGACATTAGTAATAGTAACACTTTCTATTTTAGTAAACGCTTACATATAGAACAATCTAAATTTTGTTTATTTGGATAAATAAGTAATTTCATAAGAGGGTATAGAAGTAGAGATAAGGGATTGCTGATAGATGATTTTGCAGAAAAGGCTAGAGAAGCGGCTTGGAATGACTATCCAATACGGAATCATGAGAAACGAAATTGCAGTGTGAACGTAAATAGAGACATGGCCATCATTCTCTCTACAGGTCGATATCGGCTAAAGGGTAGCCTGAATACGGGTAATAGAAGGTATCTGGAGTGTTATTCAGCTTAGGTGGAACGTTGGTCTTATATAGGGACAGTCAAAGGTCCAACTAGATCCCCGACCTGAGTCTAGGATGAAAAACCGTCCACGGTCTGTTTTGAAAAGTCGCAGAATCCCCTAGAATAAGGACATAAGGTTAAACAAGAAACACGGAAACAAAAAAACAAGAAACAAACGAACAAATGACTCAACATTAAAACGAACGAATGGAAAGGGCGGTGAACAACAATTATGAGATTGAATAAGGGAAATGGCTGGGCGATTGTATTGATTGCGCTGGGTGCACTACTCCTCTTCGGAAAGTTAACTCCACTTCTTGGACACTTAATGGGTTATCTGATTCCGGTCCTGATGATTGCACTGGGATACTACGGAGTCAAACGAGGGAATGTGATGCTTGGCTGGATTGTTCTCATCATCGGTATCATCTCACTGATGGGTAAACTGGCATGGTTGATCGGACCGATCATCGCGATCGGGTTAATCATCTTTGGTATCTCAATGCTAAGCAATAACCGCAGTCGTCGTGGTCGGTACTAAGCTTTCACGATTATGAAAAGGAGGGACAGAACATAATGAGTGTATTTCGTCGAATGCGGGATATTACCGTAGCCAATCTGAACGAACATTTGGAGCAAAGTCAGGACCCAGTCAAACTGATTGATCAGTTTCTGGTCTCGACCCGCCAAGACATCGGTGAAGCCGAGAAACTTCGTCATCAATATGCAAGTCATACCAGACAAATGAAACAACAAGCCGATCAGGCAGCAGGTATGGTGAACAAACGCGAAGAACAGGCTTCCATGGCTCTCAAAGCAGGAGAAGAACATCTCGCTAAGCTGGCCTTGCAGGAGAAAATCCTCCACGAGGAAAAAATGGAACAGTACAATGAATTGTATGCACAAAGTTATGCGGCATTACAGGAGCTGGATGAACAGATCGACCAGTTGAAAGTTGAATATCAGAATGTATACAGCAAACGCCAATATTACTACGCTCGTATGCAGACGATTCAGTTACAACAACGTATGAACCAGAGAGGGAATCACAACGGTCAGAATGTACCTCGTATGTTTAACCGACTGGATGACCAAGTCTCAGATCTCGAATATGAAGCACAAAGTCTCCGGGATATCCGGCGGATGGGTCAAGATGGTTCAGGAGTAACTGGAAGCATGTCATCCTCCACGCTGGATAAGGAACTGGAGCGCTTAAGACAGAAATTGAACAATGACAGAAAGGAGTAGTCACATGAATAAATTATACCGCTCGGCGCGTAATCGAATGCTAACAGGTTTGATCGGCGGCATTTCTGAAAATCTCGGATTGAGCACCACGCTGCTACGTATCATTTTCTTCATCAGTATTTTTGCTACGGGAGGTACTTCATTGTTGATCTACTTCATCGCTGCATTGGTGGTACCCAAGGAATCCAACCACGTTGATCCATATGCTTATGATCCCAACGTAAGAGGATACAAGTAAACGAAAGGAGCAAGAACATGAGCAAATTATACCGCTCAACGCGTGACCGGATGTTAACCGGCTTGTGCGGCGGAATTTCCGAAACCATCGGAATGGATTCCACCCTGCTGCGTATCATCTTTGTTATCAGTATCTTCGTAACTGGCGGCACGTCGTTGTTAATATACTTTATTGCAGCACTGGTGGTACCAAAAGAACCGTATCCGCCTTATGATCCATATGGCTACGGTCAGGGCCCAGGTCCTGGTCCTGGCAGAGGATACAACAACTATGATCATCAGCCACCGAGAGGTCCTTTTCAAAATAATCACAACCAGCAAGGTCCTGGTAACTTCGGTCCCGGCCATGGATTCAACGGCAGACCTCAATCTGGTCCCCGTTCTTATGACAACAACGCCTACGGAGCAGGTGCACCACAAGAAAGTGAACTTGATTCCATGATGAAAGATATCGAGAAAAAAGCACTGAAAAAAGAAGTTGAAGAGCTTCGCCAAAAATTATCTCGTTACGAGAAGGGAGAAAAGTAAAATGGGAGTATTTAAACGGATTAAGGATATGACGAAAGCATCGGTAAATGATATGTTGGATAAGGTAGAAGATCCGATTGTAATGTTGAACCAGTACTTGCGTGATATGGAGGCTGAGATTCATGAGGCAGAGGTAACTGTTGCTAAACAAATGGCAAATGAGCGCCGCATGAAACAACGTTTGGATGAAGCGGAGCGTACTTCGGTACAACGTGAGTCCCAAGCAGAAGCTGCTCTGTCTAACGGTCAGGAAGAAGTGGCACGCAAATTGTTGGAAGAGAAAATCTACTTTGATCAAAAAATTACGGAGTACAGCGAACTGCATGCACAGTCCGAAGCACAAGCAAAAGATCTGTTGCAACAGTTGCATGATATGAAAGATGAGTTCTACAAAATGCGTAACAAACGTAATGAACTTGTATCCCGTGCACAAATGGCAAAAGCTAAAAAACAAATGTCTTCCATCAACAGCTTGCATTCGATCGAAAGTGGCGGCGCATCACTTGGATTCCACCGCATGGAGGAGAAAATCATGCAGCTGGAAGCTGAAGCTGACGTAGCTCGTGCACCTTATCGCAACACATCATCCACGTACACGAATCCTGTAGATGTGGAAAAACAATTCAAAGTGGATCAGCAATTACAAGCCCTCAAAAACAAAATGGGCAATGGTTCCAAGAATGAAGCGAACGGAACTTCAAAAGAATAACTGTTCGCTTAGTGGACAATATGATATTCTATAAATCGTGTATAATGTACGGTTGGTAGAACAAAAGTTAAGCCATACAGGACTTCATTGCCTGATATGGCTTTTCCGTTGAATAAAGAGAGATTAACTTACAGAGGAGGTGCGGCGGGGATGAATCAAAAGAGTAAATGGCTTGCAGTTGTCATTATGATTATTGGCACAATGATGTTATTGAATGACAATATTAACTTCCTGACCGCTGCCGCACTGATTCTGTTAACGGTTGGAATGCTTCAAGTCCGCAATGGGGATACCCGCAAAGGTCATCGGTATCTTGGCATTGGTGCGGCACTGTTATTGCTGGATAATTTAATGATTGTATTTTTGATTGTACTTGCTTCTTTAGCTTACTTTTATTCGAAAAACAAAAAGATTCATCTGGACGAAGGCGTTATGAAGAAACAGAATTTCATGGCTCGTTACTACTGGGATCAATCATCCTGGACGTTACGTAGTATGAGTCTGTGGCATGCCATAGGTGAGGTTAACGCCGATCTATCTCTTTCGATTCCGGAGGAGAAACAAACGATTGTGCTGCTGCAAGGAGTTATGGGCAATGTTCGCCTTACGCTACCAGAAGATTATGGAGTGGAGATTGAAGCATCGGTTCTTTTCGGCCGGATTAATCTTCTTGGAGAACAAGATAGCGGCATGATGAACAAATTAGTATGGAGAACGCCTGGATATGAATCCAGTGAACATAAAGCAAAATTTGTCATTTCTTATATTGTTGGCGACCTAAGTATCAGTAATCCGTAGTAAAATAGATGAAGAGAAGGAGGAGACCCCGATGAAGACAAAACGACATACCGACATGGTAACCCGAAGTATGGGTGAAGGGATCCTCCTGGTTTTCATTGTGCTCGCTGTTATTTTGTATGTATTGTATACATATGGTTATCTTGCTCCGTTTACAGGTTGGCGGCATCTGATTCAATCCGGGCTGGCTCTATTGCTGCTTCTGATTGGGATTGGTGCGGTCTTTGGGTTCTATCAGAGTTACCGCGTTAAACGCCGGCTCGAACTGCTGCGGGAAACACTTCTACTGTGGGAGAAGGGCTCTCTATCCCGCACTGTACCTGATCTGGGCGATGATGATGTGGGTCGTCTAAGTGAGCAACTCGGACGAATCGGCAAAAAGTGGGAAGATCAGGTATCTTCGCTCCAGCGATTGTCTACTCATAATGCACAGCTTGCTGAACAATCCAGAATTACGGCTATTGTGGAAGAGCGGCAGCGTTTGGCACGGGAACTGCATGATGCGGTATCGCAGCAATTGTTCGCGATATCCATGACAGCAACGGCCGTTGGACGGAAGATGGAGAAGGATTTTGAACGTGCTCAGCGGCAGGTGGCTTTGATTGAGGAAATGGCTTCGGTAGCTCAGTCCGAGATGCGTGCGTTACTGTTACATCTGCGGCCAGTTTATCTGGAGGGTAAACATCTCGAACAAGGTCTACGTGATCTGGTGATGGAACTGAAAACAAAAGTACCTATGGACATTGTGCTCGAAATGGACGAAGACATTGAACTGATCAAAGGCATCGAGAATCATCTGTTTCGAATCGTTCAGGAGGCTATGTCCAATACGTTACGGCATGCAAAAGCGGAAAAAATGGAGATACGGATCCAGCGCCGTACTGATGCGATCCGAGTATTGATTCGTGATGATGGGCAAGGCTTCGATCTGGATGAGAATAAACAAGCTTCCTACGGTCTGGCTAACATGCGTGAACGTGTTACGGAGATTGGCGGGGCTATACAATTTGTAACAGCGCCTGGTAAGGGAACGCGGATTGAGATTACGATACCTTTGATGAACGATGAAAGTGAGGAAGAACATGTCAATGGAACCGGAAGTCGAAACGGAGACGGAAACGTCGATCAAAGTATTGCTCGTGGATGATCATGAGATGGTGCGTATTGGTCTTGCAGCGGTACTGGATACCGAAGATGGAATTGAAGTTGTTGGTGAAGCAGGTAGTGGAGAGGAAGGCATTCGGCTTGCACAGGAGTATAAGCCTGATGTTGTTCTGATGGACCTGGTTATGGAAGGCATGGATGGCATTGAGGCTACTCGTCAGGTACTTAAAATGTATCCAGAGTGCAAAGTCATTGTATTGACCAGTTACTTGGATGATGAAAAAATGTATCCTGTCATTGAAGCAGGTGCATTCAGTTATCTGTTGAAAACATCAAGAGCCAATGAAGTGGCAGATGCGATTCGCGCAGCCGCTCGCGGGCAATCCGTTCTGGAGTCACAGGTCGCTTCGAAAATGATGAATCGATTCCGGCAGCCACAGGCAGCAGCTCCTCTGCATGATGAATTGACGGACCGTGAAATGGATGTGCTCCGGTTGCTCGCCAAAGGTAAATCGAATCAGGACATCGCTGATGATCTGATCATCGGCATTAAGACAGTCAAATTCCATGTCACGAATTTACTGGCAAAATTGGGCGTAGACGACCGTACACAGGCTGCGATCTATGCTTATAAAAATGGACTTGCAGAGTAATAACAAGAATCATATGCGTTAACATCATTAAGCCAAATAACCGTGCATTAATGTGCGGAAGTTATAGATAAGAGATGATTTATATATAAGTGCGTGTTCAAAAAGGTCGGTTTTCAGTACCAAGAAGATGGGATAAAGCTAGAAATGGAGTAGCGGAGCGTAGATCGAGCTACGTGAGCAACCGCAATGTTTCCGAAGGAAACATTCTTCGTAAGCCCCTACTTATTTCGGCTGAATTCCATAATGATGTTGAGGATGCCGCTAGGCACCCTTCGTAATCAAAAGCGGACTTTTTGAACAACCTCTATAAGTATGAATGGAAAGCTCTGATCTGCCATGCAAGTGGCGGGTGGGGCTTTTTTTTGCTGTGTTCAGAAGAAGTATGGCTAATGTGGGAATGGGGCATGCTGTTGATAGATTCATAGAATGCAAGAATGAACGGGGGATTCAAATGTTAAATCGTTGGATGACAGCAGGTATATTGGCAATGGCTATTATTATTCTTATTGGTGTGACACAGGTATACGCAGAGAAGAACGAACCGAAAGCAGCCCAACTGGAACAGCTAATCTATACTGCTGACAGTGTAATTGATAATGTGGATCGTCTGGTGATTAAATGGCAAGGAGAAGGCAAGGGAGATGCACAAGCACAGGCCGTGTTACTAGCAAGTCACTTGGGACTTGAATCACCGATGCAGGTACGTCAGACGGGCCATAATGTGTACCGCAGTGAGGTGGTTGTAGGTACAGCTAATAGTAGCATAGGCATGTTGGTCAATGTCGTCGAGACAGGAGATAACGGCTACTACGCCATCGTACAAATTTCTGGGGATGCACACACGGATCGGAAGGCATTAATGACAGTACATGAACAGGTGGATCAACTGCTTGTAGACTCAGGGATGAAGGCAACCTGGAATATGTCCGTGCAAGGTACAGCAGTTACTGCTACTGCACATGATGCGAGTCAGCAACTGGAACTGATTGAAGAACAGCTGTCCACAAAGGTGGATATCACCTCCGTTGAACGTTATACGGATGTAGCCAGCGCAAGTGTCTCTTATGAGGCGGCTGAGCTGCCCCTGTCGATCAAGAGTGGCTCGCATATGTTGAATATGCAACTCGCAGTTCACCAGGTTGGTGACGAGGTCGACAATCGAATTACAGTGGGGTTTCCGGTGATTACGATTGAATATTAAGGATGAATTTTTCATGAATTAGGACCCAATATTGAGAATCTTTATCAGAAAAATGAGTTTGAAATAGTGCATCCATTCAGTTGATATGCTAAAATGGCATCACATCCAAGAAGGAACTTGCTGGTAATTGACAGTTGTATGTCGTGCATATATAACACCATTACATAGCTCGGGGAGAGTGTGAAGGTTATCTTCCCGGAAGAAAGAGGAGCCCATGGTTGAAAAACAATTGCAAGATGAAGTACAGACACCAGGCGCAGTATTTTTCATTTTTGGAGCAACGGGTGATTTGGCCCGCCGGAAGCTGTTTCCGGCTATCTACAGTCTTTACCGTGAAGGCAAGCTTGCCGAAGACTTTGCGGTTATTGGCGTAGCACGTCGTCCGAGGTCCCCAGAAGAATTCCGGGAAGACATCTATGAATCCATTAAAGAGTTCTGCCGTTATCCAGCGGGGGAACCTGATGAGTGGAACGCTTTTGTCGATCATTTTGAATACAAAGCACTGGATATCAATAATGTGGACGGATTCAAAGAGCTGCGTGCGCAGACGGAGCATCTGGAATCAAAGTTTAACACGCCGGGGAACCGGCTGTTCTATCTGGCACTGGCACCTGAGCTGTTTGGCAGTGTCTCGTACAGTTTGCGGGACGGCGGTATGCTGGAAAGTCAGGGTTGGAACCGTTTGGTGATCGAAAAACCATTTGGTTATGATCTGCAATCGGCCGAACATCTGAATGAGCAGATTCGTGAGGTATTCCGTGAAGAGGAAATCTATCGGATTGATCATTATCTGGGCAAGGAAATGGTGCAAAATATCGAAGTGATCCGCTTCGGAAATGCTTTTTTTGAACCGCTCTGGAACAACAAACATATTGCCAACGTTCAGATTACGCTTGGTGAGACCGTCGGCGTAGAAGAACGTGGTGGTTATTATGATCACTCCGGTGCACTGCGTGACATGGGGCAGAATCATATGCTTCAGATGTTAACGATGATTGCGATGGAGCCGCCGAGTCGCCTATTCCCGGAAGACATTCGGGATGAGAAGGTGAAGGTATTGCGTTCATTGCGGGCCTTTACTTCGGATGAGGAAGTGAGCAACAACGTTGTGCGGGGACAGTATTCCGAAGGGGAATACCGTGGCAAGCAGCTTCCGGGGTATCGTCAGGAAGACAAGGTTGATCCGCAGTCGAATACGGAGACGTATTTTGCCGCACGTGTATTTGTTGATAATTTCCGCTGGGCGGGTGTTCCATTCTACATTCGGACAGGCAAGCGTCTACCGGTGAAAACGACCGAGATCGTAGTTGAGTTCAAGTCGATGCCAAACAACGTGTACCTTGGGAAAAAGTATAAATTGGAACCGAATCTGCTAGTCATTCGGGTAAATCCGATGGAAGGCATATATATCAAAATCAATGCTAAGAAACCAGGCTCGGATTCCGAGATTCAGCCACTCGCAATGGATTTCTGTCAGAGCTGCATGATTGGAATCAACTCGCCTGAAGCGTATGAACGTCTGCTGCACGATGCAGCAGAGGGGGATTCTACGTACTTTACCCGTTGGGATGAAGTGGCAACAGCCTGGTCTTTTGTGGATCGGATCGCAGCAGCCTGGGGACAGAATCAGGGAGAACTTCATACGTACCCTGCTGGAACATGGGGGCCAGAAGCGACAGATAAGCTGCTGGATCAGGACGGATTCCACTGGTGGCCGGTGAATGGTCAGGACGAGGACAGCGTGATCTGGCAAGTGAATGGTTAGGGTAGGGTAAGGGCATTAACAATGGTAATAACAACATACACAACATGACTGAGTCTGGGGAAATCGCAAATTTTGCGGTGTCTCCAGGCTTTTTTTCGCGGGGAAAGGGGAGGTATCCATCATAAGGAAATAAGTAATTTAAATTAAGTTGTTGACAAAAAGTAAGTATGTAACTTATACTCAACACATGAGTTAAAGAGTTACGCAAATGACAAACTTTATTCGGGCAAACATTTCGGATAAGTTATCATTCATGAGATAAAATGTAAACCAGTTGAAGGGGTTTGCGTCACAGAGAATCATGAAGAAAAAATGTGCATAATATCTTTAATCTAAGAATACTATTTTGTATATATCGAATGGAGGAAAAAGAAAATGATGTTGGATGTAGGGTTGTTGTTGATTCGTTTGGTGATTGGATTGTCGTTCATGGCGCACGGGGCTCAAAAGCTGTTTGGTTGGTTCGGAGGGTACGGGATCAAGGGTACAGGCGGCTGGTTTGAATCGATGGGTATGAAACCCGGTGCATTGGTGGCGTTACTGGCTGGACTCGCGGAATTCGGTGGCGGATTGCTGCTGGCTCTGGGTCTGCTCACACCGGTAGGTGGCATTCTGATTGCATTGACGATGGTCATTGCCATTGTGAAAGTCCATGGAGCGAACGGATACTGGTCCACACAGAACGGATTCGAATATAATCTCGCGATTCTGGTGATTGGTGTAGCGCTGGCACTGACGGGTGGCGGACAATACGCACTGGATGCATTGATTTTCTAAATCCGATAAATAAAAATGAATGAGGAGTGCCTGGATGCCATGGAAATGGCTGAAGGGTGCTTTTTTTTGCAAGTGAAAAGAGAAGAATCTGCTGTAGTAATCGGTTATTTTCGGTACAGATTATGGTACAATAGGAGAGTTGGGTTAAGAAGCAGTTCACGGTATGCATGAAAGCACAGATTTGAGGAGGATGAACTCCATTGTAAATGTGTAAAATTAATCTAGTGTGTAAATACATCGTATGTAAAATGATCAGTGTACAATCAACCGGCCTCGCCGGATTGCATAAAGATTGAATGATGGACCGGCCATGCCGGATTAACGTGAATGAACGGACGAAAGGGATTAAACCTATGAGCAAAGCTGGAAATGAAATTCTTCAACAGGAAGTGGACAAACGCCGGACGTTTGCCATTATCTCTCACCCGGATGCGGGTAAAACTACATTAACCGAGAAACTGTTGCTGTTCGGGGGCGCGATTCGCCTTGCGGGAACGGTAAAGGCTCGGAAAGCCAGCAAACACGCAACAAGTGACTGGATGGAAATTGAGAAACAACGGGGAATCTCGGTTACCTCTTCCGTAATGCAATTTGATTATCTGGATCATCGCGTCAACATTTTGGATACACCGGGTCACCAGGACTTCAGTGAAGATACGTATCGTACACTCACGGCTGCCGATAGCGCAGTAATGTTGATTGACGTGGCAAAAGGTGTCGAGGCACAAACGATCAAGTTGTTTCAGGTATGTGCGAAGCGTGGCATTCCAATTTTTACGTTTATCAACAAACTCGACCGTGAAGGTAAAAGCCCATTTGATCTGATGGAAGAACTTGAAAATGTACTGGGTATTCGTTCGGTTCCGATGAACTGGCCTATTGGTACAGGTCGCGAACTGTGCGGTGTCTATGACCGGATGAAAAATCAGGTGGAGTTGTTCCAAGGGGACGATCACTCGACGATTAAAGTGCAAAAGGTAGATGGCTACAAAGATCCCATTATCCGTGAGATGGCAGGAGAATACCTGCATGATCAATTGTGTCAGGATCTGGAGTTGCTGGATATTGCGGGCGACCAATTCGACATGGAGAAAGTTCAACGCGGCGAATTGACACCTATTTTCTTCGGTAGTGCGATCAACAATTTCGGCGTACAGACTTTCCTGGAGAACTTCCTGGAACTGGCACCAAAGCCTGAACCACGTCGCAGTACGGCAGGAGAGATTCAGCCAACGAATGAGAAATTCAGCGGTTATGTGTTCAAGATTCAGGCAAACATGAACCCGGCACACCGGGATCGTATTGCGTTCCTGCGTATTGTATCAGGCAAGTTCCAACGTGGAATGAGTGTGAAGCATACTCGTGTGGGCAAAGAAATCAAGCTGTCACAGCCACAGCAATTCCTGGCACAAGACCGGGATATTGTTGAAGAGGCATATGCTGGCGATATTATCGGTTTGTTCGATCCGGGTATCTTCCGGATTGGCGATTCACTGAGCCAAGGCAGCGAGATTGTCTTTGAGGAGTTGCCAACGTTCTCACCAGAGATTTTCGCCAAAGTTACTGTGAAAAATGCATTGAAACATAAACAGTATCAAAAGGGAATTGATCAGTTGACGGAGGAAGGAACCATTCAGGTGTTCCAGACGGCAAGTTTCGACGAGACAATCCTCGGCGTAATTGGTCAACTTCAGTTCGAGGTATTTGAGTACCGGATGAAAGGCGAGTATGGGGTAGACGTGCAATTGCAGCGCATGCCTTATCAGTTCGCTCGCTGGATTGTGGACGAGAATCTGGACCCAAGCAAATTCCGGATTAACTCTGCGCTTGTAAAAGATAAAAAAGGGAATTATGTAGTGCTCTTCGAAAATGAGTACGCCATGAGAACGGCTATGGATAAAAATCCTACAGCTCAATTCCTGGAGACTGCGCCTTAAGTGAAGACGGAAGTCTTTCGTGGATATTGTTAAAAGGTTAGTTAAACGCGACAAGTTCATGTGATGAGATAGATCTTGTTATAAATAAGATCCCTCTGCCAATTGGCGGAGGGATCTATTGCTATACACCTTACTTGGAGGCGGGTATAACCAGCCGAATAAGGGAAAGCTTTCTTTTGCAGACAGAACAAACGGTTTGATGGTTACCTTACCCTTCAATGCTTCGATTAACGAAGCGGTTGAACGGGAATGGTGTGCAGATGCTCCTGCGCGATTTGAATGAGTTCTTCCTGCTTGGCAGGTTCTGTGTTCTTCCAGATCATCTCGAAAATGGCGCCAAGTCCAGGTAATGCAGCTTCCGGTCCATCCACTGAACCTTCAATCATCTCCCGGAGCTGATCATCACTCTTGTCATGAACTTTATGAACAATCGCTTCACGCAGGCTTAATGTAATGGGCATCGCAATTCCCTCCTCGTATATTCGGCTGCTCTAATACTGTTCCCTGGGAAGCGCGAGCGCATTCAAGTTTATCAGGCTTTGTGGTATACTACGAAGGATTATTTACGTTAGCATGGGTATCCGTAATGATGCGTCATGCTGAAGTGCAGCGGGAGGTTAAGACCCTAATGGCCAAGAAACAGTATGCCGTAATTGGCATGGGACGGTTCGGATCAAGTGTTGCCAATGCACTGAGCGGTATGGGATTCGATGTGCTGGCAATTGATGCGGACGAGCAGCGGACTCAGGAAATGTCCAATGTGGTGACCCATGCGGTATCGGCAGATTCAACAGATGAAGAAGCGCTGCGTGCGCTGGGCATACGAAATTTCGACGTTGTCGTTGTGGCAATTGGTGAAGATATACAAGCGAGTATTCTGACAACATTGATATTGAAAGATATGGGTGTACCGGTGCTGATCGTAAAAGCTCAAAATGAGCTTCATGGTAAGGTATTGCAGAAGATTGGGGCGGATAAAGTCATCTATCCTGAGCGGGATATGGGACTGCGCGTAGCCCATCATCTGACCTCACCTAATATACTGGATTACATCGAATTGTCTGAGGATTACAGCATTCTGGAGATGAGAGCTTCCGAGCAGATGATCGGCAAAAACCTGATGGAATTAAACATTCGTGCACGTTTTGGTTGTAATGTGATGGCGATCCGCAGTGGGAATTCAATGAACATCTCGCCGTACGCGGAGGACCGGATCGAAGCTGGAGATGTGCTGATCATTGTAGGTCACAAGGATCATTTGACGAAAATGGAGCTTGCATATCCGAAGTGATGGATGCAGATGGGAAGGATGGAAAGATGGATATTGTATCACCGCAAAATACACGTGTAAAAGAATGGGCACAGCTGCTGGAGAAAAAGCATCGTACCCGTCAACATAAATATATCATTGAGGGCATTCATCTGGTACAGGAAGCGTTGCGCGCCGGAGCAGATCTGGAGTGCATTGTGTACGACGGAGAGCAAGGCGTACCTAGCGAACTCGCCGGACTTGAGAATCCGCTACAGCGTGTGGAGTGGGTCAGTGTATCTCCAGCGGTTATCGCCAAATGTACGGATACGATGACACCGCAGCCTGTATTCGCAATTGTGCGTAAAGGCAGTGAGCCGCTGGAAAGCCTGATTGCCGGAGCGCGCGGGCTTGTTGTGGTGCTGGACGGAGTGCAAGACCCAGGGAATGTAGGAACCATTATTCGTAGTGCGGATGCAGCTGGTGCAGCTGGGGTCGTACTTGGCGCGGGCTGTGCTGATGTATATAACCCGAAGACGATTCGTTCGACGATGGGGTCATTGTTTCATTTGCCCATTGTGGAGGGCCAGTTGGAATCCTTGCTTCCCGAAGCGAAGGCAGCGGGCGTGAAGCTGGTAAGTACTTCTTTGCAGGCAGAGCATTCATGTTATAGTTATGATTTTACGCAGTCGGTATGGCTTGTCATTGGTAACGAAGGCAAGGGTATCTCGGACGCTACGGCAAGTTTGGTGGATGATGCGATTACGATCCCGATGCAGGGACAGGCAGAGTCGCTTAACGCGGCAATGGCGGCAACGATTCTGTTGTTTGAGGCCATGAGACAGCGGATGGTGTAGGTAGTAATATAGCTAATATTTTGTGAAAAATGTATGAAGACTGGATACTGGTTGAAGATTGATTAAACCAATTCCAGTCTTTTTTAATTCTCATGTGAGTGCGTTCGAAGCATATTCTTTAAACAAATAATTCTTTACTGTTCGTTCTAGAAATGATATGCTAACAGCAAGTTAGTTCTAACTGTTTTTTTTGCATAATAAAGAACGATCGTTCTCAAAACTGAAATTACACTAATCTAAAGAATATGAGGGAGAGAATGAGATGAAATACACCGTAATTACAGGAGCAAGTTCAGGGATTGGATATGAAACGGCATTGGCATTTGCAGCACGGGGCAAACACTTGATTTTGGTAGCTAGAAGATTAGATAAGCTTGAAGAGCTTAAATCGACTATTCAGGGTATCGATCCTAATGTGAGTGTTATCGTTCACACAAGTGACCTGTCTGTTAGCGCAGAGGCGTACACGCTATATAACGATTTGAAGGAATATGAAATTGAGACTTGGATCAACAATGCAGGGCTTGGAGAAGGCTCGTTCATTGCTGAACAGAATTTGGATAAAGTGGAGACCATGCTGCGTGTTAACATCGAATCGTTGACCATCCTTTCTACACTGTATGTGCGAGATTATGCGAATGTCGAAGGGACACAATTGATTAACGTCTCATCCGCACTTGGATATGCCATTGCTGTAGGCAGTGTAGCTTATTCTGCATCAAAATACTACGTAAGTGCCTTCACCGAAGGTCTTGCCAGTGAACTGGATCTGAAAGGTGCAAAACTAAAAGCGAAGATCCTGGCACCAGCGATCACGGAAACAGAATTTGTACAAAAATCAATAGATGCTGAAGGATTTGATTACAAAGCGAATATGTCCAAATATCATACTGCTAAAGAAATGGCAGGCTTCATGATCGATCTGTATGATCGCAACGATGTGGTTGTGGGGATTGTAGACCAGAACTATGATTTCCAACTTACAGGTGCAATCTACCCGGTGATTTCAGAACTAGGTTAATTCAGAAGCATCCACCAATACATCTTTCACCAAATTTCAAATAAGAAGAGGAGTACATCCAATTGAAAAAGATATGGAGTAAAACAAAGGTTGGCAACATGGAATTGCCTCATCGACTAGCGATGGCCCCTATGACACGCAGTCGAGCACAAGAAGATGGTACACCTGGAGAGTTGGCGGCACTTTATTATGCTCAGCGTGCAACGATGGGACTTCTGATTACGGAAGGAACACAACCTTCCGACGATGGACAGGGTTACTTATGGTCACCGGGCATTTATACGGACAAGCATATTAATGGATGGAAAAAGGTAACGGATGGGGTGCATGAAGCTGGCGGATATGTGTACATCCAATTAATGCATGCGGGTCGCATGTCACATCCGGACAATACCCCGCATCATCGTCAACCGGTTGCTCCATCAGCAATCGCACCGGGTGTAAAAATGTTTACGGCTACAGGGATGCAGGATATCCCCGTTCCCCGTGAACTGAGTCAGGAGGATATTCAAACGACCATCTCCGATTTCCGAAAAGCAGCAGCCGCAGCGATCGAAGCAGGGGCGGATGGCATTGAGATTCATGGGGCCAACGGATACTTGATCAATCAGTTCTTCGGAGAAAATTCAAATACACGGACAGATGAGTATGGCGGGTCTATTAAAAATCGTGCTCGCTTCGCAATTGAAGTAACGAAAGCCATCGTGGAGGAAATAGGTGCAGAACGAACTGGCTTCCGAATTTCGCCTGGGACACCACTGGGCGGTATTCAGGATGGTGAACAAGGTCCTGAACTCTATCGCTATCTTGTAGAAGAATTGGCTCAATTGGATTTGGCTTACCTTCATGTTATGCATCTTGGAGATGAGAACCTGTTGCAAGACATTCGTTCGATCTGGCAAAATCCATTGTTGGTCAATCGGGCTGGAAGAACGTTGGAGGATCTCAGTGTCGATTTAGATCGTGGTCTCGCTGATGTGGTACCTGTAGGTATATGGTCCTTAGCTAATCCAGATTTGGTGGAACGACTTCAACAAGGTGCGCCACTCAATGAAGCAGATCCGACAACCTTCTTTGGATTAGGAAGTAAGGGCTACACGGATTATCCTACGTTGGAAGAATTAAAGTCGCAAGAGGGGCAACACTAGCACCAACCATGGAGCATGGTGTACAACTGAACATTGCGCGCCATGTTCCTACATAAGTTGAACTAATCATTTACACGATAACGTAGAGGACAGAAAGAACCTGAAAAAGCGAAGCTACAAGCTTTCTGAAAGAAAGCTACTTCGGAAGCATACACCTCGCCTTTATCACCGGATTTTCCCTTTAGAAAGGGGATCAAAAAAATCTGGGGATAACAGCGATTGGAGGGTTGTTCTGTCATCGTAGTGTCAGTGTAAATAATCTTTAGTTCAACTTATATAGTTTATAAGCAAAGGAAGAGGATAAATGATGAAAGCAGCTCAAATACAGAAATACTCCAAAAAAATCCAAGTGGAGATCAATAATATCGAGATACCTCAGATTCAGAGCCATGAGGTCCTTGTCAGAGTAAAAGCAGCGGGTGTAAATCCGCTGGATATCTTGAATATGAATGGCAGTGTTCGGATGATTGCCGACTATGCGTTACCTTTAACTTTAGGGAATGAACTATCCGGTGTCATTGAAGCCGTCGGTGATGATGTTTTGAAATTTAAAGTGGGGGATTCAGTCTATGCCAGGTTGCCAATAAATAAAATTGGTGCTTTTGCTGAATATGCAGCTGTGCATGAGGATGCTTTGTCCATAATGCCGGAGAATTTGTCCTTTATTGAAGCTGCGGCGGTACCCCTTACTGCCCTGACCGCGTATCAAGCATTACATGATGTACTCCGAGCTGAACCGAATAAAAAGTTGTTTATTCCTGGTGGAACTGGTGGATTCGGTGCGATGGCCATCCCGATTGCCAAGTCCATGGGATTAACAGTGATTACAAGTGGAAGCGAAAGAGGCAGAGCACGTGCACTATCTATTGGAGCAGATCAATTCATTGATTATAAAACTCAACATTATGCTGACATTCTGTCCGATATCGATTATGTAATTGACACTTTGGGCGCGGATGAGATCAAAGCTGAACTGAGCATTTTGAAACCACAGGGCAAATTAGTTTCTTTAAAGGCTGGACCCAATTATCGCTTTGCAGTGGACAGTCAATTCCCGTTGTGGAAAAGAGCATTATTCGGTCTCGTAGGTGCACGCCTGGATTCTTTAGCGCGTAAGAATCAAAATGAATATCGTTTTTTATTCGTGCACTCCAGTGGAGTTCAATTGCAAGAAATCACAGCTCTTGTGGAAAAAGAAGACATTAACCCTTCGATCGATTCTACGTATACGTTTGAGGACATTGAAAAGGCATTGAACAAAGTATCAACGGGTCACTCTCAGGGCAAAATCATTCTTACCTTTTAAAGGCTCGTTAAGATCATACGTATGTTATTCAATGTTCGTTTTCTGAACAGGAGGGAAGCTAATGGCGAGAAGCAAAGAGTTCGATGAGTCTGTTGTACTGGATAAAGCGATGAGACTTTTTTGGGAACAAGGCTATGAGAAGACGTCTATGACGGAGCTGGTTAATCATATGGGAATTCATCGTAAAAGCTTGTATGACACATTTGGCGATAAACATACCTTGTTTCTGAAGTCAGTAGATCTGTATGATCACAAAATCAGCTCTGCCCTTGTAGCAGGCGTAAAGCGTTCCAAAACGGCAACGGAAGCACTTCAGTTTATATTTTGTTCTTTAATGCATGGAGAGGAATCTCCAGCATCAGGCTGCTTCATTGTTAATTCGACGGTAGAATTGGCGTCACGCGATGAAGACATGAACAACCGATCAACGGAGATGTTTGCAAATACGGAGAAACTAATCAAGGACATTATGGTGTGGGGACAGCAAGAAGATGAATTCACAACGGAGTACAACGCCGAGGTATTGGCGGAATATCTGCATAATGTAGGGGTTGGGCTAAGGGTGATGGCCAAGACTTCAACGACAAAGGAAAAACTTCTTCGTATATCGACACTATCTATGGATCTCATACTGAAGTAGTCTATTTTTTCACCATTATAGAACGTCCATTCTAATTAATGTTCCAGATGAAACATATTTTATAGAAAAGAGAGGCAGGTAACGATATGAGAAAGACAGTTCTAATCACAGGGGTATCGGGTGGGATTGGTAAAGAGTTAGCAGATCGGTTTGCCAAAGGTGGACATCATATTGTGCTGGTAGCACGAAGCGAGGGTAAAATACAGGATCTAGCTCAGGAGTATCAGAAAAAGTATGGCATTCAGGCGACGGTTATTGCCAAAGATGTTGCGGCACCAGGGGTACCACAGGAAATTTATCATGAGCTGAAGGAAAAGGGGATTGTTGTTGACTATCTTGTCAACAAAGCAGGTTTCGGTCTGTTCGGGATGTTTATGGAAACGGAACTGGAACAAGAAGTTAATATGATTGACGTGAATATCAAGGCTTTAACCGTCATGACCAAGCTATTCTTGCCGGATATGATACAACGTGGACACGGCGGTGTGATGAATGTGGCTTCGTTGGTAGGTTTTTTCCCTGGACCGATGATGTCGGTATATTATGCAACAAAGGCATACGTGCTATCGTTCACTGAGGCTTTGGAGAATGAAGTAAACGGAACGGGCGTTACGGTAACGGCACTGTGTCCAGGTCTGACATCTACCGGATTTGTTGATCGTTCGGGTATGGGTGTCTCGAAGATGTTGCAGGGCCCAATCATGGAAGCGGGACAGGTGGCTGAAGAAGGGTATCAAGGCTTCTTACGTGGCAAGACGTTAATTATGCCTGGTGCTCGAAACCGATTCATCGCGTTTATGCCGCGGTTGTTGCCGCGCAAGATGATGACCCGCATGATTAGATCCTCACAGGACAAGACAGGACATTAAACATTTATAGAGTGTGTCCTTCATCTTGTCTTTTACGACAAACATACACAAAAACAGGAGGAAAGTTGAAAGGCACAAATTGAATTTTCTCCATCTCAAATAACTCAGCTAAGTGTTTCCTCATATGAAGAGAGTACTGGTATAAAACTAATGTGCCTCCAGGTCGGAGCGCTGTATGGATCTGTGACAGGATGTTTTGTCTCATTTCTCTGGAAAAATTAAAAAAGGGCAGTCCGCAAATGATGCTATCCAACTGATGAACATGTTCTTGATTGATCCTTTTTGATAGATAAGATGCATTCGAATGGAACATGAATTCAGGATATGTGTTCTTCAGATTACTTCTCATTTTGGGGTCCCTTTCAAATAAAAACACGGTTGCCGATTTCGGTAATTGTGCTCTCATGAGACGTGTGATGGCTCCTGTTCCTGGCCCCAGTTCAGCGATGGTTCTAACCTCATCCCATGGTACAGACTGGACGATTTTACAGGCTAGAAATTTGGAACTGGGGAGGACACTGCCTACTCGTTTGGGGTTCTTCAGGAATCCTTGCAGAAAAAGGAGTGGTTCGGATGTTTTCATTGCGGTTTCCTCCATTATCAATGCTATTGATGTTTCACTGGGTGTTAGAAAGCAAGCTTAGTTGGAATATAAATACGTTACGCGTATGTTCTAGTGTTAGAGTCCCCTGATGTAACTCCGCAATGTTTCTCGCAATAGAAAGTCCCAGACCAGATCCTGATTGAATGCCTTCGCTATTCCTCGAATAATCCACCTTATAAAAGCGATCAAACAGTCTGTTCTTTTGTTCTATCGTTAGAGGCATGCCTTTATTCTCTACTTCAATGGTAACGTGATTAGGCTGCACACTCATTCGAACATGAATTGTGCCCGGTTTAAAGGAATACTTCAGTGCATTCATGAGGAGATTGTCGATGGCTCGTGCAATCTTATCACTATCCAGAGAGACCATAATCGGAGCCTCACCGAGTTTTTTTTCAATACGAATCCCATGTTCCTGAGCTAAAGGTTCGAATTCAAACAACAATTGATCCAATAGCTGACGTAGGTCAACCTTTTTCAAATCCAATTGGGTATTCACTGCGTTAAGACGTGTGTATTCAAATAAATCATCAAGCAGCTTCTTTAAATGCGTTGCTTTGTTATGGGTGTTCTGGATAAAACGATCATACTCTGCTTTGTCTTGAAATGATTCTGATTTGAGAAGCTCAATATAACCAATTATGCTGGTAAGCGGTGTACGCAGGTCATGTGAGAGGCCAGTGATCATGTCCATCTTGGATTGCTCCAATTCACGTTCTTTAGCAATCTGTTGCTTTAACTGTTCTGTCATGTGATTGATGTTGGAAGCGACTCGCCCAAGTTCATCTTGTCGATTAACGGGCACCCTGTAATTCAGATTTCCTTCGGATATGAATTGAAGCCCTTTCTCTAATGTAATGAGATCTCTCACAATTTTTCGTGTGGAAAACAAAAAAAATAACGTGAAAATTACGATGAAGATTGGTGTTAAAACATAAGGAAAAATGTGAAGAAGTGAAGGCCAATTAAATCTTTCACTAATTTCTGCGGCAGCTATGATCAACATATTATTTACACCCACAGAGCCAACAAATGAAATCAATAAACTGATCAACATTTGATATAGGATGTTAATCTGTATCTTTTTTTTAAAATGTGGTAATGGTTTAATCAATTTTATATCCCACTCCCCATACCGTTTTAATGTACTGAGGTTCGCGCGGATTTACTTCCAATTTCTCTCGCAGGTTACGAATATGAACCATCACCGTATTATCCGAATACCCGTAAGGTTCTTTCCATACGGTTTCGTAAATTTTCTCGGAGCTAAATACTTGTCCAGAATGGCTGGCGAGCAGCACCAGAATGGAAAACTCCAGTGGTGTAAGTGAAATGTCATTATCTTTGAGCTTAACAGAATGTTTACTCGTATCAACGACAAGGTCTTTAATCAGGATAAGTGAATCAAATTCAGCTTTGCCAATGAGTGTTTGACGTCGGAGCTGAGCCTTAACGCGAGCCAGTAATTCTAACGGATTAAACGGTTTGACCATGTAATCGTCGGCCCCGGTAGTCAGGCCCGTGATTTTATCAATGTCTTCTTCCTTGGCGGATAACATAATAATGGGAGTGGGTGATACTTCTCTTATTTTGAAGCAGGCTTTGATTCCATCCATAATGGGCATCATAACATCCAGAATAACGAGTTGGACCGATGTTGTATTGATAATATTTAGCGCTTCTTCACCATTGGCTGCTTCAATGACCTGATATCCTTCGTTACGTAAATAGACATGAATGACATCACGGATATCGGGTTCATCATCAACAACAAGAATGGTACTCATGATTCAACACTCCTTAAAAATTAGGATAACATCAGTGTAAACGATAGCCAGGAATGTTTAAATTGTTTCCTTTTTGCGACAGACATAAACGAACGCAGGTGGGATATTCAAAGGCACTAATTCTATTTTTTCGATGATAAAGTGTTCGGATAATAATTTTTTCATTTGAAGTGAATATTGAAAGGCGATGAATAATCCTCCGGGTTTTAGTGCCTTATGGATCTGCCCTACCAACGTATTTCTTAATTCAGGCTCAAAGTTGAAGAAGGGCAACCCGCTAAAAATGTAATCGAGTTGCTGAACGCCCTCTTGATTCATAGATTCTACCAATCGAGCGGCGTCTGGATAACAAGAGAACTCCGGGTATGCCGTCTTAAGAGTATTCCTCATCGTTTCGTTCATCTCAAACAATAGGACTTTGGTGGAATCCTGTACTTGTTGATGAATATAGCGAGTGATAGGACCTGTACCCGATCCAAGCTCGGCGACTGCTTTTGCCTCTAGCCAAGAGGCTTGCTTCACCATTTTGCTGGCGAGAAACCGGGAACTGGGTATGATACTGCCGACATGTTTAGGGCTTTGCAGAAAGCTTTTCAAAAATAAAACAGGTTCATTGGAATTCATAGGGGTTCCTCCATAATGTGATGTTATGTTATCCAAACCAGTTAGAAATGTAATAAATGAAGCGTCGATAATATGGGGCCGCCGAAGTAAGTTCCCGCTGTAAAATACGTTAGGGTCCATAACAAAGCACTGGAATAGGAGATAATAGCAAATTTTCTATACTGGACGCCGCTCAGCCCAATGACCAAAGGGAGAACATACCGCACGATTGGAATGAACAAACCGATGCACATCGCCCAATTGCCACTCTTATTCAGGATGAGTTCAGCCTTGACGAAGTGTTTATGATGTTGAAATCTGTGTTTTATCTTGGTTCCAAATAACTTCCCTGCAAAATAGGCAAAGGTAATGGCCGTTAATAGTCCTGATAAAATACAGAAATATGTGATCCATGAATTGATAACTCCTGTGTGGCTCAAAATGGCACCGCTGATAATCGTGATTTCATTTGGAATTGGAATTCCGAAAGGCCCTAATGAGAAGGCAAAATAAAAAATCAGATATCCATACTGATGTAGTAGCTCTAAGATCGTATTACTGATCATTGTTTTGCCTCCTCTCTTGTCGATATAGCAATCTTAATGAAAAAAACTAAGGAATTAATGAGCATAATTCTGAAGAAAATCTAAAGAATACATAAGCAAGGCCAAATAACTTACGTTTAAGAGAAAAAAGCCTTGCCAACTTAATGGCAAGACTTGAACAGGTAGAACAATTCAGGAGCGGTGATCAAGTGATTTCTGAATATCAAATAAAGTTTGTCTCAAAAATGAACGTATGAGCGAGCTCGAGTTGATTACCTATATCTTTATCTGCAAGGAATAGGATGAGCATCAAAGAAGAGCCGAGATGTCATAATGACGACTCAGCTCTTTTTGATGTCCCAGGGGATCAGATTTCTTTAAAATCAGTTTATTGTAGGAAGTAGAACCATCTGAGTTTGGCACCAGCAATATAAAACAAAACAATCCACCCCCACAAAAACAACAAACGTAGAGGTCGTGGAATCAGGAGATATTCTGAGTACAATTTGCTGAAAAGTTTCATTACAGTAGTGACCACCCCTGCTAAGTTACTCCCTTATATCCGCTTTCGAAAGAAAAAGAGATGATAAGATAACCAAGATCCCAATAAGTCTGTATACCGTGGTCTAGGGCTCAAGGTTTGTTCTGGCGATTACCAATCTGATGATCGATATAGATAATAGTAAAAGACCAAAGGGGATCTTATAACTCAGATGCAGAACCTCCAATTATATCAAAATTAGGTATATTATATCATGATAAACACCAGAGGACATTTTTGTATCAGATTCAGCCGTACCTACTCATTCAATAAATAAATCGAACGATATGATGCTGGCATGCCAATATATAGTGTAAGGAGGAGGGGGATGGATAATGAGTGAGCAAGATGAGTACATAGAACTTGTAACGTTAATACGGGCGGGGCATGAAGAAGCATATGGAGAATTATATGAGAAAACAGTGACGAGGATATATCACACTGTGCGATTTCTCATCAAGGACAAGTCTGACGCGGAGGATGTGGTACAGGAGATTTACATTCAGGCGTATCGATCATTGGCGCGATATGATGCGGAGCGTGCTTTTCGTCCCTGGTTGATGGGGGTGACGATGCGACAGGTTCAGAGTTATCGACGCAAAAGATTGATGCAGTTTCGGTTTGGCAAGCGGCTCGAGAAATCTGACGTTGGTATGGAATATGATTTTTCCACTGATCTGGTCAACAAATTGGCAAATCGTCCTCTGCTGGAACAGGTGCGTCGTTTGCCGTACAAGCTGCAGCAGGTGGTTACACTTCATTATTTGAACGAATACACGCAAGAGGAGATTGCTGGCATATTGGAGATTCCACTTGGAACCGTGAAATCGCGCATACATGCGGCGCTGGCGAAGTTGAGACAAAAAGAGAAGATGAATCCAAGGTTGCGGGGAAAGGTGGAGGATTTGCATGAGACTCGATGAAGAGTTGCGAACAGCCTACCAGGAAGAGACTAAAGAGTGGTCTGTTCCTGCGGGAATTAAACATAAAATGTTGGATGGTATTCGAAGTGATATTCACATTAGAAGAAATCGAAAAAGATGGCTGGTCACTGGGCTATTGGCTGTTGTACTCATTATTCCCACCGGAGCCTACGCAGGGTACACCTATCTTGCAGACGGAATATATGGTTCACAGGAAAATATCACTGCTATGGGGGGAACAGCTGAGGATTATATGAGGTTGGAAGCAAAGCTGCAGACGGCCAAGACGCATTTCAGTGAAGAAGAATTTGTTCAATACATGGACCTGCTGAAGAAAATGGGGCAAATGGCCGTGAAGCATGCTGATTCTCAAGGCAATATGCATCCTGAGCAGTGGAGTACAGAGGAGCAGGAACAATATAACCTTCTTGTAGCTGAGCTGGAACCGTTTTTTGAGAAGCTGGAAGCTGTGAGTGAAGGGTCTTCCAAAAAATTGATGGACGAGCAACAATTCTGGACGGAGCAGTTGGAACGGGCTGAGAAGACATTTACCAAGGAACAATATCGTGAGTTTAAGTCTGTCTATGAACAAATGAAGAAGTATGAAGCGATGATATTGGACAAGGATGGAAGCATCCATGAGGAACGCTTGTCAGCGGAGCAAAAGGATGATTTGAGGCAGCTAGAGAGACGTCTAATTCCCTATTTGAAACGATTGGAGCTTAATGTGCGTTGAATCGGGTGAACTGTGAAAGAGGAGAAGAAGCGGAGAAGTGAATTCTTTCGCTTCTTTCTTAATGTGGTGATCCATTACTTCCTCCCCTGCATCTTCAGCCGATATTGATGCGGTGTAGAGCCTGTGGCAGTACGGAATACTTTGCAAAAGTAGGAGGGGCTGGTCATACCAACACGGTGACCGATTTCGGGAACGGAAAGGGAGGACCGAGTGAGCAGCACACAGGCATGACGAATGCGGGTAGCTTGAGCATAAGCAACGATGGTGGTGCCAGTCGCTTTTTTAAATACATGAGATAGATGATAGGGGGATAGATGAAGTGTCTCTGCGATATCCTCCAAACGAAAAGGCTCCTGGTAATGCTGTTCAATCCACTGCATGATGGCTTCGGCATGAGGATGAAGCATTACTGAACTGGATACGGAATGTGCCTTTAGATCCTGAATGACAACATCTTTCCATAAGTAACGTAGTTGCGTAAGTGAATCAAGTATAAAGAGGCAAGTATCCTCCACTGCTTCATGAGGTAGTAGTTCTGGATAGGTCTTATCGAATTGTTCCATTCGTTGAATGAGTGGGGAAGTGGCAGGAAGTCGGATCGGGTGAATCGGAGAGTGCTCTCCCAGCAGGTCATGTATGAAACGGTGAGTCGTCATAAAATGCGACCAATGTGTCTTTAATATTTCAAGCTCAAACATAAGCACGTTTCTGATGAAAGGCTGCTGACTGGATACTTGAATCTGGAAGTGGTGCAATTGAAAAGGTCGAAAAATCATGAGCATACCGGGTTCAAGGGAGAAAACCTGACCTTCGGTTATCAACTGCCCGTATCCTTCGTGGATATATGTTATCTCCAGCTGCGAATGAGCATGGAACACTTCGCGAAACGTAGTGTTGGATGTACGACGACAGGCCAGGTTAAATTGTTCTCCCAGGATGATGGACATCATGAATGCCTCCCTTATCATGCACAAGATAGTTATATTTTACCACAAGATGAACGCATAAAAGCGCTTTATTATTGTGTATTGTGAAGGAAACAAGGGAGGTTGTAACGATGTTAAGAGTGGCGATTATCGGAGCAGGTGCAATTAGTGGAGCGCATATCTCAGCATACTTAGCATTTCCAGAGCGATGTCAGATTGTTGCTGTGGTCGATATCTACGAGGAAAAAGCACAGAAGCGAATTAATGAATATGGATTGGAAGGTGCACAAGCCTTTACGGATTACACAGAGCTACTTGCCCAAAATATTGATCTGGTATCCGTCTGTACGCCACCATATACGCATGCTCCAATTGCGTGTGATTTCATGCAAGCAGGTGCGCATGTGTTGGTCGAAAAACCGATGGCATCTTCCCTGGAGGAAGCGGATCTGATGTTGAGAGCAGCGCAAGAAAGTGGCAAGTTACTATCTGTAGTAGCACAGAATCGATTTACGACACCGATGATGAAATTAAAAGGTGTGCTGGACAGTAAACGGATGGGACCTATTGTACATGTGCAGGTTGATTCGTTCTGGTGGCGGGGCCACAATTATTATGATCTGTGGTGGCGCGGGACATGGGAAAAAGAAGGCGGGGGCTGTACCCTTAATCATGCGGTGCATCATATTGATGCTATGCTTTGGATGATGGGACCTCCAGTGGAATTACAGGCGATGATGGCAAATACGGCTCATGATAATGCCGAAGTTGAGGATATATCCATGGCGATGCTTCGCTTCCAGGAAGGGGCGCTTGGCATGATTACCAGTTCCGTCGTACATCACGGAGAGGAGCAGCAGTTAATTTTTCAGGGCAAAGAAGCCCGGGTATCTGCACCTTGGAAAGTGGTTGCTTCTACCGCGAGGAATAACGGGTTTCCGGAACCGAATCGAGAGTTGGAACAACAGATTCAGAAGCTCGCTGACGAATTGCCGGATGTTACTCATGTCGGTCACGCTGGGCAAGTGGAGAATGTGTTAAATGCTATTGAGACAGGATCTCCCCTTCTGGTGGATGGCCAAAGTGGTCGGAATACGCTTGAACTGATTGTGGGTATCTATAAGTCGGCAAGTACGAGAGAAAAGGTTGTTTTTCCACTAGGGGCGAAAGACGCGTTTTACACAAGAGAAGGAATTATGCAACATGCCGTACACTTTTATGAAAAAAAGACGACGGTGGACAACTTCGAGGATTCGAGTATTACACTCGGGAGTAAGTTGGATTCGTAGTATTATACGTGAAAAAGATGCCCCTCACATAAGTGAGAATTGGCATCTTTTTTTGTTCCAGGTCTATTACACCTACACCACTAAAAAATCAATACACCCGGTTTTTCCATCCATTTAACTCGCAATCGCTTCGAGATAATAATCTCCATAGTCATTTGGTTTGCAAAATAATAGCGTTATTACGTCTTTGTATACAATTAGTATTCACTGTTTGAAGTAAATAAATCCCGGATGCGGATTGCACTAGCCAGTTGCTAAATGCGATACTCCACCTCCGGGATTATCGGCGTTACCTTTAAGCTAAATAAATAAACCATAATGATTCCTCAAAATATTACAGCCACTTATCAGCCCAACGTTCCACGGCGCTTAGCGCTCTCCCCAGTTCCGTGCCTTTTCGTGACAACATATATTCAGTCCGAACTGGACGTTCCGTGACCACATGGCGAACCACGAGTCCTTCTTCTTCCAATTCCTTCATTCGCTCATTTAACACGCGTTTACTCAAGTCAGGGATATAAGCGTGAATCTCACTGAAGCGCTTGGGTTCCTCCATCAACGCATGGATTATGAGGGCTACCCATTTTCGGCCAATGATCTGATAAGATTGTTCCACTTTTGTGCATATTTGCTTGGCATTCTCATCATCGCTCATGATTGTGCTCCTTCGGTTTAGTATTGCTTGTAATATCATTAGTATACTTATTGTAACCTACTTGTCCACAGGCCATATGTGTAAAATGTCACATACCAATTGTTCTTAATCTTACCACATAAAGCGTTATCATCAAATAAAAACCCTATAAACACTGGAGTTCACAGGTTAGACACGATTATTGACGAATTGTGACGACAGGTGTAATATGGGTAACGTTAATTCAAAAGGTTACAATTTATAACCTAAATACAGGTTGTGGAGAGAAGGAATGTTCCATGGTTAAATTCAGGTGTGTTATATAAACGGAGGCAAGGCGGGGAACACACCCACTTATTCCGTCTTTTGTCATGCTTGGATTTGAACATTTTGCAACATCATATACTATACTGCACAGATCACAGGAGGCACTCCAATGGATGCAATGACATTTGTCCTGTTCGGGGCAACAGGCGATTTAGCCAAACGCAAGATTTACCCTGCATTATATAACTTGTACATGGATGAGAAAATGCCGGAATCCTTCTCCGTTATCGGTTTGGGACGACGTGAATTGTCGGATACGGACTTTCAGGCGAATGTTGAAAAGTCACTGCATGAATTCTCACGTCAGACGCCGGAAGAAGCATCTCAGGTTCGGGATTTCATTGGAGCTTTCCGTTATTGTTCTTTAAATAATACGAAGCTTGAAGATTACACCAAACTGTTGGAACTGGTTCAACAGCGTGAACAAGAGCTTAACATTCCCGAAAACCGCATGTTCTACATGTCGGTGGCACCGGAATTCTTTGAGCCAATCGCATTAAACATACAAGAAAGTGGCCTGGGTAACACCAAAGGCTGGAAGAAACTGATTATCGAAAAACCTTTCGGACACGACCTGCAATCCGCTCGTGATCTGAACGAAAAACTGAGCAATACGTTTGCGGAAGAAGAGATTTACCGTATTGACCATTTCCTTGGTAAACCAATGGTTCAAAATATTGAGACGCTCACCTATGCAAATCCGGTAATTCAAGCGTTGTGGTCTAACCGTTATATTGCCAATGTTCAGATTACGGCAAGTGAGACGGTGGGTGTTGAAGAACGTGCGGCGTATTACGACCAAAGTGGTGCGCTTCGTGACATGTTCCAAAACCATATGCTTCAGTTGCTGATGATGATTGGTTTGCATTTGCCAAAACGTTGCAAACCGGAAGAAATTCAATTCAAAAAGCAAAAAATTGCTGAAGCACTTCGTCCTTTGACGAAAGAAAACGTCGCTTCTGAAGTCGTTCGTGCGCAATATGCCGCAGGTGAGCTGCAAGGCACTTCGGTTGTTGGATATCTGGACGAGCCTGGCATCCCTGCCGGATCGCAGAATGAGACCTATGTTGCCGCAAGACTGTGGATCGATGATCCGTTCTGGAGTGAGGTTCCATTTTATATCCGTACAGGTAAACGCCTGGCTGAGAAATCCACTCGAATCGTTGTTGAGTTCAAGGCTCCACTGAAAACGGGGCATGAATCCGAAAATACAACGGAACCTAACCTGCTTACGATTGAAATTGGTCCGGGAGAAAGTATTTCCCTTCAATTAAATGCGAAGAATCCATTGAACCATGGTGAAGTGGAGCCGATGCATATGACCTTCAACTCAGGTAAACGTAACATCCCTGAAGCGTACGAGAATCTGATCTTTGACGCTATGCGTGGTGATTCCACCTTCTTCGCTCACTGGAACGAAGTGGAGCTGGCATGGCAGTGGGTTCAACCGATTCAGGAAGCATTCGAAGCCGGCAACGTGCCACTGGATACGTACAGTGCAGGTTCGCATGGACCAGAGTCAGCAGATCGCCTGACCGCAGCAGACGGCTACCGTTGGTGGTAAGTGAAACGAAAAAGTGAGCACAGAGATAAGAGCGGTATAATCCGTTCTGCTCACGAATGAACATTTTGCAAAATCCAAATGCGTCTTCCAAGCCAGCAGGATGTAGAACGACATGTTTCTATTCATCTAGAGCGTTTATCTTTGGGAGCGAACTGGATCGATAAAGCAAAATGCTGATATATATGAAGTATTTATCATGAATTATACCGTTCCAATTTTGCATAAGCCCTTCCGGTAATGTGACCGAAAGGCCGTGAAAATTTTTAAATATAGATTAGCGGTTCAGTTTTGAAAATGGGTTGGCTTTGAACGCTGAGAATGCAGTGCAGGGCACGAGATCGATTCTGAAGAAGCGTAGCGTTCGCCTTTATCCCCGGATTTTCTCCTATTTTAGGAGATTCAAAAAAATCTGGGGATAACAGCGATCAAAAGAACGATTCGTGACCGGAACGGTTACTTCACCAAACGTTAAGCACTTATTTTTAATTTTGAACGCAAATGCAATTTAAACATTGTTCATAACAGGAGGATTTTAAAATGAAACTTGGACTCGTCGGATTAGGAAAAATGGGATTGAACCTGGGTAGAAACCTGATTGATCACAAACACGAAGTGGTTGCTTTTGACCTGAACGCTGAAGCAGTAAATGAAATGAAAGAATACGGCGCTGAAGGCGTGTCTTCTTACGCTGAGATGGTGGCTTCGCTCGAATCCCCACGTGTATTGTGGATCATGGTTCCCCACAACGTAGTAGACGCTGTATTGGCTGAAGTTAGCCCGTTGTTGTCCAAAGGCGACATCATCATTGAAGCGGGTAACTCCCACTACAAAGAATCCATCCGTCGCTATGAAGAGATGAAAACCAAAGGCATTCACTACATGGATGCAGGTACATCTGGCGGTATGGAAGGCGCACGTAATGGAGCATGTTATATGATCGGTGGGGACCCGGAAGCTTGGGCAATCGTTGAACCGGCATTCAAAGATACTTCCGTAGAGAATGGCTACCTGTATGCTGGTAAAGCGGGCAGCGGTCACTTCCTCAAAATGGTTCACAATGGTATCGAGTACGGTATGATGGCATCCATTGGTGAAGGTTTTGACGTATTGGAGAAAAGTGGATTTGATTTCGACTTCGAACAAGTAGCACGTGTATGGAACAACGGTTCCGTTATCCGCTCTTGGTTGATGGAGCTGACAGAACGTGCCTTCTCCAAAGATGCAAACCTCGATGAGATTAAAGGTGTAATGCACTCTTCCGGCGAAGGACGCTGGACAGTAGAAACGGCATTTGACCTTCAAACCGCTACACCGGTTATCGCGTTGTCCTTGCTGATGCGTTATCGTTCCCTGGAGACAGACACATTCACAGGTAAAGTGGTAGCAGCATTGCGTAATGAATTTGGCGGTCACGCTGTAGAGAAAAATTAATTTTATATATAACTGTTAACATATGATGAGAATCGGGTAATGACTTATATCGTGTTTACGAATTCATCAAGTGGAGGTAACATATCATGAAATTTTTCTTGGATACAGGGAATGTGGAAGAAATCAAACGGATCGAACGTCTGGGTCTGGTGGATGGAGTCACGACTAACCCGTCTTTGATTGCCAAAGAAGGTCGCGTATTTAAAGAAGTCATTCAGGAGATCTGTGGCGTTGTTAAAGGCCCGGTCAGTGCTGAAGTCATCGGTCTCAAAGCCGAGGATATGTTGAAGGAAGCTTATGAAATTGCAGAATGGGCACCAAATGTAGTCATTAAATTGCCGATGACCGAAGATGGGCTGTATGCTTGTCATGAGTTGACGCAAAAAGGGATCAAAACCAATGTTACGCTGATTTTCTCCGCAGCACAGGGCCTGATGGCGGCGAAAGCCGGTGCAACCTACATCAGTCCATTCGTTGGTCGCTTGGATGATATTGCTGTGGATGGTATGAAATTGATTCGTGATCTGCGTCTTATTCTGGACATGTATGATCTGCCTTCCGAGATTATCGCAGCAAGCATTCGCAATATCAAACATGTAGAGGATGCAGCCCTTTCCGGTGCGCATATTGCCACCATTCCGGGTTCGCTTCTGCCGACACTTTGGAAACACCCACTGACGGACAGCGGGATTGAACGTTTCCTGAAAGACTGGGAATCTGTTCCGAAATAAAAGGATAGACATGCCTGAATCTTTGGGTGGACTGAACATAAAACCTTTCGCCTTGCAGAGTAATCTGCGGGTGAAAGGTTTTTTTTATCTCTGTTTATGTAGTTTCCGATTCGAGGTTAGTTTAGCCAATGAGGAGTGCTTGTCCCTTTCATGTTGTTGTTACTTTCTATCCAGTGTCCACGTGCTGTCCTTCTTTTTCGGGACAACGGTGCATAAGGTTAACATATAGCCTATAGCTCATCCCGTAGGGGAGGGACACTTCGATGATGAGAAGAAAATGGCGAAGCCGGAGACGCCGTAAGCCGCCAAGTGGCAAACGCAAAATGTGGTTGATCATTTTATTGGTCACCGCGTTTTGTTTGATGCAGGGCTTTGCTTATGTGGATAAAAAGATGAAGCCCCCCATCATGCACTTGGCCAAGATCAGAGTGAAGCAGATTGCGACCGAAGCGATCAACAAGGCGATTACAGCACAGGTTGCCGATGGCAAAACCAACGAAGGACTGATTGACTGGAAGACGGATACTGCCGGGAAAGTGTCCGGTTTCATGCTGAACTACAATGAGCATATGCGAATCACTGCAAGTACGATGAATATTGTGCAATCCACGCTGCAAAATGTACACATGTTAAAAGAAAAAATCCCGCTGGGGCAGGCGCTGGGCAGTCCGGTGTTGGCTTCATTTGGCCCGAGTATACCGGTTCGTATTGAGCCCCAAGGCGCTGTCAAAGTGGATCTGAACACCCGTCAGCAGAATGCGGGTATTAACATGATTTTGGTGGAAGTGTACATTCACATTATTGCTGAGGTCGCGGTCGTGGTGCCCTTCGACATGGAACCCGAAACGGTTGATACGGAAATCCCGATTTCCTACCTTTTGGTTGTCGGGGATGTGCCAATGTATTATTACGATAATCAGGGCAAGCCAGTGGGCAGTAACGGTAGTAATGCCCCAGCTATTGCGCTGCCATCAGGTCATACGGGTGTATCAAGCGGTAATGGAGTAACTACGAATCCCCCTAGCCAGAACCAGCAACAGACGCCGTCAGACCATTTGCAAGGGAATGAACTTGAAGAAATTGAGCCGGATGATCTGCCTGATGTGAATGGGGGATTACAGCTCAATAAGGACGCGCACCCATGATACACACAAATTTGAATTACTAAGCATTCGAAAAAGGGGCCTCTATTAAAGAGGTCCCTTTTTCGAATACTTATCGTGCATATCCTCGTCTCACTTACTTTTCTTGTTCTTTTGTTTGCGTTCATCCTGTTCCCAATGTTTCAGTTGTGGATAAGGATCGAACGACCATTCGTGCAGTCCGCTGTCCCGGTAGATACCATAGTGCAGATGCGGAGGAAATTTGCCCTGTGTTCCAGGTTTCCCGTAACCCGAACTGCCAACCCAACCTACAACCTGACCGGGGATCACAACTTCACCGATGCGTGCACTTTTGTCAAAACCCGAAAGATGGGCGTAATAGTGATAATGGTTGTTCAAATCCCGAATTCCGATGCGCCAGCCGCCAAACGGGTTCCAGCCTTTGATCTCCACGACACCGTAACAGGTACTGCGTACAGGCAGGCCATGCGGAGCGAAAATATCTGTTCCCTCATGAATACGATAACCGCCCCAGCTTCTTTTTGTCCCCCAGGTACTGCGATAGGAGTAGTTGGTTCCGAGTGGGACCGGAAAGGCATGTCCGAATAGATCCAGATTGTCAAAATGCTCATATAACTTCGCGAATTGCTGTATCCGCTGCACAGCACGGGAGTTGTGATAATATTCCCACAAGGCAATGTTGAAGTCCTCTTGTTTGTTCCCGTAACCTTGAATAACAGAAGCCATGCTGTACAACACATCCTGATCATTGTTGGCATCCGCTATACCGTCTCCTGAACCATCCCGTCCATATCCTTTGAAAAAAAGAATGGATTCCGGATGTTGATCCGTCTCATCGGGATTTAGCCATCCTCTCCAGGCCGGAGGGGTCATGAAGATACCCGTAAGCCGCTCCGGATGCTTGCGATCCTTTGGGTGTGCACGAGTAATCGTACGTTCATACTGATCAATGGCGGCAAGCCTGTACCAGGGAATCTGGGTCATCTGACCAATGGTTTCATATAAATGGCGACGTGCAGCGAAAATTTCTGCGGGTTTTAACTCGGCAGCCTGTGGTTTGGGAGCGGCCTGGGCGGGTTCACCGTAAACTTCAACAGGCAAGAATGGGAGAAGCAGAGTACCTGCAAGTAATGTTTTGATCCAAAAGCGGTACGTGTGCCTGAAGGTCAAGCGTTGTTGCACTGGGATGCAGCCCCTTTCCATTAGAATGATACAAGGTACCCGATGAACCAAGCTAAAGGTTAGCGTTCTTCAAAAGTTCTCATTTTATCCATGTAAGCTCTTGGGGGGGAATCCAATTATACAAATTGTCCATATCGGGCATGAATGCACAAGATGTGACAAATGGGGGTTTTTCCAGCGCTTTCATGGTATAATATGTTCCGAGCAACAGCCTAACTTCAGTAGAAAGAAGGTTTATGCATTGGCTAAACGTGTTAAAGAACCGAAGCCGGATTGGATTCGGATCAAATTGACAACCGGCGATAACTATCAGGAAATGAAAACGATGATGCGTTCCAAAACGCTGCATACGGTATGTGAGGAAGCACGGTGTCCGAATATTTATGAATGCTGGGCCAATCGAACGGCCACTTTTATGATTTTGGGCGACATTTGCACAAGGGCATGCCGTTTTTGCGCGGTGAATACAGGCTTGCCAACGGAGCTTGATTTGCAGGAACCAGAACGTGTGGCGGAAGCAGCAGAGCAGATGAATCTGCAACACTGCGTAATTACAAGTGTAGCCCGTGATGACCTGAAGGATGGGGGAGCTACGATTTTTGCAGAGACCGTGAAGGCCGTAAGACGACGGTTGCCATTGTGCAGCGTTGAAGTACTCATTCCAGACTTTCTGGGCGATCGGGAATCTTTGCAGATTGTAATGGATGCCAAACCGGACATTCTGAATCACAATATTGAGACGGTTGAGCGGTTGTCAGACAAAGTGCGTGCCAAGGCAAAATATAAACGTTCACTGGAATTGCTTGCTCGTGCCAAAGAAATGCAACCTAACATCCCTACGAAATCAAGCATCATGCTTGGTGTAGGTGAGGAATATAATGAAATTTTATCAACAATGGATGATCTTCGTGCGGTGAACTGTGATATTATGACGATTGGTCAATATTTGCAGCCATCGGAGAAACATCTGTATGTTGAAAAGTATTATCCGCCAGAGGAGTTTGCTGCATTGAAACAGGAAGGATTAAAACGTGGGTTCAGCCACGTCGAATCCGGCCCGATGGTACGCAGCTCCTACCATGCGCATGAACAGGTGAAATCGGCTACCAAACATGCTGAACAGGCGGCAACACACGCGTGATGGAGGATACCGGATTGGAAGAAGAAAAAATCACAGAACAGATTCAGGACCAACTTCAGGAGCAGATCCAGGAGCCGGTTCAGGAATCAGTTGTTGAATCAGTTGAGGAAAAGCCCAAAGAACCGGTCATTGTACAGATCGGCGGCAAAAATTATGAAATCGTCCAGAACCACAAAGAGGGCTGGAATCCAGAGGTCTTCCGTGATCGTTACAGTGAAGTGCTGGAGCGTTATGATTATATTATCGGGGACTGGGGTTATAGCCAGCTGAGGTTAAAAGGGTTTTACCGTGATAACCATCCAAAAGCGACAAAGGATTCCACAATCGCCAGTATGGTGGATTATATCAATGAATATTGTAACTTTGGCTGTGCGTACTTTGTGCTTCAGAAGAGCAAGGATCAACCTCAAGCCAAAGCAAAAAGCGGTTCCTGAGAAGGACCGCTTTTTTGGTGTGTTATTTTAGTCAAGAAATGCCGTGCGAACCCGGTTCCAGAATGGATAAGGGCGAAAACGTGCAAAACTGACCTTGTGACTGGATACCTGACAACGGACGGAGATCAGATCCTCCACCATCACATTCACATGATCAATCGTCATCAATAACCGCTGATCCTTGCGGGAGAAAATATCACAATGATGATGCTTGGGCAAAATAACCGGTGAACCAAGTGTACGATAGACCCGGTTATTAATCGATGCAATCTCCGCAATCTGAATCGCCTCGATGGTTGGATGAACCATGGCACCGCCAAGGGCCTTGTTGTATGCCGTGCTGCCTGATGGCGTGGATACACAGATGCCATCCCCACGGAACATCTCAAATGTCACATCGTTAATATCGACCTGGGCTACGACGGTACCGTCTACACCTTTTAACGTAAATTCATTAAGGGCGATGTAAGAGGAATTCCCCGACTTTTTACGAATCTCAAGCTCCAAGAGTGGGTATTGTACAATACGTGGTTTGAGACGCTCCGGATCTCCCTTGCCACTCATCAGCCTGACTAACTCCCGTAATTCTTCCTTCTTCCAATCGGCGTAAAAGCCGAGATGGCCTGTATGAACCCCAACAAAAGCAATATCCGGAATACGGTCGATGAAATTGTGAAATGCCTGTAGCATCGTACCATCGCCCCCGATGGAGATAACAATCTCCGGCGATTCTGCATCCAGCTTGAACCCTTCTTCCTTCGCCAGCGCATGAAACTGCTGACTGAGATCAATCGATAACTGGTCTCCGCGGTCTTGAACATAGTATCTCAAGATGAAAGCTCCTTTGTGGTCATTATACTACCGATGATAATCAATTCCGCTGAAGAACACAACGTTTGGGCGCATATTCAGTTAAATATAGATGAATCGTTCACTTATTTTTTGGCATGTCGTCTAGGTTTGAGAATGGAACTTAATATCGCAAGGAATAACAACAACACGATGAGGCTTACAAAAACAATCATTCCGGATAAAAAAATCAGTCCCCAGTCCGGTGTATACGTTGATAACGATGGGATGAAACCGGGCTCCATGAGAACGGGTGAAGAGGAACGCCCCATCATGGGTGTCCATAACAGCAGGACCAGCACAGGGGCGATTAGCGCATGGATTGCTCTGGCAAATAGAAATGGACCGTATCTCATGGGTGTGTTGCTAAGAACACTCATAATCTGTGCATGGACGGATAATCCACCCCAAGAGAGAACAAAGGCTGCTGCTGCTACTTTATAGACGAGTGGGATGGATGCCCCGGCACTCCCAGCCTCTTTGTTCCCCAGCGTTACTTCAAACAGCCCACCGACCAAGCTAGGAGATAAGGATGGAGGCAGTCCGCTATGTCGTAACAATTGCTCGGTTATCCCGTATAATCCGCCAAGCCAACCGGTCTGGACAAGTAGCTCCATCATGACCGAGAAGAATACAACCAGCCCTCCTACGATAATAATAAGGCGAAGGGATGAGGAGACTGCCTGGCGCAGCAGTTCACCAAATGCCCGCCCGTCAGCTTTTCTTGCTTCATGCATCGCATAGATGGCCCGGACCAGTCTGTTTCTAGGTATCCCCTCCGTTGGAGATCCAGAAGAACTGTCTGGGTGTGAGCCTTTTGCTGTACCCCCGTGAAAACGCATGAGCATACCCACCAGAAAAGCTGCAGCGTAATGGCTCGCAACCAATACTGGAGCAATGGCGACATTATGGAAGAACCCAACCGATACCGCTCCAATCATGAAGATCGGATCGGATGATGTAGTGAAGGCAACGAGCCGTTCTCCTTCTTCCCGAGTAACCAGCTTTTGTTCCCATAACTGAGCGGTGAGTTTTGCCCCTGTAGGATAACCGGATGCACAGCTCACGGCAAATACAAAACCACCGCTTCCGGGAACACGAAACAATGGACGCATCAGTGGATTCAGCAAGGTACCTAGAAAATGAACAATGCCAAAGCCGAGCAGCAGCTCGGACAGCACCAAAAAAGGAAAAAGGGAGGGAAACAATACGTCCCACCAGATGGACAGTCCGCGTACACCTGCATGCCAGGTTTCCGCTGGATACAAGACCATTAACACACAAAGGGTCAGGAGAGCGAGTGTGACCAGGACATGGGTGAGTCGTTGTGAAGCAGCCATGAATTCTTCTCCTTTATTTTTGGAATGGTCGGTGTGCGGAAGTCTGTGGTGTTATTGCCATCAATATATGAAAAAAAGTGGACAAACAGTACAAAATTATACGTAGAAAGCGCTTGCAAAAGTGGCTGTGTTTTTGAGTGATGTGTGCTAAAATGAGAAAAACGCCTGAACGTCACCTAATTGTCTCCAAGGTGGAATTCAATTCGGATGGAGTGATGATCATGAGTCTTGTCACCGGAATCCTGGTCTGTGCTTTTGTATATGTGATACGTGCCTCGCTGGTACGCTCTGAGGAAGAGGACTGGCGGAGTTATTAATGAAATACTAGTGCGCCAACCCAAGCGGTTGGCGCTTTTTTTGTGTTATGTTTCGAATAAGGTCCTATATACAGATGGCAGGTTACATGTCCTGATGATTTCATGTTATATAGGACTTTTTGGTTTTTTTTGATAGAATGGAGATAAAGGCTTTTGTGGCCTGGATATTGTTACTGTTTTCACAATGTTCACGGAACGTGTAATATATGGCAAAATTCGACATCAGAAAGGGGAATCAGACGAATGAATCCCAGTTTAAGCATTTATGACAATCTTGGCGGTGAGAAAGGTGTTCGCGCACTGGTCGAGGCTTTCTATCCGATCGTTCAGCAGAATGAGCAGCTGGCTCCGCTTTTCCCGGAAGATATTCAGCCGGTCATCGACAAGCAGTATATGTTTTTGTCTCAGTTTTTTGGAGGACCAGGGCTGTTTTCCGAGGCGTTTGGACATCCGATGATGCGTGCCCGTCATATGCATTTTGAAGTGACGGTTGAACGGGCTGAGGCGTGGCTTGCATGTATGGATCAAGCCTTAACACAGATTGGTGTGGAGGAGCCCTTGCATGCGTTTATCCTGCAGCGTTTATCCGGGCCTGCACATCATTTTGTAAATACACCGTAGATCCGAATATGATTATAAGCGTACGGGAGAGGGATGGAAGAGATTGGAATTAGAGCCGCTGTATAAGGTGAAGGTGACCTGCCATTATTGCGAAACCGAGTATGAAACCTCACGGGTAAGACCGAGTTTGAAAAGGCCCTACCGGACGGATTCGGATTTTTGTGCTTACTACAAGCTGGAGAATCCAGATTTTTATGTGGTTCGCATCTGTCCGCAGTGCGGGTTTGCCACGACGGAGAACGCAACGGAGCATTTAAATGATGCTCAGCGCAAGGCTTTTAAGGAACAGATCGGTAACCGCTGGGTTAAACGTGATTATAGCGGAGCACGAACATTGGAACAGGCGTTGGCAACGTACAAGCTTGCCTTGCTGTGCGCACAGGTTATCCGGGAGAAAGATCGTGTCGTCGCTGGTCTGTTGCATCATATAGCTTGGTTGTATCGTTATATGGAGGACCATGCACAGGAACATCGTTTTCTTGAATTTAGCCTGGAAGCCTATGTGAAGGTGTTCGAACGTGAAGGAACGGGTGGCAATGAAGCCAAACTGTTGTATTTGCTCGGGGAATTGAACCGCAGGGTAGGACGGTTTAATGAAGCAGTGCAATGGTTCAGCAAGGTCATTCATGACAAGCGGATCACAGATGCGGCCATGATTCGTGCTTCAAGGGAACAGTGGGCCGTGCTGCGTGAGCAGATGATTTCAAGTAAGTTGGAACTCCCTGAAGAGATGCTGGAAACAGACAAAGAGGCTGCAAAGCGCAGCCCCCTCTAGGTTGATCTTACATTAGTTACGGACAGGACGGCTGGATAACAAATAGTCACTGTCGTTGTCGATCACGGTCATGCTTGTATTACAGCAGGGAAAGACCAGTAATTTCTTTTTGCCTTCGCGAATGAGCACAAGCTCTTTGGGTTTGAGGGGGAGCAGCACGTTGCTTGCATGACAGTAGGGACATTGCTGTACATAGATGTCTCCCATCACAATATCGTAAGGCCAGCTGTTCTCAAACGGAATCATTCTTGTTCGCCTTCTGGTGCGGAAGGTTTGGAGGTTTCTTGTTTGGCGAGTTCCGCAATCTTCTGCATCAGGATATGTTGGGGCATGTGCATCAGGTGCTCCAAAGGTACGCCCAGGGATTCTGCTAATTTGACGGCTGTATCAGCCGATACTTGTAAAGGTTTCATACGTTTACCTCCTGAAGGTTGCTATAAGTATTTCTCTAGTATAGAGATATGGCTGACAGAAAACCAGTTTTTAATTCAATCCTAACCATCCAATTTATAGAGAGAGGTGCCTTATTAAATGAAAACGCCATTACACCCCGTATGGGACCTGGAGTCCATTTTTAGTGGAGGTTCTTCCTCCGAGACATTTGCTGCGTATCTGATTGAACTGGAAGAGGATGTACGTAAACTGCAACATCTGCTGAACGAAACAGCTGCACCGACTTCATTAGAAGAGACGGCTGCATTTGATCCGATTTTGGAACTGCTGCAAAGCTGTTATATCCGCATATCGGAAGGATCTGCGTTTGTATCCTGCCTCTCATCGCAAAACCAGAAGGACAAAAAGGCAACGCAGCTTCAGGGCGCCATCAGTTCTATTGCAGCGATGCTGAACGGCAGCAAATCGAAGTTTGATAATACACTCAGTCAGACATCGGATTCGGTGTGGGACGCTTGGATTGCTCGGGAAAATATTCAGCCGCTGGCATTTGTACTGAACGAGAGTCGCACGCTGGCTCGTGAGAAGCTGTCGCCTGAACTGGAAGGTCTTGCTCTGGATCTGGGTGTGGATGGTTACCATGGTTGGGGCAAATTCTATAACACGATTGTCAGCAAGGTGAACATTCCGTTTGAGCAAGATGGGGAAACGGTGATGCTCTCCGCAGGACAGGCTGCCAACAAGCTGAGCGATAGTGATCGGAATGTACGCGAGACGGTATTCGCAAACTGGGAGCAAGCTTGGGCCGATGTCGAAGATTTCTGTGCTGACACGCTGAATCACCTCGCGGGATTCCGTCTGAAGTTATATGAGAAACGTGGCTGGGATGATATCCTCAAAGAACCTCTGGCCATCAACCGGATGTCACGTCAGACACTGGATACGATGTGGGATGTGATTAACGGTGCCAAACCTGCGCTTGTTCAATATCTGGAGCGCAAGGCAGAACTGCTGGGGGTAGACAAGCTCAGCTGGAGCGACGTAGATGCACCTGTAGGTAAATCGAGTGGCAAAATCACTTACGATGAGGCAGCCATCAATATTGTTGAACAGTTTGCCAAGTTCAGTCCTAAACTTTCCTCGTTTGCAGAAATGGCTTTTGAGAAACGCTGGATCGAAGCAGAAGACCGTCCTGGCAAGCGTCCAGGTGGATTCTGTACGTCTTTGCCACTTAGCAAAGCAACCCGAATTTTCATGACCTTCTCCGGGACACCATCTAATGTGTCGACTCTTGCGCATGAACTTGGGCATGGATATCATCAACACATCATGGAAGAGTTGCCCGCATTGAATCAGCGTTATGCGATGAATGTGGCTGAGACAGCGTCCACGTTTGCTGAACTGATTGTAGCAGATGCCCTGGTGCAGGCGGCAACAGATGAGCAAGAGAAGCTGGCTTTGCTGGAAGACAAGATCCAGCGAAGTGTGGCTTTCTTTATGAACATCCATGCCCGGTTCCTGTTTGAGAATCGTTTCTATGAACAACGCAAAAAAGGTCTGGTCAACGCGGATGAATTATCTAAATTAATGGTGGAGGCGCAGCAGGAAGCGTTCTGCGGTGTACTTGCATCAGATCATCCTCATTTCTGGGCATCCAAACTGCATTTCTATCTGACGGGTGTGCCATTCTATAATTTCCCATACACGTTCGGTTATATGTTCAGTGCGGGAATCTATGCGAGAGCACAGCAAGAAGGAACGGCATTTGCAGATAAATACGATGATTTGTTGCGGGATACAGGGCGTATGACGGTCGAAGAACTTGCTCAGAAACATCTGGGTACGGACCTGACACAACCGGAATTCTGGCAAAATGCTGCGGACTTGGTTATTGCCGATATTGAGCAGTTTCTGCAGATGACAGCAACCGAAAAATAAGTTGAATATAATAGGTTGAATATATATAAAAAGGCTGCAATTTCGTGTTAACAGACACAGGATTGCAGCCTTTTTTTGTACAGAATCCTCATTTTTGATTCTCGAAGATTTTGTCGTAATTAAGTGAAAAAGCTCAGTTTAAGGGAGTGGAATGGCAATTAATTGTGCAAATCATAGTTAGAAATACCCAACTTTGCCGTTCTTTGTTGAATGAGCACATATGATGTCATATAATGAGTCGTAAGTCCTTGCTGTATAGGACTATAAGCATATAAGGAGAGTATTAATATGAAAATTGATGAGCTTTCATTAGCGAGACAGTTGGATCTGGTGTTCAAAGAACTTGATCATGAGTTATCAGGGTTAGATTCAGGGGTGGTTTTTGTGCAAATACGAAACAACGTAATTGGGAAATTCGGTATTCGACATAATCCGATAGCTGGACGAGATGGGCAGATGGATGTGGAGGAAGGGGGGCTAAACCAAACCCAGAGAACTTCTTTCCGGGCAATGGCACTGGAGACGTTGAAATTCAAACGCAATTGGACGCATGGCGAGATATCATACGACTTCACAGTAAGACAAGGTATGATTTTGGTAGATGCAACGATGGAGTCTAATTACAATATGGCGAGCCTCATGATTCGTTACCCTAGAACCAATACATACAAGGATTCAGATATGGAGTCGACCTCATAATTCGTTGCACAAGAGAAAGCGGCACTTCCGAAGAAGGCCGCTTTTGGATTCTGTTTGCTTAAGCAATAATTACGAGCTTACGAACGACCCGATAATTGCTGCTCAGCGATTTGCACCAGACGTTTAGTGATGTATCCACCCAGAGAACCTGTCTCACGGGAAGTATAGTTACCGTAGTAACCATCTTGTGGAATAGTTACACCCAGCTCTTGTGCAGCTTCCATTTTCAATTGTTGCAATGCTGCAGTTGCTTGGGGAACGACCAGGTTGTTGGAGCGGCTACCGCTACCTTGGTTTTGACCTCCGTACATATGTGTCACCTCCTTATGGGTTGGTGATGTTAGTATGGTTAGAGAATACGGAAATATACATGATATGGCGTAAGGGAAAATATGGATAACTATCAGTGCACAGGACACATAAAAAAGCCGACCCAATGCGGGTCGGCAAGTTGTATTTGGATATCAAAATATAGGTTGATATGCGTAAAAGCAAAATAGAGGATGATCAGCTCGCTTAGTCTGTAGGAGGTATAACCTCAATACGTGTAAATAACTCAACAGGCTGTTCCGGTTCCAAGCGAATCAACCCGGTTTGTTCATCCGAGAAAGCCAAATTAGGTGCATCCGGGAGCCAAGTGTACGGTTCAATGCACAAAAACTGATCGGATTCACCTTTGGTAAAGAGAACCCAATGTTTGAAAAATGCTTCATCTGCTGAATATTTCAATGTATATCCATCTTGCCTGCGTAAGTAAGCCGTAGCCGGTTCAGCTTCGGTAGCTTTCAACAGGGTATCCCAGTTACGTCCCTGCAAATTGATGCCTTCGTTCAGAGCAGACCATTCACCCAGAGATTCCAGTTCACCTGTCGGTAATTGTTCTTCATTCTGTCCGTATATTCCGGAAACAGGCAGTTGCAGTGTCCAGTCGGCAGGTTTGCCGTCTAACAAAAACCATGTATGATATCCCATCCCAAAAGGAGCAGGTGTTGAGCTCAGATTGGTGACTCGCAGACGCTGGCTAAATACAGCGTTTTGCAGACTGAACGTCATCTCAAGTTTCAGGGGAATCGGGAATTGAGCAATCCAATGCTCTTCATTTTCGGTCAGTAATTCAGTCGTAATTGCACAGCCGTCTTCATCTTCCTCAATGTCACTGACACACCAGGATTGGGTACGGTGGAGACCGTGAATATGGTTGTCATTCGCCGTGTTCTGATCGAACTGGTAATGAACGCCTTCATATTCGAATTGTCCACGATGAATGCGGCCTGGTGGTATCAGGAGAGGAACGCCAAAATGGTACGGCTTCTGCAGATAAAAGGCAAGATCGTCTTCATCCGGACGGCGAACGACATCTCTGTCCTGCACTAAATCACGAATAGAAATAATATTATTTCCAAGACGCGGCAGCAGGGTGATTTCCAATTCACGGCTATGTAGGATATACGTGTCGTAACCATTCCATTGGCCTTTGGTCACTTGTTTCATATCGATGCTCCTTTTCCCACTTGAAATCTGTCTGCAAGCAGTTATGATGAAGCTACTGCTGCAGGCGTGTCGTTGTGTACATGCCAGCTATTTCCTGCGCTATTTCGTGTGAAGCAGACAACAGGATAAGCAATTCCATCATAACAGATTTTGATGTCTCGGGTAAAAAAGTTCAACTCATTTTGACATTCGCGCCTGTGCGCATTAAGATGGAACTCTGAAAGCATTTATTAGAATTGAATGACATGAAATCGATGACAGGGATAAGTAGGCCAAGAGAATCCTCTTCAGAAAGCCGGTGGTTGATGTGAACCGGTGTGAGCTCTGTACCGAATGGACCCTTGAGTGTAGGTTTGAACAGGTTAAGCCGGAGATGGGCTTGCCCCACTAGAGTCTGCCGTTTAATCCACGTTACGGAACAATGAAGGCATTTCTCCGGCTTGACTTGATTCAGGGTCAGGAGCAATAGAAGAAAAGCGAATAAGGGTGGCACCACGGTCTCACGTCCCTTGCGGATGTGGGGCCTTTTTGCGTTCGCAGAGAATGGCAGGAGTTTTTTTATATACAATCAGGGAGGCGTTATGTGTAATGAAAACAGTACTTTCAGGTATTCAGCCAAGCGGTAAGCTCACATTGGGCAACTATATTGGTGCAATCAAAAATTTTGTAAAACTCCAGCATGACTATCAATGTCATTTCATGGTGGTTGATCTTCATGCCATCACCGTGGCACAGGAGCCAGCAGCATTGCGTGAACAGTCGGAAGCGGTAGCTGCGCTGTTTATTGCAGCAGGTATTGATCCGTCGAAATCTAACGTATTTCTGCAATCCCATGTACCGCAGCACGCGGAATTGGGCTGGTTGATGACAACGCTGACCTCCATGGGTGAGCTTGAACGCATGACTCAGTTTAAGGATAAATCATCCGGTAAAGATTCCGTTGGTGCTGGACTGTTTGTGTATCCATCATTAATGGCGGCTGATATTTTGTTATACAATGCTGACCTTGTACCCGTAGGTGAGGATCAGAAGCAACATCTGGAACTGACACGTGATCTGGCAGGGCGTTTTAACCACCGTTATGGGGAGTACTTCACCATTCCAGATCCGTATATCCCACAGGTAGGTGCACGGGTAATGTCACTTGATGATGCCTCTTCGAAAATGAGCAAAAGTAACCCTAACGCTGGCAGTTATATTGCCCTGCTGGATCCGCCAGATGTGATTCGCAAAAAAATCAGTCGAGCCACTACAGATTCGGGACGTGAAGTCGTCTATGATCCGGCAAACAAACCGGAAGTCAGCAACCTGATGAGTATCTACGCGGAATGTGCGGGTATGACGCTTAAGGAAGTAGCTGAGCGTTATGAAGGCAAGATGTACGGTCCGTTCAAAAAAGAACTGGCTGAAGTGGTTGTGTCTGTTATTGAACCCCTGCAACAACGTTATAATGAGATTCGCGAGTCTGGCGAATTGGCGGATGTTCTGGATACGTCAGCCCGCCGTGCAGAAGAAGTTGCAGCTCAAACGTTGGATGCAGTGAAAGAACGTATGGGATTTGTCCCGAGACGTAAACATTAGTCCTGAACAATATAATCATTTCACGCAATGAATAGTTAACATGAATAAAGAGGAGCCCTATTGAAGGACTCCTCTTTATTTGTGCGTTCATTATTGAACTATCAAATGACCTGCTCAAGAAGTGGGCTCTGAAGCAGCCGAGCGAACTTCCTGACGTTCTTTTTTGGCGCGAATCACAAATCCCCAGCCAATGTTGGCAATGGACAGGACAAACAGTAGTGCAGCAAACCAACCGGAGTAGGAGATCATAATTGCTGAAACCGTTAACAAAATAATCGAAGAGAATGCGAACCATAAAGACAAGCCCTTACTCATTGGGAAAAACCTCCATCTACAAATTTAGTAAAACTCCGTATAACCTGTAGCCTACGAGCCATAATAATCTTGCAAGCTTGCAATTACATTACAGACACAGATTGAAGGGAGATTATAAATATGGCTCAAGGATCTCGTTCTAACAACTTGGTGGTACCTCAGGCAAATTCAGCACTGCAACAATTGAAAATCGAGGCTGCACAGGAACTGGGTGTAACTATCCCACAAGACGGTTACTATGGTAACTACACTTCCCGTGAAACAGGATCTTTGGGTGGATATATCACCAAACGTCTGGTACAAATCGCTGAGCAGTCTCTGGCTGGGTCTGGCAAATAATTTATTTTAACCAACAGCAACAAAACAGGATAAACAGAAAGCCCGGAGCGGAAACGCTCCGGGCTTTCTCGCGTATCAGTTCCTATGTCTGATTGTGCCTTGCCATGCTCACTTCGTCAAGGGCGTGCAGATAAAAGTTTTTTATCCATTTTCTCATCGCTTAACCAGCCTACATACGTATCAATCGTCTCAAAATTCCGATCCATCACAATTACAGCGACAAATGGATATTGTTTTCGGTGTCGATAACGTACATCTGCCCAACGGACCTTGTAACCGGCAGGCAGTTCTTCAACCTCTGCCACCGCATAGGAGGTGAAATAGAGGAAGGCACTGACTTCCGGTGATTTGCGTGAAGCAGCAACGGCCGCATGAGTAGAAGACGAGGCGTGCAGACTCCATACCAGATTAGAACCATCCATTTTACCGATCACATAACTGCCGTCCTCAACTCGTTTAACCACATGCCAGCGGTTCCAGGATATCGTTGGAATGACGATGTATCTTGCCTGCTCTGGGCTGTTGTCGAGACGTCTAACTTTTCTGACTGCTTGTGCACGAGCAATCGTTCGCCATATATAATATAAACCGGTCAAACTATACAACGTAACGAAGAGTGGTGCAGGGGCGATCAGATCAAAGGCCCATAACAAGATAGCTATGACATGTGTAGTGAATAGAAACGGATCAAAAATATGAATGATGTTCCAGGCGATCCAGCGTTCCGTGAAAGGCCGGGCGGCTTGGGTTCCATAGGTGTTGAACAGATCGGTGAATACGTGAAAGCCTACGGCCACAGCTGTCCAGGTGGCAACGTGTCCAATAGGGACACCAGGGAATATCAGTGCAATGACGCCTGTGATGAGCAAAACCCATAACAGGAGAAATGGCAGAGAGTGTGACAAGCCCCGATGATTCCGAATGTAAAGCGAATTGCTTTTGAGACGTAACGCAGTATCGATGTCAGGGGCCTGTGAACCGGCAATCGTGCCAACCATTACCGCAGCTGCAAGCATAGGGTTGGACGCAACGACAGGATCGACATAAGCCAGACCGGCTAAACCAATCCCCATGACAAAATGTGTAGAGGTATCCATAAACGTCTCCTTTGTGTGGTGTATCGTTCTAAGGCATATTACTTCTCTATCTAGGTGATACCCATATATAGTGTATAATATCCGTCTGTCAGGATGCAAAACATCCCTAATTTCAAAGTTATGACAATAACCTGGTCCATACCCAATAAATGTACGTAGTTTGTCAAACTATTTCGGCATTTCCTGTGATAAACTTTATATCGGATAGTGAGCGGAATTTCGTCAGAGCCTACGCGTTCAAGATGTTTCATAAATATGTATGGGCATTGTTACGTCAAACCGTTACAATAATATAGAATCTCATAAAAAGTAGGTTTCTTGGAGTACATATGTCACAGTAGATGGATGATGTTAAACAAACGTGTTTTTAAGTTCAAATATGTATGCGTATTCACAAAAGGAAGATACAGAAGGGACGAGAAAGATGCTGAAAAAGTACAAATGGACATGGATATTGCTTGGGCTCGCACTTATTATGGCTGTGTATCTGATGTGGGGCACCGTTTTTGCCAGTAAGGAGAAATTACCCGAGATTCGCGAGATCCAATCCTTTTCCATGGAAAATGTAGATGGCAGTACGGTATCCCTCGAGGATACTCAAGGGAAGGTCCGTTTGTTCTACTTTTATTTCACCAGTTGTCCGGATGTATGCCCTATTACGACGTTTACGTTATCCCAGGTGCAGGATCTGTTGAAAGAGGACGACACCTTTGGTAAAGATGTCTCGTTTGTCTCCATTTCATTCGACCCGAAAGTCGATACAAGAGAGAAGATTAAGACGTTTGCGGATCGCTTCCATGCGGATTATTCCGGATGGTACTTCTTGCGAGGGGATATGGACAAAACAAAACAGTTCGCCAGGGATTCATTCCAAATCCTGATTGAAGGCGAGAATAAGGACGATTTTGCCCATATGAATATGATTGGCTTGGTGGATCAGAATAACCAGCTTCGCAAGGTATATAATGCGTTCAATACAGAGGATGTTGTACCTGCTGTAATTGCCGAGGATATTCGCAATCTAATCAAGGAATAATTATCGGATACTACTCCTATTGTAAAGGCTGCCTTCAGGTTGGATATCAACCGAAAGGCAGCCTTTTGGCATTTCTTTTTAAAAGGAAGGATGTTCAGGGTATTGGATGTATGTCTCTAACCCGGCTTTCTCCAGCTGGGCGATGATATACTCATCAGGTGTTCCTTCCACACCAGCATATCCTCGGCGTGTATACATCTGTACTGCATCCGGGAAAGCATCCCGAAGCACACCTCTAATTTTTTTGCCGGAACTGTCATTATCCATAAATAAATAAACTTCATCATACCCGACTTGTTTGCGCAGGGTTTCCAGTTTGAGTGAATTAAGTGTTCCAAACGTACATAGAATGTTGATCTCGGGACCAACCAGACGTTTCAATTTGCTTCGGTCATTCTTACCTTCCACAATGACATGAATAGGCATGGTATTCACCTCTTGTTCGAGAGCTTATGTCGACATTCCCCGGGAAATGTTGCAGCGAAAATCGACGGATTATATAAGATGGACTCCTTTCTTTACACTGTTCACCACGCGACAGGAGCACCTTTGATTTCTAAATTCTTTTTCACATACATCAGGAATTAATTCTGATCAGTAGTGGCCGTTACGGTTACGGATCGTTCCTTCGATCGCTGTTGTCTCCAAATTTCTGATTAATTTTTTAAAGGTTGAAATATGGAGACAAAGGCGAACGCTACCGCTTCTTCAAAATCGATTCCGTCCCCTTCACTACTTCCAATGATCGTCCATACCTAATGATGCTTTAAAGAAAAAGATGAAATCTTAAAGACGGCGCTGAGGATCACTAGGCCGCTCCGTTCGTGTGTGTAAAACGTTAGTCCATTTTATATAGTTTAGCTGTAAATGGGGGAATGATGCAAAGCTAATGAAAATACTGGCCTAATTGATGCCATAACGGTAAGGAGACAGAGACTGATCGAAATTTAATTCAATATACTTTTCGGATCGGCGAGGGAAGCTTCGCGTCTGGATGTATAGTATGGAAGCAACAGCATACCTATCATTAACAAAACAAAGGCGATGAAATAGGGCGATAACCCGACACGAAGTTGCCCGGCTGTGATTGGGCCGATAAAAGAGCCGATGGATGTGGCAATGGATTGCAGCGAGAAAATACGGCCCAACCTGCTTCCTCCGCTCAGACGGATAAATAGGGTTGCCATAGCTGGAAAGATAATGCCTTTGGACATCCCGAGTACAAATAATACGGTGGACAACGGGATTTGCGGAATGGCGGCCATTGCAAAGAAACACAAGGACATCAGCAGCACACCCGCAACCAGACGTAGCTTGGGGGAATACCGGTTAAGAAATAACATGCTCAGTGTGAAAAGAGCTCCAATGCTAATAATGGAAAATAACAACCCGGTAGACATGATGGATGAATGCCCTCCTCCCCGCAGGGGCAGCTCGAAGAAGAGAATCCCTTGAGCACAAGCAATAACCAGAGGCAGGGCAAAATAGCGCCAGGACACCGGAAGGAATGCACTTTTGGCATCTACTGGTGAAACGTCAGGTTTGGCAGGTTCAGTCACTCTCTCATGCTGCTTGATGATGCCACGAGGCATGGTCATGAAAGCAATCACACCTGTAAGAATGAGCAAGTAACCCAAGCCTGAGAATGTAGCAGAGAATCCCATGGAACCCACAATGATCGCACCTGCTGCGGGAGATACTACAGAAGCGAGGGTATGTACTACCCCGTGTCCCGACATATACTTTCCCTGTTTCACCGGATCGCTGGATAACTGTGCAAGCAGGGCGAGACATGCAGGAGACAGAAAGGCCAGTACAAAACCGCTGACGGAACGCAGCGCGAGTAGTTGCCATGGTGTCTGGACGTAAGCTTGCAGGAGCAGGATGAATCCAGCCCCGAGCAGACTGAATACAATGTAGCGGCGACTGCCATGTTTATCAATTTGTGTTCCGGCAATGAGATTGCCAGGTAGATGCGTCAAGGAATAGATGCCCATCATCCAGCCAATGAAAGTAGGGGCGGCTCCCAGCGAGATGGCAAAAGGAGTCAGAATGGGATACTGGGCGTGCAGATCGAATACAGCAAGGAACAAAAACAGGTATAGCCAGATGGCCGTTTTCACATAAGCCCCTCCTTGTTAAGCGATGCATGTGCAAACTACAGATCTTGAACGTGTTCCCGTTCGCCAGCAGAACCTTATGGTACTACTTGTACGCCTGGCGGGACGAACTTAGACCGTTTATTTTTAAGGGAGAGGGCTTAGCTGACAGCGGCTTCGGAAATCATGTATAATATTCGGGAGTGTTACGAATGAATTCAAATACGGAAGGTGTAGTCATGAACATAGAAGTAATCAAAGAGTTTCTGATGCAGAACTGGTTGGTGATCGTGGTTGCGCTGATCATATTGTTCTTTGTTCTGAATGTGGTCAAAACCGTATTGAAATGGTTGATTGCCATCATCATTATTGCGGCTCTACTGATATACAGCGGCATCTCCATTGATCAGATCAAACAGACAGTGACAGACGTGCAATCCAGTACGATGGACACCTTGAAGAAGGAAGCAACTAGCATGATGCTGAAGGAAGCTTCCAAAGCAACTTACGTCAAAGGATCGGATGGAGCATTTATCATCACAAGTCCCAATGTGGAAATTAAGGGCAGAAATCAATCCGATAAAGTGGATGTGACCTTCCGCGGAATTTCACTTGGCGAATGGAAACTCGACAACGAAACGATACGTACATTTGTCGAACAGGCACAGGAGAACAAAACAGCACCAGCATCGTAGTAAAGGGGGAATCGGTACGTGCTGCAGAATTGGCTGGACAGCCTGAAGGAATTGAATGGCATCACGATTATGTTGTTGCTGATTGTGGCTGCTTCATTATTGCAGGGTTGGTCCAGAGGAGCTTCACGTTCAGCAGGCAGACTCTTTGGGTTCCTGATGGATGGCATTATGGCGGTTATTGGTATTCTGTTGTCGATCGGTTTAACATTGTGGCTTGCGCCATATGTACAGCATTGGCTGTCTGAGTATGCTTCAGCCATGCCTAACCGGGAGCTGAACCGGTGGGAACAGATGTATTATACGTTGATTACGGCGATTGCAGATTTTCCGCTCATGCGGTTCGCTGTATTATTTGTGCTTAGCTATGGACTCATCCGATTGGTTCTCGGATTGCTCTCTTCATTAATTTTCAGTAGCAGGCAGGGAGCGGCCGAGGAAAGTGCTCCTAAAGGTATGTTTAGTCGGTTGACGGGTGCATTGATTGGCACGATCATAGGCTCCGTCCGTGGAATGATTGTCATTGCCGTGTTGTTCATGATCGTCAGTCTTTACCCCGGGAGTATGTTCAGTCGATATGTGGAGGCATCTCCCATCTATATGCAAGGGGCCAAATCGGTAATTGAACCGTTGTCTGGTACGTTTATCAAGGACAAGCTTCCCGTATTTACGCAGGCTGTGCAGAAGGAACTGGGCGGCATCCTGCAACGCAAATATGAAGTCATTGACCATAATATTCCGACGGATATTGAATCGGCTGCGAGAGAGGTTGTCAAAGGGCAATCGACAGATGAGGCAAAGGCAAGAGCGCTATACGACTGGGTAGGTTCACGTATTCAGTATGACTATGGTAAAGTGGATGACTATGAGCAAAAGGGCATATGGCATGAACAGAATCCGCAGAATACATTTGATACACGCAAAGGTGTATGTATTGATTATGCCCGTCTCTATGCCGTAATGGCCCGTTCACAAGGACTTGAAGTCAAAGTGGTTACAGGACTTGGGTATAACGGCCAAGGAGGGTACGGTCCGCATGCGTGGAATGAAGTGTATCTGAGTGATTCCGAGAGCTGGGTTCCGCTTGACCCGACATGGGCGATCAGTGGGGACTGGTTCAATCCTCCGAATTTTGCCGACACCCATCTGAAGGATCAATCAGCTTAACCAAACAACGGACATGGGTCCGGAATATGACGACGTTGCCAGGTTATCATGCCGGAAAGAATCAGTTTGAGCGGTATGCATCAAGTCATGAAAGAGGTAGGATGGATGAAAAAGCATTCCAATGAGAAGGATGAACTTACAGACAAACGGCGATTTAGCTACCGGATGAATGTATTTTTCTTCGCTTCCTTTGTTATTTTTAGCGTTATTATCGTACGTTTGGCGTTTTTACAATTTGTCGAAGGGCCTGAGCTTAGTCAGGAAGAAGCAAGTAACATTACCAAGGATGTACCACTTCCTCCAGTGAGAGGCACGATCTATGATTCTACAGGCGAGGTGAAGTTGGCTTACTCCAAGCCCATTCAGTCGCTATACCTGACGCTGTATAAAAACTATGGGGATGTTGATGGGAAACCGAGTCCCAACATAGGGGAAGTGCAGGATATTGCAACCCGCTTGCATGATGTGTTCGAACAGTACAAGCTGAAGGATTCAGAGTCACTTACGGTCGAACAGATCATTGAAGAGATGGACTTGAATTCACGCAAGGCGAACGGCTTCATGCCACGGCTCATTAAGAGCGATCTGTCCGAGGAGGAAGTTGCTTATTTCCTCCAGCATAAGGATGAGTTCAAAGGCATCCAGGTTGTTGAGGAAAGTGTGCGGTTCTATGATCCGGATACGGTAGCGGTTCAGACCATCGGATATCTCAAGAAGTTCAGAAGCTCGAAATCCTTGAATAAATACAAAGAAGTGGACGAGGCCAACAAAACGCAAACGGATCCGGGTCTGGTGTATACAGAGAATGAATTCGTTGGTTTTGATGGACTGGAACTGCAATATCAGGATGTATTGCGTGGCAAAAGCGGATATACGTCCGTCGATGTCGATTTGCGTAACTTGCCTGAAGGTGTAGCTGGTTCTACCCCGCCGGAGAAAGGTTATGACCTGATATCCAGCATCAACAAGAACGTTCAGGTGAAAACAGAACAAGCCATTCTGGATCAGTTGAGCTGGCTTCATCGGAACCCGGTTTCTGGTCGATTGCATCCGAATGCAAAGACCGGATTTGCAGTTGCGATGGAAGTGGATACGGGAAAAATCGTATCTGCTGCAAGTATGCCGGATTATGATACCAACATCTGGAGAACAGGCAGTATCACAAATGATCAGTATGATGATATCAAATATGTGTATCAAAATGGTACGATTCGTTCATTCCCTCCCGATGACTCTAAAAAGCGAGCTGAATCGATCGTGCTACTCGGTTCCACCATCAAACCGCTTAGTGTCTTGATCGGTTTAAAAGAAGGTTTCTTCACTACCAATACAGTTTATTCGGATAGAGGTTCAACGACCTTTGGTGGGGACAATCGTAGAGTTCAGAACTCATCCGGGCATGTGTATGGTGCAATGTATCCTCGTGATGCGATTCGTCATTCCTCGAACGTATTCATGATTGATGAGATTGGGAAGAAGATGTACTCAAAATATGGTGCGACCGGAATTGACAAATGGGATGAATACATGAAGCAGTTCGGCCTTGGAGTATCTACAGGGGTTGATCTGCCGAATGAATTCCTGGGTATACGGGATTACATGAACGACACGGAAAGTTCGTTGACTCGTCTCGTGTATGGTTCCTTTGGACAGCAGGGAAAATACACAACCATGCAGTTAGCACAGTACACGACAATGCTGGCGAACAAAGGAAAGCGGATGGAGCCACAACTGGTTAGAGAGTTCCGGGATTCGGAAGGCAACGTAGTCGAGAAAGTAAAACCGAAGGTACTCAGCACGGTAGAGTTTAACGACGCCTACTGGAATGAAGTGCAACGAGGCATGGCCACCGAAGTTTCGGCATTTAGTGGATTCCCTTATGACTTTGCCAGAAAAACAGGAACATCGACACAGGTAGTAGGTGGAAAACCCGTTGATAACGGGGTATTTATCGCCTATGCTCCACGTAATAATCCGAAGCTTGCTGTCGCTGTGGTTATTCCCGAAGGGGGCTTTGGTTCGAGCAGTGCGGCTCCGGTTGCACGTGCGATCTTCGATGCCTATGACGAGGAATTTGGTCTCGACGGTGTACCGAAGAAAGACAAAAATAAAGATTCAGATTCGGAATCAGGCACACAGTGATGTGAGGCATTGGTTACAGAGGGGACCCTTCGTGGGTCCTCTTTTTTGTTTTACGTGGAGAATGATCGTAAGAGTGAACTAATTAGTTGCATTAATATGTAACCATATGAGCTGTATCACGTTTATATAAGGGAAGGGTAAACACGATCTGGAGAACGGGACAACGTTGATATGTCAGTGTTTACATTGAAATCGGTAGATGGGGTAGTGCAACGTTTCTGTTTACGAAAATGTAACCAAAAATTGAAAGACGTGACAGCTAACCTTTGGTAGACTTGTATGAGAAAGGATTAAATTTTGGATTGAACACGTTCACAATACGGATTAAATATTTTATTTTTATAGAGGAACGGGAGAGGCTTAAAACATGTTTAACCGATTGAGGAAGAAACCCATGACTGAGGAAGATACACCCGTCAACAAGCCTTCCACCGCAAGGCTGAATCTGTTTTTTTTCGCGGCATTTGTCATATTCAGTATCCTTATTTTCAGATTAGCCTTTGTGCAATTTGTGGAGGGTCCTGAACTGACGTATATGGAAACGAGTCGTAATACCAAAGACATTCCACTCGCACCTGTTCGTGGTCCCATCTATGATGCTACGGGAGAAATTGCGCTTGCTTACTCGGAACCTGTACAGTCCCTGTATGTGCTGTTATATGAGGATTATCGGAACGATGAACGTAGACAGGAAGCAGAGGAACTGGCTCATGATCTGGCGGCTGTGTTTAAGCAGTTTAATCCAGGGGACAAAGAGCAACCGGATGCGGAAGAGATCATCAAACGACTGGATCTGGATTACCAGAAAACGTTTGGCTATGTACCGAGGCTGGTGAAGTCGGATCTCTCGACCAAAGAAATTGCCTTTTTCATGGAGAAAAAAGCGGATTACCCGGGCGTTATGGTGCTGGAAGAAAACATAAGAAAATATGACCCGGATGGCGTAGCGGTTCAGGTTGTGGGTTACACCAGAGAGTTCAAACGTGCACCAGATTCCATTGCCAAATATAAGGCCATCCGTGAAGGGGCAAGTACCCAGCGTGATCCAGGGCTTGTCTATCATGAAGAAGAGAAGGTTGGGTTCGATGGGCTTGAGCTGCAATACCAGGAAGAACTCCGTGGACGAAGCGGATATCAGTCCATTGATATTGACGCACGTAATCTGCCAGATGGAACGATGTTACAAACACCACCGGAGAAAGGCTACAGTCTGGTTTCCACCATTAACAAGGAAATTCAGATGGCCACACAAGAAGCAATAACGGACGAATTGCGAAGACTCCCTAAGGCAATTACCGGATACGCAGTAGCCATGGAAGTGGATACGGGGAATGTGGTGGCTATGGCGAGTATGCCGGATTATGATCCGAATGATTGGGATTATGACAAAATCAAATATGTGTTCCGGAATGGAACCACCGAGTCGTTCCCACCGAATGATGACAAGCCTAGTCGGGCGGAATCTGTTGTACTTCTTGGATCAGTAATCAAGCCGCTAAGTGTGCTTATTGGATTAAAAGAGGGATTATTTACACCAGGAGAGACCTATCACGATCAGGGATATGCGGTTTTGGGGAAAGACGGACGACAAGTGAAGAACTCGCATTCTGCTTATAATGGTTCTATTACGGCGAGAAGAGCGATTGAGAAATCCTCCAATGCCTTCATGATTGATATGGTGGGTAAACGTTTGTTACGTAATTATGGCTCAGAGAAAGGCATCGATGTCTGGCACAAACACATGCAGGAATTTGGCTTGGGTGTGTCCACTGGTGTAGATCTGCCTAATGAATTTCTGGGTAGGCTAGAATATAAAAATAAAGACGAATCAGCTCTAACACGTTTGGCGTTTGCCTCATTTGGACAACAAGCCAAGTACACCACCATGCAACTCGCCCAATACACGACCATGCTTGCCAATAAGGGCAAGCGGATGGAACCACATCTGGTGAAGGAAATCCGTGATGCGGACGGCAATGTGGTGAAAGAGATCAAACCTAAAGTGCTCAATGAAGTTGATTTTGCCGATGCGCACTGGAATGAAGTGCACAAAGGAATGGTTACCAAAGTAAGTTCATTTGACGGTTTCCCTTACGATTATGCTCGGAAAACAGGAACATCAGAGCAGGGGACCGGACCGAACAAAAAAGAGAATGGTGTGTTTATTGCCTTTGCACCACGAGATAATCCGAAGCTTGCTGTCGCTGTTGTTGTACCAGAAGGTGGATTCGGGTCAGTCAGTGCTTCACCAATAGCACGGAAAATTTTCGATGCATATGATGAAGTGTATGGTCTCGATGGAACGCCGAAAGGTAAGAAAGACGAAGGGAAAGACAAAGAGTAATGCAAAAGAACGTCTCGGAAGTTAGCTCTTTTACCATCGTGACGAGAAAGTTAATGAAGTGAATTAAATACATTTGGACAGGCAGGGGAAATAATCCCTTGCCTTTTTTTTTGGCTTCGGATAAAATTTGCACAAGGGAAACATTATTAGCCTTGATTAAAACTTAATACCTTGTACAACAAAATTAGATGTAGACAAGTATTTTAGGAGAGGGAAAGGGGACGGTTGAATTGTTAATGGTGAAAATGAGGAGTATCCAGAGGGGGTTCATTACGCTAGCGGCTCTGGTTCTGGTTATTGTACTTACGGCATGTTCCAGTGGTGCAGAGACGAGCAGTGGTGGCAAGCTACAAGTAACCGCTACAACGGGAATGATCGCTGACGTAGCACGTGAGGTAGGCGGGGCATATGTTGATGTTACCGGGCTAATGGGCCCGGGAGTTGACCCCCATTTGTACAAGGCATCCCAAGGTGATATTCGCAAACTGGAACAAGCAAAAGTCATTTTCTATAATGGACTGCATCTCGAAGGCAAAATGACAGACATTTTGGAGAAAATGTCCTCAAGCAAGCTGGTTACTGCTGTTACAGAGACTATTCCAGTCGAGGAGTTACACTCAGGCAAAGATACAGGCGGCACCGAATATGATCCACACGTCTGGTTTAACGTCAGCCACTGGATGCATGCGGCAGAAGCCGTACGCGATACGCTCGTGGAGGCGGACCCGGACCATGCGGAAGAATACAAGGCTCAGGCAGAGGCGTATCTGGCGAAGCTCGAAGCACTGGATGCCGAGGTCCGTGAGAAGATTCTGGAGATTCCGGAAGCAAGCCGGGTATTGGTTACGGCGCATGATGCATTTGGATATTTCGGTCAGGCTTATGGCATGAAAGTGATGGGGCTTCAGGGCATCAGTACAGCAGCCGAATACGGCGCAAAAGATGTTAGCGAACTGCGGGATTATCTCGTAGATAACCATATCAAAGCAGTATTTGTTGAATCGAGTGTGCCTGCAAAAGCGATGGAAGCCATCATTGCCGGAGCAGCTCAAAAAGGACATACGGTCAACATTGGTGGAGAACTGTTCTCGGATGCCATGGGGGCTGAAGGAACGGAAGAAGGCACATACATCGGTATGATTCGCCACAATGTTGAGACGATTGTAGAAGCCCTGAAATAATGAATCACATGAAGAGAGGAGTTACAGGATTATGGAAGATACAACTTTATTGGAACAAACTCCTACGAAACTGAACAATAGTCACTTGCAGGGAACGCTGCCAACATCGGCTCCTCTTAGTGTGAGGGATCTGGCTGTTGCGTATCACAAAAAGCCGGTGCTTAGCAGCGTATCCTTCGATATTCCGGAAGGACAGCTCATCGGTATTCTTGGCCCAAATGGCGCAGGGAAATCAACACTGATCAAAGCTGTTCTGGGACTGGTACCGAAGATGCATGGAGAGGTACGGATCTTCGGACAATCGTACCGGGAACAACGTCGCCGCATCGGTTATGTGCCACAACGGGAATCGGTGGACTGGGATTTCCCTACGCATGCGCTTGATGTGGTGATGATGGGACGGTATGGTCATCTGGGCTGGTTCCGTCGTCCGGGGAAAAAGGAGCGGGACCTGGCGGCACACTGCCTGGAGCAAGTTGGCATGGGCGATTACATGTACCGCCAGATCAGTCAGCTGTCCGGTGGACAGCAGCAACGTGTCTTTCTGGCGCGGGCACTCGTGCAAGACGCAGATCTGTATTTCATGGATGAGCCATTTGCAGGTGTCGATGCCACCACAGAGAAAGCGATCATTTCGCTTTTGGAACAGTTGAAGAAACAAGGCAAGACGGTACTGGTTGTTCACCATGATCTGGCGACAGTCGAGGAATACTTCGACCATGTGCTGCTGCTCAATGGACGACTGGTGGCAGGTGGACCAACAAGTGAAGTATTTGTACCGGATACACTGCAAGAGACGTACGGAGGCCGGATTGCGATGATCGGAAGCCGGACGGAGAAAGGCCAGGTGTAGTACATGTGGAACTGGATCGTTGCCATCTTATCTGACCCCAATACACGTTGGATATTGCTTGGCTGTCTGTTATTAGGATTCAGTAGTGGAATTATTGGCTCCTTCACCTTTCTTCGTAAACAGAGCCTGATGGGGGACACCCTTGCTCATGCTGCTCTGCCTGGGATCTGTATTGCATTTATGTTGACGGAAACGAAGTCGGTCGGATTATTCCTGTTCGGTGCTCTGGTGGCTGGCATTGTCGCTACCTTCGGAATCTCGTGGATTACACGCTACTCCCGAATCAAGCAGGATGCGGCGATGGGAATTGTGCTGACCGTATTTTTCGGGGTTGGTGTAGTGATGCTGACGCGCATCCAGCATGGGGCGAGCGGAAGCCAAAGCGGACTCGATAAATATTTGTTTGGGCAGGCGGCATCCATGGTCATGACGGATGTGTATGTTATGGGTGGCGTATGTCTTGTATTACTGATTGCCTGTCTTGCCTGGTTCAAGGAATTTAAACTGGTGAGTTTTGACCCGGGATTTGCACGTGGTATGGGTCTGCCAGTTGCCATGTTAGAGCAGCTCATCCTGCTCTTGACGGTAATCGCGGTGGTGGCCGGAATACAAGCCGTTGGTGTCGTGCTTGTTGCGGCCTTGCTGGTAACCCCAGCAGCAGCGGCACGTTGCTGGACCGACTCACTTGCACTGATGGTGGTATTGGCAGGCATATTTGGTGCATTGAGTGGTGCAACAGGGACCATCTTCAGTACGCTTGTACCTAATCTGCCGACAGGACCTGTAACCGTTCTTGCGGCTACGGCATTGTTTGCTGGATCAGCCTTGCTGGCTCCGCGTCGTGGATTATTAGCTCGACGGTTGCGCAGTATTCAGGCAAAGTCGGCGTATATGCGTGAAGAGCGGGCTACACTTCAGACTCTCGCCATACAGCGAAATCAGCAGGAACGGGGGGAGATGTAATGGCAACGTTTTGGATTATCTTGACGGCCGTATTGGTATCTTCCGCCTGCGCCATCCTCGGTTGTTTTTTGATTCTGCGGCGAATGGCTCTGGTCGGTGATGCGATTAGCCATGCGGTTCTCCCCGGCATTGCGATTGCTTTCCTGTGGAGTGGTTCCAGGGATTCCTTGTGGATGCTACTTGGTGCAACGGTGTTTGGACTACTGACGGTGTTCTTCATACAGAGTTTGCAGGCGGGAGGACTCTCGTCTGATGCCTCAATCGGAATTGTGTTTACTGCACTCTTCGCAGTAGGTGTCATTCTGATTAGTCTGAATGCCCAGCATATTGATCTGGATCTGGACTGTGTTTTGTTCGGTGAGATCGCTTATGTACAGTGGGATACACTAACCCTTGGAGGTACGGATGTCGGGCCGAGGGCGGTCTGGATGCTGGGTATTACTTTGCTGGTCATCCTTGTCGTCATTGGGCTGTTCTACAAACAGTTTAAGCTATGTGCCTTCGATCCGGCGCTGGCTGCAGCCTGCGGCATTCCAGTAGTGCTGTTCCACTATCTGCTCATGGGACTCGTTTCGATGACGTCCGTAGCTTCATTTGAAAGTGTTGGTTCGATTCTCGTGGTGGGTATGCTGATTGTACCTGCGGCAACGGCTTACCTGCTCACAGATCGTCTGGGCAAAATGATTCTGTATGCCGTCCTGATCGGAGCAGCATCCTCGGTTGGAGGTTACATCATGGCATACGCCCTGGATGCTTCCATCGCGGGCTGCATGGTAGCTGTTGCTGGAATTTTGTTTGTTCTTGCACTGCTGTTGTCACCGAAACATGGCATCGTATTCCGTTACGCTCGTCGCAAATTCGCGGCACGTTAATTCATAGAGATTGTTAGCCGCCTGCTTTGCAGGCGGTTTTTTTGATTGGATTGTAAACGAAGAAAAATTCAATAGAAGCCCCTCCTGCTGGAGTGAGCTGCTATTGAGATGCCTAAAGGTGGAATGAGGTAGAGGAATATAACAATCCTTACGGTTTCAAAGGCACCCGATGAACCCCTTGGCTTCCTCCCGGTGCGGTTCCGAGATATAAATATTTCCCTTGGCTTACGGCCGTGGTGATGCCATACAATGTTCCTTCCGGATCATGCCAACTACTAATAAGCTCTCCTTCTGGTCCATATTCTGCAACAAGTCCGTGTTTCACCGGGGCACTGGCTCCATTTAACAAGGACTGTGGAACTTTGGACATCGTCGCTGCTAACCAAGGATGACTATGCATGTAATCGGCAAAAGACAGACGGGTTGTGAATACCCCTACCCAGAAGTGTCCCTGTGCGTCACGGGTGATATTGTCCGGAAATCCAGCCAGATTCTCCGCGAAAATATCAGAGGTGCCTTGTTTGGGGCCTTTTAACCAGTACCGGGTCAACTGATAATGATACGATTCTGCGACTAGCACGAAGTCTTCTTCGGCAGACAGTACGACCCCATTGGCAAAATACAAATCCTTAAGCAGTACAGTTGTTTGCTTGGTCAGAGGATCATATTTCAACAATCGTCCATGCGGTTTATTCTCGGCGATTTCTTTGAACATGACCTTGCCATAGTTAGAGGTATCGGAGAAATATATCGTTCCGTCTTGAGCAATGTCCAGTTCGTTCGCAAGGTAGATCGGCCCTCCATCTACTTCATTGGTTAATACTTCGATATTTCCGATCGGGTCAATGGACAGCAGCCCTTTCTGAATATCTGCCACAATCAAATTACCGGCAGCATCAAATTTTAGTCCATTAGGTGTTCCGTGGGTATCGGCGAATACCTCTGCTGGCTGTGCCTTGTCCTCGGCGTCAAAGGTTACTCTGTAAATTTTGCCGTCGGAGTCACCCGCATACAGTCGCCCTTTTTTATCAAAAGTGATAAATTCCGGGAATTTCGCGAGGTCTGTAACCAGTTCAGCGGAGCTAAGTTTGTTGTTTTCTTTCCAGGGACCCTCCTTCTCAAAAGAAGGAGCAGCAGGTGCAGACCAAACCGCGGGTTCTACCGGGGCGGGTATTAGCAGGAATACAATGACTCCCAGCACAATTACCCCTAGCAGGGTCAGGCTCCATCTACGAATTTGTTGACCAGTGGATCGTTTGCGTTGTTTTTGTTCTGTTGACATTAGTAATCCTCCTAATATTGTTTGCGGGGCAATCTACACTTTGAATACGATGTTTTCTCAAAGAAACGATGTTACCGATTGTCCGAAAAAAATACCAATTAAAAATTGGCATAAAACATTTTTGGTAACACTGTTTCTAACAGGAATCATCCTAACCAAAAAGTTGTGCTGGTGTCAAACCTTTTTTTTCAACGTGATAGCTTCATTGACAATCTTTCTACGAATGGTTAGAATGCCTGTTAGAAGTCGGAAACTTCGTTTCCGGTCAGAAACGTGATAACTAAATGAAGGTGATCCTTATCAGTGACGAAGACAAACCTTCGCCATCCACGGGGCGGGCATTAAAAACATATCAGGAAGCTCGTCGGCAAAATACGGATAATCTCCGAAAGCTTGTGGTTGATGCGGCAGCAGCCATTTTGCAGGAAGAAGGGCCGGAGGCTGTTACTGTACGCAGAGTATCGCAAAAGATGGGCTGCTCTACCAAAATCATTTACAGTTTGTTTGTTAATAAAGAAGGTCTTGCCCAGCAGTTGTATCTGGAGGGTTGCAAATTGCTGGCGAAGCGTTTTGAAGAAGTGCCGCCGTCCTCTGATCTCATGCAGCATTTGCTGGATTTGGGCGAAGCCTTCTGGCAGTTCGCACAGGATTATACCAGTTACTACAAGCTGATGTTTGGAGGAGCTTTTGCCGAGTTTAAGCCGGATGCAGAGAGTATGCAGGGAACGATGACTGCCATACGCCGTTTGCTAATTCTAATCAGCACCGCCCAGCAGCAAGGACAGATTTCGGACCAGGAAGATACCGGGACTCTTGTAAGTACGATATGGGCATCACTGCATGGTGTAATCCATCTGTATATGGGTGGCTTCCTCGGCGATGTAAAAGCAGCCCATACCATATACAAACAAACAATGGATCTGATGTCCCAATCCTTGTTTGCAGCAAACAAGCCAGACAGAGCATGATTAGATTTCATCATGGCTGTGCGGAGTAATAAGGTTAAACTAGAAGCGGTTAAAAGAGGTTCATCCTGAATGGGGTGGACCTTTTTGGTTTAAGAATGTATACGATACAAAAAAAGTATGGATAACTCCGAATAAAAGGGGAGGGATGGTGTGCATAGCTTGGAACAGACACCACTTGTATATAGTAAGAAGGTTCATTCGTGAGTGGGTTCTTTGTTGCATATAGATGATCTGTGGTAAAATGTCGTTAGCTGTGACGTCCGGAGCGTCCGTTTTTACGGATGCCGGGCGATCTTGTTGTGAAAGAATGTTTAAAATTAGATAAAGAAAACCTTTAAGTTGAACTGGAGAACCACTGTGGAACGGAGAGGGCAGAAAGGACCTAGAGAAGGGAAATTTGTTTATGAAAGGTAATTCTAAAACAAAGATACTACGACTCGAAAGGTTTTCTGCCCGCGTAGTGCCTGAATGGATATCCATGAGTTTAACTTGGAGAGAGAGACAACCTAGGAGGAACTACTGTATGAGTGAACTGAAATACAAATTGCTTGCATTGGATATGGATGGAACATTGCTTAATGATAATCATGAAATTACGCAGGAGACCGCCAAATGGATTCAGATTGCCATTCGTCGGGGTGTACATGTGTGCCTTTCAACGGGAAGAGCCGTATTCCACGCGATGCCTTATGCGGTTCAACTTGGACTGGAGACACCAATGGTTACCGTTAACGGTAGTGAGGTCTGGAAAGCTCCGCATGATCTGCATATGCGTCATCTGATGGACCCGGTATTGATTCGCAGAATGCAGGAGATCGGTGAGAAATATAACAGCTGGTACTGGGCATACTCCGTGGAAGAGCTGTTCAACCGTGATCGCTGGACGGACAATATTGAAGGTCTGGAATGGCTGAAATTCGGCTTTAATACCGAAGTGGATGAAGTTCGTCACCAGATTATGATGGAACTGCAACAAATGGGTGGTCTGCAAATGACGAATTCCTCACCCGTTAATATTGAGATCAACCCTGCTGGCGTATCCAAAGCAAGTGGTGTAGCCGAAGTCTGCAAGCTGCTGGGCATCGAGATGTCCGAAGTTGTTGCTGTCGGAGATAGTCTGAATGATCTGGCTGTCATTGAGGCCGTGGGTCTTGGTGTAGCCATGGGCAATGCGCAGGAACAGGTGAAGGAAGCGGCTGATCTCATCGTAGCGAGTAACAATGAAGACGGCATCGTCGAAGTGATTCGTGAACATATTTTGAAGGGGGAGTAACCTTTGCTCGCAACCATTGCCTGGATTTTAATTGTGCTGCTGTTTGCAGTGGGGATGGCTGGAACGGTATATCCCATACTGCCTGGTGCTGTAGCGATTTTCTTCGCGTTTCTGGTCTACGGCTGGTTCTTCAGTTTTGATCCGTTCGGTGTGTGGTTCTGGATCATTCAGATTCTGATTGTGGTTGTGTTGTTCGTGGCTGATTATGTCGTCAGCGCATGGGGTGTGAAAAAGTTCGGTGGCTCCAAGTTATCGACCACGCTGAGTACCATTGGTGTTATCATTGGCCCATTTGTCATTCCGGCATTCGGACTGGTATTGGGACCATTTATCGGTGCTTTTATCGGGGAACTGATCGGAGGGTCTTCACCTTCCAAAGCGTCAAAAGTTGGATTTGGTTCGGTCGTGGGGTTATTTACGAGTACCGTGATGAAAATTATTTTGCAAATCGTCATGATTGTTCTCTTTATTATCTGGGTGGTAAGATTCGCCTAAACGTTCAGGATTAGCTTCAACGGGATGCATGTCCGGTGTGGAGGAAAGAAGGGGAATTCGTTTGTCTAAGAAAGAAACATTCATTAGGGGTACGCTTATTCTGGCGGCAGCTGCGCTAATCGCGAGAGTACTCGGATTGGTTCAACGGGTGCCGCTGGAGCATATCCTTGGAGATGTCGGTAACGCATCGTTTACGATCTCCAATACGGTATATTTAATGCTGTTAACTGTAGCAACGGCGGGCATACCGAGTACACTTAGCAAAATGGTATCGGAACGCTATGCGCTCGGACGCGCGGGTGAAGCCCAACAGATCTACCGTGCAGCCCTGATCTTTGCGGCTGTCGCCGGGGTAGTCATGTCTGCTTTATTGTGGTTCGCTGCACCTTATTATGCCACGTATGTCTCCAAAGTACCGGCATCGGTTAGCGCCATTCGCGCTTTGGCTCCAGCCTTGCTGCTGTTCCCGGCCATTGCGATGATGCGTGGATATTTCCAGGGACGCGGCAACATGACAGCGGGTGGTATTTCACAGATTGTTGAACAGTTCGCCCGTGTAGGTACAGCCATTATCGTGGCTTATGTCATGCTGCAATGGAATTATGATGACCAGACGATTGCTGCAGGTGCTTCATTTGGCGGGGTATTAGGAAGTGTGGGTGCCTTCGGTGTCATGCTGTACTTCACCTTGAAGCTGCGTCGTAGCGACCGTGCGGCCCAATTGAATTACGAACGTGCAGAGCAGTTACCGATGCGAGGTATCTACAGTGATATCTTCAAGCTGTCTATTCCAATTGTGCTGTCCTCACTTGCGGTTCCAGTCATTAACTTCATCGATTCATCCCTTGTGGTACCACTGCTTAGTGGCCAGATTGGACTCGAAGAAGCGACTGGTGTACTTGCGATTCTGGGTGCGAAAGCCCAAAGTATTGCGGGTATTCCTCCGATTCTGGCTATCGCTTTAAGTCAATCGTTGGTGCCTGTCATTTCAGCAGCATTTGCCCGCAAGGATGAAGCGCATCTGAAGAGCCAGGTTACACTTGCGTTGCGCATTTCGATTCTGACAGGTATGCCGATTGTCATTGCGCTTTGTGCGGCAGCATATTCGGTCAACGGATTGCTGTTTACCAATCTGGATGGAACGCCGATCATTGCCTTGTTAACATTCGGTACCATTTTCCAGATTACGATGATGACCACCAACTCCATTTTACTCGGGGTAGGGAAACCACGGATTACAATGATCAGTGTCGCAGCAGGTGTTGTGATCAAACTGATCGCAAGTCTGATTCTGGCGCCGATCTTTGGCATTTACGGCATTATTATTGCAACGGCCCTTTGTTTCCTGGTCATCACGTACCTGAATCTGCGGGTCCTTCGCAAAATCGTTGATTTCTCCATCATGGGAGATCGTTGGAAAGGGTTTATCATTACAGTGTTGCTTGCAGCAGGTGTAGGATTTGCAACGAACTGGATTGGGAATACGATCTTTGGACTGTTCCTGCCAGTGCGTGTATCCTTCTTGTTTACCTGCCTTGTGGTTGGTGTGCTTGTGGTGGTGGTGTATCTGGTTCTCATGGTTGTGCTGCGTGTACTGCGCAAGGACGAGCTGGGCAGTTACCCCCGTATTCTGCAAAAAATTCTCCGTCCACTTATGCGTCTTCAACGTGGAGCCGGGCAAAGAGGTTAAAAATACAAAGTGCATTATTCAAGCATAAATATTTTGTGAAATAGGATACAAGCTCTGTCTGCTATTGAAGCGGACAGGGCTTTTTGTATAGTTAAGGCGAGCTGAGCAACTGAACTCCACATTAGCCCAGCAAGCAAGGATAGCAGTGTATATCGGGTATCCACATCATCCGTCTTTTACTGCTCCATATGATCTTTAGCATTAGTGTGTGATCGCTTTAGCATCATGAGCCAGTGCTGTTTTCAGCATGCCATACCGGTGTTCGTGACTCATCTCAAACAGCCATGGGCGGCGAGGTGCCGTCAGGTAACCGAGACTATCCCGAGTCTGAAGCCAGTCCTGTCTGGAGATCGGTTCATAAGGCGTGTCTCCCCATACGGCGAGCAGTTCCGGACTATATAGTCGTTGCCCTTCTGGAAGCCATTCCTCATCCAGTAACGCCTGAGCGTATAATGTATGTTCACCCGCCTCGTCTTCACGATTGGTAAACAGGCCAGGCCAATATTCAGCACGCGAGCCACGATGGGGAACCAAACGTGCGAACTCCAACACTTGTGAGTGTACTTGCTCCACGCCAAACAACAAGGCATATAGGCCTTTACCAAACATGATCCGCTCATCCAACTTTCCAAAATGTTCAATGACGCGTCCTGTGAGTCCTGCTCCCCGTCCGAGAGGAAAGACGATATGATTCAGACCCGCCAAATTATGCAGATGGAATGCGGGTTTCGAAAGTACTTCTTTTTGAAAATAAGGATGCTGCACCACCCGGCTCTCGATATAGTTCTGCTCATTAATAATTAATGCCACACTAAGCAGTGAACTGCACCGTTCCAGCCAAAAGCGTTCCCAAAACGGCGTCATAAACGCCGATATGTGAAAGTGCGATAAGAGATGGAAACAGCTTCGTCCGATCCGGCGACTGTTCATATACAGCAGTAGCTGGGGATAGGCATCCTGGAAAATGAGTGCATTGCACCGCTCCAGCAGCCGATACATATACTCGCGATCGCTCTGATTCTGTAGATTATGCATTAAGTCACTCTGAAGATCTGTCATGTGATATCCGCCGTTGCGAGAGACCATATGGGCCAGCAGTGCCCAATGGAGTTCAGGGTATTGCTCATAACATTCCAGATAAGCTGCCGTGCGGGTGATATTACTCCGATTGTGCTCTTGAGTCAGTGTCTTAATCTCTTCCAGAATGATGCAATCTTCTTCGCAGACGAGTGCGCTTTGAACCTGGTCCGTGCGTGCAAAAGATTTGTTGCTGGCAGGTAACAAACGCTCCACCTCAGACTGTAAGGCAGCTGCCGTATCTGTATCCCACTCGATGTCACGCAAAGGGTGACGAAGCTGTGCAGAAGCTTGCCATGCAGCCTGTTTGCCACGCCAGATTTCCCGGGCAGCACCCGGAATGGAACGGACCATCTGCAGGAGGGACCCGTGATGTTGTTCGCTGGAAGAATCGGTTCTGGTGGAAGTCATGATGTGACATCCTTTCATGATGTTCTGGGTTTATTTTCACAGACCATGTGGTTATTCTAAGTATGCGCTGATTATTTGACTTCCACTCGCCAATTTGCTTCACTTAGGGTAAGACAAGGTACAGAAAGGGAGATGAACCGAATGGAACAGATTACTTCCAAACCGGCTTTTGATGTAGCCATCCAATCCCCACGTTTGACGATTGCCGTATTCAAGGCAGACTGGTGTGGTGACTGCAAATACATCGATCCGTTTATGCCTGAGGTTGAAGAGAAATATACACGTGAACTGACTTTGATTGAGGTCGACGTGGATCAGGTTGGAACCGTTAGTGAAGAGCAGAATATTCTTGGCATTCCGAGCTTTGTGGCGTATACAGATGGCCGCGAACTCGTACGGTATGTGAACAAGCTGCGCAAGTCGAGAGAAGAGATTGAGCAGTTCTTAGATCGAGCAGTTGAAGTGTACAACACGATCCATAAATGATAATAAAAGTATGACAGGTTCATTTTGTAAAAGGGTATACTAGATGAAACGCCATTTCTCTTGAAATAGGGAAATGGCGTTTGTGTTTAGGATTCAGTTTAAGACACAATTCAACTGGCATATCCCTCAATTACATAACCCCAATGACCTGCGGGTCATTATTTCACCAGACGTTAACATTTTGTCACAAAGCGCGACGTCAATGAACATTTTATCCGGTATAATGAATTTAGTTGTGAAATAAGTGTCAAAGTACCGAAACAAGCGGAGAATATTCTTCGCCATCTTAAACCAACAGCGGGTGAGAAAAAATTGAAACACTTAACTTTGTTTAAATGGTTAACCGTATTAACCTGTCTTGTCATGTTTCTGGCCACTTTTGGTGGAGGCATCGTAACCAAAACGGAATCAGGCCTTGGCTGCGGAACAGAATGGCCTTTATGTAACGGAAAACTCGTTCCGGCACATACTGTGGCTTCACTCATTGAATATTCCCACCGCGCTGTAAGTGCACTGGCTGGACTGTTGTCCATTGCCTCATTTGTTGCTTTTCTGCAGTTTGGCAAGTCACGCCGTGACCTGCAATTGTTTTCTTTCTTAACTCTGGTATTTGTTATCGTCCAGGGAATCATGGGTGCTTTTGCCGTCGTCTTCTCCCAATCTTCAGCAGTCATGGCACTGCATTTTGGCTTTGCACTGATTGCTTTTGCCAGTTCTCTAATGATGGCACTGGGCATAAGGCAGGAGGCTAAAGATGGCGGATTGGAACGCCTGAATAAATACCCTCGGGTTAGCAAAAAATTCAGGAATCTGGTCTGGTTCTCCACTATTTACACATATCTCGTGGTATACACGGGTGCATTTGTGAGTCACACGGATTCTGCTGGCGGATGTTCCGGATTTCCGCTCTGTAACGGGCAGATTATTCCTGAGCTTTCGGGTGGGGTAGCGGTTGCTTTTGCTCACCGTGCAGCAGCAGCGTCGCTCGTGATTGTTATCGCAATTCTGGGTCACTTCGCTTACCGTAATCATCCGGACAACAAGGAAATGCGTACCCTTGGCGTGGTATCCGTTGTTCTCATCCTGATGCAAGTAGTCATTGGTATTTTCATGATGGTGACAATGAACCGTCCGGAAGTATACATGTTTGTAGCTCTCGCTCATATGTTGGATATCGCCATATTATTCGGAGTTTTAACGTATATGAGTTTCCTGGTGTACAAGCTGCATCGCCCGGCTAATCGTTTCTAAGATATAGATCCATTCTTTTTTCCAAAGGTACTTGGGCTAAATATGAAAGTCCACCATCCAGTGATGTACATCATTGGACAGGTGGACTTTGTTTGATGTCAGGGGGATCAGGGCAACCTATGGCAAGCAGCAATTACACGGAATGGATGATGTGTTACGTTTACGGTGATGAATTCTTGTTGATTTGGAAAAGAGGAGGTTAGATATGCTGCGAACGTTGTTGGGGGAAAAGCCACGTATAAACGAAGGTAAATTGAAGGCAGCGATGGACGCAATGGCGCATACGCTTGAGTTATTTCAACGACAAATGCATGTGGACCATGATCCCACGCATGACTATCGGAAACTGTATGTGTGGACTCAGGGACTTATCTCCTCACTGGATGAACTAGAGCAAAGCTGTTTCGCTGCTGCTCATTTTCGCAATAAGGTCGTTGCAGGCTCAACGGATGATATGACGGCGACTGAAAAAGCAGAGTATGCACGGTATGTGTATTTCTACAAAGATGGCTTTATCCGCTGCTTTGCCATCCTGGATAAAGTGGGTACGGTACTAAATGAAATATTCCAGTTGAATACTTCAAATACCAAAGCGCATTTTTCTTATTTTACAGTGTTAAGGCAGTTCGATTATGCGAGGGAGCACCATGATCTTGCGTTGCAATTAATACAGATCAAGGACTCTTATCGTGAGCCGATGAGCAAGCTGCGCAAACGACGTAATATGGAAATTCACTACATGAACTCAGAAATGCATGATGACCTGTGGCAGTTACACCAGACCTTGCAAGGTAAAGTGAAATTGGAGGATTTGAATCAGCATGTGCAGGAAATGCGTCAGGGCGTCGATATGGTCTGTGAAACGTTAACAGCCTCTTATCGTTATATTAACAAAATATGGAAAAGAAATAATTCCCTTTGACAAATCGGAATACTTGGAATATACTGAGTTTCAATTAGAGTGTTACAATGACGAAGAATGAAATGATATTTCTCAAAAGTTACATTCACATTATAAAGCATAAACTACATGAACTTATAAAATCCTACAATAACATATTTCTTATCGAGAGCGGCGGAGGGACAGGCCCGATGAAGCCCGGCAACCGATTTGTAATGACATGATACATGTATCATTCGTTATAGATGTTAGGTGCTAATTCCTACAAAATGGTGCAAGGCACGATTTTGGCAGATGAGAAGGTATATTCTTTCACGTGAAGAGCCCTCTTTGTTTCTGCAAAGGGCTCTTTTTTTGTACTTTAAGGGGAGTTTTCCTTTAGATCGGGTAAAGATACATGTAGGTGGTTGGAAAGGGGCAAGTGCGATTGATTGAATTAAAAGGTTTAACGAAAACGTACGGCAAAGGGGCAAAATCTACAACAGCGTTATCCGAGCTGAATTTGAACATCCAAAAGGGCGAAATCTACGGCGTGATTGGGCATTCTGGAGCGGGCAAAAGTACATTGATTCGCTGCATTAATTTGCTAGAACGGCCTACGGAGGGTGAAGTATGGGTTGATGGGATCAACCTGACTGAACTGAGCAAAACCGAACTGCAGCAACAGAGACGCAAGATCGGGATGATTTTTCAACACTTTAATCTGTTATCTTCGGCAACGGTATATGATAATGTGGCTTTTCCGCTAAAGCTTGTGAATACACCAAAGGATGCCATTGATCGCAAAGTGAAGGAAATGCTCAATCTCGTTGGCCTGGAGAACCATAGCAACAAATATCCAGCTCAATTATCGGGTGGACAGAAACAACGTGTAGGGATTGCGAGAGCACTTGCAAGTGATCCGAATGTACTTCTCTGTGATGAGGCTACTTCGGCACTTGATCCGCAGACGACAAATTCAATCCTGAAGTTATTGCTCGACATTAATGAAAAGTACAACCTTACGATTGTGCTGATCACACATGAGATGCATGTCATTCAGAACATCTGTGACAAGGTAGCTGTCATTCATCAAGGTGGCATTGTGGAACAGGGACCTGTAACCGAAGTGTTCCTGAAGCCGCAGCATGCGATTACGCGGGACTTCATGATGCGTGACCATGAAGCTGGACTTGCTCTGGAAGAGACCGCTCTGGCGAATGCAGGCATTGAATTGCAGGCAGGTGCTGCTTCCAAACTTGTGAAGATATCCTTTCTGGGTAACAAAACGTATGAAGCGATTTTGTCGAGAACGGTACGTAAGACAGGCGTGGATTTTGCCATCCTGCAGGGTACAATCTCTACGATTAAACAGGTGCCTTATGGACAGCTGACCGTTCGGTTCGAGGGTGATTCCATTGCGATTGATCGGACGATATCAGAATTAACCGCAGAGGGACTTGATGTGGAGGTGCTTCGTTAGATGGATTTTTCAACCGTACGTTGGGAAGAGGTTGGTAAAGCCTCTATTGAGACGCTGCAAATTTTGGGTGTATCAGGCTTGTTCACCGTAATCTTTGGTTTACCGCTCGGAGTTCTGCTGTTCATGACAGCCCGATCTGCTTCGATCAAATCACGGACGGTGTACATTATATTGTCCTTGATTGTGAATATTTTGCGCTCAGTTCCATTTATCATATTGATTGTTGCTCTTATTCCATTCACTCGTTCACTCGTCGGTACAGCTACAGGAGTGTTAGGTGTTATACCACCTTTAGTTATTTCAGCAGCTCCTTACTTTGCTCGATTGGTGGAGACGACGTTGCGAGAAGTTGATCGGGGTGTCATTGAAGCGGCACAGTCGATGGGTGCATCGACCGGACAGATTGTAAGACGGGTATTACTGCCTGAAGCGTTACCTGGTTTGGTTGCTGGGATAACCATTACCATCGTTACGCTTGTCTCTTACACGGCGATGGCGGGCATGGTTGGTGGTGGAGGTCTGGGAACGCTGGCAATCAACTATGGGTATTATCGTTATCAAAATGAAATCATGATTATATCCGTAGTGTCGATGATCATTCTTGTGCAAATTCTCCAGATGGCTGGAGATCGCTTGGTTACATTTTTCACCAGGAAATAACACATAGATAACATGATGGATATGCATTCATGCGGACGCCACATGAAAAAAATGATTAGAGAAGGGGTTTTACACATGAAAAAATGGTCATTCGCTCTACTTAGTCTTATGCTGATTGCGGTTCTCGCAGCTTGCGGAAACAATAAGGACGCTGATAGCGGCGCAGATAATTCAGCAGGTGCACCACGTACAGTTGAATTGAAAGTTGGAGCTTCACCTACACCACACGCAGAGATTCTGGAAAGCATCAAGCCTGAGCTGGAAGCACAAGGTATTCGTTTACAAGTCGTTACGTTTAATGACTATGTACAACCAAACCAGCAACTTGCTGATAAAAAATTGGATGCAAACTTCTTCCAGCACCAGCCTTATCTGGACACAGAGAATAAAGAACGTGGATTCAACCTCGTTACTGTAACACCTGTTCATGTTGAACCTTTTGGTGGATACTCCAAGAAGATTAAGTCTTTGGATGAATTGGCTGACGGCGCAAAAGTAGCCATTCCAAATGACCCATCCAATGGCGGACGTGCACTGTTGTTGCTTGCGAAGGAAGGCATTATTACGCTGAAAGACAACACAAATATTACATCTACGATTCAAGATATCACAGCCAATCCGAAAAATCTGAATATTATCGAGCTGGATGCAGCCATGATGCCTCGTCAATTGGATGAAGCGGATCTGGTATTCATCAACGCTAACTATGCGCTTGAAGCAAACCTGAATCCAGCGAATGATGCTTTGCTGATCGAAGATCTGCAAGGTAACCCATACGCAAACATCCTCGTTTCCCGTGAGGACAACAAGGATGCAGATGCAATCCAAAAACTGGCTGCTGCTCTGCACTCCGAAGAAGTGAAAACATTCATCAAAGAACGTTATAAAGGTGCAGTTGAACCTGCAACTGAATAAATCACGATATGTATGATATGTTGTGAAGCTATTAAGAATAAGCCGTATATCTCTTCTGAAGAGATATACGGCTTATTTTATGTTTCCTAATCTGTGCTGACGTGGGGATCAACATAAGTCAGAGTTTTTCCGGTTTATCAGCGCTGGAGTGATGTCCAGATTGGCGGTAGTAGGATAATTCATTCTGATCAGCATACTGCTGCTCATCTGCTTCCTGCAGGTACGTTCTCTCGGAGGGAGAGAGTGTTTCTTCTTCTCCGTGTGAGCTTTTGATCTTGTATCTGATCCAACCGATTAACCCAAGGACGACAACGAGGATCAAAGCCCATCCTTTTTTGAGCAAAAGAAGAGCACTGAATTTCTGGGAAGCCGTGTACCCGATCCCGCCCATCAGAAGACTGTTGAGCCCTATGGTGGATGTTTTGTCAGTCGAAGCATTGTACTCCTCGTAGGTATATCCTGCATTGATGTGAAGTTGATTAAGGACAGTTTCCTCGAATGTCTGGCGGCTCTGTTGAAAGTTGGCCGTATCTGTAACCAGAATGGCTGTGATGTACCCTTCGCGTGTCAGGAGTTTTACATTGTAATTGACCATGGCTTGCTGATCAGCATTCTTAAAACCAAGGGAGTAAACCAACTGATGTTTGGTACTGTCATATGCCGGTTCGATTTCCCACCCCGTTATGTACGTTCTATATTCAGGATCAAGTTCTCTGTTATCTTCTTCTGTGCCTCGGATATAACTGCTTAACAGTTCTTCGGCACTCAAATTTTGATCGTCATCATGAATATGACCTGTTTTCACGTATTCAAACACAACATACCACGAGCCGAATTCACTATTGCTGGTTAGGCTTCCGATTTCATTCCCGTTAGGCTTCCCATCACTGTTAAGTATCGAGCGTTGGGTATTGGCCTTATCCAGATAGGAATGGCTTTCAGGGACTTCCAGGGTGGCCTTACCGTCCAAAGAGACAGATGCTGGTCCAATAATCCAATCGTACTCATCAGGCGCTTGCTCACTCTCACTTGCCGCTGATACCTGTAAGGCACTAAAGACTGTGAATAAACTCAACATTAAAAATGTAAGAAATGATATCCATCTTTTGTTAATCATATTCATGTAAAGGTCCTTTCGGGTTATATCCTCGACAGTACCATAGGTGCTCGATTTCAATCAAAATATATCTGGAATTAAAGGTGGATAATCCCTTGTGGATAAGCGAGTTGTAGGAGGACGATAAATCTTTTATACTGGATAGTGACTGCTCTTTGAAGAGGGGGATGAACGTGAAGGGAAAAGTTGCCCTCATAACGGGAAGTGCCAAAGGTCTTGGTAAAATGACGGCCCTCAGTCTGGCAGATCAAGGGTGTCATATTGCCCTCAACTATGTACACAGCAGAATAGAAGCTGAGGCTTTAAAGGCTCAGATTATAGCCAAGGGTGTGCGGTGCATTGCCATCCAGGCTGATATATCCAAGGTGGAAGATATCTCTTCATTGGTTGAGCAGGTGGAAGGCAACCTGGGCAGTATTGATATTTTGGTGAATAACGCGGGTCCATTTGTCCGTGAACGACGATTATTTGCGGATTATTCTGAGGCTGAGGTCCAGATGCTTGTGCAGGGTAATCTGTTGGGACCGATGTTACTGGATCAGCGTGTATTGCCAGAGATGAGACGCAAGCAATGGGGACGTATTATTCATTTTGGCTTCAGTCACGCTGGAGAAGCGAGATCCTGGCCTCATCGCGCCGTATATGCGGCTGCCAAGGTGGGTCTGGTATCTTTTACAAAGACGCTAGCGGTTGAAGAAGCTCCGTATGGAATTACGGTTAACATGGTATGTCCAGGTGACATTCGTGGTGCGAACAAAGAGAAAACGATTGATGAAATGGCAGGCATCACCGACGAGGAAACGCCAAGAGGGCGACCAGGCAGCGGTGAAGATATTGCACGAGTGATTACGTATCTGTGCCTTGATCATTCCGATTTTATAACAGGTAACATTATGGATGTATCTGGAGGACTTGATCCGATTCGTCCAACCATACAGCGCGAGGATACTTAAAAGGTGAATTGAAGGATTGTACGTGGAAACGGGTCAAGGTGACTGTGAACATGGACTCTCTGCATATGCACACAAAAAAAGAGCCCTCCGCTTCATGCGAAGCGAAAGGCTCTTGAGGTTTATTTCGTGAAGGATTGATTAGAATACTTGTACGACTTCTTGTACACCCTCAACTTCTTCGAGAAGGGCACGTTCAATCCCGGCTTTTAAGGTAATGGTGGAGCTTGGGCAACTGCCGCAGGCACCGACCAGTTTCAGCTTAATGATGCCGTCCTCCACGTCGACCAGTTCCACGTCACCGCCATCGCGCTGCAGGAACGGACGAAGTTTATCAAGCACATCAGATACCTCATCATACATGGTGCTTTGTGCGTTTTCGCTCATATTGTTCAACTCCTTTCCTTCCTATATTATATTACAAATGGCCACAAATTAAAATGGTCAAACAAAGCAGGTGAACTTAAATGAGACCGATTATTGAATTTTGTGCCAATAATATGCATTTTGGCACAGATGAAGTCATGGATCAACTGGAAGAAAATCCAGACTATGACGTGATTGAATATGGCTGCCTCACCAACTGCGGCCAATGTTCTATGACTCCATTTGCACTGGTAAATGGCGAAGTTGTCATCACGGACAAAGTGGAAGATCTATATAACGCCATTCTGGCCAAAGTTGCCGAAGCCGATGCATGGGACGATCTCGATCTCGACTAACCGAGATGACGCTTGGACATCCAGAGCACACCACTTTTCAAAATACGAGGTACACGTCCCATCATGGACGTTTTGCCCATCAGCCCAAACCCAGACTTCTTGCCGAGTGCACCGAGTGTGCCACGAAGCTTGAGTGGATGTGGATTGGGCTTTTCGCCTTTCCAGAGGGCATGCTGAATATGGGCGATCTGCTCACCCTGTACTTCCGCAGCCTGACCGCTAGGTGCATAAGGTACACTGGCACAGTCACCAACCACATAGACATCGGTATATTCCGGGATTTGGTAGTATTCATTCAGGACGACACGTCCTTGAGGGTCTTTGGTCACGTCCAGATCCTGTACCACTTTTACGGGCTGAATGCCTGCAGTCCACACGACAGCATCCGTTAGAATCTGTTCATCCCTGTTATAGATGGCATTGGGTTCAACGCGAGAAATGGCGATATGCCCGCGTGTCTCTACCTGATGTTCGTTGAACCATTCATGCACATACACAGACAGACGTTGCGGGAAGGCTGATAATACACGTTCACCACGATCCAGAATACTGATGTTTAGATCGGGTCTGCTCTCACGAAGTTCGGCTGCCATCTCGACACCACTTAATCCACCGCCTACGATATGCACATTGCCATAGGCTTTGACTTCATTAAGTCGCAGGTAAGTCTTGCGTGTTTTGCTAAAGCTCTGAATGGTACAGCTGTAGTCTTCTGCGCCTGGTGTGTTGTGGAAACGGTCTGTACAACCAAGTCCGATGACAAGCTTGTCGTATTCAAGCGGGTCTTGGCCTTCAAATTCAATCTGACGCTGTTCCAGGTCAATCGAGGTAACTTCTCCATAACGGTAAGTGACTTTATCGCTCACTGGAAATTGGATACGCAGGTCATAATCAGATACGGTTCCTGCTGCGAGTGCGTAATATTCTGTCTTTAATCCCTGAAAGGGGCTGCGGTCCACCAAAATAATTTGTGTATCGGATGGAATTTTACCTTCCAGAAGTTCCTTGATGATGGTGAGGCCGCCATAGCCGCCTCCAAGAATGACGAAATTTTTCATGACTCGGCTTCCTTTCTGCATCAGTCCCACTGAAATGGGGCTGTAAACTGTGGAGCAGCTATGCAATAACATAGCTGCTCCTTTTGTTATGATTTGAATAATTGAAAAGTAGACATTGAAAATTGAAGATATTATTCAGCAGTTTGCACCACTCGAATTCAAACGTCTCCCTATCATGAAAGCTGCGTTCTGGAGTGGTGCTGGTGCAATATTGGTTGTGGATGGAGTTATATCCTATTCGTACACTTGAATTTCATTGTAGAACGTATCACGTTCTACCGGAATACGTCCTGCACCCTTAATGAGCCATATAAGCTCTTTACGTGTAAGGCCTTCAGGTGTGAGTGCACCTGCCGCATGACTAATCCGTTCCCGAACGATCGTACCGTGTGCGTCCGAAGCACCGAAACCAAGAGCGACTTGAGTCAGCTGTGGACCGATGTTAATGAAGTATGCTTTGATATGATCGATGTTATCCAGCATCAGACGGCTGATCGCAATTGTTTTGAGATCCTCATAAGCCGAGTTACGACGCATAATGCTTGCGTTTTTACTTTTTGGCTGCATGGAAAGAGGGATAAAGACCATAAATCCGTTGGTCTCGTCTTGCAATTCACGAATCTGCACCATATGGTTAACGCGATCCTCATAGGATTCGATCGATCCATACAACATCGTAGTATGTGTACGCATGCCCAGCTCATGAGCTGTTCGGTGCACCTCAAGATAACGGTCCACGTTGGCTTTGTCTACACGCATTTTTTTGCGATATTCATCCGACAGAATCTCAGCGCCGCCACCAGTCAATGTTTTCAGACCTGCTTTTTGTAGCTCTTGCAGAACTTCTCTGATGCTGAGTCCGCTAATCCGGGTGAAGAAATCAATCTCGGCTGCCGTGTAAGCTTTCAGTGTAACATCCGGATATTTCTCGTTTAAAGCACGCAGGGAATCGACATAATATTGAAAAGGAACATGGTTGTTATGTCCGCCTACGATATGGAACTCACGTACGCCCGGATGAATATGCTGTTCCACATAATCGATCATTTCCTGACCGGATAATGTATAGGAGCCTTCTTCACCCTGGTCTTTGCGGAAATTACAAAAAGCGCAGTGGGCTTCGCATACGTTCGTAAAGTAAAGACTCATGTTCTCGATGAAATATACTTTCTTACCATTCTTCCGCAGGTTGGCCTCATTGGCCAGCTGGCCCAAAGTCAGCAGATCATCTGTTTCATACAGATATACGCCGTCTTCCACGCTCAGCCTTACGCCGTTCTGCACTTTCTCGACGATTTCAGCCATTCTTTTGTCTGTGAACGGTGTTACCAATGTAGACATATTATTTCCTCCTGTTCTTAACCGGATTTGAGTTGTGTGTAGGATCTGCATACAGAACTACATAGAAAAGATGCGGTCAACTGCCGCCTTCTTAGTTGGGCTAACTCTTATTTACCCGGTGCAGCGCGTGCTGCATATGAAAGCTAAATTTTTTCAAAAAATGGAGTCTGTTGACTCATATATGCATTGGGGACTGCGTTGCAGTCTCGAAATGTGAAAAAAATTACAACTCCAATTATGACCATCGTCTGAATAAGTCATGACAAAATAAAGACATTTCAGTGCGACCACCTATTCATTATAAACCTCGTGTCCCGGGGGTTCAATACACTGGGAAGAAAAAGGAGTACAGGGGGAACGCGGAAAGAGGCAAACATGACTTGAGACCCTTGACGGGGTGGAGTATAATTTAAAGAAGAGTTAATGAAAAAGGAGAGTGACCTGGCATGATTAACATCAGCGAAACGGCTGCTGACAGATTGAAAGAGATGCTTGCACAGCAAGAGACACCTGGTATGTTCCTGCGTCTTGGCGTAGCACCGGGCGGTTGCACCGGATTTTCGTACGCCATGGGCTTTGACGATAAAGAGTCCGATGAGGACCTGTATATGGATATTCAGAGCATGAAGGTTGTAGTCGAGAAGGAAAACCTGAAATACCTGGATGGACTTGAAATTGATTTTGAAGAGTCCGGTATGACGGGTGGGTTCACCATCCATAATCCGAACGCGGTAGCCACTTGTGGTTGTGGATCTTCTTTCCGTACGAAGGAAGATGCGGGTGTGCCGGATAAAGATTGTTAATATAAAATTGATTGCAATGATAAGGCACAGTTCCAGCGAAGGACATTCGCTTGGGATTGTGTTTTTTTTTGACATTATGGCAGGGTGAGCTGCGTTCTCTAATTTACCGATTCCAAGATATAGATGGTATAAAATCACGTTTCTTCAGTATTGACATTTTGTTCCAATAGAAAGTATATTATTTGTGCAAACGTTTGCAGATTTAAGAGCACAGTATTCCTGCTAAAAAAGCGGATTTATAAGCCGTGTGTTCTAAGAAAATCTCTAGGACATCCCCTTTTGTACAAACGTTTGCACAAAAAGACATCTAAATTTGAACAGCACAGAAGAACACGAAACAACAGGGGAGAGGGAAGGAGGAGGAGTTGTATAGATACAAATTAGAAAGGGTCTTGAGTCAGACTATGCTAAAACGTTAAAAGGGTTAGAGAGCTTAGGTAATTAACGAGAATTCTTGTTTCCCATAGGGGAGAAAATAAGGGAGGAAGAACATGGAACTTAAGCGCAAGCTCGGCGCATTTCTGTTGGTATTATCGATTATTATTTCTACCCAAAATACAGCGGCTTATGCCGAAATTTCGGCTTCTCATGTGTATCATAACCATATGCCCAATTTTTGGGCCTACTACGACACATCCAAGTATGCTTCTGCACCTGTGGGGTCCCCAATCCGCTACACATATGATGGGCAAGTCATCGATCTGAAAAATAACCCTCCGGCAGGATACCCATACTTTTTACCCGGGGGAATGCCTATGCCCCATGATGATCTCGTGGCGTATTATAGTCACCATGCGAAGACAGGTGCTTATCTGAACTGGCCATGGCAAGTTGCTGGTGACCTGAGGAACAATCACCCTGCTGCAGGGATGCAGGTAACCATGTCAGGTTCGGTATTGAACAATGTGAACAGTTTTATGTATACCAATAATGTAAACGGTTACAAAAATAAAGATTGGGGTGCGCCATGGAAGAATGCTTACAATAATCTCAAAACAACGAATGGAGAACGGACGATGGATCTCATTCACTTCTCCGGACACCATACCATGGGGCCATTGGCTGGCAACGAATATTTGCTAAAGGATTTGATCTACCAGAATGCTGTGCTGGCACAACCCTTTTTTCTGGGAGACAGCTTTAAATCGTCCAAAGGTTTTTTTCCCACCGAGCTGGGTTTCTCGGAACGGATTATCCCGGTCTTGGACCAACTTGGCATTGAGTGGTCCGTAATTGGAAACAATCATTTTTCGCGAACTCTCCAGGACTATCCGCTACTGAACGATCCGGGCAAAGATACTATGGTGTCACCGCCAAACCGAGCGGATTTGCAGAATACGAGCAATGTGGGTTCGTGGGTATCTTCTCCCATGTTCAATGAGAAACAGGTGGTTCATAACAAATATCCATTTGCTTCTACGCCTCATTGGGTGCGTCATGTGAATCCTGAAACTGGTGCTGAGAAAAAGATTGTTGGTATCCCTGTGGCCCAGGCAGAGTCGTGGGAAGAGGGGTATCAGGGTTCAGTCAAGGCAGATGCGCTGAAGCCTTTTGAAGGAATGGTTGATCAGAAGCAGTTCTTCGTGATTGCCCATGATGGGGATAATTCTTCAGGACGTGCAGGATCAGAGGATACTTGGCGCAATGCAGGAAATGTGACTTATGCTCAGCCGGGTGTGAAGGGAGAGAGTATCAATGAATACTTGCGGACTAACACACCAAAAGCCGACGATGTAGTTCATGTTCAAGACGGTTCATGGATCGATACGCGGGACTCCTCATCAGATCCGACATGGTATCACTGGCGTCTTCCATTTGGAATCTGGAAGGGGCAGTTTGAAGCGTTTAACAAGGCTACAGGCCTTAATCTGGAGCCGAAGAAAAATCTGGATGGTGTACAGGAAGGGATGACCGTATCGTTTGAATATGGATACCATTATCTGGAGCGTAATTTTGCGCTTGAGCAAGCTGCACTGAATTATGCCAAGACAGCTGAACAGATTTGGCTGGACAGCAATCCGAACCATTGGAAGCCAACGACGGCACTAGACCGTGAGATCACTTATGAGGGCAATCAGCTTAATCCTTGGATGATGGCTTACCCGGTAAAAGGAGATCCTGCTAATAATTATAAGGGAGGTGCGAACCCGGCAGAGCTAAGTTGGTATTTCCTCCTGCCTGCACTGGATTCCGGGTTTGGTTATTATGATGAGAATGTGGATGATGGGGTAAAGCCGACGTTATCTTTCAATCAGTCGCTTTTCTTTTCCAAGCCTTATGTAAGTAGTCAACTCGCGAAGGACCGTACCGGACCATCGATATGGTGGCCGCAGCGTTATCCATATAATCCTGGAAGCGCTAATGTCAGCAAGGCGGAAGGATGGACACTTCATTATTTTGACAATACGTTCGGCATTTATACCTATGCTTATGATGTTAACGGTGTGAATGATATTAAGGTGAAGGTACGGACACATCGGGATAAGCTGGCAGATGCCAAGGACAACACCTTCCGTGTGTACGATCCTGCTGAGCTCAAGGCCAAAGGGGTATCCAACATCGATCCGACGAAGGTTAGTAGCTGGCAAGAATATCCGATGACGAAACGTGACCTTAAATCGGATATGAACGGTGTGGCCTGGCAGCCAACCAGCACAGATATGTTTAAGCGTGTGCCTGCTCAGGAGATCGGGGATATGTATTACACGTATTTCAACGATTTCCAAGATCAACTGGTCGATTATTATATTGAAGCTGTCGATGCGAATGGCAATGTTACGCGCAGTGAGATACAGACGGTATATGTGGGTATGGGGAAATATAAAAAAGACACATCGGGCAAAATTGTTGAGGATGCGAATGGAACAATCCAGGGTACACATCCGTTCCTGGTGGTCGATCGGACACCGCCTTCAGTGCCAACAGAAGTCAATGCAAAACGTGTGACAGATCGCAGCATTACACTGCAATGGGCAGCATCCACTGATAATGTGGGTGTAGAGGGCTATGATATTTATCGGGATGGGGTCAAAGTCGGAAGTACGCTGACAACGGAATATACGGATAGCGGTCTTGAGCCTAAGAAATCATATGCATATAGTATAAAGGCGAGAGACAAGGCGAATAATGTCTCTTCCGCCAGTTCAACTGTACAGATCCAAACGTTGCCAGCAGATACAGAGCCACCAACAGCGCCTGCAAATGTAGCTGTACAGCATGCTACCTCATCCGCTGTGACAATTGACTGGTCAGCCAGCCAGGATAATTACGGAGTAGCAAAATATGAAATCTATCGAGACGGTTCAAAAGTAGGGGAATCAACCAAACTAAACTATACGGATGAGTCCCTTGCACCGGCAACAGAATACGTATATACGGTTAAAGCGATAGATGCAGCAGGCAACGTTTCACCTGCTAGTGTGGCTCTGTCGGTACGTACCAAAGAAGGTAATGCGGTAACGATATATTATAAACTGGGCTATCCGAACCCGTATATTCACTATCGTCCAACAGGGGGGACATGGACGACTGCTCCAGGTGTGAAAATGATGGCAGCCGAGATGCCCGGATACACCAAGATGACAGTCAATGTGGGTACAGCGACGGGGCTGGAGGCTGTGTTTAACAATGGTAGTGGCACATGGGATAATAATGGAGGAAAAAATTATCAGTTTCCATTAGGGGTTAGTACCTATAATTCCGGAGTCATTACACAAGGAGCACCTCACGTGGATATAACACCCCCAAGCGTACCAACCGGTCTGACCGTGACTGCAAAAGCGGCTGATCGTGTAACATTGGCTTGGAATCCGTCGACCGACCATGTAGGCGTAACCGGGTATGAAGTGTTCCGTGACGGTGTCAAAATCGGCACGAGTACGACACCTGCATATACGGATAATAGCCTGAAGGCATCAACGAGTTATGTTTATACAGTCAGGGCCTTTGATGCAGCACAGAACAAATCGGATGCAAGTGCTGAGCTAAGCGTAACGACCGATGATGCTCCGAAAAGTAACAGTGTAACCATCTACTACAAGCAGGGGTTTGCCCAGCCCAATATTCATTACCGCCCTGCAGGAGGTAATTGGACGACACCACCAGGTGTTGCCATTCCGGCATCCGAGCTCACCGGATATAACAAAATTACCATTGATGTAGGAACTGCTACGAGACTGGAAGCGGTATTTAACAACGGTAGCGGTACATGGGATAACAATGCGGGAAGGAACTATCTCTTTCCTCTCGGGGTAAGCACATACAATTCAGGTGTTATAACTCCAGGAATACCTGGAAATGCAACGAGTACGAATCTTATTGAGAACCCATCAGCTTACCTATCTGCTGGAGCGAATGGACTGTCTTTAAGAAGAGAACAACTAATCGCATGACGTAAAAATATTCATGGATGCATAATATCTAAGCAATATGACGGTTAACGAACCGTCTGGTCAGGCTACATTGTTAGCCCATTGCTGATACATTTTATAGTTAGAAGGCCTTGTACATCTATGGATGGACAGGGCCTTTCTAATTCGGAATGAAGAACGATAAAAGGTAGAAATCCTACTACAAATCTTTTCATTTTACGAGGTTTTAAAGAGAGAAGATAATACGGTTGACAAGTTTAGTTGTAACAATTATAGTTACAATATAAAGATCAAACATAAACCATATCGATAATTTAAAGGAGAGATCATGATGAACATTGCAATCATTGGTGCAACAGGCAAAGCAGGAAGTGTAATTTTGAAAGAAGCGGCAGACAGAGGGCATAAAGTAACGGCAATCGTTCGTAATGCATCCAAAATGGAAGATAAAAGCCTGAATACGCTGGAGAAAGATGTATTTGATCTTACAGCTGAAGATGTTAAAACTTTTGATGTGGTTGTAAATGCATTTGGTGCACCGGCGGGTAAAGAAAACCTGCATGTGGAAGTAGGACAAGCGTTGATCAACATCCTGAAAGATGCACCAAACACTCGTCTGATCGTTGTGGGTGGAGCAGGAAGCCTGTTCACAGACGAGTCCAAGACATTGCGTCTCTTTGAATCCCCAGGATTCCCTGATGCATATAAAGCAACTGCAACGAACCAAGGCCAAAACTTGCAGGATCTGCAAGCATCTTCAGGTATTCAATGGACATTCCTGAGTCCGGCTGGATTCTTTAATCCAGAAGGTGTACGCACCGGCAAATATCAAGCAGGCAACGACGTTATTCTCGTGAACAGTGAAGGCAACAGCTACATCAGCTATGCAGACTATGCGATTGCTTTGGTTGATGAGATCGAGAATCCACAACACAAAAACGAGCGCTTTACCGTTGTTGGCGAAGTGAAGTAACACTTTTAAATTATTATATGGAACATACAAACGGACGCTGATCTCCACAGATCGGTGTCCGTTTTTTTATGTTATCGAAGAGGGATGTTCTGCAATAAAGTTAGACAGGTTAGATGATTATCGTTCACTTCCAATTACTCCTTTGAATTTATGTTATATTATTCTAAATATGGGATGTAAATGCGATTATATGGAAGGCCTACTTCTTTTAATCAGATTTTCTGCGAGCCTAAAAGTATAAGGGAGTGAACAGTTGTGAAGATGTATTCTAATGGAGTTATACTATTGATCTTTGTGGCTTTAATGATTAGTGTATCGAGTGGTTCGGGGTTATCCCAATATCCAAACGTTAAAAATGCGATGAATCAAATTCACATCACTTCTCTTTATCCGAAAAATAAGAATGGACAGACATATGGTTCTGCCGCATATGCGACTTCTCCAGAAACGGAACCTGATTTAATCCTGGCTACTGGTGTGGATGGTACAGAAGGATATCTGCTGAAAAAAGACATGGATGGCGAGCAACCAAAAACACCTGAAGAAGCTATTGCGATACAGAACAGCAGATCACCAGACGGGTGGGATATTCCACTGTATGACAAGGATGGTGAAACTGTAATTGGTGTGTTTCATGTTGGAGGAACGTCAATAAAATGAACACCATTCGGCAGTTGATCAAAAGGGTCGGCAGCTTTTTTGTTAATGTAACGGCAGAATAGTAAAACCATTTTAATAAACTAATCGTCAAAAAAATGAATAAACTACTTCACGTTGCGGGGGGAGAACTTGATGTATTTTAAACCTATCCGTATTGTATTAGGGCTAGTTTTTTTTATCATTGCTGGGTGCAATAACGAGGTCACGATGTTGGGTACAGATGAACTCACGATCACAGGTGATCAAAAGACTGCGACAGAATATGTTAAGGCAAAAGGTTATAAAATTTCTTCGTACGATGGTCAAGTTCAGAAATACACTCTAAGCAAAGACAAACTACTCTACGGGATAACGGAAACGATACCATATAGACAGACATGGGCGGTTCAAAAAGTAGAACCCGAACAGTATTTCGGAATGGAAATATCGGTGTATAGCTTTACAGTAACAAACCATCCTCTGGGAACGTTAGACGATAGTAAATCCAAAGTTTCAATAATACTTTGTGAAGGCAAAGTTATAGGGGGGACATCCTTCCCAAATGCAGCAATGGATGGAGCACCATATTCGTTGGATGGAAAAACATTGGAAGAAGTAACGGGAAAAAGTTTTCAAAAATGGAGTGAAGAATGGAAAAAGAAATACGAAACTTAAAAAGCCAAGTGGAGTAACCAACTGTGTCCGGTTGGTTGCTTCTTTGTTGATCCACCTAAAGCCAGGAAAAATGCAACATTTTTCCTGTTAGACAGGTCAATAAAGATGTACGAATTAAGATGATGAGAAGAAGGTGGGAAAACTGAAGTTTCGTATACTCGCGTTAATATTTTGTTTCTCTACCGTGTTTTTTATCTCAAATGCACAAAATGCTAACGCTTTGTCATGTGTTGAATCGGGAGGTCCCCAAGAACAGTTAGAAATATATGATGGAGCTGTTTATGGAGAAGTAAAGCAAGTAAAGGTGGACTTAAAGCAAAAGGGGTTTACGGGCACAAAAGAGAAAATTAGATATATTTTAGTGGAAGCTGAGAGGAGTTGGAATACTGAAGTTGACTCTCAACTAATGATCGCAACGAACTATACTTGGGGATTTGATTTCAAGGAAGGTAACAAATACTTAATCTACTTTAGTGAAGCAAATGGCGAGTTAAGCAGTAGTCCGTGCAGTTCGACCATCGAAATGAACAATATTAATCAAGCAACTGAACTATTCGGGGAAGGATATCCACCCAAACAACAAGTAAACTTAGAACACAAAATGTGGTTTATGTTTGAGCAAGACATCGATTTGTATATCGTAGGTATAGTCGTATTTGCGGCGATTTTTATCCTCTTTATGATAGTAAGAAAGAAAAACCGCAAAGTATAATTTGGTAGCGCTAAACGGGGAATTTTGCTCAAAGAAAAGTCATTTGAACTAGGAATGGATTCCTGTATGACCTATTACCCCCTTTACTTAAACGAGGATCGAGGCGTATAATCCGTTGAGATATCAGAGCAATAAGAGGGGATACAGTTATGAATAGTGGATTAATCAACGCAATCATTGCGTATATCATGTGGGGGGTTCTCCCGCTGTATTGGAAGTTGTTTGAAAATGTACCGGCAGGCGAGATTTTATCGCACAGGGTCGTCTGGTCATTTGTCTTTATGGGAATTTTCGTTGCCGTCCAACGTCGTTGGGGTGACATGAAGCGAATTCTGACCAGTCGTTCGACCCTGCTGTCCCTTACCGCAAGTGGACTGCTAATTGCTATTAATTGGCTGATCTTCATCTGGGCAGTTAACAACGGTCATGTGGTTGAGACAAGTCTGGGCTATTATTTGAACCCGTTACTGAATGTGCTGCTGGCGGTTGTCTTCCTTCATGAAAAGCCAAACCGTGGACAATGGCTCGCGATTGCCATCGCTGGTGTCGCGGTGCTTATCATCGCTATCGACTACGGACGTTTCCCATGGGTTGCCATCTCGCTGGCCGTGTCATTTGGCTTGTACGGTCTGGCGAAGAAGAAGATCAAGCAAGATGCTTCAGTGGGCTTATTTTCGGAGACAGCTGTAGTTCTGCCCATCGCACTCGGCTACTGGATCTACTTGGCCATTGTGGGAAAAGCAACGGCATGGACGTTGCCTGCACCGATGTTCTTCGAACTGCTGCTTTCCGGCGTGGTGACGGCGCTGCCACTGCTGTTCTTTGCACGGGCGGCTGCTCGAATGTCATTGTCCACACTCGGATTCGTACAGTATATTGGGCCGACAATCATGCTGATCCTAAGTGTGTTTGTGTTCAAGGAAACGGTCTCGCCAGTTCTGCTCGTTGGTTTCGCGCTCATTTGGACAGCACTCATCGTGTACGCTGCTGCATCCATGCGTGCTACGAGACTTGCTAAGGTCAGTTGAGTAGAGAGGTATCTGGTATCGCCATAATTGCCCTTTCCACCAATGAGGTGGAGAGGGTAATTTTTTTGTTTGTGGGGAGCGATAGGTCGATAAAACTAAAAAGGAAGGCTGATCAATGTTATGGTAAAATACAGGAATAGTAATCAAAAATAGTAATGGAAAAACGAGGAGGCGACAGATATATGATGGTTAATAACGGTTACCGCAAACGTAATCCATTCTTTGTAAAGAAGGCTGTAGTTAAGATACTATTTCAGTTTGCAGTTTCAGCGATAATCGGTAGTATATATGGGTTCATGATGGTCAACGAGACGATAGGTGGATATATTAATAAACTATTACCGAGCACGGATGGTCCGGATCTTCATTTATATCTGCCCGTTGTGATAACGGTGTTCATCTACTCATGTTTTATTCAGAAGAGACAACGGATTTTACTTGAAAAAATCTCATTTAGTTGTCTCCATATTTTTATTGCCCTGCTAGGCTGTATTTCTTCAGTTGTTGTGTTATTAGTGATCTAATTCGGATTCCTACGTATCCATACCTTCAGGCCCATCAACTGCATCAATGACACCTACAGCGAGTGTTGTTACCGCAGCGGCTGCTAAAAGATTCTTGGCACCCAGCTTGACTCTGTCCTTATCTTCCTCTTTTATGCCCACAACAACATCTTTACCGCTGTTATATACATACTTGGCTGATATCGCTACACCTTTTGCAGTAGTGGTTACGGCACCTCCAATATCAGCAAGCCCCGCGTCTATGGTAGTATCATCTTTTCGAATTGCACCACTGGCAAGATCATATGTACCACTAGCCAGTTGTCCAACGGTTTTGCCTGTATTGATCGTAGCTTTCTCTACACCGTTCCCGATTTCTTTGATAAAGGGGCTACCTGCGATCTCACCAACAACCCTGACGCTGCCACCCAACACTTTTCCGGTAACTTCCCCAGCCAATTGACCTATCCCTTTTAAGAAACTCATCCATTTTCCCCCGCTCCAATAAGAAGTTGATCCTATGTGTTATCTCAATAAACTTATTATATTCATATGTAAGCCAAAAGAACATCAGTCTCCAGCCCGAGTGGTGCACCCCTCCCCGATTGATCGACACGCTTGAGAAGTGCCCGATCCGATCCAGGAACGCCCACCAAGCCGCAACCTCAACGCACTTCATCACAAAAAGGCGCTACTCCCACAGGAATAGCGCCTTCGTGCACTTGTTTTACCTTACTACTTAATCCATTTGACTACCCACGGTTTAGAAGTGCCTCACAGAGCAGTAACGTAGTGGAGGGGGCGGAATCGATTCTGAAGAAGCGGAGCGTTCGCCTTTATCCCCGGATTTTCCCCTTACAAGGGGAATTCATAAAATCTGGGGATAACAGCGATCATAAGAACGATCCGCCCCCGGAACGCCACCACGCTGCCCCCCAAAGCCCGCACTTCTACCCACCGTACCTAGTCAATAAATCCTTCCATGACCGCCGTCGGCATCATATTAGACTGCCATGCGCCTTTGCCATAGCCGCCATTGTATCCTGGTGTAGCCTGAGGCTCCCAGTAGAATACACCTTTTCCTTTGCCGTTTGGCAAATTGCGGATTTGGTTTTTCATCGCGGCAACAAAACTTTTTCCAGCTGCAGCCTGGTTATTGTCCATGCCAATTTCGGAGATGATGATCTCTTTGCCATAACGGTTGATCATATCCTTGGCATTGTTTACCGTATTCGTCACAGCGGTGTTCCAGCCGGAAGCTGAAGGATAGAGGGACATGGCGATCATGTCAAAGTTAGCTCCGTTATTGATCAAACCACCAATATTCCATACATAGAGGGCATTATCATCTCCACCTGCGAGATGCACAATGGTTTTGGTACCGCTGCTCAGGGATTTTACTGCATTATGGCCTGTATTCACCAGCCACGCATAGTTTTTCATGTTGGTGGATGCTTTGCCATCTTCCCATAACATGCCGTTGCTTGTTTCATTCCCGATCTGTACCCAGTCCGGGGTAACGCCTTTGCTCTGCATCGCCGTCATGACATCACGAGTGTGGTTCCATACCGCATCCATGAGCTGTTGGAACGTATAGTTTTTCCAGGCAGCAGGTTTAGTTTGTTGACCAGGGTCTGCCCAGGAATCGCTGTAGTGCAGGGTAAGCATTACACTCATGCCGGCATTTTTGGCACGCTGTGCGAGTGTAGCCGCACGATCCTTATTCATGTAACCGTTCCCATAATCATTCGAAGGATTAACGAATACCCGAATGCGGACGGAGTTGATTTGATAGTCTTTTTTCAAAATATCAATGATGTCACGCTGAACTCCGTTTTTATCTTTCCATTTGTAGCCTTGGGCTTCCATTCCGGGAACCCAGCTGATGTCGGCTCCTTTGGCGAAACTTGGTGCTGCGCTGGCATGCTGACCTGCGGGCAACAGGATGGAGGTGAATAACAAAACAAAAGCCAACATGATGGATGTCTTGAAACCCCTTACATTTTTGAACATTACAAGATGCCTCCTCGGATTTTGGTTGAGTTGCATCTTCATTATAGCCATCTTGGTTGGCGCTACTAAAGGGTCTATTTCCAATATTTCGGGTGTTTTCTCAACCTCTCTACAGAAAAAAGACAAAACAAAAAGCCGTCCGAAGACGGCTTTTCTACCCGTGGCGCTTTTTAAAACATTGATCCGTATCCCGCGCCTCCACCAGACTCTTTTAATTTGAGCTAGTGGATCGGGTAAGGGACACGTTCAACATGACATTAGAAATGTTGACGCACCTCCTTTCCTTGTGGCAAGAGTATACAACACCTTGTTTCGGAAAGCTAGTCTTTTTTACGTATTTATGCAAAATTATTTTTCAGTCTGGAACATCGTGATATCTCGTGCATAATGGCTCTTTGTTCCGTCATTGTTTCGGATGCGCACACTGTCTTCACTGATTCGTTCCACAATGCCACAACCTACCTCGCAATAGACGCCAGCCGGGTCTTCCTGCCATGCGCTTACCATACATTGCGATAGTGCAGCCGTGAAAAACTCTATATTTTTTTGTAACGTTCTAGGTTTGTTGGATTTCATTATATACTCCTTTAATCAAATATATTTGGAATGAGAACAAGCAACCGGACCAAATCACACTGTACTTCACTTTACTCTGTCTATTGACCTTTGTAAAGGGATGGAAAAAGTTGCGGCCATGAGGTATCATTTACATAAATTTTACGTAGCGTTTACACTGCGCTGACGCTTGATGTTGATTACGAATAGTACAATTATATGAGAACTTCTAACCAAGAATAGATATGCAACACATTCGGAGGCCATACATGCATAGAGACGTCAAAACAGGTAACTACGTTAATCGTGATTTGAGTTGGGTTGAATTTAATCGGCGCGTACTTCAGGAGGCCCAGGATCCAACAACGCCTCTGCTGGAACGCATGAGATTTCTCGGCATTGTCGCTAGTAATCTGGACGAGTTCGTCAGTGTAAGGGTGGCAGAGACAAAAGAGAAGATCAAGGCCGGATTCACGCAAAAAGATTTTACAGGATACACGCCTTCGGGATTGTACCGCAGATTGATCAAGCGAACCGGGACCATGGTCGCCGAACAGTATAAAACGTATCGTGAACTCATTCGTCTACTCGCCAAGAAAGGCGTGAACATTCAGGAATATACAGATCTTAATGTGACACAGCAGCGCGCAATGGACCAATACTTTCATGAAATTATTTTTCCGGTACTCACACCGATGGCGATTGACCAGAGTCGTCCGTTCCCACTGGTACACAACAAGTCTGTCTATCTGTCCGTGATGTTACAGAAGGAAGGGGAGCAAGAGGGCGAGCCGTTTATGGCTATTGTTCAGGTACCTTCCAATCTGCCGCGGGTAGTTCAGGCTCCCATTCGGGCGAATAGCAAAAAGAAAACATTCATATTGATTGAAGATCTTATCAAACATCATATCCATACGCTCTTCAGCGGATATATCTCGCTTGCTGCACAGGAGTTCCGAGTGACCCGCAATGCGGATCTGTTCATTAATGAAGAAGAAGCGGAAGATCTGCTTGAGGCTATTGAAAAAGAATTGCGACGCAGACGCCGCGGGGCTCCTGTACGACTGGAAGTCTGTAAGGATTTTCGTCCGGATGCTTTATTGGAATTGCAGGATGAATTTGATATTCAGGACCCGGTATATGAAATTGATGGACCACTCGATCTGAGTTTTTTGGCGGGATTCGTGGACAGTCTGGAAAGTTTCTCACATCTGAAATACAGTCCGGTGAAGCCAGTCTACCCACTTGAGTTTCTCCCAAGAGAAAGTCATTTTGAGTTGCTGCGCAAACGCGATGTACTGGTGCATCATCCATACGAATCGTTTGAACCAGTCACTGATTTTATATTGGAGGCTTCGGAAGATCCAAGAGTTCTGGCTATCAAGATGACATTATATCGGGTCAATGGCGATTCACGCCTTATTCCGGCACTTGCACTTGCCGCTGAGAGTGGTAAGCAGGTCACGGTGGTGGTGGAATTGAAAGCCCGGTTTGATGAAGAGCGCAACATTGCTTGGGCCCGTAAGCTGGAGAAGGCCGGATGTCACGTGGTTTATGGACTGGTTGGACTCAAGACCCATGCCAAAATCATTCTTGTCGTACGCAGGGAACAGCAGGGGCTGAGACGTTATGTTCATGTAGGAACCGGTAACTATAATGAGAGTACAGCCAAAGTGTATACGGACGTGGGACTGTTCACCTCTAATCCGATTATTGGGGAAGATGCATCCGAATTGTTCAATGAGATTACCGGATACTCCGGTCCGAAGGCATTGCAGGCGTTCCGCGTAGCTCCGGATGGTATGAAGGATGAGTTGTTTGCACTGATTCGTAGAGAAACGGAGCACGCGCTGAAAGGGAAACCTTCCAGAATCATTGCCAAGATCAACTCCTTATCCCATCAGGAAATGATTGATGAATTATACGAGGCTTCTCAAGCCGGCGTGCAGATCGATCTGATTGTGCGTGGTGTATGTTGTCTGCGTCCGGGGGTAGAGGGGCTCAGTGAGAATATTCGGGTCATTAGCATTGTGGATCGTTTTCTGGAGCATTCACGGTTGTTTTATTTTGAAAATAGCGGCAACCCGGATGTATTCATCTCCAGTGCAGACTGGATGACACGTAACCTGAATCGAAGAATTGAACTGATGTGTCCCGTGTTCGATCCAGAGCTGAAGAAAATGCTGGTCGATATTCTTAATCTGTCCCTTATGGATAATGTCAAAGCCAGAGAGCTTATGCCTGGTGGCAATTATGTATTTGTAAAAAATGAAAAGCCCCCGCTGAGAAGTCAGACGGAGGCCATGGGTATTATCCCTTGGAAGCCTGCTGAATGGAGTGCGTTAACGTAACTCCCCAGGCTTCCTTCAGATCCTTGACGGCCTCTTCCAGGCCATCAAGTTCCAGTAACGGCTCAGCTGTACAGGTGAATTGCACCTGCAGCGAGTCGTTTTCTTTTGTTGCTTCAATCGCAGCGATGCTTTCGGATCGATTGATGGCTTCAGCTACGCGCAGCAGAGAGCCAATACGATGAGCATGCCGCTCATCCGAGTTTTTCAGAATGTCCCGGTGCTTATTCAGCAGCTGGGGCGTTCTTTTTTTTGGATGATAATCAGCTGCACTGGCACTTAGAATGGTCTCCCGATGAGAAAGTCCATAGATGCTTGAATTCATGATCCAATAGGCCGAGTGCTGTGTATAACGGAAATAGTTAATCTGCTTACCTGCCATGTGCAGCATGGAGGATGCATACAGGATTCGGGCATCTGCTTGATCAGGAGGGGTACCTTGTAATGCCGTATACAGGGTAACCATATCCTGATGAATCCGTTGCAGACGTTTCTCTGGAATAGGCGGACCAAAATGGATAAAGTTGCGGATACTGTCTTTCAGCGCGTCTGGAACGACCGGCTGACCTCCAGCCATGTAATCACGCAACAACCCGTCTCGTAGACCCGCACCACTAACCACATAACGATCTCCCTGTATTAACTGGAAGATGGTTCGCAGGATCAGTACGCCGGGCACAATGATGTCTGCGCGATCTTTGGCGAGCCCAGGTACCTTTTTACGCTGTGCTGAGGTGAGATGTGGCAAGGTGCGAGCAATATTCTCCATCGCTTCCTCACTGATCTCATAATGATGGCTCACAGGCAAAGAATACTGGGTACGCTTCTGTTCCACTTTGGCAAGTGTACGCATTGTGCCGCCAAGTCCGATGAGTGGCAGACCAGGGTGCTCACGAATCCAATCCTGTCCACGGAGAGCCTCAATGACTTCGTTGCATAATGCATTTGCATTTTCCTCGGTCCACTGATCTTCGCCCCCATAACGAGCATGTGAATTCACTGCACCAATAGGGAGGGAGATGCTATGTAACCTCTTCCGATCCTGAAAGACCGTGATCTCTGTGCTGCCGCCTCCAATATCCACGACGTAACCGTCTGCCAGATCAATGGATTGAGTGACACCAAGGAACCCATAATAGGCCTCCCGATCTCCCGATACACATTCAATGGTAAGCCCCGTCTCGGTCTCCAGCCATTCAATAATCTCCAGGACATTGCTTGCATTACGAATAGCTGCGGTAGCTGCTGCGCGAATCAGTTTGGTCTGATACGCTTCACAGGTCGCTTTGAATTGACGCAAGATGGTGATGGCTTTATCCAAAGAGTGGCGAAGGATGGTACCATCCGGCTCAACAACGCTGCTCAGACGAGCAGCGTATTTGTCTTCATGAATGATGCGATAGGCTGCATCCTGATCCAGTTCATATATAACTAGACGAATGGAGTTCGAGCCGATATCAATAATTCCTAAGGTTTCATTAGTACGTGTCATAAGCATCTCCTTCTACAGAGGTTCAACTACCCGAAGTGAAGAAGGGCAGCCATGGCTTCCGGTGAACCCGGCGGTGTGGCAGAGAAGGGCGTAGTTAACATAACAACAATGATAAAGACGATGAAACAGGCAAATATAAGACAACTCACGGCAAAGCCGCGATTACGCTTTTGCATAAACAGTCGAATACCTGTGACAAAGAGAAGTACCGTAACAGCTACCAGAACGATCGACATTGCAAAATAGGCTACGCCATAAAGTGATTTGAAAAATGCTTCCATTTGTTCAGAACGCTCCTTAGATCCTCATATTTAAGCCCTTCCAGCCATTCCTTAGTAGCATACGACAGATTGACTTGTTTGAAAAGCAAACCGGGCGCTTGTTCCCGTTTCCGCCATCACCCCTGGGACAGGTTACATGGAAAAGGGGCCTTTGCCGTGGACAGACATCCAAGAAAGCAAGGCTTCTGTTGAGTATGTATAAGGAAGGACTATTGTTTCAAGGAAGGAGATCAACCCATGTCGAGACAACTTGCAAGCAAATGGCGGAAGACAGCGGCTCTGATGAAATACCCGGTAGCTGCTGTCCATATCCCACAGACCAAGGCATTCAACTCGGGTAATCTGCTGCAAATGCTCAGTCATTATGGAATGGTGTATGTCAAACCTATTGTAGGAGGCGGAGGTTACGGTGTCATCCGGGTATCGGCGAGCGGTGGGGCTTATCGATACACCCATATGAAAACGACCCGTTCTTTCACCAGTTTCAGCCAGATGTATCGCTCTCTAGTGCGTGTAAAGGCTAGACGCAAGTACTTGATCCAGCAAGGCATTCATCTGGCAACAATTCAAGGGAGACCTGTTGATTACAGAGTCAAAGTGGTCAAAACCGAACGAGGCTGGGTATTCCGTTCCTTAGTAGGACGACTCGCTCGTCCCGGACTCTGTGTGACGAATCTGAGCAAGGGTGGAACCATGTTATCAGGAAGGCGAGCTCTTGGTTTATCCCTGCCACATATATCCGGTCGGCACAAACGCCGGGAGATGCGTTCCCTTACACTGACATGTACGTACATTATGGAAAGACATTTCCCTGGTGTAGGTCAGCTTGGATTTGATTATGGACTGGATTATTCAGGCAAGATTTGGATTCTGGAAGTGAATACCAGACCCCAATAGAAAATGAATGGGAAAACTCAAGAAAATTCAAAGAAAATCCGATAATATATAGAAGAAAACGATATGAAAACCGTTTGAAATTTTACATTACAGGGTAATTTACTCGCAACAAGTCTTGAAACTATGAATTTATTCCAAAAAAAATACGCAGATAAACGTTCTGACAGTAGTACAAACTCCCTGTGCATAAATATTGTCCACACTATACACGTTGATTACTCTGTATTTTTTCCATTTATCAACAAACTATGCACAGGATTTCCACATATCGTTGTGGATAACAAGAACGCTTGTTCTCTATATGAATCTCTGATATGATAGTTTTGAGGAAAAAAAAGGAAAGGTTGTGGCGGGAAATGGCTATGTTATCCGATGAGATGTTGTTGGATTCCTACCATAAAGCGATTGAGTTGAATCTCGAACGAGATTTCATCGCACTGCTGTTGGCAGAAATCCATAAGCGCAAACTGGGTACCGACGTATCTGCCATTCTTCACTAGAGATCCTCATTGCAGGCAATGTTACAGGTTTCCGGACAAGTCCCATAGTGAGACTGGCCATGGCGTGCTTGTTTGACAATGGTGACAGTACATCACATGATTGCAAACGTTTTCGACTTCGTCTGCCGTGTCAGAGGAAGGTTGGAATACGTAGGGGCTGTATGGTCCGGTGTAATCATCCAATTTGCCGCATTCTAACAGTCCCTGAAGGCAGTGGGGGCAAGCCTGCTCCGGTACAACCAGACCGTTACACAGCGGGCATATATAAGACAAGGGTATCCCTCCTGATATGGATTCACTCAGGAGTAAGATACCCTTTTTTGTATCAATATATGTTATTTCAGCAAAACTAGCGTTTCATGTTACTGCTGTGTCCTGGGGACAATTTGGCATCCGGATCGAAGTATACCTTTGCATTGTTGACGGCTGTTGGAGCTTCGCCGAATCCGACAGCGATCAGCTTCAGTTTACCTGGGTATGTTGTGATATCTCCGGCAGCGAAGATTCCTGGAATAGATGTTTCCATGCGGGAATCAACAACGATGGAGTTACTGTCAATTTCGATACCCCACTCGGCAATTGGTCCGAGAGAAGAGACAAATCCGAAGTTAACGATCACGTCATCTACTTCGATTTCCTGAGTTTCTTTGGTTTTCACATGGGAAAGGGTTACTTTGGTAATCGTGTCATCCCCATGAAGTTCCGTGATTTCGGTCGGTGTAACGACATTCACCTTGGAATTCATCAGGTTTTCGACACTGTGCTCATGTGCACGGAACTTGTCCCGGCGATGAATCAGCGTCACTTGCTCAGCGATAGGCTCCAGCATGAGTGCCCAGTCTACCGCGGAGTCACCGCCGCCACTGATCAATACTTTTTTGCCGGCGAAGGCATTCAGATCACTGATGAAGTAGTGCAGGTTGCTCTTCTCGAACTTGGCAGCACCTTCAAGCTCCAGACGACGTGGTTCGAATGCACCTACACCAGCTGTAATAATGACGGCTTTGGCATGATATTCATTCTCATCCGTTTTCACGACGAAATGTTGCTCATCCTTTTTCTCCACCGATATAACCTTTTCTTCAAGGCGGATGTTCGGGTTAAAATGACTCATTTGCTCAACCAGGTTATTCACCAGTTCCTGAGCCGTTACTTTCGGGAATCCGGCTACATCATAGATGTATTTCTCCGGATAAAGAGCGGCAAGTTGTCCGCCAAGCTGTGGCATACTTTCAACCAGTGTAACGGATGCCTGACGCATCCCACCATAAAACGCGGCGAACAGACCCGCAGGGCCTCCACCGATAATAAGTAAATCAGTCATATCATGACTGGAATTTTGTGCAGTCAAGAATCAACAACACCTTTCATATTTTAATAGGTAGTTAACAGAAAGAATGTGCAGGCTACGTATCGTAACCGGCATGGGTGCTGAACTGTCTTTCCTATTATAAACGGTGTATTCAGGGTTGCAAAGTTAGCGGCGTCACGAAACTGGGAACAATTGATGAAGATCAGATGAGAATAGGATGAAATTGGAAATGAAAGGTTATGAAAAATAACAAAAAAAACCTTGATCTTTACTAGAAATACAGATATCCTTGACCTGTACTATGTGTTTTTTTGTCTAATTTAGAGTCAATATGTAATATGAAGACAGATCCCGTGTTTTGTAGAATCTTGTGGTTAATTTCACAACTTGAAACGATAACTTGCGTGCAAACGTATCAATTTCATAAACCTTTAGTTGCTTCAATCAAGTCTAGATATAGATCAAAACGGTTCGATACGTCGATATCTAGTTTCATAAAATCCATTTTTAGTGAGTTATGAAATTGATGCAAACGTTTAAATAAATTCGCGAAGTTAACATTTGTTGTCATAATGGGCAAGACATCATCAATATTTGTAAGTATGTGCATTTTGCATCTCACCCAAGATCGGGCTGATGCAAGTGAAACCGGAAGGGGTATAGACATGAGCAGTATTCCCAAAATCGTCATCCTCGGCGCGGGCTATGGCGGGATTCTGACAGCCCAGCGGCTGCAGAAGGAATTGAACTATAACGAGGCCGACGTCACATTGGTGAACCGGCATGATTATCATTATATTACTACACATCTACATATGCCGGCAGCCGGCACGGATACCATTGAGCATGCAAGAGTACCCATTTCCAAGCTGATTGATGAGTTCAAGATTGATCTGGTCAAGTCTTCCGTGAAGGAGATTCGTCTTCAGGATCGGAAGATTATTCTGGAGGATGGCACGTTATCCTATGATTATCTGATTATTGGACTAGGCGGTGAGCCTGAGACCTTCGGTATTCCGGGGATGCTCGATCACGCCATGACAATCCGCAGCATTAACTCGGTCAGACTGATTCGAGAACACATCGAATATCAATTTGCGATGTACAAAAACGATAACAAACGAAATCGTATTCGGTTTGTCGTAGGTGGAGCGGGTTTCAGTGGTGTTGAATTCGTAGCTGAACTTGCAGATCGTATTCCACAGCTGTGCAAGGAGTTCGACGTGAATCCGAAACACGTGCACATCTACAATGTAGAGGCAGCGCCTTCAGCTTTGCCTGGATTTGATCCGGAACTGGTAGAGCATGCGATGAATGTGCTCAAGAAGAAGGGCGTTACTTTCAAAATTGGTGTTCCAATCAAGCAATGTCTCCCGGACGGGGTTATTGTGGGTGAGGGTGAAAAGCTCGATGCGGCTACAGTCGTATGGACCGGCGGTATTCGCGGTAACTCATTGCTTGAACAGGCAGGTCTTGAAGTGATGCGAGGACGTGTGAAAGTAGATGATTATCTGCGTGCCCCGGGACATGAGCATGTCTATGTGATTGGTGATAATTCACTGGTCTTCAACACGGAAGGACGGCCTTATCCGCCAACAGCCCAGATTGCGATGCAGCAGGGTGTAAACTGCGCCAAGAACGTCGTGGCATCCATTCGCAAGAAACAGCCACAACCTTTTGTATTTACGAGCAAAGGCACGGTTGCTTCATTGGGTAAAGGTGAAGCCATTGCTGTTGTAGGCGGCAAGAAATACAAGGGCTGGAAAGCGGCTCAGTTGAAGAAGCTGGTTGATCTGCGTTATCTGTTCATCATTGGTGGTATTCCGCTAGTCCTGAAGAAAGGGCGGTTTTTTGGATGAGACATTGCAGTGTTCAGGTCCGGGGACTATTAACACGTGAAGAGCTGGATCGATACAACGCCCTGATGCAGGTCGGTGGTTATCTCGAGGAACAGGATCAGTATGATCTGGCCTACATCGTGCAGAAAGAAGTGGATATTCTCATTATGCCTGCAATTGAGCGGCTTAAAGAGAAGGGGCGTGACCGTGATCGGGCCACAGCCGAGTTCCTCGAATCGCTAAAAGCGGTAGATGAAGAGGACGATGATTAAGAATTAACATAGGCTTATAAAATAGAGTGAACAACTGCAAATGGATCATCGCCCGACTTGGTTGTCCACACGTACATGAATGAGAAAAAGCACCGCTGACAATATCCTTTACGGAGATGTCGCGGTGCTTTATTGTGCTTTGCATTATGTTTACAGCTTAAGCATGTCTTCCAACGTTTCTTCGTTCAAGAGGCTTCCCACATAGAACGAACCGAATTCGCCATAACGGGCACTCACTTCATCAAAACGCATCTCATAGACAAGTTTTTTGAACTGAAGTGCATCATCCGCAAATAGCGTAACGCCCCATTCCCAATCGTCGAAACCGACAGAGCCGGTAATGATCTGTTTCACTTTACCCGCATAGCTGCGACCAATCATGCCGTGACTGCGCATCATGGTGCGACGCTCGTCCATGGACAACATGTACCAGTTGTCATTCAGCTCACGTTTTTTGTTCATCGGATAGAAGCAGATGTATTGTCGTTGTGGCAGAACGGGTTTCAGACGGGCGATAATCTCCGGATTCTGCATCGGGTCTTCGCCTTCTTTGCCAAGATAGTTGCTCAGTTCCACTACACTGACGTAGGAATACGACTTCGTTGTGTATTGGGCAAACATCGTTTTGTTAAATGCGTTTTCAACAGCCTTCAGATCTTCCAGCGTTTCACGCAGGTGCATCATGCAAAGGTCAGCCTTTTGTCCCACTACGGTATAAACGACCGTGCTTCCCTGGGATGAACTCTCGACTTCTTTCCATTCCTTCCAGAATTCCTCCAGCTCGTCCAGGGCTACAGCACGTTCCTCATCATCTGCTGCTTTCCAGGCGGCCCAGTTAATCGAGCGAAAATCATGCAGGGCATACCAGCCCTCCAGTGTTGATGCGGCTTCGTTCATTGGTTGTGTTCCTCCTGCAAGGTATATTTCCAAATCCCTATAAGAGGTTGTTCAAAAAGTCCGCACTGAAAACCGGTCTTTTTGAATACGCACTATAAGGGACGGGTGAGTGCTTTATCGTTTACATTGTATCCCAACATGAAGCAGAAGGGCAAATGAACAGAGTATAATTATAGGGAAATTTGTCCAGAAAGTTCGTTGCTTCGCCACATTTTTTGCGGTACACTAACTACTATCCAGAAGTGAAACCTGAATGTGTGAAAGAAGAGGTGAATGGGCCCGATGCAATTTATACCTGTGTTGGTATTGATGGTATTATTTTTCGTTATGATGTTTGGTATCGGTTTCATTCTGAACATGCTGATGAAGACAACCTGGTTTCCTTCCTATCTGTTCATTATTGTAATTCTGCCTGTTGTTGTATACTCTCTATGGGATCAGTCGTCATCTCTGATGTCACATCTGGGTTCTTTCCAGCTTGTAGACTATATGACGGGCATCGCTGGACTGGCTGGTGCGATAATCAGTGGCTGGACGATCCAGAAGTTGCGTTTGGGTGGGTACAGAATGTTTTAGATTGTTGGAAAGAGGTAACACATGCCACTGTGATCGCGTGAAAGTCTTGTCTTTGTCGTAAACGCTTACGAGTACAAAGGGAAGGCTTTTTTTGCTATTCATTTATATTTAGAAGGATTATTGTACACTTGTATTCATATATATCTGGAGAACATTCTCTTCAGATCTTCACTTGTATTCTGCTGCTATAGCTTTTATAGTATTCTAGCGACTCTCGACATTTTATTTTAGAAATTTGCTGAATTCGGCGAAAACGTGAATGATGTCGACCTAGGACGAAACGGAGCGAGAACAGGCCATCTTTTTACCTGTTTTTGAACATTTGAGGATCGGACATTTATGATAGAATAGATAAACATACTTTTGGGGAGAAGGAGATCAGGCTATGCGCATGAAGAATCTGCACCATTATACTGAACATCATCGCTACTGCGTATACAGGGAGTTTGGACTTAGTGCCCTGGATGACCGTATGCTTTCAGGAGCATATCAGCCCATGGTAGGTGCTTTTGCGGTTGGCTTGTATCGGCTGTTGTTTCAGCATCTTCCCGGTGAACAGGTCGGTTATTCGCCGCTTGAACAGCAACGGAGGCTGTTCATGACGCTTGGCTTGGAGCCAAGTGAGAAAGGGCGCAAATATTTGTTAGAGCAGACATCCAAGCTTGAGGCAGTGGGGCTACTTCAGACTTCACGCCTATATATACCGGAAAATGATGATTACATCTACGAATATGAGCTGCAACCGCCGCTCTCTCCGGCAGAGTTTTTCCGGACACAGCATTTGACACTGTTGCTTCGTGACAAGATTGGTAAATTCGCAGTCCTTTCCCTGCGTTCCGGGTTCTCGGCAGTGGAAAATGGGGACGCGCCTTATCCGGCAGCCAATAAAGAGAATATTTCCGTTCCCTTTTACGATATATTTGAATTGAATACCCACGTAATTGATTACGAGTTGGAGCAGGCTTTGTCGGAAGTATCAACTACGGCCCAGCGGACAGGCACGAATGATGCAGTGGAAGAAAACAGTTTGAACTATGCCGACATTATTTTGCGTTTCCCGCGGGAGTCCGTCAATCGTCGTCATGTAGAACAGTTGCGTTTCGATCATGAACAACTGGGCATTGTAAATTATGTAGTAAACAAGTTTAACCTCAGTGTGCAGGATGTATGCCGTCTGCTGGATGAAGATGATATCTTTAGTCCACAGGGCCAACTGATTCTGGATGATCTTCAGCATAAGGCGAGCATGCAGTTCAGACAGACGAAGAAGCGTCATGAGCAACAGACCGTACAGGCGGCCAAGGTTGTGGCGCTGAGACAGCATATGGAGGAGCCAGAGCGGAAAGAAGACTCCGGTGAACCACCTGTTGAGCATGGGGTACAGATGGAATATTATGTCGAAGTACCTCCACAATTTATGACCAAGTGTGATATTCATCAATATAATATGATGTTGCGCAATGAGCCATATACTCGTCTGTTGCAGACGTTCTTCCCAGGTGCAGTACCGGACAATCTGATCGATATATTTGAGAAAATTGATCTGAGTTACAAGTTGCCGGGTGAAGTTATCAATGTATTGATTCATTATTTGATGGCATTGCTTGTATCCGGCGGCGAGCAGCGGATTAACCGTAACTTCGTTGAGGCGATCGCCTCCAACATGTTGCTCAAGCAGGTGAACTCCTACGAGAAAGCCGTCCAATATATTCGTGATCAGGCCAAGGTCAAAGGCAAACAGGCTGCTGGTGCAGCTGGAACCCGTACCCGTACATACGGCAAAGGAACCAAAGCCAAGCCCGAAATTCCGATTGTACAAGACATAAGCACCGATGGGGATGCCGTATCTGAGGAAGAGTTTGAAGAGATGATGAGATTTGCCCAGCAGATGCAAGCGAGTAAGCAAAAAGGAACATCTTAAATATTTTAATAAAGCCCAAAAGACGAGTCCTCCGATTAATGGAGACTCGCCTTTTTTCTATATAAGTTGAACTGAAGAAAAACGTATTTTCCGTCCAATCATTTTTTTTATTATTTTGCAGGATATTTATCTAATTTAAACCACTGCTGAAATTCTTTTTTTGTGATTTTTTTTACAGGCTTAACTTTTTTGCTTCCTGTATCGTATCTGAAAAGAATCCATTGATCTGAAGGATACTCACTAATATAATCAATACTTTTTCCGTTCTTATGCCATAATATTAGACCTGTGCTAATATAGTTGGTTGCCCGAGGGAGATAAACAACACTGTCTTTCTTAGTGTCGTATATTGCTAACGTGCTTTTCTCCGTATTTCCATAAGAAAACGCAATGATGTCTTCTTTTGGTGACCAATTATATGATGAAATGGTTTCGACATCTTGTTTACCTGCTTTTTCAAGACGTTCGTTTAGAATGGTGTACTTTCCTGTTTTAAGGTTCATGAGAATGAGGTTGCTGCCAGCACTTTTTTCGACTTGGATAGCAATCCATTCATTTGATGGAGATTGAGCAATACTAGTGATATCCAATAATTTAACTTCAAAATCTCCCGTTTGTAGGGTGTGCTTTTCTTTACCATGAGTAACTACAATGGTGTCAATGATGTTTTGTTCAAAATCGGCAGCAGCATCTAGCTTTAAGGTGTTCGCGGTTATCGTGATGTTGTCACCTCTCCAGACAATTTTGTTTGAGCTTATTGTTTTTTCAAACTTAGATATACTCTGGTATGTCGAAGCGTTCACAGAAGTTGATTTAGCAGCAACGTGTGCTATTTTATCAGAAGTATGAAACGAAGCCGATGCAGATGATAACGTGCCCATGCTTCCTAAGACAATTACGCTTGATAATAAAACATTGGTGTATTTCATTAGTATCTCTCCTTCATTTTGAGAAGTCGGTTACATGAAGTGATTCCCTCCAGAACTACTCCAATCTTTGCGTATCATTATTCATTTGTAAAGATATCAAATCATAGAGAATTATCATCCATCGCGGAAAGTAACGATTGAAGTATATCCTTATATGCCATCGTTTCACCAAGCGGTCGGAGAAGCAGATGCTCCGAATTGGTTCATGGGTACCTACGAAGGGAGTATTCTTAAAAATGTTCCGAGAAGGAATTGCATCAGAAGATGGTAGAATTTATAAGTAATTAACCCATACAAAAGTGTATGTTGCCCGGGGGAAGGACCGGGCTTTTTTTAACGTGGTTATAGTTATGGTACATGTACTATCAATAAATTGGATTATTTTGTATAATGCATGTAAAAAGAGGTTGTCTATGATTCCTATGGATGAATGTAAATAATACATATGGAGGTAATTAAGTTTGAGTACTCACTACTATTTCAGTTGGTTTAATCATTTTTTCCCAGAGAAGCTGGTCCATTGTTTGCAGGAGGATATACAAGATAGAAAATCACTTGTCATGATTAGTGCTGATCCGTCTGGTTATAAAGATGAGCCAATTAACATGGATGATATTTCTGAATGGACCTGGTTGAATCAGGCTAACATTATTTTTGATGAATATCATTTCATTGATTACCGCATGCAGAAGGAAGATGCCCAGCGATCCATTCAGAACGCTTCTGTCATTTTTTTATGCGGTGGATATCCTGTTCTGCAGAACGAATTTTTGGCGGAATATGAATTATCAGATGTTATTAAGAATAGCAATGCCGTTATCATGGGTGCCAGCGCCGGTGCCTTAAACATGGCTGTAAAATGGTTAAGCTTGAATAAGACGGATGAAGTTGAAGCAAGTACAATTTATGATGGTATTGGCTTTGATCATTTTGCCTACGAATCTCATTCTCAACGCGACTACGCCACGTTTGTTCAAGGCTACCTGTTCCCCTTGTCTGAAGAGATTGATGTTTATGCGGCAGAACAGGAGAGCGCTATACGTGTAAAGAACGGCAAAATAGAAACAACGGGACCTGTATATTTAATTTCCCACTCAAAGATTCAGAAGTTGGTTGAGACACTCTAATTAGGGTGAGTGGCTGTGAGTTACATAAGTGATTCCTTTTGATGTATAAAATCTAGGCTAACAGGTCAGCTGTGATTCTACAGCTTACGCCGAAGTGGACGCTATAAGAAAAGCCGGAAATGTGATACTTCATCTTGAGAGCAAGAAATTTATTCCTAAGAACGAACTTACCTTATATACTACCTGTGAGCCTTGTCCCATGTGCACAGGTACAATCGTATTGTCTTTGATTAAAAAAGTGGTTTGGGCTGCAAATGATAAGGATATAGGTGCATTTAAAAAATTCAAGGAATTAAATAGCGAATTACCTATTTATAATGATTTGTTCCACGACATCGAGTTTGTTGCAGCCCCTTACAGAGATTTAGAATTGAGACAAAGAAAAATGTTAGCAGAATGGAACAACAGCCGTGGGTATACCGATAATCATTGGAATGATGAATTAGTAAATGAAATTGTTCAATAATAAATGAAACTTTGCGCCTGATGTATTAAGCTAACGGGAAACGTTAGCTCAATAACAACAAGAAAGCAGCTGATCATTGTGATTGGCTGCTTTTACTCAACTAACGGGCAGTTTTGCTGAATAGATCTGCTGAGTATGTGGAGCATCTGGCCTCTAACGGTTGATTGCGGACAAGAAAGATAAAAATCGTAAGGTAAAGGAGAAGTCTGGCAGATATGATTGCGAATAAAAACTACCCATGACGCACATGCGTCATGGGTAGTTTTTAATCATTTCCATACGTTCAGGAGGGGCCTTGTGAAATAGCGATGTCCTAATCACTTCGTTGGACAGACAGAGTTTTGTGTAAAAATGGCCACCGCCCCGGAACGACTATTCTTCGTATACATTTCCGAACCGCCTTACTTGACCGGCCCCATCCAGGTCGAAATCGTCTTCTGCTGGTGCGGCAACGGCGGTTTCAACTTCCCGTTATCGATCAAATGTTTCAAAATATAAGCGACCAGCCGACCTCCTCCGGTGTTACCTCTCACCATGTAAGCAAGCTGCGGCTCCAAATGCTTCGGCTGATTTTGCAGGAACAGGTTGAGCATTTTGTCGTAGAGCTTGCCGACAGCAGGCGCATAAAGAGCGGACAAATCCGGCATTGCCTTGTTCAACCGTTCCAACGTTTGCGGAGAGTCCATCCAGACCGCATTGAACTTGTACCCCTCCTCCGTCTTGCGGATGTATCCCTTCTCCAGCAGGAACGAATATTGCTCAGCGTTCTCTTCGTTGTCGGGCAGTTCTCCTTGTTGGAAAGCATGACAAATCTCGACATTCCGGTATTCCAGGAAACGCCAATCCACCTGGCGGTCGCTCCAGTGCGTATTGAATTGCCACAAGTATAAGGGAGTGTCTTCGACGTAGCGGAGCGACGGACCGAAGGTGATGTAACTACTCATATCAAAACCCGGATCGGCATAGTGGCTCCGATTTAACGCCGCATAGGCAATATATTGACCTCCGTCCTTTCGCATTGGTGCGACCGCATCGAAGTTGTCGCCCGCCGGCATGCTCCGCCAAGATTGCTCCTCGATGTTCTTGGGCAGCAAGGTCCAGAGCAGGAAGTTATAGTCACCGTCTGGAATGTACACTCCGCTGTCCTCTACTTGCCGGCGAACTTCCATTAACGCGTCGAAATGAACATCGGCCACTTCGGCGGCGCAATCTTGCCAGAGTTGATGACCAGCTACGGCTAAGTCGAAGAGGTCCCAGACGATGGTATTGCTTTGATATTTGCCGGGAGAGGTTTGGATGAGAAAATTGTAATCGGCCAGGTGCCGGACTTCGCCTTCCAGCAAAGACGGCGGCATTCCAAGCTCCTCCGCGATTTGATGTACGGTACGCGCCTTATGATAAGCCGCGTAAACGATATTTTGCGCCAAGGCGCGTCCAAGAAAATCGTTGGTTTCGCCCAGGCTGCCGGCCGAACCGGAATGGCCCATTTCCCCCATGCTGACCGGATTGACACTTAAAGTTCCTGTTGCACGCATACGTTTCATCCCTTTCCGTAACTTCTTTTTGGCCTCGCTCAAATGCCATTTCACCGTGCCTACAGGAATGTTCAGAGCAATCGCGATATCGCTGATTTTCAGCTCGTCGTAGTAATGCATGACCACGATCCGGCGATGGATGTCGGACAGAAACGCGACTTCTCGGCGCAGCTCGCGGTAAGCTTCGGTTACCAGCAACCGGTCAAGCGGCTCCCGGGAAGGGGCGGCCGACAGTTCGGACATGCCGTTGATTTCGAACGCTTGGGGAGCGTGCGCACGCTTTTTCAACCAATTCACCCAAGTGTATCGGGCAACCGTCCAGACGTAAGCGTCAAGGCTTCTAATGTCCCGCACCCCGGAGAAGGATTTCAACAACTGCAGCATAATCTCCTGAGCCAGATCCTCCGCCTCGGCCCGCTGCTTGACCCGGTTTAAGGCAAAACCGAAAATCGGTTTGACATAGCTCCGAATCGCTTCCGCCGCTTCTTTTCCGTTATTTCTATTTGAATCCATTTTACGCCTCCATAGTTGCATCTGTAATTCCTGACAATTATATAGTGTGCCAGGCGAAATAAAGGTTGGGATTATTTTTTTAAAATTTGGACGTCCTACCGGATCACTCATACACGTATAATTACAAACATCAGGATTAGGCCATTTAAATGGTTAAAGAGACGTTATGAACTTTTTGTTAAGTATATTGGAAAAGAGTTAAACAAGTTGAAGATTACTTTAGATGTAAAGTTCTCACTTTTAGTATATAAAGATACTTTTTTTCTTCAACTATGGGAGGATACAAACTAGGAGCACGAGCCGAAGTTCTTCTTCGGGTACTTGGGGTACTCCTTCGTTCCGTAGTTAACCAGGAGTGGTATATAATCCAGAAAATACGGACAAAAAAAGCCCTAAAGGGCTATTCCGTAATTCTCATAATAAACTTTTCCTAGCACTCTCATTGGTAAAAGGAATTTTTTACTTTAACTCTCCCTTGTAGGAGCTTGAGTAGCAACTTTCCATTTACCTTCCTCATAGGTTAATGTTATTTTTGCAGAGAGCGCCCCCTCATTGGCACGATACTTACTGACCTCTATGGCAATGTTATGATCTGATTGCTTCTCCTGCTTTTCAATTTTCAGTAAAATCCCTTTTAGCGTGTTTTCAGACTGTTCAGACAGTCCTTCTTCAATCAATTCTTCATAGGTTAAGTTATAAACTTTTACGTTATATTTGCTGTGAAGGTAATCCTCAATGCTTTTCTTATCAGAATTCTTTAATGGAATTCCTTTATCAAAATCTAATGAGATATACTCCATATTTTCATTAAGAGCCGTATCTGTTGAAATTAACTCCTCCAACGCCATACGATAAGGTTCACCTAGTTCATTCTGCTGACTAGAGCCAGTAACACCACCTGCGCAAGCTGATAGTAAAAATAACGCTACAACACTGAGAATAAAATACACTGTCTTTACTTTTATGACAATCCCCTCCTTGGTACTCGTTACCTAAATAAACGTAATGATAACGAGAAATGTTGGATTTCAGTTTAAAAAGCAGCCCAATTTGACCTGCCTAAATAAGTTAGCAATTAGGTAAATGGCAAGAATCGTCTGTTGGCAGAACTGTAATATCAGAAGAATTTATGATTTTAATAGGGGATAATGATTACTTATTATTCCAGATATATGCTACTCTCTTTTTATTCCATAGTTTTCTTAACGGAAAAATGGAAATTTAAATGTTGGGGGTAATTGCTTGCTTCTATCCGAACGATTGCTAATTGCAGCAAGTCTGTACCCTGAGGAACCTGCGTTAATGCGATATGGGCAAACGATGAGTTATGGGGAGCTTAACGGTCTAGTTGAAAGACTGAGTCATGCTCTGTATGTTAAAGGACTCCGGGCCGGTGATCGCTTTGCCCTTTTAGGTGATCCAGATCCCCAGCTCGTTGTTGCGTTTTATGCAGCAGTTGGGATCGGTGCTATACCACTCGTGTCGTCTCCTTTGCTAACAGTACCTGAACTCGCTGCCATATTTCAGGACGCAGAACCACATATGGTTATTCATGATGACCAACATGCTGAAGCCGCTATCGCCACAGTAAAGCTTCTTGGTTATTGTCCAAAACTGTTCACGACTGAAGAAGAAGGGACGAATAGCAGTTCGCTCGCTGCTCTTTTACAGCAGGAACCCGCGTTCTATCCAAAGGACCATTTCAAACGAAGTGTGGACGATACGGCAGTCCTGATTTATACGGGCGGGACAACTGGTTGGCCAAAAGGGGTCATGCATTCGCATCGTGGTATGGCTGCTTGGAATCAACTTACGCCTTCTGCAGGCTTCGGTCATGATCTCAAGCGTCGTGTGTTAGTGCTCAACCTATCCCATCTGGTGGGCCAGTTCCAGTTGTGGGCGACCATGGCTGCGGGAGGTTGTCTTGTATTCCTAGACGAATACCCGGCGGATGTAAACCGCATTATGGAAGCTATTGAACGTGATCAGATTACACAACTCAGCACAGTAGGCCAACTGCTTCGGGATCTTACTCGTGAGGCATCTGTCGGGGGGAGAAACTTGAAGAGTCTATCGCTTATTGGCTGCGGAGGGTCCATTATTTCCCCGGATACACTACAGGAAGTCGTATCGCAATTTCCTGAAGTTATCATTGTGAACAACTACTCACAAGCGGAATGTGGAATGTCTATAAGCCGCCTTTTTCCTGCTCAGCATATAGGCGATCCTCATCGCCTTCGATCCGTAGGTCGTCCTGCTGACTTGGCTGCCCAAGGTGAGCAGGCCTTCGAAGTTCGGATATTAGATACGGACGGAAGTGAGACAGTTACGGGCGAGGCTGGAGAAATCGTTGTTCGAGGTGCACAGACCATGCAGGGGTATTGGCGCCAGTTGGAGGTTACTGCCGAGACCATGTCCGATGGCTGGATTCGAACTGGGGATGTCGGTTGTCTGGATGTCGAAGGTTATCTTTATGTGTTTGATCGCTTGAAGGATATGGTTATTGTGGACGGTTCCAATGTGTTTTGTGCCGAAGTTGAGCATGTTATTGTGAGCCATGAGGCGGTAAGCGAGGCGGCCGTAATCGGACTTCCTCTTCCTGACGAAGGCGAGGAACTCGTTGCTTTCATAGTATTACGGGAAGGTGACAGTTTGGATCTGACGCGGGTGCGGGCGTTTTGTGAGCTACACCTTGCTCCGTACAAATGGCCGACTCAACTGTTCATTGTGGATACTTTGCCGAGAACAGCCGTGGATAAAATAGACAAAAAGCAGTTGCGCAAGCATCTATCTTCAATTTTATCCGAAGGACTATGCTAACGGGAAATGCTGTTTAATAGGCTGTTGGGTAGAATATTTATTGTTAGATCAACAAGAACAGCCCTTCAACTTCCTTTTGGAAGTGAAGGGCTGTTTGTTTTCATTACTGTTATCCTGATGTATACAAAAAATACTTTGCAGTATTACCTCAGAATCGTAGTAGCCTGGTTACCTGCGTAATCCTCAATGACCAGCTTCAAAGAGCTGTTGCTGGACGCTGGTGTGAAGGTCAGTTCACTTAGCTTTGTTCTTCCCCGAATGATATACGGGAATTTCTGCGAAACGTAAGTGACTCCGAACTCGCGTGCCACCCCATTTTCATATACATAGATCTTGTACCAATCCTCCAGATCCGGCAGGGCAAGCGTGTACTTCCCATCTTTTACCGTGACCTTATCCTTGGCATATGGTGTAATCTGAAGATCTGCGAGCTGTCCGGTATGGGTAACCGGGTTCTGCCCGCCAATAGCAATGTTCAGCACGTAATGCTCACCATTGGTCGGAAGCCCGGTCAGAACGGCAGACTGTTTTCCTTTTTTGACTTGAATGGACTTAGTGAAAGGTTCTTTCGTGTATTCGGTTTGTAGTGTGAGTTGAATAGACTCATTACCTTTACCTTTATCTTTATCTTTATCTTTATCCTTGTCCTTATCCGTATGCTTATCTTTGTCTTTGCCCGAATCGTTTACTTTTTTCGGGTTTTTCCAGCTTACAATAGCATCGCCATTCTTTTTGAATTTCACATCGATATTCTGAACGGCTGCATTCAGATCATAAGGCAGGACCGCTGCTTCACTCTCGGTACCATCTGCACCAACAGCACGAATGGACAGTTCACCAGAAGGCTGTTTTAACGATTTGATATAAAAAGTAGAATCATACACGCCGCCAACATAGGCGCCATTTTCATATAAATTGTATTGCTTGACCTCTGAATAGTCCTTCATGTTCCATGCAACAACCAGTTCGTCGGTGTTGGTCAGTGCTTTGGCAATATGGAATCCGGTAGGTGCATCCGGTACAGCCGCTGAACCGTCGGAAATGCGGATCTCGCCAATATTCATCTGGTAATTCTCAATCGCTTTGCCATTCGGGTCAAAGGACAATCCCATAGCGGCAATGGTTTTGCCTTGATAGGCGCTCAAATCCAGCGAAGTTGTCTTCCAACCTGTAGTATGCTGGCCTGACTGAGGCACTTCCACATTGACCACGTTGGATGGATCGTCTTCGAAGATTAACCCAACATACAGGGAAGAAGCATCGCTAGTGGACGGTTTGTTATACGTCAGCTCCAGTTTGGATTGTACGTTGACGGACAGGTCGGTCTTGTACAGGCGAAGGAAGTTGTCCGTGTTCAATGTACCGTTCACCACGAGAGAGCTGCCGCCATTAAACGCACCGATGGAATTATAGTTGTACCTTGCGCCTTTCTCATAAGATGGACCGTAGTCAAAATCAACACTGAGCTTGTCACCTTCACTATCCATCCACCATTGCCAAGTGACAGGGATATCCTGAATGTTGATATTGGACCATTCCTTGTCGTTCGAGACAGCGCCATCTTCATAATATTTCAGACCGTGACCTGTATTGAAGCTGGTCGCAAAATTAGAGCCGTTGATGACGGATCGCTCGGTGAGATAAGCGGCAATCCCATCCCAATTCGCACCGGAAGCATACACATCCGACAGATCGGCAGACGCATTACGACGTGCATCTGTCGGGTCTTGATTTGGACCAGACCACCAGGCACGATCACGTACAAAGGTCATCCACTGGTACTCATCCTCAGCTCGGTGATTGGTACTGCCATCGCCCATCTCTTCATCCAGGGCGTTGTGGGTGAAGTCGGCACCCAGTGTCGCGATGCTGTTCATCGGTTGACCGTTCTCATCCAGGTTATGGCGCAGGTCATAGGATTGCTTCCAGCGGCCGAATTTGTCATGTCCACCTTCGACACCAGCAAATACGGTTTCCAGTGGATCCAGTCCCAGGCTAAGGGCATGATCACGGGAATCGCGGAGCATCTTGTGGTTCCATACATAATTCAGGAAGATGGAATCGGAGACTCTGCCGAGAACGGAATCTTGTACAAAGGGGCTGTTGAGCCCATTGAATTGGTTCTGGTATTGAATTTTGCCTGTTGTATTGATGGTGGAGTCATACCATTGAACGTACAGTCCCTTATCTCTTAGATACTTCATGAATTTCTTGTAGGAAGCGATATCCTCAGGGGCTACACCCCGGGCAACCTCTTCCTGATTGAAGAAATATCCATCGTAGTTGTAGTATTCCGCCATCTCGGCCAGTTTCTCGGCCACAGGGAAATTACCGTTTTCATCCTGGATCAGCATTTGTTTGTACGTCTGTGGTCCACGGTCATTGTCTGAGAAAAAAATGTTGGCAATGGATTTGACGCCATTTTTGTGGGCTGCGTTGGTATAGGCCGGATTCGGAATGTTCAAAATGCCAAACTCGAAGTATTTCTCCGTCCATTCTTTACTCGGATCGTACAGCTCCTCAGGTACTCCCGCAGAAGCCATGCCGTGCCAATAACTGTAGTAGTCTGTATATTGCCAATAATTAAACAGATACTGGCTGAATTCATTGGTATAAGGTGTGCTATCAAAGAATGCATTGCCGTAATCGCCGCTCATCGTGAATAGCTGGGTATCCGGACTAAGCTCAGGATAAGCCTGTGTTGCAGCGAACGCTTCATTACGGGGCTGCAAGGGAACATGGGCACGAAGTAAATCGCCATGGATATCACTTTCCGGTGTCCAGTTCAGAATCTGGGCCGAGGTGTATCCATGTTGATAGGGCTGATTCACCCCTTTGGCACTTTCACCGGTGTAAGGGAGCGTGTCTCCGGCATAAACGGATGATGCAACAACTTGTCCAAGCAGAGCCGTAGTCAGGACCATGGCGGTTACCTTAGGAATGATGCCTTTTGGTTTGAGTTTGCGTGTCATGCTGTTCCTCCTTGAAGTGGAATGAATGTAAGGTATTCTTTTACACAAAGCTAAACTTATGGTTAACGATAGTGGATGAAAGCGTTTTTAAATAGGGTGAAATTAAAGAAACACAGATATAAACTAAAGAAAAGTTGCAGGTGACAAGTTAATGTCAGAAGCCTAATGATATAATTCAAGTTAGGAAAACAGCATCGGAGGGAACATGCGATTTGAAAATTGTTAGCGTTTACAATAATTTCTTCAAAAATAATATGTTTATGAAAATGCTCCTGATCTTCTCGATGATATCGATTGTCACGATCATTACATTGTCTTATATCATCTTCCTGTCGGTGTCCGACTCCACGATTCGCCGGGAACTGGCGATCCAGAAAGCGGCGATGGAACATGTGGATCGGTACATTCATCAGCAGTATGAATCGGTGCAAAACATGGTGAGGGATATGCATCAGAATGAGGCGCTGTCCGCCAACATTACTTACCTGATGAATCATTCGTACGCTGAATATGTTCAGCATATGACAAATGGATATTACGCCAATCAGGATGACTATTCGGCCGATGTGTTGAAACATTTTCAGAACATTATGGATCGCAATTCGCAGATTAACCAACTCATGTTGTATAGCGCCGAACAGCAGGATCTGTCTACCTTTAATCAACACAAGCAGTTCCGCAAGCTGGACGCCAATGTAGCTCATTCCTATATTCCGGACGTGATGGCGATGGAAACGCCCAATATCAGTGCACCCAACTACTGGATACGCAAAGAGATTAATCAATGGGACCCTGCGCTCTACTCCATCCGCGTACCGATTAACAATACACAGACTCTACGGAATCTGGGCCAATTTCTTGTCTTCTTTGACTCAGAAGGAATCGGTAACGCGCTGGACAACTACGAGAGTAATCTCAAGGGAGAAATCGTGGTGTTATCGGCCAAAGGAACAGTCTTGTTCGACTCCAACAATCAGTATTACGGGAAAAAGTACCCTTACGTGAATGTGGCCGATTCCCTGTTTGATCAGACGGATATGGATTCGATGAAAAAGGAGCAGAACATGTATGTGAACAAGTTTGTCTCCGCGGATCAGGGTTATGTGGTCATGGGTACCGTTCCGGTAGAAGAGATGGCTGAAACCTATGCGGGCATTCGCAATACCATCATCTCGATCAGTATCGTCTGTATTTTATTTGCCGTGCTGGTTCCGGCATTTTTCATTATTAACTTTGCCAAGCGAACCCGTCGAATTATTCGCTTCACCCAAAAAGTGAAATACGGCAACTTCACGGCTCGCATCGACGATCCGCGTGATGATGAACTGGGGCAGATCTCACATAGTTTCAACGATATGTTGGACGAGCTAAATCTCTATATTGAACGAGTCTACAAAGCCGAGATCAAACAGAAGGAGACCGAGCTGGTCGCATTACAGGCGCGCATCAACCCTCATTTTCTCTACAATACGCTTGAAGTGATTCGGATGAGGGCGATATCCCAAGGGGCGAGAGATGTTGGCGAGATGATCTATAGTCTATCCGTATTGTTCAAGAGCCTGGTACAGCAGAAGAAAAATTATACGTTGAAGGACGAGATGGAAGCTTGTCGCTTGTATCTGGAGTTATTCCGAATCCGCTATAAGGATATTTTCATATATACGATCCAGATCGATGCTGCATATTATCAACATCCTGTGGTCAAACTTTCGCTGCAACCCATCATTGAGAATTATGTCGTACACGGCATTCAGACAGAACGTTCGGATAACCGATTATCGATTGTTGTAGAAGAGACAGATGATGTGGTGCAAGTGGAAGTTAAAGATAATGGCAAAGGCATTGAACCGGCACGCCTGACGGAAATCCTTGAAGAACTGGAACGTCCTGAAGAATCTGGTCAGATGTTTGGGCTGCGCAGTGTCCATAGTCGATTGCGCTTCCTGTATGGGCCAGAGTTCGGTATCACCATAGATAGCACCCTCGGAGAAGGAACACGGATCAGGGTGCGTTATCCACATACAGAAGGGACAGGTGTGTAATATGTACAAGGTGTTTATTGTGGACGATGAGCCATTCATCATTGAAGGGTTATACGATATTGTGGACTGGTCTTCGTTTGGAATGGAAATTGTGAGTCATGCGGGCAATGGGCAAGCAGCGTTACAAGCGCTCTCTTCTCAGCCTGTGGACATCCTGATTACGGATATATCCATGCCACTCATGAATGGTCTCGATCTGATTCGGGAAGCAAGGCGAGTACAACCTGAGCTTAAGGTCATTATCCTCAGTGGTTTCAATGAGTTCGAATATCTGAAGGAAGGCATGCAGCTGGGGATCGAAAATTATCTGCTTAAACCGATTAATGTGGAGGAATTGGAATCTACGCTGAGCAACACCGCGTCCAAGCTGGATCATACGGTATCACCTCAAGCCGATGATGCTTATGGCATTCAGATTCTGAAAGATAACATTCTTCATCGATGGCTTACAGGACAGATTGCAGCTACCGAATTTGAAGAACGTGCCCAGTTTATGGACCTTTCGTTGGATGCACCAGACGTTGCTGTGGCCATTCTGCGTGACAAAGGGCAAGTATCCGGCATGTTTGAACGCGTAGAAGAGATGCTCAGAGACAGACGACATCTGAACGTATTTCATGATATCGATGGAGACATCGTCATTATTGCCAATATTCAGGGTACGAGTGAAGAGGAACAGAAGTTGATGGATGGCTTGCAGGCATTATCTGATGAGATAACCGTAACCCATCCGGGGGCACGCATTGGAGCAGGCAGATTGATGAAGGGACTGTACCATGCGCCGACCAGTTATTCGGAGGCCAAAAAAGCACTCCAGTATGTGATGATTTATCCCGACCTTAAAGTCATCGACCATGCCATGCTGGAAAGGTGCGGAAATTCAAACGCGACCTTTTTCATTGAATGGAGGGAGTATGCCAAACTCATTCTGTCCCGCAATACAGAACAACTTGCCGACCGGATTCGTATGGATTTTGAACAGCATCGCGATGGGCTTACACCTGGGGAGTTACAGAATACCGCACTGGAAGTGGTGATTCGCTTCAAGATGGAACTGGAGAGCATCAAACACTCGGATGAGTCTGCGATATACCAACAAGGGCTTCAACTTGTCCTGGACAGTGGCACTTTTGATGAACTCGTGCTGGCACTTCAGCAGGTTGGGTCTCAGACGATCCAATCCCTATTGCAGGATTTGAAAAATCCGATTGTAAACCAGGTGCTTCAGCATATCGACAAACACTACGCAGAAGAGCTTTCTCTGAAACTGCTGGGTGCCCACTATCATCTGCATCCGGTGTATTTGGGACAATTGTTCCATAAGGAGACCGGAGAGACGTTTGCCGAATATATCAACAAATACCGGATTGAACGTGCGAAGGAGCAACTGCGCAATTCCAATCTGAAGGTACATGAGATCGCCCGAAATGTGGGGTATTGGGAGACGGGATATTTCTATAAACAGTTCCGCAAATATGTGGGGATTTCACCGACTGATTACAAGGTGTTTGGTTAATTCGGTGACGGGTAGATCCAACCATGCGGACAGAGAGCCAAGAGACATATCGGGAACAGGAATGGCATGGATGAAAATCATGGCATACGTTACCCGGCATGTCTCTTTCATGTAAGCGATTTATTTAAACAGGTACAAAATAGATGCCCAAGGAAGATTTCTCTTTAATTTGTACCTCGAAAACTTAAGTTTATCTTCTTTTTGTAAATGCTTTCATTCGATAAGGTTAAAGCAGTTAGTAAGTAGAGCCTAAGGGAACACGAAAAGGGAGGATCAAAGAAATGAGTAAACAAAGAAAACGCTTCTCACTCGTTCTTGCATTGTTAATGGCCGTTACACTTGTTCTTAGTGCCTGTGGAGGAAGCAAAGATGCTTCAGAATCCGGGGGAGCTGGAGATGACGCGGTAGAGTTGATCTGGTATACCATCGGTACCCCTCAGAAAGACGTCAACAAAGTGATGGAAGAAGTGAGCAAGTATACCAAAGAGAAAATTAATGCCACGGTAACGATGAAGATGGTTGACTGGGGTGACTACCCGCAGAAGATGCAGGTTAACGTAGCATCCGGTGAGCCAATGGACATTCTGTTCACCTCTTCCGGTGGATTCGATTATGTACAAAATGCCAGAAAAGGTGCATTCCTTGAACTGGATGACCTGCTTAATGAATACGGTCAGGATCTTACCAAGACCATTGATCCTGCATTCCTCAGCGGTTCGAAGGTAGATGGACACAATTACGGAATTCCAGCCAACAAAGAGTTGCCACAACAAGAGGTATGGCGCTTTAACCAAATGCTGGTTGATAAATACAAGTTGGACATCTCTGGCGTTCGTACGTTAGACAGTCTGGAGCCTCTGCTCAAAACAATTAAGGAAAACGAGGCGAGTGTAACACCATTCGCCATGGATAAAAACTATGTTCCTTACGTGCCTTATGACTATGTCATTCAGAATCTGCCCATGGCAATCAAGCTGGATACAACAGACTATAAGCTTGTAAACATACTGGAAACACCTGAAATGAAAGAAGCACTTACCACGATGCACAAATACTACAAGGCTGGTTATGTATCAGCAGAAGCGGCAACAACAGGTTCAACGAACGACCTGACAACATCGGGCAACTGGTTCCTGGACCGTGCACAGACTCAGCCGCTCGCGGACAATCAATGGTCTGCAAGTTACGGTTATCAAGTCGTTTCAACACCTGCAAGTGAAGCAATTATAACGAATACATCTGTACAAGGTTCCATCATGGCCATCTCGGCCAACTCGGAATATCCGGAGAAAGCAATGGAATTCCTGAACCTGCTGAATACAGATCCTGTGCTGCGTAATATGGTGGACTCCGGCATTGAGGGCACACACTACAAAAAAGTGGATGACACACATATGGAAAATCTGCCTGAATCGAAAAACTACGATATGCCTTCATACTCCCTTGGGAACAACATGCTGCTCTATCTGAACAGCAATGACCCGGATAACAAATGGGATGAGTTCAAGAAGTTTAACGCTGAAGGTGTCAATTCCCCGATCCTCAGCTTTAACTTTGATGCAAGCAATGTATCGTCCGAACTGACAGCGGTACAGAACGTGAAAGAGCAATACTGGGCAGCACTGATGACAGGTACACTGGACCCGGCAGCCAATCTGGATCAAGTGATTGAGAAGTTCAATCAAGCCGGACTGGAGAAAGTAATGGCTGAAGCCCAAAGCCAGCTGGATGCCTGGAGAGCAGAGAACAAGTAACAGTACATCGTAAGGATCGGGCGGCTGCTTATCGCGTCCGGTCCTTTTTCATTCAAGCCTGAAGGAGGAACTCCACAATGACTACATTTTTGAAAAACCTGCTTAGAAACCGGGTCATGCTGCTCATGGTGCTGCCAGGCGCCATCTGGTTCTTCTTCTTCTCCTACTTGCCTCTTGTGGGTACAGTGGCTGCCTTTAAGGAATATCGCTTCAGCCGTGAAGGGTTCTGGGCAAGTCTGATGAAGAGTGAATGGGTTGGCTGGGACAATTTCAAATTCCTGTTCAGCACAAGTGACGCATGGCTCATTACACGCAACACCCTCTTTTATAACATCGCGATTATCTTCCTGGGACTGGTATTCTCTGTAGCATTGGCAATCCTGCTCTCGGAACTAGTGAATAAACGACTCGCCAAACTGTATCAAACCGGTATGTTTCTGCCGTATTTTCTATCCTGGGTTATCGTTGGTTACTTCGCATTCAGCTTCTTGAGCATGGACCGCGGGATGTTGAATCAGATTATTGGCTGGTTCGGGGTGGAACCGATTCAATGGTACTCCGAGGCAAAATATTGGCCGTATATTCTGGTGTTCGTAGCGTTATGGAAAACCATCGGTTATAGCAGCGTTGTCTATCTGGCTTCCATTCTGGGGATTGATAAATCGCTGTATGAAGCAGCCATGATTGATGGAGCAAGCAAATGGCAGCAGATTCGTAACATTACGATTCCGTTACTGTCGCCCATCATCACGATTATGACTTTGCTGGCCGTAGGCCGCATTTTCTATGCCGACTTTGGACTCTTTTATCAGGTGCCAAGGGACTCAGGTACGCTCTATTCCGTTACGAATGTTATTGATACGTATGTATATCGTGGTTTGAAAACGAGTGGTGAGATTGGCATGAGTACAGCTGCGGGATTGTATCAATCCGTCGTAGGCTTTGTTCTCGTTATCATCTCCAACTATGTTGTGCGCAAAGTAGATAAAGACAGTAGCCTATTCTAGAACAGGGAAAGGAGTGAACCACCATGGCTCAAGCAGGGCTTGTTAAAAAACGCGACTTCCACCACGTATCCAGCGGATGGAACGTGATCATGAACATTATCGCCGGTCTATTCGCTCTGATCTGTGTATTTCCTTTTATATTTGTAGTTATTATCTCGTTTACAGACGAGAAAGCACTGGCCCGTGATGGGTATCGTCTGATTCCGGCAGAATGGAGTCTCGCGGCATATCAGTTTGTCTGGCAGAGTGGGGACACGCTGCTGCGTGCGTATGGAGTTACCATTCTGGTGACAGTACTCGGTACCATTATCAGTTTGATTCTCATGTCGCTGTATGCGTATGCGATTTCTCGCAAGAGCTTCAGATATCGGAGATTTTTCTCCATCTTTGCGATTCTGACCATGTTGTTTAACGGCGGGATGATTCCAACCTATATGGTTGTATCCCAGCTGCTTGGATTGAAAGATACGTTATGGGCACTGATTCTGCCGCTGGCGATGAATGCCTTCTATATTATGATCCTGCGTACATTCTACTCCACCAGTGTGCCGGATGCAGTCATTGAATCTGCGAAAATTGATGGTGCCGGTGAGTTCTATACCTTTATGAAAATCGTGATTCCACTCTCCTTGCCGGGACTGGCAACCATCGGGTTGTTCAGTACACTCGGTTACTGGAATGATTGGTTCAATGCGCTATTATACATCGATAATCCGAATCTGGTACCGCTGCAATCCATGTTAATGCGGATTGAGTCGAGTATCCAGTTTATCCAGCAGAACTCTGCTAACAGTTCGATGAGTCTGGCAGCCATGCAGTCCATTCCGCAGGATACGTCCCGAATGGCGATGGTTGTGCTTGCTACGTTGCCAATTATATTCGCTTATCCGTTCTTCCAGCGTTATTTCGTACAGGGTCTGACGGTGGGTGCGGTCAAAGAATAACCGGATCACGTTATAGGATTGGAGAGATGTAGAGTGATGACTTATAAGGATCAAAGGAAATCCGTAGAGGAACGGGTGCAACACCTGCTGAGCCTGATGACTACGGAAGAAAAGGTAGGTCAACTTACGCAGCCATTTGGCTGGCAGACCTATACGAATGATCAAGGGAACATCATGTTAAACGAATCCTTTAAGCAGCAAGTGGAAAATGGGGGCATCGGTTCGCTTTACGGTGCGCTTCGGGCAGATCCATGGACTGGCGTCACGCTGGAAAATGGACTATCGGCCAGAGAAGGCGCTGAGGCGGTCAATCTGATTCAACGTTATGTGATAGAACATTCCAGACTGGGGATTCCCATTCTGATTGGGGAGGAGTGCTCGCATGGTCATATGGCCATTGACGGAACGGTCTATCCTGTTCCCCTCTTGTTGGGGAGCACCTGGAATGTGGATCTGTATCGGGAGATGTGCCAGGCAGTAGCGCGGGAGACACGTGCTCAAGGCGGTGCGGTCACCTATTCTCCGGTACTGGATGTTGTGCGTGATCCGCGCTGGGGACGTACCGAGGAATGTTTTGGTGAAGATCCGTTTCTCATTGGAGAGCTGGCAGTTGCTTCCGTAGAAGGACTTCAGGGTGGAAGTCTTGACGGTGGAGATACAGTAGCGGCAACGCTGAAACACTTTGTTGGTTATGGCAGCTCGGAAGGTGGACGTAATGCAGGGCCTGTACATATGGGCTGGCGTGAACTGCTGGAAGTGGATCTCTATCCATTCCGTAAAGCGGTGGAAGCTGGCGCTGCGTCGATCATGCCAGCGTACAACGAAATTGATGGCACGCCTTGCACCGTGAATACAGAATTGCTGGAAGATGTTTTGCGTAAGGATTGGGGCTTTGACGGTCTGGTCATTACAGATTGTGGTGCGATCAACATGCTGGCAAGTGGGCATGATGTCGCGGCAGATGGAATGGAAGCTTCCGTACAGGCGATTGAGGCAGGCATCGATATGGAAATGTCCGGTGAGATGTTTGGGCAATATCTGGTGCAGGCGGTGGCAGAAGGCAAGCTTGATGTGCAGGTTCTGGATCAGGCTGTCTCTCGCGTGCTGGCGTTGAAGTTCAGACTGGGTTTATTCGAACAGCCTTATGTGGATGCCGATCGGGCAGCGGAAGTGATTGGCAGTGAAGCGCATGTTCAACTGGCACGGCAGTTGGCGGCGGAAGGGGTTGTACTTCTCAAAAATGAGGCTGACACGTTACCTCTATCGATAGCAGATGTGGGACAGATTGCCGTTATTGGTCCTAATGCAGACCAAGCTTACAATCAACTGGGCGATTACACATCTCCGCAACCGAAGTCCAAAGTGGCAACGGTACTGGATGGGATTCGCAGTAAGCTGGCTAATCATGTGAATGGGCAAACGGAGAAGAGTTCTGTTGGTCCTTTGACTGGTGACAGCAGTACAGATCAGATTCTTTATGCACCGGGCTGTCGGATTAAAGGTGATTCAAAAGAAGGATTTGAGCGTGCCATCGAAATTGCCAGCCAGGCGGATACGGTCATTATGGTGGTTGGCGGCTCCAGTGCACGTGACTTTGGAGAAGGAACGATCGATCTGAAAACGGGCGCTTCCAATGTCTCGGATAACTCATGGAACGATATGGAGTGTGGCGAAGGCATCGACCGGATGACGTTGGGTCTTGCCGGAGTACAGTTGGAACTTATTCAGGAAATTCACAAGCTCGGCAAGAAACTTGTCGTTGTTTACATTAATGGTCGTCCGATCACTGAACCTTGGGTCGATGAACATGCCGATGCAATTCTGGAGGCGTGGTATCCGGGTCAAGAGGGCGGTCGTGCCATTGCAGATATTCTATTCGGTGATGTGAATCCGTCAGGCAAATTGACGATCTCCATTCCAAAGCATGTCGGCCAATTACCGATCTATTATAACGGCAAACGTTCCCGAGGCAAGCGTTACCTCGAAGAGGATTTGGAGCCACGTTATGCATTTGGATACGGACTGAGTTATACCACATATGAGTACAGCGAACCGAAGCTGAGTTCTTCGTCCATGACAACTGATGATTCAGTTAAGGTATCGGTGAATGTGGCCAACACCGGCCGTTATGCAGGTGCAGAAGTTGTACAAATGTATATCTCTGACGTGGTCAGCTCACTGACTCGTCCCGCCAAGGAACTGAAGGGGTTTGCAAAAGTTAACTTGGAGCCTGGAGAGACACAGACCGTGGAATTCCGAATCGGAGCCGAGCAACTGCAGTATATTGGTCGTGATTTGAAACCTGTTGTTGAACCGGGACAATTCCATATCCATATCGGCAGCTGCGTTAACGATACGCAAATGGCCGAACTGACCGTAAGGGAGGCGTAAGACGTTGGAACGTATCAGACGATTTATTCGCGAGTTGTCCGAACATCAGTGGCTGGAGCAATTACAGCTGCGTAGCTGGGACATTACCCGCGCTTATTATAATGTGCCAGGACAGTATGAGGATCATGGTGAGTACCCCGAAGGGCAAGATTTTGAGCGTTTTCCGAGCAAACAGGGAACGACTTATTTTTTTAGAACACGTTTGGAGATTCCTGCTACATGGCAGCAAGCACCTTATGGGCTTGTATTTGAGACAGGCGGAGAAGGTTTGCTTCGGGTAAATGGTCACTCTTATCAGGGCCTTGACCGCAATCATACCTACGTCACGCTTGATCCATCCAAAGTCGGAAACGCTCCGGAACTTGAGATTGAGATGTTTGATCCGGTACCTGAACCTGTGGACCCCTTGAATCAACAGGCGGTTATTCAGCCGCCGATAACATCCATTACGAGCCTGCTGGTGAGACCAAATGAAGCGGTTCGTAGTCTGATGTATACCGTCATTATTGTGCGTGATTCGGCTGTGTTGCTACCGGAAAGTGACTTTCGGCGGGTTCGCCTGATAGAACTGGTGTATCGTGCGATGGATCAATTTGTAGGCATGTCAGCAGAAGAGATTGAGCAGGGAGAGGGTATTCGTCAGATTGAGAATAATCTGAAGCATCATGTGCGTGAGATTGGCGGAAACGGGGAAGGTCTGGAGCATATGGTAGGACAATCCCATATTGATATTGCCTGGCTGTGGCCTGTGCGCGAGACCGTACGTAAGACTAGCCGTACCTTCTCCACCGTGGATGCACTCATGAATGAATATCCTGACTATGTGTATTCGCAGAGCCAACCCTTGTTATATACATTTGTGAAAGAGCATGACCCTGAGCTGTACGCGCGGGTGAAGCAGCGGATTGTAGAAGGTCGCTGGGAGCTGGTGGGCGGCATGTGGGTTGAGCCGGATCTGAACATCCCGAGCGGGGAGTCCCTGATTCGCCAGATGTTATATGGTCAGCGTTTCTATATGGAGGAGTTTGGCAAGACATCACAGATTGAATGGCTGCCGGATACATTCGGGTACTGTGCTTCCCTGCCGCAGATTTTGAAGCATGGCAATGTGGAATATTTCATGACAACAAAGCTCGGATGGAATGACACAAATGTGTTTCCATATGATCTCTTCCACTGGGTGGGCATTGATGGAACACCCATTCTGTCTTACCTCAATCATGGTGTTAACGAGCATACGTTGCCGAAGGACATTCATGATCACTGGCAGTCCTACCGTGAGAAAGCAGCGCATCCGGAGCATATGCTTCTATACGGACACGGAGATGGCGGCGGTGGCGTAACACGCGAGATGCTGGAGTATGTGGATCGCGCAGACCTGATGGTAGGTCAGCCTGCGAGCCGTTATAGCACAGCTGGAGCTTTCTTTGCCGGAATTGAAAAGGAGCAACCTGTACTTCCGAAGTGGCATGGCGATCTGTATCTGGAGTTACATCGGGGAACCTACACGACCCATGCGCGTAATAAGCGCAACAACCGGAAAGCGGAAGTTCTATATCGTGAAGCTGAATTGTGGAATACACTCGCTCTGCCAGATATGGAGGCGAATACCGAAGCTGAAGTGCGTTCAGCACTGCATGACGGCTGGAAATTGATTTTGCTGAATCAATTCCACGATATTATACCGGGATCGGCGATTACGGAATCCTACGTCACTTCGAATGAGGAATATGTACAGGTATTTGAATTAGGTAAGAACGGATTGACCCAGGGTGTTACAGCATTGACAACGGGTATCAACACAGAGGGACCGGAAGGTTCATTAGCCTATGTTGTATTCAACAGCCTGGGCTGGAAACGCAGTGCAGTTGTTCAATTGGCTGTGCAGGATAGCTTGGATCGCTACGGCATCGATGAAGAAGGCCAGCGCTTGCGGATGGATCGGGAGGATGGAAGTATGTCTATTCTCGTGACAGACATTCCGGCGTTTGGATATAAGACGATTTGGCTGGTACCGGAAAACACAAGGGAAACGAATGTACGGGAAATGACCACCCTTGCCGCACAACCAACCTTTAATGATACATGGGATACTGCCTTTTATCATGTGCAGTTCAATGAACGTGGGGAGATCACCCGTCTGTGGGATAAAACCGCAGAGCGTGAGATGTTGAAGCCGGGTGAACGTGGCAATCAACTTCACTTCTTCCACGATCGCCCAACGCTCTGGGATGCATGGGATATCGACAGTCGTTATGAGGAACAGATTGCTGGCGAAGTGGAACTGTTGGAGAAAAAGCTGGTGCTGGCGGGTACAACGAAAGATGTCCTGCGCTTCCGGTGGAAGCTACATCAATCGGAAATCACACAAGATATCGTCTTTTATCATGACTTACGGCGAATTGACTTCCAAACACAGGTGAACTGGAACGAAAATCACAAACTTCTGAAAGTTGGTTTCCCGATGGATGTGGTGACCTCCAAGGCCACATTTGAGATTCCATTTGGCGCACTGGAACGTCCAACGCATCGTAACACAAGCTGGGAACAAGCCCAGTATGAGGTCTGTGGACATCGCTTCGCGGATGTATCCGAATATGGATACGGCGTGAGTTTGCTCAACGACTGCAAGTACGGGTATGACGTGCAGGGAAGTACCATTCGTTTGTCCTTGCTGCGAGCACCAAAATGGCCTGACCGTACGGCTGATCTGGGAGAACATGAATTCACCTATTCCCTGTATCCACACGACGGAGACTGGAGAAACGCACACACCGTACGCCAGGCAGCTGAACTGAACACGGAAGTGGTCGTGCAACAAGTAGAGCAAAAACAACAGGCACAACAAGAGCAATCGATGGAACAGATGCAGCAGAGGGATCAATCACAACAAAGCGCAGAGTCTGAAGCAACCGCAGATGCAACAGTAACTGTTGCTCACTCACGTCCAGCAACTGGCTCATGGATTAACTTCGAAAGCCAGCATGTCATTCTGGATACCGTCAAACTGGCAGAGGATGGACACGGCACCGTGCTGCGTTTCTATGAATCCTCAGGCAAACGCGAAAACATCACATTGCAATGGCCACATGCGTTCGAGCAAGCGTACCATTCCAACGCACTGGAAGAACCAATCAAACCACTGGCCCACACGAACGGCCAGATTACACTATCTTTTAAACCCTACCAAATACAAACCGTGCTACTGCGGTAAACCTTTTTGAAATATTTTTGAGCTATACATGTTCAACTAAAAATTTACACGATAAACGGAGAGGACAGAAAGAATTCGAAGAAGCGAAGCGTTCGCCTTTATCCCCAGATTTCACCCTTTAAAAAAGGGAATCAAAAAAATCTGGGGATAACAGCGATCGGAGGATATTTCTGACCGCGCAGTGGTCCCGTGTAAATTTTTTGTTTCATCCTGTACAGCTACACCATTCAATTTGTTTAAGGAGTTGCACTCATCCATGGAACAGTTCAGATTACCCAAAATACCTATGCCACCTGTTGCTTTGCCACAATCCATTCAGGCCGTGCTCGAAGAAGCAGAACAGAAACTGGCTCACCGACCAAAACTGCTTCAATTATTCAAAAACTGCTTCCCCAACACTATTGAAACAACAACGAAGTTGATGGAGGACGGTACGACTTTTGTTATCACAGGAGATATTCCGGCTTCCTGGTTGCGTGATTCCGTGGAGCAGGTTGTACATTACATTCCGTTTGCAAAAGAAGATGAGGACCTGCAACGCATTATTGGCGGGCTGATCAAACGTCATATCCAATATGTTCACATCGATCCATATGCCAATGCCTTCAATGAGACTGCTAACGACTGGCATTGGAATACCACGGACGAGACCGAGATGTCACCTTGGGTGTGGGAACGCAAATTTGAGATTGACTCATTATGTTTTGTTGTACGTTTGGCGTATTTATATTGGAAGGAAACCGAACTGACTGACATTTTCGATTCAAGCTTCAAAGCAGCGATGCGTAAAATCGTGGACCTGTTCAAAGTCGAACAGCATCACATGGAACAATCTCCATATCGCTTCACTCGCAATAACGGTATCCCAACAGATTCCCTGCGCAATCACGGAAAGGGTATGCCAGTCAACTACACGGGTATGATCTGGTCCGGTTTCCGTTCCAGTGATGATGCGTGTGATTTCCACTACAATATCCCTGGCAACATGTTCGCGGTGGTAGCTCTGCGCCAAATGCAGGAGTTTGCCGAGTGGGTGTTCCGGGATATGGAACTTTTGCAGGAATTGAAGGATCTGGAGCAGGACGTAGATCACGGCATTCAGTTGTACGGTATTTATCGTCATCCGGAATTTGGACCGATCTATGCGTACGAGACGGACGGTTATGGCAACCACTGTCTTATGGACGATGCGGGTACACCGGGACTCATGTCCATTCCATATCTGGGTTACGTCACAGCGGATGATCCGATCTACCAAAATACCCGCCGCTTCGCTCTGAGCAAAGAGAACCCGTTCTATTATGAGGGCAAGGTTGCCAAAGGAATCGGTAGCCCGCACACACCACCAGATTACATCTGGCATATGGGATTGTCCATGCAAGGTCTGACTGCGCAGTCTGCCGAGGAGAAACTGGAGATTATTCGCATGCTCGAAGCGACAGATGCGGATACAGGTTATATGCATGAAGGCTTCCACGCTGATGATCCAACGATTTTTACACGAAAATGGTTTGCATGGTCCAACAGCCTGTTCTCCCAGTTGGTCTATAAATCCATGAAGGATGGCCTGTTATGAGTATCCAACCTAATGATAAAAAGCTGATTATCTTCGCTGATCCTGCGTTTCCAATGGAAGGTGCTTTTCCAACCGAGCAGGCTCTGAATACATGGAAAGCAGTCAAAGAGATCACCGTTGTAAACGCTGATGAACTTGCAGAGGCGTTGAAAGCGACGGCTGGTGAAGGATGTTTCGTCAATCTGCACGCCCCGTATTTCCCAAAATCGGCTTGGATGGAGATTGCAGCTTATCTGCATCAGGGCGGAAGCCTGATCAGTGTGGGGGGCGCACCATTTAAACACCCGGTTCGATATGAGAATGGGGCATGGGTCGTAGAATCCGAGCAGACCGCGTATCACCAGGAACTCTATATTCATGAAGCGTTGAACGTATCTTCTGCCAATGTGCAATCGTACACGTCATCCGAACAGATCCCGCTTCTCACTGGGAAAGAAGGACTGTTTGAGAAGGCAGATACATGGAATCTGGTTCCACATACAACCAAAACAAGTGATCTGCCCCACCAGATGGGTTCATCTGGTCCCATGAGTACGCAGATTTATCCATTACTCCGTGGCATGAGCAAGGATGGACGTAGCATCGCCGCTCCGGTCGTTCTGTGGGAAAACTCCCGCGGGACTTTCGTTGGTTCACGATGGATATTTGTGCATCTGCCGCTGACCACCTCATTCTGGACGCAGGATGGCGCTGACGAGATGGTGAAGTGGGCGCAATTCTGTGCGCAAGGTGTAACTGAGTTATCCCTGAAAACCAATTATGCTTCTTATGAGCCAGATGAACGGGCTGTACTCACACTTCAAGGCCAGATTTTACAGCGTGCAGGCAATAGACTTACCGAGTCCGAGCTGTGGACGTTTGACATAACGGTCGAGCATGAGGATCGCATAAGTGGAACGACGGAGAAGGTATGGAGCCATCAACTGGAGATGGAACTTTCCGGTGATCAGCGTTTCGAACGTATACTTCTCCCGGTTTCCATTGAAAGTGGGCTGTATAGGATCGTATGCCACGCGCAGACACCTGACGGGGAAGTTCGGACCTTGCGTCAGGGCTTCTGGGGACAAGATGCAGCATTGCTGGCAGAAGGGGAAGTGATTACCCGCAGCAGGGACTACTTTGTAAAAGACGGACGTCCTCTACCCGTTGTAGGCATGACCTACATGACCTCCGATGTGGCACGGAAATTTTTATTTCTGCCCAATGCGGATGTCTGGGATCGAGACATGGCTCAGATGGCAAAAGCCGGCATTAACTGGATTCGGACGGGAATCTGGACCGCCTATCGCAACATGATGCAGGTGGACGGACATATGGCAGAGGATGTGCTTCGTGCCATTGATGCATTTATTTTAACGGCGAAACGGCATGGCTTACAGGTCACGTTTACCTTCTTCTCCTTTACACCGGAGACATGGGAAGGCACGAATCCGTATTTGGACCCGCAGAGTGTGGAGGCTCAGAAACGTTTCATCCGCAGCATCGTCAGTCGTCACACGCATACAACCCATGTGGACTGGGATCTGATTAATGAGCCATCCATGTTTGATCCGGTGCGCATCTTCTCAGCTGGTCCACGCTCGGCGAGGGATTCATATGAACAGCAAGCCTTTGTCGAGTGGCTTCAGCAGCGGCATCAGACGATAGAAACGTTGCAGGAGGCATGGAACATGTCACCGAAGCAGCTTCCCGACTTTGCAGCCGCGGTCATCCCTGAGCCGGAAGAGATTAATTTTGATGTACAGGATATGCACAAGGCCAAAAAAGGAACACGCTGGCTCGATTACTGTCTCTTCTCTATGGAGATGCACAATGTTTGGGCAAGAGAGCTTGTAGGTACGATCAAGGATCTGGTACCGAATCATCTGGTCACTGTGGGACAGGACGAAGCCCTTGGTGCACAGCGTCCTTCACCTTTCTTCTATGAGCGTGAAGTGGACTATACAACGGTGCATTCCTGGTGGTTAAACGATGATCTGATCTGGGACGGTATTTTCGCCAAAACGCCACATAAACCAAATCTCATTCAGGAGACAGGCATCATGTATGTGGAAACCCCGGATGGGCGAGCCAAACGTACGGAAGAAGAGCTTCGTGGCATTCTCGAACGAAAGTACGCCTATGCTTTCTCGACAGGCGGCGCAGGCGCCGTGCAATGGATCTGGAACACCAACTTTTATATGGATAATGCCAATGAGTCCCATATCGGAGCCCTTCGTGCAGATGGTACGGAGAAACCAGAGGCGGATGTGTCTTATGATTTTGGCCGATTCATGCATGGCATTCGTGATCTCTTTGAAGACCGTGAGCTGGAAGATATTGCAGTGGTGTTCCCTTATTCCAATGACTTTTCCAACCGTGCCCTCGCCTATGATGCCACAACAAAGCTAACTCGTGTGATGTCCTATGATCTGAAATTGCCATTCCGTGCGTTATCCGAATATCATTTGGAAGCGTTGGAGCAGCAACCACCGAAACTGATTATCCTACCGAGTCCGCACAATATGGACAGCGATGCACTGCATCAATTGCTCACGTTTGCGGAGAAGGAAGGCACGAGCCTGCTCATTACAGGGCCGCTGGGACTGGATGCGTACTGGAAGGCAACTGACCGGGCAGATCATATCGTCGGCAAACGCAGTCTGGGTAACGTGCAGCGGGAAGAGCTGCTGAATATTAATGGCGTGAATCACCGGGTGACCTATGGACGGCGTCGGATCGCCGAGGTGGCAAAGGAGACTTTGCTTCATGGGGATAATGGTACAGCAGATGAAGTACACGTTCTGCCTTTGGGCAAAGGGAAATTAATCTGGACTCCACTGCCGATCGAGTTAAACGGACGGGATGAGCCACTTGCTGAATTGTATCGTTATGCAACCGAGATTTCGGGCATCGAACAGGAGTTGAAATGGATATCTGGCGGAGATATCGCAGGGATCTACGGCCGGAAGCTGAGTTTTCCAAAAGGGAATCTGTATGTATTTGTATCGGAGTTTGCCTTGAACCATGAAGTTCATGTGAGAGATCAACGTACAGGTGTATCGTACTCGTTCCAATTGGAGAAAAATCGTTCGGTGCTGTTTGCGACAGATGTTTCCGGAAAGCTGACTGCGGTGTATCGCCCTGATGAGGTTGAGATTGTACAACAAGATGAAAGAGGTGGGATCACACGATGACTAAGAAGAAGAGAGCACATATTATTTCGCATACCCACTGGGATCGGGAATGGTACTTGCCGTATGAGAAGCATCATATGCGGCTCATTCAGCTCGTGGATTCACTATTGGATCAGCTTGATGAGGGATCGGACTATAAAAGCTTTTATTTGGATGGACAAACGATTATCATCGAAGATTATCTTCAGGTTCGACCGGAGCAGAAGGAACGACTGGAGAAACATATTCGCAATGGGCGAATTGTGATTGGACCATGGTACATTTTGCAGGATGCGTTTCTGACGAGTGGAGAAGCCAATGTGCGCAACATGCAGGTTGGACATAAGGATGCCAAACGTTACGGTACACCTTCGAAAATTGGTTACTTTCCCGATACATTCGGATTGGTCGGGCAGACTCCGCAGCTGATGCAGCAATCGGGCATTGATAATGTGTTCTTTGGACGTGGTGTGAAGCCTACGGGATTTAATAATACGGTTTCGGATGCCGGATATGAATCAAGCTTCTCGGAGCTGATGTGGGAAGGACCAGACGGATCGAAAGTGCTCGGCGTATTGTTTGCTAACTGGTACTCCAACGGGAATGAGGTTCCGGTAGACGAGGCTTCGGCTCGCAAGTTCTGGGAAACCAAGCTTGCAGACGCTGAGAAATATGCATCGACCAATGAGTTGTTGTACATGAACGGATGTGATCACCAACCGATTCAACGAGACCTGCCAGAAGCCATCCGTATGGCTGAGCAATTATATCCCGATATCGAGTTTGTTCACTCGAACTTCCCGGACTATCTGACCGCCCTGAGAGTATCGGCTGAACATGAGCTGTCCACGGTCAAAGGAGAGCTGCGCAGCCAGCGTACCGATGGCTGGGGAACTCTGGTGAACACGGCCTCGGCTCGTGTGTATCTGAAACAGATGAACCAACTGGGCCAGACCATGCTGGAAAAAGTGGCCGAACCACTGGCATCCTCTGCCTATCTGCTTGGTCATGTTTATCCACATGATCAACTGACGTATGCATGGAAAACGCTGATGCAAAATCACCCGCATGACAGCATCTGTGGATGCAGTGTGGATGAGGTACACCGTGAGATGGTGACACGGTTTGATAAGAGCCGTCATGTAGCAGAAGCATTAATTGAGGACAGCACCAACCAGATTGCCACAGCCGTGGATACCTCCATCTTTGCACGCTATGGCGAGCATGCCCGGCCTGTTGTGGTGTTTAATACAACAGGGTGGGAACGAAGCGGTGTGGTTCAGATGGAACTGGATGCGGCTCGGTTGTATTTCCGGGAAGGATACACGCTGGAAGAGATGGCGGCGCAGATGAACGCCGTTGATCTGTCAGGTCGTATCCTTGTAGATGAAGAAGGTACGCAGATTCCATGTACGGTGGAAGATCTGGGTCTGCAATTTGGCTATGATCTGCCGGATGACCGCTTCCGTCAGCCGTATAGCTGTCGGCGCGTTCGTATTCGTTTTGAAACAGAGAATGTAGCTGCATTTGGCCTGAAAACCTATGCATTGGTCAACTTTGCGGATGATGCCAAGAGTGGTACTCCGTCGAAAACGACTACGCTGTTGCGTGGTGAACGTGGCATGGAAAATCAACATATGATTGTCACGATTGCAGACAACGGTTCATTCACAATTACAGACAAACGAACAGGCCGGACTTATAAGGACCTTGGCGTGTACGAAAATGTGGGTGATATCGGTAATGAATACATGTTCAAGCAACCAGAGAATGAAGTTGCATTGACAACACAAGTACTTCAGGCCGAAATTCGGGTCCTTGAGGATACATCATACTTGGCCTCGTTCGAGGTGATTCATCATTGGGAAATACCGGAGTCAGCGGATGAGATGCTGGATCAGGAACAGCGGGAACTGATTTATTATCCACATCGTAAAGCCCAGCGTTCAACTAAAATTATTCCACTTCAGATCCGTACGGTTATATCACTTAGTCGTAGTGGAAAAGGAGTACAATTGGAGACAACCTTCAACAATCAGGCGAAGGATCATCGGGTACGTGCTCTTTTCCCGACGGATCTTGTATCTGCTGTTCATCATGTGGATTCCATGTTCGAAATTGCAACACGTGATAACAAGCCTGCACCAGAGTGGCAAAATCCAAGCAATACACAACATCAACAGAATTTTGTGGATGTGAGTGAAAAGGACGCCGGATTGGTCGTTGCCAATCTGGGTCTGAATGAATATGAAGTCCTTCAGGATGGGCGCAATACTATTGCGGTTACGCTCCTTCGTGCTGTGGGTGAACTTGGAGACTGGGGTTTGTTCCCGACACCTGAAGCACAATGTCTTGGTGAACATACGTTTAAAATCGAGATCATTCCGCATGATGGCAATGGTGCAGCGTCAGGCGCATATATTGAGGCGTATCAGTTCCAGGTCCCTTGGACGCTGGCACAGACTGAAGTACACCCGGGTTATCTGACACCTAGCAACACACCGTTTGCATGGCAAGGAGACGGTTTAGCATTTTCTTCGCTCAAGGTAAATGAGGATTCCGGTGATGTGATGCTCCGCTGGTTCAATATGACCACTGACTCTGCCACGTTGAAGCTTGCAACATCACAAGTGATTCCACAGCCATTCGAAACGGCATACAAAAGCAACATCCTGGAGGAAGAGGGCGAAATGCTTCATTCCCACAACATAGAAGAGGCGTCGACATTATCATTTGCCAGCAAGGAATGGAACATACAGACAGGTTCATGCGAGATCGTTACTGTCGGCTTGCGCCGCTGATAAAAGTTGTTTAAAGAGTCGAAAAACAGACTTTTGAACACACACTAAAAGGTACAGGACTGCAAGTGTGCTCTAAACTAGGCATTACGTACGGTGGTGGAAAGGTTACGCTATTTACCAGATGTATCTGTTGAGTTATTGGTTGTTTTTCTATAGAATGAACAGTAGAATTGCAAATGATCGAAAGTTCCTATGCCATCAAGATGGTCAGGGGTACACTTCAATTGTTTATTCTATATTGAAACATTAAGGGGGCTTGAAGCCATGGAATCCTTGGGAGGACTGCTTCAGCAGCTGAACCCTGCCTTTCGTGAGCAATCGCGGCGGATTGCGGCGGAATTGATGGAAAATCCGTACGTACGCGAATTCCGCGCAGGTCATCCTGAACTGCAAGATGCACAGCTCATGACCGATCTGAGCAAGCTGTTTCAGTACGCCAAAGACTCTAAGAACTGTGCGAATTGTCCGGGACTCGACAACTGTCCTAACGATTTTCAGGGCCACTTTTGCAAACTGGAAGTAGAACATTTTAACGGTAAACCCGAAATCATAGATATAAAAGCGCCTTGTTCCAAACATATCGCCCGGCAAAATGAACATATCATTAAGCAACGTATTCGCAGTTTCTATGTGGACGAGCGTGCACTCAGTGCCGGATACAACGACGTTGAGATTATGGGCAAGGATCGGATGCGTGCTCCGGCAGTGAATCAGGTGCTTCGTTATATTAGGGAGACCAAGGAGAATGGATTATCTCCGCAAGGACTGTTTCTGGAAGGAACATTCGGGACAGGCAAGACGTTTCTGATGTGTTATCTGCTGCATGAACTGGCGGTTGCAGGCCATACGGGTGTCATCATCTATATGCCTGACTTTGTGGAGGATCTGAAATCCATGATCAGTGAAGGGCAGAAGCTGAAGGAAATGACGGATATTTTGAAAAGTTGTGATCTGCTCATCTTTGATGATATCGGGGCAGAGAATCTGAACCCTTGGGTTCGAGATCATGTGATGGGGTCCATTCTGAACTATCGGATGAATCGCAAACCAACGTTCTATACGTCCAATTACAATCTGGATGGGCTGGAGAAACATCTTAGTTTCACCAATCGGGACGGCGAGGAAATGAATAAAGGGCAGCGTCTCATGGACCGGATTCGTCCATTTGTGGATGTCATCTCCGTTCGGGGTGAGAATCAGCGCGGCAAACGTTGAACCGATCTAATTGAACGAAATGGTTCTGGACAAGGTTAATCTTCAAATTAATCTGTGAAGTTTACCATTTAGAAGCTGAGCTGATTGCAATCAAAAGCTAAAGTAGTCCCAAAAAAAGCCTGGCTTTCGCATTGTCGCGAAAACCGGGCTTTTCTGGTCCTGCGTGAGACCTGTGAGTGTCCTATTCGGTGAGGAATTTGAAGATAACCATACCGAAAAAGATCACTGTCATCAGGCCGGCCATGCCGGCAACACCCGCGATCAGATCAAATAGATCGTTGCGGGGTTCCTCGTTCACATGTTCACGCGGGTCGCTGATCCGCACATTTGCATCCATGTTATTGCCTCCTTATGGGGAAACAGCTTGCCCGTATGGGGGCTGAAACCCGGAGTAATTTTAGTATACTTGGAAAAGAAAGCGTTTGTAAAGATTTTGAAGTTGGTATGCCACATCCTGTAATTGTGAAGATTTGATGTTGGGAAGATGAACATTGCAGCGTTCAATTCACAAGTTTGACGTACCTGTGTTATACTGGAAGTGTCGTTCACGACGTTACAGGTTAAAATAAAACCGTAAGTATATATAAGGAGGACAATTTCATGGCTATTGTTAACGTATCCGATCAATCCTTCAACGCTGAAGTAGAAGGCGAAGGAACGGTTCTTGTTGATTTCTGGGCGCCTTGGTGTGGTCCTTGTAAAATGCTCGCTCCAATCCTGGAAGAGCTGTCCACAGAAGTTGGCGATGCAGTGAAAATTGCTAAAGTTAACGTGGATGAAAATCCGGAATCTGCTTCCCGCTTTGGCGTAATGAGCATTCCAACTTTGATCTTCTTCAAAGACGGTCAACCGGTTGATAAAGTGGTTGGTCTGAACTCGAAAGATGCGCTCAAAGGAATTATCGCAAAACACCAATAATTTACAGGCTTACACATACGCCTCCGGTTTATATGCCGGGGGCGTTTTGCGTCGAATACCTTTATATAGGACAATATAAAGTATACTATTTATATAAAATGAAACTGGAAATTTACATGATAACGGAGAAGACAGAAATGAGCTTTAAAAGCATAGCCGTTGCAATTTTTATCCGAGTTTCACCTTTAATATGTTTTGGACTAATTACTCACACAATAGCGGAGAGAACAGAAAAAACCTGAAAAAGCGAAGCGTTCGCCTTTATCACCGGATTTTCCCTTTTAAAAAGGGAATCAAAAAAATCTGGGGATAACAGCGATTGGAAGGTTGTTCTGTTATCGTAGTGTTCGTGTGAATTATCTTTAGTTTAACTGATATAAAGGTATTAAAATTCTTGTATTACGGCGATCAAAAGATCATTTTGTCATCGGAGTAACTCATGTAACGTGAGGATGTCAGCTTTTTCGGGAAGGAGGATTCACCGAATTATGGACCAATTCATGAATGATTTGCAGGATCAGGAGAAGGCATTGGAGCAGATTCGTCACAAGCTCGCTTTGCTGCCAGATATGTCTGGATGTTACCTGATGAAGAATAGTGAAGGCACGATTATCTATGTAGGTAAGGCTAAAGTTCTGAAGAACCGCGTACGCTCTTATTTTATCGGTAGTCATAACGGAAAGACTCAGCGACTGGTCTCCGAAATCCGTGATTTTGAATATATCGTGACGGGCAGTAACATGGAAGCACTTATTCTGGAGTGTAACCTGATCAAGAAACATATGCCGCGGTACAACGTGTTGCTTAAGGATGACAAGACATTCCCGTATCTTAAAATTACAAATGAAAAGCACCCCCGGTTGGAAGTAACCAGGCGTGTGCTGAAAGATAAAGCCAAATATTTCGGACCTTATCCGAACTCATATGCGGCACATCAAACGAAAAAATTGCTCGACCGCATGTATCCTCTGCGCAAATGTGGTGTAATGCCCAAAGAAGTGTGCCTGTACTATCACATGGGACAGTGTCTTGCCCCTTGTGTGAAGGAAGTGGAGAAGGAGCAGTACGACCAGATTTCCCAGGAGATTGGTTCATTTCTGAGCGGTGGTCACGAAGAGATCAAGAAGGATTTGCAGCGTAAGATGCAAGAGGCTGCGGAGGATCTTTATTTTGAACGTGCCAAGGAACTGCGCGACCAAGTAATAGCCATTGATGCGATGATGGAAAAACAGAAAATTACGATGGCCGATGCCAGAGACCGTGATGTATTTGGTTTTGCCATTGATAAAGGCTGGATGTGTGTCCAGATTCTATATATGCGTCAGGGTAAAATGATCGAACGCCATGTCTCCACCTTCCCGTTTTACGGTGAGGCGTACAGTGATTTCATGTCCTATGTAACACAGTATTACAGTGATAATCCGGCATTGCCACAAGAAATTTTGTTGCCGGAAATGCCCAAGGATCTTGCAACGGATAACGACAGTTTGGATACGTTATCTGATGCTGATGGATCGGTGCCTGCCGCAGTTACGATAGAGTTCGAACAGACGCAACAAGTGGAGCAAAGTACCGCTAACCAGCCACTGGTTGCTGAGACCCGGGCACCTTATGGAAGTGCCGCTGAGTCAGAAGTTGAACAGCCTGATAGTATGCAAGAGGATGCTCCAATAATGGATACAACTACTTCAACTGAAAAGCTCCCATCAGGACTGGAAGACCCCACTCAGGTTGCTGCTGCTTTACAGGAGTGGTTGGAGATCAAAGTGCTCATCCCGCAACGTGGATTGAAACGCCAGATGATCACCATGGCTGTAGATAACGCACGTGTAGCACTGGAAGAGAAGTTCCGCCTAATTGAGCGAAATGAAGAACGGACATCCAAAGCTGCTGAAGGGCTAGGCCGATATATTGGACTGGATCAGCTTCACCGTATTGAAGCGTTTGATAACTCGAACATCCAGGGTACGAACCCGGTATCTGCCATGATTGTATTTACCGATGGTAAACCGGATAAGAAGGAATATCGGAAATACAAGGTCCGTTCGGTTGAAGGACCGGATGATTATGAAACCATGAGAGAAGTTATCCGTCGCCGTTACGAGCGGGTATTAAAAGAAAACCTGACCCAGCCTGACCTGATTGTGGTCGATGGTGGTAAAGGACAGATCTCGGCTGCGGTTGATATTTTGGAAAATGAGCTGGGGCTGTTTATTCCGGTATGTGGACTGGTGAAGGATGCGAAGCATAAAACTTCGCAGTTGATGATCGGTAATCCACCGGAAGTCATCTCCCTGCCACGGGATAGTCAGGAATTCTACCTGTTGCAGCGGATACAGGAAGAGGTCCACCGTTTTGCGATCTCGTTCCACCGGGAACAGCGTGGCAAATCGATGGTGACATCACGTTTGGATGCCATTCCGGGTATTGGAGAAAAGCGGCGTAAGTTGCTGTTGAAACATTTTGGCTCTTTGCGCAAAATAAAAGAGGCCAGCGTTGAAGACTTCCGGCCTCTATCTATTGGTGACAAACTGGCAAATCAGATTATTGCAGCACTTCGGGATGAGGAGTCGTAACATACGGCTTCTCTTTTTGTTTTGGATTGAATTTGTAGATCACATATCCAACGATGGCTGGGAGTACAATCCAGAAGAGTCCGGCAGCCATATTCAGGGCATCTCCCATAAAGACCAAGCTGAGTCCCATCAGCAAGCTGTCGAAGATCACATGGGCGAATACAACGGCAATGAAGCCGTGACGCAGCATGATCAGACTGAACAGCAATCCAATCACTAACAGCTCAATGGGACGGGTGATTACTGGATAGATCGGATACAATGTGTGTCCAAGTGCCCAAATGATGGTTGGAATCAGACAGGCAATAAACGTGTTACGCACAATCTTTTGCATCATACGAATGCCGAACAGTCGATAGACGGCTTCTTCACCAATACCGGCCATCCAGGCCATGATCGGGAAGAGCCAGGCATAGGTCATATTAAAAGTAGATTGATCTGCTGACGTTGTTGACCATGTGCCGATGCTTCGCTCCAGAATGAAGAACAGGATGGATTGCACACCCAGTAGAATGAATGCCCACAGGTAACCAGCAACCATGCTGTGAAGTACATATTTCCCATATCCCGGTTCTTTGGCACGAGGCCATGGGTTCAGACCTATTTTACGCCACATGCCGTCACCGGCAACAAGGGATAGATAGATGGTTGCACTCATGACCAGTGTAATACCTATCTGAAATAACATCAGGAACGCTAACATGAAGTTGGAGAATCCCTGTGCCTGAAGCAGAGGAATCATGTTCAGCGTGCCAATTACCGAAGCTGCGAAATACACCAGCGAGAGAATGATCCCGCGTTTGAAAGACGTATGTGTTCGGGTCAGAATGCTATAGATAATGGCCAGCACGCCCAGAACAAGGGTCAGGAACGCATAGCCGCCATAGGTCATCCAGTTGGCTTGTCGCGTCTGAGCTTTCACATAATCGGTATGGGATTCAGGGACCGAGAAGCCAGGATCGAACGATCGTACCGCACCCTCTTCAAACGTAAAATTCAGTTCAAGCTTGGAGTCTCCAATGGTTTTTTCAGAATCTGTATACTTCAGTCCCGCTTCACCATCGCGAGTCTCCAGTTGAAGTGCTGGCACTTCATAACCGAATTCGGTCAGAACGCCAGCCGCAAGCTGTTGTTTCTCGTCCAAAGATATATTGCCTTCAGCAAGTACTTGCGATGTGGTCACTTTCCCGGTGCTTTGTTCCGCCTCAATGGCGGTGTAGAGGGAAGAAGGCAGTTCCCGTTTGAAGCCGACCACTTTTCCTGTTTTCATATGTACGTCAACATGAAGATAACCGCCTTTGTCCTGATCAGGCAAACGAACGCGGAATACATCGTAAGGATAGCTTGTTTCCCATTTCTGGTTATAGGTATCAAGTTGTTTGGTTTTGGCCATATACCCGTAGATATCCGAATGTGTCTGGTAGGTTACCAGGGTTTTTTCATCATCATTTGGCAGTGTATAGTCATTCACAGAAGCTGCGAATGATCGTGCGGATTGCGTCGCCTGCTCCTTGGTTATGAAGGACGTAGACGAAATTTCTGTTGTTTGCGATGAGGTGGCAGGAAAGATCTGAAATACAAAAAATAGAATCAGGCCAATCGCCGCAAGCAACCCCAGCCGCTTGAAGTTAGCCTTAAGTTGCAAAGGCTGCCCTAAGGGATTCATGTAATGTTGTTCCTCCTTATTTAATAGAGGTTGTTCAAAAAGTCTCTGGCTTCATCCCATCTTCTTGGTACTGAAAACCGCCCTTTTTGAACACGCACTAATATGGATATTAAAGTTAACATAGCACAGGCCAAGCACCGAATGCCAATGATGTAACGAAAACTGGTGTAAATCCTTGAAAATGAATGAAAAGGACCGAAAGAATCTGATCCATCCGTCGCCATATCTGAGTTTTTCCCTTTTTGGCTGAATACGATGCTATTTACACAAAAAACGTTTTGTCTACAAACGTCGCAACGCTTATAATTTTGAAGCAAATGTGCAACGATTCGCATGTCTTTCGCACAACAAGGGAACGAATAGAATATATTCCAACTTCATTATATATGTCGTTTTAATCTGATTCATACATGTTTAACGTTTGGCAATAGCATTACAAATGAAGAAGGCTCCACGGGTGTGGAGTTATTTTCATTGTAGAAGAGGTGGAAGATACTCAAGTGAAACTGAATGTTCAATGGATGCGATTATCGCCGCCCCGTATTCTTGTGTTAGGGTTTGCTGGCATCATATTGGTAGGCACATTGCTGTTAATGCTTCCGGCATCCAGCCGTAACGGTGACAGTCTTGCATTTATTGATGCGCTCTTTACAGCAACTTCGGCTGTTTGTGTCACTGGTTTGGTAGTGGTCGATACAGGGACTCACTTCTCGGTGCTGGGTCAGGTTGTGATCGCGTTTCTGATTCAGATTGGCGGACTGGGCTTCATGACAATGTCCACGTTGGTTGCCATTGCGTTCAAACGGCGGATCTCGCTCAGAGAAAGGTTGATTCTACAGGAAGCGATGAACCAGAGCACGATGGAGGGCATCGTCCGGCTCATTCGTAAAGTTGTGATCTACTCACTCATTATCGAAGGCATATGTGGCACACTGTTTGCCATCCGCTGGTCATTCGACATGCCAGTCGGACAGGCGATCTATTATGGCTATTGGCATGCGATCTCCATGTTCAACAATGCGGGCTTTGATATGTTTGGGGATTTCCGCAGTCTGACCGGTTATGTGTATGACCCGTTGGTTAATTTTACAGCGATGTTCCTGATTGTCTCTGGTGGTATCGGTTTTGTAGTGCTGTCAGACCTGGTGGATTACCGCAAAACGCGGAAGCTGTCTCTGCACTCCAAAGTTGTACTGTTAATGACTGGATTGTTGATTGTGTTTGGTGCACTTGTCATTTTCGTATTTGAATTTAGCAATCCACGGACACTGGGTGGCCTGAACTGGGGTGGCAAAATTCTCGGTTCATTCTTCCAGTCCGTTACGCCGCGAACAGCAGGAGCCAATACCGTAGATATTGCCGGACTCAGACAGGCAACACAGTTCTTTATGATCATTCTGATGTTCATTGGTGCTTCGCCGGGTTCTACCGGAGGCGGGATCAAAACAACGACATTTATGATTATGGCTGGCGCGGTCATCGCCATGATGCGTGGACGTGAAGATATCGTGTTTTTCCGCTATCGGCTCGTACAGGAACGGATTTTTAAGGCGCTTACCATTACATTGTTGGCGCTTTTATTCATCATAGCTGTAACGATGGCACTGAGTACCACAGAAGACGCCAGTTTTATGATGATCTTATTTGAAACAACATCGGCTTTTGGTACTGTCGGATTATCGCTGGGACTGACGCTGAAGTTGACTACATTGGGCAAACTCCTGATCTGTTTTACGATGTTTGCAGGAAGGCTTGGACCGATCACATTAGCGTATGCACTTGGGCAGAAAAAGGGTAAAGAGTTATACAGGTATCCGGAAGGCAAAATGATTATTGGATAAATCTATTTTTAGTGATTGAAAATGATTTGGATAAGGGGTTCGTGAAGAACAATGAAAACACAGCAGTTTGCGGTGATTGGGCTTGGGCGGTTTGGCTCCAGTCTGGCACAGGAATTAATGGAACTCGGCTACGAGGTACTCGGGATCGATAAAAATGAAGAAGTCGTCGAAGACATGAGTGAATTGGTCACCCATGCCGTTGTAGCCGATGCCACAGATGAGGAAGTGTTGCGCTCTCTGGGTATTCGTAATTTTGATTGTGGTATCGTAGCCATCGGAGATGATATTCAGACGAGCATTCTCACCGCGATTCTGTTAAAAGAGCTGGGCGTCAAGACGGTCGTGGCCAAGGCCATATCCGTCCTTCACGGACGAGCATTGGATAAACTGGGGATTGATCGTGTCGTTTATCCTGAGCGGGATATGGGCATTCGGGTTGCCCATCAGCTGGTTACCCCGAATTTGCTGGATTATATTGAATTATCCAATGATTACAGTATTGTCGAGATGAAGGTTCCCGCCTGTCTGCACAACAAGACCCTTTCGACCCTGAATGCACGTGTACGTTTTGGTTGCAGCATTGTAGCGTTACAGAAAGAAGCCGGGGTCATTATTGCTCCGACGGCACTGGATTCGCTTCAAATGGGGGATATCATGGTCATTATTGGTAATAATGCAGATATCGACCGATTTGAAGAAGAGGTTATCAGCCAAGAGAGCTGATAATTAAGAGGAGTTAAATATGGAAGCCAGGCGTTAGAACCTGGCTGGTTCAGATCAAGGCAAAGGCGTCGTAGTCCTCCTTGAGGGTAATGGCGCCTTTGCTGTAAAGAGTGCAGCCGTCTCCTTGACCCATTGTCTGGAAGTCTCGCTGAGGTCCTCTTTTTCTCCATAGATCATACAGGTTGTTCTGCGGGTCTGCTGTAATTGAGGCAAATGAACAGAAACAAGATCATTGTCCGCGAGTAATTGTGGACGAAGATATGACTTGGGCAATAGAGCAGCAGCTTTGGCGGAAGGCAGAAGTCGTATGATCGCTTCGAAGGAATCAATCTCCATGCGAATATCCGGCATCACGGCACAGCGCTGGAAAAGATCGTCCGTTAATTTGCGGTACCAGGTGCCTTTGGAGAACGTGATCATCGGCAGATCCTGCAAATGCTCCATCCCGGCTTCCTTACCGGACAAGGGGTGTGTAAGCGGCACAACCAGTTCCAGGTGATCGTCAAAGAGCGGCACACAGTTAAGCCCCACTTCGCTGATGGAGGAGGCGACAATGCCCACATCGGCTTTTTTGTCACGCACAAACGACACAATTTCATGTGTTTTTCCCGTCAACAGTTTCAGTTCGGCATTTGGATGTTTCTCCATAAAGGCATTGACGAGAGGTGGTAACGTAGTTTGAAGCGTCGTCAGACTGGCTCCGAGTGTAATGGTGCTCTGTTCTTCGTCTTTATACTGGGCCAGCATGGTGAGGAACTTCTGTTGCTGCTGCTTCTGTTCTACAGCGTAGGTATAGGTGAACTGGCCCACACTGGTTAACTCCAGCCGTTTGCCACGGCGGTGGAACAGGGCAACCCCGAGTTCATCCTCCAATTTGGCAATTTTGCGTGAGAGTGCGGGTTGGGACAAGTTCAGTAACTTGGATGCGCGGTTTAGGCTGGATTGCTCCACGACCGCCGCAAATGCATTTAACTCCTCAAACATGAACAATAACCTCTTTTCCATGAATGTGATTCTTGCCCTTGCTTAATCGTTTTCCATGTTGTATAGCCTGTAAACCCAATGTTTCACTGCTTATACCTATAGGTTATAACATTTAATAATTATATTGCAATTCCCTTATAAGAAAAAAAGGAGTAACATGGTTCGTGACACAAGTTGTTCACACCTGGGGAAAACGGAACAATTTGTCGAACCTTTTCATGGAAAAGGATTCGTGTCATGATAAGTGAAATCATTTATGAAAACGTTGTATTTAGCGAAAGGGGATCGACATTTTATGAAAGGGTTTTACTCCAGAAAGCTGCACTCCTTGCTTGGCGTCATTCCGCTCAGTCTGTTCTTTGCTGAGCATTTGGTGACAAACTTCACAGCAGTTGAAGGCGGCAAAGAAGCTTTTTACGGTGCCGTTGCATTTCTGAACGGTTTGCCTCTTGTTATTGTGATCGAGGCGTTACTTATCTGGCTGCCGTTGTTCTATCACGGTGTATACGGTCTTTATATTGCCTATCAGGCCAAGCCTAACGTGGGCCGTTTTGGCAATGAGCGCAACTGGCGCTACACGTTACAGAGGGTAAGCGGTATTATTACGTTTGTATTCGTCATCTGGCACGTATGGGAGACGCGAGTACAGATTGCGCTGGGGAATGTATCCCATGAAGAGATTGGCGGCGTCATACATGATGCGGTGACGAATCCGATAACCTTTGCGATATATATGATCAGTGTGGTTGCGGCGTCATATCACTTTGCCAATGGTCTGTGGTCGTTCCTCGTTAGCTGGGGAATTACGGTTGGTCCGCGTGCGCAACGTGTATCCTCTTACGTATGTATGAGCTTGTTCGCTATTGTTTCCATCATGTTTATTGCTTCACTATTTGCTTTCCGGAGCATTGATTTCCAGACAGCTACTTCGATGATTGACGCAGTAAAAACAGTTCTAATTTAAGCATTTAGCGTATAAATGCTGACTTATAAGGGAGTGAACAGCAATGGCATCAACGAATGTAATTATTGTGGGCGGCGGTCTCGCGGGATTGATGGCGGCGATCAAATCGGCTGAAGCCGGAGTCCATGTTCATTTATTTTCACTGGTTCCTGTTAAACGATCCCACTCTGTATGCGCACAAGGCGGCATTAACGGAGCGGTAAATACCAAGGGTGAGGGTGACTCCCCATGGGTACACTTTGACGATACGGTATACGGCGGTGACTTCCTTGCGAACCAACCTCCTGTTAAAGCGATGTGCGAAGCAGCACCTGGCATCATTCACTTGATGGACCGTATGGGCGTAATGTTCAACCGGACACCGGAAGGTTTGCTTGATTTCCGTCGTTTTGGAGGAACGAAGCATCACCGTACAGCGTTTGCCGGAGCGACAACAGGACAACAATTGCTCTATGCATTAGACGAGCAGGTACGTCGCTGGGAAGCAGCTGGCCTGGTTACGAAATATGAGAACTGGGAGTTCCTGCAGGCGGTTTTGGATGATGAAGGCGTATGTCGCGGGATCGTGGCTCAGGATCTGAAAACGATGAAGGTACAGACCTTCCCGGCAGAAGCGGTTATTCTGGCGAGTGGTGGTCCGGGGATCATCTTCGGTAAAACGACCAACTCTGTAATTAACACAGGTACAGCGGCAAGTGCGGTGTATCAGCAAGGTGTAAATTACGCCAACGGGGAGTTCATTCAGATTCACCCGACAGCGATTCCGGGGGATGACAAGTTACGTCTCATGTCTGAATCCGCGCGTGGTGAAGGTGGACGGATCTGGACGTACAAAGATGGAAAACCTTGGTACTTCCTTGAAGAAAAATATCCATCCTACGGTAACCTGGTTCCACGTGATATCGCGACTCGTGAAATCTTCAGCGTCTGCGTAGATATGGGTCTGGGTGTAAACGGTGAGAACATGGTTTATCTCGACCTGTCGCACAAAGATCCAAAGGAACTGGATGTTAAACTCGGCGGAATCATTGAGATCTATGAGAAGTTCATGGGCGATGACCCGCGTAAAATCCCAATGAAAATCTTCCCGGCAGTTCATTATTCCATGGGCGGCATGTGGGTAGATTATAACCAAATGACTAACATTCCGGGGCTGTTCGCAGCTGGTGAATGTGAATATCAATACCATGGTGCGAACCGTCTGGGTGCAAACTCATTGGTATCTGCGATCTATGGTGGTATGGTGGCTGGACCAAAAGCGGCTGAATATATCAAAGGACTTAAAAAATCGTCCGCTGACATCCCATCTTCCGTATTTGAGAAACACACCAAACAACAAAGCGACAAATATGAAGGCATCTTGAAAATGCAGGGCACGGAAAATGCCTATGTCATTCATAAAGAGCTTGGCGAGTGGATGACAGCCAACATGACGGTTGTGCGATACAACGACAAGCTTGAAGCCACGATTGGCAAGATCAAGGAATTGAAAGAGCGTTATGGAAAAATCAACATGTATGACAGCTCCGGTTGGAATAACCCGAGCGCAGCATTCACTCGCCAACTGTGGAACATGATTGAACTGGCAGAAGCGATGACACTAGGCGCACTGCTGCGTAACGAAAGCCGCGGCGCGCATTACAAACCGGAATTCACGGAACGTAATGACGAAGAGTTCCTGAAAACGACTATCGCAAGCTGGTCGAAGGAAGGCCCGAAAATCTCGTACGAGCCAGTAGACGTATCCTTGATCCCACCACGTATCCGGGATTACTCCAAGGATTAAGAAGTACCACACTATTCATGTAATGAATAGTTAAACACCTGAACGAGAGGCAGGAGAACTTTGAAGAAGCAAAGCTTCTTCAAAGTTACTGCCATCAACGTGAGGGAAATACCCAGAAGAAGCAAACCGCCTTAGCGATGTTTCAGAACTTCAATACTGCCCATCCAGCATGAATGGAGTGCAGTTTTCCAGCAAAGTGACCCTGCATGCACGACGTAGCGGAGGAAGCGGAAATGCCCAGAAGAAGCGCTCGCCTTTATCACCGGATTTTAACCCTGGGAAGGGTTGATCAAAAAAATCCGGGGATAACAGCGATCAGAGGGGCATTCCGCTGACGAAGCGTCTCCCGTGCACCAAAACATTTTGCGCATCAGCAATACAATCATCGTCACCAGAGGAGGGGACTACGATATGGCGGAACAAGCTACAGCCAACAAAACCGTCAAGTTTATCATCACCCGTCAGGACAGCCCGGAGTCATCTTCGTACAACGAAGAATTTGAGCTTCCGTACCGTCCCAACATGAATGTGATCAGCGCCCTGATGGAGATTCAGCGAAACCCCGTCAATACAGATGGCAAATCCATTGCACCCGTGTGCTGGGATTCCAACTGTCTCGAAGAAGTCTGCGGTGCCTGCTCCATGGTCATCAACGGCAAGCCACGTCAAGCATGTGCAGCCCTGATCGACAAGCTCGAACAGCCTGTTCGTATCGAACCGATGAAGACATTCCCAGTGGTTCGTGACTTGGTCATCGATCGTAGCCGGATGTTTAGCGCCCTGAAACGCGTAAAAGCATGGATTCCGATCGATGGTACCTATGACCTTGGTCCAGGTCCACGAATGCCTGAGAAGAAGCGTCAGTGGGCATATGAGCTGTCCAAATGCATGACATGTGGTGTATGTCTGGAAGCATGCCCGAACGTCAATGAGAAAACAGACTTTATCGGTCCAGCAGCACTGTCCCAAGTGCGTCTGTTCAACGCTCACCCAACAGGGGAGATGAACGCCGACGATCGTCTGGAAGCGTTGATGGAAGACGGAGGCATCGAGGGCTGTGGTAACTCACAGAACTGTGTGCAATCCTGTCCAAAAGGCATTCCGCTGACAACCTCCATTGCCGAAATGAACAAACAAACGACCAAGCATATGTTCAAACGCTGGTTGGGTGTATAATCTCGCCATAACATGTGCAGAAGTGTAATCTGCACCTTAGAAGAAGTCGTGATCCCGTGCAGCAACATGCCGGAGATCCCGGCTTCTTTTTGTAATGAAGCAGAGGAACCGGGCTACACATGCAGAATATGATATACTAAGGGGATGGATTAAGAGCGTAGAAGGAGGGGGAGATATGGCAGAGACACCGCGTCAGGGCAGTAACAACTCGCCGTCCCAGCGCTCGTACAAAGCACCAGGGACAGAAGAGTCTGTGTTTCCTGGAGAAGAAAAGGATCATGATCCCTCTCGCCGAAGTTTCTTATTGCGCATGGTTTTGATGACAGCGGGTGCCAGTTTGCTTACAGGAGGTTATGCCTGGCTATGGGAACCGCGTCGTCTGGAGATCAAGCAAGTGGAGCTGAAACTTCCGAAGTTTCCAAAGGCATTTGACGGTTTGCGTATAGTTCAGTTCAGCGATGCCCATCTTGGTTTTCATACCGGGGTGAAAGAGCTGAAGAAGCTGGCAGCAACGATTGAGGAGCAGCAACCGGACTTGATTTGTTTTACCGGAGACATCGTCGAGAGGGAAGCAGAGCCGATGCGTGAATGTATTCCGGTACTCGCCTCCATGCAAGCGAAGTATGGCAAATTTGCAGTTTTGGGGAATCATGATTATCGGGGCGGGCAGCAGAATGAAGTGACAACCATGTTCCGTGAAGCCGGATTCACTTTGTTACGGAACGAACATGTGGTGATTGAACAAGGAGGCGAACGTCTGGCCATAGCTGGCCTGGATGACGCACTTACAGGCAGGCCTGATCCTGCCCAAGCTATCAAGGGATTGGATCATGATGTGTGGAAATTGTTACTTATGCATGAACCGGATTACGCCGATATTGCCACTCCCTATGGTTTCGGATTACAACTTTCCGGTCATAGCCATGGTGGACAGGTACGTTTTCCCTGGATCGGGGCACTGACAACTCCGCGAGGTTCACACAAGTATGTTCAAGGATTGTATTACACGGATGTCCAGGGGGTATATTACAGCACCCAGACACAGATGCCTGTGTATGTGAATCGTGGTTTTGGCATGACTCAACTGCCGATTCGTTTTCTGTGCAGGCCGGAATTAACGGTTTTTGAGCTTAAAGGATCAACCACATAAAAGAATATAAGATGAATATACAACATAAAGGATTCAACATGAATGGAGGTTATCCAGATGGAAAGAATTGCGATTGTATCCGACATTCATGGCAACATGACTGCTTGGGAAGCAGTGTTAAAAGATATCCAAAGTCGTGGCGTGGAGCGAATCTTTTGTCTTGGTGACCTCGTGGGCAAGGGGCCAGAACCGGTACAGGTTGTGGATCAGGTGAGAGCAACGTGCGAACTTGTCATCCGTGGCAATTGGGATGAACTGGTTGCGGTTAACCAAGACAACGAGAACTTTACGTGGCAAGCAGAACGGTTGGGTGAGGAACGATTGGCGTACTTGGCAGGCCTACCCTTCAGTCATCAATTTCAACTGAGCGGTCGCACCATCCGTCTGGTCCATGCTTCACCTCAAAGTGTGTACCATCGTGTACAGCCGTGGGACGCGATGGAAAAGAGGTTGGCAATGTTTGATCCTCCGGTTGATGAGCCTGAGCAAGGTATTGCAGATGTTGTAGGTTATGGGGATGTGCATAACGCATACTTGCAGTATATGAACGGCAAGTTACTGTTTAATGCAGGCAGTGTTGGTAATCCACTCGATCTTCCCCAAGCTTCCTACTGCATTCTGGAGGGTGAAGACAGCAACGATAACAATACCTCATTCAATGTTCAATTTGTGCGGGTGCCTTATGATATTGAGCGAGAAGTACAGGTTGCACAGTCGGCGAATGTTCCTGCATTGGATTTCTATATTCGTGAGATTCGTACGGGTATCTATCGCGGGCTGCAGGAGTAGTCAGCATCTGGACCTTTTAGCGTGAGGAATTGAATGTTGCAATATATTAATACTAAAATGCGAATACTAAAGTTCGTGGATCAGTTCAAATGGTATTACGCCGGATCATCATCAGAGCATGCTTGTCTTACCGGACTAGAGCCCGTTTAGGCAAAAGGAGCGATTGTCATGCTTACCCGAAAAATGCTGGTTCAAGGTCTGCCGGCTTTATGGACAGAGCGTCTTGTCCTGCGATCATTACGTCAAAGTGATTACAGCACATTATCGGAACTATTTTCCGATCCTCAAGTCATAAGATATGTGAATAGGGGAAGCCAGCCCACGCCAATCAGGGCGAGACGGTTATTGAACCAGATACGGAGCAGCAGCACCAAGCTGGATTCGTTACATTATGGGATCTGCTGGAGAGGCAAGGAACAGGTGATTGGGATCACCTCATTCCAACACTGGAATGATCAGAATGGTACCGCACAGATCGGTTATATCCTGAACAGGTCCTGTTGGGGCAGGGGTGTGGCTACCGAGGCGGTACAGAGGCTGCTGCAGTTTGGATTTGACGATCTTCATCTGGGGAGGGTGGAAGCACGTTGTTATGAGGCCAATGTTTCTTCACAACGGGTGCTAAACAAAATAGGGATGTCCTATGAGCGGAGTCTTCCCTCGTTCGGACTGCATGATGAGGATGACGAGGGATCAGAATCCCTGATGGATGTTAAAGTGTACAGTATGTACCGGGAACAATACGTCAGACCGCTTCAGGAAAAAGACCTGCAAACCCTGGTATCTGACAAGCCGCAATGACATAGAGTAAGAGTAGTCAAACGTAAATGAATCGAACTTCAATCATTTGTTACACAATTGAAATATAGCTGCAATTGAACTCTAACAGACAGGGGGTAAACTTATCTCATGACCCCCTTTTTGATAATAGATAATGCTGTTGGGACCCGCGCGAGCGGGTTCATTTTTTTTGCCGATATGTTAACTGTGGAGTATTTACACTGGCCACTCCGATGACAGAATAACCTTCCGATCGCTGTTATCCCCAGATTTTTTGATTCCCTTTTTGAAAAGGGAAAATCCGGGGATAGCGTATGCTTCCGATGCAGATTTCTTTCAGAAAGCTTTTAGGCGAACACTTCGTTTCTTCACGTTATTTCTGTCCCCTCCGTTATCGTGTGAAATTTAATTATATTTCCTAATATAGGGCAATAAAAGGCCCCACGGCGTTTACAAGCGCGCTGTGGGGGCCTTTGTGTTTGCTCTATTTTACAGTGGTACAACCTGCATCTGTTTCTGCTTGAAGTATACCCAGTCGGTGAATCCGATCTCCTTGAGACGTGTACGAACGTCATCCAGCTCGTCTGCAACGCGCTGTGGTTTATGAGCGTCCGATCCAAATGTCACCTTCACTCCATAATGATGGGCGCGTTCCAGAATGGCATCCGAAGGATACCAGCCACCGCTGAGTTTGGTTTTGCCAGATGTGTTAATTTCGATCGCTACGTTGGATTCTGCAATGACCTGCAACGTTTCATCAATGGCCTGATCAGCGATAATTTCGGAGAAAGGTGGATAGTTTCCTTTCATCGCATCAATGTGTCCAAGGATCTGGAACATACCGCTGCGAGCCGATTCCCGGATTAGTGAATAATAGCTTTCTTTCACTTCAACTTTGCGAGCATTGCTCAGTCCGTTCCATCGGGTTTTGTTGAAGATACTTACATCCTCAGTATGATGAACTGAACCAATAATATAGTCAAAAGGATACTGTCCCAGTGTGGTACGGTACAATTCTGCATAAGCAGGGAAATAATCGGATTCAATGCCGAGCAGTACATCGATTTTACCCGCGTACTCTTCTTTCAAAGCAAGGACTTCTTCCACATAATGCTGCAATTCAGACTTACCCATTGCGATCCGGGGAAATGCTTGCTCAAGCTCACTGCCAAAGTATGGCGTATGATCCGAGATACCGATGGCCTGAAGTCCTGCCTTAATACCTGCCTCTATATAATCGCGGATGTTGCCGTCTGCGTGACCACAACGAAAATGATGTGTATGAAGATCAAATTTCATATGGAATCCTTCCTTTCTCATGGCTCATTGTCATTCTGAACTGATGAATTGGGTTTCCGGCATGCCTTTGAGGTCACTTATAAATTGCTGCATCGCTGAGTTAAGGTAACGACTGGACTTATAGATGACACCTACAGGGTGACTGACCTCCAGCTCACTTAAGGGTATCATTCGCAATGTACCTTGACGCAACTCATGCGCAACAGATTGTTTGGAGATGACAGCTGCCCCGAGATCAATCTCGACCATCCGTTTCACTTCTTCGCTGCTCGATAACTCCATTACAATATTAGGTTCAATATTATGTTTCTTGAAAATGGTTTCCGTAAACCTTCGTCCTACTGTATCAGGGGACAGCAGAATCAATGGTGTACTCCGGAGCACATCTACTGCAGCATGTTTTTTCTTCGCCAGTGGGTGGGAAGGAGATACCACGAGTTCAAATGTGTCATAGTACAGCACAGATGTATTCAGGTTGGGATTACGCTCCGTGAGATAACCGATACCAATATCAACCAGACCATTTTCGACCTGGGTATAGATCTGTGATGAAGGAAGGGATTGGATACTGGTTTTGATCAGCGGGAATTGATCTTGGAAATAGGATAACACCCTTGGCAAGATCTGAATAGCAATGGAAGTTGTTGTGCCTAACACGATACGTCCTTGGGGCGTTTCATCGAGATCGGACAATTTTTGTTTCAACTCATCGACGATGTCGAGCATCCGTTCAGCGTGCTCCAGAAATACCTGTCCACGGTCTGTCAGGGTAACGGGTTGGTTACGATCCACAAGAACGGTGCTGAATTCGTCCTCCAGACTTTTGATCTGGGCCGAGACGGCAGGTTGGGTCAGGTTCAGAAGTTCTCCCGCTTTGCGGAAGCTCATCGTTTTGGAAATGGTAATTAGTGTCTCCAGTTGGCTTATGTTCATAGGTGACCTCCTTGCAGGCAAAGTATCTTGATTATGTAGTGTTTGGTGTGATGTAATCCCGTAACTGGTTATTGTTCCGTTATCTTAAATTATAGGTGATTCAGGACAGCAGAGCAATGAAGGTAATTATCAGGATCAAAAGTAGTTCAAGAGACTGTGAAAAAAACGCGAATACAAGAATTTGATTTTTTTAACAGTTGTGAGAAGCAGTAATAAAGTCCTAAATGCCTTTTGCCACGCACAATGAACGAAAATCTTTCTTCAAAAGAAGTGAAAAGCGCTGTTTATTCGCTAGAATCAGCTATAAACATTTGCCCCACGGATGACGATAAATTATAGTACACATGGTTTAACGAATTCTTAATGAATTCTTGTACGTGATAAAGTATAATAAATTTAATGAATATGGGACTTTTGGTGTGTGACCAATAACCCAGTGCGAGGGGGACATAGACAGTGAAAGCGGAAGTGATTAATCCTTTCCTGGAATCGGCACGGAACGTATTCGAACAGCTCATCCAGGTTTCGCCTTCCACCGGGAGTCTTGGCGTGAAAAATGTAGAGTACATTGCAGACCATGTCTGGATCGTGATCGGAATGACCGGGCAACTTAGCGGAAACATTGTATTTGGAATCAATGAACAAGTTGCATTGAAAATTGTATCTGCGATGATGGGCGGTTTTGTCATTACAGAAATGGATGAAATGAGTAAAAGTGCTATTTCGGAACTGGGTAATATGATCAGTGGTAATGCCAGCACCATCCTGTCGAACCAAGGTGTTGTGGTTGATATTACACCTCCACAAGTGATGAAGTCCGAACATCTGACTACATTTAGTGCAACGAAAGCACTGAGTATTCCTTTGCTGATGGATGGCATTGGTGAGATGGATATTCAGGTCATGATCTCGTAGAATAGAGCCATATGCCTCAAGAGGCAATATGTGTTTCAATACGGGAGGACATCGGGTATGCTGAAAGATCAGGTAGTGTTTATTACAGGTGCATCGAGTGGTATCGGTGCGCTGTGTGCGCAGATGCTGATAGAAGAAGGAGCCATCCCGATTCTGGCTGCCCGTTCACGGGACAAGCTGGAAGAGATTGGTGCCTCGCTGAAAGGGCAGCATGAATTACTCACACTTGATGTTACGGATAGTGAGCAGGTTCAGGCAGCTGTGGATGCGATATTGCATAAATACGGACGAATCGACATTTTGCTGAATAACGCAGGTTACGGGAAATTCGCAGCGATGACAGAGATGTCTGTACAGGAATTCGATGAGATGATGGACGTTAATTACATGGGCATTGTCCGCTGCACCAAAGCAGTGCTTCCACAAATGCTGGAACGTGGCAAAGGTCAGATTGTGAACGTGGCCTCCATGGCTGGCAAAATTGGTACAGCCAAATCCGCTTCCTATACAGCTACGAAACATGCTGTACTTGGATTTAGTAATGCGCTGCGTCAAGAGCTTCGCAAGACTGGCGTCATGGTGACAACGATTAATCCAGGTCCGATTGATACACCATTTTTCCATCGGGCTGACCCATCTGGCAATTATGTGAATAATGTACGTTGGATGATGTTGAAACCGGAAGATGTTGCGGGTCATATGATTCGGGCAATGAAAAAGCGCAAGGAAGAAGTGAATCTGCCAAGACTTGCTTCTGCTGGCATATGGCTGTACCAGCTATTTCCTCGTCTTGCAGATCGATTGTCGCACGGTGTAATGAATCAGAAGTAAATGTGATACGAGGCATCATATACGGAATGAAAGAAAGGCTCCGCCGAGGGGCTTTTCTTTTTTTTGGCGTGTATACATACAATTCTGGAATAAGATTTGGTGCACGGGCTTTTTTCGCATATAATGAAAGGTAATGTGATGACAGGCTTCGGTTCTATACAAGCAATTTATACGTTCCACTAAACTTTTACACAATAACGGAGAGGACTGAAATAACCTGAAGAAGCGAAGCGTGCACCTTTATCTCCGGATTTTTTCCTTTAGAAAAAAAGGAATCAAAAAAATCTGGGGATAACAGTGATCGGAAGGTTGTTCTGTCCTCGAAGTGTCAGTGTAAATAATCATTAGTTGAACTTATATAACATCAAAATGAATAAATTAAAAGGATGGACATACATGACGAATCAAACATTTGCTTCAATTGGCGTGGAACAGGATCTGGAGGCCGTTCTGGCGAAACATGGCATTAACGAACCTTCGCCTGTACAGGCTCAGACCATACCGGTTATTTTGGAAGGCCGGGATGTCGTATCCAAATCCCAGACGGGAACAGGGAAAACGCTGGCATACTTGCTGCCACTGTTACAATCCATCAAAATGGATATCAAAGGCACGCAGAAACTCATTATTGCACCTACACAAGAGCTGGCGATGCAAATTGTACGTGAAGCGCAGCGTTATGCGGAAGAACGTAAGATTGGCGTATTGGGTCTGATTGGTGGCGCAGCGGCTAAACGTCAGATCGAGAAGCTGCGTGAGCATCCACAATTGGTTGTGGGTACACCAGGACGACTGAAGGAATTGATTACACTCAAAAAACTGAAAATGCACAACGTCTCTACGATTGTTATCGATGAAGCGGACCAAGTGTTCCAACTTGGCGGTGTAAGTGACGTGAACTTTGTACTCAAGAGCGCATTGCGGGACCGTCAGCTGATCTTCCTGTCCGCAACGATTGATGAGCATACGGCTGGACTCGCGAAGCGTGAGATGAAAGAGCCTGTTCAGATCGGAATTGAACCGGATCGCGCTACGGCTGCGGGCCTTGAGCATTATTATTTTGTAGAAGAAAACCGTAACAAGATTGACATGCTGCGTCGTCTGGTTAGACAGTACAATCCGGATCGGGCAATCGTATTTGTGAATGCAACCGAAGATATTGGTGAAGTTGAAGCAAAAATGAATCATCTGGGTTTGTCTGCTGCTGCGCTGTATGGGGATGCTGACAAAGTGACCCGCAGTAACGTATTGTCTGCCTTCCGTAATGGCAAACTTCAGTTGCTGATCGCCAGCGAAGTAGCTGCCAGAGGACTGGATATCGAAGGATTGCCAATGGTCATTAACTATGACCCTGCCTTTGACTCGGAGCACTATGTTCACCGTGCAGGTCGTACAGGCCGAATGGGACGTTCGGGTATTGTGCTATCCATTGTGGATGAAACACAGATCTTTATTATGCGTAAATTCGCACGCGAACTCGGAATCGAACTGTCAGAACGTGTACTCTTTGGCGGTAAAGTATTGGAGGCTGATCCGCGTCCGGACACGCGGCCTGAGGGACATTCCTTCTCCAGAAAACCAGGGCAATCCAGAGATCGCAAACCAGGTCAGGGTAATCGTAATGGGGGAACCCGAGCTACAATCTCCAATTCACGCCCAGCAGGTAGCAAACCTACTGGCAATACAGGACGCACGGAGCGCGATCAGGATCGTAAAAACAAGGGAGCACCCAAGTGGAGTAAAGACAAAACGCCACGCTCCGAAGAATAGAATCTGACGAAAGGGGTGCAGGGATAGATGGAAAATGTTCAATCGCCTGTTCTGCAAATCAGCGGGCTAAGCGGAGGTTATAGTGCCAAACGGCCGGTCCTTCACGGCATCGATCTGGAAGTCGGACGTGGAGAGATGGTTGGACTAATCGGCTTAAACGGTGCTGGCAAAAGTACAACCATGAAACATATCCTCGGCTTGATGACACCTCAACAGGGTGAAGTACGAGTGATGGGCAAGAAACGGGATGAGGATGCGCAGATCTACCAATCGGCCATGGCATTCGTACCGGAATCACCCGAACTGTATGATGAGATGACGGTAATGGAGCACCTGGAGTTTACGGCAAGAGCGTACAATGTGTCGGAGGCTGACTTCAAACAACGTACGGAGAAATTACTGCAATTATTCCGTATGAATGAAAAAAGTACAAGTCTGTCGACTCATCTGTCCAAGGGCATGCGGCAAAAGGTCATGATTATGTGTGCTTTTGTGGCAGGACCGCCACTGTACATTATTGATGAGCCTTTTCTGGGGCTGGACCCGCTGGGTATTCGCTCCTTGCTTGATTTTATGCTGGAGATGAAAGCTTCGGGATCATCCATCCTGCTCAGTTCACACATTCTGTCCACGATTGAAAATTACTGTGACCGGTTTATTGTACTGCATCGTGGACAGGTTATTGCTCAAGGGACGCTGAATGAACTGCGTTCCCAATTCGGGGAATCGGATGCCACGCTGGAGCACATGTTCTATTCCCTCGTACAAGGAAGGGATTGAGCATGGATCTCAAGCTGCTATGGAAGCAAAGACGCACAGGATTCTGGAACGGAATTCTTCCTTATCTGGGATATGTCATCCAGAGCGGTGTAGCTATGGTCTTTTTATTTCTCGTCATTGCGTTCTCCGCCTGGTATACATCGTTTGTCCAGAACATTCCCGCAGAATTCCCGATTCGCTGGATTGCATTGCTGCTGCTGGCGCCACTGGTGCTGTTTAGCAGTTATCGTACATATCTGCTTCCAGCAGATATTGTATTCCTGCGGCCACAGGAATACCGGATGCAGGAATATTTGAAGAACAGCTTTGCCAGGGGCATCATCTATAAAAGTCTGGGCCTACTGCTTGTATTTGTTACACTGTGGCCTCTCTATGTCAGAGCAGATCTGGATGCACGGCCATTTGGCTGGTTCATCGTATTCCTGCTGCTGTGGAAAGGGCTGTCCAGTTATGGAGCATGGCAAGAGCTAAGAATGGTTCAGGTTGGCGCGGCAAGAGGATACCGTCTCTTGCGTTGGGCTTCGGCAGTTCTGGCAGTTGGCGCATGGTTATGGCAACCACCTCAGCGCAGCGTATGGTTCCTGCTGTTACTGGCTGTCGTTTATATCGTTGCCTTGCGTATCCCGGTAAAACATCGGGTGGCGTGGGAACGTCTGATACAGGTGGAGCAGGGGCAGGCTGGCAGGGTTATGCGGACGCTCGGCTGGTTCGTGGATGTGCCTTCATCCGGACAGAAAGTAAGTTCGCGTCGCTGGCTTAGCAAATTGGGGAGCGGTCTTCCCTGGAATGCAGGGAAAGCTTACCGATATCTGATTACCAAAACGTTTATTCGAACCGAAGTGTTTTCCATTGTATTTCGTCTGGTTGTACTGGGTATGTTACTATCCTGGTGGACAGCAGGCAGCTACTTTGGTGTAGGGGTGTATCTGTTCTTCCTGTTGCTTGCAGGTGTTCAGTTGGGTGCGCTGCGTCGCAGTCATAGTGAATCGTTCTGGATTATGATCTACCCGATCTCGGGAGAAAGTCGTCGTTCTCAGGTGTTGGGATTCATATTCCATCTACATGCACTGGCTGCGTTACTCATGTGGTTGCCTATGCTGGCTGCCGGAGCAACCGGACTGACTGTCACCGGAGTAGCCCTTATTTTGGGTATACTGGTGATTGTGATCATGCGGCGTTCACAAGGTAACAAGTGGTTGAAGGAAGAAGAGGACGAGTAAACAATCGATCGGACACCTGACCAACTTGGATTATTACATTGGGTTCATCAGTGAGAGGTACAAAAGATAACAAAAGAAGGGTATGCCGGGCTGTATCCCGGTATACCCTTCTTTGTGCTGTAATGGAATCATGCAATCAGATCACTTGGTTCTCGCGCAAGTGTGTATTGGTACTAACAGAGGAACGATTTAGTGATAATTACGAGCAAGATGAACAGAACGAGAATGGCACCTGTGTTAGTAAATCCTCCGTAACCGCCGCATCCATAACCGCCTCTTGTATCTTCAACTCCAGACATGGTCATTCCCCTTTCAAGTGGTTGTTTGGCACGCCCTTGCGTACATCGTATATTATGTGCCTTGGGGTTAGGCTGATTGGGCCGATGCCCGGAAAAGTTGGAAATTCGAGTTTTTGGGCAGCTGTCCCGGTGTGGTAAGTGATATCTGGTGAGTTGTAAAACACCAAAAGAACCCGCTGTATATTCGGAGACATGTAACGTCGTCCCCGCATACAGAGGGTTCTTATATCATTCAGGGTTCAGACATGATCCTCTTTCCCCTGAGCTATTGAGATTGCGTTAATTCGTTACTGTCTGTTTTAACTAAGTCGTCCGCAGATCCTGAACTCCACGATAGATGGTTTCATACAGATCTTCCAATCCGGATTCTTCAATACAGGAGAAGGCGATTCGAAGATCCGATTCACCCAGGGCGATTGTACCCACACCGTATTTGTGAAGTAAGTGGCTTCGAAGTTCTTCAGCGCCAACTTCTTTCAGCTTCAGACACATGAAGTAACCGGAGTTGAACGGATAATAATCCCATGCATCTCCATACTTGCCACTATCGAGAATGGCTTTTACCTTATTGGCGCGGCCTTTCATAATTTCGAACTTCTCCTGTTTCTGTGCTTCAAACTCCGGTGCTTTGAGCGCATCCAATACAAAAGTCTGGGAAGGATGCGGGCCACTGGAGATCGTTGCCCGGATAATACCGAGTGTTTTTTGTTCCAATGCATGCAGAACGGCTGCATCTTCATGGGCATACGTAATGAATCCAACGCGGAAGCCCCATACGAATTCTTCCTTGGTTGCACCATCCACTTTTACAGTCAACACACGTGGATGAATGTTGGCAAGTTTGCCAAACAGGGATTCATGAATGGAATCTTCGAAGAACAGTCCGAAGTACGCATCATCTGTTACAGCAACCACGTTAACGCCGGCTTCAGCTGCCTGAAGAATCGTGTTTACAATGGCATCTGCTTCTTCCGCTCCAGGCGTATAACCTGTAGGGTTATTCGGGAAGTTGAGCAGAACGATCGCTTTACCTTTGTCCTTTTGATCAAGCAAAGCCTGAAGCAGACCATCACTGTTGAAGTTCAACTGATCATCGAACAGGGGATAATGAACTAACTGGCCATGACGACGAATTCCGAAGGTCAGCTCGTAATTTTCCCAGTTTTTATCCGGATATATGACAGCGTCCCCTTCATCGGCGAACAGGTCGGCTACGATACTTAGTCCATGGGTTAAAGCATTGGTTACAATCGGATTGCCAAACGTTTTGCCTTCCAGAGAAGGCGTTTCCTTCAGCATCTTGTCTCTCCAGACGGTCCGCAATTCAGGTTTGCCTGCAGGTGGAGCGTAAGGATACAGATCCTTTGGCTGGAATGCAGACAGCTTCTCCTGAATAACCTGAAGATGCATCGGCACACCACCCTCCAGGGCGATACCAATCGTGGCATTATGGGTCTTGGCCAAGCTTGCTGCTTCAGCAGATTGACTCAAAATCCCCTCTTTAGGAAAATAAATTTCTTTGCCAAGCTGTGACAGCATGGAGTAGACGTGACTGCTGCCTGTCTGAATACTTTCGTTCAACTGTTCAGCCAGTGGATTCATTCTTTTCATCCTTCCAAGTCTTTGTGATTCAACTGCCTAACATTATATCACCTTGACATGCCCCCGTCACGGAAATTACGCAATATGACAGTTATATCGCTTTACCGCGTTGTTGCAGAGGGTTTTCGGGTAGGTTATCGTTGAATTCAACCTTGGAGGAATACTTATAAAATGAAATTTATTGCTGATGAAATGGACAATATTTCCGCATCATTTCAGCAGTTTCGGTATCCCTTCCTTCATTGCGCTGTTCCAACTGACCACTGATATGATCGAATCGTTCACTGGAGAGGTTTTGTCCAAATTTAAACTTGGCGCTGATCCGTTCTGGAATAATACGGACTACGGCTACAGCTTTGAGGTTACCTGTGTAACGCGAGTCAGTAGCGTCAATGGGTACATATCCGCCTTGCGGCTGGAGTTTCTCCATGAATCGTTGCAGCACCTTACCTTTGATGTCCAGATCCTTAACCGGTTCTGCCTGACCGAAGGCCATGACACTTTTGAAGAATGAAGTCGCCGGACAAGCAAGCTCAGGATCACTGAAATAGGATGGAATCAGGGAGAATTCTTCAGCCACCGTGAAACTGACTGAGGAATCCTGTTTGATCTGTTTCATCTTCTCGCCAGCCAGACTGCCGTGGAAATAAAAGCAACCGTCCATATAAACGAAATTCAGCGGTGTAACCCGTGGTTGTCCATCCGGACTGACCGTTCCCAGAAACCCGAAGGAGCACTGATCCAGAAATGCCGTAATTTCCTGTTCTTCATCTACTGTGAATTCTTTCCGTCTCATGTGTATTCCCCCATCATTGAATGTATAATAGAACGCCATCTCTTATGCATAACCATAGTTCATACATTGACAATGAAATAGATCCAATTTACATTCACTTTAGTAGGCCAATTAGTCAGGGATAACAGATGAAGACAAATGAAGAGAGGTGCATGATGGAATTGTGGCTGCCGATGGATACCTATGAACTTCAGCATCGATACAAGTATGAGGCATTGTACCATGCGTTACGTGATGCCATTCATGCAGGTACATTGGTGGGAGGCACGCGGCTTCCTTCCACCCGTGAGTTGGCAAGGCAATATGAGATGTCACGTGGTTCGGTAGCTCAGGTATACGACATGCTGCTTGCGGATGGTTATGTCCATGCACATCGGGGAAGAGGTACATTTGTCACCGAAACATTATCCACTCAGGAAAATGAGAAACAGGAAGCCGTTCTCGAGCTGTCTGCCTGGGGCAAACGAGTACAGAGGTTGAACACACAACATGATGTCCTGCGGACTCAGATGTCTTCACCGAAGCCGTCCGTCATTAATTTTCAAATGCAACGCATGCCTGCCGAACATTTCCCGTTAGGGGAGTGGAAAAGTGCACTCGCTGCAGTTCATCGCAGCGGTTGGCGAGAATCAAGCGGTGTAGCCGGTGATCCGGAACTGCGTGAGGCCATCGCCTCCCATCTCAGATGGACACGTGGTATCCAGGCTGAACCCTCTCAGATTGTATTGTTCAGTGGTTCAATGCAAGGTATCACCTTGCTATCTCAATTGCTGATTACGGAGAATACAGCAGTTGTATTGGAGAATCCGGGGTATCCGGGCATCGCGCATGCCGTCAAGTCCTGTGGTGGGCATATCATCCCGGCAGAGGTGGATACCGCAGGCATTATACCTCTGCCTTGGGAGGCACAGACGTTATTTGTCACTCCTACCCGGCAGTTTCCAACAGGGGCCGTATTGGGATTGGACAGAAGACGTGCCTTGCTTGCGTGGGCCTCAAAGCGGAATGCGGTCATTATTGAAGATGATTACGACAGCGAATTCCGATGGGGCGGAAGACCGATTGAACCCCTCAAAGTGCTTGATCGTGAACAGCGCGTCATCTATGTCGGTTCATTCTCACAAACGATGGTGGCTTCGTTCCGACTTGGTTATGCCGTACTGCCACCTGGTCTGGTAGAACCTCTCCTTGCCGCCAAGGCGCTGTATGAACCGGTACCTCCGGCGCTGTTAGAGCAGCGCGCACTGGCAAAATTTATGACCAGAGGAGGTTATCTGAGGCACTTACGACGGTTAACCCGGTTATATGGGGAACGGCATGATTTTTTTGTCCGAGAGATGGAACTACAGTTACCGGAAGCATTCACAATGCAGCTTGGTGATGCAGGACTGCATATCTACGCTACCTGGAATGGCGATGTGGACAGTTATCAGCGGTTTAAAAAGCTTGCTGAGGAGGATGGCATACTGTTTCGTGATGCAGAGCGATATCGGCTGACTTCAGGTCATCCTGCGGCCTGTTTTGCTTTTGCACATCTGGAGAAAGAAGAGATGACAGAGGGAATCCGGCGAATGCGGTTAGCCTGGGAGAAGTGCACATTTTCGTTTCGGTGAATTCCGCTGTATAATGGGATAAGACATTTCGCTCCTGTAAGAGCAGAGATCATATATGAGCAAGTTGTATTGAATGATGCTAGATGCTTAAATACATATGGCCTTGATTGAAGAAGTGAGATTCAGATCAGAATGATGCCATATGCAGAGAGATTAACTATCAAGGGGGAGTGGCGACATGCTGCAGGCATCGCCGTCATCATTTGTTATTTTGCCCGCTGTCGCCAAAATTGTCTGTGAACCGGGCTGGAAGTGGCAGAAGCGGGAAAAACCGATGCAAAACTATGATTTATTTTATGTATGGAGTGGTGAAGGAACGCTTGTACTAAATGACCAGTCGTATGAGGTTGGCAAGGGTAGTTGTTTTTTGTTCAGGCCAGGAGATCATCCTACTGCAACACATAATAAACAAAAACCGTTGGTACTTACGTATATTCACTTTGATGTGGACGGACCTGTGACTGATGTGCCTCAGTCCTATCGCGAGGTACAGGAAACGGTGGAGTTTGAGCACTTGCTGGCACGTTATGTAAGACTGTTCTTATCGGATGTGTACGGACGTGATGAAGAGAGCCGATTGATTCTGAAGCAATTGATGATTCATTTGCTGCGGGCTGATACGGAAGAACCTGTGGAGAAAAAGGTAAGCAACCAGTTGTCTGATGTCATCCAGGAGGTCGCCAATTATGTGCGTCAGCATCCGGGGATTACACATCGGGTGGAAGATCTGGCTGCGCGGGCTGGCTTATCGCCCCGATACTTCTCAATCAAGTTCAAGGAATTGGTTGGATCATCGGTGCAATCTTATATTATCCGCATGCGTATTGAACGGGCGGAACATCTGCTGGTGCATACCGGCATGAATGTGACCGAAGTGGCAGATGCTCTGGGATACCGGGATATTTTCTTCTTCAGTCGTCAGTTCAAGCAGTATACAGGCAAAAGCCCGTCCGAGATTCGTTGAAATTCTGATGAGAAGAACAGGAAACCGTTTCAAGTCTGGAACGCAAGGGTAATTATCTAGCATTCCAGATGACCAAAAGGGGGAACTTGTGATGAACGGAAAACGTCGGGTCCGCAACCGGGGATGCTCTACGAAGGGATGCAATATTTTCCGAAACCGTCTGCGTCGCTTCAAACCGGCAGAGGACTTGCAAGATGTGTGGTTTTGAGGAGAACTCAGCAGACCAATAACGACGGAGCGAAGCTTCGTATTGCATGTATATATGGATGAATATGAATTCATAAAGAGGATGGCGCAGTACCTGGTTACAGGTGCTGCGCCATCCTCTTTATTTGCGTATGGACTCATTAGTTCTTCGGTTTCAAACGACCAAGCAATGCGCCCATTTTGACCGAATCGCCTGGCTGTAAGCCGGGGTTTGGTTCGAATGTGCCACTTTGCGTCAGCAGAACAACGGTGGAACCGAATTCAAAATAGGCCAGATCATCGCCTTGTGCCCAGGTACTTGTGTCCGTATCAGCATACTGTATGCTACTCACGTTCATTGCACCTACTTTGACAACCGCCACTTCACCGTAATCGTGTGCGATATACGTAATGAGCCGTTCGTTTCGACTAAGCACGGATCTCATATGGGTCAGGCCAAAGTCATTCACGGGATAAACTTTGCCTTTGATGTGTTCGCTCTCTATTTTGCGGCCGCTGACAGGTGCATGAATGCGGTGATAGTCGCGAGGGCTGAGATAGAGGACGAACCCGTACCCGTGCTTGTACTTCTCCAGATGGGGAGAATGGTTTAATAATTCAGCAAGTGTATAATTTTGTCCCTTAACATTCAGGAGTGTCCCTGCAGATATTGGACCGGCTGCCGTAATCTTGGCATCTACCGGGCTGATCAGTGCATGCTCTGAAAGTTCCAACGGGCGCATGCCCGGCTTTAATTTGCGGGTAAAGAAATCGTTCAGTGAACGGTATTCTTTCCAATCTTTCTCGGCCTCTTGAACAGGGATGTCGTAGGTCCGGACAAAATAAGGGATAAATGCCTTACTTCCCCGGCTTTTGGAGAAGGCTCCCACGGTCCGGGAGATCCATTTGCGCGAAGAAAGCTCGGTCATTAATCGCAACAGCGTTTTTGCCATGAATATCCCCCTTAGGGTTAATGCGAACTTCAAGGCCGGCAAGACCGGCCGTTCTGCATAATATTGACACAGAATGCACACGAAATCAATATAGTCTCCTATCGTATGTCTGCGGTTGTCTCGGAATCCTCGAATTCTGTTCCAGCAGCAGACGCCCATAAGCCATTGGTTTGCTGTACGTTGCCTTCCAGTGTTCCGACATTCCCGCCTTGCGGAAACCGTAACGCTGATCCCGTCCATTGCATTCAATAAAGTAGATCTGGCCGCTGCGCGTTATCCCGAGATCAAGACCCAGATCAGCCAGATGTGGCAGACTGGCCGCCAGATTCTGGGCAATTCGAAGTGCAACGAGTCCGATTCTGTATTCCAGCCGAGCCAAGTCAAAGCCAGATTCTCCTAATCCAAGGGCCTCTGCGAGCTTCATGACTTTACCGCCCTGGGCAATGTTGCTTACAAACGTATGGGCAGGAGCCGCTTTGGCAAACATGCCTGTTATTCCCCAAAGACCATCGCCGCCACGTTGTACAGATACCCGTAAATCTACCGGTCTGCCCTCATAACGTACCAGCGGGATACGCTCTTCAATGAGGTAGGCATGGCGAAAGATCCGCCTTAGGGTAGCGGAAGGAAGCTGTCCTTTGCTCAATCGGAAGGTAGCCCACCCTTTGCGTGCAGCCTTCGTCTCACAGGTTAGTTTCCACTGTCCATCTCGCTCAAAGACTCGCATAATACCATGACCGATGCTGCCGCTGCATGGTTTGATGACGAGGTCATCATATTGTTCCATCATATAGGCCAGAGACTCTGGCGTAGCTTTAACTGCATGGGGCAGGTGTTCTCGCAAGGCGAGGTCCTGATGAAGCATGTCATGAATGTGATCTTTACGGTACCGGTTGCGAACGTTGAATACCTGGATACCCTGCAACATCAGCTTGGTAATCTGATGCTGTTCCGTCCGGCGAAGCTGGAGTGAGCGGTTATGAATGACGGGGGGCAGTGGCATGCGCTCGCGAACATATCTGCCTTCTTTTTTTACATAGGCAAGACATGTTTTTTGATCCGAATCGATATCTTCCAGCCTCAAAAAGCAGGGAGTTAATCCATAACTGGCCGCTGCCTGTTCATAATTCGCGAGTGATTCCTGACCGGTCCTTCCGGCCGGTATCCCCCGGTACATGCGTGAATCGAACATAATGCCGATCGTTTCTTGGAGCATGACCGTTCCTCCTTCGATGTTATCGCGACCATGGATCGTCCATTCATGGAATGCCGGCCTGTCACCGCATGGCTCAGACATCGCGATAACGCAGACCGGTGTGTAAGATGCATCGCCAAGCACTAGTGCTTGCTCAGGGCGTGTCTAAAACTCCGAAGGAAGCAGGTTTGCCAAATCTTTGTTCCAAGCAAGGAAGTTTTCCGCAGGCGTGCCGGGGCACGTCAAGGGAAAATGACACAGCAGGGGGCGAAAAGACGTTGAAAGATGCACTTCAGCGAGTTTTCAGACACGACCTAAACATAATATCCTATGACATGACTGGGACGGGGGCGTGGACAGCCGCCTTTCCTCTGCTGCCCTGACACGCCTATTTCCACGAAGATCATCGAACCTTCCTGTCTTGACGCCTGTACATTCGTGCTTTGGAATCCGCAAAAGTCATAAATGAAGTGGCAGATGCCCATATGGAAGCATATGATGCCGGAGACGAACGTTAGAGGAAGGAGCAAGCTGCATGAGTAAAAATGGCAAAAAGAAGGTTCCAACGCCGAAACTGCGGCATGTGAGCCCGAAATTCAAGGAATTGGAACTGACTGATCGCCGGGCAGACAAGATGAACTCAGGTTTCACTGTGAATAGGGAAGAACGCTTGAATACGAATAAAAGGGATTCGAGGGCTGTTCAGGAGTCGGAAGAATTCCTATTTGAATCAACGGAGTTACCTTCTTCAACAAACGAGCTGGAAGAGCTAGAGATCGAAGCCAAAATCAAGACGGAACCCGTAGAGTCTGATAGCAAGGAAGTTGAGACACAAGATAGCTCGGAAAAGCAGATTCAGGTTAGCAGCTTGGCTCCGCTTGCTCTGGAAGAAGAGCAGGACATCAACAAACAGGAGATAACAAGCAAGGACCGGCTGCAGATCCTGAACCAAAACCAGATGCCGGGTCATACCGGACACTACATCTACACGGACGACTTGAGTGAATTTGCTGTTACGGAGAGCAAGTTGGCTCCTTTCTCTGTGGATGCCTCCAAGCTGAAACCGGATGCGGTTGGCAGTGAAGCATTGCAGGATTATGCGGTGACCAGCATTCACATTGCTGACGGGGCCATTGTTTCGGCGAAACTTGCGGAAGCGTCTGTATCTGAGGAGCACCTGATTGACGGCTCTGTGTCTGGTCATAAAATACGAAATGCTTCTATTGCCGGTGAGAAAATCAGAGATGGCAGTATTACTTCTCAGAAGCTTGGCAACCAGGTCATCGATTCGGCCAAAATTGCCGACGGCTCCATCGGCACAAGACATCTCAGCCGCATGCTGGTAACGGAAGAGTTAATCAAGAATCATGCCGTAACTGGAGACAAGATTGCGATTAGCGGGGTGGATACAAGACATCTCACGGGTGGAGCTGTGAATACCTCCAAACTGGCTGACGATGCAGTGACTACATCCAAAATTCGGGAAGCCGCTGTCACAGGCAGCAAAATCGACGAACTATCCATCGAGTCTCACCATATTCAGGCAGGTGCTGTTAAACAGACACATCTGGCTGAAGGGTCTATCGGTCGTTCACAACTATTAAGTGGCAGTATTGGAAGTGACCAGATAGAGGATGGATCCATACAAACAAGACATTTAGCTGAGGGTTCACTAAGTGGAAGACATCTCCTGGACGGTTCAATCGGATCAAATCAGATTCGCGCTCATTCCGTTGGCAAGGAGCAGATAGGCAATGGAGAAGTGGGCAGTGAGCATTTGATGGAAGGTGCAGTAACCAGCAGCAAACTGGCAGACCAGTCTGTGGGAACAGCAAAATTGCTGGAGCAATCCATTACGGCATCCAAGATTTCTGATCAGAGCGTCATTTCTTCCAAAATTGCGGATGAAGCCGTACAGGGTAAACATCTTGCCAAAGGGTCCATTCGTGCGGAACACATCGCGAATCGGGGAATCACACCGGTACATGTGGACAATTCCGCAATTCACTCCATTCACATTGCAAGTGGAAGCATCGAGGCAACTCATCTATCTGCCGGAAGTGTGTCCGGAGATGCTCTTGCAGACGATGTGGTGTGTGAGCGGCATCTTGCAGAGTCGGCCGTGGGTACGTATGAATTACAGGATGCGGCCGTTACAGACGTTAAACTCGCGGATGGAAGTGTGACAACAGAAAAGCTTGGAACGGCATCGGTAAGTAGCAGAGCGCTTGCCCCGGGAAGTGTTATATCCTCGCATCTTGCGAGTGGTGGAGTCACGGGTACACATCTGGCTCCAGGCAGCGTGGGTTCCGAGGCGCTGAGACCTTATGCAGTGAAATCGGAACACCTGACAGAACATGCCGTAGGTGTACCTCATCTCCAGCCGGGCAGTGTTGAAACGGATGCGATTGCACGGGCTGCGGTCACAACTGACAAATTGGCTCTTGATAGTGTAACTTCAGCCCAGCTGGCGGGCGGGTCCATTTTTCCGCCTCATCTAACAGATCATGCGGTTACCTCCCCCAAGCTCTCGCCAGAGAGTGTTGCAACAGATAAACTGGCGGATTTTGCTGTCACGTCAGCTAAACTGGCAGACGGCAGCGTGACTTCTTCCAAGATTATGGCAGAGAGCATTAACGCCAAACATATTCCAGCAGGAACCATTCGTGGGTATCACCTGAAGCAGCATTCCGTTTCACTGGAACATTTGTCGGAAGAAATACGCTCACCGGAATTATTTGCTGATGGCAGTATTACCGGCAACAAACTTCGGCATGGCTCCATAAGTGCGGACCATTTGACAGCAGACTCGGTATCCGGGACAGAACTGCAACAGGCTGCTGTAGGTAGCGAGCACTTGCAGCCATCCGTTGTACAATCCGTCCATCTGGCTGAAGGCAGCGTGAAATCTGACCATTTGGGGACTCAAGTAGTGAGCTCACAGCATCTGAAGGCAGACATCATTCATGAGGAGCATATTGCTGAACAGGTGGTCACATCGCATCACTTGGCACCCGGATCTGTCGAAACAGACCATCTGGCACCTTTATCCATTACAGCGGCTCACCTTCAGCCAGGTTTGATCAGTGGTTTGCATCTTCAGGCAGAGTCGACAAGTGCTGTTCACCTGCAGCAAGGAGCTGTGCATTCCCGTCATATTCAAGATGGTGAAATTCTTCCTCATCATATCCATGAACGCAGCATCGGAACATCTCATCTGGAAGAAGAAGCGGTAAGTACGATTATTTTGCAGGATGAATCTGTAACACGCTCCAAACTAGCAACGGGTAGTGTGGATGGCAGCAAATTAGCTGCAGGAACCGTATCGGCTACTCACCTTGCCAATGAAAGTGTGCAAACCCGTCATATCCAAGAAGGCGCAATCCTTGCTGATCATATTCAAGAGTGCAGTATTGGCGCAGTTCATCTGGATGAGGAGTCTGTAAGTGCAGTTCATTTGCAAAATGGATCTGTAACAAGTGCCAAACTGGCGGATGGCAGTATAAACGGCAGCAAATTGCTTGAAGGAACCGTATCGGGGATTCATATTGCGTCAGAAAGTGTGCAACCCGGGCATATCCAGGCTGGGGCCATTCATGCTGACCATATTCAGGAGCGGAGCATCGGCACAACACATCTGGAGGAGGAAGCCGTAAGTGCGATTCACCTGCAAAATGGGTCTGTCATCAGTGCCAAACTGGCCGACGGCAGTGTAACCGGCAGCAAGTTGATCGAAGATGCGGTGTCGGGAATCCATATCGCTTCTGAAAGTGTGCAATCCCGCCATATCCAGTCAGGAGTAATCCTTGCTGACCATATTCAGGAGCACAGCATCGGCATGCTTCACTTGGAACAGGAAGCAGTAAGTGCCATCCATCTGCAAAATGGGTCTGTAACAAGTACCAAGTTGGCCGACGGCAGTGTAAACGGCAGCAAGTTGCTTGAAGGAGCAGTATCAGATATCCACATTGCAGACGATAGTGTGCAATCCAGTAAGATTCAAGCAGGAGCCATTCATGCTGATCATATTCAAGAGCGGAGCATCGGCACAGCACATTTGGAAGAGGAGTCTGTAAGTGCCATTCATTTGCAAAATGGAGCTGTAACGAGTGCCAAACTGGCGGATGGCAGTATAACTGGCAGCAAGTTACTCGAAGGTACGGTATCCGGGATTCATATCGCATCGGAAAGTGTGCAATCCGGGCATATTCAGGCAGGAGCTATTCATGCTGGTCATATTCAGGAGCGAAGCATAGGCACAGCCCATCTGGAAGAGGAAGCGGTAAGTGCGGTTCATCTGCAAAATGGGTCCGTAACAAGTGCCAAATTGGCTGACAGTAGCATTAGCGGCAGCAAATTGCTCGAAGATACTGTATTGGGGAGCCATATCGCGTCGGAAAGTGTGCAAACTCGCCATATCCAGTCAGGAGCGATCCTTGCTGATCATATTCAGGAGCATAGCATTGGTACGTCCCATCTGGAGGAGGAAGCAATAAGTGCGGTTCATCTGCAAAGTGAATCCGTAACGAGTGCCAAACTGGCGGATGGCAGTGTGAGCAGCGACAAACTGCTTGACGATGCGGTGTTGGATGTCCATATTGCCAATGGAAGTGTGCAATCCCGTCATATCCAAGAGAGAGCCATACATGCTGACCATATTCAAGAGCGAAGCATTGGGATCTCCCACCTCAAAGCGGAATCGGTAAGTTCGATTCACCTGCACAATGGTTCCATAACAAGTGCCAAAATGGCTGACGGCAGTGTAAATGGTAATAAATTGCTTGAAGGTGCGGTATCGGCTATCCACATAGCAGACAAAAGTGTGCAAACTCGTCATATTCAGGAGGGAACCATTCTTGCTGATCATATTCAAGAACGCAGTATTCGCACAACTCATCTGGAAGAGGAATCAGTAAGCGGGGTTCATCTGCAAAATGGGTCCGTCACCAGTGCCAAATTGGCCGATGGCAGCGTGAACGGCAGCAAACTTAGTGAGCAGAGTATTACCTCTAATCACTTGAATGCGGGGATTGTAGGTCCAGCACATTTGAGCGAAGAGATATGGAATGCGATTCGTCAGTTCAGTGGAGAAACGTTGGAGCAACTGGCAGCGATCAAAAGACAAGAGGGATTGCTTCAACCAGAAAATGAAGGTGTACAGCAATCACAGCAGGTAATCGTCGAGGCATTACCGAGTACTGGTCTGGAGCAACAACAAGAGCTGGTATCCCAAACAGATCAGCTTGGCGAACTACCGGCAGCTTTGTTCACGACAGAGCCGGCGGAACAGGCTCAGCAACCACAGCTTGAACAGTCACAGGAGTTCGCTGGAACTACGGAGTTTATGTTAAGTGAACAATCGATTAAACAGGAGCATCTCTGTGATGATGCCGTGGGCAGCAGCCAGTTGCAATCAGGGGCAGTTCAAGCCAAACATCTGGCCTTCCAGCCCGTTCGCAGCGTAAGCAAACAACCAGTTGTACAACAATTCGGGATGGAAGCTTTTGTACTGCCGGAGAGTGAAGTATGCACAGAGGTAACCGTTGTTTTTGAAGAATCATTTGCTTCAGAACATTATGTGATTGTGGGCATGAGCAATGATCGGGGATTCCAGATTTCCTTGCTCTCGCAGAGTGAGGATGAAGCGGTACTTGAAGTGTCACGTACAGCAGATTGCAAGCATACGTACGGGTTGTTATCATGGATTGCTGCGGGACCTTCGCAAGGATAGTGCAGGATTGAATCCGTAATAAATAAATGATAAAAGCGGTGTCCAGAGTTGTCCGGGACACCGCTTTTGGTTGATCTAAGCTTAATCCGTTCGGACGGTGAGGGGTGTCTGAACGTTTTGTTACCATTATGATGAGTACATTATAAGTTCAACCACATTAAAATTAGATTTTACAGGCCTACAGCTTGATACGCTTTGGTAATAGCAGTAGCTTCAGCGGAAGTTGCTCCGTACAGATCTTTGGCTGCTTGAATGGTAGCTGTTTTGGCAGCGGCAAATTTGGACGTTGGTGTCAGGTAGTTCACCAGTGTGCTGTAGAAAATCTGGATTGCTTTATCCCGGCCGATTCCGGTGACAGTCACACCATTATGTGTTCCGCCTTGAGCAGCAAGGTAGTAAGCTTTGTTGATGATACCACTGTTGGTATGGACACCGCCGTTGTCCTGTGTGCCTGTGTAGCGATCGCTGTATTTGTCAGGTTGACCATACAATGTGGGGTTGGAGAGGGAGCGCAGCGCATCTCCTGGAATGTTAGGTGTGTAGATATCATCCCCGAGCAGCCAGTTTTTGCTTTGGATCGTATTACCAAAAATATCGGCAAAGGCTTCGTTGAGTGCACCTGGTTCATTACGATATTCCAGATTGGCTGTGTACTCAATGACACCATGCGTCAATTCATGACCCACAACATCGAGGTCACCAGACAGGGATCGGAACGTCGTTCCGTCTCCGTCACCAAAGACAATCTGTGCCCCGTTCCAGAAGGCGTTATTGTAGTTGGAGCCGTAGTGAACGGTTGATCTGATCAACAATCCGTTACCATTAATACCGTTACGGTTGAATTTGTTTTTGTAGAAATCATACGTAGCAGCCGCATGAGCGTGAGCATCTACACCTGCACGATCAGTCCATACATTATCCGAATCTGTGAGCAAGCTACCAGGCAGTGAGGAGCCATTGTTTGCCGTGTACGTTTGGATGCCATTGCCGCGAGTGGTGTCTTTCAGTTGGAAGGTGCTGCCGGATTGGGTGGTTGTCAGGGTTTTGGTATCTCCAAGCACACCTGTACCTGTTCCAGTGGCAAAATTAATGAGGTCAAACTGGGATACGATACTGCCATCCACTGCGTTAATGAAATATTTGGTCCGTAGAGGGGCAGGTTCCAGTACGTTTACTTCCGTAATGTAAACCAGATACGTCTGACCATCTTCTTCATGATGGTAGATGTTCAATTCAGCTTGAGGCGTGATTTCCGCGGCGCCAAGCTCTCCAATCCGGGAGGTTGCTTCTTCGGTTGCAATACGGATCGCGTCTTCTCCGCTGATCTCGGCTACACCATCATTCGGAATGGCCTGCTCTTCAATCGGTGGAAGATCGCCAAGTGCGGAGCTCACGGCTCCGGTTTTGTCCAGGTGGACCGTCTGTTCTGCACCATAAACCGGGATACCTTTAATATACTGTTTCAGGCGGAAGTGTCTTACGCCAGATGTATCTGTGTTTCTTTTGACAATTTTGAGCTGGGATTTCACATCGGAATTCAGGAATTGTTCCTGCTGTCCAAGGTAATTAAAGATGGTGTCATCTGTTCCACTGTTCAATGGAATACCCTCCTCAGAGGCATAAGGGGCCTGAAGTGGAATGGATTGATCAGACACTGGAGCTGCAGCAGCAGAGGATACGGAAGCGAGCAAAAGAGCTCCTCCAAGAATTGTTGGCATAACTTTGGCGAATTTCATAGTAAACTCTCCCATTCTTAAACTTATTTTTGTGGTTGGAAAATGTTTATGCCAGTCTCGGTTGGAATTCCGTCTGCAACTTGGGCAGCGCGGAGCGTGGGGCTGAACCTGAAGCGTGGAATAAGACAAGAAACGATTGGAACAAAATCGGCTTGGCCTTAGCTCGGGAAGTGTTAAGCACGACACCAAACAAAAAGGATAACCGTTTATTCAGTTCAGCCCGAAGGTTTAATCGTCTATTGTGTTCCTCTTTCAGAAAGCCGGGGGTTGTCCAATTGCGCAGGTAGAAGATACGTTCACGGAAAACTGGGGTGTTCAATCCGGGTTTGCGTAAATGACAAAGGCAGTGTGTTCTGAACGGCATCACTCCTCTCAAGAGTAAAATGTATCTGCTTAACAGGTTCTGTGAATGAGGTCATCATCTAATCAACCTTAGGTCAATAAATTGATTTAAAAAATGTATGGGAACTTATGTTCACCACAAGGTTATTTTTGTAAATAAAACTGCTTGGAACGTATATTATCACAATGTAAAACTTTGGAAAAGATACAAATTTAGATTTTTGTTAAAATTGTGTCTGAAGTAGGGGAGAGGTACGTTTTTCACATAATTTGACGTATTTTGTCTAAAAGCAAGGCCTGTACCCTCGTGTTCACAGGGAGAACCTGCTTCGTGCAAGGACAAACGCCGTTTCCACTGCTCCACGAATACATAGAATAACGTGTACTCCCTTGGCATGCCGATGATCGAATGCGGGAGGTGAAACTGTTGCGCAAAAACCGTACCAAAGCACGTTATGCAACCCGATCCAATGTGACACGAAGAAAAACAGTGCTGAAGAAACGAAGATGGAAGTCTGGACAAAAAAAGGGTACAAAGGCCTATACGTTCGTTATTCCATCCAAACAGCTGATGTCACAGGCCAAGGATGGAGTAGAGAATGGAACGGAAAATGGCATGAGTGATGCTCCTTTACACAGAGATGTTTCTCAGCGACCGATGCTCTCGGTCATTATCCCTGCCATGAATGAGGAGAAAAGGATTGGTGCAGTTGTACGTGAAGCGCTACGGATATGCCGTGATGCTGAAGTGCTTGTCGTTGTGAATGGTTCAACAGACGGTACGGCTAATGCAGCCAAACGGGCTGGAGCACGAGTGCTCAAGTATGCCGAAGCGCTGGGGCATGATGGAGGACGAAAAGTAGGCGCAGCGGAGGCGCGCGGTCAGGTATTGTTATTTACTGATGCAGATATCGTAATTCCCGCAGAGCACCTTGCACCTTACGTGAAGGCTGTGCTGAAGGGAACGGATGTGGCGCTTAACGACTACCATGGGCCAGTCACTCATCATCCCGTTCATCCGGTAGTGGAGGCCAAACACATGTTGAACAGCATACTCGCAAGATCCGATCTCCGAGGAGCATCCATGACAGCTATTCCACATGCAATAAGCCGAGCAGGACTTGAGGTCATGGGGATATCCTCACTGGAAGTTCCGCCACTCGCACAAGCGAAGGCAGTGATCGGCGGACTTCGGGTACGCGCTGTTCATCACGTACCTGTGGGTAGAATGAATGCAGTACGAATCAAAAAGCGAAGCGGACCTGATCTGCTAAGTCAAGTGGTACTCAATGATCATATGGCAGCGATCAAGTGGATAACGGATACGCTCGGTCCCCGGGGAGGTTATACCGATCTGCAACGTGTTCGCAACCTGGCGAGGTAAGCATGTCGCATCGGATGATGCAGCATGCTGGAGGTGAGGAAATGAAGGGACGTTCAGGGGTTGTCCGCCGCAGGCGGTCAACAAATAGACAAACGACAGCAGGAAGAACAGGAATGAACAAGCGTCTTAGGAACAAAAAACATGTAGATATTAAAAAAACAAGAAGAAGCCGATCAAAGTCTGGCCAAGTAGATCTGCACTTGATGTGGAAAGCGGGGCAAGTTGCAGGAAGCGAGGCAAAGACGAACAACACAGTATCAGAAAAACACGCACGTCTCGTATGGAATGCACACGCGGCGAACGTTGCGGAGCTAAGCAACTTCGAGCTAGTCCTGAAAGCAGGTAAGGCATTTATGCAAGGTTATGCTCAGGCCTCGGGACATTCATTCCAGATCGTGCCATTACCTCTTCGTCATTCGGCTGCTGCCGTTGTCTGTGCCTGTAATGAGGAACACACACTGGGGCAGGTGTTATTGCAACTGAAGCGGTTGCCTCTAACGGATATTATTGTGGTACTGAATGGAACGACAGATGACAGTTTGAAGCAGGTACTAAGGCAGCCGAGACTTACAGTAATCTATGAACCGGATCGGGCAGGACATGATGTGGGCCGGGCACTTGGAGCCAAGATGACGGATGCGGAGACGGTACTTTTTGTGGATGGAGATATGGTCGTCTCGGCTGAACAGCTTGCACCCTTTCTGTTCGCGGTTGATCGGGGACAGGATGTGGCGTTGAATAATCTGACGTCTTTGCTTCCTGCGTTTGCAGGGCAGGATGAGGTAAGCCGGATCAAAGCATATCTGAACCGAACATTAGGCAGGGCAGATCTTGGTTCCAACTCCATGACAGCCGTGCCTCATGCATTATCTCGTCGTATGATTGAGACCGTGAAGCCAGCATCACTGGCCGTTCCACCTAAGGCACAAAGTCTAGCTATTCAGCATGGAATGAACGTCTCTGCACCAAGTCAGGTGGATGTTATTCGTTCCAATCGGTTGCGTCCTGGTAACACGGGAAGTGGGAATGATGTCGCCAAATTGATCATCGGAGATCATCTGGAGGCACTGGCTACATTGCTGGGTACAGGTTGGAATCCAGCCCAGGCACATACACTCTCCCGTGTAGAAGTGGCTTACAGGAGGAACGCCTAATGACACTGACGAGTATGATTATCCCAACTTACAATGGTCTGGATCTGATCAGGCCCTGCATTGATGCCATACGTCAATACTCGGGCGATCCTGCGTCATATGAAATTATCGTGGTAGATAACGGTTCGACCGATGGAACGGCTGAATATTGTGCGCTGGAGCTAATTCGATTTGTCAGGTTCCCGGACAATCGGGGGTTTCCGGCAGCGTGTAACGCTGGACTTCGTGCCGCTTGCGGGGATGAGCTGCTGCTGTTGAACAATGATGTTACGGTCACGCCCCGTTGGCTGGAGAACCTGCGAACGGCTCTGTACAGTGACGCAAGTATTGGAATCACGGGTCCTGTTACGAATTATGCAAGCGGCATCCAGCAGATTAAACTGCAGTTTCGGGATATGGAACATTTTCAGGAGTTGGCCAATTCCAATAATATTGCGGATTCTTCAAGGTGGAGGGAAGTACGCCGGATCGTCGGTCTGTGCATGCTGATGAAACGAGATGTCGTGGAATCGGTTGGACTGCTTGACGAGGCATATTCTCCGGGACACTATGAGGATGACGATTATTGTTATAGAGCAAGATTGCAGGGATATCGCCTGCTGGTTTGTGGAGATGTTCTCGTGCATCATCAGGGAAGTGCCAGCTTCCAGAAGACAGATCCGGTAGCGTGGAAACAGCTGCTTGAGCGTAATCGTTCGATTTTTATGAACAAATGGCATGTCGATCCGCTTGAATATATGGACATATCCGATGAAGGAGGGAACGTGGAATGAAAGGTGTAATTCTTGCCGGCGGAACAGGAACTAGACTGTATCCGCTGACCCGGCTCATTAACAAACATCTGCTTCCAGTCGGTAAACATCCGATGATTATGTATGGCATCGACAGACTCCGCCAGGCAGGCATTGATGAACTATTGATTGTGATCAACAAACATTCCGCCGGGTTATATACAGAGTATCTTGGTGGCGGAGCGGATCATGGGGTGAAGTTGACGTATCGCATTCAGGAAAAGGCAGGCGGGATTGCGGAAGCGTTGGATCTGGCGACCACTTTTATTCTTCCTGGCGAAAAATTCGTTGTGCTTCTCGGAGATAATCTCTTCAGCGATGATCTGAAGCCTTATGTGGACCGTTACATGCAGCAACCTGCGGGTACAGCGCGAGTTCTGCTCAAAGAGGTGGATGATGCACGACGTTACGGGGTGCCTGTTTTTGATCCAAAGCATCCAGAGCGAATCTCGTACATTGAGGAGAAGCCAAGCCAGCCGAAGACCTCTTATTGTGTGACGGGCATATACATGTATGACGATCATGTATTTAACCTGATTCGCAACATTGCGCCGTCTGCGCGTGGAGAACTTGAAATTACGGATGTGAATAATCACTATGCGTCTGCTGGCGGGCTGGAATACGACATTTTGCAGAAATACTGGAGTGATGCAGGTACATTTGAATCGCTCCAGGAAGCAGCTGTCCGCATGAAAGGACAATTGCCCTAAAATATATGCGACTGATGCTACCGCTGTGCGGTGCCCCATGGGAGCAGAACACTCTGCGCCGGAGCTGGAAGGATGCTCCGGCGCTTTGCGCAGCGACAATCCTCGTGCATGCCAAAGGAGGGAATGGCGTGAGAGTAGTGACACGCACCGGGGCCGCTAGGGCCTCCGTGTCGGGTAAGCCCCGGGGCATCCACCCGGCCGTATTTATGGGCAGTGGCACTCCGGCACCAGCAGGTACAGGGTCTGCTGGAGTCAGAGGTGTGAAGTCAGGGAAACGCAGTACCCTGACCAAAGCGGGTACATCTGCAGGTGCAGCGCATAAAGCTGCTGCAAGGAAAGCGAGCAGCACAGGCAGTGTTGTTGGCAGAGCAGGCAAAGTTGGCTCTGCGAGTGCGAGCAGAGCGGCAAGAGCCAGCCGCACCCGCAAAGGCAAAGCCGGCCTGCGCCAGGCCACTGCTGGGCGCAGGCCTGCACCAGCGCGGGGCCGGCGTGCCGCTGCCCGCGCCAAGCAGCGCACGGCGATGCGCCGTGCGCCCTTGCCAGCAC
>NZ_JACYVQ010000012.1:0-177781 GCF_014842675.1 Paenibacillus sp. CFBP 13594
CTGACCAGTACTAATCGGTCGAGGGCTTATCCAATAGCAAGTTCTAAATCGCATGTTTCGTTTCGAATCTAGTTTTCAGAGAACGATCTCTGAATGTAAGCACAGCTATGCGTTTGGTGGCGATGGCGGAGGGGTTCCACACGTACCCATCCCGAACACGACCGTTAAGCCCTCTAGCGCCGATGGTACTTGGACCGCAGGGTCCTGGGAGAGTAGGACGCCGCCAAGCAATAGGAAGACACACTTGATGATATCGAGTGTGTCTTTTTTATTTTAATCCTAAATACGTATATAAACCTTAACAGCCCTGGTAAATAACCAAGGCTGTTTTTTTATTTCAATATTTATGAGAATGTTAAATAACTTTAAAAGGATCATTTCTCTATCATCGATTTAAGTACAACATCTGTCTAGCCTTTCATTTGATTGCAAGCATCCTCAAGGATTGAAAGGGAGTTCTGCAATGCATGCTGGGTTTCCGAATCAATGATGACGCCTTGTTTGTTCATTTTCAATGTAATATGAGGAATGGTTAAACAGCCCTCCTGTAGAACTTGTGCATTGATCATGTTTAGTGTCAGCAATAAGGAAGCATGGGCTTTGTTACCTCCCATGGGGCTTGGGGAAGCAGCGATGACAATAGTGGGTTTATGGAGCCATTCTCCAGAAGATACAACCCAATCTAATGCATTTTTTAAGACCCCGGGAACGCCATTTCCATACTCTGGCGTGCAGATAAGGACACCGTCCGAATGCTTAAGTTGGGCTCTCAAGTTCTGTACGGACACTGGACCCTCCTCGACATCGAGGTCAGGGTTAAAATGCGGCAGATCATTTAATCCCTCATATACTTCAAACTTAAGGTTAGTGTGAGCGAGTTTAATTATGGCGTGCATTAGTAATGTATTGGAGGACTGATTGCGCAGACTTCCGGAAATGGCAAGGATATTTAATTCTTTTTTCATGGATATAGATCATCTCTATTCTTTAGTAATGTAGGGCAATTTGTTTATTTTCCTCCTGTTGGAATGAGCTGTCTATAAAAAACGCATATAATTAAGGCATTCTTCATGTTAGTCAGGGGATATTCACAATTCTTCATCAAAAATGCATGCCATCGTTTGTATTGCCCTGGGTAATAGAATGAAGAGATCATTTTAAAATAAACAACTAACGAAAGAATCATAATAAATATTTTATAAAATTAGTACCAAGTACTAAGACTTAGTGCTATAATGATAAAAAACAAGTGAGGTGACTACCGGTATGAATCATCAATCAAAGGCAACCATCACGGCAATGGGGACGTATGTACCGGATCGAATATTAACGAATGCTGATCTGGAGAAATTAGTGGAGACTAGTGACGAATGGATTGTGCAACGTACAGGCATGAGAGAACGGCGAATTGCAGCTGAAGATCAATTTGTATCTGACCTGGCTACAAAGGCTGTAGAAGATATGATACGTCGTTATGATGTGAGTGTAGAAGATGTGGATATGATCCTTGTGGCTACAAGTACACCTGAATATGCTTTCCCAAGTACGGCATCCAGAGTACAGGCTAATCTTAAGATCCCACACACGGGTGTACTGGATTTAAATGCTGCATGCGCAGGTTTTACCTACGGACTACAGCTTGCTGACAGTCTGGTGACCAGTGGAATGTACCGCAAAGTACTGGTTATTGGAGCAGAGACATTATCCAAAATTACGGATTATACAGACCGTACAACTTGTGTACTGTTTGGTGATGGAGCGGGGGCCTTCTTGGTGGAGAGATCATCGGGTGCTGAAGGTGACTTTATGGCAGCCGTATCAGGTACACATGGAGAAGGCGGTGTACATCTCTATAAGACTGGCTTATCTTCTGAGATGAATGGTGTGCCTTTACAGGGTGAGGGATGTCTTGTCCAGAATGGCAGAGAGATTTATAAGTGGGCTGTACGGACGATCCCAGAGCAATTGGATAAGCTGATAACAAAAGCTGAATTAAGCCCTGACCAGATTGACTGGTTTGTCCCGCATAGTGCAAATATGAGAATGATTGAAGCTGTTTGCGAACGTGGTCCTGTTCCTTTGGAACGTACGTTAACCAGTGTCGAGTATCGTGGGAACACATCGGCTGCTTCCATTCCGCTTGCTTTACAGCTTGCAGTGGATGAAGGAAAATTGAAAGAAGGACAGAGCGTAGCTCTCTTTGGCTTTGGCGGTGGTCTGACGTACGCAGGTCTGGTACTGAGATGGGGCGTGCCGGACAAGGTTCAGTAATGAGTAACATACGATTGTATGCAACACAAAAATAAATAGAGAAATTAAAATAGACCACCCAAACTTCATGCAGTCATGAAGATGGTGGTCTATTTCCTGAGTTAACTCGTTTTAATTCTTTGTGTTAACAGGAAATGCTTAATCCCATAAATATTTTACGGCGTAAGTTTTGGGGCTTGACGGTGGTGAGTTCCTTGTTCGTAGCTGTACGCTAGCTTGATCAAAGTTCCTTCATCAAAAGCACGGCCCAGGAATTCCATGCCTACAGGCAGACCATCGGTTGTGAAACCAGCAGGAACCGTGATCGCCGGGAAGCCGGAGAACGGACTCAAACGGTTGTTACCACCGGAGTTTTGTCCTTCGCCAATAACACCAGCGGCTTGTGTGGACGTAGGATAGATGATGGCATCCAGATTATTATCTGCCATTACTTTCAGCAAGGATTCACGTGTAACTTGGGTACGTTTCAGGACGATGTCCTTATATTCGGTAGTCTCCAGGTTTTGGCGTGCATCCCGAGCCTTCATGGATTGTTCTTGGGACTTATCAAACTCTCCGGAAGCGATGATCTCGGACAGACTGTGATATGGAGCATCTGCACCCAATGATTCCAGATAGTCATTCAGCTGGAACTTGAACTCATATCCACTAAGGCTTGGGTATTTGTTGATCTCGGCCAAGTTCGGGATAGAAATTGGAACTGCGATAGCGCCAAGTGACTTCAATTCTTCCACAGCTGTGTTGATCACGTCAGCAACGGCTTTTTCTTCAGCTTTAGTACTTGGGATGAGTTCTGTAGCCACACCGATGCGTGCACCTTTCAGTCCGTTTACATCCAGGAAGTCTGTATAGCTGGAAGGGATTTTTCCAACCGCGTAAGCTGTAGCGACATCCTTTTTATCATATCCGGCTGTAGCATCCAGCATGATTGCGGCATCACTTACGGTACGAGCCATTGGTCCACCGACATCCTGTGTCAAAGCCAATGGAATAATGCCTTCACGGCTAGACAGTCCGATGGTTGGGCGGATACCCACAAGGCTGTTGAAGCTGGATGGGATTCGGATTGAACCGCCAGTGTCTGTACCCATGCCGGCTGCGGCAAAGTTAGATGCAATGGCAGCACCTGTTCCACCGCTTGAGCCACCTGGATAATGGTCCAGGGCGTAAGGGTTAAGTGTTTGTCCACCCAATGAGCTGGATGTCGTGATGCCAAATGCGAATTCATGCAGGTTTGTTTTGCCCAAAATAATGGCGCCAGCTGCTTTGAGTTTCTTCACTTGTTCAGCATCGTGAGCAGGAATGGAATCTTTCAGACAGATACAGCCAGCAGTTGTCGGCATGTCATTGGTATCGAAATTGTCTTTCACCAGAATCGGAACGCCATGAAGTGGTCCGCGGGCACCTTGAGCTGTACGTTCTTCATCCAATTGCTCCGCAATTTGGAGCGCATCCGGGTTCAGGGTTAATACGGCGTTGATGCTTACACCTTGATCATCGTATTTTTCAATGCGGTCCAGATATTTCTGAACCAGTTCTTTTGATGTCAGTTTTCCTTGCGTCATTGCGGCCTGGAGATCCATAATGGTTGCTTCCTCCAGGACAAACGGTTTTATGTAATTATAGATGCGGTCTTTCAGTATGGAGAGGTCATTCTCGGTAAGTACAGCGTTTGGAAGGAAGAGGGATTCCGTATAGCCTTTCATCAATCCCGCAGTGTTCAATGCACCAACAGCACTTGAGAAAGTGGATTCATCCGGGACATCCTTGAATGATTCGGTAGCCGAATCCAGCTTGAGCCATTGTTGCAAAGCAACCGCAGCATCTTTACGTTGCACGGTTGTGCCGGAGAGTTTGTCCATGGTAAAAGGAACACCTGCAAGTGTTGCCGCTTCTTCCATGGCCTGAACAAATGCTGCCGGAGTAACAGGCGCTTTTCCTTTGGGTACAGCAGCTACTATTGTTTTACTCGTAGACGTTGCCGTTGCGGCTGATGCCGAAGGCACCGTTCCTCCCCATGTTGTGGCAACAACAGCTCCCGCCAGTAACAAAGCCCCACTTTTTTTCAATACAGATCCATGATAAGTCATGCATCCACGCTCCCTTCCTGTGTCTCATTGATGTGTGCTAGCAGCGATTCTGTTTCTATGCTTTTGACACATTGTATAGTTATGTCAGGTAATCTTACAATGTTTATATTTATCCAAAAAAACGTATACATCAATATTGATCAGTATAAAACCTTATTCATGCTTCTATTTACGTGAGCTCAGGAAAACTATTAATTATTATAATGTGAGTAAATATGACATCGATTCGATATATTGATTAAACATGAGGTTACAGGATACGAGTAGATTAGGAAGTAGAGATGACAGAGCATACCTTTCGTGTGAAATGATATAATGAAAAGATAGGAATAAAAGAGACATAACGTTCTACCAGAGAGGAAGAGATATGAATTGAAGACATTGGTACTCGCAGAAAAACCGTCTGTGGCACGCGAAATAGCCAGAGTTATGGGTGCACGTGATAAACATAAAAGTTATATGGAAGGCCCGAAATATATCGTTACCTGGGCGCTTGGACATCTGGTTGGATTAGCTGAACCGGAGGATTACGACAAAAAGTATGCAACATGGAATCTGGAGGACCTGCCCATTCTGCCAGAGCGTACGAAACTGAAGGTACTTAAAGAGACCAACCATCAATATAAAGCCGTCCAGCAGTTGATGAAACGTCAGGATGTAGGTGAGCTGGTCATTGCTACGGATGCGGCCCGTGAGGGAGAATTGCTGGCCCGTTGGATCATGCAGATGGCGGGGTGGAAAAAATCGTTCAAACGTCTGTGGATTTCGTCCCAGACAGATAAGGCGATCAAAGACGGATTTGCTTCGCTGAAGCCAGGCAGTCAGTTCGACCGTCTCTATGAATCAGCACGTTGCCGGGCCGAGGCCGACTGGATGATTGGACTTAACGTGACCCGTGCGCTAACCGTTCGTTTCAATGCACAGTTGTCTGCTGGACGGGTACAAACTCCGACCTTGGGCATGATTATGGATAGAGAAAATGAAATTAATGGTTTCCGCTCGCAGGAGTATGAGACGTTAACGACAGATTTGGGTGATTTTCAGGCTGTTTGGCGGGCAGCAGGGGGAGATTCACGCATTTTTGACCCTCAAGAAATGCAAGAATTGAAGAAGCGGGTAGACGGGCGCAAGGGCACGATTGCCCAGGTGAAGAAAAGCGAGAAAGTAGAGCCGCATCCATTGGCATATGACCTGACAGAACTGCAACGGGATGCCAACCGGAAATATGGTTTCTCGGCAAAGCAAACATCAAATGTCCTGCAACGTCTGTATGAACAGCACAAACTTGTGACGTACCCACGTACGGACAGCCGGTACCTGACTGCCGACATGACAGCTACATTGAAAGAACGTCTGGACAGTGTAGCCATTGGACCTTATGCGTCTCTGGCACGTCCTTTGCTGCGCAAAAATCTGAATATCACCAAACGTATTGTGGATGACAGCAAAGTGACCGATCACCATGCCATTATCCCCACGGAGCAAACGGTACTTCTGAATCAATTGAACCCGGAGGAACGCAAATTGTACGATCTGATCGTACGTCGTTTTATCAGCCTGTTCTATCCGGCAGCGAAGTACGATTCCGTTGCAATCACGGTGCAGGTGGGGAATGATTCCTTTCATGTCAAAGGTACAACGGTGAAAGAAAGCGGATGGCGTGAAGTATACGGCGGCGATTACAGCGATGATGACGATGACCGTACTGATGATGCAGCAGACCATGAGCGTGCGCTTTTGCCAGATGTGCAGCAAGGACAGTCCGTGACGGTTCAGCGTTGTCATATTAAAAGTGGACGGACGATGCCGCCCAAACGGTATACCGAAGCTGCTTTGCTTTCCCAGATGGAAAAGCATGGACTCGGTACTCCGGCTACACGTGCGGATATTATCGAGAAGCTGGTCAGTTCCGATACAATAGATCGTCAAGGCAACAGCATGCACCCGACTGGCAAAGGAAAACAGTTGATTGAACTGGCTGCTCCGCAGCTTCGTACACCGGATCTGACTGCTCGCTGGGAGGCTGAGTTGGAACGAATTGCGCGTGGGCAAGGGAAACCAGGACCGTTCCTGGATAGTATTCGTTCAATGGCGAAAGAGCTGGTGTCTACGGTAAAAGGCAGCAAAGCAGAGTACAAGCCACATAATGTGTCCAATAGCCATTGCCCGGACTGTAACGCACGGTTGTTGGAGAAGAAAGGCAAGCGAGGCAAGTTTCTTGTATGTCCTACCGAGGACTGTGGATATCGTCGTTCGGCAGAGAAAAGATTGTCCAATCGTCGTTGTGCGCAGTGCCACAAAAAGATGGAAATCAAAGAAGGCAAGGCGGGGTTATACGTACAATGTCTACCTTGTGGTATTACAGAAACGTTGGATAAGGACAAACAGCATGTGAACAAACGCGATCAGCAAAAGCTGGTAAAACAATATGCGAAACAGGAGTCCATTGGGTCTAACCTTGGAGATTTGCTGAAGGCGGCTATGGAGAAAAAGGGAAAGTAACACGCTTGAGGTAGTTGAGGTCGTACCTCGTGCACTACGAACCATGTGAATGATTTACTTATTTACTCCAAATAAACTGATTGAGACTTTTCTATTCATACTTGTAAAGTCGTATAAGATCCTCCGTTTTCAGGCAACGTAAGCCAAGGAGGTGATACCTATATGCCGCATAACAAACCAGAGAAAATCCATAACCAGCAAAACAAAGACAGTATTCGGGAAGAGAGTATCGCTGTGCGCCCGGACAAAGCAGCCAAAAGAGCACCAAGTCTGAACAGTATTCCAAAACAGGAGTCCTAGGTCAGAGCGATGTAGCATTTTACACAAATTTGCGGTTCCCTACCTGGTGCGTTGAACATGTCTCTGATGAGGACTATAATGGAGACAGGGAGATGTCCCGGGACAGGGGGATCGCTAGAAGTATATGCAAACCGGACTTATATTGTGGTTTTTATTTATTAATGTAGTTGGTTATCTGGTGATGTCGGATGATAAGAGGCGTGCACAACAGCGTCGTGACCGTACACCTGAACGAACGTTATTCTTGCTTGCGTTTATTGGCGGTGCTTTGGGAGTCTGGATCGCGATGTATCGGAAAAGGCATAAGACCAAACATCCCAGCTTCACTATTGGCATTCCGTTGTTGTTGTTCCTGAATGCGGTAATCTATGGTTACTTTATTCAATGAACACTTGAAACACACGCGTAATCGTTCATAGGTTTCATATGTAAATTCTTTCGTATAAATGGTTCATTGTGGCTCCAGAACGTTTAAGAAGTTATATGCTATGTTAGTTTATTGGATGTTAGACCGAAGCTTGCTTCGCGTGCTCTACATATAAAGGAAGGGACGGGATTCACATGTTATTTTCTAAAATATTAGTGGCTTATGATGGTTCCAAAGCTTCAAATAAAGCACTTGATCGTGCAATTGAGCTAGCCAAAGTGTCCCCGAATGCTGTACTGGATGTCATTCATGCTTTTGATTTCCCGCGTGTATTCATCGGTGAGGGGTTGGCGCCACTGCCACCTTCACTTAATAATGACTACTACAATCTGGCGGTGCAAACGACAGATGAAGCGAAAGAACGAATTCAGGCTGCTGGTGTAACGGCCAATGTGGATCTGATTCAAGGGGCGGCAGCCGAAGTGTTGCTTGATTTTGCCAGAGAAAATGATTCTGATATCATTATTATTGGTAGCCGCGGACTTGGTGGAATTCGGGAATTTGTCCTGGGTAGTGTCAGTCACAATGTGGTGCAGCATGCTCAGGTTCCAGTACTTGTCGTAAAATAATGGATGAAGTGTGCACGCACTGAAAAGCAGGGAGCCGGTTGTCTTCGAGAGATTGAAGAGGAGCCGGCTTTCTTTTATGGGATGAAATGGATGGCTGAGCGAATTTAAAGAAGCAATTCCCGAACATTATATTTGTCAATATGTTAAATGTTCGTCTTTAAGTTGACATTAGCTGTAGGGGATTGTTAGAATGTTAGATGTGTCGATCAGGTAAGAATAAGGTCGAGTAGGAACGAAATATGTAATAAGAGATTACAAAAATGAACGAAGATAGTTTGATAGATATTTGCTCGTATAACGCCGGGAATAGGGCCCGGAAGTATCTACCCGGGAACCGTAAATTTCCGGACTACGAGGAGATACGGCTGAGAGTCGCATGCAACCAGATGCGGACAGCAAGCCCCCTTTTGGCATGCCCAAATGAGGGATACGTATTTCTTAGAGTCCGGTGTCCGGAGAAAATGTGATGTTTTCGCGGGTAGCGGATTTTTTCATTTCACACGTAAAATGAATTCATTAATACCTGATGTAATCAAAAAAGCTCAGACGGGAGTTGGATGTATTCATGTCACTGCAAGTCGCTGTAATTATGGGCAGCAAGTCGGATTGGGAAACGATGAAACATGCGTGCGAGGTGCTGGACGAGCTGGAGATTGGTTATGAGAAAAAGGTGGTCTCCGCCCATCGTACACCGGATTTGATGTTTGAATACGCAGAGCAAGCAATTGATCGAGGATTCAAGGTGATCATTGCAGGTGCAGGCGGGGCAGCACATCTACCCGGTATGGTCGCTTCCAAAACGATGCTTCCAGTCATTGGCGTACCGGTTCAATCCAAAGCATTGAACGGTCTCGATTCCTTGTTGTCCATTGTTCAGATGCCTGGTGGTATTCCCGTCGCAACTGTAGCGATTGGCAAGGCAGGGGCAACGAATGCCGGATTGCTGGCAGCTCAGATGATCGGAGCTTTTGACCCGGATGTCCAACGTCGCTCTGAAGCTCGCCGAGAGCGTATCAAACAAGAAGTACTCGAAAGCAGTGAAGAACTATGAGTAGAATAGGGAATCAATCCGGTACTGCTGGAGAACTACAATATGTCCTGCTGCCTGGGAAAACAACCATCGGCATTCTTGGAGGCGGACAGCTCGGGCGTATGATTACGCTCGCAGGAACGGCAATGGGGTATCGATTTGTCACCCTTGATCCCGCTGCGGATGCACCTTGTGGTCAAGTTGCTCGTCAGATTGAAGCAGGATATGACGATGCCAAAGCTGCACTTGAACTGGCTCAGCAATGCGATGTTATTACGTATGAATTCGAAAATGTGGATGCAGAAGTCGCTGGGCTGCTTGAACGTGAGTCCTACGTTCCGCAAGGAAGTGCGTTATTGTACACCACACAACATCGATTACGTGAAAAACGTGCAATTGAAGCCGCTGGAGTAAGAGTCGCGCCTTATCGTGAGATCACGAGTGCGGATACGATGCTTGCTGCTGTAAGTGAACTTGGCGTGCCATGTGTACTGAAGACGGTGACTGGAGGTTACGATGGCAAAGGCCAGCGTGTAATTCGAGAAGCGAATGAGGCTGTGGCTGCCTACGAAGAGCTTGCCGCTACAGGTGCGGAACTGGTGCTGGAACAATTCATCAAGTTCGAATGCGAGATTTCGGTCGTTGTTGCGCGCAGTACCAATGGGGAGATCAAAACGTTCCCGCCAGCGGAGAACATTCATGTGAATAACATTTTGCATGCTTCCATTGTACCGGCTAGAGTTGCTGCAGATATCCAGATTGAAGCGCAAAAGCTGGCAGCCGTGGTTGCAGAATCGATGAAGGCTGTCGGGTTGCTAGCTGTGGAACTGTTTGTGGCGGCGGATGGAAGACTGTACGTCAACGAACTGGCGCCAAGACCGCATAATTCCGGTCACTATACGATGGAAGCTTGTGCCACTTCTCAGTTCGAACAACATATCCGTGCGATCTGCGGATTACCACTTGGGGACACTTCGTTATTGAGCCCGGTCGTTATGGTCAATGTGCTTGGAGAACATCTGGAAGGCATTATCGCCAGAACAGGGCAACCTGATGCAGAAGCGATAGAACTCGGTGTGATTCCCAAGCTTCACATATATGGTAAAACCGAAGCGAAAACAGGACGTAAGATGGGGCATGTGAATCTGCTTTGTCAGGATGTTGAAGAAGGATTGCAATGGATTGAACAAACTAACCTCTGGAGGAATACAAATTCATGATTGAACGTTATAGCAGACCCGAAATGAGAGCCATCTGGACCGAAGAGAACAAATTCCAATCGTGGCTGGAAGTTGAAATTTGTGCATGTGAGGCGTGGGCCGAACTGGGTGTAATCCCTAAGGAAGAAGCAGCATTGCTTCGTCAGAACGCATCTTTTGACATCGACCGCATCTATGAGATTGAAAAGGAAACACGTCATGACGTTATCGCATTTACACGTACGGTATCTGAAAGTCTGGGTGCGGAGCGGAAATGGGTGCACTACGGACTGACTTCCACAGATGTCGTGGATACGGCTCTGGGTTATGTACTGCGTCAAGCGAATGAGATTCTGGAAAAGGATATCGTGAATTTCATTGAAATTCTTCGTGAAAAAGCACTGGCTTATCAGCATACACCAATGATGGGACGCACGCACGGGGTACATGCAGAGCCAACAACATTTGGTCTGAAAATGGCGTTGTGGCATGAAGAGATGAAACGGAACCTGGAGCGTTTCCGTCATGCAGCAGACAATGTACAATACGGCAAAATCTCAGGCGCAGTAGGAACATACGCGAACATCGATCCGTTTGTTGAAGAGTTTGTCTGCGAGAAGCTGGGCACAAAGCCAGCGCCGATCTCGACTCAAACATTGCAACGTGACCGTCACGCAGAATATATGGCTACACTGGCGTTGATCGCAACGTCCTTGGACAAGTTTGCTACAGAGGTACGTGCACTGCAGAAGAGTGAGTTCCGTGAAGTGGAAGAAGCTTTTGCTAAAGGTCAAAAAGGATCTTCCGCAATGCCGCACAAGCGTAACCCAATTGGTAGTGAAAACATCTCCGGTTTGTCCCGCGTCATTCGCGGACATATGGTATCGGCATACGAGAACGTAACGCTCTGGCATGAACGCGACATCTCACATTCTTCCGTAGAACGTATCATTCTGCCGGATGCAACGATGCTGCTGAACTACATGCTGAACCGTTTTGGCAACATCGTGAAGAACCTGACGGTTTTCCCTGAAAACATGAAACGCAACATGGAGCGCACCTACGGGGTACCATTCTCCGGTCGCATCATGACAAAGCTGATCGACAAAGGTTTCAGCCGCGAGCAAGCATACGATACGGTTCAACCACGTGCGATGCAAGCATGGGAAGAACAACGCCAGTTCCAGGATATCGTGAAATCCACACCGGAAATCACGGAAGTACTGAACGAGGAAGAAATCGCAGATGCGTTCAACCCGTCATGGCACTTGAAGCACGTAGACACCATCTTCAAAAAGCTCGGCTTGAACGACTAATATATAACTCCCATAAGGCTATAGCGCAGAATGATGGTTTTGCAGGGAACGCAGAGGACAGAAATAAGCTGAAGAAGCGAACCTAAACGTTTCTGATAGAAAGCTACTTCGGAAGCATACGCTGCGCCTTTATCAAGCTTGGAACAAGTTTTTCTAACTAAAGTATAGGTTGATTATGTGTTCACGCTGGAACGGAGAAGGTAGAAAAAACCTGGAGAAACGAAGTGTTCGCCTTTATTCCCGGATTTTAACCCTTTGAAAGTAAGATTAAAAAATCCGGGAATAACAGCGATCGAAAGGTTGTTCTGCATTCGGAGTGGCCCGCGTGATGAGGGGAATTGAACTTATATTTTACATCTCCTGAAAGAAGGTGAGCCCATGGCACTGTCCACTGCGGCAGATCTCGTTAAAGCACCTCTGTTATATAAAGGAAAAGTACGTGAACTGTACGATCTGGGTGAACATTTTCTGATCGTGGTTACTGACCGAATCTCGGCTTTTGATTACGTGCTGGACCCGGCAGTTCCCGAGAAAGGAAACGTACTGAACAAACTCAGCAGTTTCTGGTTTGAACTGACAGGCAGCATGATGGAGAATCACGTGGTTCATACCGATGTGAATCAATTGGGTGATCTCGTCACAGACCCAGAATTGCTCAAAGACCGCATCATGGTAACCCGCAAAGCAGAACGCATTGATATTGAATGTGTTGTGCGTGGATACATCACTGGTGGTGGATGGAGACAATACGAGACGAGCGGTGAAGTGAATGGCATTAAACTGCCTGACGGACTTCGCAAGAACGCCAAACTCGAAGTTCCCATTTTCACCCCGGCAGCCAAAAACGATGTTGGTCATGATGAAGACATCCCAATGGATCGCATGAAAGAACTGGTGGGAGACACACTCGCAGTTGAGCTTCAGGAAAAAAGCCTGCGACTGTACGAATTCGCCCGTGATTACTGTGATCAGCGTGGCATCATTCTGGCAGACTGCAAATTCGAGTTCGGCATCGTGGACGGCAAGGTCATCCTGATTGACGAAATCTTCACCCCAGATGCTTCACGCTTCTGGGCCAAAGAGAATTATGAACTCGACATCGAGATCGACAGCATGGATAAAGAGCCAGTGCGCACCTTTCTAGCTGGAACCGATTGGGACAAGAACAGCAAACCTGATCCACTCCCGCAAGAGGTAGTTGAAGCAACAACCGCAAGATACGTCGATATTTATAATCGTTTAACGAAATAATAAAGTTTAACGTTTGAGCGCGAGCTACGGGAAAGTTTGAGGAAGCTAACGTTTGAGCGCGAGCTACGGGAAAGTTTGGCTTTCGATCGCTGTTGCCCCCGGAATGTTTTGATTGAATCCTTTTTTTCAAAAGGAAACATTCCGGTTGCAAAGGCGAACGCTTCGCTTCTCTAGCTCAAATCTTTCCCTCCGCCAGTGTTCAAACTGGTGGGTGAGGCAATGAAGAGCGATGGCTTCCCACAGGTATGGGAAGCCTGAAAGATTACGAGAATTGAATTCACTGGTTACTAAAGTTACTCAAAGACCATTAACTGTTTCCAGCATAATGGTCAGGCTAGACCATTACACACCGTGCAACGTAAAAGGTTTAGGCCTTTAAAAAACGTCGCATGGACTAGCGGAGGGGCGGAATTGTTCTTAAAGGAGCGAAGCGTTCGCCTTTGTCCCCGGGTTTTGACCGCAGAGCGGGCCAAAACAATCCAAAAACCTGGGGACAACAAGCGACCGGAAAGAACAATCCGCCCCGGAGCAAGCTCCACACCCCTTTTTTAACAGCATAAAGCATTTATCCCGTTCATTACTGAGGAGGAACATAAGGATCATGATCAAAGCAACCGTATATGTCACTATTAAGCAAAGCGTACTCGACCCGCAAGGCGTAGCTGTTCAAGGAGCCCTGCATTCAATGGGATTCAACGAAGTGGAAAGTGTACGGATCGGTAAAGTCATGGAACTGAACCTGGATACAACAGATCGTGCGGAAGCGGAGAAACGTTTGAAAGTCATGTGTGAAAAGCTGCTGGCCAACACCGTTGTTGAAGATTACCGCTACGAATTGGAGGGTTAATCTCATGAAATTTGCAGTTCTTGTGTTCCCTGGCTCCAACTGTGACATCGACTGTTACAAGGCAGTGGAAGATGCGATTGGACAAGAGGTTGATTATGTATGGCACACGGCTACAGATCTTTCGGCTTATGATTGTATTTTAGTTCCGGGTGGTTTCTCTTATGGTGACTACTTGCGTTGCGGAGCAATTTCCCGCTTTGCACCGGTAATGAACGAGGTAGCGAAAGCTGCTGAACAAGGTAAATATATTTTGGGTATTTGCAACGGATTCCAGATCCTGACGGAAGCGGGATTGCTTCCAGGTGCATTGATTCGTAATACTTCCCTGAAATTCCGTTGTCACGATACGGTATTGAAAGTGGCGAATGCAGATACACCATTTACACGTGACTATGCACCCGGTGAAGAGATTATCATCCCGATTGCTCACGGCGAAGGCAACTATTATTGCGACGAGGAGACGCTCGCGAGTCTGCAAGCGAACAACCAGATCGTATTTACGTATGGTACCAACCCTAACGGTTCCTTGGGTGATATTGCAGGAGTTTGTAACGAGGCTGGAAACGTGGTCGGCATGATGCCGCATCCAGAGCGTGCAGTGGATTCACTGTTTGGTTCGGAAGACGGCAAACGTATGTTTACATCTATTTTGAAAGCATGGAGGGATCGGCATGACGCAGCAGCTATCCGCTAAGGAACCAACAGCAGAACAGGTCGCAGAACATAAACTTTACGCACAAATGGGCGTATCTGACAGCGAGTATGAGCTGATCTGTGAGTTCATGGGCCGCAAGCCAAACTACACGGAAATTGGTGTGTTCAGTGTAATGTGGTCTGAGCATTGTGCTTATAAAAACTCCAAGCCATTGCTGCGCCGTTTCCCAACCACTGGACCACGTGTCCTGATGGGACCTGGTGAAGGTGCCGGTATCGTGGATATCGGTGATAACCAGGCCGTTGTATTCAAAATTGAAAGCCATAACCATCCTTCCGCGGTTGAGCCTTATCAAGGTGCGGCAACAGGTGTGGGCGGCATTATCCGTGATATTTTCTCCATGGGTGCAAGACCGGTAGCAATACTGAACTCCCTGCGTTTCGGTAAGCTGGAGAGTGATCGCGTTAAATATTTGTTCGAACATGTGGTAGCGGGTATTGCTGGATACGGTAACTGTATCGGTATTCCTACCGTTGGTGGCGAAGTGATGTTTGATGAGAGCTATGAAGGCAATCCGCTGGTTAACGCCATGTGTGTGGGTCTGATTGATCATGACAAGATCCAGCGCGGTGTAGCTAAAGGTGTAGGTAACCCAGTCTATTATGTTGGGCCACCGACAGGCCGCGATGGTATTCATGGAGCAACCTTTGCATCGGTTGAACTGACGGAAGAATCCGAGTCCCAACGGACAGCGGTTCAGGTCGGTGACCCGTTTATGGAGAAACTGGTGATGGAATCTTGTCTGGAATTGATCGACACGGGCATCGTGCTCGGAATTCAGGATATGGGTGCTGCGGGTCTGACATGTTCGAGTGCAGAGATGGCAAGTAAAGCGGGTAACGGTCTGGAACTGTATCTGGATCAGGTACCACAGCGTGAAGAAGGCATGACCCCTTACGAGATGATGTTGTCTGAGTCCCAAGAACGGATGTTGTTCGTTGTTGAGCCGAAGGATGAGGCGCAGGCGATGGAAATCTTTGAACGTTGGGGCGTAATCTGTGCCAAAGTTGGTAAAGTAACGGATGACGGCCGTCTGAAATTGATCCACCACGGCGAAGTGGTCGGAGATATGCCGGTAACGGCACTGGTTGACGAATGTCCAGTGTATGACAAACCTTCATCTGTACCTGCCTACTACGAGCAAAGTGCTTCTATCGACACGCTTCGTTACGACGAAGTGTCGGATCTCGGCGGAGCGCTGAAACAAGTGCTGGCTTCACCAACAGTAGCAAGTAAAAAATGGATTTATGATCAATACGACTACATGGTGCGTACAAGCACTGCTGTTCGTCCAGGTTCGGATGCGGCTGTAGTTACGATTCGTGGCACACGCAAAGGTCTCGCCATGACAACGGACTGTAATGGACGTTATGTGTACCTTGATCCTGAAGTTGGTGGACGGATCGCCGTAAGTGAAGCAGCGCGTAACATTGTATGTTCCGGTGCTGAGCCGCTGGCGATCACGGACAACCTAAACTTTGGTAACCCGGAGAAGCCGGATATTTTCTGGCAAATGGAGAAAGCGGTAGACGGTATGGCGGAAGCTTGTCGTGTGCTGGATACGCCGGTAATCGGTGGTAACGTAAGTCTGTATAACGAAAACGCCAAAGGCTCCATCTATCCAACGCCAGTTGTCGGTATGGTAGGTCTCGTTCATGATACGGATCATATCACGACACAAGCATTCAAATCCGAAGGTGATGTGATCATCCTCCTGGGTGAAACAAAAGCTGAACTGGGCGGCAGCGAGCTGCAATACGCGGTTCATGGTCAGACTGAAGGCCGTCCGCCAGAACTGAACTTGCAGACGGAAAAAGCGTTGCTCAGCACGGTGCTGGAAGCTATTCAATCCGGTCTCGTTCGCTCGGCACATGACTTGTCTGAAGGCGGATTGGCTGTAGCACTCGCAGAGTCTTGTATTAGCGGTAACGTAGGCGCTCAGGTGAATGTGGAGACTGCACTGCGTGCAGATCACGCCTTGTTCAGTGAGAGTCAATCCCGTATCTTGTTGTCGGCTACGCCAGAGCAAGCGGGTAAACTTGAAGCATTTGTACGTGAGCGCGGTGTACCTGTAGCTGTGATTGGACGTGTAGAAGGAAGTAACCTGACGATTGAATTGAACGGAACATCAGCCGTGAGCGAACCTGTAGGAGGTTTGGCTCAGGTCTGGGAGGATGCGATTCCATGTCTCATGAACTGACGACAGGACCGTTGTGGACAGGCGATTATTATAATGAAGGGTCCGGCAAGGAAGGACTCGACAAATTGAAGGAAGAATGTGGCGTGTTCGGGGTGTTCAGACACCCTGACGCGGCTTCACTCTCCTATTATGGACTGCATGCGCTGCAACATCGGGGCGAAGAAAGTGCAGGCATGTGTGTGAGTGATGGCAGCCAGTTTAACTATCATCGCGGCATGGGTCTGGTGAAAGAAGTGTTCACCAAAGATCTGATGCAGACGTTAACCGGGGATATTTCCATTGGACATGTCCGTTATTCAACAAGTGGTGACAGTAAACTGACGAACGCACAGCCACTGGTATTCAAATACCGTGATGGCGATTTGGCAGTAGCAACCAACGGAAACATTGTGAATGCACCAACGATCCGGCGTGAGCTGGAGCAGAGCGGTTCCATTTTCCAAACAACGAGTGATACCGAGGTTATTGCGCATCTGATTGCACGATCCTCCAAAGGGCTTGTTGAAGCAGCAAAAGAGGCATTCCAGCGCATTGTTGGCGGTTATGCGTTTCTGATCATGACCAATGACAAGCTGCTCGTAGCTTCCGATCCACACGGACTTCGTCCGCTCACGATGGGTAAGCTCGGAGATGCGTATCTGTTTGCATCCGAGACGTGTGCGCTGGAAACAATTGGCGCAGAGTTAATTCGTGATATTGAACCCGGTGAACTGCTTGTGCTGGATGCAGATGGACTGCATGAAGATCGCTTCGATCATCACAAACACCGCAAGGCATTATGTGCGATGGAATATATATATTTTGCTCGTCCGGATAGTGATATGAATGGTGCGAACCAACATGCTGCCCGTAAACGGATGGGAAGCCGCATGGCGATTGAGTCGTTTGTGGATGCGGACTTGGTTACGGGGGTACCAGATTCCAGCATCTCGGCGGCGATTGGGTATGCTGAACAGACAGGTATTCCGTATGAGATGGGTATGATCAAGAACAAATACACCGGACGTACGTTTATCCAGCCAAGCCAGGAATTGCGGGAGCAGGGCGTGAAGATGAAGCTGAGCGCTGTGCGTCGCGTTGTGGAAGGCAAACGTGTGGTTATGATTGACGACTCCATCGTACGGGGAACGACCTCCCGGCGGATCGTGAACATGCTGCGTGATGCAGGAGCAACGGAAGTTCATGTACGCATTACATCGCCACCTTTCAAAAACCCTTGTTTCTATGGCATTGATACACCGGACAGCCGCGAATTGATCGCCTCACAGCTGTCGGTGGAAGAAATCTGTCGTGAAATTAATGCGGACTCCTTGGAGTTCCTCAGTCCCGATGGACTGATTGCATCCATTCAGGGAGATAATCAGGATGATCCCAAGGGCGGGCTTTGCCTCGCATGTTTTGATAATGATTACCCAACCCGCCTCGACTTTGGCGGCGAAGAAAAATTCGGTTGCAGCTGTTAATGCATGCGGATGAGAAAGAGTTATAACGAAGGTGACGTGTTCTTGATTCCGATGAAGGATGGCCGATTTGCGGTATGCCAGGTGGTATGCACACTTAAAGGTCGTTTTAAAAAGACATTTTCGTTCGGCGTGATGAGCATTCAGCGTGACGAAACCGAAAAGTTGGAAGATGGCGATTTTCTCTTCTATTCTTATGGGAACCGTAGAAGCAACGTTATATTCACTTCTCCGGCCAATATCCGAAACGGATCGTGGAGGATCGTGGGTAACACACCTTTGACGCCCGAAAAGGAAGAACTGAAAGTGTTTCAGTGTGCCGGACATTTATACTGCGGTGATGAGTACATTCGTAACCTCCCGATAGAAGAGTATAGTCAGTTTAATACGCTCGGCGTAGCCGGGTTTGAATTGGTACAAAACCATCTGTTAGAGATGGAGCAAGGATAGGTAGGTTGGACTTAACATAGACACGATAAAAGCTGGAGATAACGGCAATCGAAAGGTTGTCCAGTCATCGAAGAGGTACGTGTTAATACGCTGGTTCAATTTTTATAAGATACGAAGGGTGTGATGGTTGTGTCCGAAGCATATAAAAAGGCCGGCGTCGATATCGCGGCAGGTAATGAAGCGGTTGAACGGATGAAAAAACACGTGAAGCGTACCTTCCGTCCGGAAGTGATGACAGATCTGGGTGGATTCGGTGCCCTGTTCGGTTTGAACAAAGATAAATACGATGAGCCTGTACTTGTATCGGGTACGGATGGCGTAGGCACCAAGCTGAAGATTGCATTTGCCATGGACCGTCACGATACCATCGGAATTGACGCGGTAGCCATGTGTGTGAACGACATTGTGGTACAGGGTGCAGAACCACTCTTCTTCCTCGACTATCTGGCATGTGACAAAGTCATTCCGGAGAAGATCGAAGCTATTGTTGCGGGTATCGCTGAAGGCTGTCATCAATCGGGTTGTGCGCTGATTGGTGGCGAGACGGCAGAGATGCCGGGCATGTACAGTGAAGGCGAATACGATATTGCCGGATTCACGGTGGGCATCGTGGACAAAGCAAAGATCATCAACGGCACAACCATCGCCCCTGGCGACACTGTGATTGGATTGGCCTCTAGCGGTGTACACAGTAACGGATTCTCGCTGGTACGCAGACTTTTGTTGGAAGATGCGGGACTTGATCTGCATGATGAAGTAGCGGAACTGGGCGGTAAGCTGGGGGATTCCCTGTTGGAACCTACGAAAATCTATGTTAAACCCCTGTTGTCCCTGCTGGAAAAGGTAAAAGTAAAAGGCATGGCACACATTACAGGTGGTGGCTTCATCGAGAATATCCCACGTATGTTGCCGAGCAACGTGAATGTGGATATTAACTACGGCTCTTGGCCGATCCTGCCGATCTTCAACCTGTTACAGGAAAAGGGATCTGTCTCGAACCGTGACATGTTCACCACATTTAACATGGGTGTTGGGCTTGTACTGGTCGTTAATGAAGCAGATGCAACGGAAGCACTGCAACAATTGAAAGCATCTGGTGAAGAAGCGTACATCATTGGCCGTGTTACTGAAGGAGATGCGCGAGTAACCTTCACAGGAGCGGATGTTTAATGGCGAACTACCGCATAGCTGTATTTGCCTCGGGTGAAGGGACCAACTTTCAGTCATTGGTTGATGCAGTACGAAACGGTGGGCTGAATGCATCCGTGGATCTGCTCGTGTGTGATAAACCGTCTGCACGTGTTGTGCAGCGGGCACAGGATGCAGGCGTGGATTGTCATCTGTTTACTCCGAAAAATTATGCTTCCCGTGAAGCTTATGAGGCAGAGATCGTGGAAGTGCTTGAATCCAAAAAGATCGACTTGGTCGTTCTTGCGGGATATATGAGATTGCTGACTTCGGTTGTGGTGGATCGTTACGCTGGGCGGTTGATTAACATTCATCCGTCCTTGCTGCCGGCATTTGCAGGCAAGGATGCGATTGGACAGGCTATCGAATACGGTGTGAAAGTTACGGGTGTGACCGTGCATTTTGTGGACGGAGGCATGGATACTGGACCGATTATTGCCCAGCATCCGGTTCCCATTTTGCCAGAGGATACGCCTGAGTCAATCAGCCGTTCCATTCATGCGGCCGAACAGCAGTTATACCCCGAAGTGGTATCTTGGTTCGCTCAAGGTTTGGTTCAATTGAATGGGCGTCACGTCACTGTTAACAAACGGGTTTGATATAAGTTGAATTTTTTTACACATTAACGGAGAGGACAGAAAAAACCTGAAAAAGCGAAGCGTTCGCCTTTATCACCGGATTTTCCCTTTAAGAAAAGGGAATCAAAAAATCTGGGGATAACAGCGATTGGAAGGTTGTTCTGTCATCGGAGTGTCCCGTGTAAACATCTTGGTTCAACTTCTATAACAGAAGTCGAATATTGGTACGCATTTTGTGATATTTCTCGGGAAATAAATCGGCTGTGTTTCGTCAGGAAACGCGAAGCCATGGGACATTAAAGGAGGAGCATATTGTGAGTATCAAAAGAGCGCTGGTTAGCGTATCGGATAAAACGGGCATCGTGGACTTTTGCCGCGAGCTGTCGCAAATGGGTGTGGAGATTATTTCGACAGGAGGTACAAGCAGCCTGTTGTCGAAGGAAGGCGTACCTGTCATCGGAATTTCGGATGTGACCGGATTCCCCGAAATCATGGACGGACGTGTCAAAACATTGCATCCGGCAGTTCATAGTGGGTTGTTGGCTGTGCGTGATAACGAAGAGCACACACGCCAGATGGAAGAACTCGGTCTCGGCTATATCGATCTGGTTGTCGTGAACCTGTATCCATTCCAAGAGACTATTGCGAAACCGGACGTAGCATACGAAGATGCCATCGAGAACATCGATATTGGCGGTCCAACGATGCTTCGCTCGGCAGCCAAAAACCATGCCTTTGTCAGTGTCGTTGTAGACACAGCAGATTACGGCAAGGTGCTTGAAGAAGTTCGCAGCAATGGAGATACCACTCTCGAAACACGCAAACGGCTTGCGGCAAAAGTGTTCCGCCATACAGCGGCTTACGATGCAGTTATTTCTGACTATCTCTCCAACCTGAACGGTGATCCGTTGCCAGAGCGTCTAACGGTTACTTACGAAAAACTCCAAGATTTGCGTTACGGCGAAAATCCACACCAGCAGGCGGCATTCTACCGCAAACCGCTGGCTGCTCAAGATACGTTGACAACAGCCGAGCAATTGCACGGCAAAGAGTTGTCTTATAATAACATCAACGATGCGAACGCAGCATTGCAGATCGTCAAAGAGTTTGAAGAACCAGCCGTTGTCGCGGTTAAACATATGAACCCATGCGGCGTGGGCATTGGCGCAAGTATCTATGAAGCTTACAGCAAGGCATATGCTGCGGATCCAACGTCTATATTTGGTGGCATTGTGGCAACGAACCGTATTATCGACAGCGATACAGCGGGCAAGTTGAGCGAGATTTTCCTGGAAATCGTACTTGCCCCTGACTTTACACAAGAGGCTCTCGATATCCTCACGAAGAAGAAAAACATTCGTTTGCTCAAAACAGGCGAATTGAATGCTGCTCGTAAACGGGAGAGCCAATTCGTGGTAACGTCTATCGACGGTGGCATGATCGTGCAACAGTCCGATGTACACTCCATCGAAGCGAGCGAGTTGAATGTTGTAACCGATCGTGCGCCATCGGAAGAAGAACTGAAACAGCTGTTGTTTGGCTGGAAAGTAGTTAAACACGTGAAATCCAACGCGATTGTACTTGCTGCGAATGACATGACGGTGGGTGTGGGCGCTGGACAAATGAATCGTGTGGGTGCAGCCAAAATTGCGATTGAACAAGCGGGCGAGCAAGCAAAAGGTGCTATTCTGGCATCTGATGCGTTCTTCCCAATGGGTGATACGCTGGAACTGGCAGCAAAAGCCGGAATTACAGCGGTAATTCAACCGGGTGGTTCGATCAAAGATGAAGAATCCATTAAAGTAGCGAATGAATACGGAATTGCCATGGTCTTCACAGGCGTTCGTCACTTCAAACACTAGAACGAAAAAGGTTTAAATAAGGGGTGTCGCCTGTCATGCTAATGACTTATGGTACACCCCCTATTTTTTAGTTTTTTTCAACACGCAATAGCGTAACAAATTCAGTTATGCACGGAGGGGAACAGAGCGAATGGATATTCTGGTAGTAGGCGGCGGTGGCCGGGAACATGCAATCATCTGGGCACTGGCGAAGAGTCCAAAGGTAGACAAGATTCACTGTGCACCGGGAAATGCAGGCATTGCTCAGCTGGCTGAGTGTCATGCCATTGCGGTGAATGAATTCGATAAACTAACGGCTCTTGCTGTAGAGCTTAAAGTAGGTCTGGTGGTTATTGGTCCGGATGATCCGCTTGCGGATGGGATTGTGGATGCATTTGATTCGACAGGTATTCCGGTATTCGGACCCCGTCGTAATGCAGCAGAGATCGAAGGAAGTAAAACGTTCATGAAGGACCTGCTGCACAAATACAACATTCCAACCGCAGCCTATGAAAAATTCGACAACTACGAACAAGCTCAAGCATACCTGAATGAGCAAGCAATTCCGGTTGTCATCAAGGCAGATGGACTGGCAGCGGGCAAAGGTGTGACCGTAGCTTATTCGCGTGAAGAGGCTGATCAGGCACTTCGCAGTATCATGGTGGACAAAGTATTTGGTGAAGCAGGAGCCAAAGTAATTATCGAGGAATTCCTCGCAGGACAGGAAATGTCGATTCTGGCTTTTGTCGATGGGGAGACGGTTCGTCCAATGGCGGCAGCACAGGATCACAAACCTGTATTCGATAATGATCAGGGGCCAAACACAGGCGGTATGGGTACATATTCACCTTTGCCACACATTCCTGCATCCATTATTGAAGAAGCCGTGGAGACGATCATCAAACCAACTGCCAAAGCGATGGTTTCCGAGGGACGCCCATTCCAGGGTGTATTGTTTGCCGGGCTGATGATTTCACCAGATGGTAAGCCCAAAACGATTGAGTTCAACGCACGTTTTGGGGATCCGGAAACACAGGTCGTATTGCCACGCCTAAAGAGTGACTTGTTTGATATCTTCTGGGCAACCGTTCATGGCAAGCTGGCTGATATTGAGATTGAATGGAGTGATGAAGCCGCAGTATGTGTGGTGCTTGCTTCAGGAGGTTATCCGGGCCCTTATGCCAAAGGTGTAGTCATTAAAGGACTGAACCAAGTAGATGACGCCGTGGTATTCCACGCAGGTACAGCGCGTAGTGAAGCGGGAGACTGGGTTACGAATGGTGGACGGATCCTGGGTGTAGTTGGCCTTGGTGCGGATATTGCCGAAGCTAGAAACAAAGCTTATGAACAGGCGGAGCGTATCCATTTTGATGGTAAACATCAGCGGACGGATATTGCTACCAAAGCACTCGTATAGAATGAATATAAGAGCCCGTAAAGATGTATACCGGAAAGGTATTTGCATCTTGCGGGCTCTTTGATACGTATATAGATGTATCTTGTGCATACGGCCCGACTTGTCCGTACGGGAAAGAATATGGGGAAGATTCAAAACGGGATTAAATCATGGAGATCACGCATGTTTAATGTCCTAAAGTAAGGGGTAGTATTTTTATAAATTGGACTATACTAAACATGTGAAGATTATCACATTATGAGGTAATATCAATCATATTATATAAAGTACGTAACATACATAGAGACTAATTTGTGAACATTATACTGTAAGCTTGTGGCAAACCATAACGTGCAACTGGATGGTTGAGCGGGAAACATGGTATACTTTTCGGAAACAGGAATGAGTACGAGGGGAGGTGGATATCTATTGGGTAGGCGATATTGTAAATTGTCCAAATGGCGAATCTAGGTGGAGTTAAGCGAGGAACAATTGACAGCATGAGGGGTAACCCGATTTGAATGAAGAAGTTTCTGCAAGTCATTGACTTCATCTTGAATTCCTGTTTTGTAATTTTACAAGGTCAAACGTAAGACTTATACAAAAGATATCATTGAAATCAATTTTATATAAGGCAGACGTCGTGTTGAAAGACTAACAGTTGATGAATGGTTAACACAGTTAACGGATCACGCTGTAACTATCTCTGGAGGTGAATCCCTGAGAACCGGGGAAATCATTGGACATAATTACCATATTGAATATCGCTTTACTTATTATCTTGATTGCATTGACTGCATTTTTCGTAGCATCGGAGTTCGCTGTAGTCAAAATTCGTACATCAAGAGTGGATCAACTGGTCGCGGAGGGCAATAAAAAGGCCGTATTGGCTAAAAAAGTTGTCTCGGACCTGGATTATTATCTGTCAGCCTGTCAGCTCGGTATTACGGTCACTGCACTGGGACTGGGAGCGCTCGGAAAACCGACGGTTGAGAGATTGTTATATCCGGTATTCAATTATTTAGATGTACCTGCTTCAATCTCGTCGATTGCTTCCTATGCGATCGCCTTTATCCTCGTCACGTTCTTGCACGTGGTTGTTGGTGAGATGGCACCGAAAACGTTGGCGATTCAATTTTCAGAAAAACTGACATTAATGCTCGCCCCATCGCTATACTGGTTTGGTAAAATCATGTATCCGTTCATCTGGGCGCTTAATGGAACATCACGTGTTCTTCTGCGCGGATTCGGTGTGAAGCCTGCCAAACATGATCAAGCCTACTCGGAGGATGAGATCAAAATCATCATGAACCAGAGTTACGAAGGTGACGAGAACAACAAGACCAAGCTTTCATATCTGGAAAATGTATTTGTGTTCGACGAACGTGATGCCAAAGACATCATGGTACCTCGTACAGAACTGGTGACATTAGATCAGGATATGACCTATGACGATATTATTCCTATATTGGATGAACATAACTACTCACGTTACCCTGTCATCGAGGATGGGGACAAGGACCGCATTATCGGCGTTGTGAATGTGAAAAAGATTTTGCCTGACATGGTAGCCGCAAGGTCGTATCAACTAAGCGAGTTCGTTCGTGAGATCCCATTTGTTTCCGAAGTTACAAGTATCCAGGATGCAATGATTAAAATGCAGCAGGAACGTGTACACATGGCCGTGGTCGTGGATGAATATGGGGGTACCTCGGGTATCATTACGATGGAGGATATTCTGGAGGAACTTGTCGGTGAGATTCGCGATGAATTCGATGCCGATGAGGTGGCTGATATCCAGGAAACCGGAGAGAATCAATATCTCATTAATGGTCGGGTACTTTTGGATGAAGTGGAGCGGCAGTTCGGGCTTAGCTTTGAAGGTAATGAAGAGATGGATACCGTTGCTGGATGGATCCAGTACCAGAAGGGTGTAGGTGTGGAAAAAGGAGACACGGTAGAACACGGCGATTATGTCTGGACCGTTGTGGATACCGAAAACTATCACATCAAACAAGTTCTTCTGGAACGAGTGAGCGGCGCGCAGGTCGAGGAAGCGACTAGCGATCTGGCGTGATCTTGGTTGGTTCGATCATGACTGTAATCTAGGGTTTAACTGCCTATTTGGCTACTGCCCTCAGAATTTAAAACGTTTTGGCAACGTAACAGTGTAGGGGATGGAATCGATTCTGAAGAAGCGTAGCATTCGCGTTTGCAAACCAATTTTAAACCTTTGAAAACAAGAATCAGGAAAATTTGGAGGCAATGGCGATCGGAAGAACGAGCCGTCACCGGAACGTCACTCGTGCAAACCTTATTTTAAAATTTAATGGAGGTGAATCCCTCAACCCGAGGGAAATCATTGGACGGAATAATAGCCTTGAATTTATTTTTAGTAGCCGTATTTATAGGTCTGACAGCCTTTTTCGTTGGAGCCGAATTTGCAATTCTTAAAGTACGGATGTCCCGAATCGATCAATTGATCTCGGAAGGGAACAAAAAGGCAGTACTGGCCAAAAAAGTGGCGCACAACCTGGATTATTATCTGTCGGCATGTCAATTGGGGATTACCATCACGGCGCTGGTATTGGGAGCCTTGGGTGAACCTACTGTTGAGAAAATGCTGCATCCGCTCTTTGAGCGAATGGAAGTACCAGCGGCATTGTCTACCGTGCTTTCCTACGGTATCGCTCTGGCGATCATTACGTTCCTGCACGTGGTTATTGGTGAATTGGCACCGAAAACCCTGGCGATTCAGTTTGCAGAGAGAATGACGCTGTTGCTGGCACCACCACTGTATTGGTTCGGTAAAATCATGAATCCATTCATCTACGCGCTAAATGGAGCTGCTCGTCTGTTGCTTGGCATATTTGGTGTAAAACCTGCCGGGCATGATACCGTTCACTCCGAAGAAGAGCTGAAGCTGATTATGGCACAGAGCTACGAGAGTGGCGAGATCAACCAGACGGAGCTGGACTATCTCAAAAACATTTTTGCTTTTGATGAGCGTCTGCTTCAGGAGATTATGATTCCACGAGATAAAATTGTTACTCTGAATAAGGAAATGCCGATTGATCAGATCATTGAGACGCTAAATCGACATGAATACACGCGATACCCTGTTATTGCAAATGGGGATCAGGCTCATTTTGTTGGCTTTATTAATACAAAAGAAATGCTGACGAGTGTGGCTGCGGGCAGAGATTTCAATATGGAGACATTTGTTCACAATACGCCGAGTTTCTCCGAGCGTTCTCCAATCAAGGATGTACTGATCCAGATGCAGCAAAGCCGTGTACACATTGCAACCGTGAAAAACGAGGCAGGTGCTACGGTAGGTATGGTTACGATGGAGGATATCCTTGAAGAGATTGTCGGAGATATCAAGGATGAATACGAGCATAAAGATTTGGTGAATCCACCAAAAAGAATGAAACTGGTTTAAGAATAAGTGATACAAAGATATTACAGGATTAGCGAAGCAACCTAATCAATCTTTATAACGCTAAGCAGGTTCCCGGAGTGATCGGGGCCTGCTTTTTGTATTAAATCTTAATTTTAAAATAAAAGCTTGCATAATGTAGTTCAATGGATTAATATAAATTTAAAGAATCTTAACTTAAAGATAAATAACGAAAAGCAATAAATAAAAGAAGCAAAATAAGTCGAACTAATAACTTACACGTAACGAAGAGGACAGAAAAAACCTGAAAAAGCGAAGCGTTCGCCTTTATCCCCGGATTTTCCCTTAGGAAAAGAAATCAAAAAAATCTGGGGATAACAGCGATTGGAAGGTTATTCTGTCATCGTAGTGTCTGTGTAAATAAACCAAGGGAGTGGAGATTATGTTCAGAACTTCAGGAATTCATCATATTACAGCTTTTGTTGACGATGCGCAGAAAAACGTTGATTTTTATGCAGGTGTGTTGGCACTCAGACTGGTGAAAAAAACAATTAACTTTGATGCACCGGATGTGTATCACTTGTATTACGGGAATGAGCAGGGTGCACCGGGCACAATCATTACCTTTTTCCCACAGCAGAATTCAAGAAGAGGTGTCATCGGTTCCGGTCAGACTGGAGTAACCGTATATGCGGTTCCTGTAGGAAGCCTGCCTTTCTGGAAAGAACGTCTTGCTTCCTTCGATATTCCATATGAAAATAAAACCAGATTTGGTGAGCAGTACATTCGTTTCTTCGACAAAGGCGGTCTGTTGCTTGAACTGGTTGAGCGTGAAGGCGGTCAGCCAAGCAACTGGAGTTTCAACGGTGTGACACCGGAGCATGCCATCAAAGGATTTGGCGGAGCCGTATTGTTCAGCCACGTTCCTGAGAAAACCATGGACGTCTTGGTGAGCAAACTGGGTCTGGAGCAAGTCGGTGAAGAGAACGGACTTCTTCGTCTTCAGGCAAGCGGCGATATTGGTCAGATCATCGATATTCAGTCCACAGGTATCCAACGCGGGATTGGTGGAGCCGGAACGGTTCACCATATTGCATGGCGTGCCAAAGATTACGTGGAACATGAACAAATTCAGCAGGATCTTGAACAATCCGGATATCATCCAACGCCAGTCATTGACCGTCAATACTTCAACGCTGTGTATTTCCGGGAGCCGGGTGGTATACTGTTCGAACTGGCTACGGATCCTCCGGGATTTGCACGGGATGAACCAGCAGAGAGCATGGGTGAGAAACTGATGTTGCCTGAATGGTATGAACCACAGCGTGAGCAGATTGAACAATTGTTGCCACGAATTGAAGTACGTGAATGGAAAGGAGAGTCCAAATCATGACCACAACCAATACAATGAAACATATCTATAAAGCAGGTGCTCAGCCGGATGCGTCAACAATCCTGTTGCTTCATGGCACAGGCGGAACCGAGAATGATCTGATCGGTCTGGCGGAGATGATCGCACCAGGAGCTGGCATACTTGGGGTGCGGGGTAATGTATCGGAGAACGGGATGCCCCGTTTCTTCCGCCGCCTGGCCGAAGGCATTTTTGATGAAGAAGATCTGATTGCTCGTACGGCGGAGTTGGGATCTTTTGTCGATGCAGCTGCAGTGGAATACGGTTTTGATCGGTCCAGCGTGTATGCACTGGGTTACTCTAACGGTGCCAACATTGCGGCAAGCTTGATCTTCCATCAAGCAGATGTATTCAAAGGTGCAATTCTGCATCACCCGATGGTACCGCTGCGCGGACTCGAACTGCCGGATCTGAAAGGTCTGCCTGTGTTCATCGGTGCGGGCGAGAACGATCCGATCGTACCAAGACGTGAAACGGAGGAACTTGCTTCGCTACTGAGCGGTGCAGGTGCCGATGTAAACACACATTGGGAGCGTCAGGGTCATCAGTTGACTCGTACCGAGGCAGAAGCCGCGGCAGCTTGGTTTAAGACACAGGCGTAAATTGGGTGGATAGACGGTTATGAAACGTATAGAGACAGCCTGATCGAGAAGATCGGGCTGTTTTTCCTTTTTATTTTGATCATCTTTAGGAAGAAGAAATGATTGACTGGTGTTATGTAACCGTTACTAACCGGGTAAACATTTGAATGTGTGGTAGATAACCTTGTATGCTTAGTGATATAGCTATGCATCAACATCATGAACTGGAGGGGTTAATGTGGAACGTGACATCAAGGAACTGGTACAGCAGATGACACTGGAAGAAAAAGCGGGTATGTGCTCGGGACTGGACTTTTGGCATCTGAAAGGGGTGGAGCGTCTTGGCATTCCATCCATCATGGTGACGGACGGACCTCATGGGCTGCGCAAGCAGGATGGAAGTGCGGATCATCTGGGTCTGACGTCGAGCGTGCCTGCAACCTGTTTCCCTTCTGCGGCAGGACTGGCTAGTTCATGGGACAAGGATCTGGCACGTCAGGTCGGGGTGGCTTTGGGTGAGGAGTGTCAGGCCGAGGATGTAGCGGTATTACTTGGACCGGGTGTAAATATTAAACGTTCCCCACTGGGCGGTCGTAATTTTGAATACTTTTCCGAAGATCCGTTGTTATCTACGCAGATGGCTACCGGTCATATTCAGGGTGTGCAGAGCCAGGGTGTGGGTACATCTCTCAAACACTTTGCAGTTAATAATCAGGAAGAACGGCGCATGTCGATTGATGCGGTGGTGGATGAACGGACGCTGCGCGAGATTTATCTGGCGAGCTTCGAAGGTGCGGTGAAGGATGGACAGCCGTGGACGGTGATGTGTTCCTACAATAAGGTGAACGGTACGTATGCTGGTGAGAATGAATGGTTGCTTACGGATATCCTGAAAGACGAATGGGGACACGAAGGTCTTGTGGTATCCGACTGGGGCGCGGTCAATGAACGTGCAGACGCCCTTGCAGCAGGACTGGAACTGGAGATGCCAACAAGTGGTGGAATTGGTGAGGGTAAAGTGATTGATGCCGTAGAGAGCGGACAATTGCCGCTGGACAAGCTGGATCGGGCGGTGGAGCGTTTGCTTACGCTGATCTTTAATGCTGTTGATCAAAAGCAGGAAGGGGCTACATATAACAAGGATGAGCATCACCAACTTGCGCGCAAGGTGGCAGCCGAGAGTATGGTTTTGCTGAAAAATGAAAAAGGTCTCCTGCCGCTGGGGCGTGAAGGCGAAGTGGCGTTAATTGGGGCATTTGCGCGTAAACCCCGCTTCCAGGGCGGTGGCAGTTCCCACATTAATCCGACCAAAGTGGATGATATTGTGGAAGAGATGACCCAGGTGGCTGGCGAAGGTGTAACCTTCTCAAATGCCCCTGGTTATCGGATTGAAGCGGATGATGTGGACGAAACATTGATGCATGAGGCAGTTCAGGCAGCGCAGTCGGCTGATACTGCCGTGGTGTTCGTCGGATTGCCGGATCGTTATGAATCCGAAGGGTATGATCGTGCCCATTTGCGTCTACCTGACAATCATATTCGTCTGATTGAAGAGATTGCAAAAGTACAATCACGTGTGGTTGTGGTGCTGAGCAACGGATCTCCAGTGGAGATGCCTTGGTTGCCACAGGTGCAAGCGGTGCTTGAAGCTTATCTTGGTGGACAGGCCGTTGGTGGAGCGATAGCTGATCTGTTGTATGGAGAGGTGAACCCGTCCGGTAAACTGGCAGAGACGTTCCCTGCCAAGCTCAGTCATAATCCATCTTATCTGAATTTCCCGGGTGAAGGGGATCGTGTTGATTACCGGGAAGGCATCTTTGTTGGTTACCGCTATTATGATAAAAAAGAGCTGGAGCCACTGTTTCCATTTGGTTATGGACTGAGTTATACAACATTTGAATATGCTGACCTGCAGGTAAATCGTACAGAATTGACGGATCAGGATGAAGTGAATGTACATGTTCGAGTTACCAATACCGGAGATATCGCTGGCAAAGAGATAGTACAGCTGTATGTCAGGGATGTAGAGAGCACAGTTATTCGTCCGGTGAGAGAATTAAAAGGATTTGCCAAGGTGGCCCTTGAACCTGGAGAGTCCAAAGTGGTGAGCTTCACACTAAACAAACGTTCATTCGCCTATTACAACGTAGATATGAAGGACTGGCATGTGGAGACCGGAGAGTTCGAGATTCAGGTAGGCAGCTCCTCACGGGACATTCATGTGCACACACGTGTGAATGTAGAGTCTACAGCGACATTCCTTCCAACCTATACGCGTAATAGTACATTGGGTGATATCCAGCGTGATCCGGCCCATAAACAGCTGCTGGACCAGGTTTTGCAACAATTCCAGGAAGCCAGTGGGTTCGGCGGTGATGATGCCGGGGATCACGCAGATATGATGGATGCGATGATGAAATATATGCCACTGCGTGCGCTGGTTGCGTTTAGCGGTGGGGCCATGACGGAAGAAGCGATGAATGAACTTCTGGAGCAGCTGAACAACAAGGATCATGGTATTCGGGGATAAGGGGCTGCGCCCTTAAACCGAGTAGGCTCCCATTCTTGGATTAATCGATTACGATTATGCAATACGTGCAGGAACTGCGCACGAAGCCATAAGAATGTGCAGGAGGGCCAGCCGCATAGTGGCTGGTACAGTTACCCGATCCGATTATGGATCGGGTTTTCTTTTTGCATAAAGAAAAAGAGGGAGAAAGGAACGGTGGGATAGGCGGATAATCCATGCAACGTAACAGAAAGCGATAGAAACGACAGGACGGCTGTAACTTTGCTGAAGCAACATGGTTGTCGTAAAGGATGGATTATTCTATAATGAAGTAATTGATAATCATTTTCAATTAGATTCGGTGATAGATGACTATGCACGTAATCAGGAGGGGAATATGAATCCTAACCCTAGCTCACATACATTTGGTTCAAGTGCGTTTGTTCAGACCCGCGATGGTCGCAAACTACATTATATGTCCAGGGGAACAGGAGAATTGACGGTAGTGTTTGAATCAGGTATGGGCGCCTCCAGATCGAACTGGGGACTGGTTGCACCAGCTATTGCTGAGCATGCACGTGCTGTTGTGTATGACAGGGCAGGGGCGGGGAGAAGTGATGTCGACTCGGCTCCCCGCAACCTTGAACGCATTGCAGGGGACCTTGGGGAACTGCTGACAGCTCTGGGCCCGGGCCCATTCATTCTGGTTGGACATAGCTGGGGAGGTCCGATCGTACGGGCTGCGGCGGCTGCAAATCGCAATAGATTACGAGGCATTATCCTGGTAGATCCATCAGACGAGCATTGCGAAATGTATTTTTCCAAGCTTACTAAAAAGAGCTTTGCTATCAATGATTTCATTATTCCAATCATGGCGCGGACTGGCTTATATAAGAAACTTGGCAGCAAAGCTGGAAGTGTTCAGCCTGACGATGTGGTAGCGGATCATCTCAAGGAAGATTTCACTGTACGGGCAGCTAGCACGATGCTTGCGGAAGGCAAAACGTTTCTGGATGACATGGCAGCGCTGCTGAAACATCCTCCGGCTCTGGGTGATCTGGAAGTTAGCGTGATCTCGGGTACGAACCCGGGCAAGGGAGAGGGGAAAATCAGACCCGCCCTTATCACGGCGCATCGCCAGACGGTGAGCCAGCTGTCCAATGCGAGATGGATTGGGGCGGATCAATCGGGACATATGGTTGTGTATACAGACCCTCAGGTCATTATTGATGAAATTGTACGAATGATAAATGAAGTGGGCTCAAGCGCAAGAACAGATCAAAAGTGATACAATACAAAGAAAAGCAGTGCGCGACATTGCTAGATAAGTTGAATTAGTCATTTACACGATAACGAAGAGGACAGAAAGAACCTGAAAAAGCGGAGCGTTCGCCTTTATCACCGGATTTTTCCCTTGGAAAAGGGAATCAAAAAAATCTGGGGATAACAGCGATTGGAAGGTTGTTCTGTCATCGTAGTTTCAGTGTAAATAAACGTTGTTCAACTTATATAGACCATAAAAGCGGAGTGTGGAGACAACATGAAACCAGTTGAACAAGAACCAACGGGAACCACAAGTCCCGGTCGTGCCAGTGTTGGCATGGAAGATATCGTACGCGCACATCATGTGTTGCGTGAGGTCATTGTTAGAACGCCGTTACAGCGGGATGCTGTATTGTCGGCCAAATATAACTGTAATGTCTATCTGAAAAGGGAAGACCTTCAAGTGGTGCGTTCGTTCAAAATTCGGGGCGCCTATAATATGATTCGCAGTCTGACACCAGCCGAGATGGAGAAGGGTATTGTCTGTGCAAGTGCGGGCAATCACGCTCAGGGTGTTGCTTTTAGCTGTAATGCGCTCGGAATTAACGGCAAAATCTTCATGCCGAGTACAACGCCGAACCAGAAGGTGAAGCAAGTGAGACGCTTTGGCGGCAATAACGTTGAAGTGGTGCTGATCGGAGATACGTATGACGATGCATACGCAGAAGCAATGCGTGCATGTGACGAACAGGGCATGACGTTCATCCACCCTTTTGATCAACCCAAGATTATTGCAGGTAATGGTACGGTAGCGATGGAAATCATGGAAAGTCTCGATGAGAATGCCGACTATGTATTCGTGACGATTGGTGGCGGAGGGCTGGCAGCCGGCGTGGGAACCTACATGAAGACCGTGAGTCCAGAGACACGCATCATTGGAGTTGAGCCACTTGGGGCAGCTTCCATGAGTGAGGCGATGTTCCGCAAACAGGTTGTGACGTTGGATGACATAGATAAATTCGTGGATGGCGCAGCGGTGAAACGGGTTGGTGATCTCACCTTTGATATCTGCAATAGTATACTTGATGACATTGTGAAAGTGCCGGAAGGCAAAGCCTGCACAACTATTCTGGAGTTATATAATGAAAATGCGATTGTTGTCGAGCCTGCCGGTTCCTTGGCTGTTGCGGCGCTTGAGCAATATCGTGAGCAAATCGTGGGCAAGACGGTGGTCTGCGTCATTAGTGGCGGGAACAACGATATCGACCGGATGCAGGAAATCAAGGAGCGTTCCTTGATCTATGAAGGTCTGAAATATTATTTCATGGTTAATTTCCCACAGCGTGCAGGAGCTTTACGTGAATTCCTGGAGGAAGTTCTAGGGAAGAATGATGATATCACCCGGTTTGAATATACGAAAAAGCATGATAAGGAAAATGGCCCTGCCTTGGTGGGCATTGAGCTGATGTACAAGGAAGATTACCAACCGCTCATTGAGCGTATGAACCGCAAAGGTATCGCCTATACCGAGCTGAACAAAAACTTGAATCTGTTCAACATGTTAATCTGATGAATTATTCCAAGACAGGCATGCCATCGGAGGTGAAACAAATATGAAAGCAGATCACCACGAGGCCTCTCCTCTGATCAGACCTGCGCGCATAGAAGATGCAGATCAGGTCATTCCATTACTGTATCAGGCGATAGGAGACATTGCATACGCGCTTGCGGGTGAGGCGGACCATGAGAAGGCGATGCAGATTTTGCAGGCGTTTTATGTACAGGCAAACAACCGGATTAGCTATCGTCACGTAACGGTGATGGAGCAGGATGGGCTGGTCGCGGGAATTCTCGTAGCCTATGATGGCGGTCAAGCAGATCAGTTGGATCAGCCGATATTGAATCGCCCTGGACGAAGCCTTGAAGAGAAGTATGCATTGGTCAAAGAAACCCGTCCGGGTGAGTATTATCTGGATACTCTCTCGGTAAGTGAAGCTTATCAGGGGCAGGGTATCGGCCGGGCCCTGATGGCTGCTTTTGAGCAGCAGGGAAGAGAGCTGGGTCACTCGCAGGTATCCCTGATTGTAGAACGGGACAACGGCCGTGCGCTAATGCTCTATGAACGGCAGGGGTATGTCAAAGACGATGTAATTGTCATCGGGGGACATGAGTATAATCATATGGTCAAACCGATTCAATAGTACAGAGCGCTGACGGGGTTAAGTCAGTTTCACAATTGAAGCAAGAAGAAACCGCCACAGGAGCGAATCCTGTGGCGGTTTTTGTTGTGGTTATCTGTTGGGATTTAGCCTGAATTTGAACCGGATGTTAACCGTGGGAGCGGATTAACTCAATAGTTTGCATAGTCGCTTACAGGTACATTCTGCTCCAGCCATTTCTCGACAGCGGCCGTTTTCTCAAATTTGGCTTCGGTTACGATGTCCATGAACTTTTCGAGTTTGGTCAGGAAGGCACTGTCTTCGGAGGAGTTACGTTGTAAGACAGCTTTGTAACCTTTCTGGGCATTGGCTGTCATTTTGTTCGTTTCATAGTCAAATAAAGGCGTATTATTCAGGCCATAAAACGTATACAAGGTATAGTTATTCATCAGATTTTCTACCTGTTGTACCCGATTGGACTTCGGATATTCGTTCAGGAATCGTTCCTGATTCAAAGCGCGATTGAGTACCTCCTGATAGCCAATGACCAGTGCACCATCATCGGCGGCAAGGTTGCTGGTTTCAACTGCCATGATATTAATGTATTGTTTGATGTCTGGTTTCACGTACGAGATATATTTCTGAAAAGCCATATAATTCATGATCGGATAGAGGGAGCCTTCCAACATAACCAGGCGATAACCGCTATCCCGTGCTTGCTGGAGCAGTGCACGCAGACTGGCGTCGTTGGTGCGGCTCATCAGTTGGGTGAAGCTATCATTCCACTTGTAGGCTTTGATCATCTTGTCTTGAACATTAGGCACCAGTAGACGGTCCGTCATGGCTGTTAACGCCTTGTTGCGGGCATTCTCCAGTTGTAAGACCATCAGAGTTGCATGATAAGTGGTGACTTGATTGATATGAGATTCGAGATAAATATCCGCGGCAGGCAAGCCGTTCTTTTTGTAGAGCATGGACTGAAATGTTTTATATATCGTTGTTGAACTGGCAGTTGTGACTTTGGGTTCTGTACTGGAAGAAGCGGCAGCAGCGACTCCGGATAAGGGAGCGACAGCCGTTTGGAGCAGCATGAGGATGGCGGTGGCTGTAATGAAGGTGCGCATGCCTTTACGTTTGGCAGATTGGAACGATGATGTCATAGATATGAACCTCCCGTAGTTAAGAAAATGATAGGTGTTGTTCACTAGTCACTATACATTAACCCAATTGGTGCAGGATGTGGTTGCGGAATGGTGACAAATTCTTCTGTTATTTTTAACTTTTGGAGGGTGGAAGATAGAGGAAGTTTTCTGCGAAAATAAATTTTGTACAACTGGAAACTTTTGAGCTGATCTGAACGTCTTAGATGTGCACAGGTAAATACAGGAATTAATGAAAAGAACAGCGAATCTATTTCGATGTTAACTAATTGTGAGAATGGGGATATGGGATATGAGGAAAGCGGGAGGAAAACAAGTGAAGAAGGTAATGTCAGCGCTGGCTGTATCGGCCATGCTGATGTCCGCACTTCCAACGTCGGTTATGGATGCAGCTGCGAGAATCAGCATATATATTAATGATGCAGAGTTATCCTCTGCTCAGGCACCTGTGATGAAAGGCGGACGCGTACTGGTTCCGCTTCGGTCGATTTTTGAAGGATTGGATGCGAAGGTACAGTACACGAACAGAACCAAAACGATTGTTGCAACTCGCGATGATCAGGAAGTTACTTTGAAACTTGGTTCCAAAACGGCATACATCAACGGGGAAGCGATATCGCTCGATGTACCTGCGAACACGATTAAGGGCAACACGATGGTTCCAATTCGTTTTGTCAGTGAAGCTTTTGGAGAAAAAGTGTTCTGGAACTCACGCAATCAGCGTGTAGATATTAAGACAACAGCAACACCTCCAGTAGATGAGACACAATATGCTGCATGGAACATCTATGGTTCGGTATCCGGAAGTAACGGAGATGGTCGTGACTTGACCGTGAGCTTCACACGTCCAACTTCAGAGAAGGCGGTATCTGCTTACCGAATTATGCTGGTAAAAACACGCGATGTGAATACCTTTACAGAGTCCTCAGCAACTGCCGTACCTTCTGCAAACTATACATCTGTTACACCAAATGGCAGCAACCCGAAACTGACGCTTAATGCACAGACGCGTGACGTAAACGGGGATTTGCTGAACAGCAATGAAACGTATCGCCTGTATGTACTGACTGTTGGTAACAGCAGCAATAATTATAAAAATGCATTGAACTGGTCTTCCCAGGCTTTGAAGCTCAATATTGTGAAATCCACAGTACAAGCGGTTACAAGTCTGCGTGCCGCAGATATTAGCGACTATGGCGATGGCCGCGATCTGGAGATTAACTTCACGCAGCCGAGCACAACATCGAACATTACGTATTATCGTGCATTTGTGGTTAAAGCGAAGGACTCTTCTGCATTCAATCTGGCTGCAGCGAACAAAGTGTCCAGTGCAAACTCCACGATCATATACAAAGGAAACAGTACCGCAGTGAAAAGCCAGCTGACTTCTTCGACACGGGATACCTCCGGCGAATTGATTAAAAGCGGCACAGCGTATGTGGTTTACATCTTGTCGGTAAGCACTAATACAACAACAGACAGCAAACTGTCCGCAGCATCATCTTCACTTACACTGTCCGTGAACACAGCAACGTCTCCGGTAATTACGCAGGTGAAGGATAACTCGGATTATGGAGATGGTCGTGATATTCAGGTGAGCTTCAACCGTTCATCGGACGAGTCCAAGGTGGCGAATTATCGCGTCTTTGTGGTGCGCAACTCGGTTGCCAGCAGCTTTAATCTGACAACGGCAAGCAATCTGTCCTCCAGTCTGTACTATACGGTGAATAAAACAGGTAACAACATTACAACGTCTTTGCCTTCATCCATGAAGGACACAAGTGGTTATAATGTAACGAATCTGCAAGATTATCGCATCTTTGTGATGGCGGTGGGCAATCAGCAAAATGGATACACCAATGCGCTGTCAGCTTCCTCCATTGCTCTGAGACTGACAACGACCGGTAACGCGGGAGTCATTAGCAACCTTGCTGTTGCGGATATTGGTGACTATGGTGATGGCCGTGATCTGCGGGTTTCTTTCAACAAAGCTGCGGATGAATCCAGAATCTCTGCCTACCGAGTCTATGTAGTGCGTTCCGCTAATGTGGGCAGCTTCACGCTGAGCGCAGCTAATGCGTCGAACAACTATACACAGGTGAACAAAACGGGTGGTAACCTGTCCGTTACGCTTCCGAATGCATATGATACAAGCGGTTCTAAAGTCCAAGAAGGTGTGAGTTATCGTGTATTTGTTGTATCGGTGAGCAACAGTGGGAATGCTAGCCAGAATGCACTGTCTAGTTATTCTTCATTAATCACATTATCCAAAACTGCTGTATTGACTGCACCAACAAGCATCACAGCAAAGGATATTGGCGATAATGGCAATGGTAGCGACATAAGTGTGACGTTTAATAGATCGGCGAATGAGACTAACGTTCATCACTACCGTGTGTTTGTAGTAAAGAAAACGAATGTAAGTGGATTTGATCTGGCAGAAGCGAATCGAAATCCTAATTTTATTCCCCAGAGTAAAACTGGAGGAAGCGGAAACTACACTTTGACTTTAAATAATGCAAGAACGACAGATGGCGCAGATATTCGAAATGATGAAGACTATCGTATATTTGTACTGGCGGTGAGCAATACCGGTACTATTTCGAATGTTCTATCTACGGTCTATTATGATGTTAGGTTGTCTGTAACTAGTGAAGTTGGGAAAGTCGCAATCACTGATGTTGAAGTTAAGAAAGAAGAGCAAGCTGCAGGTAATGCTACCGATGTAAAAGTGACATATACAAAACCAGTCCCTGATCAAGCCATTGGACGTTATGTGTTAATGGTAGTACCTGCATCTACAACTTTCGATCTAAATGCGGCCAAAAAAACTGCGAAATCCAGCAATTCACTCGATGTTTCTGCAAGTACAGTTACAGAACTTCCTATTTCTTTATCCGATAGTAATGGTGACGAGATCAAAGCTGGAGCATACAAGATTGTTATTTTGTCCGAATCATCTGATGGTAAACGAGAATCAAGTATGACTACGTCGACTCCTTTCACGATTAAAGCAAAAAAACAGGCACCAACGCCTGTTAATAGTGTAATAGATCTAAAAACAACTGTAAGTGCTTCTTCCATTAATATAATTTTCACTAAGCCAAATGAAGTAGGCATCGCTCGTTACGATGTGTATATCATTAAAGAAGAGAGCAGCTCAGGAACTACTGGGAGAGTTTTAAAAGATGTTAGTGTAGGTGGTACTTCTTCAGGGACAGCAATAGTGGATATTACAGCCAAGGATTCAGATAATGTAGAATTCGGAGCGGGTAAATACAAAGTTTCGGTAGTCTCAGTGGTGAGTGATCCGACGAAATATACATCTGTCAGTGCAGAAGGTACATTTGAGATTTTGCCAGTTCCTTCTGGCAATGGTCAGGGAACTGACAATATGGGCGCGGGGACTTCAGGCGGTAATGGCACTCAACCATCTGTTACAAACGAGCTATCCACTACGCAGGGTTCATGATTTTAAGATAGGCAAACGCGGTTGAAATTCATAATGGATAATTAAATTTTAGGAATTCGAATCCATTAACTCCCTTTCCATACGGAAAGGGAGTCTTTATCATTCCCTCGTAGATACCGTTTAACGTTCTCGCGGCAACTTGCTTTATGAAAATCTTGTCGTCAAAAAGGTTCCTAAGACCATTGTTACATCGGAAACAAATAATGGATAATAAAGGAAAGTTATCTATATAGATCGAGCTAAACATTTACACGAAACGGAGTGGCCAGTGTAAATATCTTTAGTTCACCTTATGAAGGAGCCTATGAGCCGAAAGGAATGATGGAATGCTTGCATTTCGTTTGACGGGCCTGCCGGATTCCCGGTTGCCGCTGTACCTGTATTGTGTGGGCACGCAGGAAGAGAAGGTTCTGCATAGACCGGATGGATTTCCGGTGTATCAGTTGTTTTTGTCACACGGTGGTGAAGGGCAGTTCAAGATAACGGGAAAAGGGACATGGACGATGGGAGCAGGGCAGTTATTCATCGTGGAACCCGAGGTTGCGCATGAGTATGTACCTCGTTCCAAATCCAAAGGGGAACTGGGTTATATCGGTATTGGCGGTACATCGGCTGGATCGGTACTACAATCCGCGGGTTTGCTTCAGAACGAGCCGTGCCATATCTCCCGTTTTGAAATCATCTGGTCACGCATGACCAATCTTTGGCACGCGTTGGATCAAGGAGCAACGGAGATGTGGAACACATCAGCTCTCATCTACCAGCTTATTTTAGATATAGCACAATCGAAAATTCCATCTGATGTTACTAGCGTATGTATTGGATCATCTAGGGCACAGGATGGCACTGTAAAACACTCTAATCGGGAGCCCGATCCGAGCAAGGATGCACTCGTCCGAGCAGTAGCATTGATGAATACACACTACCAGGATGACCTGTTATTGAAGCACATCGCTGACGCAGTGGGTTATTCGGTACAGCACCTAAACCGATTATTTCATCATCATTATGGCGTGACAGGACATCAATATATGCAACGATTACGTTTGCGGAAGGCTTCAGAATGGATGGACAAACATCCAAGAGCAAGTGTACGAGAGGCGGCAGAGACCGTAGGGATGGAAGTGAACTATTTTATCCGGATGTTCAAGCGGGAGTTTGGAGAGACACCGGGTAAAGGAATCAAACATCGCAATCAGCTCCAAATGGAAAAAGACCTCACGAATTCGTGAAGCCCCTAAATCAATTATATAACGTGTTATGCTGTTTTCTTCTGACCGAATAAAGGCCTTAACGTGGCAAGCCCCACAATGCCAATCACCGCACTCAACCATGGAGCTAGTGCAAATACCGGAAGTTTATCACGTAGGGGGTACCCGACAAACAGCACGAGTACCACGACCACGATGTAGATGAGGATCCCCCGAATATTGACTTTAGGTACCTTATTTCTGTCCGCTCCTTCATCGTCTGGTCGCTCAGCAAGACGGCGAAGCATCTCCACCAATGCAATACCGCCAACTGCCGCAACGATCAGAGAGAACAGACTGATGTGTTGGAACGGCTCCGTATCTCCGCCAGTCCAACCCACGAACAATCCCACACATCCTTGAATCAACATGACAAAAGACAAAGCCGCCCAAGCGATCATGGCATACCACATTGGTGTCCGTTTCACAGGCTCTGGATTCTCAGTTGGCTGTGGTTCTACAGCGTTGTCATTCTTTTTCGATGAAGCTGTTGGACTATTACCGCGGGTTGAGCTGGATTTACCCACCTCAACGGCAGCCGTCTTCTCCAGTGCTGTATTTGTAATCCCGAGCTGTGCATGGATGTTCTGTTCCAGATCAGGTCCGTATAACTCGCGAGCGGGTTTATTATCCCGCTGAGCCTGTACGATTGCTTTTCCTGCGGAGAGTATCCACTCTTCCTGTGTTCTCTCGTCCGCTGGCGCATGACGCGCAATGGTGCTGATCTCGTCATACAGTTTCACATGTTCAGGTGTCATTCGACTCATCTCGGTTATTTGTCGATTCTGTATTTCTTTAAGCTTCTTATAGGAAATCCCCAATGATTGCTCCCCCTGTCTACACACGTTCTGATCTTCCAATTGTCAGAAGACCCTGACGGTATTTTAGTATACGGGAAGGGCTCTCGTTTCGCAAAGTCATTCCTTATAAAAAAGCTGCTCATGATTGGCCCATATCCATACACAGGCCAGTATAACACAGGTACATAACAGCACCAGTTTACCGTGATGTTGAATCCATTCCAGTAGATGTTCCATGAATTCATTCCTTTCGGCAGAAGGATTCCGAGGCATATGCTGCCTATGTTTTTTCGTTTATTTTCCCCTGTTCATGTGAAAAAATACCCTCATGCCTCACAGATCTAACGATTGTGTGAAGTATGCATAAAGAGCAGCCGATTCCATCACAATAGTAGCATTTCCAACAGAAATCCAAGATTGGAGTGTGCTTGTTATGGATAAACAAACAGAATTGACGCGAAAGCTGCTACTGAACAGCAACTCCCGTGGAGTTGTGGACGAAGTTGTATCCTTTGAAGAGAACCTGGAGGATACGGAGTATACAGAAGAACTGACAGATGGCAATTTGAAGGGAAGAAGTTTCTGGGACAATAGTGATTCGGGTCATGAGCATGAGTGGAATGGACGGGTGGAGACCCACGAGATGTTCCGTAGAAGCTACGAATAACGATCCTGCAACACTTGGTTTTAATTTCAAATGATATCCGGGCCAGCTGTCATCAGCGTGGCTCATTTTTTTGTGCTTATTATCCGATAAAATGTAGATTGGTGGTCGACGTAGAAAGGTTTTTACTTACGTTGACTTGCAGGTTACGGGATGATAATATATGAATAACATCTTAATACACACTAAACTTATCGGATTATATATATTTAATAAATGGAAGTTAACAGGCTAAGCGTGGAAAGGGGAAATCGGTATGGAACGTCAGATCAGTATCCGTCATGGACAGGAAGAATTAACAGCCACGATTCATTATCCGGTCGTGAAAGATATCAAGGAGGAGAAGAGTCAGCAGCGAGTCCCTCTGGCGGTCATCTGCCACGGCTTCGTTGGTAGCCGGATCGGCGTGGACCGTTTGTTTGTAAAGACTGCACGGGAGCTGGCTGAAGACGGTTATCTGGTGCTGCGTTTCGATTATATCGGTTGCGGAGAGAGCAGTGGGGAGTACGGAGCGGAGGGACTGGAGTCCATGGTGCTGCAGACTCGTTCGGTGCTGGATTACGCGGTGAATTGCAGTGATGTAGATCCTACGCGTGTTACGCTGATTGGTCATAGTCTGGGTGGTGCCGTTGCATTACTAACGGCTGTACGTGACAAACGTGTCAAAAACCTGGTGATGTGGTCCTCCGTGGGTTATCCATTCAATGATATCGTGAAAATTACGGGACGGGAAGTATACGATGAAGGCGTGAAACTGGGTGCGGCTGATTATCTGGGATACAAATTCACACCAACGTTCTTCGAGTCTCTTGCTGAACAACAGCCATTCCAGGAAGCAGTTAAGTTTAGCGGAGATGTACTCGTCGTGCATGGCACGTCAGATGAGATTATTCCTGTAGACTACGCATTCCTGTATCAAAAGGTATTCTGGATGCGCCAAGAGGGCCGCTGTGATAAGGAGATCATCTTCCAGGGCGATCACACCTTCTCTTCAGGTAAAGAGCGGGAACAGCTAATTACGCGTACCAGAGAGTGGCTGGGCGAACGTCAGAAGATCGAGCAGGATTGGCAGCACTGGATGATATAAGTGGCAGGATTATAACTGTTTGGGGATGTCAGCTTGGAAAAGCGCCTTCTTAAGGGTAAAATAGAGGAGTAAGCATTCTATCCGTGTCTGGAGGTTGGCAGCAATGACATTACCCGCACTTTTCATTGCGCATGGTTCTCCCGCTCTGGCGGTGGAGAGCAATGACTACACTCACTTCTTGAACCAGCTTGGAGACAGGCTGCCGGCTCCGAAAGCCATTGTCGTATTTACGGCGCATTGGGATTGTCCTGAACCGTCCGTGACGATGGATGATACACATCAGACCTTGCATGATTTTTACGGATTCCCTTCTACGATGTATACGATGGAATACCCTGCATCTGGGCAGCCAGATTTAGCGAACGAGATATGTGCTTTGTTCACCCGCAGCAACCTGGCACATCAGCCGATTCGTGGCCGAGGGCTGGATCATGGCGTATGGGTACCGCTGCTCCATATGTATCCCGAGGCTAATATCCCTGTGATCGCTGTATCTGTAGACTCGCTGCGTACGCCGCAGGAACAGTATGATATTGGCCGAATGCTGGAACAGCTGCGTCATGATGATGTGTTGATCATTGGCAGTGGTGGAACGGTTCACAATTTACGATTGCTGGGCAATACGGATGAACCGCAAGAGTGGGCGGTGGAGTTTGATAACTGGATCGGGGAGCGCTTGCAGCAGTGGAACACAAGAGAACTGTTTCAATATGAGAAAAAAGCCCCTCATGCACGCACGGCAGTTCCGTCGTATGGTACAGAACACCTTGCACCTTTGTTCTACGCCATGGGTACAGCGGATATGTCCCGATCAGCGAAGCGTCTATTTCAGTCTTATCCTTATGGAACGCTCAGTTTGAACTGCTGGCAGTTTGGAGACGGCGTGTAACTTGGAACAGACAACAGCCTGATTATGGTGCTTAAAGCCAGTTTCATACGGATAACATAACGTGTATTAATGCATACAATTACAATATATAAACAAAAGAAGGTTCCTGTACACCCTTGATGGGATACAGTAACCTTTTTTCAATACGAAGACTTATTCGTGCAATAGATCTTTATTTGCGGATCTCGAACAATTCACAGTCTGTACGCGAATGATAAGCAAGTTCACTGACACTGGATTGTACAACTACGGTATTGCTGTCAAAACGGATAATAATGCCACCCGAGTCAATCTGGTGATTATCTTTAAAAACTCGAACCTTATACTTCATATTCATGGCTTCCTGGAAGTCTGCATCGGTCTCAAGACGTCGTTGGGTCGGCATATCGTGTACTCCTTTGAAGTTCAACTTTATTTTATCATAATACGATTTTCTGTGGATGGGCAAGTCAGTCAGGCATTCGGGCAGATTTTTGAAAAGTAAAAAGCCCTGCTCTCCAGGGGGATTGGAAGCAGGGCCGAGAATTCTATGAATGATTGCTTAAGCTGTTTTTTGAGTAGGGCTAATCGTTGGTGTGTCTTTAGGAAGATTACCTTTGTTGTTACGAGTGAACAATCCGCGAAGGTAAGGCAGTACCCAGTGATCCAGACCGATTTTACCTGCATTTGCACCAGCAACGACAAGGAAGATTTCCATTACAACCAGTTGAGCATTCGTGCTTACTGTTCCCGAGAAGAGGAACGCGAAGTTCATGACCATAGCCATCAGTGCTGCTAGTGTAGTGAAGCAACCGAGGATGAGACCCAAACCTACAAGGAATTCACCCAATGGGATAACGAAGTCGAACAGTCCTGCGTTTGGTACTGCGAATTTCTCAAGGAACGTTGCCCACCAAGCTTGGACAGCCGGGTGATCACCTGTTGCTTTTTCTACGGCACCGGCCAAGAACCCGCCAGCTTCGAATCCGCCAGTCAATTTGCTCCATCCGTGAGTCATCCAATCATAACCGATATACACCCGAAGTACTGTCAAAATCCACATTGCTACTTTGTTTTCTCTAAGCCATTGGTTTGTGCTGAACATATAAACCACTCCTTCATGGAATCTAGTGTGTGTTGTTTTTGTTTTTTCTAAGTGATCACCTTTGATGTCTTTATTGTATAGTTCAAAAGTTGTTTTGTTTGTGATTAAAATCACAATCTAGTTCAAATTTTAAGTAAGGTTTGAGAAGTTCACATTTAGGACATATTTTTCTGGCTATATGCTGTTTCAAATGTGAATTTCAAGCTGTATCAAGGCCTTCTAGGCGCAGACAAATCGGATGGGGTGTGATTAAATGGAAAGAAATACGTGAAATGGTTGCCCACATGAGACATATATCACAACTTAGAACCAGGCCATATCGTTCAGGAGGTCCTCTATTGAAGCTTTTTAAATGGAACAAAGCAGCATCATCGGCTGCATCTCTGTTTATTCTCTCATTAAGTCTTGTTGCCTGCCAAAACCAGGAGGTGTTGCAGATGCCAGTTCAGCCAGAACCGACACCTGCACCTGTACAAGAAGAACACGTGGAGGAATCCAACACGTCTCTCTATACAGCACCTCTGACAGGTCTACCTGTAGATGAAGCGATTACGCGTCGACCACTCGCCGTAATGATTAATAATGCACCCGCAGCTCGGCCCCAATCGGGTCTAAGTTCAGCCGATATCATTCTTGAAGTTCTCGCTGAGGGAGGCATTACCCGCTTCATAGCCATCTTCCAGAGTGAAGGCGGTGCGGAGACAGTTGGACCCGTTCGCAGTATACGTCCATATCTAATTGAGCTCGGTGAGAGTTATGATGGGGTCCTTGTTCATGCCGGAGGCAGTCCGGAGGCGTATTCCATTTTGCAAAGGCAGCAGAAACAGCATATGGATGAAATCTCGAATGGTGGACCTTACTTCTGGCGTTCCTCAGATCGTAAAGCCCCTCATAATCTGTATACTTCAGCGGACAAGCTGAGAGAAGGGTCAGATATCAAGGGTTACAGCCATGATTTCAAGTCGCCGGTATACATCTATAATGAAGAAGGAGCGACATCCGCAGGAGAGGCAGTGAAGCAATTCGATATCCATTATTTATTGGATAGTTACCGGGTGACGTATGATTATGATGAAGTTAGCGGACGATATATGAGAATGGTGAATGGCAAGGCAGATCAGGATATGGATAATGAAACTCAACTTGGTGCAGCGAACATCATTGTGGCAGGTGCAGATCACAAGGTCCTCGATAGTGTAGGTCGGTTGTCCGTTAATTTGGAACAGGGCGGGGAAGCCATGTTGTTTCAGAAGGGCAAGATGATTCGTGGGCAGTGGGTGAAGAAGCAGGGAGATATTATACGGTTTGTTCAGGGTGGCAGTGAAGTTGCTCTTGTGCCGGGTAAAACCTTTATCAGCATTGTTCCCAATCAACCGGAATTTTCCAGTCATGTGAAGCTCGCTGTGCAGCAATAAAAGGATGTAATGAAAGAAAACAATGAAACATGTATCCATTTGTCGTCGAAAAGGCATTATATTTGTCCTTAGCGTAAAAAGTAGAATCGTGTCGGTTCTGTATTTTGATGTCGAATTGTAAACGCAGTGTAAAATATTGACTTGAATTTACCATTATTCCAAATAATTAAGATTCATTTCAGATTAATGTGATAAGAATATAAAAAAGGATCACACCTTTTGTACAAACCATGAAACAAATATGATAAGATATCAAAGGTTGTCATTTCATGTTTCATCGGTTGTCGGCAATTTTTCTCGTAAAGGGGATAGAGCTATGAAGCTTAAGAAGAAGAAGGATATATTTTTTGAGACACTGGAGAATATGGCAGATACGGTTGTTCAAGCGGCAGATTATTTCTCCCAGCATGTTTCCAACCTTCAGGATGTGACTCTTTTTGCTAATGAAATGAAGAAGTACGAGTCGAAATGTGATGATTACGTGCATACGATCATTACAGAACTCAACAAAACATTTATCACGCCGATCGAACGCGATGATATTATGGAGCTGACAACAACACTTGATGACGTATTGGACGGACTCGAAGCAACGGCTTCCCGTTTCTATATGTACCAACTGACAGATCCAGATGATGAGTTCGTCATACAGTTTGCTGAAATTTTGCGCCAATCGGCTTATGAAATTCAGAAGGCGATCCATCTGCTGTCTCAGAAAAAATTGCTCGCGATCCGTGAGTACACCATTCGTTTGAATGATCTGGAAAACCAAGGCGACGAAGTGCTGCGCATGTGTATCAAACATCTCTTCGCTACCGTGTCTGATCCGATTGAATTGATCAAGCGTAAGGAAATTTACGAACGTCTTGAGACAACAACGGATGCTTGTGAAGACGTGGCGAACGTGCTTGAATCCATCATTATGCGTAATTCTTAAGGAGCCAGAGAATAATGGAAACAACGATTTGGGTATTGGGTATAGTCGTCTTCCTTGCACTGGCGTTTGACTTCATCAACGGTTTTCACGACACGGCCAATGCCATTGCGACTTCGGTCTCAACCCGAGCACTGACGCCGCGTCGAGCTATTCTTATGGCAGCGGTGATGAACTTTGTCGGTGCGATGATGTTCACAGGCGTTGCGAAGACGATTGGTGGGAGTGTGACCGACCCCACCACGCTGGATAACGGGATAGAGGTCGTCATAGTCACCTTGATCTCAGCGATTATCTGGAACCTGGTTACATGGTGGTTTGGTATTCCGTCTTCTTCCTCACATGCACTTATTGGAGCCCTTGCAGGTGCCGTGCTCGTTGGCGCAGGATCTGATAAAGTGAAATGGAGCGGATTCATTGATATCGTCGGAGGTTTGTTATTATCACCTCTGATCGCATTTGCCATTGGTTATGTGGTCATGACGATTCTCAAATATATTTTCGCCAAACGCAGTCCGCATAATGTGAACAAAGGTTTCCGTACAGTACAGATTTTCACGGCAGCACTGCAAGCATTCACGCATGGTACGAATGATGCACAGAAAGCGATGGGGATTATTACCTTTGCTCTGGTTGCAGCAGGTGTGCAGGATAATCTGGATGTTCCGCTGTGGGTTAAAATCTCAGCAGCAACTGCGATGGCTCTGGGTACATCCATTGGTGGTTGGAAAATCATCAAAACGATGGGTACCAAAATCTTTAAAATTGAACCGATCAACGGTTTTGCGGCGGATCTGTCAGCTGCATCCGTTATTTTCACAGCAACGTTGCTTCACCTTCCAGTTAGTACAACGCACGCGATCACATCAGCTATTCTGGGTGTGGGCTCCGCGAAACGTTTCTCTGCGGTGAAATGGGGACTTGCTGGACGTATTATTATTACGTGGTTCATTACGATTCCGATTACTGGGGCACTGGCAGGATTATTGTACTGGATTATTTTCTAAAAAGAGAAGTTATCCCGAACAAATTCGGAGTTACCAGACAATCTGTTCATAACTGTGTGAATATCGGGATATGTGGATAAATATACAACCAAAATCAAGAGACGCCTGTGCATGAACGTGTGGACAGGCTGGATATGTGGATAGCCATCCGTGGAATGATAAACCAAAAGAAGATATTCCTGTGGATACAGGGAACTGTGGATAGGGAAATGAGAGAAGCCAACAGGGTTGGCTTTTTTTGTTGTCGAGTTTGAAGGCACCTGTGTACAATAACGTAAAGATACAGGACAAGGATGTGATCTGATTTATGATTCGTACACTCGCCATTACACGAGAACATCAAGTCTCCGTTAACGTACCACTTACACAGCTGGATCTGAACGATTATGCCTGGGTATGGGCCGATTTTAACCAGCCAACGGAAGAGGAAAGCCGTTTGCTGGATACATATTTTCATTTTCACCCTTTAGCTATTGAGGACTGTCTGCATGTGTTGCAGCGGCCAAAGCTTGATTATTATGATAATCTGCAGTTTCTTGTACTGCATGCACTGAACCCGTCCACACTGGAGGCCGAGGAGGTTGACTTGTTTCTCGGATCAAACTTCCTAGTGTCTTTTCATCATGGCGTATTAGAGGAAGTGGATGAAGCGTGGGAGCGCTTGTTGCACCATGCACATGAACGAACCATCTGGGCGCGAGGTCCGGTGGCAGCAGCCTATACGGTGATGGACAAGCTGGTCGATCATTATTTTCCGTCTTTATTTGCGATTGAGGATGAACTGGCTGAACTGGAGAACCGGGGTGGACAAGAATCGGTTGAAGACTTGATGAACCAGGTGTTTGATCTGCGGACTCGATTGCTGAAGCTTAGAAGAACTGTAGTACCGATGCGGGATCTGCTCTATCGGGTGGTGAACTCCCAGCATGTGCAGCGAACAGGTGAACATACGGCTTATTTTACTGATATCTATGACCACTTATTGAAGCTGACGGACATGATTGAAGCCGATCGGGAGATGACCGCTGACCTGCGCGACAGTTATATTTCCCTGAACTCCAACCGGATGAATCAGATCATGAAGACACTCACGGTGATCACGACTGTATTTATGCCGCTCACACTGATCGCGGGTATTTATGGCATGAACTTTGCCTATATGCCTGAGCTTCAGTGGAAATTTGGGTATGGCGCGGTGCTGCTGTTAATGTTTGTGCTTGGCGGGAGTATGGTGGCCTGGTTTGTGAAGCGGGGATGGTTCAAGTGAGAACGAATGTAATCAGATGTTAGTAACATAAACTTGTAATAACGTGTATCCACAGGTAAAATATAACGATATGTGAGTGAATAGAATCTGGATGAATTATCCATACATATAATTGTGGAAGGATGGGATACGATGAGATTGGCAGAGGCTCTTGTACTGCGAGCGGATGAGCAGAAGAAGATAGCTCAGCTCAAGCAACGTCTGGAACGCGTAGTCAAAGTTCAGGAAGGTGAACAGCCAGCAGAGGACCCGCAGTTGCTTATGATCGACCTGGAGAATACGATCCGGAGCCTGACGGTATTGGTTAAGAAAATTAATAAGACCAATGCACAGACTGACTTCACTGCAGGAGTTACGCTTGCTGATGCCCTTGCAGAGCGGGATGGAATCATGCAAGAAAGAGCATCGTTTAACGAAGTTTTGCAGAATGCGTCCATTCGCCAGGATCGGTACAGTCGTTCTGAAGTAAAGTATGAGCGAACCGTGAACATAGCAGATATTCAACATAAAGTGGATAGCCTTTCGAAATCCTACCGGGAACTGGATTTTAAAATTCAGGAGAAGAACTGGACCATAGACTTAATCGAGGAATAAAACTGCGTCGGTAACCCTATCCAAATGAAGCGAGCATAACCCACCAACGGGAAGTTGGAAACCTGGTAGACGCTGGGCCATGTCTAACCCACATCATCATTTAGCCCAATATTGTTACAAGAATGCGCAGCATGGATGTATCGTGTATCTTTCTAATTGTTACGACCATATGCAGGTCTTTGGATAGCGGTGAGGGTGGGTAAGGGGAATTGCAGTTTGAATTACATATGAAGAAGGCCACTGGGCCATGATCTCGGGCAGTAATAACTGTCGGGAGATGATGTTTGCCAGGTGGCCTTTCTGATTCTTCTATTAGAAGTTTTGAAAAAAAATGTATCCACATGTGAATAACTATTCCGCAGCAATAAGCTGTGTATAACTTACGAGGTTTTCCTGTTACTCCACTTCAAGGATAAAAGAAGTCGTTGCTGCCTCTTTGCCATTCACAACAATCGTTAACGTATGCAGTCCAGCATAGTATTTTCTCGTTGTGATGACTTTGAACGATTGTTTAGTGGCTATCTTGGTTCTGCCTGTCGGGTACATTTTATCGGAGCATTTGAATCGTTTAGGGGCCTGTTTGCCGTTTGCCTTCATATAACCCATCTCATATTCAATTCGCAGCATCTGTGACTCGCCGCTCTCATTAACGACATCAAACGAAAAATGAAGATCCTCGCCAATGCTAATCGTATCCTGTACAAGCTGAAGCTGCTCAATGTGAATCGCATCCTGCTCGTTATAACCAAAAAGACTTAGTGCTTTGCGATGTCCTTTCTTCAGTAATGACCTGCTGGCATGCCGGACAATCCAGTCTGTGTGTACATGTTGTCCGTACCAGGTCGTGGCCAGATCCATAACCAGTTCAGGGTGGTCCTTGGAGATGTCATTCAGATGATTGGCGACACTTTTGCGAACATAGAGGGACTCGTCCTGTTTCAATGCATGCAGAATCGGAAGTACAGGTGTTGGATCAGTGATAAAGTTCTGGAGTTTGGCACCCCATGGCAAACGTGGCCGGCTGCCCTCACTGGCAAGTCTGCGGATATGCTCGTTGTCACTCTCTGCCCACGCCATCATATGTTTCATAGTTTGGATTGGATAATGTTCAATAAACGGGCGTACCGCGAACTCCGAGCTGGAATAAGGTGTGAAGAGGGTCAGATACTTCATGGATAACTCGTAATCTTCTGGGTCAAGTCCGTTCACTTCAATAAAATCCGGTACAAATAGATATTCAACGCCTCTCATCGTCGGGGCGGCTTGTTCGATAATATGTAATGCTTCCTCATAATTGTCCGGCAGTACCTGGGTCAAAGCCAGTGTGATTCTGCGAATGCGCGCTTTGAATTCCAACTGTTCCCAGCCTTCAGCGAAAACCAATTCATGAAATTGCTGTGTATCCAGCTTCGGGTAGAATTGACGCAACTGTTCGCCGGTCCGATCGATTAATGCGGGAGTGTATTTGTCTTTGATAAGTTCCATGGTCCGCCTCCTTTAGTTACTATTCAGTATACCTCAAATTACAGAAATAAGAACGTAAGTTCCTGAAAATTATTTGTCTACCGATGAACGGTGTTAAGGCACCCGCCTTCTGTAAGGGGGTGCCTGAATTTCCTTAACCTTTGCGACTTTTGGGACGGCGCTTCGTGGAATTGGATTTGCGGCGGACTGGAGTTGTATTGCGGCGACGTGTAGCATTCGTTGTTTTGTTCCGACGTTTGTTTTTGCGTTTCCGGGGCGGCGTATATTCTTCATAGTCTGCATCAGCTGCGCTGTTATTCGATTTTCCTTTTCCAAAAGGCAGAATGCCCATAACGAGTTTCATCATCGGAGCCATCTGCTGGATGCCACCAACGACCTTCTGCATTTTGCCTATTCCACTCATGATTCCATCAATACCGCCGAAGCGGTCGATCATTCCTTTTAACTCACCGATGTTGGCTAACGAAAAGCCGGTACTGCCAGTAGCAGGCGCCGTTACTGGAGCTGGGGGAACAACCTGAGCTGCACCTCCATAAAAGTTCCCGCCAGACACACCCTGCCCATAGGGTACGACTGCAGAAGCTTCGACTTCACCAAAGCCCGGGTAGTGTGGTTCTACGCCAGGATACATCGGTTGAATTTGAGTTTCATTTAAAGACCGCGGAACCACACCGGGCGGCATATAGGCAGAAGTATGTGCCTGTCGATGAGCATGAGAAGACGGACGCTGCCCTGGTGGTGGCTGGCGGTGATAATAATGCTGTGGCATGAACGATCACGTTCCTTCTATGTTGGATTTCGGAATTGCGTTCCATGAGTTGCATGACAGATGTACATCATAGACCCTTGTGGAACTCCCTTTTGTTATACTGTATGTCATTCGCGGAGAGACGGCGTAGGCGGGTGTCCCGGAAAACGGGATATTTGCGGATTTGGGCGCATGGCATGATGGCAGGTTCCCGAAGAGAAAACGAAGTTTGGACACAAAATTGTCACATTTAAGTAGATTGAAATCCTACATAAGTAATCGGATATATGCAGGTGAAAACTGGGAATTAGCGCGGTAATTTCGTCTGATGTGCGCGAGGGGAGGACAATAGTACCTTTTGTAAGCGGTAACATGTATTTTTATTCTGTAGTGCGTGAAATCGGTAACGCTTGAAATACCAACTCAGTGTGAGTACAATGTAGGTACACAGTAACCGCTAGGGGATGATGATGAAATGCAGCTGAAAAAGCTAAATGATAAAAGCATTGAACAACTATTCGAGGCTATTTTGACGCTAAAAGATATTGAAGAGTGTTATGTTTTCTTTGATGACCTCTGCACAGTTAACGAGATCCAATCCATGTCCCAGCGGCTGGAAGTGGCTCGTATGTTGGGTAAAGGCAATACGTATAACCAGATTGAAGCAGAGACAGGTGCGAGTACAGCTACAATTTCACGTGTGAAACGCTGCCTGAATTACGGCAATGATGGTTATAAAATGACGCTCGAACGCCTGGGACGCTAACATGAAGAAGCCGGGTGTACTCATCATCAGTCACGGTTCACAGGAGCAGACCTGGGTGGAATCCGTCGATGACGCGATCTCCCGGTTGAATCTGCCTGTTCCATTACCGGTTGAAGCCGGTTTTCTTGAACTTGTGGAAGGACGCCTGATCCAGGACGGTATCGACCGACTGGAAGCACAAGGCGTAACCGATATTCTGGTCGTACCTCTATTTGTTTCATCCGGGAGTACACATGTGGATGAAATTGAATATGCCATTGGTGCAAAGGAAACACCTGATCGCGAAACGGATCTGGAACCGTTCGATGTGAAGGCTCGGGTTCACTTCGGTTATCCAGTGGATAACGATCCGGATATTGCCGTGATGGTGTGGGACAAGGTCCGATTACTGTCGCAGCAACCGGAGGAAGAAACGATTCTGCTGGTAGGTCATGGGAGTATTCATGATGGTTTTCGCGAGCGATGGGAAGCTGGAATTTCTTCCCTTGCAGAGCTTGTACAGGAAGTTAGTGGTGTAGCCCATACGGATTATGCATTGCTGAATCCGGAGAGTGTGTACGACAAAGTGAAGTACTGGAGCGAAGAGCGGGGGAACCGAGTCATTGTGGCGCCGCTGTTTTTGAGTGCCGGTTATTTCACGAGGAACGTTATCCCGGGTCGGCTGCAGGAACTGAACTATGTGTACAGCGGAGAGACACTGTTGCCACATCCATTGCTCGGGCAGTGGCTGGAGCATCAGATCCAGATTTTGCTGGAGAGATGTAATGAAGTTAAAGCTTCTTCTTGAAGTGATCGTTTTGGCATAGGTGTGTGATCACATCGCTCGCAATAATGTCGCATCAAGTGATTTGAACTCCATAGCTTCATAAACAATTAAACCACGTCGAAGGACGTGGTTTTTGTTTGTTGTAGATCATTTGAGCGAGGATTAATTTATCCATTAATGGGTGCGTGCAATTGCAGATGTAGCTCCAGTAAATTTATTAATTGGTCAACGATCTCCTCGGCCGGATAAGGCATGGAATTCATAATCCACCACTCCAGGAGGCCCACAGCAGCGGAAGCAAGAAACTGTATGGTAATCTCTTTTTTCATACCTTCCTGGATGCCACAGGCATCCATTTGTTCCTCCACTCCCTGGACCAACAATGTCATCAACTTACTACGGAATGCCGGAATACCTTTTTTGGTTAGAAGTGTGGTATAGGTAGTAGCATGCTGTTCCAGATAACGGAAAGTTCTGAGCAGCGCATCCTTGGCCGTAACGGGTGTTGTAGTAGAGCTTTCGATCATACAGGCATCCAACAACCGCTGCAAATAGGTTTCAATGCATTGATCCAACAAATCGAACTTGTCTGCGTAATGCAAATAGATGGTTCCTCGGTTTACATTAGCCCGATCAGCAATATCGTTTATCGTAATTTGCTCGAAATCCCGTTCTTCCAGTAACCCCACAAAAGCTTCGATTATCGCCTTTCGTGTCTTGAGTACTCGTCTGTCCATGGCCCCTCCTATGATGGTTTTCAACAATAAGGAATCATTCGTTGATTTTTCAACAAAAACGGATATTTTAACGATTGAAGCACAGTAGGTGCTTTGTTACTCTTATTTTATCAACAAATGTTCATAAAGCAACGAATATTGATAAAATATGAAAATAGAGGGATAACCAATGAAAATATTAGTGTATGGTGCAGGTGTTTTGGGCAGTCAATTGGCGCACGTTCTGGTGCGCGGTGGCAATGATGTTACTGTTCTGGCTAGAGGGAGGCGGGCAGAGGAACTGGAGAAGGATGGAATCGTCATCCGGCATATTTTTCAATTCAAAACGACAGTTGATCAGGTTCGGGTAGCCAGAACGTTGGAAGTGGATGACCAATATGATCTGATTTTTGTTGTCATGAAATATAACGATTTTTCTTCAGTGTTACCTATTCTGGCAGAGAATCAGAGCAGTAATATTGTGATTGTGGGAAACAACGCAGATGCGCGAAGCATGCAAAACTTTTTGGAGGAAAACAGCAGGGTAGCAAAACAGGTCGCGTTTGGATTCCATGTGAGTGCAGGGAAGCGGGAAAAGGACCGCATGTTATCGGTCGGTGGAGGTAACGGACAAATGGTGATCGGTAGTCTGGACAGTGAGATAGGTTTTAAACCTTTGCTGGATCAAGCTTTCCAACATGTGAAATACAAGTTGAATGTTCTGAGCGATATTGATGCCTGGCTGAAAAGCCATATCATCCCCATTCTGATGCTTAATGCAGTAAGCTTTAATGAGGAGCGTGAGTTGATCAAATTGGACGGGAACAGAAAGCAAATCCAACATATGATTGGGGCGATGGAGGAAGGCTTCGGCGTGCTTGAAGCTATGGGCATAACGATTATACCGGAGATTCAGGCTAAAATGATTCGCAAGCATCAACGAACGTTGTACCTTCTGTTGAGAATCTATAGCATGCTTCCGGTTCATAAGCTGGTCGCGGGTTCTTTTGGAGAGATTGAGGCGTTAAATAATGCATTTACCGATTGGAAAAAGACAACAGGCATCCGGACTCCCCATTGGGACGTGCTGAAAAGAGATTTTACTATCCTTAAATGAAGTATTGCTCATTCCTTGCATACCGACTAGAATAAAACCAACTAATAAAATGGGGATAAGGAGATATACAGATGCGGGAAGTGCCCATGCGTTATGTGAAAGCAAATCAGGTCGGTATTGTATTGTTTGTTTTACTCTCGTTTGTGTTTAATCCAATTGTAGTTCTGGGAGCGCTGTGGAGTATTCAGGTGGTTGGTCTGGCTTCCAGTGGCAAGCTTAATCTGTTTGTGCACATTGGGAAAGCTGTGTTGACTGGTAAAGGTACAGAGATGCAGGCGGTGGAGCTGCAGCGATTCAACAATATTCTGGCCGTGCTCTTCCTGTCTCTGGCACTCATCTCGTTCTCGCTTGGCTGGGTAATCGCAGGTTATGCATTCTCTGTCATGCTTCTCGCGGCTGCAAGCGCGGCGCTGCTGGGTTATTGTGTAGGCTGCACTGTCTATTTCTGGTATAAACAGCTGCGTGCAGGGCGAAAAATCGGATTTTGAGGTTGGCTGAAGCGAGACGGAGATACGATGACGAAAACGCCCGATACTTCGAGTAAAGAGAGCCATATTCCGAGGAGTTTTCTTGCGGCAAGTTTTCACCTGAACCTATAGCGATCGTGATACGATCACTTCATCATGAAATTCCCCTCAAGTGAGCTGTTCACTTGAAGGGTTTTTTTTATCTGAACCAGGCTTTGTTTAAATTGTTGGTGAAATTGTTATCGTTGAAAGGCACGTTGGCGCTACCGAAGTCCGTCGTGTTGAGTGCATTTCGTGCCGCAGAAGTCAGATCGTCCCATCCGATCAAAGGCTGAGTTCCACCCACAGCATTAGTAACGCCAAGCTCATGGTTCAGTGGCCAAGTACTGTTATAGGAAATCGACGGATGGCTACCTTGTGTATTGGTATTGCTCGGTGTAACTTTGGTAAACTGGCCGTGACCGGAATAGGCGATGGAGAGGATTTGGGGATTGGCCGCTGCCGGATTATCGACCCACACGACGATTCCTTCCCAATCGTGACGATGGCCGAGTCCGGCAGAAGGGGAGTCTTTGGGGAAATACCACGAATACATGATGGCCCATACCCCATTGTGCCATGTGGAGCGGGAGTAGATCTGCCCTGTATTTGAGCTGCAGTTCCCATTGGATGACCCGGACGTATTCAAGCCAGCGCTGGTATTGCCCTGTTGATCGACTGCGGGAAAAGGGACACAACCATGATAGACCTTCAAAAACGGCTGAAAACGCTTGGCTGCTTGTTGCATTACGGTGACTGGTGTGACTTCCTGGAATCCGACAACCTGATCATGATTAATTTCTGCTGCTTCAACAACGGTGACCCAAGGAATACATGCCATAAGCGAAACCATGAGCATTAACACAATTTTTTTCATATACACTTCTCCTTCAAGGGTATGATATGGTGCTAAGTTGAGGGTTCACTAAAACTATATTGGAAAAAGGTTTGTGTTATTTATCTTTTCATCTTAAGAATTGTAAATTTGTAACATATCTATGTCATAATCATATGAAGATCATCGAAATCGAAGACTAATTCCTGTCCAAGCGGGCAGAATGGTTGATTAATGAGACTATTTTACATAAAAGGTAGTGGGGAAGATTCAGGATCGGTGTGTGAGGTTTATTGGATAATGGATGGATTAGTGGGTACATATATGAAAAAATATACTTATGGATTACAGGCTAGGACATCTTTACATTTGATGATATGATAGGAGTTAAAGGCTTTGGAATGAGACGGAATTCCTGATGCATAGATATAGGTAAGACGAAAGATTAGAGCAACATTAACGGAAGTTCATTATTGTGTAAAAAATATGCCCTTTTGTGGACTGATGCAACGTAAGAATATGAGGTCGTTTAGACTCATGGATAATGTGGAATAGGTGGCGTATGAGATGAAAAAAGCTCGCTTAATATATAATCCGACCTCAGGCCGGGAAGAAATGAAGAAACGTCTGGCTGATATTTTGCAGCGTTTGGATCAAGGTGGTATTGAAGCTTCTTGTCATGCAACAACGGGCGAAGGTGATGCAACCCGCGAAGCTGAACTCGCTATTGAACGCGGCTATGACATGATTATTGCTGCTGGTGGAGATGGCACGTTGTACGAAGTGATTAACGGTATGGCAGAGCGGGAGAACCGTCCTCCGCTGGGTGTGTTTCCTTTGGGAACAACGAATGATTTTGCACGTGCACTCGGCATTCCGAGACAGTGGGAAGATTACGTAGATCTGGTCATTAACCAGCAACTTCGTCCGCTCGATCTGGGCAAAGCAAATGATAAATATTTTATCAACATCGCCGGTGGCGGATCATTAACTGAACTGACCTATGAAGTACCGAGTCGTCTGAAAACGATGATTGGGCAACTGGCCTATTATATGAAGGGTATTGAGAAAATGGCGAGCCTGTCTCCACAGGAGCTGATTATTCGCGCCGATGGTCAGGAAGAGATCCATGACGAATTCATGTTATTCCTCATCGCCAATACCAATTCGGTCGGGGGCTTCGAGAAGTTGGCTCCAGGTGCAACCATTGATGATGGTCTGTTCGATGTGATTGGTGTTCGCAAGTGTAATCTGGCCGATATGATCCGCCTCGTAACGCTCGCGCTGCGTGGGGAGCATCTGAACGACAAGAAAGTGGTTCATTTCCAGACGAGTCATATGGAAGTTACGTCCCCGGGATATGTACAACTGAACCTCGATGGAGAGTTGGGCGGCACGCTGCCAGCTACATTTACGAACCTCAAGCATCATCTGCAATTGTATCGTTAAAAATGTGGGTGCTGGGGGCAATGTGGGTCGCTTGCGAAAAGCAATGTTGATTGCTTCAGAAAAGCTATGATGCTGCAGCGGTGGTTGCACAGTATCGCATAACTGTTGAGGAGAGTGGGATTCAGCTCTGCGGTAAGGTGAGATGGAAGTGGAGTTTCCAGTTGCCGTGTAAGGTGGGATCGCGTATAATCTCATGTGGTCACCGTGCGTTGAGCTGATAGAGGGTACATTGTGGTGATTGAGTTAACGTGACAGCGAACAGCGAATATTGAACGGTGAAAGTAAAAAGCGCTGTTCTTGTTCGATGGTACTGGAATGTGATTACCGTGCTGAAAATAGCAGTTTGGTCGGGTGTCGGCGGCTAACGAACTCAGAAAGCCTTAATATGGCGAAATCGCCTAAGCTGCGAATCTAACGAATCCCAACGTCGTTATTTTGGAGAAAATGACCGAAAAAGGTCGTAATACACCATCTGAGGTTGATATAACGTTTCTGAAGTTCATTAGAAATTCGGAACGTTATTTTTGATGTGATACCATATAATAAGAAAGAAGTGAATGTACGTTGTCTAATACGAACCGCAGCGGTCGTGGAAAAAACCGCCGGAATTCGGCTGCCTCTCAGGGGCAAGGGAACGCTTCAGCGTCCCGTCAGCCAAGTCAATCATCTCGTCCATCACCACGTCAGCAAGGAAAAGAGGTGCGGCCACAAGGTGCATCTCTTTCTGCCGTTCGTCCGAAGGGACGTGCGCGTGAATCTGCACCAATCGAAGGTCTGCCCGTTAGCAAAAATGAAGAGACCGTTATCGAAATCATTGGCATGAACCATGACGGTGAGGGTGTAGGTCGTGCGAATGGATACACGCTCTTTGTGCAGGGTGCGCTTCCAGGTGAAACCGTGCGTGTGCGTGTGATGAAAACAAAGAAGCAATACGGCTACGCCAAACTGCTGGAAATCGTGAAAGCAAGCCCGGATCGAGTGTCCGCGCCTTGCCCGATCTACGATCAGTGCGGCGGCTGCCAGATCCAGCATATGAGTTATGCCGGACAGCTTGCGTGGAAACGCCAGTTGGTGGTAGATAATTTGCAACGGATTGGCAAATTGAACGTGATGGTGGAGGATGCGGAGACGTTGGCATCCAACGAGCAAGAAGATGAAGAGGGAGCCGAACAACGTGTGCAGGAAGACGCTTCAGTTGGAGATGCGAAGCTGGAGGCGCGGTTGGTACAGGATGAGAATCAGCCAACTCAACCTGGACAAGCATCTTCTGAAGCACAGATGATTGGAAGTAATCGCATTCGTTTGCGGCTTGAAGGTGTCATGAACGAAGAAGATACGGAACAGGGCATTTGCGTACTGCCTACGATGGGTATGGACGAGCCATGGCGGTATCGGAATAAGGCACAGGTGCCGATTGGAGCAGCCGAGGGTGGCCTGGTAGGTGGCTTTTACGCTAAAGGAAGCCATCGGATCATCGATATGAAGAGCTGCCTCATTCAGCATGAGCATAACGACGAAGTGGTTGCGAAGGTGAAGGAGATCGGTAGTCATTTTGGAATCAGTGCCTATAACGAAGAGACAGGTCGCGGCTTGCTGCGTCATGTGGTCGTGAAGAAGGCGTTCCGTACAGGTGAGATGATGCTCGTACTGGTCACCAATGGTCGAGATATTCCGTACAAAGACGAATGGATCGGCAGTATCCGTGAAGCGATTCCGCATGTCGCAAGCATCTGCCAGAACGTGAACAAGAAGCAGACCAACGTTATCTTTGGCGATGAGACCCGCGTCCTGTGGGGCCGTGATGTAATCTATGATTATATCGGTGATGTGCAGTTTGCCATCTCGGCACGTTCGTTCTACCAGGTGAATCCGGTGCAGACGGAAGTGCTATATGGGAAGACGGTAGAGTATGCCGGACTGAGCGGTAAAGAAACTGTCATTGATGCCTATTGCGGCATCGGTACGATTTCTCTTTTCCTCGCGCAACATGCGGATCAGGTGTATGGGGTCGAGATCGTGCCTGAAGCGATTGAAGATGCTCGCAGCAATGCGCTCTTGAACGAGATGAAAAACGTGAAATTCGAAGTTGGCGCATCCGAGGACGTTATTCCGCGCTGGAAAGAACAAGGTATCGAAGCAGACGTAATTGTTGTCGATCCACCGCGTAAGGGCTGCGATCCACGTTTGCTGGAAACGATCCTGGAGATGAAGCCGGAGCGCGTGGTGTACGTGAGTTGTAATCCGAGTACCTTGGCACGTGATCTTCGTGTGCTGGAGGATGGCGGATATCGAACGGTTGAGGTAACGCCAGTGGATATGTTCCCGCATACAGTACATGTGGAGAGTGTAGCGATGTTGGTTAAGGTGTAGTGTTTTGAAGCTACATTTACCTGTTTTAATATAGCTAATTTGCCCGAGGCTTCTAAAGCTCGGGCTATAATTGTTTTAACCGAAGTCATTCATTCAGCGAAAGGCATTCAGTTTATCAGTTTTTAATAGCTTGGTGTTGTTCAGTGTTTTCTAATGCCATAGTAAGACGTGGTAAAGGTATGCCTAACTTTTTTGCTTCTCTCACAACTTCAAGTACCGCAAAACCAGCTTTACTATTGTTGTATTCAATGAAAAGTCGTGGTAAGCTGCCCTTTGCAAGAATAACCTTGTTAAACAGCAGGCTGAGAAGTGCCGGTGGGATCTTGGTCAACAGTAGAGTAATCGCGTCCATCTTTGCGCCTCTTGCTTTAAGTATAGGGGTCATTTCCCGCATACTCTTACCGACATTTGCAAATGAGTCACTATGATTCAAGACTGCTGGGAAACTTCCTCGTTTTAACACCTCGGTCTCCATCGCCGCATTCATGGCAAAATGATTCCATAGCCAGCTTTGCATATCTTTTGTCCAATTGATTTTAAAATGGGCGCTTTCAAATAGTTCTTTGACCTTGTTGTTTATCTGTTCTGTGCCTACCCGTGGTTTTTCCAGAAATATCGTTTTTAAAAAGCCGCCCCTAAGCTTATTGTCCTCAATGCCGCCTCCTGCTCCTGGGAACCCAAAGACAACATTGTTCATAGACAAGGGCAAGATCGATGATTTTAAATCCTGCCAAATATTATTGAATATAAGGATCGGGGTGTTACCCGCGGTAGTCGATAGTAATTGTGCTGCTTCGGGAAGTTGCTTCGTGTTGACACTTGCAATAATGAGATCGTAATTTGGGCTTATCTCCTCATGCAGTTTGATGTTCCAGCTTTCTTGGATTAACTGTTTCCCTCTTCGTGCGTCCCACATTTCAAGCGCTATATGACTTCCGAGGGTTTCTTTTCTCCCTTTTCTAACGTAAAACTCAACGGTATGCCCTGCCTTTTCAAAGGCCCAAGCATACTGGGTCGATATGACACCTCTACCAAAGAATAAAATTCTCATATTACCTCCTAAAAAATATTTTAATCCTTGTTGATGATCCAACAACGTGTTGTATAATGTTATTGTATTGATTCACTATACGGTCATCAACCATCAGATTTTTAATATCTGTCGTATAATTGATCGAACAGCAGACGGAGGCAATAATGAAAAAGCAACCTGAAATTACGGACAAAACAAGGCAGACATTTATAAATGTATTCTGTGATTTATATAGTCGAAAACCCATCGAAAAAATATCCATACAAGAGATCGCTAACCAATCGGGATATAATCGGAGTACATTTTATCAATACTTTACAGATATCTATGAGTTGTTGGACTGCGTTGAAGAGCGTGTTTTGAAATCCATTAACGAGGAAATGGCAGGCAGAGAGTTTTCTACACATACGTTCCAGGATGCACTTCAATGCTTGGAAAATGCAGAGGACATTTCAATTCTGAAAGCCCTCTTGGGCGACTATGGTTCTGTTCATTTTGTGGAACGCTTGAAAAGAGAAATTCCCTTTGAGCGATTGATTGTGGATTTTTCAACAGATGATGTCTTGGCACCATATATCATTGAGTTTTACATTTCAACATTAATATCTATGTTTCGTCTTTGGATACGCAACGACAAAGATCTATCGTCAGAAGAATTGGTCAAGCTGATCGATAGCCTATTTGCAAGGGGGATAACACCGTATCATATCTTTGGCGCGGTCAATCCGAAGCGCTCTGATTTGAATACAAAGTAAAAGGACGAGGAGAAGGAGAATAAGGGCCTGACTATAACAGATTTCCTGGTACGAGGGTCGCTTCCGTAATCATTTTGCAAGAGCCTTTTCTGGAGTGCCTATAAACAGATCATACAGATATTCTAGCGAAAACAGTAAAGAGGAGCATTTGCTCCTCTTTACTTCAATAACTATAGTAGTCTAAAACTCCCCATCATCCCAGGTGGTAATTAATATACGTGTACACTCGCACCAACCACGGCTTTGTTTTGTACAGAATTACCGGATAGATATACCTTTCGTAGATCAGGCAGCTGGCTTAGGGTCTCGATATTGGAAATGGCATTGTTCTCGAGATGAAGCTCTTCTATGGCCTGCCAGTTACTCATAAATTCGAGAGAAGCCAGATTGTTATCTTGCAGAGTAAAGGAACGTAGAGCCGGCATGTTGGCAAAGTAAGGCATCATCTGGTCAACTTCATTGACAGAGTTGTTATTTATGCTGAAATATGGCTGCTCTAAGGTCAAATGTTCAAGCACGCCGTTCTCAGCGGCCGCTTTTTCTTCAAAGTTCAGCCTGCACTCGGAGCACATCAGAGATTTCACCCGCTTCAAACGAAATAAAGCATCGCTCTCCTTATATAGTGACGAGTCGTAAATGTTTAGGGTCTCTAGGCTGGGCAAACCGTCCAGGGCGCCAAGACGTGTAATTTCATCGATCTCCCAGAGGGAGAGTTGCTCCAGTTTCGGGAATTTCCCCAGCGCAGCCAAGTTCAATTCCCCGCTTCCGCCACGGAGCGTCAGACTGGTCGTAGCCGGGGCCTTTAGCCCAGTGAGAAAGGAGCTTGGAATTTCCACTCGCCCCACATTAGGCAATGTCAGCGCTTCTGCTTTCTCGTAGTAACCGGACAACGTTAATTCCCGCAGAGAGGGCAGACTGTTTATGACCTTTACCGAACTAAGCTGACTTAGAGAAGCCAGACGTAGTGTAGTAATGGAGGCCTTGTCGGCCAAGGGCTCCAGGCTTGAGAAGTTTACGTTTTCGAGATCAAGTGTTTGTAGAGAAGGCATATTTTGTACAAAGTCGATGGACTTTACATTCGTTAAAAAGGATAGCTGAAGCTCCTGAAGCTGGGTCAAGGCGTACAGCGGCTGCAGGTCTGTGGTTTCACTGTAATGTATGGATAAGGATGACAGCCCGGTCATGGAGGACAACCATCCCAGTTCATCGACAAAGGTGAGCGACAGGGACTTGAGCGGCAGCTTGTTCAACAGAAAGAAATCCGTTACGGACTCATCCACATAGGTAATGGATAAAGAGCTCAGATTAGGAAACTCCAGCAGCATGGCCAGTTCCTGATTGCTGCGAAGCTGAGTGGAAAGCTCCGTTATTTTAGTCTTGTCGCCAAAGTAGCCCGAAAATGTACTAAAGGATTCGTTAAAAGCGCCTCCATAACTTTTTAATCCGGACATATGGGCCAAAGTGGTTTGATCCGTCTGGGAGATTTCATAGGTATTCGTCAGGTCCAATGCCGTCAGTCCCGTAAAGGCTTCAAAATCTCGCTGATCGATCTCCTGGCTATTCAGTTTCTTGTCCTGAGTAACATATGTGATTTTCTCAGCCTGTTCATCGCTGAAGGGATCGGAGAGGCTATATGTAAACGTCCACTGATCATTCTCCGAATACTCTACAGTTAAATAGCGAAGGCGAGCCAATTCCTCCTCTGTCGGCAGGGCAGATCCTTTATCGAAGATATCTCGCAAAAAGGAAAGAAGAACCTCGCTTTCGGGCATCTTTCGTACAGGCAGATTGGCTTCTGTTTTTGAATAGGTGGAGCTGTTGCTATAATAAAAATATGTACCGATGGCGCCTGATATGACAAGCAGCAGTACCAATAACAGCCTTAGGGGGACGGAGACGGAGACGGACGGCTTCGGCGTGGCCTCAGGAACTGTCCCGTGGTAATGATTAATGGTCTGGTCTACGTAATAGACATGATTTTGCTTCAATAAAAGCTCTGTCTCACAATAGGGACACTTTAAAATCTCACCCTCTTTGTATTCAATTCTTCCGTTGCAATTGGGACAGTTTAACGGGATAAACGCCACGAATGTCCTCTCCTTCATTTCATTATGATGTTCATAAGATCATGCTAAACGGTGATCTGACTTCATTATACCTTGTGAATTTACGTTTGATGAGAGAAAGAAGTTTCACATAGCGGAGGGGCAAGGAAATCCTGCTCCTTTTTGATCTTTTGTAAGTATGGCTGGGGGAGGCATTAGACATCATCAAGCGAGCCGCAGCCTTTACCGGGACGGTTTATTTATGTTTATTGAACGCGAGGATGAGTATGTTATATTGAGGAGAGGAAAATCAAACGATACCATTACATAACAGGTGGGATGTAAGATGTTCTTTTTTATTACATTGCTCGTGTGCTTCGCTGTATTCATGTTGCTGACTTCGTTCTTCAATAGAAAACATAAAGTTCTAATCTCGTTAGTCAGTTCGCTGGTAGTGAGTACGCTGCTTCAGGCTCTGGAGCAATTTTACCTAAGCGGTATTTTAGTGGCATCGTTTTTGGTTTATTTTATAATCGGAAATATCAGCACTTTAAAAAGCAATCAGCTTAGGCTAATCTTGGCGGTATTATTCAGTACGTCCATAGTAACACTGGTGCTCTCGTTTACATACTTCAATCAAACCGCAGCTCCACCGGATGCCGAGATTCTTAGAGTTATGTTTATGTACTACCCTTTATTAGTTGTATTTATTGCCTGTTATATCTACATGCTCCTCAGCTTGTTCAATTTTAAAATGTTGCAAGCCACCAATCCGTTCCTCTATATCTGGAATAAGGTTCTTGCTTTCAGACGGATGATGCGTTTGTTCTGGATTATCTCACGTAAAGGTTTGGCTCATTTGATTCAGCAGGATCATGCCAAATTGCCCTTTGCGATTGCTGAGGTTTTGGATAACATGGGCGGCGTGTTTGTTAAGTTTGCTCAAGTGTTATCGACCAAAAAAGACATGCTGCCTGCCAACTATATTCAAGCGTTCTCCAGTCTGCATGATCAGGTTAAACCGCTGAGCCAAGATGAACTGAAAACAATCATTGACACTAGAATCGGAAATATGGATGAAACCTATGAATCCTTTGGGATGGAGCCGATTGCTGCGGCTTCGATCGGACAGGTTCATCTGGCAAAGCTAAAGTTAACGGGCGAGAAGGTTGTTGTTAAAATTCTAAGACCTGACGTGAAGCAGAAGATGACAGTGGATTTGGATATTTTGATCCAGTTTGTCACATGGCTGTCCGAACGCTCTATCAAAATCAAGAGGCTTGGGTTAATCCAGTTGGCCGAAGGATTCAAACAGAATTTGCTTGAAGAAACCGATTTTGATATCGAGGCCTTAAATACGAATCTGTTACGAAAAGCCTTCCAGGAACATGATATTCAGATCCGTGTTCCTAAAATCTACGCCGAGTTCTCAACGAAACAGGTGCTCACCATGGAATATATCGAAGGAACCAGCTTCACAAAAGCGGTGACAAACGACGTTTCGGTGAGGGTGATGCACGCATTTTTGGATCAAATTCTGATGATTGGTATCTTTCATGCGGACCCCCATCCTGGCAACCTCATGCTTACTTCTGATGGAGAAGTTGCTTTGATCGACTTTGGTTCAGTGGGATATCTAACGGATGAGGAACGAGAAGGCATGCTAAGTTTCCTGATGGGTTACAGCACTAAAGATACGAAAGAGATGGCCCTTGGCTTAACGCGAGTCTGTGAGGAAGGAGATTTACTGGATCATAAGCTGATTGAACAACGCCTTAACCGTTTGTTAGCAGAAGCATCTTTCTCGCCAGACCCGACAAGTGTCATGATGAAACGTATGATGACCCTGATCACGGATATGGGGATGTCCTTAAAACCGACCATTGCTGGTGCGTTTAGGGCAATCATTACGCTGGATGGTACGTTGTCATCTGTAGATGATACCTATTCTTTATCCGCAGCAAGCCAGTCCTACGCCAGCCATATGGATAAAGGGCAGATGGTTAAGGAGCGCATAAGCAAGGTCAAGGACCAGATTACGGACTACCTTCCTAGATTATTGGAACTGCCTATTCTGAAGGAAAATAAAATTACGATTGCTCGTGAGCAAAATCATTCATTGAATGATGTTATAGGCACGTTAACTGTGGGGATTTTCACGGTGATCTGTATGGTTGTTATGCTCGCAAGCTTTGTAATACAGAGCGAAGTTATGCGATTTCTACTTGGTCCATTATCCATATCAGGCTTTGGTGTAGGGATGACCATTTTGAGTGTGTCTGTAATTAAACATTTGAAGCCTAAGGTGTAGTGTATAGATAGATCAGGATGAATGAAACAATCGTTTACTTTTTTATTAATCAATTCAATCTACGGCAAAATGCACGACTGCACTATATAACATTTTGGTGCGAATAGGATCAAATGTTACTTGATGTTGGACTTGCTTCACACGCAGCATCAGCGCTTTATTGATTTCAATTCGATCTTCAATCACTCGCGCCAGTTCATGAAAGTCATAAGCCTGCAAGCATTCGACTTTATCTTTAATCATATCCAGTGAGATTTCCATATTTAAGTCATGCCTCCTCCAAATGTCGTTCTGCAGGTTAAATACCTGCCGAGCTTCATTTTAGAGGAGCTTTTCCAGTTCGGCAAGAGCAATCGGGCTGAAAATCTAATAAAGACGTGATAAAATCGGGAAAGGGCAATTTCGAGATCATCGAACTTTCAATAATCTGAATATCTAATGGAAGTAATAACAGATACTGCTGTTTGAACAAAGTTACATTTGCATGGTATAAGTGAAGAAGAAGGCTAGGACACCATAATGTGAATTGCCACGAAACTGCGAATGATCATGTAAATGATAGGCCAGCAGATGCATGAGTTACGAGTTTTACTATGTTAACTATTAATGAGGACAAAGACTGTCCTGGAATGTATAGAGGAGCTTTTGAGATGACAAAGGAAAATTTTTGGCGTGAATTGCCACGACCATTTTTTATACTGGCACCCATGGAAGATGTGACGGATGTTGTGTTTCGGCATGTCGTAGGTGAAGCGGGAAGACCGGATGTGTTTTTTACGGAGTTTGCGAATACAGAGAGTTATTGTCACCCGGAGGGGCACCATAGTGTGCGCGGGCGTCTGACTTTTACAGCGGACGAACAGCCGATTGTGGCTCATATCTGGGGAGATAAACCGGAATTCTTTCGTGAGATGAGTATCGGTATGGCGAAAGAAGGATTTAAAGGCATCGATATCAATATGGGTTGTCCGGTAGCGAATGTAGCCGAGAATGGAAAAGGAAGCGGATTGATCTGCCGGCCAGCCCTTGCGGCGGAGATTATTCAGGCGGCGAAAGCCGGGGGGCTACCGGTCAGTGTAAAAACGCGTCTTGGATTTACTGAGGTCGATGAATGGCGCGACTGGTTAACTCATATTTTGCAGCAAGACATCGTAAATCTGTCCATTCACTTGCGGACGAGAGAAGAAATGAGCAAAGTAGACGCTCACTGGGAACTGATTCCGGAGATTAAAAAACTTCGTGATGAGATAGCTCCTAATACATTACTGACGATTAATGGGGATATTCCTGACCGTGAAACAGGCCTGAGACTCGTGGAGCAATATGGTGTGGATGGTATTATGATTGGACGCGGTATCTTCCAGAATCCGTTTGCTTTTGAGAAGGAGCCGAAGGAACACAGCAGTGAGGAATTGCTTGATCTGCTACGGCTGCATCTGGACCTGCATGATCAATATTCCGAGCTTGAACCGCGTTCGTTCAGCCCGCTGGCCCGGTTTTTCAAAATCTATGTTCGTGGCTTCCGCGGTGCTAGTGAGCTGAGAAACAGCTTGATGAACGCCAAAACCACTTCTAAAGTACGCGAATTGCTCAATGAGTTTGAAAGTAATGAACAGGTGGAGTAGAGTAAGCCGTAATCATGGATACGAAGTATGATTCAGGTAGATTTAATAGAAAAAAAGAAGCGGTAACTTTTCCGCTTCTTTTTTTTGCTTTGCTGTTTAACGCGTATACTCTGGCTTCTCTATTGCGACTGGCTGAGGATTCGCTAATACCCATAACACAGCCAACTCGGATAATCTGGCAGGCGCATCAAAATCGTATCCATCATGAAGCCTGCTGACCAGGTTTGCTGCCTCTTGGAGTAGTGCCGGGGCGAGTGGCGCACCAATGCCCAGGTGACGAATCAGTGCATCCAGCATCTTGCGATACTCTGCATCCCAGTTTCCTCCGCCATTATCCAATACTTCATGGGATACACGCCCTGTGATGCGGATAACCTCTCCCTGCACCGTTTGAGCATGGCCCTGGGCGGGAATGAGATATTCCCACAGCTCTTGATGTTGCTTGGGCCAGGTGGTTGCCGTTACCTGAATGGGGGTGGTCCCATCGTGCATGATCCGATTTGCTACCGGCTCGACATCAAATAGCCGGTAAAGTTTGATTAGCGCGTCTGAAACTTCATCGACCTTGTCCTGATTGAACTTCTCACGAACGAATTCAAAATCCTTACCAATCCGCTTCACCGATTCTTTCATATCTGGCGTGACCGATGCACCAGCATTCAGCAGAATGGCGGCAATCTCCGCCAGATCGACAATATCACTATTCCTGCAATTGACTAATCCCTTAGCTAATGGCGTATTTCCCTTATTATTTTCAACGTTAATAGCAGCACCTTGATTTACCAACTCTTGAACCACTTTGGTTCTATACCCATTGACCGCTGCATGTAACGGTGTTTCATTTTGGTAGTCCACAGCGTCCAGATCCGCACCTAATTCAAGGAACAGGGGGACATTTCCTGACCAGTGTGAGGCATGGGCATGTAAAGGCGTGCGTTGATATTTGTCGCGTGCATTAATATCTGCCCCTTGCTCTACCAGCCAGCGGACCACTTCATCCGATATTTGACGAAAGCTGAGGGTCGTACCTTTGCTGTATCCCCCACGGGCATCCCATTCGCATTGCTCGAAAACCTCTTTTACGGTAGCGATATCATTATCTTTAACGAGTTTTTCCATATGAGCAGGTAAGGTTGCTTTCTTCGTAGCCATTACACTCTTCCTCTCTTTTGTGAATAACAACGTATGTTCCAATGGTAGGCTATGACGATTTAATAGTAAGTAGATAATTTTCTGCAATTTTATCACATAGGGGAATTTAAAACCAATAACTGGGTTTCTTCCATCGTCAATTTGTTTTGCTATGTTATAATTTAGGTGAATGTTGATACTGGAGACGGATTGAAAAAAAATATTTGAAATGATCACCGCAATTTATGCGGTAGGCTTTTGATAATAGGAGGATTTATGTCCTGGAGTAAATTGAAGCAACAACTGGAGAGTTTTCTTAGTCCCGCGTTAGTTGGAAGGGTGGAGTACCGTGCTACCAGCTATCGCTATTCACCTGATAAATCAGGCAATTGTTATATTACTGTAGATAAAAAAAATGTACTCAACATGAGTGATACAACAACCCCAATCCGATGGTATCAGTCAGAGCAGGAGATCAAGAGCGATCCGGAGATCATGATTCCTGTGAGCGATGAAGAGATTGAAGCTATCAGAAAAGATTCCAAAGGACCCATTCCCGAGGATCGTCTTCAAGTCATGGCAAGAAGTAGAAAGATCTCCGTACATGCCAAAGAGCTGTTGTTGGCTCAGACCGCACTCAGTAAATCGAATTTTACCGTTGCAGCCACGACATATCTATCGACTTCTATAGAGGATAATCTGGAGAGCAAGGATATCTTGTTTAATATTCTGGCTTTAATGGACAGACGAGTTGGCAAAAAGCGAATTCTGAACATGTCGGAGCAGGTCAAATTAAAGCATCCAGCGGTACAATATTTTTATGAACTGCGTCGTCGTACGTTGTGAAATTGAATAACTTTCACGGATAGAGGTACACTGTGTCGGTGACGGTTTCACTGAAATCTGTCTAATAAGTGGATATAGCTTTTAACTATAACCAGTTATGGTTTTTAAGTATCCCTTCTAACTGCTCTCAGCGTGATATGATCATTGTATACAACGAGGGGGTTTTTTACATGACTGATAAGTTCCAGATCGTAGGAAGTTTATTGCGGCCGGATGAGCTGCTGAAATATAAAACGCAAATTGAACATAATGATGATATCCAATATCCGTTCTATGAAAACTACGAAGGATATGAAAAGTGCGAGACGGAGGCTATCAAACAAGTTGTCGCTAAGGAAATCGAACATAACTTGTCCGTGGTTACCGATGGCGAATTCTCCAAATCGATGTGGCATCTGGACTTTGTATGGGGATTTGGCGGAGTAAAGCGTTACATCGCGGATCACGGCTATTTTTTCAGAGATGTGGACGGAACTTCGAAATATGAAACACGCAAAGATATTGGACTACGCATTACTGATAAATTGAGTGGAAAGAACCATCATTTCATTCAACTGTTCCAACAACTGCAAGACACAGCTGGCGAGCAACAAACGAAACTTTGTGTACCGTCTCCTTCCCATATTTTCGGTGAGCTTTCCTGGTCGGATAACATTGGTGGAACGGATGCTGTATATCAGAACATACAGGAACTCAAAGAGGGTCTTGTGATCGCGTATAAGGAGTTCGTGGAGGAATTCGCTGCGGTGGGCGGTAAAATTCTGCAATTCGATGATTGCTTGTGGGAACTGTTTGCAGACGACAACCCGAACTCTCCTTTTACAGGGGAAAATATTAATCAAGATGAAGTAAAGGGTCTCGCTACCGAATTCATTGATATTAATAATACCGTGATTGACTTCGGACATAGTCTTGGCTTGAAAATGTGGACACATAACTGCCGCGGCAATTATGATTCCCGCAACATGGGTGGTGGATCGTATGCCAAAATTGCGAATCTGTTCCTGAAGCAATTGAAGTATGATCGTTTCTTCCTGGAATGGGATGATGATCGTGCGGGTTCAATTGAAGCTCTGGAAGTGTTCAAGGACAGACCGGAAACGGAAATTGTACTGGGTCTGTTGTCATCCAAAACGAGTACACTCGATGATGAAGCACGTGTTGTCCGTTTGCTGGACGAAGCTTCCAAAATCATCGATAAGGATCGGCTGCTGCTGTCTCACCAATGCGGCTTTGCATCTTGTGATGGCGGTAATGAATTAAGCGAAGCTCAGCAATGGGCGAAGATTGATCAAGGGCAGAAGATTGCAAAGCAATATTGGGGCAGCACGATCTAGGATTTAAGCTAAATGTGTTGTGACCTTATAAACACAATGTTTGATCAATAGTGTTATGCGCGATAATGAAAGGGCGACTTTTCCTCTGGAATCTATCCAGGGAGAAGCCGCCGTATTTGTTGTGGAACGTACACATGGTTAGGTTCTCATGTCTATAACTTTTTTAAACTAATGATGACGCATAGGCATGTCTTTCTTTATTACTGCGATTCACGCTGAGCCAGCCATTCCTTTTTCAACAAAGCATATTGATACGTATTCTCGTATTTCGGTGTGCCGTCCTCATTATTGACAAATGAAATGAACTCCATAAAAAGACCTTCCCGGCGCATGCCCAGCTTCTCACACAGTTTCTGAGAACGGAAGTTATCATCCTCGACATAGGCGTACAGTCTTCTTATTCCCTGTTCCATAAAGAGATTTTCGATGAAAGCATTGGCGCTCTCACTGGCGTACCCTTTCCCTTCATATCTGCCATTAAAATTCCAACCAATACTATACGTATCTGAATTCGAATCCTTATCCGTATCGGAATCCCGATCTTCCCTCATACCAAACAGCTCACCGATCAGCTCGTTACTGTCTTTCAGGCAGACCGCGATGTGGGAATCGTCACTGCTTCTTTTTGCGACCTCTGTCTCCGCGTCTTCCAATGTTAAAATTCGTTGATCCATAAAACAATTCACTCTGGGATTTGCCGTGTATTCCAATAGTCCGGCTGCGTCCGTTACGGTGAAATTTCGCAGGATTAATCGATTGGTTTCAAGTGTTTGCATAAGATATACCTCCGGTTTTCATATCAATAGATTGGCTATGTTCATGTTGTATCTCTTTTTATTTTACGAGACTCCCTATTCGTACTATAACTGGGTATAGCCTTGGGTTTGGCTTTGGTACTGTCTGACCGGGAGAACAATCCCACCAATTTCTCCCTATAGATATAACCGAGTACAAACCCGATTACAGCGATAACAGAAATAATAATGGCGATTGTGTATTGTTGCATATGAATTGTGGACCCTATAACGGTAGATGCGATGATCCACGGCAGACGACCAACGATAAGGATCGTGAAGAACCTAAACGAACTAATCGATGTAAGTGCGGCGACAAATACAAGCATGTCTTTGGGCAAGCCGGGAATTACGAAAAATATAAATAAAAAAGCGGAGAACTTCTTCTCATCATGAATTAAAGACATCCACTTATTATTTTTCTTTTGCATTAGTCGTGAAATATAGGCGCGACCGATGTAACGAGTGAAATAAAAGGCGATCGCTGAGCCTATAATCAAGCCTATTGTAGTATACAAGGACCCAATTGTAACCCCATAGATATAACCGCCTGCAATCTGTACCACTTCTCCTGGAATAGGTGCAACCACGATCTGAAGAATCTGGAATAAAATAAACATGACCGGACCCCAATGGCCTGTTGAATGAATATACGCTCTGAAATTGTCCATGGAAGACATGATTTTAATAATGGCAGGAGAATAATACACCAGTAGACCAATGGACAACATGATGAACAGACCCAACAATATGTTAATCATTATTTTTTTCGAAGTTTGTGGCATTCCTGACGACCCCTTTGTGTAATAACTTCTACATATTTACAGTATAAGACGAAATTATTAAGAGATACCTACATAACTTCTGAAGAATTCTTAAGTCGATTGTATTTGCTGGTAGTCGCTAATAGCGCATATTATACTGAAATTAGACGGAGGGATCAGATGAGCAAGAAAATTCTAATTGCTGATGATAACAGTGAAATTCGTGAAATTGTAAGGATTTTGTTAGAGAGCGAGAATTATGAAGTGATTGAAGCGATAGATGGTCAAGATGCGATTGATAAAGTGAACGAAGAGACGGATCTCATTATTTTGGATATGATGATGCCCAATAAATCGGGGCTGAAGGCGTGTCTGGAGATTCGTGAAAAAACAAGCGCACCGATCCTGTTTCTCACAGCGAAAACGCAGGACTCTGACAAACAATTGGCCTTTTCCTCAGGCAGTGATGACTTTTTGTCCAAACCCTTTTCCTATACAGAACTCGTTTCGCGGGTGAAGGCTTTACTGCGGAGATATTATATATATCGGGGCAAGGAGAAGACCGAAGAAAAGGACCAAATTATCGTTAAGGATCTTACCGTCCATCAGGATTCAAAAGCCGTGTTTGTTGGGGAGAAGGAGATTGCTCTAACTGAAATTGAATACCAGATCTTGCTCCTACTGGCCAAGAAACGACGTAAGGTGTTTTCGGCAGAAAACATCTATGAGAGTGTTTGGGGGCAACCCTACTTTTATACGTGTAATAACACAGTGATGGTTCATATTCGTAACTTGAGAGGCAAACTGGAGGATGACCCGCAGAACCCTAAATATGTGAAGACCGTTTGGGGGAAGGGGTACAAAATTGAATAGATTATTCATAGGAAAAAAGCTGAAGATTAAACTGGTTCTGGCGGTTGTCATTTCTTTGGTCATTTCCATAAGTGCACTCGTTATTTTACAAGTTGTTGGCGAGACTCTATTGGATAGTTATTTAAGCAAATCCACTTTTGTAGAGAACAGGCAGCAAGATGCGCTTGATCGATTCGAAGCATTTGTGGATAACCAGAACGTGTCAACCCGTGATCATGAGGAATTGTCTGCTTGGATAAGTCATGAGCGCTACTTAAATCTGTATATTTTTGCAAAAGACAAATTGATATTTTCCTCCAATACGGGGATTGATCCGGCCATTAATGAAGAGTTGTTAACTCAATTCGTGCCATCGAAAATACCCATTACCACCATCCACTTTGCGGATCAGGATGCCCAGATATACTTGGTTAGCTTTTATGAGTATCAATACTACAACCTCATTCTGATTATTGGTGTTTTCATAGCGGCCATTGTGTTCCTCGTTTCCTTTCTACTGATGATTAATAAGAAAACATCTTATATTGGCGTGCTTGAACAAGAGATCAAAATACTCGAAGGTGGAAATTTGGATTATTCGATTACGATATCGGGAAAGGATGAACTGTCATCTCTGGCCCAAAGTATTGATGAGATGAGGAAATCATTTGTGGAGCGGCTGGACAGCGAGGAGAGGGTCAGGATGGCCAACCGTGAATTGATCACGGCGATTTCCCATGATTTGCGAACGCCACTCACGATTCTATTAGGATATATGGATATCATAGAGCTCAACAAATATAAGACACATGAGGATCTGTTGCAGTATATTCATAATAGCCGGGAGAAGGCCTATCAGATCAAAGTGCTGTCGGACAAACTATTCGAATATTTTACGGTATCCTCGGCCGCTGAAGAAGAGGAAGTAGAGTTTGAAATGTATGAAGGCAGAGCACTTATCGATCAACTCATAGATGAGCAATTAGTGGTTTTGGACGATATAGATGTGCAGGTTCAGACAGATGCACATCATGAGGAGTTTTTGTTGGAAATCAATCTGGTCGCCATGCGTCGCGTAATGGATAACATATTTTCAAATATTCGAAAATACGCCGATCCAGTGCATCCTGTTCATATCCAGATTTCTTTGAAGCAACAATGGGTCATTCTTGAGGTAGAGAATAAGATTAAACGTGTTGGCAAAAAGAATGATAGCAACGAAATCGGGCTCGTTAGTTGTCAGAAAATGATTCAGCAGCACAACGGGACGTTGAAGGTTTCGCAGGAAAAGGATATCTTTTCACTACAGATTAAGCTACCTGTCATCCTCAATAAACCAACACAGACTCATATATAACGGATCTCTTGAAATGATACTGATTGTCTTCCGTGGGATTTCTCTGGCTGTCTGATTTTGTTGTTACCTTAGACTGCTGTAGTGGAGAAGCTTGCTAATGGGCATGGGCGAATGAACATCGCTCTACCATTCACACTATACAAAAAGAGCCATGCGACAGCATGGCTCTTACATATATCGTGAGAGGGCAAGACTCATGTTTTAAACAACAGGTTCATTCTGTTTCTTGAAATATTGTTCAATTAAAAACGCGAGCATCGGTCCGGGCTCAGTCTTCTGTAATTGAGCCTGATCGCCAAATTCCATGAGATACGGCTGTTCCGTAGTACAAGGAGTCCAATGAGGCATCAGCTTTCCGGTGGAGTCCGAGCCGTTTGGATCACCTGTAGCAATAAAGTTGGATAAATAATTGCACATCTGGCGGGCCAGATCATAATGCTTGCCTGTGAAAGGCCGCCAGCATTTGGCGAGTGTTTCGAAGAAGAACCACAGATCGACGGAGTGAAAAGTGCCTGGCTGGTCCCAGCCCGGAATCTCGGCGTCGAAGTTATAATAGTAGAGAGGCGTTTCAGACGGATGACCGCTGTTCGCGCGAATGGCGAGCAGAATGGCATGCTGGATCATGCGGACCGATGCCTGTTGCAGGGCATGCTCGAATTGGCCGGAATTAGTCTCACATAGCTGCAAAAAGGTAGGAGCATCCTCGCCAAACAGCTCCACAGCCATCTGTTTCAGTTCTTCCAGATTGGCTGCGGCGGGACGGGTCCAGAATTCTGAAGACGTATGCCCCAGCATTACGGGTATCGCCTCGCGCTCCTGCTGAACAAAACGAGTAAACGAATCGCCTGCGCAGAATTGTTCGTCGATGACGGTTCCCCAGAAGCTTTTATATTCGAGGGCTTTGTCACGGAGAAATTCAGCATCCAGTTGTCTCGCCTCAGTCAGGGAAGATACGCCCAGGAAGTCGAAAAATGCAACCCCGGCTTGCTCTGCATCCCGCAGTGTGGAACGGACAGAAGGCACACGGACTTTCGGGTACAACTCCGTAGCCATACCGCTCATGATGACGGCTCGCTGGAACAAGCCCTTATTTTGCGGAGAGGTCATCTGGCTGAGTACACTTCCCCCGCCTGCCGACTGTCCACCGATCGTGATCTGGTCTGGATTACCGCCAAAGGCGGCAATGTTGCGTTTGACCCACTGTGTGCCCGCTTGCTGATCGAGATGACCGAAGTTGGCGGGTGCATGGGGGGATTCGGCACTAATCTCAGGATGACACAGGAAGCCGAAGGCATTCAGCCGATAATTAATCGTCACAACGATAATGCCTCTACGGGCGATTCGCTCGCCGTCAAATTCCATTTCGGCCGTATGGCCCACTTGGAGGCCCCCGCCAAAGTACCAGACAAAAACAGGCAGCTTCTCGTCCGTGCGTTTGGCTGGTGTCCAGACATTCAGATACAGACAATCCTCATCCATGGGCAGGTCGGGATCAACGGCCCATTCGCGGGTATAAATATTGTTGTCATCGATGACTGTTGGGGCTTGCATGGAGATGGGGGCAAAATCAAAAGCTTGCAGTACACCTTCCCAGCTCGACTGCGGCTGCGGAGCGCGCCAGCGGTTCTCACCTACAGGAGGTGCGGCAAAAGGAATTCCCTTGAAGCTGGTAATCCGCGGGTCCGCCGCGGGCAGTCCTTGCACTTGTCCATGTTCTACCGTAACCATTCTAAGCATACAACATTCTCCTCTCTGGATTTAGCGTGTAAGCGTTACCGTAAATCTAATCAACGATATATAAGATAAACCTAACGCCAGAACAAGGCGGATTAGGAAGGGGGGATCAAGGTTGAATCCGATTTGGCATGAGAGCAATAGAGCCAGTAATTTGTATTTTATCAGCGGTGGTCACAAGCCAGCCAACCCTCACCAATGGGGGCCAGGCGTGCGAGACGTTTATGCGTTGCACTATATTATCCGCGGCCAAGGGACGCTGGAGACGGGCGGCCGCGTTTTTCGGTTAGTTACGGGGGAAAGCTTTATCATATTTCCGCAAAAGGAGATTTATTATTATCCAGACCCGCAAGATCCATGGGAGTATGTCTGGGTGGAGTTTAGCGGTGAGGATGCCGGGCGGTTGCTGGGGCTGACGCAGTTCTCAGAGGTACAACCCGTGGTGACGATCTCACCGGAGACACTGCAGCCTTTTTTCCACCTTGCCTGGAACGCGGGTGCGTCATCCTATGAGTTACTAAGGGCTGATGCCCGTTTGCGTCTGTTGCTCTCCTACTATATGGAGCATTATCCGAAGGAGCCGCAGGTGGATGCCAAGGATTATGTCTGGCTGGCGAGAAAGTACATCGAGCAAAACTACTGGAAGCCGACACTGACCGTCACGGAGATCGTAAAGGCAGTTAATCTGGAGCGCAGTTATTTGTTTCGTCTGTTTAAGGCAGCAACCGGCAAGTCTGTTTTGGAGTATATTACATCCTGTCGAATCGAGCGCGCCTGTGAGCTGCTGAAGACGTCGGGCCTGCCGATTCAATCGGTAGCCTATTCTGTCGGATACAATGATCCGTTATATTTTTCCAAAGTATTTAAGAAAGCAACTTCACACACGCCAACATCGTACATGATGTTGCACGGGACCAAGGCATAACGTTAACGGAACAGGGCGCAGTTCCCGGACTCTCGGAAATAACGGATCAGCTTCTCAATAGGCTCGCGTCCACAGTTCAACTTCACTCCTATACAATCGATGCACAGAAATTGCTGGGCAGAGCGCGAGATCAATTTGAGGTAGATGCCCACATCGTCTGAAGAGAGCGGAACCTGACAGGAGGTGCACAGGCGATGTTGAGTCATCTATTTCACCAGTTTCGCACGCACAATTAAACAATCATGTGCTGCGACAACGGGAGCGAAGCGTTCACGGAATACGCCAAGCTCTTTATGTTCCCAGCAGTCATACAGGGACAGGGCATAACCGGCAGCGTAAGGCAGACCCATATCCCAAAATTGCAAAGACAATTCCCGCTGGTTGTCGCTCAGGTTGAAGAAACCAATAGCTAGATCACCATCTGTGAGTACTTTCACCAGCATAAATACATCGTCTGTGTGAAACCATTGCGGTTCTGGTTTAATGCGGTAAGCTCCGCGTGCTTCTACATCCTGATTGATAGCGATCAGGTCAGGATTAAGGAGAATATCCTTTGTAATCTGGTTAGCCTTGCGCACGTCGCATCCGATCATTAATGGGGAACCCATCATGGACCAGAGTGAGAAGTGGGTTTTATATTCGATGTCGTTGCATCCGCCGATGCTGCCAATATAATCATTGTTGCTTCCACCGTACATACCAACGATTAGCATATCCATGTCGTTATGGCAGAAAGAGCCAGTGTAGCTTTGTTTCCCGAGTTGGGACAGGGCAAGTTCCTTCGCTGAATCCCAATTGTCACGGATATCGCCGGTGGAGCGGTACATATGAGCGCCCGATTCCCGTATCCAATCGTATACATCGTCGGCTCCCCAGTTGCAGGCGGAGAACAGGATATCGCGTCCGCAGTTTTTGAGCGCAAGGCTCATCCGTTTGTACAGCAGCTCTCCTGAGATATGGCGCGGCTTGAAGCAGTAGTCATACTTCAAATAATCAACGCCCCATTCGGCAAAAAGGGCAGCATCCTGGAATTCATGCTCAAAGCTGCCTGGATACCCGGCACATGTATGCGTACCCACGCATGAATACATGCCGAACTTTAGTCCTTTGTTATGGATATAATCAGAAAGCGCTCTCATTCCACTCGGGAATTTCTCCGGGTCCGCCACCAGATTGCCGTTTGCATCACGTTCCTTCAGGCTCCAGCAATCATCAATGACAATATACTCGTAACCAGCGGCCAGATAACCTTCCGATACAAACACATCTGCGACATCCCGAATTAATTGTTCGTTAATATCCCACGTAAAGGTATTCCACGAATTCCAGCCCAAGGCAGGGGCAAAGCCTAACACTTGATTGTTGCTCATGCTCTCGCATCCTTCCTCATCTCGGTTTGGTTAACAACACTAAACTGAACATAAACGATGAGCGACGTATCCTGCCATAGCTTAACGTTGCTTGGACATGGACAGATGTTGCTCTGCTTGTGCTGGGGGAATTAGCTCTTCCAATCAGGCTCTCGGCAGGTATTCAGAAGTTGCCGGTAAAAGCATAAGAAAGGAAAAATGTCTGTCTGCGAAGAAGTTATATCTATCTTTTCAGGGATCTGTGCTAAACAATGGTATAGATGTTATGATCGGTGATAATGCTTGAACAGGTTGTCAGAGCAACAGGGAAATTTGAATAGTATTCAGTTTTTTAGGAAAAATACCCCATTAGGGAATCCCTCATGTGAATGGTAATAATCTCGCCGGAATGATTTTGCATATGGCAGAATGGTTCGAATAGGATAATGTGTAATTTTCCAACGGTTGTTCGTTAAACATAAGTTTCTGTTTGATATGATCAGATATATAAATTATAGGATGGGGAGTGTCACGAAATGAATCTAGATGAAGTGATGCAAGAGCTGGAAGCACTGGGTAAAGAACGAACGAAAAAAATCTACATCTCCAACGGTGCGCATGAACCGTTATTTGGCGTGGCAACCGGGGCGATGAAACCAATGGCGAAGCGAATCAAAAAGGATCAACCTTTGGCGGAGCAACTATATGCAACGGGGAATTATGATGCGATGTACTTTGCAGGCGTGATAGCCGATCCTCAAGCGATGACAGAAGATGATTTCGACCGTTGGATTGACGCTGCTTATTTTTACATGATCTCTGACTTCATCGTTGCCGTTACGCTAGCGGAGACGGATATTGCTCAAGAAGTTTCGGATAAGTGGATCGCCAGCGGAGAAGAATTGAAAATGTCAGCAGGATGGAGCTGTTACTGTTGGTTGCTCGGCAGTCGAAAGGATGCTGAATTTTCGGAGAATAAACTGATGGAGATGCTGGAACAGGTCAAAAAGACGATTCACGAATCTCCGGAACGAACGAAATATTCGATGAACAACTTCCTGTATACTGTCGCAACATCCTATCAACCGTTGCACGATCTGGCGGTGGAGACAGCCAAGGCTGTGGGACCTGTCGAAGTGAACAAGGACATGCCCAAGAGCAAGCTGCTGAATGCCTCTGAGAATATCCAAAAGGCTGTGGAAAAAGGGCGGACGGGCTTCAAGCGTAAATATGTAAGATGCTGAAATTTTTGCCGTAGCGTCAGTTTTAACATACGGAACATATGGTTATCGTGGGATTGAAATCCACAATCTCCATGTTAAAATGGGGACGGAAACAGCTTATCATGCAAAGAAAGCCGTGCGCTAACACGACACTCTGACGCAATAGCCGCTTTTAAGGGCGGTGGGCTTAACAAGAGGATACACGATCAAGTAGACCGCAACCTTTGCCAGGGTGAGCGGTCTATTTGTGTTTTTAACTTGATATAGCAACATCAAATCTACTTATTGTATAAAAACAAGAAACCCTTACATATCTTTTCTTTTAACCATTTCTTTGGCTTGCTGTCTGCCCGCCGAGAGAAAGCTGTCGCTAAGCTCAGGATCACTAACAGAGCGTGCAAGTACAAGCGAACCAACCATTGTACTGAACAGTGCACGACCGCTGGACATATCGATCTCAGCCAGATTGGAGATAAAAGTGATCATCCGCTCTAATTCATGGGTGAACACCTGCCGAATTTCTTCGGACGAACGGGATATTTCGCTGGAAAGGGCGGGGAAAATACAGCTCATTTCCGTTTGGTCGCGGTGATACGGACTCAAATAATAATCGATTACTTTATTAATTTTGGAATTCTGCTCTTCCTGATCAGCCACGTTCTTTAGAAGTGTAATGGTATCACTAATGGCATATTCACAGGCTTCGGCAACCAATTGTTCCTTGTTGTCAAAATGTGAATAGAACCCTCCGTGAGTTAATCCAGCTCCCTTCATAATAAACGGGACACTCACTTCCTGGATACCATTGGTGCGAAAAGCTCGAGCCGCACTTTCAACAATCTTACCTCGTACTTTTATCTTATGTCCTTTAGGATAGGGCATGATCATTCACTCCATAGTTTCATCATTATACTTTTTAAAATATTATAGTCATCATAATAAAGCCTGTCAATTTGGCGACTGAATATCTGTTGCTTTACAAACGGATAAAATACGGTTGTTGACGATTTTAAAATATGATGATTATAATATATTACGGTCATCATATTTTAAATTGACTTCAAATCGGGAGGTATCAGAATATGAGCAAGCTTAAATCTGTGGATACGTTAGTTATTGGATCAGGTCCAGGTGGTTATGTGGCGGCGCTTCGTTCTTCGCAGTTGGGGATGAAAACGGCGATTGTTGAACGTAAACAGCTCGGCGGGGTCTGTACACATGTGGGTTGCATACCATCCAAAGCTTTAATTGCGGAATCGCATCGCTATGATTGGTTCAGACAGTTCAATCAAGCTGACGCGGCAGCGACATTTAAGACTGCTCAGGATTTTAAACAGGGGGTTGTGGATAAACAGGCAGGTGGCGTCCACTATTTGTTAAAGACTGCGGGTGTGAACATTCTGGAAGGAGAGGCCAGTCTGGTGGATGAGCACACAGCCATGATCCAGCAAGCTGGGCAGGAGCAAAGCATTTCTTTTAAAAATCTCATACTGGCAACGGGGTCTCGTCCAATTGAATTGCCAGCATTTCCAGTTGGAGGTCGCATCTTATCTTCCACTGAAGCATTATCTCTACAGGAGGTTCCGAGTAGTCTGATTGTGATCGGCGGAGGTTATATTGGGGTGGAGCTTGGACAGATGTATGCCAAATTCGGAACCAAGGTAACGATTCTGGAGGGAGGCGCACAAGTATTGCCTGGATTCGAGGGGGAACTTGCAGCCCCTGTAGTCAAACAATTGAAGGCGGACGGCATCCAGATCGTAAACGGAGCGATTGCCGAAAAGGTGGAGCACAATGCGGATTCCGTTACACTGCATTATTCAAAAAATCAGGAGCAGCAACAAGTTACAGCAGAATATGTACTGGTTACAATCGGCAGAAAACCCAATACAGACGGCCAGTTAGGACTGGAACGCATAGGTGTGCTCGTAACGAACAAAGGACTGGTTGAGACGGATGAACAGTGCAGAACGGTTATCCCTCACATTTACGCTATTGGAGATATTACAGCCGGTCCGGCACTTGCCCACAAGGCATCCTATGAAGCCAAAGTAGCCGCAGAAGCCATTGCTGGTCTTACCTCCAAAGTGGATTACAAGGTAATTTCGCTTGTCGTGTTTTCTGATCCGGAGATATCCAGTGTTGGGGTAAGTGAGACGGAAGCCAATGCACAGGCCGTTCCGGTGGTTATTGGGAAATCTTCTTTCGGGATTAACGGAAGAGCATTGGCATTAAGAGAACCCGAAGGATTTGTGAAAATAGTGGCAGACCCGACCACAGGAATTGTCATTGGTGCGCAAATCGTAGGCGTGGAGGCATCCACACTGATATCGGAGCTCGCACTCGCAATTGAGATGGGGGCAACCGTGGAAGATCTGGCCATGACGATTCATCCTCATCCGACTTTGGGAGAAGTGATCATGGAGGCAGCCGAGAATGCGGTCACCAAAATTAAAAAGCAAAAATAGTCAGCAAATTTAACCATACACGAGGATTGGGAATGGGAGAGATATAAGAATGAAGATAAAAGCAGGTTTGTATATCGGAATTGCGATGGTGGTTATTATTGGAGGTTCACTTCTTACGGTTAAAGGGAAGGATGCTGTAAGTCAGGCCGAGAGCCGGAAACAAGGCATACTTGAGTCAGAGCAAACGACTTTATATTATCAGAATAGTCCCGGGACGATTGCAGAGGTTGGTGCATCTACGGGGGACTCTGTGAAAGAGGGAGAGGTTCTTTTCAAAGTGAAATCAGCCGGGGAGGGAGATGTGGATGTACTCGCACCGTATGACGGATTGGTTGACCGAGTCGCTGTGAGTAAGGGAGATCAAGTACAAGGAGGAGTTTCGCTAGCAGTTGTGCAAAAGAATACGTATTACACCGACCTTTACATACAGGAAAGTGAAATTCAACAGCTTGCAGTGAATCAAAGCATTGATGTTCATTTTCCATATTTGGATCAGCCAACGCAGGTGAAGGGGAGCGTCACTTCCATCTCAACTGCTCCTCAGTTCGCAAATTTGCGGATGTCCCGGGAAAAAGGGCAAGCCGATTTGAGTATGTTTTTGGTCCGGATATCGATGGATTCGAATACTGAATTGCTTCCGGGGATGACAGCAGAGGTGAAACTTGATGAAATCACTGATTGACGAGTGGAAGTACGTCATAGGAAGTAAGTATATACGGCTAATTTTTATTGGGCCAATGATTGCAGCCTTATTTTTTGGATTAATGTTCTCGCAGAATCAACTCAATAAATCACCAGTTGTGGTCATTGATGAGGATCATAGCGAATATTCACGGCAATTGATCTCCAAAATAAATGCGTCACAATACATGAGCGTCAAGAGCGTATATGCGAGCCGAATGAGTCCTGAAACATTACTTGCCAACGAGCAGGCTGTAGCGATCATTATGCTTCCCAATCAGTTGGGATTGCGCCAACAACAAGGGAAATCGACAAATATCGGTATCTTGATGGATAACACGATGCCCTCGGGGTTGACCGGTATTCGCACTGCGATTCAGGAGATCATCCAGACGGAAAATATGACCCTTTCCATGACACGTCTGATCCAAAAAGGGATGGATACCGAGACAGCTAAAGGAATCGTGTCACCGTTATCCCTTCAGCAGCGGATGCTGTTTAATCCAACCTCCAGTTATGTCGGTTTTATGGTGCTTGGATTTGTAAATATCGTAGTATTGATGATTACAACAAGTGCAGCGGGATCGATTGTACCTCGGCTTCGTCAGGAAGGGAAACTGTTTGCCAACGGAAAGTCACCTTTTCAACTATGGGTTCGGAGTGTACCTTACGCTGCGTTGAGTTCACTTTCACTGCTTCTATCCTATGGATTGTTAAAACAGGTGGGGGGAATGCGGTTTGAAGCAGAGGCTTATCTTTTTATCATTCCGTTAGTTGTTTATGCTTTTGCCTTGTCACTCATGGGTATGCTGATTGGATACACTGCCAAAGATATGTCGAAAGTAAGCCTTCGAACCAGCTTGGTATTGTATCCCTCCTTTCTGGCTACGGGAATTCAATTAACGCCGCTGGCGTTCCCAGAACCGTTCCAAATGTTCGCATGGGCATTACCCATGAACTGGCTTAACCGTCTGATTCGTGGAATGGCGTTTAGGGACGGGGCGCTGACAGCCTACAGTCAGGAGTTGGGGGCATTGCTGATTATTATTGGCGGAATGTCCTTGTTCATGGGATTACTGTTTCTGCGGGAAACAAGGAAAGTTTCTTCCAGAAGAGCACCCCTGTTGAATACGGATATATTGCTGAGCAGTAATTAATTATTTAAGAATCGTTAAACAACGAAAAAAGGCGCACGGGAGTCATTCCTGTTGCGTCTTTCTGTTTCCATAGATTGATTTTCATTAATCGTCATCATTATATGATATAATTTCTCACTGAGAGTACAGAAATGGAGAGCAAAAACGGCTTGATCCAGCTACTCCATAGCTGCGCCCATTTGTGACCTACTGCTCAGATGAAGACTTCCAAGGGAGCACTGGCTTTTAGGATATAGAGCTGCACGCAGATAAAATTATATATTGTGGGAGTTGTCTAACGAATCATGAATAAAAAAGAAGTCGCGCATATACGCAAGCAGTTTAAACTCGATCACGATCTACTGAATATTTACGATATTCTCAACGTGTATATTACGAAGGAAACCAATGAGGTCTATCACTGGGAGCGCCACCCGTTCGAACTGGTGGACAGAGAGAAGCAGGAGCTGTACATGGGCAATTTCAAAAAATTGCTGACAGGTGATTTGGATCAGAAGTTATTTGAGTTGAAGTTCCAGGAAGCGGCGGAGGACCCGGCACAGGTATTGCTTCACCAGGCGCTGGTAACAGGTGATCCAGATGAATGGCAGGATCTGATGCTGCTGCTCGTGGATCGAATGTTGGTGGATACGAAGTTTGAGCGGGACATGGTAGCTACGTTTGTGCGTGGACAGTATTATCTGCCGACCAAGGCTAGAAACGAAGCCACGGAAGAGAGTGAGAAGAATGAGGTGTTCGCCCATCCGTTCATTCTGTGCAGCGTAAATTCCACGGAGAAACAGCGGAAGACACTCTTGTTTGATTACGTGGAGAGAGAATTCAAATACAACATTATTGTCGATCCGATTATCAAATTAAGCACGCCAGAGCAAGGATTCTTGTACCCTAGCGTGACGGACAACTACTCCGATGTGAATCGTGTACTATATTGTACAGGGAAATCCAATTTCCCAGATCCGCATTTTGTTGAAAATGTATTGAATGGAGAAAGATCCGTAACCGCACTGGAAGAACGGGCGATCTTCGAAGATATCGTCAAGGAAGTGGCCGGTGAACAGCTTGATTCAGCCACCATTGCACATGTATATGAGGAAATTAACCGAGTCATCGAGATTAACGAAGAGTCCCATGAGGAAGAACCTCCGAAGCTGGATTATAAAGATCTGGAACGTGTACTGACCGCAAGTGGTATAGAGGATCTGACAACGGAGAAAGTAGAACGTGCCTTCGAAACGATCGTTGATAACAAGAATTATGAGATGAAAGCGACCAGTGTTATGCCGAAGTTCACGTCCAAGTCCATTAAGATTGAAACCAAGGTTGCTACAATTTCAGTTAGTCCGCAAGACCTGAGATATGTGAAACAGGTGAACTACCAAGGCAGACGTTGCATCATGATTGAAGTGGACGAAGATGTTGTGATTGAAGGCTTTACCCTTAACACAGAAAAACTTATAAATGAGTGATTGATTATAGACCATGATGATGTAAAATCATCGGACAAGGACGGATAAACGTCCATCTATTGCAAAAAGCCCAAGCCTAAAGCAACACTGAACTGCTCCCTGTCATAGTAGACCGTAGAAGACTACGATGGGAGCAGATCAGTATGCCAAGGCATGGGCTGTTTTGCTGTTTCATGATTGTCGCAACAGTTGTTTGATATCCGCTGCCGGACTGGAGTCGAGCTCCTCTCTGAGCAATTCCTCCAGAACAAGATATTGGCGCTGCGCTTCGGTTCTTCGTCCGAGGGACAGATACAGCAGGATGATCTCGCGATGGATATCTTCCCGAATCGAGTCAATCTGGAGGATACGTTCAAAATAATACAGCGCCCGTAGCGGCTCGCCTTCCTTCGCGTGATAGTGGGCAGCAGTTTCCATCGTCATAATGAAATCCAGTTCCAGCTGTCTGGACCATGCGAAAGCCCACTCATAATGCCTTCCTTTCAGGAGTTCACCCGTATACAACGTGTCCATCCGCTCGAAGAGCTCGGGGCGATGTACCGAGGCCTGACGCATCTGCCGGAACAAAACCTCGAACTCGTACAGATCACAGTTGATCGCTTCCCGGTCGATACGGATACCATTCCTGTCCTTAAGAATGATCGGCACGTCACTGTTATCCCCGATAGCACGTCGCACATAGTACAGCGTGGAATTGATGTTCGTCCAGGCCTTCTGCGGACTGAGGTCCTTCCACAACGTATCGGCCAGCGCATCACGGGTAGTCGATTTGGTATATAGCAAGAATGCGAGTAACTCTTCCGTTTTGGGCGTTCTAAGCTTGATGGGGCTGTCTGCTCCGACTCCACCGAACACGGTGAATTCACCGAACAGACGAACGTTCAGTTTCGGTTCAGGCACCGCTGGCTCGGGCGTTGTAACGGACTTGTGAAGCTTTTCCTGCAACCGCTGAATGCTGCGGTTCAGTCGCTCTGCCGTGACCGGTTTAATAACGTAATCGATCACCTCTTTGTCGAAGGCCTGCACCGCATATTCCTCATATCCGGTCACCAGCACGATGGGGAGCGAAGGGTGATGTTTACGTAATTCACCAATGAGGTGCATCCCCGAGATGCGAGGCATCGTAATGTCCAGAAATGCCGCATCGAAGCTATTCTCTGCTGCATATTCACAGGCTTCCTCCGGGTCGTGAAATGCGCGAGATACTTCAACTTCTCCACTTTCTGTCAAAATGCGATTCAGTCGCTTCAGCGACAAATCCTCATCATCCACGATGATGACTTTCATCATGTTTCATACCCCCCGTTCCCATCTGTGTTTAGACGTTGATTTGGAAGATCAAATGTAATCCGCGTTCCCTCGCCGTCCAGACTTTCCATCTGAAGGTGTCTGCCATACAGCAGGTTCAGCCGGCTGGAAATATTCCATAGTCCAACGCCGTTACTGCCGTCTGTAGATTGCCGAATTTCGTCCATCCGTTGCTTGGTTATGCCAATTCCGTTGTCCTCGATGGTGAAACGTGTTTCCGTATCATTCAGATTACGAATGGACAACATGACCCGACCACCGTGAATGCTGGACATCAGACCATGCCGAATTGCGTTTTCGATCAGGGGCTGTAACGTGAGCGGCGGAATGTCCATGTTCCGGTTCACATCCGCATCCACATCGATAATGACCTCCAGCCTTGAGCCAAAGCGTGCCTGTTCAATGGCAACGTATGCTTCGATCATCTCCAGTTCGTTCATCAGGCTGGTTTTGGAGTCCAGATGTTTGAAGTGCACACTGCGCCTTAAGTAACTCGATAATTGCAAAATCAATTGTTCTGCCCGATTCGGCGCATCCACGCACAATTCGGCAATGGCGTTCAGAGCGTTATATAGAAAGTGCGGGTTCATCTGTGACCGCAAAAAAGATATTTCCGCATCTCGCGCAGCTTGCACGGATGTTTTCATCCGAGTCAAACCACCGATCCGTGCCACCAGTTCCTCCGATTCGAACGGCTTGGATACAAAATCATTGGCGCCTTTCTCCAAGGCCAGCTTCAATTGATTAGCTTTATTACTCGCCGTCAGCATGAGTACAGGCAACTCGGAAGGAGAGAAGCGCTCCCTGATCCGTTCCAGCAATTCGTAACCCGACATGTCAGGCATCATGATATCAGCAATGACGAGATGCACGGCAGGTAGCTTGTCCAGCAGCTCCAGTACCGAAGGTGAGCGTGAAGTGACCACATAACTGTAACCCTCCAGCTTCAAGAGATTCACTATGGTCTGTAAATTAGCCGAGTCGTCATCCACAATGATGATCCATTCGTCTTTATTCCCTTGTACAATCGTTGGTTCTTCGAACCGGAGTAGCCGATTACCAGGACCTGTAGGAGCGATGGTAAGTGGCATGACGTTGGAACGTTTCTCTCCTTTTTTCTCTGCCAGCGGAAAAGTCAGGATGAACGTGGCACCCATGCCGGGTGCTGATTCCGCATGAATGGTTCCGTCGTGCAGCTCGACCAGCTTGCGCGTAATGCTCAGTCCAAGACCGGTGCCTCCGGCAACGACTGGCCCCGAATCTGCTTCCTGCTCGAACGGCAGGAAGATATGTTCCAGCTTGTCTGTACCGATACCACGGCCGGTATCCACAATGCGTATTTCCGCTTTGCCTTGCACAACCGCAGCTTTGACGCTTACCGTGCCATGTTCCGTGAACTTAACTGCATTGCCGATCAGATTATGCAAAATCTGAATCAATCGGTTGCCGTCGGCATAGATCGGCGGGAAATGCGCCGGGATGCGGTTGATAAGCTCCACCTTTTTCGCGCCAAGCAGGAAGGAGTGCATACGCATGACCGATTCGACAAACGAGTACAGATCGGTCGAAGACCGGTGGAGCGGGATGTCGCCATGTTTCATTTTCGAATAATCCAGTAATTCATCGACCAGATAGGTTAATCGTCTGCCACTTCCCGTCACGATCGCCAGATTGTGCGCTTGCTCATCGGTAAGGGGACCTTCTGCGCCTTTAAGCAGGCTTTCACTGATGTTGACAATGGCGTTCAGCGGTGTTTTGAGCTCATGCGAGGTATTGGACAGGAAGTCATCCTTCACTTTGTCCAGCAAGAGCAGCTGATCTTTGAGAGTACGGACCGTACGATAGGCCTCGAAGAACCGAAGCACCGCTAGAAACAGCATCAGGATGCTGAATAGGACAATGGAAGCCTGTCCGATGTTCATATTTTCCTTGAGCGAGATCGAGAAGAGATTAATGTCCAGACAGTACAGCATGATGCTTAAGAGAGCTGCGTACCACAGAAAAGTAGACAGCCGTTCGCCCTTCTCACTGGTTAGGAATTGTTTTGCACATTGATACAGCAACCAGAGCAGCATCAACGTGTACATAACGACGACGTAAGGTGCAGCCAGCCCATAGATGGAAATAGGCAGGAGCGTGACCATACATAAGTAAGCTCCGAAGATGATCAGGATCACCGCCGTGAGCAAACCGGACAGGATGCGTGTTTTGAATCGGTAGAAGTAAAAGGTTAACAGACCCAGACATGCGACGGAGCAGAAATCTTTTAATTTATAGAGCGTGCTAAAGGAAATTTCCGTGCCGGCCATGGATAACACACGTTCGCTGATCATGCCGTTATAGAGTGCATACAGCAGACAGATTAGACCAAGCAGCAGCAGGGAATCGTCCCTGTTTCGGTAGAGCGCAGACCCCAGGTAACTGATGAGGAATATGATCGAAATGGTAGCCAATACAGCAAGCGTGCCGAATTCAACGGCTGTGCTGATTTGATGTTTTTTCAGCATGGCTGCTTGTTCGCCGAAAAAGAGTGGCCCCGGAATGCCAGCGTCCGTGTAATCATAATTAGCCACCCGGATCAGAATCTCAATGTCACCGCCATGATAAGGGAAAAAGCCAATCTGGGGGGAGTTTCCTGGTCGATATCCCGCTGATTTCTCCACGGCATGCCCATCTTCCAGTAGCTTGTTGCCATTGATATAGATTTCGCTGGCAAAACGAATGTTCATTTTTTTGATCGCCAGCGTTCCTTCAACAGGTGTATTACGCAGCACCAGTCGATACGTGGCGAAGCCGTGGGTTGGCAGTCGTTCACCATCCACTTTAAGTCGATTCCAGGAGCCGGGAACGGTTGCATAAGTGTCGGGTGTTTTCATTGGACCAGCCTGATTCGATGTTACAGATTCGTCAGGAAGCAATCGCTCCCAGTAAAACTCCCACTCCCCGTCCAGCTTGATCCGCTCGTCTTGTTCAGGGTCCCAGGCCGAGAGGTCCAGAACACCTTGACGGGCATGAAGCGCAGCAGATTGGGGTTCTCTGATCGTTGACAGCAGCAGTACGGTAATGGCAAGTACAACAGTCAGGACAACGCCTGAAATTTTTAATAACACGAAATGCTGCTCCTTTAGAGATTGTTCAATCCTCCGGTAGCTACGGACAAAATCTCTTGTATTCTATCGGCATTGTAGCGAATATCTCTGGGGGGTGCAATCATATTTCGACAAATTCCTTCATACCCACCCCGTAAATTCCAGTATGGACGCTTTTGCAGACTGTGCTTCTGTAAGTGCCCCTTTGCGCCAAGCTTTGGGTGATTCTCCCATCAGTTTGACGAAGCAACGGTTAAAGCTGGAGATGGATCGGAAGCCGACCTGCTCGGAGATGGACAGAACGGAGGCCTCCGTGCTTTTTAATCGCTTGCACGCCTCTTCGACCCGGGTACTATTCAGAAAATCGAGCGGTGTGGTTCCCATAATTTCATGGAACTTGCGGCGAAAATGCGTTGTACTCAGATGACACAGTTCAGCGAGGTAATCGATGGTCACAGGCATCATATAGTTTTTGGTGATAAACTCCAGCACGGGTGAGATGACCAAGTTACCTTGGAGGTCTCGTTCCCGTTCCTGATCCTGAGATGACAAGCGCTCGCTGCTCGCATGAATTCGAAGCAGTTCGATATATAGAGACATCAACAAGCCGTACGCGCTCTCCCGATAGTAGGGGGACTGCTGCTTCATTTCTTCTACTACTGATGTTGCGAGCATGTGAATTTTGGGATGTTGTTCCTTATTCAGAATGCAATTGGTTCCCTGAATCGCCCATAAATTCGGTTCAATGTGAGTTTGTGCTGTTTTGAGCGAATGGCGGAAGAGTTCTTCCGGTGAAAAAAAGATATAAGCCCACAGGCTGGCGTTATTAGGTGAACTGTACGTGGTATGCGGAAGGTAGCGGGGAATGAACGTGACATCGCCTGCCCGAAACGGTACAGATTCTCCCTTAATCTCCATGATTCCCTCATCCGAATAACAGATGCCAATCTCCATGTGGTTATGGAAATGAAGATGCTCACTCTTGATATCGGATATTCTCCAGCGGTCTCCACTGAGTAACAGGACAGGAAAATCAATGGGCAGGCTATAGTGACGATATTCAATGACAGGTTTCTTCGGTTTAGGCATTTTCGAGGACTCCTATGTATAAATGATTGAAATTGCACAGTTTTGTTGTGAATATGCTTAGATTGAGACTATTTTACTGCGTACAATGGAATAAGTAAAGCGTTTACAAAAAAGGACGGACACCTCTCAGGGCGCACTTGGGGGCGTGTGCGCAGGGAGAGGGGAATAACAATGCTTCAAGTGAAATATGACAGAGAACAGATTCTGCACGTAATCGAGAACGTTACCAAGAAAACACTGGATATGGATCTGACATGGGATTGGCCCGGCGGTGTGGCGTATTACGGTGTATCCAGAGCCTATCAGACGACAGGCAACCAAGAAATACTGGACAGGCTGGTGAAATGGGCGGACGAATATATCGAGCTGGGTCTGCCAAGTTGGACTGTAAATACATGTGCCATGGGTCATGTGCTCATCACTTTATATGAAGAAACCGGGGATCAGAAATATTGGGATATTGTTCTCAGCAAAGTCGATTATCTCCAGAATCATGCGCTTCGCTTTGGAGACAACGTGCTTCAGCATACAGTATCCGTTTCCAATGATTTTCCGGAACAGGCTTGGGCGGATACCTTGTTTATGGCGGCATTTTTCCTGCTCCGTGTAGGTAGCAAATTAAAAGACGAAGCCATGATCCAGGATGCGCTGAATCAGTATTACTGGCATATCAAATACCTGCAAGATCCGAGCAGCAGTCTGTGGTATCACGGTTATAACCATATCAACAAGGACCACATGTCCGGATTTTACTGGGGAAGAGCGAACGCTTGGGGAGCCTATACCATGTCTCAGGTGAAACCGCAATTGAACGACTGGTACTTGTATCCGCAATGTATGGATGTAGAGTGTGCCCTTCGCGATCAGTTGGCGGCTCTCAAGCTGGTGCAGACCGAGAACGGCTTGTGGCGTACGGTTTTGGATGACGAAGAATCGTATGAAGAGGTGTCGGCTTCCGCGGGTATTGCAGCAGCCATGATCAATAACGGTAATCCACTGCATACGAAATATGTGCAAAAAGCACTGGAAGGTATCCTGAACAACATTAGCGAAGATGGGCGTGTGCTTGGTGTATCTGGCGGTACGGCGGTAATGAAGGATCGGGATGGCTATCGCAATATTCCAAAAGACTGGATTCAGGGCTGGGGTCAGGGCCTGGCTCTCGCTTTTCTGTCCGATATGTTGAGATAGGGAGGGAACCACATTGTCCAAAACAACCAAAGGCTCCTTTACACTACCGGGAGAATCCGGTTATGAAGCACTGACGCTGGAACTTGCCGATCGGTGGGGTGCCGATGTAATCCGTGACAGTGACGGTACGAAATTGTCCGATGAGATTATCAATGCCGGATATGGCATCTATTCAACCATTTGCATTATTCGGGATCATAATGAGTGGGCATCCCGTAATCTGGATAAACTGCAGCAATGTTTTCTCATTACGAATCCGAAGGTCGCTGTGCAAGATTATGTATCCATCTATCTGATGGAGGATTTCTTCGCTCAACAATTCAGGGTGAACGATTCGAAAGAAGCATTTAAATATTGGCAAGTGTATGATCGAACGACTGGGGAAGAGGTACCTAGAGGACAGTGGAATTATGAAAGGGAATCAGGCAATGTTGTCATTACTGGTGTTGCTCCTTGGCATAAATACACGGTGAGTTTCATGGTCTATCGGATCTGGGAAGAGATCTCCATGTACAATCATACGACGAATAATTGGGATAAAGAGCATCTGATGCAGATTGACCCGATCTATACGGAAACGCAATCGTATCTACTAGATTGGATGGAAAATTGGTGCCAAAACCATCCGGAAACAACGGTTGTACGTTTTACATCGCTATTTTATAATTTCGCCTGGATCTGGGGCAGTGATGAACGGAATCGCCATCTGTTCTCGGATTGGGGTTCCTATGATTTTACGGTAAGTTCGAGAGCCTTGGATCTGTTTGCTCAGAAATATGGGTACTCACTCTCAGCCGAGGACTTTGTGAATGGTGGTAAATATCAGGTCACTCATATGCCTGCGGATCAGCGCAAACTGGACTGGATGGCATTTATCAATGATTTTGTCATTGAATTCGGTAAGAAATTAATTGATATGGTGCACAAACATAACAAGCTGGCGTATGTCTTCTATGATGACAGCTGGGTGGGAATGGAGCCGTACAATGATCGCTTTCAGGAGTTTGGATTCGACGGCATGATCAAATGTGTGTTCTCCGGTTACGAGGCTAGAATGTGCTCAGGCGTTAAGGCTGATATCCATGAGATTCGATTGCATCCCTACTTGTTCCCGGTTGGCTTAGGCGGACTTCCAACCTTCAAGGAGGGAGGAGATCCTACCCTGGATGCGAAGAAATATTGGATTAATATCCGGCGTGCGCTGCTGCGTGAGTCGATTGACCGGATTGGATTGGGTGGATATTTGCATCTGGTTGAGCCTTACCCGGACTTTGTGGATTATATCGAGAAGATTGCCCATGAATTCAGGGAAATGAAAGAGCTGCATCAGGCTGGAAAGCCTTATCAGATCAAGACAAAGGTAGCCGTGCTGCATAGCTGGGGCAAGTTAAGATCGTGGACCTTGTCCGGTCATTTTCATGAAACACATATGCATGATCTGATTCATGTGAATGAGGCCTTAGCCGGGTTGCCTGTTGACGTGCAGTTTATTGATTTTGATGATATTTGTCAGGGCGCGTTGAAGGATGTAGATGTCGTCATCAATGCCGGCTCTGCAGGTTCAGCATGGAGCGGTGGAGCGCATTGGAGTGACCACAAGTCTGTGGACTTATTGACCCAATGGGTGTATGAGGGTGGTACCTTTATTGGCATTAACCAGCCTTCGGCAATGGATGGGTACGACAGCTATTTTAGAATGGCCCACGTGCTTGGGGTGGATGAGGATACAGGCGCCAGAGTTGTCCATGGAAAATGGTCGTATGAGGTTAGTGATGAGTATGGTTTGGTGCCTGAGGGGGCTAGCATACTTCCGAAAAATAACATTTATCTTACTGATGGATCAGCAGCTGTGGTGAGTGAAACGGATGGTCAGATCACACTGTCCACACATGCTTTTGGAAAAGGAAAAGGGATCTACCTGCCTTCCTTCGAATTCAGCTGGGCAAATACAAGACTACTTCTGAATTTGATTCGATTTGCGGGCAATGAATTCCATGAAACAAAGTACATCACGGATAACTTGTACACCGAGTGCGCCTACTACCCTGAGAGCAACATATTGGTTGTGATCAATAATAGCGATCAGGTTCAGTCCACGACGATCCATACAGAGCATGGAAAACAGACCGTGGAATTGGAGCCGTATGATACGGTGATCACCAAAATTGGTTTAACAAAATCGGTATCCCCATAGCATGATGACTCGATAGACCGTATTCCTTAACCAGGAAGCGGTCTATTTTAGTTATTAGGACGTGTCTGAAAACTCCAAGGAAGCAGATTTAATAGTACGGATATTACTGTATAGTGCTAACTCTATTTAGTAGAATATTTAAATAAGGATAGGGATCATGAGCCCTAATATACTATTGTTTTCATCTTTTGAAAGGAGAGAATGCCCTAATGTACAGTTATAAAATGTTGGACAAGATAAGTATGGAAACACTTCACGAGGCGTTTGTGGATGCGTTCTCTGACTATCAGGTTAAAATGGATTTGCCTTTTTGGAAGTTTCAACAGATGCTCCAACGAAGGGGTTATCACCCCGAAATATCTATGGGAGCCTTTAAGGATGAGAGAATGGTCGGATTTGTTATCAATGGACTTCGAAGCTGGAATGGAAAGACAACTGCATATGACCTTGGGACAGGCGTTGTAAAAGATTGCAGACGGCAAGGCATTACAAGCGATCTGCTCTTAAATATTCAAAAGCTGTTAAAAGAAAAAAATGTAGAGCAATATTTGCTGGAGGTCATCCAATCCAACGAATCTGCAGTTCAGCTGTACAGTAAACAAAACTTCAAAATTCAAAGGGAATTTTCATGTTTCCAGTTGCAAAAAGATCAATTCATACCGCAAACGACCTGCACGGTGGAATGTGTGGAGAGAATCGATGTGGAGCAGTTCAAGGAATTTTGGGATGTGGAGCCCTCCTGGCAAAATTCAATTGATTCCATCTACGCTTTACCGGAAGCTTTTATCTATGTCGTTGCACGTCAGGATCACAGCATTGTTGGCTATGGCATTATAGATCAAAAAACAGGTGATGTTCCACAGCTTGCAGTGAACCAAAATTATCGGGGTAAAGGTATTGCAAGCAGCATCCTGACAGAGATGGTCCAACGCACAGAATCTCCTAAAATCAGTGTCCTCAATGTGGAGTCTCATCTGAAATCGATGCAAGATTTCCTCCTGGTCAAATCAGGTTTTGCATATCAATTGGGCCAGTACGAAATGCTCTTGAAATTATAACGTGATCGTTGTTTCAACTTAAGATCAGATCGGGTTCATACGAAAATATGTGGGGAGTTAGTGTCTGTCTTGTTGGGCCAGTTGAACGGGAGGTTGATTAAAGGCTTCCCGGAAATCCTGGATTACAGTATCCAACCCATCCTGTACTCGTTATAATAATGTTGATATATGACATGGTTAGAGGAGACAAAGACATAACATGAGCCGAAAGACATACTGTAAGCGTATTCAGTTTCTGGATGATTGGAGTCTCAAAACCAAGTTGTACATATTGTTCATCTTTTGTGTGCTGGTCCCGGTCCTGGTCACAAATACCGTGTTTTACCTAAGTATCAAAGGCAACATTGAAGAGAAGGAGCATAGCCGATTTAATGAAATGCAGCAAAGGATCAAGTTCAACCTGCGGAACAGTATAGATAATAGCTTGTATGTGTCCAATTTTCTCTATACCGATGGAACGCTGAACCGGTTCATGGAGTACAAGTATCGCGATCAGGAAGACTATTATTCTGCCTACTATGATATGCTTAGCAACAACAATCTGGTCAGGTACTACTACAGCTACCAGCAGGTGAATCAAATTACGTTTTATGTTGGCAATGATACCTTCGTCAATGGAGGAAACTTTATTAAGCTGGATGATGAGGTGAAGAAAAGCGATTGGTATCAAGCGCTGATGAACACAAGCGACCATATCATGATCTATTCGTATTTTGACAAACAACAAGCTGAGATGTCGCAAAGTCAGGGAGGACGCAAAGTAAGCATTATTCGTAAGCTGGATTACTTTGGGGAGCAGCAGGTTGAAAAGGTGTTAAAGGTTGATCTGGACTACGCTTTCATTAACAAATCGCTTAAAAATGAGGGAGCAAATGGGAAGGTGTATGTCGTTTCGGATGGCAGGGTCATTTTCTCGAACGATTCAAAAATGAATCAGATGCGCAAGCCATTTAATCTGATTGCAAACAGTCCAATTGACCCTGTTCAATCCATGCAATCGATTCCCGTCGTATCCGAGGATTGGCAGATTGTCGTCAGCACGGAGAAATTGGACGTTCTGTCGGAGATTGTTAATTCCAAGCTTAATTTGACTCTACTAATCATTCTTAATCTGTTGGTGCCGACACTGCTAATCTGGTTGATATCCAGATCACTGGTCATCAGAGTTGATCGGATAGCGAAGCACCTGGATCAAGTGAAGCATGAGAAATTTGAGGTGATATCGGGACCTGTGGGCAAAGACGAGATCGGTAGCCTGACCCATAGTTATAACATGATGGTCATCAAGATCAAGAACCTGATTGAGATTGTGTTTAAGGGTCAGGTGGAGCGGCAAGCCCTTGAGCTCTCCAAGAAGCAGGCGGAGCTGAAAGCCCTTCAGAGTCAGGTGAATCCCCATTTCATGTTCAACACGCTTGAAACGATCCGTATGAGGAGTTTGATCAAGGACGAACTTGAAACCTCCGATGTCATTCATAAACTGGCACTGCTGTTACGTCAGACGATCAATTGGGGCGATGATCTGATTACAATCGCAGAGGAAATCCATTTTGTGGAGAGTTATCTGAGTATCCAGCAGTATCGCTTTGGTGAAAAGCTGCAATTTGCAATCCGGATCACAGACGAATCCATTACTGCCATGATGATACCTAAACTAACCGTTCTCACCTTTGTGGAGAATGCTTGTATCCATGGCATTGAGGGGACGTCGAATGATGGGGTCGTGGAGGTATTATTCGAAATTCGAAGTAATGAACTGTACATTTCCATTCGAGATACCGGAGTTGGCATGGATCAGGACAAGCTGGCCTCGCTCCGCAAAATGATGCAAGATCCGAGTATGGATCGGATGAGCGAGCTTAGCAGCATTGGTATGATGAATGCATATATTCGGCTGCGGATGTATTTTGATGATTTCGTTCAGGTGCACATATTCAGTGAAAAGGGGAAGGGAACAACGATTGGCATTCAAATTCCTCTTATGCAGGCATCCCAAGAATAAGGAGCGAGGATATGATCAACGTGCTGATTGTGGACGATGAGCCATTTATTCGCCAAGGTCTTCTATTGTTAATTGATTGGGAGTCTTACGGATTTCAGATTTGCGGTCAGGCTTCCAATGGCATGCAGGCATTGGAGTGTATACGCGCTATGCAGCCCGATCTGGTGATTTCCGACATTAAGATGCCGGAAATGGACGGATTGCAGCTTGCCAAAACCTTGTACGAGCAATATAGCGGTGACATCAAGCTGATTCTTCTAAGTGGATTCTATGAGTTCGGATATGCCAAGCAGGCGATTAAATACCAGGTGGATGACTACATTCTCAAGCCTATTGTGAAGACCGAACTGGTTCAGGTGCTTGAGGAGTTCAGGGATGCATTCAATGCGCGAATGGAAGAGAAGCGATACCAGCAAAAAAAAGATCGGATTATTATGGCCCAGCATATGCAGTCGATCTTGCTTGGGGTGGCCGAGGAGGAAGCTGTTACGAGTCTGCAGCCCCACTATCAAGATGCCGGCATACTGCGTTGCATCCTGATTGAGGCGGAAGCCGGTCCAGATCAGGGAACGGATTGGTGCGCTCGTGTTGAGGCATGGGTGGGCAAGCCCTTGCCGGGACAAATTTTGAAGCCGTTCACAGGTGATAAAAATGCAGTTCTGCTCATGGTTACGGACCTGATGGTGAACCGTGAGGCAGTGACCTTGGAGCAATATTTGACCCGATTACATGCCGATCTGAGCCATGGTCAAGAGGCGGCTATTGCTTGTTATGTCGGGAAGGAAGTACATGAGTTGGAGGCGCTGCACGAGTCTTATCAATCCTGCGGCATAATGAAAAGCTTACGTTTCTTCACCACTTGCAGGCCCATTTATTACTTCGAACTTATGGATACGACCTTGTTTGTTAATCGGCCGGGACAGTTCGAAAAACAATTGTTTGATGGGCTAGTCAAGTGTATTGAGGAACAGCAGACGGATGAGTTATATAGTCATGCAACGGCGATTTTTCAATTTTTTCTGGATGAGCGAATCGAGCCTGGTATTGTCCGCATCCACTTGCATTATCTGGCATACACTTTGCTGGATCTCGTGAATAACGATACGGTTACTCCAGATTCCGGGTTGATGGAATCGACTTTTCTGAAGGTGAACTACGCGATGTTATCCATGGAGGAAAACATTGAACATTTATGCGAATTCTCGCTCATGTGCGCAGAGAAACTGAAGGAGCAGCAAAAGTCAAATGCGATGGGCGTATTAGCCAAAATTGAGGCCTTCATTCACGAGCATTACAGAGAAAATATCAGCCTGAAGTTGCTCGGGGAACAGTTTTACATGAATAGTGCATATCTGGGTCAGATTTTCAAAAAGCATTACTCGATCAGCTTCAGTGATTATTTGAATCAATTGCGTATTGAGGAAGCCGCCCGGCTGTTGCGCAGAACAGATCAAAGAGTATACGAAATCGCAACAATGGTGGGATATCGGGATTCCGATTACTTTATTAGCCGGTTCGAGAAACTCATGGGGGAGACTCCTGCACAATATCGTAAAAGTGCCCATGCTGCGTACTCTCTGGATTAACATCCTGCACTCCTTGACGGAGCGGCGGGATATTTTTTTTCGCAGATGCTGGAATTAGTGGGATTCCATCTATAGTTTATCCCGTTGAGAGGGGCATGGAAGCATGATAATTTTAAGTCAGCCTTTGGAAAGCGCTTTCCAAAAAGCTTCTGTCAATATAATCGATGGAGGGGTCATGATGAAAAAGGATGTTAGAAAAAGAATCAAGTATAGTGCTCTGCTCGCTTTAATACTGGTCATCGCACTCACTGGATGTACACCGGGATCGTCCTCAAAAGGGGAAAAGACAGCAGATGGAAGGGAATTGAAACAATTTTCCGCATTTTTTGCCGTACCGGGAAAAATTGCGCCTGACGATAATCGGGTGTTAAAGGCTATTGAGGAGAAAACAGGCGTCAGAGTTACGATGGACTGGCTTACAGGCCAAACAGCCAAAGAGCGGATTGGTGTACTCATTGCAGGCGGCGAATATCCCGATTTTATCGATGGGAGTGATGGTACTCAGCAACTGGTAGCAGCAGGAGCGTTAGTACCACTTGAGGATTACATCGATAAATATCCAAACATCAAAAATTACCTGGGCGAAGACTGGAAGAAGATGAAAAATACGACGGATGGACATATCTACTTCATTCCTCAATTCGGCAATATACAAGAAAAGTCGATGAAAGTATCCCATGATGGAGAAGCATTCTGGATTCAGAAGGCCGTATTGGAGTGGGATAATTATCCGACAATCAAAACGCTTGACCAATACTTCGACTTGATTGAACGATATAAAGCAGCTCACCCGACCGTTGATGGTCAGCCAACCATTGGATTTGAAATTATCTCCTATGACTGGCGTTATTTCGCACTGGAGAACCCTCCGCTCTTCATGGCTGGTTATCCTAACGAAGGCGCAGCCATCGTTGATAAAGAAACGCTGACGGCCAAAAACTATAATACCATTCCGGAAGCGAAGGCATATTTCAAGAAAATTAATGAGGTATATCATCAAGGCCTCGTCGATAACGAAACCTTTACAGCAAACTATGACCAATATATCTCCAAAATTTCAACCGGACGTGTGCTGGGCATGGTGGATCAAGGATGGCAGTTCCTTGACGCCGAGGCATCACTCGTGAAGCAAAAATTGTATGACAAAACCTATGTACCGTTGTCCATTACACTTTCCGAGGATGTTAAAGGGCGTTATCAGAACAATCCAATCCTTAACGTGAATGGTGGCCTGGCCATTACAAAGAGCTGCGAGGATATCGAGGGAGCACTTCAATATATTAATGATTTGCTGGACCCTGAGATGGAGGTATTGAGAACCTGGGGGCAGGAAGGCGTGGATTACCAAGTCGATGACAAAGGCGTGTTCTCCAGGAATGAAGAGCAACGTGCGAATTCCAAAGATCCGGACTGGGTGCTGGCAAACACGGGAAGCCCGTTGGTCTATTTCCCGCATCATGAAGGCATGACCGCTGACGGGAAGAATGCCCTTGACCCTAAGGAGCAGCCGGAAGAGTACCTTGCCACATTGAATGACATCGACAAAAAAGTGCTGAAGGCTTATGGATATACGAAGTTTACCGACTTTCTTGAGCCTGCGGAGGAAAATGAACCGTGGTTCCCGATCTATACCTATAATTTCGAACCAAATAAACCGGAGACCATCGCCAGACAGAAAATGGACGATGTAAAACGCAAATGGCTGCCAAAAGTGATTATGACTTCACCAGCCGAATTTGATAAAGCTTGGGAAGAATATCAAGCCACGCTCAAGGAAAGCGCAGATATTAAAGCGTATGAAGATGCGCTGACGGAAGAAGTCCGCAGACGTATGGAACTGTGGGGATAAAGGCCTGTCACACAGAAAGGCTATGGGGAACCCCGTAGCCTTTCTTACACGCTAGATTGGGAGATTGGATAGGAATGGAATCGATTCACCCAGACTGGGTAATATAGATAAACTCGTAAGCAAGGAGAGAAAAACATGGCCAAAAAGGAGCTGCAGCCTTCGTTAAAAACCAGCCATATCCCAGCGGGAACAAGCTGGATCGGGTACAACCTGTCCAGAATGAAAAGTCAGCGACAATTAATGTGGATGTCATTTCCGTTTATTGCGTTTATCGCTATTTTTGCGTACGGACCATTATGGGGCTGGTTGATGGCGTTTCAGAATTATAGACCGGGCATTGGTTTTATGGAGCAGGATTGGGTTGGAGTGGATCATTTTCGAACGTTATTCACGGACCCTACATTTTTACGTGTCATTCGCAATACGCTGGCGATGAGCCTGATCAGTCTGTTTCTGGGATTTGTCGGCTCGATTGGTCTGGCGCTGTTATTGAATGAACTGCGAATGGTATTGTTCAAACGCGTGGTACAGACGGTTTCCTACCTTCCACATTTCCTGTCGTGGATCATCGTAACAGGCATTGTAGCGAATGTATTATCAACGGAAACAGGAATAGTGAATGTGCTGTTGACGAAATTGGGCCTGATTGATGCACCGATCAATTTTTTTGCCGAACCCAAATACTTCTGGGGGATTGTGGGCCTGTCCAGCATGTGGAAGGAAATCGGCTGGGGCACGATTATTTATCTGGCCGCCATGGCGTCGATTAATCCGAGCTTGTACGAGGCTGCTTCCATCGACGGAGCCGGACGGTTTCGCAAAATGTTCAATGTCACGCTTCCAAGCATCAAACCAACGATTATTATCCTGCTCATCATCAACGTTGGTAACGTACTGAACGCGGGTTTTGAGATTCAATACTTGCTGGGGAACGGACTTGTGCAGGATGTATCCGAGACGATCGACATTTTTGTTTTGAAATACGGGATTAATCTCGGCAACTACTCACTTGCCACCGCAGCAGGCATTTTCAAAAGTGTGGTCAGTCTGGTGCTCATATTTATCGCCAACGGGATTGCCAAGTCTCTTGGTGAAGAGCGATTGATATGATAAGGGGGCAGAACTGTGAAGCGATTTAGCAGAAAACGAAGCTTGGGTGACTCTATTTTTTCCATCACCAATGGCATATTTATGTTGATTGTCATGGTTGTTACGTTATATCCTTTTTTAAACACCATTGCCGTATCTTTCAATAACGGGCTGGATACGATCCGCGGGGGGATCTATCTCTGGCCGAGGGAATGGACGCTGCAAAATTACGTCTCCGTATTCCAAAACCCGAATCTGACACAAGCCGCATTTGTTTCGGTCGCCAGAACCGTGGTGGGAACGGTTGTACAGCTGTTCTGTACAGCCATGCTGGCCTATGTACTGAGCCGCAAGGAGTATATGTTTAACAAATTGGTCACAACGCTGTTTGTCATGACGATGTATTTCAGTGGTGGTTTAATTCCGGGATACATGCTGATCAAACAAGTGGGGCTGCTGAACAGCTTCTGGGTATACATTATTCCCGGGTTGATCGGAGTGTTCAACATGATCGTCATTCGTACCTACATTCAGGGACTGTCCGAGGGATTGATTGAATCCGCGAAGATGGATGGAGCCGGAGATTTTCGGATTTTCATGCGTATCGTGCTTCCCTTATCCAAGCCGGTGTTGGCTACGGTTGCACTGTTTATTGCTGTAGGTCAGTGGAACTCCTGGTTTGACTCCATGTTGTACACGGCAGGAAATCGGAATTTGACCACCTTGCAGTATGAGCTGATGAAATTGTTATCCTCTGCGACCTCACAGGGGGGAACCGTCAATGTGGATTCATTCAAAAATGTAACCAACATGGTGACGCCTGTATCCATTCGGGCAGCAATCACGGTTGTAACGGCAATGCCAATCGTTTTACTGTATCCGTTCTTGCAAAAATACTTTGTGACTGGACTAACCATTGGAGGAGTAAAAGAATGAAAAATGCAAATCAAAGCGAACAATGCACGTTTAACAATCCGATTATGCCCGGATTTTATCCAGATCCATCCGTATGCCGGGTGGGTGAAGATTTTTATCTGGTGACATCAACATTTGCCTATTTTCCTGGCGTTCCGATCTTTCAGAGCCGTGATCTTGTAAATTGGAAACAGATTGGAAATGTGCTGGACCGCCCTTCACAGTTGAATCTTCAGGGAGCAGGCCATTCACAGGGGATATTCGCTCCAACGCTTCGGTATCATGAAGGCATCTTCTATATGATTACAACCAATGTATCACATGGCGGCAATTTTGTTGTAACCGCTACCGACCCGGCTGGGCCATGGTCTGATCCTTATTTTATTGAAGGCGCAGAAGGAATAGACCCTACGATTTTCTTCGATGACGGCAAAGCGTATTACCTTGGTACACGTCCTTGCTCCGAGGGAGTTCGTTACAATGGGAACTGGGAAGTGTGGCTGCGGGAGTTGGATCTGGGCAGTATGAAGCTGGTGGGAGACAGTTACGTTCTGTGGCGCGGGGCGATGGTGGATGTCATCTGGCCGGAAGGCCCGCATCTGTATAAGATCGATGAATATTACTATTTATTGATTGCAGAGGGAGGCACAGGGCCAAACCATGCGGTGACCATTGCTCGTAGTAAAAGTTTGACCGAAGGATACGTCGGGAATCCGAATAATCCAATCATTACACATCGCCATTTGGGTAAACGTTACCCTGTTGTTAATGTCGGACATGCCGACTTGGTGCAGGCTGCGAACGGTCAATGGTTCATGGTCATGCTTGCTTCGCGTCCATATGGAGGAAGCTATAGCAACCTGGGGCGGGAGACGTTCCTTGCTTCTGTTGTTTGGGAGGACGGATGGCCTGTTGTCAATGAGGGCCGCGGGATCCTGGAGGAGCAGGGTACGTTGGATTTGAAGCCTGTTCCGGTAGAACCGCAACTGCGTTTTGACCATTTTGACAGTGATAAACTGGGCTTGCAATGGATGTTTCTGCGTAATCCCCAGGAAGACTTATATTCATTAACCGAACGAAAAGGATACTTGCGACTGAAGCTGAAACCGCAAACCTTGAAGGAAAAAGAAAATTCCAGCTTTGTTTGTCTGCGTCAAAGGCATATGGATTATATCGCAGCTACAGCGATGGAATTTGTGCCTGGGAATGCCAACGAAACGGCTGGTCTCGTCGTCATTCAGAACGATCAGTATCACGTACGGATTGAGCGTGCTCTGGCCGAGAATCAGCAGGTGCTGCGTGTGGTGACCGTTATAGATGGTCAGGATAGCCACATTGCGCAAATCGCGCTGGATGATGAAGTATCGCGAGTGTATATCAAACTGGCTGCGACAGGTCAGCAACTCAACTTCTATTACAGCACGGATGGAAGTCAGTATCATCTGGTGGCGGAACAGGTGGATACAAGCAGCCTGAGCACCGAAGTAGCCGGCGGCTTTGTTGGCTGTTGTATCGGAATGTTTAGCAGCAGCAACGGTACTTCTTCCGATCAGGTAGCGGACTTTGACTGGTTTGAATATGGTTCGTACTAACGTAAATAAAAAGGGAAGCTCAATCCAGCAGCGATGCTAAGGGTTGAGCTTTTTTCTAGTCTGCTTATCTTATTATGAAGCATCCCCACAGGAATTGACCCGGTTTATATCCAAAATTTCGTTCACATGATGTTCTTCGAAACGGTCTAGCAGAGCGTCCAAACCATATTCGAGCTTGTGCTCAAGCTCCTCCAGGTAAATAGGGAGGACTGCGTAGAAGTGCACAGTCTGTCCATCTTCCATGTCGAGCGTCAGGAAATCCTCATCGACTTCAAGCGGAGGCAGCACGATAAAGGCACACATTTCTGTGTTATTGGAAAATGGCATTGCCGGATCACCATTCGGCACCGTATGCCCCCAACTTAGCCAGGTATCGTAGTCATGCGGCAAGCGAGCCATCGTTTTTAACCAGCGTATTGGCCAGTAGTTGTCCGACTCCTCCAATTCCTCCTCTGATAGTGGCCAATCCGGCGGCAAACAAATCATCAACTCTGCGTACTCATAGTCCTCTGGATCTTCAGGCGTGTTCATAGGCAAGGCGCTCATGCCTGTGGTGTACAATGTGTAATAATTTCGTTCTGGTGTTGGACGAATCATATGGACATCGATATGAACCTTGTCTGACAGCAACTCATGGAATACAGACTCGGCTTCGCCGAGATATTGGTCAGCATGTTTCTCGATTCGCTCCAGCCATTCGTCTTTTGGATAAGAAGTAGACTGCCACTCACGCTTCCTATCCTTATGACGAAGGATAGGAACGCCGGAGGGTGAATATTCGGATGGTTTGGACATACTTACAGCTCCCCTGCACAGTATAATGTACTTGCTTTTTCATCTTATCATATCATGTGAATTGAAGTCTGAACCTCGTTCTATGTTATGATATTTGCATCTTCAAAAGTTCGATTGAAGGGGCATAGCGTATGAATCAGAGCATACAACAGTTTAAGGCGGATTTTTTCAAAGCGTTGGCACACCCGATGCGGATTCAGATTCTGGAGTTGCTGAGTGAAGGAGCCAAAAACGTGAATGAACTGCAAAGCATTCTGGGATCGGAAGGCTCTGCTGTTTCACAACAACTGGCTGTATTGCGTAGCAAAAACGTGGTCCACGGAATAAAAGAAGGGACAACCGTCACTTATTCGCTGCGTGATCCGCTGATTAAGGACCTGTTGGCAGTCACCAAACAGATTTTTGACAATCATCTGGTTGATGCCATTTCCATGCTGGAAGATATTCGTAAAGAGTCCTGACACAATAAACAAGAGCAACTGGGTGTAATCACCGGAGGTTCTTGTTTTTTTTGTGTTAAGTTCCTGCTGAGATTGTGCGTAATCCGATTGACAGGACGTATGCAGGGGAGTAGTCTTTTGGATATATTCAAATATTCAAATATATAAAGAAAAGAAGGTTTTTGTGCATGAAATGGATGGGGAGATATGCAGGGTACAATGCTGCCGCTTTTCGCAAGGATCTGTTATCAGGACTGATTGTAGGTATCATTGCGATTCCACTCGGTATGGCCTTTGCCATCGCTTCCGGGGTCAAACCGGAGTATGGATTGTATACCACAGTAATCGCAGGGATTCTCATTTCCTTGCTGGGTGGGTCCAAGTTCCAGATTGGCGGGCCAACGGGGGCATTCATTCCGATCCTATTTGCCATTGTGATGCAGTATGGATATGAGAATCTGCTGATCGCCGGAATGATGGCCGGTTTGATGCTTGTACTTATGGGCGTATTCAAGCTTGGGGCATTAATTAAGTTTATTCCAAGGCCGGTGACGATCGGTTTTACGGCAGGGATCGCCGTCATTATTTTTAGCGGACAAATGACGAACTTTCTGGGGCTTCGAGGCATCGAGAAACACGAGGATTTCTGGTCCAATATGAAAGAAATCGGGATGCATATCTCGACGATTAATATATACAGCGTGCTTACAGCTGGAATCTGCCTGGCTGTTCTTCTGCTTGTGCCCAAGTTTGCACCAAAGGTGCCTGCATCACTAGTGGGGCTGATTCTTTCGACGGTAGTCGCAGCGATCTTTTTTGAAGGACAGGTGGCTACAATTGGTTCGTCCTTTGGCGCCATACCTAACTCCTTGCCTCAGTTCCATATGCCTGAGATCACTTGGGAGCGTATCATGAACTTGCTGCAACCCGCTTTTGTCATTGCCATGCTGGGTGGAATTGAATCGCTGCTGTCAGCTGTTGTTGCCGATGGCATGACCGGAAGCCGACATAACAGCAATCGGGAGTTGATTGGGCAGGGAATTGCTAATATGGTGACGCCGCTGTTTGGTGGTATTCCTGCAACAGGAGCGATTGCACGTACAGCAACAAATATCAAATCCGGCGCAGTATCGCCATGGTCTGGCGTGATTCACGGTGTGGTGGTTTTGCTGGTACTTGTTCTCTTTGCGCCATACGCATCCCACATTCCTCTTGCCAGTATGGCTCCCGTTCTCATGCTGGTTGCCTGGAATATGAGTGAACGAAGATCCTTCGTGCATGTCATGAAAACCAAAACGAGTGATTCACTCGTTCTGCTGATTACCTTTTTGCTGACCGTATTTACAAGTTTAACAACGGCTGTAGAGGTTGGGTTAATTCTAGCGGTCCTTTTATTTGTTAAACGCATGAGTGAGATGTTGAAGGTTGCCAAAGTACTGCCCGATCCCGATCATAAACATGAGAAAGTCATGGCCCACATGGTTCGGGAAGGACATGACTGTCCGCAAATAAGCCTGTATACAATTGAAGGGCCACTGTTTTTCGGCGCAGCGGATATGTTCGAGAAGTCGGTCATGGATTCAATTCATCGGCGACCGGGCATTTTGCTGTTGCGCATGGGCAAGGTACCTTTTATGGATACAACAGGCGAGGCTAACCTGGCGAGTTTAATCAAGCATTTTGAACGGTCGGGCGGAATTGTATTGTTATCGGGCATACAAGAGCAGCCGCTTGAGATGTTGAAACGAACGGGTCTGTTAGAGCGTTTGAATCCTGCACATCGTTTTGAACATACTGGAGAAGCCATTAATTATGCGTTACAGCATTTAAACGAGGAGAAGTGTAAGGGGTGCAAACATTTTGCCTTTCGTGAATGTGCTGCATTGTCGAGCGCTGGCATCGACCCAGAGTGTAATAGCCTGCTGAAATCTGGGAAGCGGGTCAATGCAAGCAGTTCTGTATAATCTACTCAAGAGAGAGGAAACTTTGAAATTCCAAAGATGATGCACCCGTTTAAAATATATATTCTGGAAAATTAACGAAAAATAGACTATGTTATAGGTTGATAGGTGAATACGGTTACATCGTTCATCAGATGAGAAATAATCATATAAACTGAAGGAGTATACATATGTCCATTCAACCGACTGCTTTACGTTCAGTGCTTAACCCCAGGTATCTGGAGTCTGCATTGAGCAATCAATATGACATTGGAACATGGGAAGAATGTTTGTTTTGGCTTAGAGGATTGAATGATACCTACCGGGTTCGCACGTCCAGTGGCATGTATATTCTCCGGATCTACCGCACTGAAATTACGGAGGCAGATGTTCAGTATGAGCTTTCGTTATTGTCTCAACTGAAGAACGTTCTAGGTTCTGCGGAACATACCGACATTGGAGAATACATCGAGAAGAAAGATCATACGGGATATACGGTGTTGGAGGCTGCGGAAGGCAAGCGGGTTGCTGTGATGTTTCGGTATATTGAGGGTACGGAGAACAACCTGGAGGATGAGGAGTCTTGTTACGCCTTTGGTCAATCTGCCGCTGAATTGCATGAAGCTATGGATCAGGTGAACATGGAGCTGCCACGATATGAGCTGGATCTAAAGTTACTTATTGACGAACCCCTTGAGCGAATTATCCACTATATCGGTGAGAACAATGAAGCAGCAGCATTTCTCCATACGTTTGCCACAACGTTAAAAGAACGCATCGTTGACACTTCCAGACAAGACCTGGACTTTGGTCTGTGCCATGGCGATATGCATGGGAATAACAATGTATTTCAACAGGAACATCAGTTCATCCATTATGACTTCGAGTGGGCAGCCAAAGGCTGGCGTGCCTATGATTTAGCTCAAGTGAAAGTTCGAAAAAGACAGTCGGGTGATTCAAGGCAGAAACAAAGACTATGGGATGCATTGATGAAAGGATACCGGTCGGTTCGGAAGTTTACGGATGCAGACGAACAGGCGGTTGATCTCTTTATTGTTGCTCGCCGATTCTGGGTGATGGGTCTGGATGTTGCTTTTATCGAGAGTGATACGGGTGCGCTGGACTATGGTTCTGATTGGCTGGATAGTTTCGTGGAAGAGTTCCGAGATACGGGGATTGTATCATAGCGAATGATGGACATTGTTTAAGATGTAGGTTTGAATGTTTTAAGACCCTTCCGAGTCAACTTGAACTCGGGAGGGTCTTTTTCATCTTATATTGAAGGAAACAGTGGCACTTATTAGTTGGATGATGATGAAGAAGCGGCAGCAGCCGATGCTGCAGCAGCTGCGGCCATGGCGGCCTGCTGGGCAATAATAATGTTTGTGATGCTGGTTGAGATGGTTGTGGTTAGAACACCGTTGCGCAGATCCTCTACATATTGTATGGCTACCAGAGCAGACGAGAACAGGAGCAACTCCTGTTTGTCGATTGACCAGGCACCGAAGCCTTTTTGAGTCCGTAACCAGTCATTTGTTTCCGCGACTTCATCCACTAATGACTCTCTGTCCGAAGGCAGTAGAGAAAGTATTCCGAGAGAGGCTAACGTATACGTTTTGTCCATTCGAAGATTCCTTTTGCGAAAAGCTTCATTTAAGGCAATCACTCGAGCCCCTGCATCCGGGACATCCTCTCCAAGAACCAGGACCTGTGTTAACGCCTGCACACTGTTTCTGGAAGAGAACTCCGGTTTTAATTCGCCATAAAGTTGTTCCATACGTGCCACACCGGTATCTACTTCGAGATCGGAAAGGGCTAACATGGCAGCGAAAATGTAATCATCCTGTCCAGTGAGGAAACGATGCTCTGCTTTCATGCCATCATAAAATAATTTGGCCCGCTCCACCGTAGGTTGAAACTGGTCAGGTGATGTCTGAGTAGCGATCTGATAGGCGGCAATAACCAGATAATCAGAGTTGCGGAATTTGATCTCTTTCATCAAATCATAGACATGCAGGGTATCTGCCAGCTTTGTGTCCCCATCCGTTGTAAGGGAGAGCATGGTAGCAATGCTAATGGCCGAATTACCTCTGAATGCAGAGAAGAGTTTTGTGTTTAGCTTAATCAACTCATGGCTTTGATGAATAGCTTCCCCATCCGCTGTTTTATTCTCCGCTGCATAGAGCAGGGCAGCCAGACGTTGCATCATCGCATGTTGCCATTTGAACGACTTCTTGATGATCTGGGTGTTGGAAACAAATAATTCAACTCGTTCTGCATGAGATTGTTGCATGGGCACACCTCCATATTCACTGTTATTCAACAATACCTTTCCAGCTTCCTTCATTCCGTCGGTGTAAACAGATTAGATGATTAGGGATATCAAATGAATTAAAGCGATTATTCCCATAGGGTAGATCAATGATCTGGAGAACCCGTTTTTAAATTCATTTCGAGGATGTTTTTCGAAAAAGAAGTGTAATACGGTATGTATGATGAAAAAGATATCCAGCACCCAAAATGTAATGGTCTGATATGGGCTAAAAAGAAGAGAGAGGATGATGGTATACATTGGCAGGTGAATCCAAGTGAAATACCTATAGGCTTTATCATCTTCCATATCTTTTAACACCATAAATAATTTCCATTCGGACCGCCTGATGGCATCCATTTCGTGAAGCAGAAAGAGAGACAGGTTAAACAAAAATAAAACCAGTAAAAAGTCAGGCATGTAAAGTCTCCTATTATTCAATGTAATATGATCAAGATAATCAATACGAAATAGCCCTCTGATGGTTTCAGGTATATCTATTGTCAGAGAAAATTCTAGGGGAGAATTAACGATGAATGATCGTAGTTTTAGAGGGCTGGTTAAAAAATAAATATTTTCATTATTTAATGTACTAAAGGATTATGGTGTGAAGTGTCGAATAATGTCAATTGATAGGTATTTTGATTCATGGGAGGCTGATCAAATAAGCGTTGCTTCAGACAGTAGCTCACTCCAGAATGAGGAAGGAACGGATGAACATTAACAGTTCAGTGATCATGTACAAGAGAGTTTCACTCATGTTTTTATGCCTCATATTATTTGTAACCAATGGATTTATCGGGAGTCAATGGTTGGGAACTGCATCAGCAGCGGCCCCGACAACAGTAACGTTTTCTACAACAACTGATAGTAGTGCCTGGACTGACGGGATCGCTGAAGATGGTGAAGGTGGCTCAACAGATATTCTTGGGAAGGTTTTTCAATTTTTCAATATTAGTGATGTTAGTGGAACTATGATGCCGGGAAATCTCATTTTTGCAGATACAGAGGCAGATGGTTGGTTTCCTTTTTTGACCACTTATGAAACTGATATTAATATTGGTTGGAAAGGGATGGGGATTAGAACAAGCGATGCTTCCGAATTCCAAATTAACGGATTCTTTTATTCAAACTGGGGTGAAGGACCAATAAACCTTAGGATTGAAGGATATCGCGATGGAGCAAAGGTTGCAACCCACTCATTCATAAATGACGAATTAATTGCAGATTATCACTCTAAACATGTTTCATTAAATGAAGATTTCGATAATGTGGACTTGGTTCTTCTATATTCGACAGATAAGAACAGTTGGCATGGTATTAATGACATTGTGCTTGATGATGCTGTGGTTTCTGCAGCAGCCCCAACGATCAACATCCAGCCAGCAGATGAAACAGCCAATGTGGGGGCGAGCAATCCAACGCTGAGCCTAGGCGCTACCGCTAGTGATGGAGGAACATTGAGCTATCAGTGGTATAGCAATACGGCTAACAGTACCACGGGTGGTATGGCAATCAACGGGGCAACCAGCTTAACGTATGCCGCGCCAACGACAAGTGAGGGAACGACCTACTATTATGTAATCGTGACCAACACCAACAATGGTGTAAATGGAACAAAGACCGCAATGGCGACGAGCAATGTGGCACAAGTAACGGTAAATGCACTGGTTCATGCAGCAGCCCCAACGATCAACATACAGCCAGCCAATGAAGCGGCCAATTTGGGAGCAAGCAGTCCAACGCTGAGTGTAAACGCTACCGTTAGTGATGGGGGCACGTTGAGTTATAAATGGTATAGCAATACCACCAACAGCACCACGGGTGGTACGTTGATCAGCGGGGCAACCAGCTCAACGTATGCCGCGCCAACGACAAGTGAGGGAACGACCTACTATTATGTGACCGTGACCAACATCAACAATGGTGTAAATGGAACGAAGACCGCAACAACGACGAGTAATGCGGTATATGTAACGGTAAATGCACTGGTTCATGCAGCAGCCCCAACAATCAACATACAGCCAGCCAATGAAGCGGCCAATTTGGGAGCAAGCAGTCCAACGCTGAGTGTAAACGCTACCGTTAGTGATGGGGGCACGTTGAGTTATAAATGGTATAGCAATACCACCAACAGCACCACGGGTGGTACGTTGATTAGCGGGGCAACCAGCTCAACGTATACCGCGCCAACGACAAGTGAGGGAACGATCTACTATTATATAATCGTGACCAACACCAATAATGGTGTAAATGGAATGAAGACTGCAACGACGACGAGCAATGCGGCCCAAGTGACGGTGAGTGCGCTAATCGATGCAGCAGCCCCGACGATTAACACACAGCCAGCGGACGCCACCGTTGACGAGGGAGCGAGTAGTCCAACGCTGAGCGTAGGCGCTACGATCAGTGATGGAGGAACATTGAGCTACCAGTGGTATAGCAATACGGTCAACAGTACAACAGGCGGTACGCCCATCAATGCGGCAACCAGCTCAACATATGCCGCCCCAACGACAAGTGAGGGAACGATCTACTATTATGTAATCGTGACCAACACCAACAATGGTATAAATGGAATGAAGACTGCAACGATGACAAGCAATATTGCTGTAGTTGTCATTCAACAAGCACAAACGTATGTCATTGAGAATATTGCGGATCAAACCCCAGCAGCATTGATTCAGGGCTATGCCTCGGGTAGTCAAGAAACATTAACCAATATCGTGAAAAATATTGGTACTGGTACATTGACTAACTTGGAGGTAATATCTGGTGGGACGAATGGGTCGGATTTTGAAGTAACACAACCTACAGTGTCTACCCTTAACCAAGGGGCTGAAACCAACTTCACAGTGAAGGTTAAAGATGGTTTGCCAGCAGGCACTTATACTGCGACGCTTCGTATATCCGCGGACAATATGCTGGACCAGACATTCCAAGTTGTTCAAGCGATCAACTTGCCAAACGCGCCGGCCAATCCTCAGGATTTGGTATTAACCCCTGGAGATCGGCAGGTTCAGCTGACTTGGAGTAATGTGCCGGGAGCGACATATTACGAAGTTTATTTATCAACAGTATCCGGTCAATTTAGCAGTAACGCAATTACCACCGTGACGGATGGGAACTATCGTGTAGAAAATCTGATTAATGGAACCACTTATTTCTTTATGGTGAAAGCAGGCGGATTGGGTGGCTTGAGTGCGGAGTCTAATGTGGCAAGTGCAACTCCACTAACAGTTCCAGAAGCACCATCATCCGTAATAGCAGTCGCTGGTAACGGACAGGCTACCCTTAGCTTTAATCCTCCAACAGACAATGGAGGAAGTGCCGTAACGTCATATGAGGTGAATGTTCTACCAGATAATAGAGTCGTGACTGGAACACGTAGCCCAATAATCATCACGGGATTAACCAACGGAACGAGCTATACGTTTACAGTGAAAGCAAAGAATCAAGCAGGGGGTAGTGAGTCTTCGTTACTATCCAATGCGATCGTCCCGTTAGCACCAACAGGTAATGGCGGCAATACCGGTGGCGGAGGAAGTATTGGCGGTAGTGGAGGCAATACGAATCCAAGCCAGCCACCTACATCAGGAACTCAAGTTCCAAACCCAGGAAATTCAGGTGTGGATGTAATGGTCAACGGGAAATTGGAAAACATCGGATCAGCAACTTCAAGTGAGCGAAATAGTCAAAGTGTAACCACAATAACGGTAGATTCCGTGAAGCTGGATGAAAAGCTTACAGCTGAAGGAAATGGAGCTACGGTCACCATTCTGTTAAATAAACAATCTGATGTTGTCATTGGGGAACTAAATGGCCAGATGATCAAGAGCATGGAGGATAAAAAGGCAACTCTGAAAATTCAAACGCCGTCTGCGACCTATACATTACCTTCTCAGCAAATCAATATCCAAGCGCTGTCCAATCAATTGGGGCAGTCAATTAATCTCAAAGATATTCTGATTCAAATTGAGATCTCGACGCCTGGAGCAGAGATGCTGCGGGTAATAACAGATGCGACTGAAAAAAACAGATTTACACTTGTTGCCCCAACATATAATTTTGAAGTACGCGGCATTTATGTTAATCGTACGATTAACATTACCCATTTCAATGCATATGTTGAACGAACGATAGCTATTCCTGAGGGAGTAGATCCCAACCGAATCACGACAGGTGTAGTCATCGACACGGATGGATCAGTTCGTCACGTACCAACTCAAATCGTTGTAAATGATACGAATTATTATGCCAAGGTAAACAGTCTATCCAACAGTACGTACTCCATTGTATGGAATCCGATCCAATTCCAGGATATGCAAACTCACTGGGCTAAAGCCGAAGTGAATGATATGGGTTCTCGCATGGTGATGGAAGGGACAGGCGAAGGTATGTTCACCCCAGAACGAGATATTACCCGGGCAGAATTTGCAATGGTATTGGTTCGTGGCCTGGGATTGAAATTGGATTCATCCAAGAACGTATTCTCGGATGTAGCTGCCGATGCATGGTACAGTCGCGCAATCAATACGGCCTATGAATATCAATTACTAGATGGCTTCAGAGATGGAACTTTCCGTCCTGACGACAAAATCACACGGGAGCAGGCCATGAATATTATGGCAAGAGCCATGGACATTACAGGACTAAAAGAAAAGCTTCCCGTTCAATCGGGATCAACCGAGCTTCAAAAGTATATCGATATATCAGAATCGTCTGTATGGGCAAACAAGGGTATAGCTGAAAGCATACAAGCGGGTATTTTTTCAGGTAGAAGTGATGGTAAGCTCGCACCCAAGGCATATATTACAAGAGCTGAAGTGGCTGCAATTGTTGAGCGGCTTCTCCAAAAATCAGGATTAATCTGATTGCAATTAATCATCGGGGGTTATCCTAATCATGTCAGGTGAGGACATAATTAGGAGGCCTCTTTTTCATGTAGAAAATTCTGTTTAACGGGTCTTCCTCACATTCTTTGTTGTATTTCTGCGGCACATCTCGTACAATTTGGTGAAGTAATTCTGCATTGCGTTAATGTGAATGTGAAAATTAAAGATTACATCAGGAAGCTGTACACAAGAAAAGGGGAGAATCGTTTGGAATCAAAGCAACTATCTAGAGGGCTAAAGCCCCGCCATGTAGAGCTGATTGCACTCGGAGGTACAATCGGCGTTGGTTTGTTCATGGGATCGGCAAGTACGATCAAATGGGCAGGTCCATCCGTGCTGCTGGCTTATTTATTGGCTGGTATCGTTATCTTTTTTGTCATGCGCATTATGGGGGAAATGTTGATTCAAGAGCCGGTCACGGGTTCGTTTGCAACATTTGCTCACAAATATATTAGTCCGCTTGCCGGATTTCTGACCGCCTGGAGTTATTGGTTCCTGTGGGTTACGGTGGGTATGGCGGAAGTTACGGCGATTGGCATCTATGTCGGGTATTGGTTCCCGGATATTCCGCAGTGGTTGCCTGCACTTGCTGGGGTGCTGATCATTGCGGCGGCAAATCTGGCGGCGGTGAAGTTCTATGGGGAATTTGAATTCTGGTTTGCGATGATCAAGGTGACGGCTATTGTAGCCATGATCGTTATTGGAACCGGGCTCATCTTCTTCGGCTGGGGGAACGGAGGACAGCCAATCGGGCTGTCGAATCTGTTCAGTCATGGCGGATTCTTCCCTGGAGGCATCAAAGGTTTCCTATTTGCACTGTGTATCGTAACGGCTGCGTATCAAGGGGTGGAGATGGTCGGTATTACAGCAGGCGAAGCGGAGAATCCGAAATACACCTTGCGTAAAGCGATCAAAAATATCGTGTGGCGTATTCTTATTTTCTATGTTGGAGCTATATTTGTTATCGTAACCCTGTACCCTTGGAACGAGGTAGGCGAGACGGGTAGCCCGTTTGTGCTCACCTTTGCCAAGGTTGGTATTGTTGCTGCAGCGGGGATCATTAACTTTGTGGTACTCACGGCGGCCATGTCTGGATGCAACAGCGGGATCTACAGTGCAGGACGGATGTTATACACGCTGGCTGAGAATGGGCAGGCACCTGCCTTTTTCAAAAAGCTGTCCAAAGGCGGGGTTCCCCGCAACAGTATCGTCATTACAATCTCCTTGCTGTTGATTGGGGTTGTGCTGAACTACCTGATGCCGGACTCCAAGCTGTTCCTGTACATCTACAGTGCAAGTGTTCTTCCGGGTATGGTTCCATGGTTCGCGCTGGCGTTCAGCCAGTTCCGATTCAGAAAGCGTTGGGGCAACGAGATGGCGGATCATAACTTCAAGTCCAAATGGTTCCCGATCAGCAATTACATTATCATCGTGTATCTGATTCTCGTCATTATTGGTATGGCGTTTAACCCGGATACGCGCTTGCCTCTGATAGTTGGAGCTACGTTTATGGCCATCGTGGTGGCTGGATATTTCGCATTTGGCATCGGAAAAAGACAACGGATAGATGGCGGCGAAGATCGCTAGTCTAATATTCAAAAATCAACTTATATCGTAATATCAACCATGCATTCCTTGAAACGATTGGAGAACCTGAGGGTGATTCAGCGTCATTCAGGGAGTGCATTTTTTTATCTGAGAATCCATGCTTGATTATAAACTCTCAAATCTCAGAGATTCAATTTTAGACGATTGTCAGGGAATCTGGTTAGCTTAGTTTAAATAACGCCCAACTCGGTTACAAAGGAAAGAGTGCAACATTTAAGAAAACAACTTCTGTGATCGTACTGATCAATATAAATAACCAAGGAGGAATTGAACATGGCTAATCAAGACCAGCACACCATGCAAGACCCAACGACACAATATCCGAAGGCTACAACGGAGTGGAAACAGCAACAGGATGAGCCGGGGCTCCAGCGTGAGATGACCCCTGTCCCCGATGCGGGTGAGAAAAGTTATAAAGGCAGCGGACGTTTAACGGGACGCAAAGCAGTTGTGACCGGGGCTGACAGCGGAATTGGCCGGGCGGCAGCGATTGCGTTTGCCCGTGAAGGTGCAGATGTTGTTCTGGCTTATCTTCCGGAAGAGGAAGCAGATGCGCAAGAAGTTGTGAAGCTGATTGAGGAAGCCGGTCGCAAAGCAATCACGATGCCAGGTGACCTGAAGGATGAGAAATACTGTGAAGAACTCATTGAATCTGCGGTAAAAGAGCTTGGCGGGATTGATATCCTCGCTAACGTGGCAGGTAAACAGCAGTTTGTAGAGCAGATTGCGGATCTGACTACCGAGCAATTCGATGCAACGTTCAAAACAAATGTCTATTCCATGTTCTGGCTCTGCAAAGCAGCTGTGAAACACATGAAACCGGGCAGCTCCATTATCAACACATCATCCATTCAGGCGTACAAACCTTCGCCAATCCTGCTGGATTATGCGACAACGAAGGCAGCCATTAACACGTTCAGCAAAGCGCTGGCGCAACAGCTGGGTAGCAAAGGGATTCGTGTCAACGTTGTTGCACCAGGCCCGGTATGGACACCACTTCAGGTCGTGGGTGGACAACCAGTCGAGAAGCTGGCTGATTTCGGCTCCAATACACCGCTTGGTCGGGCAGGACAACCTGCCGAGATGGCTCCGGCATTTGTGTTCCTGGCAAGCCAGGAATCCAGCTATGTGAGCGGCGAGACACTGAATGCAAATGGCGGTACGGTTAGTCCGTAAATAGTTTTAGGTAATCCGATCAGGGTATTAGAGGATACGGTCTCCATATTGGGGGCGGTATCCTCTTTTTTGTCGTTAAGATGAGAGAAATAAAATATTTTTATATATGAAAGCGTTCTTATATAAAACAGGAAAGGTACATGGTAATATATTCAAGAACATGATCTTCTCTCCCAGCTCTGAGAGTGCGTTGCTTATACAATGAATCTGTTCAGATCAATACACTATGCCTAGGAATCGAAGGAGGAATTCTGTAATGGCCAAGAATGTACTTAAACTAGGTGACCCTGTCATAAGCACGTACACATCATATGGGACATTAACATCCGTTATGCACGAAGATTTATGGCCATGGATTTTCAATAACTTTATACAAATCAGATATGCACATGGATGGGGAATTTTTTCGTTTGATTCTCATCAGTTTCTGCTAAGTACCTGTCCGGGAATTTCCTTTTACAACCTGCCACAAGAAATTGTGATTAGCAAATGGGGAACATCACTTAAGCAAGTGATTACGGAAGCGATAGATATGGGGTATTATCTATATATTTATGCAGATAGATACTACCTTGCGTGTACAGACTATTATCAAAAAGAACATCTCATGCACGAATTATTGGTGTACGGGTATGACCTGGATCAAAATTTGATATACATTGCTGATAATCTAGATGATGGTAAATTCATACAAACCGTATGTAGTCTGGATGAACTTGAGAAAGGCTACTGGACCATGTCTAATGAGTACAGTTTTTGGACAGAAGTGAGATTTCTCAAGCCTATCCAGAATATTAACTATGCAATTCATGTGGAGCAGATTATAACGGCGATGGAAAACTATCTTAACTCAAGCGAGACATATGACTTGGTGAGAGATCAGAAATACGATTTTGGAATGCAAGCCATTCAACGCATCTTTACCGACATTGAGCAGGCAGCCCTAGTTGGAGAAGCATTGGATTCACGAGTCTTTCATCTTATGTATGAACATAAGCTACTAATGGAGTTACGTTTATCTTATTTAATGGAGAAATCAATCATTAAGCCAGATACAGCCTTTATGGAATTAAGCACTGTTCTGAAACAGGACTACTTTAAATTGAGAAATATAGTTCTGAAATACAATATAACGCGTGATGCAAGTACACTTAGTAAAATAAGTGAGAGATTGCAAGAGAATCTCATGAAAGAGAAAGCTTTTATTTCTTCTTTTATTACCAGATTGCAACAGGTTGAATCACTGGTTTGAAGCCATCCAATAACAGACCAAAAATCCCCTTTGCTTGTAGTAAAGCAAAGGGGATTTTTGTGTAATAATAAATTTACTTCTGTTCTGGTTTCGGGTCCAGGATGGCATAACTACCCAGCGTGGCCAATTGTGCCGTATTCAGAAGGGCTTCATCCACTGCAGCGAGGGCTTCGCCAGCAGCTGTCATCAGCTCATTAGAATCAACAGGTGAGGCAAATCGGAGGATGACCCGGTTCTCTCCTTTTTTAAGTTCACTCTCCGCCTTTGTTTTGTACTCACTAATGGATGCGACTTCGAGATCATTCTGCACATAATAATCATTGGCATCACTCTTGCCATTAAACATCGCAAGCTCGGAGTCAAGCCAATAATCTTGATCAGCTATCGTTTTCTGGCTGGCAGCAGTCTCATCGTTGGCATTATACAGGAAGTAGGGGATGCCTGAGTTCGTCAGGTTGTTGGTGGCATCGACATGGAACCATTCGTTCCCGATCTTGACCTTGTTCCATGCATGTGGAACGCCGCTGGAAGCGCCCGTTACAACGATGCTTTCCAGTCCCGAGAGATCGGAGAGCAATTTGTAAACGGAAGCATAACTGGCACATACCCCAACACCTTTGACCAGAATACCGTATGTGGTAAACGAGTCATTGAATTGCGGATCGACATTTTTAAAGTTGTTCTGTTCCGCACTCTCCAGTGCTGCATCATCATACTTCGCGTTATCGTTCAGATAATCGTAGATGGCTTTTCGTTTCTCGTCTTCGTTCATGTCCTCTTTGATAATGGAAGCCACCACTTCGTTTGCTTTGGCAATAATCTCATCTTGCTTCTTCTGGATACCACTAGCCGATTCATTGTAATGAATCGAAAGGGTAAGCGTACCATAGTTGTATTCGAAACCTTCCACACCAAGAATCAATGGATTCTGGTACATCACTTTCAGGACAACATCCGAGAGTGTCGTGAAATTTTGAGCTTCGGGGAAAGCTTTTAACGAAATATTATCTTGTGCCGCAATCATGTTTTTCGCCAAAACTTCTTCCAATGCGGAATCTGCATTGATCATTGCATCGCCTGTAGCAGGCTGGGGCACAGTTTCCTGATTACCTTGTTCTACATTTTGCTGTGTATTAGATTTCTGTTCATCTACCAGGTTGTCTTCTACAGCTTCAGGAGCTGGAGCAGGTGCTTCATTGGAAGCTTCCTCAGAAGCCATATCTGAAGAAGTATCAGAAGTATCATCGGAAGCCTCAGTAGATAGAGGATCAGTTGCATCTTCTGACGTTCCAGTATCGGTTGTAGACTCTGGAGTTGAAGTTTCCGAAGCCGGTGCTTCTTTTGTTTCCGTTGCAGACTCAGGTGCATCATGATTGTTAATGATCGTTGGCACATCAGGTGCAGGAACGTAAGGTGTGTCATTCTTTGGTTCCACCAGTCCGTTGCTGGAATCGGCTACGGTTTGCTGAGCAAGTTTGTCCAGGTCTGCTTGGGTCACATTTTCTACGCGTACGTAACTTTTCAAAGCTGTTCCTTTAACGTGAAAAGGAATATTCGTCTCATTGAACTCTGAAATTTCTACGCTTTTGGTATCATAGACAATGGTTTCACGAGCTAGAGAGCCGTCATTGTACTCAACTGTTGCTTTCTGAGGAAGTACATCTATATTCTTTAATTTCTCCCTATACAATTGTTCTTTCAGAGATGTTGGTAACTGGGAAGCAAGCGGAGCTGTAGGGACACCTCTGCTAAAATTGGATTCTTTGCCTCCGCCGATTGCAGTGACATAATATTCTCCTCGTATACCATGGTTCTGAGTGGTAGTTATCATTTCATTATAAGTGCCTAGCCCGCCTTTTCCGTCTCTCAAAAAATCATTGAAAGACGTCTCTGTCGTTACCGCAATATCTAAAGGCAGACTATTACTGAAAGCGTCCTCTGCGCCAGTTAGAGGTACATTGGTATCGAAGTTGGTTAGGTCAGAACGTTTATAAATTTTATATTCGGTGGCACCTTCAACCTTGTCCCAGACCAACTTGAACCGTCTATCTTTGTCAATTTCGTATCTTAGGTTAGGTACGGGTAACTCCGATTTCACTGTAAACGGAATAATGATGGGCTGATCGAGTAGTGTTAGCTTCTCAGCATCCGGATCATAATTCAGACGAATGTAATAAATGGGGGCACCGCCCCAAGAACTTTGATCCTTGTTCATCATGGAATCTGAACTTAAAACGCCCCATCCAAGAGGTTTAATAGAAACACTATTGTCGTTTGTTTCTGGAATGGCATATACATCGCTTGCTTTGAGTGCTTTAATATCGGTATGTACACTAATAATGTCACTAGCTCGCAGGTTACTTTTACGTAAATCTGCTTTAAACTTGAACGTAAATTCTTCATCCTGAGCTACGTTGTACATCGGCATAATCGCTTGTTCCGATTCGGAGCCGTATTTCTGCTTCAAACTTAAAATGGTAGAACCTTCTACGACTTCTGTAGGATTATTCTCGGACGGACTGCTTTCCTGCTCAGTACTCTGGCATCCAGCCAGTAACAGGGTGAGCGCAAACATAATAAAAAATAGACGTTTCATGATACACCGCTTTCTTGTTTTTCTGAGTTGTTCAAATAGCTACGTTTCTACACACCGAAAGATTATCAGATATGGTTAAAACCCATACTCAATCCTCTTAACGGCTAAACCTCCTATTAATTTCCTGACATCCTTTGCTAGTTTATGGTCATATTGACGCATTGTCAAGGTGAGAGGGTAGGTTTTAAGTCCTGTAGAACAATAGAACAGATGTAATTCCGTAGCGTGTGTTCCATGTTAAAATACAAGAATTACTACATATTTATATATAATCGGATATTTTGAATAGACTGGAGTGGCTCAGATGACAGCAGAACAGATTGTCAGATCCTTTTTTGAAGAGGTCCGATCTGGCCGGAATCCGGATTATGCAAGCAGTGTAATGGGGGAACAGGTACTGGCCCATCAAGTGATATCCGAAGAAGAGGTTACGGTGACCCGAACGCCTTCCGATTATGCGGATCATGTGCGGGAGATGATCGAAGCTTACGGGGAGTTTTCACTTGAAATCCAGGAGTTGCTGACGCAAGGGGATAAAGTCTACGTGCGCTGGAGACAAACGGGTACCCATGTCGGAGACGTGGACGGATATACACCAAGCAACTTACCAGTGATCGAAATTGCGAGCGCGGTATACCGGGTGGCAAACGAACGCATTGCAGAATATTGGATTCAGATCGACAGATTGGGTATCGAGAAACAATTGGAACGGAATCGGAGCTGATTTTTTCAGCTCTTTTTTAGTTTTTGATTTTCTGTAAGCGTTCCCGTGTTATAATGAACCAAGTTGTATACAAGTTACCTAAAACGTTTTCTGCCTTTTGACTTCATAATCTGAAAGCGAGGTTCAGTGATGATTAAAGCAACGGAAGATAATCAGTATGTTGAACTAACAAGCCCGACAAGTTTACCGAAGGCATCCGGATTTCTTTGGAATGAAAAGATGATGATTCATGTGAATTGCCGGGGGTACGCGGTGGCCCAATTCATGCAGCCCGAACCTGCCAAATATTCGTACGCACCCAACCTGGAAGCGAAGACATTCATGCAACCGGAGCAGCCATACTATGCCCACCATCCGGGACGGTTTGTCTACATTAAAGATGAAGTAAGCGGCGAAATCTTCTCTGCCCCGTATGAACCGGTTCGCAAGCAGGCGGATAGCTATACGTTCGCTGTAGGCAAACATGATATTCATTGGAAAGTGATTCAGGACGACATTTGCATCGAGATGTCCCTGCGTCTGCCGAAGGAGGATGTTATGGAGCTGTGGCGTGTAAAGGTAACCAATCTGTCTTCGAGAAAACGCAAGCTGAGTATCTACCCGTATTATACAGTCGGTTATATGTCATGGATGAACCAGTCCGGTTCCTATGTGGAAGAGTTACAGGGCATTGTCTGCTCGGCGGTTACGCCGTATCAGAAATATCAGGACTATAGCAAAATCAAAACCTACAGTGACAAAACCTATCTGCTTGCAGATCATCAACCGGCCGCATGGGAAGTGAATCAAGAAAGCTTTGAAGGCGAAGGCGGACTTCATCATCCTTCTGGACTTCAGTCGGAGACACTCGCTGGTGGAGATGCGCGATATGAGACACCTGTGGCCGTATTGCAATACAGAGTAGATCTGGAAGCTGGTGCTGAGCAGGCCTACCGATTTATCTTTGGCCCGGCTCATGATGAAGCAGAGATTGAGGGCATCCGTCAGCATTATTTTGTGAAGCAGAATGAGGAAGGACAGGATGGTTTTACGGCTGCCGAGCAGGAGTATGCGAATTATATTGCGCAAGGGCAAGGGAACATCCAGATTGAGACACCGGATAGCTGGTTAGATAATGTCGTGAATCACTGGCTGCCTCGGCAGATGTATTATCACGGGAAAACAAACCGTCTCTCGACCGATCCACAGACCCGGAATTATCTGCAGGATAATATGGGGATGAGTTACATTCAACCGCAGGTTGCGCGGGCTGCGTTCCTGACTGCATTGTCACAACAGCATATTAGCGGCGCCATGCCGGACGGCATTATTTTGCACCCGGACGCAGAATTGAAATATATTAACCAGATTCCTCATACCGATCACTGTATCTGGCTTCCGGTCTGTATGAAGACTTATCTGGATGAAACCAATGACTATAGCATTCTGGAGGAACAGGTTGCTTTTACAGACAGTGAACAGAAGCTTTCCGTACTGGAACATATGAATCTCGCGATGCGTTGGTTGATCCATGAGCGTGATGAGCGTGGGTTGAACTATATCAATCAGGGTGACTGGTGTGATCCGATGAACATGGTGGGATACAAAGGCAAAGGCGTATCCGGCTGGCTGACCATTGCGACGGCATATGCTTTTAATGTTTGGGCAGAAATTGCTGAACAGGCAGGGCATGGCGATGTTGTGGCAGAATTCCGTCAGGAAGCCAATCAGACCAATGCGGTAGCGAATGAGTATTTGTGGGATGGGGACTGGTATGCCCGCGGCATTACGGATGATAACGTAGTGTTCGGTGTGAGCAAGGACGTGGAAGGACGCATCTATATCAATCCTCAGAGCTGGGCACTTATGAGCGGTGCTGCGGATCAGGATAAACAGGAGAAGTTAATCCGTGCGGTAGAGGAGCAATTGGAGACGCCATATGGTGTCGAGAAACTCGCGCCGTCCTTCACAGCGATGCGGGAAGATGTAGGCCGTGTTACGCAGAAACATCCGGGAAGTGCAGAGAATGGTGCAGTGTACAATCACGCGGCGGCGTTCTATATTTATGCGTTGTATCTGGTGGGCGAGAAGGAGAAGGCGTATCGTTTGCTGCGTAAAATGATTCCTGGCCCCGATGCCGAGGATATCCTCCAGCGGGGTCAGCTACCCGTATTTATCCCGAATTATTATCGTGGAGCCTATCGTCAATTCCCACGTACAGCCGGGCGCTCCAGTCATCTGTTCAACACCGGCACAGTACCGTGGGTGTATCGTTGCCTGATCGACGGATTGTTTGGCTTGCAGGGTCACGAGCAAGGGCTTCAGGTTCGCCCGCAGTTGCCAGAAGATTGGAACGAGGCATCGGTCACGCGTTTGTTCCGCGGAGCTGAGCTGCATGTAAACATGAAGAAGGATGCAACTGTCCAGGCGATTGAAGTGCATGTTGACGGTGAACGGATCGAAGGTGACATCATCAAGAATATCCAAGCTGGCGTGAATTATGAGGTGCTGGTGAAGCTGCCTTTGTAGAAAGAGTACGGAGTAGGTGATAAACGGTGTGAAGAGTTTTGGACAATCACTAAGAAAAATTAAAAACTGCCTTTCCTTTATAGAAGGAGGGCAGTTTTTGCTTTCAAGATGTTGTTTTGAATTAATCTGTTTGTCAGACTGAATATGATAAAAGAATTCACAAGCAAAGCTTGATTAGCAAACACTCTATTCTTTGACTCTGTACCAGTAGCTATATATTTCCGAATAACCAAGCTTGGCGTAGAGCTTTAACGCAGGTGCATTATTCGCAACAACTTGCAGATAACTGGAGGTAGCACCTTGTTTTTTTGCCCAATGCAATAGATGCAAGATCATCTGTTCAGCAAGTCCCTGATTCCGGAAATTAGCGTCTGTAATGATATCATACAATCCAATATAGCCACGTTCGATGACACCAAACCCGCAAGCGACGACCTGCCCGTCAATCAACAGCGAGATGAAACCTGCCTTTGTTCGGATATTGTCCAACATTAATTCCGTCGTTTTCCGTTGCAGATCATTCACCTTGTTTAGTCGGCAAAAGTGATCTAGCCACGCTGTGGTCAACTGTTCGTCGATCTGTACAGCTTGGTGTACAGGTTCTTTTATATCATCTAGACTCCGAGTCTGGATATGGGTCAGATCGACAACGCCATACCCTTTTTCTTGCAAAAGCTGGTCGAGATGCTCCGGCTGAATAAACGGTGTGATTTTGAATATGGTATTTAACTGATTGGAGGCATAGATGCGCTCACATTCATCAATCTTTTCATGCACATCCAGAGTGGAGTAATGGATAGGTTGAACGGAGTTTGCACGCTTGGTATATCCTTTGGCAAAACGGAGCACCCAACCGTCATATAATAAGGTGGACAAGGGTTGCCAGTGATTAAGGGATAGTTCTTCAATGGTTTTGTATTCGGAATCTATGGTATGCGTCATATCCAACCTCCGATTTTATGATTAAATAATAATACATAATAATGTATGAAAATACAATGCGAACATATATATCGTCGAACAGTATGCATTATAGCCGGAGATGGTATACAATTTGATTGAATGAATAATTTCAGAAGCGGAGCGCGTTATGTTAACGATAGAATTAAATAATCACAGCATTAACTGTCATATCCAATACGGCAAACGCAAGAAAGTGTCCATCACGATGGACTTGCCTTATATGGTAACCATCAAAGCACCCAATGGTACCAGTGAAGACATGATCCGGCAACTTGTGGAGCAACATGGGGATGTGATTTTGAAAAAATCCGCTCTGATGCAGCAAGCGCTCGACGGTCCTCAAGCCAAGGAATACGAAGATGAGGGCAAGGGGAAGTTTTTGCTTTTTGGCAAGGAGCATGCACTGCATGAATTAATTCCTGTAGAGGGGCTTACAGAAGAGGAGCTACGAGCGAATCTGAAGAAGTTTTATTTTGCAGAGTGTAAACGCATGATTGGGCAGCGCATCGGTCGTTATCAGCAGGAGTTGAAGGTTAAGCCGAGGTCGATAGAGATCGTAGATTCACCCACCAAGTGGGGCAGTTGCAGCTGGGACAAAAAACTTACGTTCAATTATCGCCTGGCGATGGCACCATTGGAAGTGATCGATTATGTCATTATTCATGAACTTTGCCATATTCACCACATGAATCATGATCGCTCCTTCTGGCGGCGGATTGGCAGTATCATGCCGGATTACAAAACAAAAGAAGATTATCTGATGCGAAATGGTCGGGCCATGACGTTGTAATTCCAGACCCAAGCTTTCACTTGGACACGATAGATCCCTCTATTATTATTCTTAAAATCCGCGAAGGTCCCACTGTTTGCAGTGAGCGGCTTCGCGGATTTTTGTTGTGTCTGGATCAGGAGTGGGTTACTTGAACGCCGTATTGTTTGAAAAAATGAGTAACCGCATCCATGTCCATTCGGTCATTGAACAGATGCTCAGGATAATAGATGCCTGGAGCCATAGGCTTGTCCGTTGGCATCATCAGTATCTTCTCGGCTTGCACCGCAGCGCCGAGTGCAGTCATATGAGTTTGACCGAGTGGGTCAGAGACTGTCATCGTTCGTTTAACGTCGTTTCCTTTTGCATCCATCCCTTTCAATTGAATGACCAGATGATGTGCACTCCCGGTTCCCGGATTATAGAGCAATTTCCGCCGGAATGGCTGGAAACGTTCACCACTGATCATCTTCCACACTCCGGTTTTGACCAATCCGGCGAGTGCATAGGTAGATACTTTACTATCGAATGAAATACGGAAACTGGCGGAATCGATATGGCTGGTATGAGGCAAAGTAACGTGATCGGGTGTATCCAATCTGTAACATGGGGTCGTGTACCCGTTCGGAAAATGTACTTTAACCGGATCTGTCATGGGATAGACAAGCCGGTTCATGTTGGATTCGGTCACCTGAAAGGGAATACTCATCCGATCCATAAAAGCTGCTGAGTCAGGCCCGGCTTTATCTCGCAGCGAGTACAGGGCATGAATGTTTACTTCGACATGTTGCAGAGTGTTAGAAAGTATCATGGCAAATAAAGAAGCTGTTCCTGCCATCCATCCAGAGGATAGCACTACAGGGGCATGAAGTTCCTCCTGTTCTACTGTACGGATCGCTTGATTGAACACCTCCGTCCAGCGTGTTACATCGATAAGTGGAATTTTTCTCCGCACAGCCGATACCAGTAGCCGATCATCCAGATCGTTCACTGCATTAATGATTAACGATATATTCTCTCCTGCGTGAATCAGTGGATCGTCTGCATTGGTATCAACAACAACGGTTTGGACACGATTGGATGGAAAAGGTGCTGCTTTACCCGCAGAACGACCTCCCAATACCAATTCCAGATCAGGATGCCTGTCATGCAAAATGCGGGCAAGCTGTGCACCTACAGCACCATAACCTCCAGCGATAAGAACTCTTTTTCTATTCATTCGATATACCTCCGTTGATATGTTTATGTACTTATATGTTTAAACTGTTAAACGTAATAGAGTGAAGAAAAGGAATGCAGTACACCAGCGCGGTATGCGCTAGCTCTGACATTCCACTTCCACGAGATGAACGAGCTGTTTGAGTATTGCGATCGCATCGTTGAACTCCAGTTTGTAATACATCTCCGTACCTTTTTTCTGAACCGATAACAGCCCGGATTGACGCAATATTTTCAAGTGATGAGAGACCGTAGGGCGTGACATGGGAATATGCTCTGCAATCTGGGATACGTTCATGCTCTCTTGATCAATGAGCAGCGATATGATTCGCTGGCGAACGGGGTCTCCCAAACCTTGAAGATAAGGACTTAGATTCTCGAAAATATCAATAACTTTTTGGTTACCCATCGATTCGTTCATGGCTCACTCCGTTATAATGTTTAATTGTTTAAACGTATTATAATGCTTAGTTCACTTAAAAATCAAATTTAACATTCCAAGTTGCAGGAAAATAGCTGTTCCGCTTGTCCATTTGAAGTACAATAAGAGCAAATATGCCCGTACCACGAATCCATTGATGTATCCGTGGTGGAAGGAGTCCAAAATGGCTGAGAGTAACCATTATTCGGTGCTGGTAGATGAATATATCTCGGAGTTTACACCTGATGTACAGGTGAGATTACAAGCGTTAAGACAGATTATTCGCGAGTCGGCTCCGAACGCCGAAGAGAAGATCAGTTACAAGATGCCTACGTATGTACAGCATGGGAATCTGGTTCATTTTGCCGCATACCAGCATCATATTGGGTTTTACCCTGCTCCGAGTGGGATTCTGGCGTTCAAGGAGGAACTCTCTAAATACAAAGGGGCCAAGGGATCTGTCCAGTTTCCGCTGGACCAGCCATTGCCGGAGGATCTGATCCGCCGGATTGTGGAGTATCGGGTGAAAGAAAATGTGGAGATCGCGCTGGAAAAGAAACGCAAAAAGTAGGAAATGGTGGATGGAAATCTGTTAGTCTACTGAAGGGGAATTGCAGATGAACAAAGCACTAATCGTGTTGGATGTGCAGTATGGGATTACATTAATGAAGGATTTCACTGCTCAATTGGGCAAGATAGAAGCGGTTATCGCTGATTTTGAACAGCAACATGAGCCAATCATATACATGAAACATGTAGATTACGATCAGGAGGGCTCTTCACTGTTCTATACGAATACTGCGAACCTGGAAATCATAATGGGTACGGGTCAGTATCCCGTTATGGAGAAAAGCAAACCAAGTGCCTTCAGCAATCCGGAGCTAAGAACTTGGCTACATGAGCATCAGGTAGAACATGTATTTATTGTTGGATTCAACATGGAATATTGTTGTCTGTTTACGGCAATTACTGCAGAACACGAAGGGTTTAAGGTAACCTTAATTGAGGACGCAACAGGTTCGGTGAACACAGCGGAGACGTATGAAATGCCGGGTCTGGACATTCAGGATTTTGTCGGTTCGATTCTGAATTGGTCCAATTGCATTGAAGTTTTATATGTGGATGAGTATAAAGAAATGTATCGTATCTAGCGTGGTTTACATGTGACGCCGGAGATTTGAGTATGGTATAATAAGAGCAGATTAGACGTAAAATGCAAAGAGAGCCGTGCTGGTAACACGACTCCTCCGAGCAATAGCCGCTTTTAAGGGCGGTGGGCTTCGGTAACATAAGGGCACGATGAAATAGACCGCATTCCTTTGCTACGGGGGCGGTCTATTTGTGTGTATTGGATAGAATAAGGCATCCTTTGTCAACATCACAGTGTGCATTTTAGTTTGGAGGAGAATTCGTATGATCAAGGTTCATTTATCTCGTATTATGGGTGAGAAAAGAATTAATATTGCTGATTTATCCCGACTAACCGGATTACATAGAAATGGGATTGCCAAATTATATAATGAAGAAACCGATGGTGTGAAGTTCGATACGCTGAATCGAATATGTGAGGCTTTGGATTGTGAGATCCAGGATATCATTGAGTTTATCAAGGAAGAGAAGTGATCTTCAACAATTAGCTTAAGGCCCTGTACTTCTCAAAAAATGGACATTTAGACCGTTACCTTAATCAAAGGGACGGTCTTTTCTGTCTGCATACACATGCCGATCAGTACCGATTGCAAGCGTTACTCCCTTTCAGCGATTTTTCAGCCAGAGCGATTATAATACTCACGGAATCCTGTAATGGAAAAGGAGTTTTGGCATGTCTAAGATGCTGCATAAGTCGTTTTATCTCATTTTGCTCGTGTTTGTTGCTGTGTTTATTGCTTCGTCCTTGGTGGTTCGGGCCCAGTACAATTACGCCTTGTATGGGGACAATCCCATTTTGGGCATGCAGCAGTGGAGTGTTTTTCTCCCGGTCATTCTTTTGCTTCTTGGTTCAGGTGTCTGGTTATATGCGCTGTGTCTGAAACTGAACAAATGTAGCCCGAAGGTTGTTATTCCGATTGTACTGTTATGTTCTCTCGTCATTCAGATCATCATCATTTTTGTATTTCCGAGAGTGCCCACCGATGATTCACAGACCGTGCTCTCACTCGCCATGAACATGCTGTATGACCAAGACTACTCTTCGTTTGAAACGGGTGGTTATCTGCACATGTTCCCGTTCAACTACTCGATCGTGCTGTACCTGAAGACGTTGCTTTACCTGTTCCCGGACAATTATCTGGTCATCAAACTATTTAATATTTTGTTTTCAACATTAACAACATTCATGATTTATCTTATTTATAAACAAGTGAATGACAGATCCACGGAACGTGATTACGGTGTGTTGATCTTTGCAGCAACGTACCTGCCTGCCTTGTTCCTGAACAACCTGATCTATAACGATGTGATTGCCACAGCATTTCTGACATCTTGTCTTTACTTTATCATTCGTTTTGTGCGTGAAAAGTCTTGGAAAACAATCATCCTTGCCGCCATTTTTCTCGCGATGGGCAATTACTTTCGAAGCATCGGCGTTATCGTGTTAATCGCAGCTATCATATATATCTTGCTGAATATGCGGAGCATCGGAGTGAAGAAAGTTGTCATTTCCATCGGTGTGCTGGCTATGTTGTTTAATGTACCAACCTGGACTCAGAATGCGGTTCTTCAATCTTCCGGTGCTATGAGCGAACCTGTTGGAGAGAATGCCGCGCCAGTCTATATGTGGCTGAATATGGGGATTAATCTGGAGCGCTTTGGTTTCTGGGACAATATGGAGAGTTATCAGATCTATCAGAGGCAGGCCAACTACAATAAGGCCGAGAGCGCAGCATTGTTCAAACAGGAGATTGGCAGCAAGCTGTCCGAAGCAAGTGCGAGTGACTTGGTGCAGATGTATTACAAAAAGATCATATGGACCTGGACCGAAGGGACATACCAGATGGACCGATACGGAATCGGCAATGAAAGTTCCATCGGTGCCGGAAGAGGAAGGGGAGGCGGAATCGCAGGGTCCTATATTTATACCAATGCGGTAACAGAACTGTTGCAGGGGGATTCGGCTTATCGGACGGGATTACTCTGGATCGTATATGTGATGAATTTCCTGATGTACTGTTTTATCCTCATCCGGTTGGTAGGTGGAATTCGTCGTAAAAGGTATGACGAAGTTTCATTGATTCTGGTCATTCTCGGATTCATCGGATTTTATATTCTCTGGGAGATTAAGTCCAGATACATCTACCCGGTATATCCGCTGTTGGTTGTGCTGTCCTATATGGGGTTCAAAGACACGTATGACTTCATATTCCATCGTAAAGGTACCTTGGAGCAATATTCCCTGAGAAAAAGGTGATCATATGCGAAAAAAACAATATTTCACATCGGTTACGCTATTCCTGTTGCTAGGATGCATGGTTATGCTGACGGCTTGCGATGTTATAACCGCCCAGAATATTACCAACACCGGTTCTGTGCAAGGTATGAACGGGTTTGGCATGCCAAATGGTGGCGGTCTGGGCATGAACGGTGGAACATCGAGAGGTGGAAGGGGAACCCTGGGCATGAATAATCGAACAGGCAGTCCCGACATGACGCAAAGGATGATGAATGCCGACATTACGGGTAGAGTCATCTCCGTGAATGGAAACACAGTTACGCTGGCGTTACTTGAGGTGCAGGCCAACTCATCCCCAAGCATGGAATGGAAGGATACCGGAATGGAGATAAAATTGAATATAGGTGATGATGTTGCTATCACTGAAGGCATGGGAATGCGGCGTTCGGGCAATGCCAGACCAAATGGGAATTCGTCCGTTCAAGTGTCTGATCTTCAAAAAGAAAACATCGTGATGGTGTGGTATACGGACAACACCGAGACGGTGGAACGGATGATGGTTGTCCAGTAAAAGATGATGGAATTATCGTCATTTTGTAATTGCTTACATTTGGCCTATGGGTTATTATGGAAACAGCTGTTTTTTGAAGGGAGTGAGCGTCATGAAACGACGGTCTAAGATGGCATGTTCTATTACTACAATGAAGGTAAGCATAAACTGAATAATTCCGGCAGATCATTCAGATACAGTGTGGGACACTTCCGGTTTCCCAGTCGATCTGAGATCTGCTGATATATAGGGATATAACTGCTCATTTTTTCTGGCGTATGCGAGGTTTATTTGCTTGTGCAAATTTCTCATACACTCAGAATTTTTAAAAGCCGCAGGCATAGCCTGCGGCTTTTTGCGCGCAAAAATAGGCATTCGTGTGCTATAAACGATCCACAAAAAAACGATCAAAAAGGAGAAATGCCCATGTTAACATTAAAACATTTATTTCAAAATAACGACCTTGCCGAGATGATTCTGAAGAATTGGAGTTATGATCCCGAATCGCTGGACATGTTTCAGTATTATCGCATCTCCTCCAATGCGGTGTATCCGTTTAGAGATCAGGGGGAAGTGAGATTGCTTCGATTTGCCCCGGTAGAGGAAAAAAATCAAATCAACCTTAGTGCTGAACTGGAGTTCCTCCGTTATCTTCGAACGAATCATTATGGAGCCATGGAGGTGGTACCTTCCCATTCAGGTACAGAACTCGTAGAGACTCACACACCATGGGGAACATACTACGCTTCCGTATTCAAGCGAGTCCCCGGATCGCAGTTAGGGAGCATTCAACTGAATGACTCTATCCTGTACAGCTATGGTCAGGCATTGGGTGAGCTGCACCAGCTATCGCGTATATTCAAGCCTGAGCAGGAGGAGAAGCGGCGCTGGACCTATACAGATGTTTTGGATTGGATGCAGAAGATTTTGGAGGATTTTCCTGCGGAGACGGCTGCTCTGAACGAGGTAGAGCTTCTCCGAACGTATTTTGCAGCATGGCCGATAAACAAGCAAAATTTCGGGCTTATCCACTACGATTTTGAACCGGACAATGTCTTCTATGACGAAAAAAAACAGTCTTGTTATGCCATTGATTTCGATGACTCGATGTATCACTGGTACGCAATGGACGTGGAACAGAGTCTGGATAGTTTACGTGAGGAGATCGAGCCTGAACAATGGGAGCAGAAGAAACAATTGTTCCTGAACGGATACTGGTCCGAGACAGGAGAACGTTATGATCTGGAGAGTATGTTCCCCGCTTGTCGCCGTTTCGCCAACTTGTACGGCTATTTGCGTATGCTTCGATCTGTTGCAGAACAGTGGTCACATGAGCCGGAGTGGATGAGCGGACTAAGAGCAAGATTGAGTCGGAAGATGACAGAACAGGCAGAGCAATTCGGAAAGGTAGTCGACAGCTAAGGTGTTCCAATTCATCCCAGGATAGTCAAGATCCATGAGCAATGAATTTTGGAAACATTCACGTAAATCCGGTCCCGCGGTCAGATGCAGATCCTTTGTATCGATCACGGGGCTTTTCATTTTGTTCGAACATTACCGAATAATGAAACGGAAGTGGAAATCTTGTTGAAAGGTTGGATGGGACTTTCATTGTTGCCACGCTAAAAAAGGGTTTTTGATGTCGAATTATATAAAAAATTGTTAAAAAAACAAATAAAATAGTTATTGATTAAATATGGGTGGAATGATAAGTTGTAATTAACTTATTTTAGGATAAATTATATATAAAGGAGAATTAGATGGGAAATGTATGTGTTGATTTGCATCCTTTAACAGAGCATCAACGAAGAATATGGTACATGGAAATGTTATATCCAAAATCAGATGTATGGATGATTACATCCAAGATGAGCATACCGGAACCGATCGATTTCACCTTGCTAGAGCGGTCGATTAACAGGGTTCTGAAGAATAACGAACTGCTTCGAACTCGTATTGTACTGGATCAAGGTGAGAATAAACAATACATCCAACCTTATGAGTACAGATCACTCAAGCATATTCATGAAGATCCAGCCTTGACGGATGAAACATGGACGGAGTATGTGGATAACCATCCGATTCATGTACACAGTGAAGATCTATGTCAGTTTTATACGTATGAGGGTCCTGGACAATACGGATACATCATTCAGATTCACCATATTATCTGTGATGGTCTGGGATTATTCCAGTTGACCGATGAGATTACGGCAACCTATCATGCCGAATTGAAAGATGATAATGCAAATAGAATGGAAACTACGATTCACGATTATGAATACTATATCAATAGTGAACAACAATATCTCGCTTCCAAACGCTATGCGAAAGATCAGGCCTTTTGGAGAGAGAAGTTTCATACGATTCCCGCATTTATGGAATTGAAAGCGCATAATCCCCTTCTAACTCACACCGCAGCCAGAAGAAAAACGATGAATATGGATCACTCCATGTATGTACGTTTGAAAGATTTCTGTCGTCAGAAGAATGTCAGCGTATTCACCTTTTTTCTCTCAACTCTAGCTATTCTGCTGAATAAACTCACTCACCAAACCGATTTGGTCGTTGGAACCAACTACGCGAACCGCACGAGTAAAACAGATAAAGACATGATTGGCATGTTTGTCACCACCATACCTGTCAGGATCGGGGTAGAACCCTCTGACACCGTGTTAACCTTGCTGCAACGCATTTCCAATGAACAAAAAGAAATATTACGTCATCAGAAATATCCGTATAATCAGCTGATCCGTGATCTAAGAGAGTCGCTCTCACTACCGGAACTGAACAGACTGTTCGGTATATCACTGGTCTATCGTCCAGAACGCTTTGACAAGATGCAAGGACATGATGTCTATATGGACAACAAGTTTAACGGACATGAGACGAATGATCTGCTTATCAACATTATTGAAAAAATCAATGAGGATCGTATCATATTTCAGATGGATTATCGGACCCAATTGTTCAGTGAACCGTTCATGGACAAGCTTTTCGATCAGTTTCTTAAGGTCACGGAAGCCGTTCTGGAGTATTCTGAACAAAGGATTGAACAGATCAGCATTGTAAGCGAAGCCGATAAACAATCGATGCTTATCGAGTTTAATGATACCGAGGCGTCTTATCCTAGCGACAAAACGGTCATTCAGTTGTTTGAAGAACAGGCAGCTGCTACCCCTCAACATACAGCACTTATCCTGGGGGATAAGGAGATGAACTATGAACAATTGAATGCCAGAGCTAACGGCTTGGCTACGACACTGATCAGCAGAGGAATCAAGCAGCGAGAACTGGTAGGCATTATTGCAACCCACAGTATGGAGATGGTTATCGCGATTCTGGCTGTTATGAAAGCCGGGTGCGCTTATATTCCGATTGACCCCGAGTATCCTGATGAACGAATTCAGCATATTTTGAAAGATTCTCAGATAAGGTTTGTCCTGGTTAATCAGCGTATCGATTTGTCGGACAGTCTAGAAATCATTCATATCCGTGAAGATAATGATGGGCATTTACCAGCAGGTAATCTGAACTTGACCATAGATATGAAGGATCTGGCTTATGTCATCTACACATCAGGGTCAACTGGAGCACCGAAGGGTGTATTGGTGGAGCATAGGGGATTGACGAACTATATATGGTGGGCGAGTCAGACCTATGTTACTGACGGTAAAACGACTTTTTCCCTGTATTCATCTATCGCTTTTGACCTGACTATCACATCCATCTTTACGCCGTTGATTACGGGTAACACGATGATTATCTATAACTCGTCTCATAACAAAGCGTTGATTGCGGATGTTGTTCTGGATCCGCGAGTAGAGCTGGTCAAGCTGACTCCAGCACATCTGCAATTGATTCAGGACATGAACATTATGGACAGATCCAATGTTCGAACATTTATTGTAGGTGGCGATAATTTGAGTACTTCGCTGGCTGCAAATATTACCCGGCAAAGTAAGCATGAGGTTACTATTTTCAATGAATATGGACCGACAGAGACAGTGGTGGGCTGTATGATCTATGCCTACGATCCTCATGTTGATCAAACGGAGTATGTGCCTATCGGCAAGCCTATTCAGAACACATCCATATATGTGTTTGATCAATCACTGCAATATGTTCCTGTTGGTGTTCAGGGTGAATTATTGGTTGGGGGAGACGGCGTGACCAGAGGTTATCTGAACCAACCCGAGTTGACGGGCAGAAAATACGTCGAACACCCGGATCGTCCAGGCGAGCGCTTGTACCGGACTGGGGATCTATGCCGGTTAAGAGAAGACGGTCAGATGGAATATCTCGGAAGAATGGACGATCAAGTGAAGATTCGCGGGTATCGAATTGAACTGGGTGAGGTCAAGGCAGCTTTTTTGAAAATCAAAGGAGTTCGGGATGTTGCTGTAAGCGTCAAGACGGATCAGCAATCCCGTCAGTTATGTACTCATTACGTCAGTGAAGCATATGTAACCCGGAGGATGATTCGAGATACCTTGGCATCTCTGCTGCCGGAGTATATGGTTCCCACACATCTGATCAAGGTGTCTTCCATTCCACTTACGATTAACGGCAAGATTGATTACTTGGCGTTATCGATAGAGAAGCCGCAATCGGATGAAGACAATGTGTATGTGGCGCCGAGTTCAAGCATGGAACAGACGATATCTGCCATCTGGTCTGAGATTCTTGGCCTGGACAAGGTGGGGGTGACGGACCATTTCTACGAACGGGGTGGTGATTCACTGAAGTTGATTCAGATCTATACCCGACTTTCCGAGATAGGTTTTGAGTTTTCGATTAACGATATGTTTAATTTCCCTACAATCCAAGCCTTAAGTTCACATCTGGAACAGGTCATGGAAGGAAAGGAAGGCATGATAAGCATGGAACACAAGACAATAAAGAGATCCAAAGTGGATGTATTGAACGGAATTATGGACAAGCCGATCTTCCTTTCAACAGAGATTGCGAGCGTTGATCCGGATCTCAAAGGTGTGATGTCATTCAATCAGGAATCCCTGTGGCTGGTTGAACAGTTCGAAGGAAAGAGCACCAAGTATAACATTCCCGGACATGTCATTTTCGAAGGCGCATTCTCGGAAGAGGCATACGTCTATGCATTGAATCAGATCCTACAGCGGCATGATGTATTGAGAACGTATTTTGTTGTAGAGAACAATACACCTGTGCAGCGAATCAGACCTTACGAGCCTTTTGGCATAGAGGTCCAGTATACGCTGAGGGATGACTCCCAAGCTAGTCTGAAGCGTGTGATTGAAGAAGAATCCAAACACCAATTCAACCTGGAAACCGGGCCGATGTATTATTTTGGATTGTATCAGATCCATGCACAACAATATTTTGCCTATTTTAATTTTCATCACATTATCTTCGATGGTTGGTCGCAGGATATCCTGATGGCTGAACTGGGGTCATACTATAATGCTTATCTGAGGGGAGAAAGTGCAGCAATAGAGCATTTGAGTATTCAATATTCCGACTATTCACATTGGCAAAAAGGTAAATGGATGACTGAAGAATTTCCGACAGTTCTGGATTATTGGCGCAACCAGTTGGGAAGTACCGTCAACCGATCGGTAAAAGTATTGCCTTATGACCGGGAGCCTTCAGTGAACAACGTGGATACCGGAGATATACTGCTCGCAGAAATTCCGATACAAACCATTGAAATGATCAAAAAGGCCGGTATGAAAAACAATGCCAGTCTGTACATCACCATGCTCACCGCCTACAAAATGTTGCTGTACTTTTACTCGGGTGAAATCGAGATCGTCGTAGGAACACCCGTCGCAAACCGGAATCGTGCAGAAGTGCAGAAGTTGATCGGATATTTCTCCAACAGCCTTGCCTTGAAGACGGTCATGGACCCGGAACAGTCCGTAAATGCCCAGATTATTTCGGTTAGAAATACGGTATTTGAAGCGTTTGATCATCAGGAGATGCCTTTCGGCAAGCTGATTGAACTGCTGAACCCGGATCGTGCTTCGGGGCTCACCCCGTTCTTCCAGACGTGGTTTGTACTTGATGTCAAAAATACGTACAACATCGAAGGACTAAATATTGCTCAGAATGAAATTTTGTGGGGCCACAGCGGCAAGAGCAAGTGGGATCTGACATTAAATCTTATCGAAGCTGATCATGTAATGAATGTAGTGGTGGAATACAAAACAGAGTTGTTCGGCAAATCCACCATGAAGAGATTCCTGCATGATTATATGGCAGTAGTAGAGCTGATTGCAGCTGATTCCTCCCGGAGTCTTCAAGCTGTTCGTCATGATTGGGAGGTGATGGCCCACGAGTACAAGATGGTGTTGCTGAATAGCAGTAAGAGCAAAAGGAAATTTAACAAAATTAAATCCTAGGAGGATTAACGATGAAGAAGAAATTTGATAAAGGCGCGCAGATGGTCATCCAGAAAGAAATTGTGAAGCAATCGTTTCTGGAGGAAGGTCAGGAACTGCCGTTGGTAATCAAACCCAATGTAGCCGGTCTGGATCTGAATCAATGGTATCTCAACAATAAGGATACGGTAGAAGAGAAAATTTTGGAATATGGTGGCGTGCTGTTCAGAGGTTTTGATACTACCACACCAGAGAGCTTTTATGGGTTCATCGATGTAAGCTGCCCCGAACCGCTCAGTTATAAGGAAGGAGCGACACCGAGAACCCAAGTACAGGGCAAGGTGTATACGTCAACGGAATTTCCGAACGAGGAGACTATTGCACCGCATAATGAATTGTCCTATGTCATGACATGGCCCAAAAAAATCTGGTTTTCCAGTATTGTTGTTGCTGATGAAGGAGGAGAAACACCTATTGTGGATGTACGGAAAGTATATAACCTCATTGATCCGGACATTCGGGATGTTTTTGCAGAGAAAGGCTGGATGTTGGTTCGAAACTATGGAACCGGATTCGGACAGACCTGGCAGTATGTTTTCCACACAGAGTCCAAGGATGAGGTCGAGCAATATTGCCTGGACAACAACATGACTTGCCAATGGAATGAGGATGGAACATTGACAACGAAGCAGGTGAGACCGGCTATTACGATCCACCCGGATACCAATGAGAACCTGTGGTTTAATCATATTGCCTTCTGGCATAGCAGTAGCCTGAACGAGGAAGTTCGCAACTTGATGCTCGAAGAATTCGGAGAGAGTGGCTTGCCATACCAGACGTACTATGGAGACGGAACTTCAATTGATGCTGATGTGGCTGCACATATTCGTCAGGCTTATGCGGATGCCACGATCGCCTTTCCATGGCAAGCGGGAGATATTCTTATGCTGGACAATATGCTGGTGGCGCATGCACGGAACCCGTACCAGGGAGATCGGAAAGTACTCGTAGCCATGGGAGAACCGGTGAGTCGTTAAGCCTCAATTGCGACTTAAGGATAACAGCGTTCGGAAGGTTATTCTGTCATCGAAGTGGCAAGTGTAATATTCTTTAGTTCACTTCATATAGAACTGAAAATACATTAGAAATGCAGGAGGATTGAACATGGAAAATGTAATGCTGGGTTATCCCCTTTCACCACAACAGAAACGACTGCATGAACTGAATAATAACGGATTAAGATCACGCGTCCCAAGTGTAATTGCTGTTAACATCAAAGGTGAGTGCTCGAATGGTCAGATTGAATTAGCCGTGAAGAGAATAGCCGAGAAATACAGCACACTCCGCACCTCCATAGAAGCCGATCCCAATTATGGGGTCCATCTTCAGAAAGTAGATTCGGAGACCAGAAGCCGATTCCGTACTGCATATTCAGATGAACCGATTCAGGATCAGGATCTCCAAGGGCTGATCCGAAAGGAGTTGGACACATGGACAGGTGATTATTCACTGGAAGCCATTAACGTGGATCTGTCCGAACGTTCCAAACTGTTGATTCTCGCTTTTGATCCACAGTTCTCGGATATTGAACCTGCCGTTATTCTTGAAGACTTGTCTCAATTCATTGCGGCCGAGGTAGACCCTGAACTTTTGGAAGAAGAGGTACCGTATTATGCTGTATCCGAGTGGTTGAATGACCTGTTGACCAATGATGAGCACGCGGAGGAAAGAAGTTTTTGGAACAATAAACGGTTTGATCATGTTGATAAACAATTGTCCATGGTATCCGGTAGCGGAACCACGAGTATTACGATGGCAAGTTTCCCTGTGGCAGGGTCACCAGAATTGTGGGCTGAACTTGAGAAGGTAGCAGAGAAAACTGGAAGTACAATAGATAACGTTGCGCTCGCCTGCTGGAATTTGACTTTGCATCTGCTGGGCGAGGATAAGGACCTAACGGTTGGCGTACATACGCGTGGCCGACAAGATGAGGATTTGGAGAAGGTTGTCGGTGCATTGAATCGATACGTACCTCTGTACTCGGGCTTGAAAGAGGACGACACGCTGGCTCAGTTTTTCCAAAGAACGACGAGTGAAGCGAAAGATAGTGCGGAATATGCAGATTATTTTGACTTCAAAATGTTTAGCAAATCGGATTCGAGTCAATCTGTGTTCTCCTATGGATTCGAGAGTCGGGATGCATCATCCGTGGTGGAATCGGGTGGTTACACATTCCGGATTGTGTATCAGTCGGAACAGATTGAACCGGTTCACCTTGGACTCAATATCCAGCAATACCCTGAACGTAGAGATATCGTTCTTCGATATAACAAGGAAAAGTACACTCCGACAGAGATTGGCTACGTAGCAGATATATTCACACATATTTGCAACAAGGCCTATGTCAATCTGGATGAACCCGTATCGTCCAACATCATCCCTGATCATCTGACATTTACATTGCAATCGATTCTTCAAGGAGAAGTTCGGGAATACGCAACTTCTACATTGATAGAGATGCTGGACGAGCAAGCCTCGAAGACACCAGATCAGATTGCGATTGTGTCTGGTAAAACACTGCTTACGTTCCGGGAGATCCATGAGAAGTCCAAACAGCTTGCCCATTATCTGCATCGGACAAGAAGTGTCGGGCATGGAGATGTAGTCGGGGTAAGCGTGGAGAGATCTCCTGAGCTGGTCATAGCCCTTGTGTCTGTGCTTCGGGTGGGGGCAGCTTATGTACCACTTGATCCGGATTATCCGAATGAGCGATTGTCCTATATCTGTGAGAATGCCCACATTGAAACGGTGCTGTTGTTGAATAAAAACAATGAACGGCTCAATTCCCTTTTTGCCAATCCTGTATTTCTTGAAGAAGAAGGCGAGGCCATTGCGACCGAGCCCACAGACGCACCGGCAATCGGAGTAGATGCCAGAGACATCGCCTATATCCTCTATACTTCCGGTTCCACAGGCAGACCCAAAGGGGTCAAAGTGTCACATCAGGCCATCAGCAACCATATGCATTGGATGAACAATGAATTTCCACTGAGCAGGGAAGACGCTGTATTGCAGAAAACATCAATTAATTTCGATGCATCAGTATGGGAATTCTATGCACCGCTCACTACGGGCGCAAGGCTGGTTCTTGCTGAGCCGGACAAGCATGCTGATCCCGACTATCTGCTCGATATTATTCATAAGGAACGAATCACGACGTTACAGGTTGTACCTACCATGCTTCAGGCTTTGGTGGAAAAAGAAGCGCTCTCTTCAGCACCGTTAAAAAGGGTGTTCAGCGGCGGAGAGAGACTGGGAATTCCACTCCAGAAGGCTTTCTTCGATAGATCCAACGCTCAGTTGATTAACTTGTACGGCCCAACTGAGGCGAGTATCGATACGACGTATCATATCTGTGACAGGGATAACGTTCATGAAACGATCGGCAGACCCATTCATAATACGAATCTGCTCGTGCTCGACTCGAACCTGAATCTTGTCCCGCCAGGTGTTGCCGGAGAGTTATATATCAGCGGGAAGGGCCTGGCAGATGGATATGTGGATGAACATCTTAATGATCTGGCTTTCCTGACACATGCTTATACGCCGGACAAGGTGATGTACAAAACCGGCGACAGAGTGCGTTATTTCCCTGATGGTCATATCGAATACATTGGCAGGGTTGACCGGCAGGTGAAGTTAAGAGGGTATCGGATCGAACTCGGCGAGATCGAGAAGGTTCTAAATGAACACCCTCATGTGCGACTTGCAGCGGCGAAGTTGCAAGAGAAGACTGAACCATTGCTGGCTGCCTATGTAGAACTGGATACCGATGGAGAGATTCAGGATGTCAAACAGTGGATTTCATCCGCACTTCCCGAATATATGATTCCGAACGTCATCCAGGTACTGGAGCATTTACCGCTGCTGAGCAATGGGAAAATTGATTATCACGCCCTGCCGGACGTGGATGTAAGTTCCGGGGCGGAATATGCCGCACCAACGACAACCGTTGAGCAGATTGTCGCCCATATCTGGAGAGCGGTATTGAAGCGGGAGCAGATTAGTATTGATGAGAATTTCTTTGCACTCGGAGGGCATTCGCTTATTGCAACGCAGGTCATCTCTGGAATCAGACAACAGGTAGGTGTTAATCTGCCGCTACGTAAAATATTTGATGCGCCTACCATTCGTGAATTGTCCGAAGTGATTGAGAATCTGTTATTAGAAGCGAATGGTTATTCTGCGGAGGGTAATTAAGTGAAAAAATCTGGTGCAGTAATAAACAAAAGCGAACTGATTGATCGAATATTAAGTCAGATGAATGTTTCCAAAACAGTAGAACGCACTTCTCGGGAAATCAACCGATTTCCCTTATCTTTTGCTCAGAAGAGATTGTGGCTTCAGCAACAGATTGAGCCGGGAAGTACGGCATACAACATGGTTTTTGCCAATGAGATTAGAGGAGAGTTCGATGAGTCGGCATTTGAGCAAGCCATCGGACTGATGGTGGACAGGCAAGAGTTACTGCAGATTCGGATTGATTCCGAAGAGGGTGTACCTTATCAGTATATTTTGAAAGAACAACCGGATTATCAATGGTTTGATCTATCGATGTATCCGGAAGATCAGGCCGAAAGTCAGATTGTCGATGGAATTGAAAGGGCCGATGGCCCTTTTGATTTTACTCGGGACAGACTGTGCAAATTCAAATTATTTAAGCTTAGTGCTCACCGCCACATTTTTGTCCTGATGATGCATCATATCATCTCGGATGGTCAGTCAATCGAGATCATACGAAGAGACCTGTTATCTTATTATGAACATTTCCGCGGAGTGGGCCCATTGCCGCTATATAACCCATCCGCGACCCAATATATAGACTACTCGGTATGGCAGAATCAATTGTTGGAAAGTAAAGAGTTTGCTGCTCAGAAGAGGTACTGGCTTGATCAGCTGAAAGAACACTCCTATACGCTCACTTTGCCATATGACCATGAACGTCCGCAGAAACGGAGTGAAGAGGGGATTTCCGTATACTTCACGATTCCGGCACCTCTTACCAGCAGATTAAGGAAAATCTCGGAGAAGAATCATTCCACACTATTTATGGTGATGTATACCTGTTTTGCGATTTTGTTACGTAAGTATTCGGGTGAAACGGATCTGCTGATCGGTACGCCTGTCTCCAATCGGCCACAGTCCGATTTGGAGAAGATTGTTGGTTTCTTTGTCAATACACTCGTACTGCGAAGCCGTATTGATGATCAGCAATCATTTCTGGACCACCTGGACACTTCCAAAAATACCATCCTTGATGCATTTGACCATCAGGATGTACCGATTGATCTGTTGTTCGATGACCTGATCCAATCTAGAACCACAGGATATTCGCCATTGTTTCAGGTCATGTTCAGTCTGGGGAAAGCGGGCCATTTTGAACAGAAAGATCAACAGGCTGTGTTCAGGGAGATCAAGCTGAAGCAGATCAACACATCCAAATTCGACATGTCACTGGACTTGACGGAAGATCAGGATGTAATTAAGGGTACGTTTGAATGTAGTCGGGATCTGTTCCACGTGAGTACGATCGAACGCTGGGCCAGTAATTTTATAGCGTTGCTTGAACATATTGTGGATTATCCAGGGAAGCCAATCGCAGGGGTTGGAGCCGTTAGTGATGAAGAACGACAGAAAGTTCTATATGAATGGAACGATACCGTAATGGATTACCCTGATCATATCTGTGTACATCACCTGTTTGAAGCATCTGTAGCCCAAGCCCCGGATCAGGTGGCTGTGGTGTATGGGGGAGATGAATTATCTTATCGAGATCTGGACCGTCAAGCGAATCAATTGGCTCATCTTCTGATCGAAAAGGGAATTGGACCTGACAAGGCGGTAGCCATTGGCATAGAACGTTCACTGCATTTGCCTATTGCCCTTCTTGCCGTGTTAAAAGCGGGAGGAGCCATCGTGCCTCTGGATCTGGATGCACCTGTGGAGCGAAATCGTCACATGTTAACAGATTCGGGAGCGTCCATCTGTCTCATCAATACGAATACGTTGCCGATCCCGGATGATGTTGCCCTTCTGATCGACGTATCTCAATCTGAAATATATATGGACAAGCCGATAACAGTTCCCTCGACACAAGTGGAGCCTGATCATCTGGTAGCTATTTATTATACGTCAGGCACTACAGGGAAACCCAAAGGGGTATCTGTGCGGCACCAGGGATGGGTGAACCGTATCTGCTGGATGCAGCACCGATTCAAGCTGGAATCCCATGAAACAGTACTTCAGAAAACAACCCTAACCTTTGATGATGTCGGTCTTGAATACTTCTGGACATGGATGGCAGGTGCTAGGGTTGCCCTGTTGGAACCAGGATTTCATCGTGATCCGTATGCGATCATTCAAGCTTTGAAGCAATATGAAGTGGCCATCGTCTTTTTTGTTCCGAGCATGTTGAAGATGATTTTGGAGCGAATTAGTGTGGCGGATCTGGAGCAGTTAGCGTCATTAAGGGATGTATTCTCCAGTGGGGAGGCATTGAAACCCGAAATGGTTGCAGCGTTCCACCACAATCTTCCTGAGCGTAATCTGCATAACAGTTATGGGGTAACCGAGGTTTCCATTGATTCGACCATTCATATGAATGTGCAGTTGGAAGGTCTCCGCGCACGAAGAAATATATCCATTGGTCGGCCAATCGGGAACAATTTTATATATGTTCTGGATGAAATGCAGAATCCGGTGCCGATCGGAGTTCATGGCCATTTGTATATTGGTGGTGTTGGGCTGGCTAGGGGTTACTACGGAGATCCTGTAAAGACCGAACAGGCTTTCTTCGAGAACCCGTTTACCGATGGACGGATGTACAGGACGGGTGACATTGCTTATTACGACGCCGCTGGCAAGTTATACATTGTCGGTCGAATAGACAACCAATTGAAGATTAGAGGCATGCGTGTAGAATTGGGTGAAATCACCGATGTAATCTCCAGACACCCTGATATTCAGGAGTGTGCGATGCTGGCTGAGAGATGGGGAGATGATGAAGAACTGTCACTGAGTGCTTATATTCAGCTGGCTCCATCTTCTGAGATTCTCAGTACGGACCTTCGCAACTTTTGCCGAACCCTGCTGCCAAGTCACATGATTCCCTCACGTTTCATTACGATTGATCGTATTCCTCTGAATAGTAACGGTAAGTTGGACAAGGCAGCGCTGAAGCAGCTGGATCGTGGCACATTGAAGGATTATATTGCTGCCCCGCAGGATGAGCTGGAAGAAAAGGTCATGCAGATCTTCATGGATATCCTTGGTGTGGATACCGTGCATCTTCATGAAAGCTTTTTCGATCAGGGTGGCCATTCAATCAAAGCGGTCCGTTTAATGGATGTTCTGAACAGAACATTTCATACCGAGCTATCCGTGATCACTCTGTTTGATTACTCCACCGTGACCGAGATTGCACATATCATTCGGGAGGGGAACCTTCCTCAAGACCAATCGTTTGTTGTGTTGAAAGAAGGCGGCCGTAAAGATGAAACCCCGCTGTTCCTCATTCCAACAGGTGGTGGCAATCTGATCAATTATTATGAGTTGGTTAGTCAACTGGAAGGATTGAATATTTACGGGTTTGTACCAAAAGGATATGAAAATGACGAAGAACCGCTCTATACCATCCAGGAGCTGGCTCACTATTATTATGGTGTTCTTACACGATTCAATCCGGTAGGCCCGTACCGATTACTGGGTTGGTCCTTTGGTGGCAATGTGGCATTTGAGATGGCACGGATCATTGAAGATGCGGGACAACAGCTGGAGTGGTTGATCATTCTGGATGCACCTGCCCGAAGCCATGAACGGGATGTTCGTCCAATAAATAAGATGGAGGCTCTTGCCGAATTAGCATACAACAACGGATATGAGTTCGAACCTAGCGGAGACTATGAGATTCAGTTAAAGGAAGTCATGAATCACTTCCCAGGTGAAAACACGCTTAGACATCTCAAAGTGCGTTTGGCCAATGAAGTGGCCTTTGATAACTACTATTCAGCAAAACCGATTCAGTCCGATATCCATCTATTGTATGCAACCGCTCAGGATGAACGAAGTCCTGTTCCGTTAACGGATGCACAAGTTTGGCATTCCAAGACGACAGGTATATGCACTTCAATTCCGATTCCAGGTCATCATGAGAACCTGATCGACTACAATCATGCCGTGAACGTGGCTCATTATATAAATCAAATGGTGAAGGGATGGAGCAAATGACTTTTGAAACGATAGAATCGAATGTGAGAAGTTATTGCAGACATTTTCCAGCCGTATTTGATAAAGCCAAGGATGATCAACTCTATACCGTGGACGGTCGTCCATATATTGATTTTTTTGCAGGTGCTGGTGCGCTTAACTATGGACATAACAATGAATATATCAAAAACGAAATTATGGCATACATCGGATCGGACCGAATTATGCATGGACTCGATATGTACACACAAGCGAAGCTTGATTTTATCGAATATTTCTCTGAATCGGTACTGAAGAAAAAAGGGATGGAATACAAGCTTCAATTCTGCGGCCCTACCGGGACTAATGCGGTAGAAGCTGCCTTGAAACTGGCACGCAAATATACGGGGCGTACGGGTGTGTTTTCTTTCATGGGTGGTTATCATGGCATGTCTCTGGGGAGTCTGGCCGTGACCAGTAATCGGGATAGCCGACAGGGTGCGGGCAGAGCATTGGACGGTGTAACCTTTATTCCGTATCCGAATGAACATAATCATTATTTTGATAGTGCTGCCTACATCGAATATATATTGGAAGACACCCACTCGGGTATTGAGAAGCCGGCTGCCATCATATTGGAGACGGTACAGGCAGAAGGTGGTATTTATGTTGCGGAGTCCTCGTGGTTGAAGAAAATCAGGGACATCTGTGATCGATACGATATTTTGTTAATATGCGATGACGTACAGGTAGGATGCGGCAGAACGGGTCCGTTTTTCTCCTATGAGCGAGCGGAGATACAACCTGATCTGGTCGTTCTCTCTAAATCCATTAGCGGATATGGATTGCCGATGTCCTTGTTGTTAATGAAACCTCATCTCGATATCTGGAACCCGGGCGAACATAATGGAACCTTTCGCGGGAACCAGTTGGCCTTCATCGCTGCCAAAGCAGCACTGGAATACAGGGAACAGGTGTCTCTGGAGGAGCAGGTGTATGCAAAAGAGACCAAGTTGAGGCAGGTATGGAATGAGGAGATATTGAAGCAGCACCCCAACATTGATATTCGGGGGATTGGTTTGATCTGGGGGCTAGATTTCTCCAAATTTGAACCGGATATTGCGGCAGAGGTACAGAAGGCTTGCTACGAGCGTGGACTTATTGTTGAGCGAGTAGGCAGACATGATAGCGTGGTTAAGATCATGCCTCCATTGAACATCTCCAATCACAATCTGCGAAAAGGAATCGACATTCTGAAGGAAAGCATTACTTCTGTTTTGACGTTGCAAGAGGTGAAGGTTGTACAAAAGATTTAACTTTCGAACAGAATAACAGATTGAACCAAGCGAAGCAGGAATGACTTCGCTTGTCTTCATTCTTCATAGCTGCATGAAAGAGATGTTGAATGAGATACAGGTTCGACGTAGGCGGAGGTGGAGGTGGACCATGGAGATTTTCAAAAACAAGAACTTCAGTTTGATGTTTTTTGGCAGAATCTTAACCAACATTGGAGATAGCTTATATGCGGTATCCGCCATGTGGCTGGTCTACAATCTGGGAGGCTCCTCATTTTATACTGGACTCGCGGGATTTTTGTCCATTTTGCCGAAGCTTATTCAACTGTTGTCCGGACCGATGATAGATCGGATCCCGATTCGAGGGATTCTGGTATACAGTCAATTAATTCAGGCCTTATTGTTATTAATTGTGCCTATTGCAGCGTACTATGATTTTCTGAGCGTCGGCTTGGTATTGGTGATCACCCCTATTTTGAATATATGTAATACCTGGGTGTACCCTGTTCAGATGTCAGCTCTGCCAAGAGTATTGGAGAAACACCAACTCACGCAGGGCAATTCCCTGTTCTCCATCGCTTATCAGGGGATTGATGTTGCTTGTAATGCTATCTCCGGGATGCTCATTGTTGCGCTGGGTGCGGTGTCTTTGTATTTTTGGAATGCCATCGGTTTCTTCATAGGTGCTTTATTATTCTCTCAATTGCGGATTGCTCCTTATATCATGGAATCGAAAATGAAGAAGGAACAGGGTACATATGATGAGACTACTGAACAGGCGAGTGGAAGTACACCGTCAGGAATGCGTTTGTTTTTAAGGAATTACACCGATGATATGGTGAGTGGAATCAGGCTGCTTACACAGACGGCATTGGCCAAGTTACTCTTTGGCATTATGGTAATTAATGCTGCAGGAGGAGCGACATTTAGTGTACTTCCCCTATATAGTGATCAGATCGGCGGAGCCAATATCTACGGGTTGATGCTGATGGCACAGGCGCTTGGCAGCGTCATAGGTGCAACATGTGCACCGTATCTCAGACTGGAAAATGTACGTTTGGGTCGATTGTATTCTGTGGCATACATCATATCAGGAATTGCCTGGATTGGGTGCATATTTACCCCGTGGAGCTGGCTGAGCATTCTGGTATATGGACTGGCCTGGGTTCCTGGCGGAGCCGTTAACGTCATCATTAATACCGTTGTGCAGAAGGGGGTACCGCAGCAATATTTGGGTTTGGTGTTCTCCGCGACGATGGCGTTAAGCGGCATAGCCATGCCAATCGGCAGTCTGATCGGTGGTACGTTGGGAGTCTGGCTACACAGTTCTACAGTCATCACTTTATCTGGAATTACCGTTGTTCTGGTAGGGGTATACTGGATGCTTGATCGCGTATCCCGCAACCTGCCTAAGACGGAGCATCTGGATGAAGGACATTTCAATTTCACACCACGCGGCGGCACGGCTCGCTCGAATACCGAAATGGGGGCTTAACGCTGACATAGCATAATGAGCCCGTCGTTTATCTCTAAATTTCATGTGTGAAAAAATAAAAAAATGGCACCTCCAGAAAGGCCATGAGGATAACGACTGGCTATCCCGTGCCTGTTCCATGAGGTGCCCTATTCAGGTTCATTCATGTTAAACCATGTTAAACGCCACCTGAGCAATGGAATATTGCAGGTTAATTGTTGTTACTCTGTATAATCACTTATCGCAGTTCGCCCCGCCTCTACACTAATCCAGTAGGCATAATCTTCGCGCACGTCCACATAGAGGTTAAGTTCCTTCGCATCAAGGTTACTTACCGTTAGTTTGAAATTGCCATAGGCATCTGTTGTAACCTGCTGCGTCTGGATGTGCTCTACAACAGGCGAAGGACCATGGATTTTAATTGGCATCGTCTGGTTGGCATACGTCGGGAACGTACCTTGAAGGACTAGTGTGTGATCGGCGGAATATACTGCTTTCATGGTCTGATCCGGTAGTCCGCCATTCTTTTCATTCTCGGTAGCTTCAGTGGCATTCTTCGGTCTGCTCCATAGTTCGAAGCCTTTTTCCTTCAGGTTCTGGAGAAAAACAACGGCCTCTGCCCGGGTCAAGGATTCTTGTCCCGCATAACCTTGCACCGTAGCTGCGGTTTTGCCTGAAGAGTATCCCATGTTCAACAGATACCGGATGGCATCGTCATCCTGAGTATAATTTTTACCGCCAAGCCCCGCCACGATTACGGCTACTTCTGTTCGGTTCAAGGCATGATTGCGCAGCTTCGGATTCTGTTTGCTGGCATCCAGTTTCAGATTCAACGCGGAAGCATAGGTATAATAACGATCACTCCAGATGTTTCCTTTGATAGCTTGTCCCTCTACAGCATCGATGCTCTGAATGACATGGGAATTCGCATACAGCTTGAACAACATGGAGAGGAATTCGGCTTCACTCACCTGATTGTTGGGTTTGAACGTTCCATCCTCGTATCCACTGACCATCTCCTGTTGAACGGCCCATTGAATGGCATCTTTTGCCCAATGTGTGCGGATATCAGTTAATTGGGGAATTCCCGTTACCGTAACAGAGACAACCGCTTCTTTCCCTTCAAAACGAATCCGAATTTCGGCTTTACCAGCCTGAAGTCCAATGATTTTACCATCCTTGATGGCGATGCGATCTGACGTCGTGGTGAAGGAGACGTTAGATTGTGGAACATAGGATGTTCCGTTATCATTCACGGCAGTGATCGAAGGCAGATCAATCTGTTCTCCAGTTCGAACGTTCAGGTTTGGTTGTCCTGGTGTTATACGAGTAAGAGTTGTATCTTGTACACCGTCCACATGGAAGAAACGCGTGGAGTATGAGATTTCCGCCGCTGTACCGTTCTTCTTTTGCAGACCTGTAATTTGAATGTTGAACGTATCGCCGTTTTTTAACAATTGCACATCGTCGGGACGGAAGATGATGGCGTAGCCATATCCATATCCACCTGTCTCTACATTGAAATAGGCTTGATTAAACCATTGTTTATCCGCAGGGTCCACGTTGTAATAACCGGTTGGAAAGCCGCTGTTCTGATTCTTGGCGTTAAAGGTCCACGTACGTTGATCGGAAGTCCGAGTCATCTCGACCTGTACCTCAGACAGTGATGGCTTCGCAAATACATCTGTATTCAGTTGAACAGACCAGGCCTGTGTACTGCCAAAGGCTTCGATTGGAAAAGCTCCCTGATTCGGAAACAGGCTGTAGTTGAACGAAGTTCCCCCCGTTCTGCTTTTATCAAATACCTGCATGGCACTATAGTACTGATCATATGTCTTGCCTGATTCACTACGAGTGGCGAGTCCAAATCCGATCCGTTGTAGTTGTGGGCTCAAAATCCAGCGCCGGTGACCCAGTCGATCAATATTGGAGGCATCCGAATCATTCATGTAGGCCTGAATGCTTTTTGTCAGGACGTTATTCTTGACACTGCTGGTAACGTAAAGATTGGAGCTGCTGGCAGACTTTGAACCTGTGTCAAAGAAATCCTTTGGCATATCTCCTGGCTGCTCTGGATAATGGGATAGGTAACCACCTGTGGAGACCACAACAGCCCCATGCTGGGCCTGACGATTCAATGTTGGGTCAAGCACAAGATCGCCCTGTAGCCCCGTGATAAAACGATAAAAATTGGCTGCGTTCAGCCCTTGTTCCAGATAGGCGTCACTTACCACACCAGCAGAGTAGGGAGCACTTGTCGAAGGTGTCTTTGTATATAGGGGAGATGTATCATTGACATTCATCCACTGATTCCACTTCTGGACAATCTCCTGCTGACTGCGCTCAGGTAACAAACTGTCGACCTGTTCCGCATGTGCCGCTTGAGCACCCCATAACAGAAACAGTAAACCTGCCAAGGGCAGAGTGAACAGTGAAAGCATTTTATTTTTCCGATAAACCATGTTTCCAACCCCTCTCATTTCTGGACGTACGAAGAACCTATGCATGTTCAGCATTATGGTATATTCATCGACATTACAGTTGGTTTTGCTTAGAGCCAGGCATAGGGAGCACAAGGTCCAATGTGCGGAGGAGAGTGTTTGAATGAGTAGAACCGGTGGTTCATTTGTGGAAAAAAAGAGCACAGGCCAGTCCCACTGATACGGGACAGCCTATGCTCTTTCTACATATGTATCTATTTTTTTAGTCGAGACTCAGGTCGAAATCAGGCTCACCCATATAATCTAATGGGTACAGATCATCACGTGCCGAGATTAATGCACGGAAATGAAGATCTCTGATATCATGCTCTGCTACATTTCCATCGGAGCGATTGGAGACAAGTTCAGCTACCACAAAAACATCTTCCGCGCGAGTACATCTAAAAAGAACATTTTTCGGATGAATGACTTCCTCCAGGTAACTGTATGTCATCACGTGAAATGTTTGTCCACGCCAGTTTGTCTTTATTACTTTATAAGACTGCGTTCGCACCAGATCCAAATAACGCTCCAGCTGGAACGTATGCTCGAATTGTGTAATATAACCTTTTTTATCTACATCAATCGTAAACTCCACATCATAGCTCACATGCATTTCATCTTTATAAGATCCGTTCATAATCTTCATGTTGTCAAAGTGTAATCCGAATTCCGGATCTTCTACATAGGGAATGGTAACGAGTTCAGGATCAACATGATCTGTAATTTGGCTGTTCATGGAAGGTGCGCTGTAATACTTTGATGGCTGAAGATCAATTGATCCGATCATGCTTCCAGGAAAACCGGGGCTGCAAGTTATTCGCATAGTCATCTCCTTAGTTGTTGGTCAGTAGTTAGACGAACGAGTAACAATAAAGTTGCACCAGAATAAGGAAATGAAGGACGGGGCCAGCAGTTCGCATTCTTGCGAAAATTTGTAGCATAGTCAGTGTATTAATACATTTTTTGAGATTTTGTTATATTCAGAAAAAATCTATGCTATATTTTTGATCTTTTATAATCCAAATATCGTTAATTGTATGTAGAGGAGGTGAGGGAGCGTTGAATGATGAAGAGCTTATTCAAGAGATTCATGAAGGTAGCCGAGCTGCCATGGAAGTACTGGTGAAACGGCATTATAAGTCGATATTTGCTTATGTTTATCGGAAAACCGGAGAATACCATACTGCTTATGATCTCACACAAGAGGTATTTGTAAAAATGATGAATTCCCTGAACAAGTATCAGAACACAGGACAATTCAGTCACTGGCTACTGAAGATTGCAGTGAACCATTGTAGAGATTATTATCGTGGTCGGGAATTTAAGCAGCAACAAAGAGAGAGTGAATTAACTGAGGATGCGTTCCCTGCCAGTGAACAACAGAATGTTTGGAATATTTTCCATAAGCGATATCAGAACGAGCAAGTCAGGCGGGCAGTATTAAGTTTGCCTGATCAACAGCGAGATGCAGTCATTCTAAACTATTACAATGGATTAAAGATCAGGGAAGTTGCTGAAATTACGGGAACCAATGAATCGACCGTAAAGTCTCGCATTCGATTGGGGATAACGAAATTAAAGGAGATTATTGTGGGAGGTGAACGGAATGAAAAAAAGAGGAAACGGAGATGAATCGAATTCTGTGGCGGAGTTGGAAATAGAAGAGTACAACAAAATAGCTTCATATCTGGATGAGTATCCGGTTGAATTTCCATCCGAGATGGAGATTGACAAGACAATTAGAATACTGGATACATATATGCCAGATCACATGAATGCTCACCTGAAACAAAAATCATCTGGGAATTCAGTCAAGGAATTATTCCATTTAGTTTATGGTGAGGTTGCTGTCTTCCACAAATCTTACTGGTTAGTCTGTTTAATGCTCTTGTTGTTCGGCTATTGGCTAGGTACCCACAGTACGACAGACCCTTACATGAGTGTACTCTTTATAGTACCTGTTCCATTTGTACTTGGTTTGCTAGAAGTTTTCAAAGGTCGAGATGAAGGATTGATGGAAATTGAATTGACCTGCAAAATTACGGCACAGCAACTGATGCTTACCCGGCTAATCGTAGTGCTCACTGGGAATATGGCGTTTGTTTTTTTGCTTAATTTACTTATATCAAGCGAAACGGGTGTTTCCTTATCATGGAGTGCTATCGGCCTTGCGTATACACAGCTTATGATCGCAGCAGGTACAAGTCTATGGCTCGCGATGCGTGTCAGAGGCGGGACAGCCGTCAGTATATTTCTAATTGTATGGTTCGCACTGGTTTGGCTTGTACTAAGTAATCCCCAATTGAAGACTCTACTTCAATCAATTCAGCCCGCAGTAGTTATGGCGATGGCTCTATGCGGAGTTCTACTATTACTCAGTCAGATCTATGGGATGGCAAGGAAATATACATTAAAGACAGAAAGAGGTTACTCGTTTGATACTGACCATGGATAACGTATCCAAGAAATACAGGAACAAGTTGGCGGTAAAAGAAGTCTCACTTGAACTATCCAGTGGTGGTGTTTACGGCCTCCTTGGACCGAATGGAGCAGGGAAGACAACATTGCTTCGCATGATTGTAGACATTTCTAAACCCACGTCTGGACAAATTTTGTTGAACGGGCGGCCTATCCAAAACATGGGGGAACATTATCGAAGTTTGTTGGGCTACATGCCGCAACGATTTGGGTTTTATAACCGATTCAGTGCTTATAAATTTCTCATGTATATGTGCTCTTTGAAAGGGATTGGTATTAATCAAGCTTCAGCACGTGTGCAGAAAACGTTAGTAATGGTGGGCCTTGAAAATCAAGCACAACATAAAATCCGCACATTCTCCGAAGGGATGAAGCAGCGATTGGGAATTGCCCAAGCTTTGCTGAATGATCCACAAATTTTGATTCTTGACGAACCGACAGCTGGATTGGACCCCAAAGAGCGCATTCGATTTCGTAACATTATCGGTGAGTTAGGAAGAGATCGTATTGTAATGTTATCTACGCATATCATTTCTGATTTGGAGTTTTCATGTAAAGAGATGATCCTGATGAATGAAGGGCAGCTCATCGCCCATAATACTCCGGAAGAGATTATGAGCCGGATGAAAAATACCGTATGGAAAGCGAAATTGAATTCGCAGCAACTTGCTGATCTTTCCTCTCATTTCAAAGTAAGCGGTTTGTCTTATGAGTCAGATGGAATCGTAGCTCGAATTCTCGCCAAAGAACAGCCCGTTCCGCAAGCCGTACTAGAATCACCACGGCTTGAGGATGTATATATGCACTATTTTGGAGAGGGGACGAAGTCTTGATTCGTTTAACTCAATTTGAGTTTTATAAAATTATAACGCGTAAAAGTATTGGTATAGCAATGTCTATTTTGATTATTTTTCTAGTCGTATACTCATTTTGGAGGTATCCTGGGATAATGGATGGTTCCGCCTTCTACAAACCTTATGAAGGTCCTATTACAACAGAGAAGGTAAAAGTCGCACATAATCAATATGATTCCATTTGGGATAGTCCCGAAGGTAGATACCAATATGGTGCAATTTACGATATTGTGTTTTTTTCTCCGGAAACGATCAAGAACAGCACACGATATGATGATCGTGGCAACATCATGGAGCGAACAGTGAATGTATCCGAAATTTATTATAATAAACCTTGGGGCTACTTAATGGAATACATTGATCAATTCGGTGTAGTTTTTATGATGATTATGGTTCTGCTAGGGTTGGCTCCAGTATTTACTGAAGAATATGTACTAGGTACAGCATCATTACTGCGTAGCAGTAAAAGAGGCAAAAGCAAGCTCGTATCAGCAAAATGCATTGCTTCCATATTGTACGTTTTGATGTGTGTCGTTGTATTTACTGGGATAAACTTGGTTTTATATTGGTTAAGGTTTGGTAATCTGGCTGGGGCGAATACTTCTATACAGAGCGTGGGCATGTATGTTTACAGCTTTGATTATGAGTTCTCACCGTATACTTTTAATGCTTTTCAATATTATTTAGTTCAATTGTTTACTCATATAGCAGGCAGCTTGGTCTTTGCATCTATTGTTTTGCTGGTATCCGTCCTCAGTTCTACATCCTTTATAGCTACAATTGTGAATACTGTGATAGTAGGTCTGCCATACTTGGCCTTTGACGTATTAAATTTAAATTCCGGGTCATTAAAGTGGGTCGAGAAATTTTCGATAAGTACCATGATACGGGTAACAGGGCTTTATCAAACATCAATAAACTATTCCTTATTTGGACTGAATATGTCTTATTTAACCTTATATATCGTTGTCATGGCATTAATTGCTTTTTCGACTATAATTTCCACATATCGTATTTTCCACACCAGGGAAATGTTTCTTTGAGTGGTGCTATGAGTAATCCTTTTTTGAGATTAAGGTTCGCAGATACTGCGGGCTTTTTTATTTGCAGGAGTACTGGCACTATTTCCAATCTACCTACTCTTTTGATACAGTAACTGTAGGGCATATCGGAGGTATATATCATGTATGGAACAATGTTTTCATGAAAGGGTCATGGAGAACTGTGCCCCATATCGCTCTCGGAGAGGAGTCCATCGAATGAATGTGAATGAACATGTGATCGAACAGCAGTCTCTTACCTTTGTGGGCATCAAACGAACGTTCTCTTGTGTGGATGGAGAGAATTTAACGGAAATCCCTAAGATGTGGCAGGATGCTTTGGCAGACGGCATTGAGGAACGTTTAAACGGGTTCAATAACGGAGCTATTCCCGGTCTGGTGGGCATCTGTGTAGATCAGAGAGAGCTGAAGGACAATCAAATGGAGTATTGGATTGCTACCTCTTACTCAGGTGAAGTGCCTGAAGGTTTGGTGCCTATCGAACTCCCCGCGTCCAATTGGGTTGTATTTGAAGCGGATGAATTAAAGCCGGAGGCAATACAACGGTTGTGGCACCATATTATGACAACGTGGTTTCCCTCCACTTCATATAAGCATGCAGGTATTCCTGAACTTGAAGTGTATAGAGGTCACGGCACACCTCCCCAAGTCTGGATACCTGTAAAATCTGTGTGAGCAAAATTGAACTAGGAGGTCTACGATGTTATCCAATAAAGTGATTGATCATTGCCAAGAGCAAGGTTGGTGGCATGAAGATGTTCCAGCAGCCTACGAAGAAGCATTACGCAAGCTTGAGATTGATCTTCAGTCGGATTTTGCAAAATTTTATCTACATGCAGAGGATGGACCGACTTTTTATAGCAGGCATCAGGAGTTGTATCAGATCTGCTGGTTTATGGAGAACACCGTATATATGGAAGATGTGAATGTAGCACAGCTCACATTGGGACTCCCTGAGGCATATATTCCACTAGATAGTTTTGAAGGTGAAGGTGGATTTTTCTACAACCGTCAGACAGGAGAAGTGGTGCTGGTGGAACTGGGCGAGTCCATTGAACGGTTTCTTAATGGCGAAAGTAAGCCGCAGTGGTCTGATTTCAATGCTTTTTTGGAATGGTATTTCGTCCTGGAGGAGGAGACGGTGCAATGAAAGAGCTGACACCGGAACATGCCGAACTTGAGCGACAGATTATTGAGACCGTAGAAGCCGGTAATGTAGTGGACGAGACGCAGCAGCATGAACAGGCCCTCATCTATTATGATCAGGCATGGGGCATGCTGCCCGAGCCGAAGATGGAATGGGAGATCGCAAGCTGGATCGCATCCTGTCATGCGAATGCACATATCGATCTGAAGCAATATGAACTGGCGAAGCCGTGGGCTGAGATATCGTTACATACGCGAAGTACGGATAGAAATACGAGTCCATTGATCGATCTCGGCATGATCTGCATGAGACTTGAACAGCATGACGAGGCATATTCGTATTTGCATCAGGCGTATGAGTTTGGCAGAGAGCGTGCATTTCAGGGAAGCCCTAGGGACGTGTTGAGTTATTACATTGAAGAGCGGGCTAAACGCAAAGTAGAGTGATTCCGACCATACCATGAAACAAAAAGGGTACCCCGGTTTGGCCAAAATATGACCACTGGAGTACCCTTTCGATTATTACGGGATGTTTTACTTCATCTAATCCGAAATGTTACGCGTATAGTATTCAATAATATCCTTACGACGGATAATACCGAGGAAGACACGATCAACATCCACCACGGGCACAAAATTTTGGTCTGCTGCAAGTGTCAGCATATCCTCCATTTCAGCCTCAATGAATACACATTCATTATATACCCGATTGTTAATCTCATGGACTTGAACCTGATCCATCGTATCAAAAGTCAATCCGGGTGTATTTCGCATTTTCCATAACAAATCGCCTTCGGACAGGGTAGCAACATATTTTCCATCCTGGTCAATCACGGGAATGGCGGTGTAGTGGTGCGATTCCAATTGCTCAATAGCATCTTTCATGGAAGCGGTAGACTTGATATAGGCCACTTCGGCTTTGGGGAGTAAAAAATAGCTGATTTCCATCATCGGGCTCCTTTTCAGCCTTTTGCATAGCAAAAAAGCTTTAGTATGTAATCTCACTATCCTTATTTAAACATATTATGTGAGCTTTCGGCTATTTTTAATGATAAATTCGTCAGATTTGTTTCATTGTTTAAATGGCGCTGGAAATCTATAGTGTATATTAGAGGTGATGTAACCATGAAATCCAAACGTAAATTAATGTACGGACTGCTGCCCATCTTGTTTGCAGGTGGAATCGGAATGTATCTATACATGCAGAATAACAAAGAAGCAGAAGCCAAGCCCCAGACTACCGTGAATCAGTACATAGAGCATCTGCAAAAAAAAGAATTTGACCAGTTGTACACCTTGATGACATCTGCTTCGCTGCAAGAGTCGGGCATGAACAAGGAACAATTTGTTGAAAAATACAACGCGATCTATTCGGGCATGGAAGTATCCACCGTCAAGGCGGAGATTAAGCCTGTGGATGTTGCCCAAACGGCTTCCGATGGCAGTAAGACCGATGCAGAGAAACAAAACCCGGATACGTATGAGGTGGATTACAACCTGCAACTGACAACTTTTTTGGGAGAAGTCAGTGAGACGCATACATTGAAACTGGTTCGGCAGGAGCTTGAGGATGGGGGAAAAAACTGGCAAATTAACTGGCAGCCATCGTTGATCCTTAATGACATGGTAAAGGGCAGTAAGGTGCGAGTGAGGACACTGTTCCCGGATCGTGGAGACATTGTAGATCGTGATGGCTTGCCACTGGCTACCAAGGGCACGATGAACGAATGGGGCATTGTACCTGAGAAACTTGGTGATAACCCGGACCAGATGATTACACGAATCGCAAGTCATTATCAGGTTTCGGAAGATGCCATTCAAAAGGCGCTTGCGCAGACATGGGTGAAGCCGGAGTACTTTGTCCCGATTGGTTCAACGGAGGAGTTTGACGTGCCAGAATCTTTAAGCGGGGTTACGATGCAGAGTAAGGAAATCCGTTATTATCCACTCGGTGATGCGGCTGCGCACCTGATTGGTTACATGCGCAAAGCCACCAAAGAAGATCTGGATAAGGATACAGAAGGCTATTATCGCGCAGAGGATTGGATTGGCAAAGCGGGTTTAGAGCAGTCCATGGAGAAACAACTGCGTGGTGAACGTGGTGGTTTGATTGAAATTACGGATGAGTCCGGTAACTCCCGTTCTGAGCTTATTCGCAAGGATGCTGTAGATGGACAGAATGTTCAACTGACGATTAGCTCCAAACAACAGAAGAAATTGTATCAGACATTGTCCAGTGGTGGAGACGCCGGTGCGATGGTTCTGATGAATCCGACGGACGGCAACTTGCTGGCGTTGGTGAGCGCACCTTCCTATAACCCGAACAAGATGGTTACAGGACTTACACAGGCAGAGTGGGATGCTTACTCGGCGAATGAGAAGCTTCCTTTTATCAATAGAGTTACTACACGATATGCACCAGGATCAACCTTCAAAGCGATAACTGCGGCAGCAGGCCTAATGGAGAAGGTAACGACAGCGGACAAAACCCACGAGATTTCCGGTTTGCAGTGGCGTAAGGACGACAGTTGGGGCGGATATTACGTCAAACGGGTGAAAAGCCTGAGCCCTGTCAATATGGTCGATGCTTTGGTGTATTCCGATAATATTTATTTTGCGATGGAAGCCACCGAAATGGGCAGTGCAAAGTTCATCGATGGAATTCAAAAGTTTGGGTTTGGTGACAATTTCGGGTTGGATGAACTGTACCTGAAGCCAAGTCAATATGCGAATGAGGCTCACAAAGACCTTTCCTCCGAGGTGCTACTGGCTGACACATCCTATGGACAGGGTGAAATGTTAATGTCGCCAATTCATCTCGCTGCTGCCTTTACGCCGTTTGTGAATGAAGGAAAGCTGGTGAAGCCTGTTCTGATTGTTGGCAAAGAAACATCTGACTCCGAGGTGATCATTACACCTGATGTGGCAAATTCGGTCAAAGACGCTTTGAGAGAAGTCGTATCTCGCCAAGGCGGTACTGCACACACATTGAGCTCTGTTGCTGGCAGTCTTGCAGGTAAGACCGGCACGGCCGAACTGAAAGCGAAGAAGGGTCAGCAAGGGCTGGAGAATGGCTTCTTCGTCACCTTTGATACTGAATCACCATCTTTTCTGGTGGCAGCGGTGATCGAGGAAGTTAACGGCCGCGGCGGCAGCCATTATGTGGTGGATCGTTTGAAGCCGTTCTTGGAGAAGCTTAAATTGAAGGAACAGTAAACCAACAGTTTACAGTTATTTAAAAGCTGGTTGAAGAATTCATTATACTGAGATGTGATTAACTCATGGACTGATTCTCCTTGTGTGAATGGTAGTGTAGCAACTATTATTCACACAGAATCAGGGTATGAGTTTTTTGTTGTCCAGTACTACCTCTGCTTAGTCCGCCATTGACGTCAAAACCAGACTTGCAATAAGAGAAATAATGGATATAATAAGTTTAAACAACATTTTAAATGACGTTTAAATCGTTATTTAAAAATATTTAAATTGACGCTCAAATACATGCTCATCGTTTATTTCAGACAAAAATACGGGGAGGATACTATGGAAACTGACAAAAAAATGGAAACCAAGGAGAAGATTTTGCGTGCCACACTGGAGTTAACCAAGAGAGAAGGTTTTGAAGGTATAACGATAAAAAAAATTGCAGAAGCCTCAAGCACAAATGTTGCATTAGTTAATTATTATTTTGGTTCCAAAGAAAACTTGATCAACGATTCCGTGAAGTTGATATTGAACAGCTTTGAGCATACCTTTGGTATACTTGATGACCATTCATTACCAGCACGAGTTAGATTAAAGCGATTTTTACTGGATTATTTGCACGTTATCCTCGAATATCCAGAGTTGCTCTCCAGAATTATCCTCATGGGTAAGACTGTTTTCGCATCCCAACATGAATATGGGGCCTTTTTAAACTTACTCGGTTTTCCGAAGATTAAGAGTGTTCTAAAAGAAATAACGGACGAACAACAGCCCGAGAAACTGATGACAATGACGGTACAGATTTTTGGAGCGCTTTTTCTCCCGGCACTTATGAGTCCGATTCTTGAATCCGGAGCTTCCGTGAAGATTGCACCTATAGAGGAACAAATTGACTTGCTCTTTGACAGATACTTTCATTAAAAACCTTGAATTGAGGCGATTGGAATGAATGTGCTCAGAAAATACTGGCAGGACTTAGGATTGGTCATTGGACTTCTTGTATGTATTTATGTTGCAGTGGATTGGGAAACGATTCCGCGGATCAACAATATTTTATGGTTCAGCTTCGTAGCAATCCTCCTTCATCAGTTTGAAGAGTATCGTTGGCCGGGTTACTTTCCGGGCATATTTAATACGGTCTTATTTAAAAGTGATTCACCAGAGAGATATCCGCTAAATAAACAGTCTGCAATGATAATTAATGTCTTTATTGCTTATCTCTTTTACTTGATCCCTGTTGTGTTCCCATCGGTAGTGTGGCTGGGGCTGGCTCCTGTTTTGATGGGCTTTTTCCAGATTGTTTTCCATGGACTTGTCTTGAACGTAAAAGCAAAAACCATCTATAATCCAGGTCTGTTTACCGCGATATTTCTACATTTGCCAATTGGGATCTGGTATATCCGCTACGTGCATGAGTATCAGTTAATAACCGTAACAGACTGGATCGTGGGTGTGATTTATTTTGCCATCGCAGTCTATATCTTCATCGTAAAAGGAAATACGTGGCTAAAAAATAAAAACTCCATCCATATCTTTTCACCTAAAGAATTAGCTCTCCGGAATAAAAAATAAATGTATAAAAAGGCTATCCCCATTTCATACGAGGGGATAGCCTTGGACATTATTTATTTGTGGACTTCTGCTTATTTCCGGGCAGTTAGCATAAAACGGGCCGAGTTGGTACGAATGCCTTGATCGCATCGATATGTTTCCACAAACTGCTGGAATCGCTCAAGGTCAGAGGCTGTTTCTCCAAAACCGGGAATGATCGGTGCATGGGTGAGCAGAAACAGCAAATCATCAGGTGTAGCGTAATACTCAATCGCATCATATACACGGGCCTGAATGTCATGAAATCCAGCTTCGTGAAGTTCATGCTTGTAACGTTCCATCAAAGTACCAGGTTGAATGCCGAGGCTTTGTCCACGGCCGAAAACTTCTGAAATGTTGGATTTATCGTGTTCGCTGACCTGCTGAGTTAGAAAAATCCCACCCGTATCAAGTACCCTGAATACTTCTGAGGCAGAGAACCCGGAGTGTCTGGAAGATACCACATTAAAGAAAAAATCAGGAAAATCCAGTTTTTCTGCGTCCATTTGAAGAAAGCGTACATTGGAATGAGTTCCTGCGGAATGAGCTTCCGCAGCCAGAAGATTCTGTTGTGCAGTTTCAATCATTCCTTGAGCGAGATCAATTCCCACCAATAACAAGGCTTCTTTTGCAATGGACAGAATAGCTTCTCCACCGCCTGTTCCAATATCGAGTAACAGATCGGACGATCGTGTATGGCGAACAACTTCCTCATAGAAATTCCATCCGATCTTCTCCGAGACAACGTTCATGGAGCTGAAGTTCCAGCCATTCGTCCGGCCTACGCGTTCATAAAAGTCAGCATAATCTATGTTGTTTTTCATTTTCATTTTCATTTCCTCCAATGTGAGTTTGTTTGAACAGGACAAGAGAGTTGTGCATATCGTTCTATTGTAAATGGTCGAATGGGATCAGATGGACAGACGTGTCCCTAGATAGCTGGTACGCGTTTTGACCCAGCCCGACGACTACTTACTTCGAACAATACGGAGCAACATCCGTGTCACCTCACAAGTTGGAATGTCTCCATTATATTCAATTGACAGCGTATACGCGAGGTGTTATTTTGAGGTGGAATGTATTCTATGAGTTCGAGGTGATCCATGGTGGCTATTCGTGCTAAGCAGATTTTTGTCAATTTACCTGTCCAAGATTTGAAGAAATCCGTTGAATTTTTTACCAAGGTGGGATTTGAGTTTGACGCCAATTTTACGGACGAGTCTGCTACTTGTATGATCATCGGGGAAAATATTTACGCCATGCTTCTGGTGGAGGAACGTTTCCAATCCTTCATCTCGAAAAAAATCTCCAATGCTGCCGATACAACCGAAGTCATCGTTGCCCTGTCTGTAGATAGCCGTGAGCAGGTAGATGTGATTGTACAAGCTGCCCTCGATGCAGGAGGGAAGCCATCCAACGAACCACAGGATCATGGATTCATGTATGGATGGAGTTTTCAGGATCTGGATGACCATCTGTGGGAAGTTTCCTATATGGACCTAAGTGCTTTTCCTTCGGATTGACAAAATGAAAATTAGTAGAACCTTCCTAATATTAGGAAGGTTTTTTTGCTTCTTTTCTGCATCCATTTATTATCTGAGGTATGCATTCACACATCCCCATGTACATGGACATGAATAGGATAACCCGAGCTTTTTAAAAAGGGACGACAGTCAGCCAAAGCATCGGTTGGACAGGGCGGTAACGCATTTGCGATCAATGCCAACGAACTGGGCAACATCCGGGTGCGCGCAGGACAGCAGGGCTGAACAGGAGAGATACCGCGTGTCGATATCTCCTTCTTCGTTTATGGAAAACACGCACCGAATTTATCCGGATAACATATGGTGTAATTTACCTTTTTGCTATATGATAAGTGTCGATTCATGTTGACGTTTTGTACCGAAAGATGCTATAGCTCATGTACTAGAAAGTTAGAAGGTAAGTATACATACGTTTCTTTTTGATGGAGGGATTAGGATGTATTGTCACATATGTGGGACCAAAAGTAGTCCTGGGGATAGTACGTGCAGAAAGTGTAACACAAAACTGAAAGATGCAAGCTCCACAGAGGAACAGATCTGGGCGGAAACAGCAGTGGGTTTGGAAAAAAGAACAGGAGAAACAGCCGAATTATTATCCCGGCAGCAACAGCCTGCACTCAGACAGGGCAATACCAGTCAAGGCCGCGCATTTAGTTGGATCATTCCACTGTTACTGGCAGCCGTGATGGGGGCTTTACTGACGTTCTACTACAAGCAGGAGATGGGTATTAATGCGGAGGTGAAGTCTCTGCATCAACAGGCGGAACAAGCTGCACTAGAGGGGAAATATAAAGAGGCTCTTCAACTGCTAGACACCGCTCTAGTGAAACGACCAAACTATGATGCACTTATACAGGATCGTCAAATTACGGCGAAAGCGTTCAATCTGATGAATCAGTTGAATGAGGCTGCCACAAATCTGAAAACAGGAAAACTCTCAGAAGGAGACAAATCCATTCAGACAGTAGCGAAAGTACTGAAAGAGCGAGAAGAGCCTGTTTTCACCAAAGTGCGTGCCACATTAAGTAATAGAAAGGTTACGCTGGCTGTGCTGAAGGTGAAGAAAGAAATCGATAGTTTGACGACAGTAGAGGCACTGGCTGAGAAGCTGGATACGATATCGAATCTGAAGGGTAAGGAAGCCGAAGCAGTAGAGAAGCAAATTGTTGATAAGCTGGCAGGGATTAGCTATAAGCAGGCTGAGCAGCAAGTCAAGACAAAGGATTTTACAGCGGCATTGCAAACGGTCGATCAAGGGCTGTCTTATGCGCCGGAGGATGACAAACTGACAGCGTATCGTGATCGAGTGCTAAGTGAGAAGAAGAATTTCGAAAAAGCGGAAGCCGAACGAATTCAACTTGCCGAACAGCAGGCAGCAGAAGAAGATCTGAAGAATCGAACGTCGGCAGTGAGCATTGTGAATGTCGAAGCCGCGCTTGATATGTATGGTGACCTGTATATTAGCGGTTCAATCATAAACAATGCAACTCGGCCGATCTCTTCCGTCACCGTTATGGTAGATATATATGGTACAGACGGCACTTATCTAGGGCAAACCTATGTGGATGTGTATCCAAGCTGGCTTGAAGTGGGTGAAGAAGGATTTTTTGAGACGTATTATTATGGTGTATACCAAGAAGCAGAAGTATCTGTTGTGAATGCAACGTGGTATCTGGAATAGGAGGACAGGTCGGAATGGGCAAACGAATATGGAGCACCATTATATCCAGTGCAATCATTATAGGAGCCGGAGCAGGAGGCGTGTTCTGGATTCACAGTTATACAGCAGATCAGTTGCAGGCTGAACCGAGATTGGCAGTTGTTAATGCGAAAGAAACAGAAAACGCAGCATCCAAACCGTCCTCCAAGACAGCCGTGAAGAAAACACGTAAACAGATTATTGAAGAGAGTCAGAAGAAAGTGGTTACGATCGAGAGTAGCAGCGGGCTAGGCTCCGGTTTTCTCTATAATGATCAGGGAGATGTTGTAACCAATGCTCATGTGGTAGAAGGTTCGGAGGAAGTGACGATACATACTCTGAATCATGAGGAATACAAAGGAACCGTAATTGGAATCGGGGAAGAAACAGATATTGCTGTTGTTCGAGTACCTGATCTGAAAAAGTTGAAACCGCTGGCTATCGCCAAATCTAAAGCCGAGACTGGAGATGAAATCCTAGCTCTTGGGAGCCCGCTGGGATTAGAGAACACGGTAACTACAGGCATTATCAGCGGTGTTGGACGCAGCTTCGAAATTGCGCCTTACATTTACAGCAATCTGTATCAGATCTCGGCGCCGATTACCCATGGCAACAGTGGTGGACCACTAATCAACGCAGAGACGGGCGAAGTACTTGGTATTAACTCAGCCGTTGTGGAGCAGGAGGGTGGGATCGGGTTCAGTATCCCAATCACTACCGTGCTGAAGCAAGTGCAAGCCTGGTCCAAGAAACCATCCAGCACAACGGCGGTTCAGACGGCTGGTGGTAATGGATCGGGATCGACCTCTGCTTCAGCGAAAGCAGAATGGGCGGTGACCGAGTTTTACAACAGTCTGAATCTAGGTGACTATGTTACAGCTTATGCTTTGCTCGGAAGTGAATGGCAGAGTGGCACAAGTTATGCCAAATTTCGTGAGGGTTACCTGAATACCAGTTATGTGACGATTGGAGAGGTCTCCTCTATAGACAAGGGCAATGACGGGATGGAAGTGACTGCAGTGATTACAGCCGATGAACGCAGGGATGGCGAATATGTAACCACGAAGTATAAGGTTACATATCAGGTTGCTTCTGAGAATGGCCAATTGAAAATACTGCATGGTAAAGGTAAGAAAATAACATAAAATAAATCAAAAAAGGAGAGTTGGCTGATGTGCTACTCTCCTTTTTTTGATTGCTTATATTGGGTGCATCTGTTAAAATACAGAACGAATGTTCAGTATGGATGGGACGGAGTGAAATGGAATGAATATGAATAAAAAGCAACTTCAAACCGAGCAGACCAAGAAGAAACTTGCGGATGCTTCCAAAGCCCTTTTTGTACAAAAAGGTTATAAAGCAACATCCATTGAGGATATTGTAGCTGCGACGGGCAGCAGCAAAGGCAATATATATTACCATTTTAAAAGTAAAGAAGGTCTGTTCCTCTATCTAATCGATGAATGGGACCGGGAGTGGGAAGAGAGCTGGGCGGCCAAAGAACATCTCTATCACACCTCCACGGAGAAGATTTATGGTTTGGCGGAGCAATTAGTTCTGGACGATATGAATCACCCCCTGACGAAGGCGGCTGATGAGTTCTTCACAGGGGAAAAGAAAGAAAATGATATTGAGGAGCGGATCTCCTTAATGTTTGAGCGGCATATTCAATTTAATAAACAAATGATAGAGCAAGGCATTGAGAGTGGTGAGTTCAAAGCAGACAATGTAGATAATCTCGCGCTCATATTGGAAAGTACCATTGTTGGTCTTAGTCAGATGTCACGGGGGATGGAGCCTGATCAGGCTCTTGCGTTATACCGCCAGGCCGCCAGTGTATTCTTACATGGGATTGCAAAGGATAATGCTTAAGCAACATTTTGACAACTACGGAGGATGGAATCATGGCATTACTTACACGGAACAGGGGCGCACTGCTGCTGTTAATGTTTAATATTTTTCTTGTTTTTACGGGTATTGGTCTGGTTGTGCCGATCATGCCTGCGTATATGGATCTACTGCATATCACCGGATTCACGGTTGGATTGCTGGTAGCGGCATTTTCCTTCACCCAGTTTCTGTTCTCCCCGCTTGCGGGTCGATGGTCGGATACATGGGGACGTAAAAAAATTATCGTTGGCGGCATGCTGATCTTTGCCGTATCGGAGTTTATGTTTGGTGCGGTCAATGCACCAGTCTTGCTCTTCGCGGCCCGGATGCTTGGTGGTATTGGTGCGGCGATGATCTTCCCGGCGGTTATGGCTTACACCGCAGATATTACAACAGAGGAAGAACGCGGCAAAGGTATGGGATTGATTAATGCAGCCATTACAACCGGATTTATCATCGGACCGGGAATTGGTGGATACATTGCTGACTTTGGCATTCGAATTCCGTTCTACGCCGCAGGGGTTGCCGGGTTGCTGGCATCGATTATCACATTGATTATTTTGCCTGAATCCACGCGAAGCACAGGAGAGCAAACTAAACCTGTAGCTGGCGCAGAGAAGGTCAAAGCTCCGGGTATGGTATCCCAACTGCTGAATTCATACCGTGAACCGTACTTTTTCAGTTTGATTATTGTATTTGTTATGGCATTTGGTCTGGCGAACTACGAGACGGTATTTTCACTGTTTGTGGATCATAAGTTTGGCTTCACGACCAAAGACATTGCATTTATCATTACATTTGGTTCCATCGCGGGTGCGGTTGTGCAAGTATCCCTGATCGGTTGGTTGCTCAATCGGTTTGGTGAAAAGATGGTCATTTCAGTCTGTCTGTTATTTGTAGCCGTATTTGTACTATTGACCTTGTTTGTAAGTACGTACTGGATGATTCTTGTCGTAACGTTTATCGTCTTTCTGGGTATGGACATTTTGCGTCCGGCGATCAGTACACAGATGTCCAAACTGGCACAAGAACAACAGGGCTTTGTGGCCGGATTGAACTCGGCGTATACCAGTTTGGGGAATATCGCAGGCCCGATCGTAGCTGGAGCATTGTTCGATGTGAATATTAACTATCCTTATGTTTCTGCAGCAGCGGTTTTGGCGATCTGTTTCCTGTTATCCCTACGGGTACTTAGAGGTGCCAAAGCGGTAAAACAACCGAAGGCTGAAATGTAATTTTATAATTGGAAATGAAGTACATTAACACAAAAAACAGTCGATCACACCTAACGTGTGGTCGACTGTTTTTTATTATGATATTAAAGGAGTACGGTATTAACGAATTTCTCCATTCGTTTCAATCAGTTTTTGATACCAGTGGAAACTCTGTTTGCGGATACGTCTCAATTCCTTGATATCAAATTCCTCACGATCCACATAGATGAATCCATAACGTTTGCTCGACCCTTGATGTGTGCTGACCAGATCGATCGCAGACCAAGGGCAGAAGCCAAATACATCCACGCCGTCCGTAATTGCCAGTTGAATCTGTTCGATATGTTTATTGAAAAATTCAATACGATATGGATCGTTAACCACGTCGCCTTCCTCCAGTTTATCAAATGCACCCAGACCGTTTTCCGTAACAATCAATGGCAGATGATAACGGGAGTAGATCTGACGCAGGGTAGAGCGGAAGCCCACCGGATCAATTTCCCAACCAAACTCCGTTTTTTGCAGATTGGGATTCACAGATCCTCTATATGCGCCTGGTTCACCCACAATTTCATGCTGGTCTCCTGTATGAGAGAAGTCATTGCCATCGTTCAGACTTTCACCAACCGTCTGGGAAGTGTAATAGTTAAACGCAATAAAGTCAGGATTTCCTTGCGCCAGGATGTCCATATCTCCGTCTTCAATGACAGGCGTATATCCTTTCTCTTCGAGATAACTCCAGGCAATATGATTATAACGTCCATATACCGCCATATCGAGATAGAGCCAGTTACGAATGGCAGCATAGTTATCAGCCGCGAGTGTGTCTTCTGGTTTGGAGCTCGCCGGGTAAATTACACCGATATTGGGTGCTGGGCCAATTTTGGCTTCAGGCAGCATTTCATGACATAGCACCATGGCTTTAGCTTGAGCAACCAGCATGTGGTGATTTTGCTGATACAGTGTTTTTTGCGGATCAACAAGTGTTGTATCCAGTGTACCCAGAGAGCCGGGATGCAGGATCAACATATTTTGTTCGTTGATGGTCAACCAATATTTAACCCGATCTCCGTAGTTCTCATAGAGGGTCTTGGCATATTGTTCAAAAGCATCAATTGTTGCACGGTTGGACCAGCCACCTTTTTCTTCAAGCGCATAAGGAAGATCGAAGTGATACATCGTCACTATGGGTTCAATACCGTATTTAATTAACTCATTAATGAGAGAATCGTAAAACGCGAGACCCTTCGGATTCACTTCACCCGCTCCTTGCGGATAGATGCGTGTCCATGCGATCGAGAAACGGTATGCTTTGAAGCCCATTTCGGCCAGCAACGCCACATCTTCTTTGTACATATGATAGTGATCACTGGTTACCTTGAAGTCGGTTACACCTTCCACATGGTTGCCCATGTCGATGACAGAAGGACCTTTGCCATCTTCATTCCAGGCTCCCTCAATCTGATAGGCAGAGGTTGAACCTCCCCAGAAGAAATCTTTAGGAAATGGCTTCAGTTGAGTATGTTTCATGGTTAGTTCCTCCTTAGTTGAATTCGTATAAGATAAGTTGTGTCAGACAACGAGAGTCAGCAGGACATCATTTTTCTGTACCTGCTCTTGATTCGTTTCGAACACATCCACTTCTTGCTGCGTTAGGGTTACAATGACAGGGGTTACGGTTTCGTATCCGGCTTCTTTGATCTTATCGATGTCAAACTGGATCAACAAATCGCCCTGTCTGACGATATCCCCTTCCTGAACGACAGGAGAGAAGTGTTTTCCCTTTAGCGCTACTGTATTGATGCCGATATGAATCAGGATTTCCGTTCCTGCGTTGGTGGTTAATCCAATGGCATGTCCAGTCGGGAAGAGGGAAGTGACAACACCGTCTACCGGAGCAACAACTTCACCAATCTCAGGGACAATCGCCAAACCTTTGCCCATAGCACCAGTCGAAAAGGCTGGGTCATTAATGGTACTCAGTGCTACGGCTTTACCTGTAAGTGGGCTATAAATTTGTTCCTTTTTGATTTCTGTTGTTTTGGTCTCAGGTACGACAGGAAGCTCTACCGGCGTACTTTCAGCCGATGGGCTGGAACCAGATTCATTTTTCTCGGAAGCTATGTCTTTCGTTTTGCTTTCATAACCAAACATCACCGTTAATACCGCTGCTACAGCAAAGGAGCAGGCAATAGCAATCACGTAGACAACCGTTGGTGTATAGACAGGAATGGCAAATATATTATGGAACACATAAGCAGTCATTTTAACACCAAAGTGACCATTAATGGCACCGCCGATCGCACCTGCGATGACTACGATAGGAATTACACGTTTATAACGCAAGATCAGACCGTATACAATTGGTTCAGTTACTCCTGCAAGTAAACCGGTAAGGCTGGTCGAGCCAGCAAGGGTTCGCAGGGTTTTATTCTTTTTGGCTTTCAGGAAAATACCGAAGGCTACACCGATTTGTGCAAATACAGCTGCAGCAGCCATGGCTTCAATCGGATCGCCGCCAACCCCGATATTCTGTATCGTGATTGGAGTGAAGCCCCAGTGGAGTCCAAAGACAACCATGAAGGTCATGAATCCACCGAGTACAATCCCTGATAATATACCGCTGACACCAATGAGCCAAGTTACGCCGGAGGAGATCCAGTCACCTACCGTGGTGCCGAATGGTCCAAAGGCCATTGCGGACAGAGGAACCATAATCATCAAAGCAATCATCGGTACAAGGAACAATTGCAGGTCTTTCAAAATGATTTTTTTGAGTAACTTATCAAGAACAGCATAGATACTGATCGATATGAAGATTGGGAATACGCTGGCTGAATAATTCATCATGACAACCGGTATACCCAGGAACGATACATCTGAGCCCTTATCCATCAGCCCGGTGAAGCTCGGTTCCATCAGAGCGGCACCAATTACGCCAGCTACATAAGGATTGGCTTTCAGCTTCATACCCAGTGTGATGCCAAGGAAGATGGGCAAGAAATAAAATACAGCGTTGCCGGCAGCGGATAAAATCAAGTATGTGTCACTTGTATCCGACATCCATCCGAGCATGGTCAGGACAGTCAGCAAAGCTTTTAGCATACCTGATCCTGCCATAGCCGGGATTAACGGCGAGAAACTTCCGGATATAATTTCAAAAACTTTGGATAATAGCGAGGTTTTTTCCCCCGTGGACTCAGCCGATGAGGAGGAATCTCCTTCAAAATCCCGGTTTTTCATGATCTCCGCATATACATGAGCCACGTTACTACCGATGACCACCTGGAACTGGCCACCGCTTTCGACAACGGTAATAATACCATCGTGTTTTTCAAGCGTTTCGCGTTCGGCCTTTTTCGAATCTTTCAGGTCAAATCTCAGCCGGGTTGCACAGTGGACAAGACCATTGATATTGGCTTCTCCGCCGACGAGACGAACGATGTCATCCCCCATTTTTTTATGATCCATGTTCATTCTCCTTTGTTGTTAAGATTGCCTGAAAACAAAAAAATACCTAAACGAATGGCTATGATGATCATCGGAAAGATGACCTGTTGCCAATCATTTAGGTATCGCCTGCTTGAGCAGTAACAATCCTTGTCGTTAAGTTGTGAGACCTACTATATCTGACGCCGTAATCGTTTGCAAGCTTTTTTTATTCCGCGCCCAGCAACTCGTTACGAGAAGTGACACGTTGAATATGGATCGTCAAATACACCTTTTCATCAATGGACATGGCACTTTCAAACCTTTCTTCAAGGTACTGATTGATTAATTGGGTGCATTCAAATGCCTTGCTATATTTGTCCTTCACCTGCTCATACAGAAAGTTGTCTCCTGAAGCAAATTGCTCCTGTTCATTACTCAACATTCTCTGCACAAAATATTGAAGATGGGTAATAAACCGGGAATAATTAAATGAATTTTCATCCAGGGCGATGTGGTAATGGTTGGTCACAATGTTGAAGATATCATCAATAACTTCAGTGATTTCAACGGTTTGTTTCATGCCTTGAGCATCTTGACGAGCGTTTACAAAATGCATTGCAATAAAGCTGGCCTCATGTTCATCCATCTGGATGCCGAATTGTTCCTGGATCAGCTCCACAGCGTTCATGCCAATCCCAAATTCCTTCTTGTAAAACTTCTTGATCTGCCACAAAAGGGAATTCTTCAGCCCGACGGATTTACGGTACCGGGTAATGGCAAACTGAATATGATCGATCAATGATATATAGATATTATCACTAAAAATATCACCCATTTCCTTTTTGGCATGGCCCACAATTTCGTCTGCTAACTTCAAATATTCAACCGATGTTTCCCCAATCAGATCAATGAGTTTTTGCGGTATTTTATCTGATTTCAGCACAAAGGTTTTTTCGATTTTATCCTCATCCACAGGCTGCCCGTTTTTCTTTTTGAAGCCAAGACCGTTGCCAATGACAACAAATTCGTGACCAACCTGGTTCTCAGCCCGGATGACATTGTTGTTAAAAATCTGACGGATGATCATATATGTGTTTCACCTCAATTGGTCGTAATAATAACAAAAAACCCAAACTAAGGCTTAATAGACAGCCTTGGTTTGGGTATCGCCTGCTTACCAGTAACAATCCCGAAGAAGACGCAGCTTCCTCTTTCAATTATGTCCACTATACCGCTTTCATAACAGAATAACAATACAATGATTTCTGGAAATGGACGTAAAGACGTGGATTTTTGGTATAATAAGAAATGCTGGAAGTGAATTAGATGGGCTGGGTTGCATAATAAGTTACCGAGGACGGTCATTTTTAAGCATATACAGGATTATTGGAGTGATAACATGAGCAATGCAAAAGGAAAAGGCGGCACCGGCCGTGGTACGGGTAAAAAAGGCTGGAACCGTTGGCAAGCCGCTGCAAACCGGGCAAAAAGTGCCCCGAAGCCTTATAAAAGTAAAGGTACAAAGAAGAAGGATGATACCGAAACTTCAAGTGGCAAGCCCGAGTAAGTATGGTTTGACGATGCCAGAGGAGAGAGCTGCCTGACTAACGGGTGGGTCTCTTTTTGCTTGAAAAGATAAAAAATTAAATTGACAGTATTGTAAATATGGTAATAATATAGAGCTTACGCAAATTAGATGGTAGTGCTACTATATAGAGAAAGGAGCAACAGCATGCCTGTTAATATGGATGAAAATCCACTTGGACTGATTCTGTCACGGACGTATCTGGCATACAAAAAAACAACAACCAGAAATCTGAGCGAACAGGATATTACTCCGGAACAATTTGCAGTTCTGAATGAATTGAGCAAGGCTGGAAGCCATATATCACAGAAAAAACTGGCTGAATTAACAGTGCGGGACCAGACAACGGTAGGCAAAATTATAGACAAGTTGATTCGCAAAGGTCTGGTGACAAGAGAAGAAGATCCACAGGACCGCAGAGCGGTTTTGCTTTGTTTGACGGCGGAAGGACTGGAAATGAATGACGTTCTTACACCAAAGGCAAAACAGCAAGAGCAAGAGGCACTCGCCGAATGTTCCCCTGAAGAGCTTGAAGCATTCATGAATGTGATGAATCGCATCTATGAAAAGATGAAATAAATTTTTTTGATCAAATATGTGCATGTGCATATATATGTAGTGCAATTATTTTAACCTAACGGGAGTCGTGAACGAATGAAAAGCTTCAAAGATTTTCTTAAAGTGCCACAGACAAAAATAGGGTTGGTTTTTGCATTGATTGTTCCGCTGTTATTTGTTGTGATCTGGATGACGGGTTATCATCAAGCCACGGAGAGAGTGGATCAACTTCAAGTTGCTCTCGTGAACGAAGATGGGACACAGGGAACAGAGGTGCAGAAGCAGATTGAAACGCTAGCGCCTTTCCATGTCAATGTTCTGGGATCTGCCGAGGAAGCTGAGCAACAGATGAATGCAGGTAACTATGCGATGGTTATTGTTATTCCGGAAGGATTCACTGACCAGATTGAAGGAGGTACAGAGGCGAGCTTGTCCTTTTATATCAATCAGGGAAATGCGGATGTAGCCAAATCCATTGTGGAACATGCCGCGACCGGAATGACCGCACAAATGGGTCAAGGGATTCTGGAATCCAAGGTTCAAGTGACACTCAATAATGACAGTATAAACAGCGATGAACTGAGTGCAGCTATTGGACAAGCGATGGAGAAGATGAATGAAGGGCCTGTGAAGGCTGAAATTAATAAAACGAACAGCGTGAGTGATTTTGCAACATCGATGCTGCCCATGATTCTGGGTTTTATCACCTACATTGCTTCGATGACCATGAACATTCAGTTCAATATTACGTCGAATATCATGAAGCGTACCCATTCCAAATGGGAAATCTTCTGGGGACGGCAATTGCTGTTATTGTGTATAGCTGTGATTGTTCCCCTAATTGTGGATACAGTAGCTCTTCAGTTCACGGATGTTGCGAGCTCCTTCGGCGCTTTGTATCTGTATCATGTGCTGGTGAGTCTGGCTTGTATCTGTTTTACACAAATGAGTTTTGCCCTGTTTGGTAATGCAGGCCCTCTATTTAATGTTGCTATGGTTCCGCTCCAGTTGATGACAGCAGGAAATATCATTCCAGCCGAGATGCTGGCGCCATTCTACCGTTATATAGGAAACTTTCTGCCCGCTTCCAATGGGGTACAGGGATTTATGCGTTTGATCTATAGTGGAGAAGCAGTGGGGGGATACATGGTTCATCTTCTGTTGATCTCGATTATTACGTGGGGAATTACGTTGCTGCGAGTTGGCATGCAAAAAGCAGGTAATGGACAAATGACGATGACGCCTCCAGCATCAGCACAGGCACAACATTAAGAGTTTCCTTCTATATATAATGTAATAACACACAAGAAAGTGGTTCACGTATAGTTTTATGCGTGCATCACTTTCTTTGTGTATCTTCTATAATAGTTCTACTTATACTCGTGGTAACTTACAGTACCCCCAGTAATTTTACATGACCTTGATAAAAGGACAACCTAAATTGAGCGTACTTAATGAAGCTAAAATATATGAGAGGAGATGTAGGCTAATGAGTTTAAGTCAATTAGACATGTATGGTGATGTATGAATGGGGAGAGTGTCGTTTAAACTTTACACTGGGATAGAGGAGAGCGACACAGTAAAGGTAGTTGGTTTGTAGTAAATGAATAATATTAAATTAAGTATTGTAATTAATATTTATACGTGATATATTATTAATCCGGCCAAGAAAACACGGTTTAACACTGGTGCGGCAAGCGATTGAAATAAGCTTCGAAAGAAACTTAAAAAAAAGAGCTTGCAAAGTTGGTTCGGACATGATATTATATAAGAGTTGCTGAAGAGAACGGCGTTCGGTAACGAAACAGGTTTGATCTTTGAAAACTGAACAACGAGTGAGTGAACATTCTGCTTGCAGAATGAACGCAAAAGTTTGAAACAAGCCTTGGCTTGGATCGACTGGAGCACAAATGAGATTTTTAATCTCGTCAGATTCAAAATGAGCTTATCGCTCTTTTCAAT
>NZ_JACYVQ010000013.1:0-167413 GCF_014842675.1 Paenibacillus sp. CFBP 13594
GCCAGCGTTCGTCCTGAGCCAGGATCAAACTCTCCAATAAAGTATTGAAAAGAGCGATAAGCTCATTTTGAATCTGACGAGATTAAAAATCTCACTTGTGCTCCAGTCGATTCAAGCCAAGGCTTGTCTCAAACTTTCGCATTCATTCTGCAAGCAGAATGTTTACTCACTCGTTGTTCAGTTTTCAAAGATCAAACTTGTTTTTTCTACCGAGTGTCGTTCCCCTCAGCAACTTTTATATCATAACACTTCCGTACCAACTTAGCAAGCTCTTTTTTTAAGTTTCTTTTCGAAGCTTATTTGTTTCGCCTACTGCACTTTGTTTCTCGTTTTTTTTGGCCGGAAATAGAATATATCATATACACAATACAATTACTACTTGTAAAATATCCCATCAGCAAACGAATGGTTTAACTTGATTCCATCTTTTCTTAAGCTCTTTTTCTGATGGCAATATCTTCTTACTATATCCTATATATACTCACCGGTCTAATCTATCTCAATATAGGTTGTGAACAGGCCCATTCAACATCAATAAAATCGTTCTATAAAATAAGAAACATCATACCTCTACTCAATAACGTTGCTATCTGTTATGTGGATTTCGAATCTAATAATTGAACTCCATAGGCTGTGGACTAGATAGATTGTGTTTTTACTTTTTTTACTATTAGTCTTTGAACCTCCCCATCACTATCGTGTCGTGATACTGTCCTTCCATGTGTCGCCGATCCTTTTTCAAAATACCTTCGATCTCGAAGCCACTCTTTTGGTATAACTCGATTGCCTTTTCATTGGATGCCAGTACATTCAGCGTCATCTTCTCTACACCAGTCTGGTCTGCCCATTCAATCGAATGCACTAACAAGTTCTTGCCAATCCCATATCCCCAATACGCTCTGGCTACACACAAGCCGAACTCAACCTTATGCCAAAAGCGCTTCAACTCTCTGCCTTCACATCGGGAATACCCCACAATTTCACCCGCTACTACAGCAACAAGGAACAGATTCCGTGACTTCTCAGTGTCCAAATGGATGATCCGCCTGAACCCGGCTGCATCGATATACGCCTCGCCCTCTTCACGATCCATGTTCTCGGTTTCCCCATCGATTTGTACACGAAGTGAAGACAAGGCCACAGCATCCTTTTCCTCTGCCGATCTAATGGAGTAAGATAAGCCTTTAATGTAATATTCCTGCTGATCGATCATCATAAGAACCGTACCTCCTCTTCTGCTTTGTATAATTACTATACCTGTATCGCTCTACCCCACCTCAGACGGACTCTTGCCCGTAAGCATTTTGAACACTTGGCTGAAATACGTCGCATTACGGAACCCCGTCATCTCGCTCACCTCATATACCATGTAATGTCCCGACTGCAACAGTTCCAACGCCCTCTGAATCCGGTACCCGTTCAAATAACTCACGAAATTCTCACCGGTCACCCTTTTGAAAAGTTGACTCAGATACTTCGGATGTACGAACAGCCCCTTGGCTATCGCTTCAAAACTAATCTCTTCGGCGTAATGAAGCTCTACATACTGTTTCACCTGCTCTATCAGTTTATTGCTTTTCTTCTCACCCATCTCTTTGCGTATCTGTTCCAGCCAGTCGCAGATAATACGATCCATCCAGTTTACCAGATCATGCAACGCATATTTCGATTGAATTTCACGCAGAAAATCACTCATCGCCAGAGGCGGCGTTAACATGGGATGAAGTCGGTTCCAGCTATGAATCAACGTGTCAAACAAACTGACGGCTACAACCTGTACATCCTGTATCCCAACACATTTCCCCTCTTTCAGCAAAAGGTAAATATGATGCCATACCTCTTCCGCCAGGTCAGGTCGAATATCCGCCCAAGCCTCATTCCATTGACGAAGCAATAATGAATAATCGGTCACACTTGGTTCTGTTTCCTTCGATGTTTCATAGTGGTAGATACGACTTCCACCTTGAAACTCTGCTGTTTCCACCGCTTCCCTACTCTCGAGATAGGAATCTATCACCTCACATGGGTGACTCTTGGGTCTTCCGATTCCAGCACTCACTTCTATTTTCAGATACGTAAAGATCTGATCGATCATCCTCTCCACGAGTGGCAGGCATTCTTCCAGATGATCTTTATCTCCTAATAGAAGCAACACAAATACCTGATCCGAATAATCAACAATCTCTACCTGACCATTCATGCGCGCTGCTTGCTCCTTCACCGTTTCCTGAATAATATCGGCCGCCCCATATCGGAGAAGCTGCCAATCCCGTTCTTTCATTCGTGTCAAAAATACGGGGCGATTCAGTTGCAGACTAATGGCGCGTGTCTGTGAGGACATATGAATGCCTATATAGTCCATGCGTTCTTTGGGCAGCTCGTCTGCCCGATATCGCGTAGTCAGCAGTTCGTGAAGAAATTGTTTGCGCAAATACGGAAGTACCCGTCCGACCTCCTGCTTGTATGTCTGCTCCAGCCGCTCATGCCGCTCTCTCACATCTTGTTCCAGTAGCACCTCCCGCAGCACAGATTCAATCTCCTCAACCTCTGCCGGCTTCAGCAAAAAGTGATTCACACCCCAACGCATGGCTGCCCGGGCGTTCTCGAATTCGTCATATCCACTAAGAATGATGATCGGCAAGTGGGGATGATCACGGCGCAACGTCTGTGTGATCTCAAGCCCGGTCATCCCCGGCAGGTAGACGTCAGTCATAACGACATCTGGATGCATGCGGTGAAACAGCTCCAGCGCATCCAAGCCATTGGAAGCAGTGCCTGCAATGCTGAGGCCTAGAGAAGGCCAATCGATATGATCTGTTAATGCCTTTACAATATGAGGATCGTCATCAACAAGCATAATGGTCTTCATCATTTTTCACCGTCCAGCCATAGATTTAGTTGCTCGTCGGTCTCAATACGCGGCAGCGTAATGGTCACTTCCACGCCACCTGACGCTCTATCGCTCAGTTGAACACCATATCTCTTCCCACAATAAAGCTGAATGCGCTGATGTACATTCCGTACGCCGATGCCACACGTCTCTTCGAGTTTCCACCCCTCCGGCAAACCCCGCCCATTATCCGTGATACGAATGACGATATCCTCATGCGGGCCAACCTCTTCGTGCATATACACCTGAATTCGAAGTGTGCCTTCTTCAGGGTGCCCGTGCATAACGGCATTTTCGATGAAGGGCTGCAAAATGATTTTGGGAATGTAACAACCGCGAATATGCGGATCGATCTGCTCCTGATATTGAATGGAGAACGGTAGCCGCTCTGACTGGATGTTAACGTAGCAACGGGCATGTTCCAACTCATCACGAACCCGTATAAACAATCTCCCTCCACTCAGTCCGATCCGTAACAGCTTACTGAGTTGTACAATCATGCGACTGATATCCTTGGCTTCGTAATCAAGTGCGCGCCAGTGGATCATGTCGAGGGTATTGTATAAAAAATGGGGTTTGATCTGGGCCTCAAGCAAGCCCGTCTGGGCTTCACGCTTGGCCCGGCTCTCATCCTTCACCTGTTCCATCAGCGTCGTGAGCTGTGAAGCCATATGATTAAAGCCATAAGCCAAGTGGGCATATTCCTCCGTAAATGAGAGTTGGACCCGGGTATCGAAGTCCCCTTTCTCCAGTTGTCTCATTCGCTTGATCAATTGTCGTAAAGGCCGGATGATCTGCCTTACAAACAGGTACGCCAGCACAGCCGAGCATAATAGTCCAAGTACGGCGATGCCAAGGATCTGCCAGCCCGCTTGTCTGAGCGGAGATAACAGTGTATATACCGGAATAGTCTGTACAAGGCGCCACTGAAGCATGGCTGGCCTGGAGTACAGCACCAATTGAGCACCTCCGGGTTGGCCGGAAACCACTTCGTATCCGTCTGCACCAGGTTGGACATGTTCCTGAATCCATGCACTATCTATAATAGAAGAAGATGAATTTACAGCTCCACCCGGTTCCTGTACTGTACTCGCTTCATTTCTTCTATCCGCTCGTTCCTTCTCCCCTGCTGGATCAACTCTCCCCATCTGCATTACGACATTACCAGCGGTATCTACCAACAGGACTTTTCCATCAAGCACCATGGGTACATCGGCAAACCTGCGTACGATGTCCGCTCTGCTCAGTCGAATGAGCACATAGGCAACCGTCCCTCCACGACTGTCGAAAATCCGTTGGGCGTATCCGACCAGGGATTGGCCTGATTCGTTCTCACGCAGCGGAACCCAAGCCGCATCAGCCTTTTCCAGCGTAGCAAACCAAGAGTCATGTGCGATGGTGTCCACCGGAAATATGCGATCAGCCATAGTCACTGTCACTTCATTAAAGGCATCCGTATACAGTTCAATGGAAGTGATGCCTTCACTCACGACCATGGTATGTTCCAGAATTCGAGAGACCTCTCTCCGCTGGTGAATCTGTGCAAGCCTGCCCGTATCAGCCGTTTCGAGCAGACTGGACAGTTCCCGATTGCTTGCCAAGGCATAAGCGGTTCCAGTTACCCCTGTGATAAAATCAAATCCCCGACGTGTGCTTTCGTTCAGAAGAGCCAGACGTGCTTTGCTAATCTCGGCAAATGTGACCGTGGAGAAAGACTGATATGCCAGCCAGACCACAACCGAGACGAGCAGGAGGTTAAACGCAATAAAGCAAGTCACCATCAACGTGGAGAGCTTGCTTTGTTGCAGCTTTTGATTAATGAATGAAGACCATCTTCCTTTCCCCATGGAAAAATCAACTCGTTTCGTCTTGGAATTACCCTTTGAGCCCAGAGGTCGCGATTCCTTCCACGAAGTACTTTTGACACACGATAAATACGATAAAACATGGCACCAGTGACAACACCGACATGGCAAACATCGGACCCCAATCGGATTGAGAGCTGGAATCAAGGAACAAACGCAGACCCAGCGGCACGGTGTATTTGCTCACGTCACTCAGGTAGATCAACTGACTGAAGAAGTCGTCCCATGTCCACAAGAACGTAAAGATCATCGTGGTAACCAGCGCTGGGAAAGCAAGTGGAATGATGATTTTGGTGTATATTTTCACAGGACCGCATCCATCGATGGTGGCCGCCTCATCCAACTCTTTGGGCAATCCCCGGAAGAACTGTACCATGAGGAAAATGAAGAAGGCGTCAGTCGCCAACCATTTTGGCACGACAAGCGGCAGATACGTATTCACCCACTCCAGGTGGTTGAAAAGGATATACTGCGGGATCAGCGTCACATGATGGGGCAGCATGATTGTCATAAGCATCAGGCCGAAACAGATAGCTTTGAAACGAAAATTCAGCCGAGCGAACGCATACGCCGCCATAGAGCAGGAAATCACATTGCCCAGCACAGCTCCAAGCGACAGGATGACAGAGTTGGTCAGGAAGCGGGAGAATGGATTGCCCTGAATACCCGACCAGCCATTCATGTAATTTTGCCAATTCCATTCCTGTGGCCAGAACCAGGTCTCTGTAAAGATCATATGTCCCGGTTTGAATGAGCTGCCCAGCATCCAGAGGATCGGGTAGAGCATGATAAAGGCGATGCCTGAGATCAACACATGTTTGCCGACGACCCATGCTGTAGAGTTCCGTTGTCCAATCATGATTTCCCACCATCCTCATAGTGCACCCACAGCTTGCTGCTGCGGAATACGAGCAATGTAAATACGCCAATCAGGATGACCAGCACCCAGGCCATCGCGGAAGCGTAGCCCATCTGAAAGAATGAAAATCCTTTTTTGTACAGATACAGAGAGTACATTAAGGTTGAATTCACTGGCCCTCCGCTACCGTTACTGATAACAAAAGCCTGCGTGAACGATTGAAACGACGTAATCAGCTGCATCACGAGATTGAAGAAGATGACAGGTGACAGAATCGGCAACGTTATATAGAAGAATCTCCGTAAAGGACCTGCACCATCTACCGCTGAGGCTTCATCATACTCGGGTGGAATCTGCTTCAGGCCAGCCAGAAAAATAATCATCGACGATCCGAACTGCCATACGGATAACAGGACGATGGAGTACAGGGCATACTTCGGATTCGCAACCCAATCGGGAGCTTTAATGCCTACCATGGCAAGCACACTATTGAGTAGCCCGTCCCCACCCAGCATTTTACGCCACAACATTGCAATCGCCACGCTACCTCCAAGCAATGTCGGGATGTAATACACCGTACGGTAAATACCGAGTCCTCGAATCCCTTTGTTCAGCAACATCGCTACAAGCAGCGCGAAAATCAATTTGACCGGTACGGATACAGCGACATACGTGAAGGTGACTTTGAGCGACTGGGTGAACAGTTTATCCGATGTAAACATCGTGGTGTAGTTGTCCAGACCGACCCAGGAAGGGGCGGCCAGGATACTGTAATCGGTGAACGAAATGTATAACGATACCAACATTGGACCTAGGGTAAGGAATAACAATCCGACAAGCCATGGGGCGAGAAACAGAAGTGCGGCTCCATTATGCGCATATCTCCGTTTTACCCGCCGGGTAGTTACACGCTCGATTCGGGCTTGACTGACCTGTGATGTCGTCATCTTCGCAACCTCCCCGCAGAATTAGAAGTGTGAGACAGTTTCAATCATTATTGACTCGATCCAAGCGTAGCCTTGGCTCCTTCAATAAACTGGGCAATCACATCCGGAGTACTGCCTTGACCGAAGGCGATCTGCTCGCTTGCGCTCTTGAAACTTGTGTCCACTTCAGCAAATCCTTGCGGGTATGGCGGGTCAATCTCGCTGGAGTTCTTCGACACAGTATCGATAAATTTGAAAATGGTTTGCTCCGCTTCCGGCAGCGTAGGTTGCATCTGTTCACGAATGCTGGAATTGACTGGCACCCCACGTTCAGAACCAAGAATAGCGGTTGCTTCTGGATCATTGACCATGAAATCGATGAACATGGCAACTTCCTTTGGATGTTTGGTTTTGCCATAACCGGAGAGGAACTGGCCTGGTTTCAGATATTCACCGATTTGCTTTTCACCTACACCATGCGGAAGCACTTGGATGCCAAGCTTATGATCCTGGTTTTTGTTCACCTGCTGGAATGTCAGCAATTGATTAGACCATGCAAAATCCATCGCAGCTGTACCCAGCGAGATCGGGCGTGTCTCCAGCGCATTGGTTGTAGATGCCGTTATCTCCGCTGTGGTCACTCCACCATTCTCGCGTAGTGCGCTCCACATATCGAACCACTGCTGAAGCTCCTCGCTGGTAGCTGTCATTGTGCCACCGTCGAACAATCCTTTTCCGGATTGCCGGATAAACACTTCAAACATGTTCGTTGTACCGGAAATGTCTGCTGATCCATAGAACCCCTCACCTTTGGCTGCGGCGATCTTGGTCGCAATATCCCCAAAATCCTTCCATGTCCAGCTCTCTTGTGGTTCTTCGATTCCTAATTCCTGGAATACGGTGGCATCATAGATGACACCCGGTGCGTTAACTCCGAGGGTAATCGCATATAATTTATCGTCAATTGATCCGGCTGTAATCATGCTCTGATCATGGTCCTCTGTCCGCAGCTCTTTGCTCTCTGCAAACGTGGTCAGGTCAAGCAAGGCCCCACGCCGGGCAAAGTCAGTCAGAAAGGCGTAATCCATCTGGATGATATCAGGTGCATTCGAACCGGCTACCTGTGTAGTCAACTTGTCAAAGTAACCGTCCCAACCGGAATATTCAGGTTTAATGGTGATTCCCGGATGTTTCTCTTCAAATAGTTGGATGACTTTGATCGTCAGATCATGTCTAGTCTGTGATCCCCACCAGGTCATGCGCAATTCAATCTTGCCTGATGAATCTCCTTCATTTCCACTTGCTTCTCCAGAAGAAGATGGTGTATCGGTGGCCCCTCCAGAACAGGCTGTAGCGAACAATAACAGGGACAGGCAGAACAGGGTTACCCACTTTTTTGTAATCATCATAAATGAATTTCCTCCCCTTCTTGCATTTATGGAATCGCTTACAAAACCTATTGTATCGGTCCATTGCTGCGCATGACATAAACAAAAGTAAGCTTTCCTGTCAAAAAAGTAAGGAGTTACAGGAATCAAAAACCACCAGGAATGATATTCCCGGCGGTTCCGTTCCCGTATCGTTATGATTACGGGTATACATGCATGATACGTGAGAAGAAGATAGCGGGTTGATATGGAACGAAAGTATGAACATCAGACCTCAGTGGTCTGTCAGGAATGTGAGACGGCAGGTGAAGACACCCTGTGTTCAGCCAGATGTTTCTTCATTTTTGCCACTTCGGTTCCTGCCAGCATCATAATGCCTATTCCGTGATTGTCATTGGTGACGGTACGCAAGTCCTGATCATAATACTCTGCCGTAAACGCATATCTCGAACCGCTGCACACGCCATGCACATTCCCTTGACGATCAATGGCTTTGCAGATGAGTCCTTTCCAAGCCCGCTCGGCAGCTGTGACATAAACTTCAGGGTCTTTGAACCAGCCAAAACGCACACCTCTCGCAAAACCATAGGCAAACATCGCCGTGCAGGAGGCTTCTTCATACGTCTGTGGAACATTCAACACCTGATGCCATAAGCCGTTTTCCCCTTGAAGTGCTACGTACCCTTCACACAGTTCATTGAAGAAATCTATTAAGGCTGGGCGCTCAGGATGCTCTGCTGGCAAAGCTTCCAATACCTCCGTCAAGGAAAACAGTGTCCAGCCATTTCCCCGTCCCCATGGAATCTGCGTTGCCTGTCCGTATTTGAAATCATACACATGGGACATGATCTTGAACTCAGGCATAAACAGATACTTCCGATACAGTGAAAATTGTCTAGCGGCTTCATCCAATGCGGTTGAGTTGCCTGTCACCCGTGCATAACGAACGAGAAACGGCGTGCTCATATAAAGATCATCTGCCCACATGGTATTCTCGGCATACTCCCCTACACATGTGCGATAAAATGCCCCATCCTCCTGTCGTTCCAAACGGGAAAGCATGAAATCCGCAATCCGTTCAGCAATCGGAAGAAACGTTGGTTCATGACACTCTGAATACGCTTCCAGCATGGCTGAACCAAAAGAACCGCAGTTATCCAGCATTTTCAGCATGACCAATTGTTGATTAACTGCCGGGAAACCATACTGCTCCCGATCCCACAAAGAGTACTCATACATCTGGGTACATGCCTGCACATGCTCAGCCGCATAACGTGTAATGTCTGGTCTCTGCAAATAACGCCCAGTCCGTAATAGACCATATACAGTGACACCCAATGGATAGTCCCAGCGACCATAATTAGTCACACTGCCCACTGTCCATTTGTTGCTTAACATGGCATTTTCATAATAGGGTCTGATCCAGGCATCCGGTCGATCCAAGCGCCAATATGTCTGTCCTTGCCCCGTTAGATACACTCGGTCCGTTCGGGTCAGATCCTGCAATTCCGGTTCAACCCCCGATTCAAAAGGGCCGACATATAACCAAGACTCTCCATTAGCACCGTGCACACGCTGAGGAAGTTCCAGTGAGATCGGCTTGCCCGACACGGTTGCGTTCAAATTAAAATGCCACGGTCCCGCCGCCGTATCATTGCATTCACTTCGGACAATCAGGTTACTCCGTCCAAAGGAGACTGGTATATCCGCTTCGAACGAACCCGGCTCCTTCACTTGCGCCACAGGCTTGCCGCCAATCCAAATACTCAGAGAACCCGAAGATTGTCCTGACAATCGCACCGGACTCCCGGTTGAATCATTATTGTTCAGATGGGTCCAGGCATAAGCATGCTTTCCAGGAAGATTTCCGTATATTCGTTCGAAAGCTGGCTTGGTTTTATCTTCATCAGACCAGCCTGTCTCAGGCAGCCAGTTCAAGCTGTAGTCTGATTCTTTTCCAAGCAGGTCCGGTTGTTTACTCGTGGCTGGGTTCGGTTGGGAGAACACCCACCCCGCTTGCCCCTGTCTCTCCTGAAATGGAGCAAATACATTCAAAATGCGCACTTTTCCTTCATCTGACCCAAATTGGCAGCCAAATCCGGCAGGGGTGTTTTTCATTTCCAGCCAAATGGTGTTCCAACCAGGCTTGATATCGATGCTGAGCTTAACCGTTGCGTCTGGACTAATCTCATCCATTACGGTAGAGCGATAGACCAACTGCTCATTGAAATAGAAACGAACAGGCCCATAACAGCTGACCAGTACATCCAGGTTTCGGTCCTCGTCCCCCCAAACTAGTGCAGCTGCGTAGGATATATGGTCTTTAGGTGCATCAGGAAAGCGTTTACCTAAATTCAGATCATAAAGCCCTTTTTCATTTTGCAAAATACCAGACTTCTGGAATACCCGATATACAAAATCAGCCTGCGCATTGGCTCCAATATACCTCTCGGCCAGTACCTTCAACACCTGATCCTGATCTTCTCCAAATCGGTAATACATGCTCTGTGGTTCACTGAAATAGGTCGTCATCGATGGCACACATCCTTCTCCCGTTGAAATAAAGTCTTATATCATTGCATTCATACCCTCCACACTGGAGCACCTAACCGATAAAGTATAGCGCTTAACCTAGGTGGGTAATCCCCTTACCGGGAAATAGGTATGTCCCTTGGTTATCTTCTGAATAGCCGAATAATAATCCCAGTATAACTGACATGTTCTGTGGTGGCTACAGATTTTTGATTACGCTTACAAAAAATCAGAAAATTCGGTTTTCCCTTCGCCAATTACACCTTCATTGGACATTAATTCAAAAAAACGGAAAAAGTTACCGATATAGAGACTATATAAGTTGAACTAATCATTTACACAGAAACGTAGAGGACAGAAAAAACCTGAAAAAGCGAAGCGTTCGCCTTTATCACCGGATTTTTCCCTTGAGAAAAGGGAATCAAAAAATCTGGGGATAACAGCGATTGGAAGGTTATTCTGTCATCGGAGTGTACGTGTGAATATATCTTTAGTTCAACTTATATAGATTGAGAATTCCACTTTTTGTATCGGGAAGGAAAGATGCACATTGAATACTCTTGAATCTCTGGTAAATGCTATGCCTTTTGTTAGCCAAATGTTCCGTGACGACATATCCATATCCATTAATGATCATGAGAAAGTATTGTATTTTTCCGAGGCAAAAAGTCTGGAGATTGGCGTGAAGGTTGGGGATGAGCTGCATGATGATTATAAACATTTCAAAATGCTGACTAACAGAGATTCCCGTACCGTGGCACGTATGCCTGGTGATCTGCAGGGTAGACCTTTTGATGCCATTCTAATCCCTATTAAAGAGAACGATCAGGTTGTGGGTATATTGGGTGTAAACTACGCGTTGGATAGTCATATGACACTGGAAAATCTGATTCGTGAAAATGAAACAACCATCAATGCTCTCGTTGGTGGCATTCAGCAGATTGCTGCACATTCCGAAGAACTCTCCGCAACCTCGGAAGAGATTCTTCGCAACTCCAAAAAAGCTTCAGAGAACTCGGTCAGTGTAAGTAAAGTAACAAACGTCATTCGTGAAGTATCGGAACAAACCAACCTGCTTGGACTCAACGCCATGATAGAGGCAGCTCGTGTGGGCGATCAGGGAGCCGGCTTCGGTGTAGTTGCCAGTGAAGTACGCAAGCTGTCCGATCATACGAAACAAGCAGCGGCTGATATCGAAACATCCCTCGGTAGTGTACAAGATTCCATGAAGCATATGGAACAAGAGATCGGTCAGATTACAACCGCAACAGTGGATCAGGCCAAGCTTGTTACCGAGTTCATGGAAAGTATCGAACAGCTTAGTAAGACAAGCGCGAATCTGAAAAAGTTTGTACATCAGATGCTGGCGCTCGAGTAACAGTCCAGTTCCACAGCAGAAAGAATGAATGAATGATATGAAATGTACATAGACACAGAAAATGATTTAGAATGTGAAAAGCCTCCGGCAACTTCCCTTAACAGGAAGTCAGCGGAGGCTTTGTTTCGTATTTGCGGTGATATCACCTTTATAGTTTATGGTCACACGGCTGTTATATCTCTACAGCGACACCAAAATGGTCGGACACGACCGGCCCGTTTTTACCGTTCAAGACCACAGTAGAAGATTTAGCCTGAATCGGACGATTGGAGAAAATATAGTCGATCCGAAGATCGCGTTTGTTATCTGCCCAGCCGGCAATGGCCTTCACCACGGTTGCTCCTTCATCCTTTTGCAATGCTGAGGTGTGCAGGTCATTCCAGCCTTTGCTCATCATATAATCATAGCCTTCACCACGCACTTCCGCGACATTATTGAAATCACCCATTATATATAACGGCTGGTCCATGTAGGGGGCAAGCTTGCTCTCCGTCAACTCCCACTGTCCCTTGAAAGGTTCCTGCGCATCATCCCACCAGTTATAATGTCCGTTCACAAACCAGGTTGCTTCACCTTGGACGACCGTCTGAATTCCCACAATCTTGCGTGTACGATAGTTGTTATAATCCCGCATGTGAGACACGTATTCCCCAAAAGCCTCCTTAATCGGCGTCCGGCTAAGGATCGCCAGTCCTTCGTCGTACTTTTGGAACCCAACATGAGCGGGAATCCACGTCCAGTAATACTGCTCTGTCAGCTGCTGAAGCAGGACGTAGGCATAGTTGTCTTTTTTAATCACAGCGTCGGATTCAGTTGCATAATACATCTTCAGTTCTTCTTCAGAAAGCGCTGCTTCCTGCATGGATTGGTTGACCTCCTGCATGGAGATCACATCGAATTGATGTGTATTAATAAAATCAGCCAGTTGACTGATCTTGTTCAGTTGATCCTCTTCCGCCCAGGCGTGTGTGTTTAACGTAAGTATTTTCATATGCTCTCTCCTGTTGTGTGTAATATGGCCATTTCCCCGGCCTGCATCGTTCCTGATAGGAATACATACCATAAGCATACACAATATGGTGCATTCTTGCATGTCGCCCGCCAGCAGAACCGACGTGTTCATCCTGATTCCAGTTGGTCTAAAATAACTTCAAATTCTTCATAACCCATGCACGGATTGGCTCATAACTGATATGATGGATACAACAAATTTACAACATCACGTCATAGACGTGGTGATTACTGAACCTATGTTTACCCCAGGAGATGGAATGATGAACATACCGAATAACATGAGGATGGATGATGCGCAGTGGCAACAGTTGATCAGGCAGGTTGCGGAGCATTTTAATAACCTGACGATCATGCGCGGATTCCAATATTATAAACAGAAACGTGTCGGACCATTAACCTATTCCGAACAACAAGGGATCTCGGCCGTTGTACAAGGATCGGAAGAGTACGAGGTCACACTAAGCATGCAGTCCCTGACTACAAGTCATTGTACCTGCCCGGTGAGTTCCGTATGCAAACATATGACGGCTGTATTAATGAGTTATGCCGAGCAACTGGAGCGACCTGTGCATGCGATTGTGAATGCGCACTCCAGTACTGCGCTCAAACAAACGACCAAACCCGTCGGTGCCATGTCCGCAGGACTATCCAGCTATACAGATGCCGATGAACAGCAGGATACGGACATTCCGGACAACCAATACAGCCAGATCAAGGAACGTGCAACAGAGCTTGCTGATCTCGAAATCTCGGAATGGCACGTGCTATTCCACTCCTGTCTGAGACGGCTGGGTACTGGCACAGCAAGCACGTCCTACGTACAGGAAGCAACGGACGAGCTATATGCCATTAAGCCAAGACTGAACGCTGCAATGGACCAACTTTTTGAACTACATGTACAGCTGCACCTCATCCGATTCTGCGTGCCGCCAGCCCGTAACTCCATCACGCATACCCCCGTGTACTTGAGTTACCCTGCCCAGCTCGCGGTGGATGCACTTCTGAAAGACATTGAGCGGATCTTTAACCATCCACTAGACCTCTCGGGTCTAAAGGGAAACAAGCTTGAACAACTTTGGAGCAGACTGGCCGAAACCTCAGCTTATTTACGCAAACAGATGATGCCTGAGACAGCCAGCATGATGTTCTTCACCCCGATCTATCGACAACTTTGGTTGAACTGGATTGTACCTGAGCTTCAAGGGTCGCGGGACATGTTAGTGTCGGAACAGGCCATCTTAGATGATATAGAACGCAATATAACCGCCGCTTCGTCACCTTCCCAGTCAGGTGGGAGTGTCTTGGGTAGCGCTCAAAATAATGGAAGTAGTAGTGATAGACCAGGCAAAGCCGTAACACTGCCTTTACCACTCATACTCGCGCAGAGCTGGATGCACTTCCATCTGGGGCAAGATGATCAGGCATGGCAGCGACTCATCCATGGAAGCTCGGCCTACGGCTTCCCCCCAGAACAACTGTTGCATTTTCTCCATGTACTCGCAGATTCGGCTGAATGGAAGCGACTTGGGGATTGGTTGGTACAACTTGGCCCCCTTCTGGCGAATCGGCGTAATACACCTTTGAATGATTACATGCATCTATGGGATACGGCCATTCAACATCTGCCCGATGCAGAGAACCGTATGTGGGACACGCTTGTCAGTATGCTTCCCCACTCCCGCCCCGCCTACGAGGATGCTATGCATTCGCGTGGACAGTGGCGCAGATGGATTGATTTTCAGCTGAGTACGGGAACGGAACCTCTCGAATTCCGCGTAGCGATGCTGCAACCAATCGAAAAAGATGCACCTGAGCTGCTGCTTCCCTTCTATCATCAGGCAGTGGAGCGTTATATCGGACACAAAAACAGGGACGGATACAAAGCAGCGGTGAAGCTGTTGAAACGTCTGTCCAAAATCTATAAAAAAATGAAGCAAGAAGCGCACTGGGAGCAATTCATCACCACACTCGCCGTTCGTAACAGTCGGCTGCGCGCCCTGCAGGAAGAGCTTCGGAAAGGTAAACTGATCTCATGAGCTTAATTCATCCTTACACTGAAACGATTGAGGTTCACGTCGCTTTAACCGGATATGGCGATGCTTTGTTTTACGGAGCACTCAACACACACCACTTTGTACCGGGACAGTCGCTTAAGCAGCGATTGTTCGCTTGGCATGCGCCTTCCTTCTACGGGACCGAACTGGAAGTTCGGCAGATTGAGGAGATTGAGTTGGTTGTTCTGCCTGCGGAAGAAGTGATTCCCTTTTTTGCCGAGATGCATACGCTGCTTCATATTGAATGGAAGTGGGGCGAACAAGCGGAACATCTGATTCGACTGGCTCCCGCGCTCGCGGCATCTATCGAAAAACGCAAATACGTACCTAGCTTCGAGGCCTACCGTGCAGGACAGCTTCAGTGGACCTGGGACCCGGATAGCTTGAAAAAGCAGGAGCGGGCATCGCTTACCAAGGCGATTCAACAGACCGACGAGAGTTATGCCGAGGGACTCGGGGCGGCCTACTCCGCCTTTGTGTTCCAGCGCTGGTACAGTTCGGAGGAAGCGGCAACCGATCTGCGGCGTGAATTCCCGCAGTTGTTCCCAGAGCGCGGCACTCTACCCAAGACAGCCGGGATGGATGCTCAGTCCTGGCTCGTATCCATTGGCTGGAAAGCAGATGCCGCACCATTCAGACCCATGCTGCAATTGCAGGAGCCGGACGAGGATGAGCCATCTTGGCGGCTGCGATTGGTGTTGCAGAACAAGCTGGATGCCGCTGTATTGGTGCCCGTCATGCTGGATTCACGCGGCAGACTTGAAGGCGAATGGCCAGAGGTATGGACACCGTTCATTCTGGATCGCTCCGCCGGATGGCTGGATCAGCTGCGTGCACATCTGCCCCGTCTTGGAAGCTCCATTAGTGGTAGTCGGGATGTGCTGAGTGATCCTTTGGGAGATCAGGAAGCCTGGCAGTTCCTGACGCAGGATAGCGGCAGGTTGCTCGCAGCGGGCTGGCAAGTTCTGCTGCCTGGTTGGTGGGAAGCAGCCCGTAAGAAGAAACCAAAGCTGCGTGCTAAGGTGCAGCCGGAGGAAGGCAGTGAACGGGGACAGTCGTTCTTTGGACTGGACTCGATTATTCATTTTGACTGGCGCATTGCGATTGGTGACACGGATCTTAGCGAAGATGAATTCGCCGACCTTGTTGCCCGTAATGAACGACTGGTTCGCTTCCGTGGAGAATGGGTTCCTCTCGACCCCGACCTGCTAGAACAGATACGTCGTGCCATGGGCGGTGTAGATCGGGAACAGGGACTCTCATTCCAGGATATTCTACACCTGCATCTGCTGCATAATGAGCAACGAGAATATCGCAACCAGAAATGGAAGGAAGGACAACAAACCGAGGAAGACCAGCAACCACAGGATGATCAGAACATTCGGCTGGAAGTAGAACTGAATGAGCACCTGAACCGGGTTATTGCACAACTCGGGGGCGGACAAGGCGGCGCACCTTCCCTGCCCATTCCGACAGGGCTTCATGCCGAGCTGCGATCGTATCAGAAGGAAGGTTTTGCATGGCTTGGTTTCCTGCGCAGATTCGGACTTGGGGCATGTCTTGCCGATGATATGGGTCTCGGGAAAACCATTCAGTTCATCACGTATCTGTTACACATCAAGGATCATGAACCACGTAAGCCGGGACAAGCCCCGGTACTTCTGATCTGCCCAACCTCCGTACTGGGCAACTGGCAAAAGGAAATTAGCCGCTTCGCACCCTCCATTAATGTCAGTCTGCATTATGGCGCACGCCGATTAAGTGGAGAAGAATTCCGGGAGCAGACCGAGCAGGTGGATATTATTATCACGTCCTTTGCTACGGCTACACTGGATCAGGAGATGTTACAAACCTATACCTGGTCATGCATCTGTCTCGATGAAGCACAGAATATCAAAAACGCCCAGACCAAACAGTCCCTGGCTGTTCGCAGTTTCCCGGCGAAACACCGCATTGCCATGACAGGTACGCCGATCGAGAATCGGTTGTCCGAGCTGTGGTCGATCTATGACTTTATCAATCCAGGATATCTGGGCAACGCCCGGGCATTCCAGACTCGCTTCATCAGTGCCATAGAGAAAGACAAGGACGAGCAACGGATGCAGGATCTGCAGCAATTGGTGAAACCATTCATGCTACGCCGTAAGAAAAAAGATCCTAATATCCAGCTTGATCTGCCGGACAAAAACGAGATGAAGACTTACATTCATCTTACGGGCGAACAAAGTGCATTGTATGACCAGTCCGTACAGGCCCTGATGGATAAAATGAAAGAGCTGGAAGGCATTAAGCGCAAAGGTGCCATTCTATCGGCGTTAACCCAGCTTAAACAGTTGTGTGATCACCCTCTGCTGCTGACAAAAGAAGCTTTGCCGGAGGAACTGCCCGAAGACGGTGCACTGAAATCTGCTTATGACGTGTACAGCCCGCAAGATATGGCGATGCTGATCAGCCGCTCCGCAAAGCTGGAACGACTGATGGAGCTTGTCCGGGAATTAAGGGACGAAGGCGAGCGATGCCTGATTTTCACCCAATACATTGGTATGGGACAGATGCTGCAACAAGTACTGCGTCAGGAGTTGCAGGAGCCTGTATTGTACCTGCACGGGGGTACGTCCAAAACGGCGCGAGATCGCATGATTGAGGAATTCCAGTCCCGTACATTGCCTGAGGATAAGCAACCATCCGTCTTCATTCTGTCCATCAAGGCTGGCGGTGTGGGATTGAATCTGACCGCAGCCAATCATGTGTTCCATTTTGACCGCTGGTGGAACCCGGCTGTTGAGAATCAAGCTACCGACCGGGCTTATCGGATGGGTCAGACGAAGGATGTTCAGGTGCATAAGTTCATCTCTCTTGGTACATTGGAGGAGCGGATCGACGAGATGTTGGAGAGCAAACAGCAGCTCAGCGATAACATCATCACAAGCTCCGAGAACTGGATTACCGAATTGTCGACGGATGAGTTGCAGGATCTGTTCACTCGGCGTCGTGACTGGTCGGGCTAACTTGGGATTAGATGAGATATATCATAGAAAAAGAGAAATACAAAAAGAGCGAAGTTTCGGAATTTAAATTCCGGCTTCGCTCTTTTTGTGTTGTTGCAGTTAATCATCCGTTCTTAACGCATGTTACCGATGATGGATGATCTTGAATCCTGCATTTTTTTGACAAAGTTCGTCATGACATCAAACGCTTCATTGCGCTTGTTGGACATGGACTGCAGACGAAGCATGTCCATCTGCTGGGAATTGCTCGCAGCATCAATTTGACCTTTCAGCTTCTGAACAGCTGCTTCATCCCCGTTTTGTTGAGCTATCGACAATTGTGCATTCAAATCTGCAATATAATTGTTACGGTTCTGTACTTCCTGAATTTGTGTCTGCAATTGGGCATCCAATAATTTGGTGCGTTCTTGTTGAACCAACATCAAAGCAGTTTCGATATCCATACTTTGAATATTAGCCATAGAAATACTAGAGATATTCGAATTAGAGATTGTGCTTGCCGAGGCTGAAGACACGATTGACACAGCTGCAATAGCAGCAACCATCGTTGAAGTGACGAATTTTCCTGTACGTTTCATTGTTCAATTTCCCCCGATTAGATATGTAATATGTACCATTATAATGTAGTTTCTTTCGACATCTTATATCAAAAGACCTAGATGTACAATCAAATTAACATCAAATTTGAATTAATTTTGATAACCCTTACACATGCCTACCTTCGCTTACAAATTGAGTAAATTAAAAAGAAAATTATAAGTAAACGTGCATTCTTAAGGGCATATTTACTACTACTAGATTGTTCTTTACGCCTACGCTTGAAAGTAACAATAGAGATCGAAGATACGTTCATGATTTTACTTTAGAAAATGGTTATGTTATATTAAATAATAGATTTTACACAATTTAATTTTGTGATATTTAATATAAATTGATGTTATACACTTTACGGGAGGTTTTTATATGAAAAAGATACTGGTTGTTCTAACAAATGTAGATAAATACGCAACGAAGGACGAACCTACCGGCTTGTGGCTGAGCGAAGCAACTCACTTTATTGAAGAGTTTGACCGTAATGACAATGTTCAGATCGATCTGGTTAGCCCTAAAGGGGGTAACGTACCTCTTGATCCGAAAAGTCTCGGTGACTCCCTGGATGAGAGCACCAAAACCTATTTTGAGAACGAAACATTCATGAACCAATTGAAGAACACGTTGAAACCTGGCGAAGTAAACGCGAGCGACTACGATGCAATCTACTTCACAGGCGGTCACGGTACGATGTGGGATTTCCCGGACAATGCGGAACTTCAAGAGCTTTCTCGTGAAATCTATGAAAAAGGTGGCGTTGTATCCGGCGTGTGCCACGGGGTTACAGCCCTGCTGAACGTGAAGCTGTCCAACGGCCTGCTTTTGATCAACGACAAAACGGTTTCCGGCTTCACGAATGAAGAGGAAGCATTGGCTCAACAAACCGAGTATGTTCCTTTCCTGTTGGAAGATGCTTTGAGAGAACGCGCTGCACAATACGATAAAGCTGCTGCATTCAGTTCCTATGTCACAACTGATGGCCGCGTAGTCACAGGACAGAATCCGCAATCCAGCAAAGCGGTAGCTGAAAGTGTTAAACAATTGCTTGGTCTGTAACATATAGATGTACAAAGCAAAACAGCATGTGATCCGTCATGACCTGACAGAACACATGCTGTTTTTTCTAGTGATTTGTTGATGCAGAAACTTCCGTCGTTGTTCCTCCAGCCAGACGCTTCACGATATAAGGCACGGTCACCGACGTCAGGATCACGGCAAACGCAATCTGAGCGATAGCGGTGTCCACATAAGGCGCATACGCCGGATTGAACCCGGCAGCCATCGATGGTACCACCATGGACAATCCAGCAACCGAACATGTCGCAGCCGCTGCGTAACCGGGCCGTCTTAATATCGTGCGATCAATTCCAATGAGCGGCAGCATGCAGATCAGTAAAAATAACACCGTGACCAATAAGCCGGATAGACTGGATTGAAATGCAATACGCAGATCAATATTCGACCCAAAGCTTGTACCCAGGAAAGGCAGCAGAATCAGTGTTCCCGGAGCGAACATCTTCTGTATGTTGCGATCCAGGTTACCAAGAAGTATGCCGATAAAAAAAGGTACTAGCGTAGCAAGAACACTAAGGTAATCCATACCAACACCGCTTGCCGAATTCAATATCATGACCGGAATAACCGGTACGGCAATCAGATTCAGAATGCCAAACGCAGCACGATCCACATCATCTCCGTACGTGTTCATCAAGGCCAGATATAACCCTGGATTACAACTGGTCAGAACGGCGATGAAAGCTACTGCAGACACGCCTCCAACCCCACTAATGCCAAAAAAGTGTACAAATGCCCAGCCGAACAGGCAGCTGATGAGAATACGTGAAATACAGAGTACTCCTGCTCTCTTCAAGGTCATCAGAAGCTGTGACAGATTGAGCTGTGTGCCAGACACGAGCAAAATCATGCCAATCAGCACCATGGTACCTTTCGATGTGAACAGCGCTGTTGTTGGATCTCCGATCTGAAAGAACGACGGGAAAATCGTGTTGATAACCGCGGCGGCAAGCATAGGAACAATCAGCAAGCCGCCAGGGATTTTTTTGATTCGGCCCAGAATATTCATGACCTGTTACAGTTCTGCTCCGTTGGTACGGATCACATTCTGATACCAGAAGAACGAATCCTTCCGATATCTTTTCAGCGTACCATTGCCATAGTCATCCTGATCCACGTAGATAAATCCGTACCGTTTGCTCATCTCGGAAGTCCCTGAACTGATCATGTCGATCGGCCCCCACATCGTGTAACCCAACACTTCGACGCCATCCGCAATGGCGAGTCCCATCTGTTCGATATGTTTGCTCAGGAAATCAATCCGGTAGGGATCGTTGATCGTTCCGTCCTCATTCAGCTTGTCGTAGAAGCCTGAGCTGTTCTCCAGGATGAAGACCGGTTTTTGATACCGATCATAGACGAGATTTAGCGTATACCGCAGGCCAATGGGATCAATCTGCCAACCCCACTCGTTTGCAGGCAAATGCGGGTTTTTGTAGACACTGTGTACGTTCCCGGCTGTTAATTCAAGTTGTTCGGTATCACTGCTGGAAATCATGGAGTTGTAATACGACATCCCCACGAAGTCAGCCGTATGTGCGCGAATGTTATCCAGATCGCCGTCCTCGATGTTCAACCGGATCTCCTTGTTTTTGAAATACGTTTTACTATAATAAGGGTACTCGCCTTTATTGAGCACATCCAGATAGAATTGATTTTTCATCTGATCATCCTGCTGCATCTGAAGTGCATCCTCCGGCTTGCATGTGTATGGGTACGTTGTAAAATATGCCACCATGCTTCCGATCTGGTTATTCGGATCAATCTCATGGGCCATCTTGGTTGCTCTGGACGCAGCTACAAATTGATGATGCAATCCCTGAAACAGCATTTCCTCATAATTCGGTGCATCATAATCAATGATTCCCAGCGTCTTGGCAGATGCCTTCACGCTCATGTTGATCTCGTTGAACGTCACCCAATATTTCACTTTGCCCTTGTAGCGATTGAACAGCACATCACAATAGTTCACATACAGATCGATCAGCTTGCGGTTGTACCATCCTCCGAACTTGTCCATCAGTACAATCGGTGTATCAAAGTGGCTAATGGTGATCAGGGGCTCCATGCCCTGTTTCAGACATTCATCAATAACCTGATCATAGAACTCTAGTGCCTTTTCGTTCGGAGCGGCATCGTCGCCACCTGGAAATACTCTGGCCCAAGAAATGGAATAACGGAACACTTTGAAGCCCATCTCGGCGAATAATGCGATATCCTCACGGAAGTTATGATAGAAATCGATCCCCCGGCGCTTTGGATATTTAACCGTATCCGGGTCGTTCCGGGCCTCTTCTATCATCTCCCAATTCACTCTGATCTGTTTGGTCACCTTGCGGTCGTTCTTCTCGTTAAACTTCATCACTTCGGGAATGGTCAGACTCTTGCCGTCCACATTATAAGCACCTTCAGCCTGACAGGCAGAAAGCGCCCCGCCCCACAAAAAATCTTTTGGAAAATTAGAATGAGTCATTTTAGTTTCCTCCTGTTAGATACGTGTTATTTAAATGGTCTTATCTAAGGTTCTAGGGGATTAGCTTGATCAAAGGTTCACTCTCCCGGATCGGGCCGCTGGTCGCTGTAGTCAGCACATCTCCGTACTGTTGCATGTTGGTTACCACAATCGATGTAATCGTGTTATATCCTGCTGACGTAATGCCCTCCGGATCAAACTCCACCAATAAATCCCCTGCCTTGATTGTCTGTCCCTGTTCGATATGGGCGTTAAAATATTTCCCTTTCAGACTGACGGTATCCACTCCGATATGAATCAGGATCTCGACACCATTCGCAGCTTTCAATCCGATGGCATGTTTGGTGCGATAAAGCGCTTCGACTACCCCGTCAAATGGAGCATATACCTTGCCATCTGTCGGAACGATTGCAATGCCTTTACCCATCAATTCTTGGGCAAACGCTTGATCCTCCACTTCAGAGATCGGTTTGATCTCCCCTGTCATTGGACTAACGATAAGCATGTCAGAAGACGTGGATGTCAGTGATGATACGGACGCTGTAGTTGCCTCTGTGGCAACGGCTGTTTGATTGCTATTTACTTTATTCGTAGCTTGTTGCTGCGATTTATTTCCATCTGTATCTTCCTTGATGCCCGCCAACAGCGTGAACACAAACCCGAGTACAACTGCGGCAATACAACCAATAACGACATACATGTAACGATCTGATGTATACGTGCCAATTGCCAATACACCTGGCAGTGAAATTGCATTCGCTGTTGTATGCACCAAGCTGTAGAATCCACCGACTAATCCACCTGCCAGGCAACCTGCGAAAAAGGGACGTTTATATTTGAGCGTAACACCATAGATCGCTGGCTCAGTAATCCCGAACAAAGCGGTAAATCCACTCGAAGCAGCTGCTGATTTCATCGTTTTACTCTTCGTCAGTACAAACACACCGAAGGCTGCTCCAGCCTGAGCCAAATTCGCTGCCAGTGCTGTTGGTAACAGCACTGTTGCACCAAGTGTAGCCACTTGTTGAACCTGAATCGGCATGATCGCATAGTGCATACCGAACATGACCATAATTGGTTTGAAAAATCCAAGGATGGCACCAGCAAGAACACCTGCGGTTGAGAACAATGAGTTGATACCATTGGTCAACCAGTCACCGATATATGAACCTACTGGGCCAAGCACGATTAGTTCCACTGGAATCATAATAAACAAAACAATCATTGGGGTAAGCAGGACCTGCAGAAACTTGGGAATCACTCGATTGACGATCGGATACACATAACTCATAATCCATACCGCCAAAATGATTGGAATGACGGAAGAGGAATATTTCATAAGCAGAATCGGCATGCCGAGAAAATCGATACTATTTACACCCGTCTCAGCAATCTGAGCCGCAGCGTTCAAAATGGTTGGATGCATTAATCCCGCAGCAAGAGCTACCGCCAAGTAGGGATTGGTTTTGAAACGATTTGCTGCACTAACAGCCAGGAAGAATGGCATAAAGTAGAAAATGCAGTCCCCAATCATGTTAATGATCGTCAGGAAACCGGAGCCTTCCAGGTAACCCATGGCAGTTATAACCGTAGCCAAACACTTGATCATCCCGCAACCAACAAGTGCTGGCAGAACAGGTGTGAATATACCTGCGATGGTTTCAAGCACTACATTGACGGGGTTACGTCTCTTTTTCGGTCCACTGTCTGTAGACTCCGTAAGCTCGCCAATCTTGTCAGAGGTTAGATTTCTCACTTCACTATAGACTGCATCTACCTTGGCACCGATAACAACCTGAACCTGTCCACCGGAATTTTGTGCCTTGAGCACGCCTTCGAGCTGATCCAGCGCCTTGAGGTCTGCTTTGTTATCATCCTTTAATACGAATCTCAAACGGGTTGCACAGTGTGTCAGACCCGATATATTTTGCTCGCCGCCAACGAGATCAAGTACGTTTTTAGCCAAGTCTTTGTTGTTCATGACCCTTCTCCTCTACATGAATAAATTGGATATATAAAAAATGACCAAGCCGGGGAATCGTCATTCCCTACGCTTGGTCATGCCTGATCGAATCAGTAACAGTCCAATATGGATTATTCGGTTAGTTCCTTCACTAGTTCATTCCGTTGGTTCATTTGAGATCAATCGTTGAATATGCAAGATCAGATATAATTTTTCATCATCCGAACAGGTCCAGCCGTAATTATTTTTCAGGAAATCAGCAATCTTCTCCACACAAGCCAGTTCTTTCGGAAACTTCTCCTTCACCATCAGGAACAGAGATTCATTCTCGTCTTTGAGCGATTTACCGCTCATCTGCCTCAGAATGAAATACCGGATATGTGTGGCAAAACGCATGAAATGGATGGAATCCTCCTGAAAGTCAATTTTGAGAGCATATTTGATCACGGACAGGATCTCGCCCGTAACTGTGGTTACCTTCGTGGTATCCGTCATCTCTCCAGAGCCCACCTGTGCATTAACAAAATGCAGAGCAATCAGTGTTGTTTCGGCTGTTGGCAGAGCGATATCCGTTTTTTCCTGAATCAGCTTCAGCGCATCCTCCCCCACCCGGGTCTCGTCCGGATAGAGTGTCCGCACTTCCCATTCCAGCGGATTTTTGATACGGATACCTTCTCTCGTTCGGGTTAATGCAAAACTGATATGGTCGGACAGGGTGAGAAGCAGATTCGGGTTAAATGTTTTATTCAGGATCTGACTGCCCAGCTTAATGACTTCCTCCGCGAGATAAATATCCTCAATCGGAATACTGTTCAGCAGATCATACATCCGGATGTTCTTTGGTGCTACGAATATTTTTTCCACCAAGTCCGTCTCCGTCAGCTCATAGGGAGTTTTCAGAAATCCGACCCCTTTACCTACGACAAAAACCTCTTCGTTATGTTCATTAATAGCGATGGCTACGTTATTGTTTACTTTCTTGATAACCTTCAATGTTCTCACCCCCCAACAAAAATAAAAAAAGACCGAAAGCGATTACAGTAAAGCAATCGAATTCGGTCATGCCTGGTTTCCCCAGTAACAGTCCGTGTTATGAATATAAGTTTATTATAGTGCTGTTTTTGAAAAAGTCAATCATCCAATCTTAGGGAAAAACCAGCCAAGTGCTGGCTTCATCCCTCCAATACGAAAGGAGCTGTTATCCATGGGTTCAACCGATCTCGTTAACCAGGCCATCCAAGGAGATCGTGAAGCCTTTATCCGGCTTATTCGAGACATTGAAAACTCTTTGTACAATACGGCAAAATCCATGCTGAGAAAAGAGGAGGACGTGGCCGATGCCATTCAGGAGACAATCCTGAACGCATACAAATCGGTGCATACACTCCGGGAACCCCGGTATTTCAAAACCTGGCTGTTTCGCATCCTCATCAATGAATGTAACACGATGCTGTCCCGCCGCTCTCTCTCCACCGCTTATGCGGAAGTACCTTCAGATAAGCAGGAGCATTCCAGTCCCTACGATGAGGTCGATATGCGAGAAGCGGTAGACCGTCTGGAGGAATCGAAACGAATTGTTGTCGTTTTGCATTATTTTGAGGACCTGTCCCTGCGTCAAGTCGCCGATGCCCTCAATATTTCCGAAAGTGCAGTGAAAATGAGACTTACTCGGGCAAGGCAGGAGTTATATCAGAAATTCAAAAATTTTCGGGAGGTAAACTTACATGTCAAACCCGTTTAATATCGATCAGGAATTAAAGAACCAAGCGAAGGAGCGTCCTCTGATGTCTGAACTCGTGCGTAACCGGATTGATGCCACACTGGATTCTCTGCCGGCGTCCCCAAACACATTGAAAACGGAACAAACTTTGCGCTCCAGTCGGCGGCACAAGCGATGGCACAAGGCTGTAGCTGCGACGATCGCAGCCGGAGTATTGGGCGTGACCGTATTTGCATCCGGCTTTGTATCACCGGCCATGGCTGCCTCCTTGCGCAATATCCCACTCGTGGGCAGCCTCTTCAGCTCAATCGAAGCCGATATGGGTCTGCGAACGGCGGGCAACGACGGCTTGACTACCCCTGTTAACAGCAAGGTTGCTTACCAGGATGTGAAGCTGGAAGTCCTTGAAACAGTTTATGATGGTACCCGTGCTGCATTTCTGGTTCATTTCACTGCGCCTAATCTGAATCAGGGTGAATATGACAATGGCAAGGACATCGTGAAACTGAGCAGTGGTATTGAGAATGTCTTTTTCAAAGTCGACGGGTCCCTTTCGAATAGCGGACTGTTCTATAGTTCGGTAGGAGAAACGCAGCCAAATACACTGCTCTTTGAGCAGGTCATTTCCTCCGATCAGGGAACGGCACAATTGCCGGATCAGTTCGACGCCAAGGTTCAATTGACGTTGCAGGGCATCGATCATGAGTTCGAGCTGACGGTTCCATTTGCCAAATCAACAGAAAACATTCATCAGGTTCTGCCTAATACAGCCATGACCAACAATTTGTATACTGCCGCTGTTACGGAAGCTGTGGTTACCCCTGTCACTACCCGTCTAACTACTGTTATCAGTTTGAACGATAAGAGTACTCTTACGGCAAAAGAGCAGGAACAGCTGAGTCACGTCGGATTTGCCGTCTATGATGATCAGGAGCGGCAGCTAACCGCTCTCAGCGGCGAAGGCCTATACGAGGGTAACCAACTGAAATCGGAACGCATATATGCCACAACTGCCAAGGATGTAAAATATCTGATAGTAAAACCTTTCGAGATCAAGGATGATTTTACGGAAGAGGTTAAAGACACTCAATTCATCAAGGGAATGGAAATGAAGATTCAGCTTCAATAGCCTGATCTCATTTCCTTATGAAGGAGCCATTCCATGTCCATCCAATATTCAATCTCATCTCCCATCGTACTTGGCCCATTATTCGTTCTGGTCCTGCTTGCCCTGATGATCCACGCCAGGGTGAGCAAAACCAGGTATACGGTCAGACAGTATGTGTCGATGCTCGCATTTGCCATATATATGTTGGGCGTTATGCACTTTGTATTTTTCCCTATCGACGTGAACATCGGAATCTATGCCAATCAAACTCCATGGTATCAAAGCATTCAATGGATTCCGCTCCTGACCGCGGATGCACCAAGCTTTCTCCTCAACATTGTGCTGTTTATGCCACTGGGGTTCATGCTTCCTTTCATCAAGCCTTGGATTCACTCGATACGAACAGCAGCATTCGCAGGATTGAGCGTAAGTTTCCTCATTGAAATAACACAGTTGCTGCTTCGAGCGACCTTAGGCAACGGTCGCAGCACTGATCTGAACGATTTGATAGCCAATACAACAGGATGTGTCCTTGGTTATGTCATCCTGAATATGTTCACAAAAAGCTCCATCGGACATCGCCTGCTGGCCCTATGGGAGTCACCGCGGGGAGTATCATCCAAAGACATGCAGTAAATGAATTTTAACAAGCATAAAGCCCCTGAAGGCAAAACATGGTCCATACACCAAGATGAAAAAAGCCGTCTGCTATGGTACAATGAAAGAATTGTGTATTCAGAGACAGACATGTGGATAAAGGCCATGAACGAAGGATTTCTGATGCGCTTTTATCCATTCATCATGCTGCCATTTTAGGGAGGCTTATGGAACAACCATGCTCATTATTGGTATCGCCGGAGGAACCGGCTCCGGTAAAACGACGGTAGCTCGCTCCGTCATAGACCGTCTGGGATCAGCTAAAGTTACGTTTATATCCCAAGACAATTATTACAAAGACCAGTCGCAGCTCACACCTGAGCAACGCCGACTCACCAATTACGATCACCCGTTTGCATTCGATAATGATCTGTTGATTGAGCATCTCACCCTGTTGAAAAAAGGCCAAGCGGCGTATGCTCCCGTATATGACTTCACCATAGATAATCGTGCTGCCAATGAGACGGTTGAACTGGCACCGAACCATATTGTCATTGTAGAAGGATTGCATGTGCTGATTGATGAACATCTTCGCAGTCTGATGGACATCAAAGTATTTGTTGATACTGATTCCGATGTTCGGATTCTACGGAGAGTCCTGCGGGATATTGAAGAGCGCGGACGCACGATCCAATCCGTGTACAAACAATATCTCGAAACGGTAAAACCAATGCACGATGCTTTTATCGAGCCATCCAAAAAGTATGCCGATATCATTATTCCAGAAGGCGGACATAATGAAGTAGGTATTCAGATGTTATCCATCCTCACTGAGAAATACCTCACCGGGGAAAATTGGAACGGCGCTTAATTTGCGCAATGCAACGCAACAGAAATCCAGGTTACGATACTGCGTAATCTGGATTTTTTGTTGATTTTTCATTTATAATAGTCCCCAATAGTTGAAAGGAGATCTACCCCTATGGCTACTTTTGAAGAGTTCATGCAGCATGACATCCGGGTTGGTACCGTGGTGGAAGCCGAACCCTTCCCCAAGGCTCGCATACCCGCTATTAAAATGACGATCGACTTCGGACCACTTGGTCTTAAACGCTCCAGCGCTCAGATTACTCAGCGATACACGCCTGACATGATCATTGGCAAACAGGTCGTTGCTGTAGTTAATTTCCCACCTCGGCGGATTGCCGGTTTTGTCTCTGAAGTACTTGTGCTTGGCGGCTTGCCTGGTGAAGGCGATGTTGTCTTGCTCTCACCGGATAGCCCATTACCTAATGGAACACCGATAGCCTGACTTTATTTTGAGTAAGAAGAATATGGGCTTTTCAAATGTTTGGAAATCGAGTATTCTTGATTTATTGATTATTGAATTGACTATTGATGGAACTACATATGTTGGAGACCTTAAAGCATAAGGCTATGAATCTGCGGATTCGTGGCCTTTTTTTGTGTTTTTTTGATGGAATATAGGTCTGGAGAAGTAGTAAGGGTTGAGCGAAGAGGAGGAGTTTTGTTGATAAATCATACCAACAGCCTAGTTATACATGGTAGAATATTGATTATTATTACAAATTTAGTATCTAGTAGCCTGAAAAGTACATATCAAGGAGAGAAATTCACAATTGAGAGGAGCAAAATTCATGAGAAAAATGATGATTTCCGGCGTAGCGGCATTGGCTTTATTAACAGGGGGTATCGCAGGTTTTGGAGGTGTTGGGAGTTCTGTAGAAGCCGCACAAGTTACAACTAAATTCAAGGACGTTCCTTCTACACACTGGGCATCTTCAGAAATTAATTTGGCCGTGGAACAAGGTTATTTCAAGGGGTATGCCGACGGGACATTTAAACCAAGCTCACCGGTCACCAAAGCTGAAATGGCAAGTATTCTGGGACGTTTATCCGACCAGCCTAATGCATCAACACAAGAACAAAACAATTTCACAGACATACCCGAGTGGGCAAAAAGCGGTGTCTCTATTGCTATAGCAAAAGGTTTTATCAGCCCTTCTAATTATAAGGGGAAATTGGATGCACAAGGCGCTCTTCAACGAGGAGAAATGGCTACTTGGCTGACGCAAGGGCTAACCGTGGTTGATCCTGAGTATAAACAAGCACTCTCTGATGTGACCAACACCGTTGTGCCTGCAAAGGAATATTTCACAGGCAAACTCGCAAGCGCTCAAAAAAATGCAGTCGCTGTTGCCCTGGGAACGGGACTGATGAGTGTAGCAAACGATAAAACATTTGGCGTCGATCGTACAACAACACGAGCTGAAGTAGCTGTATTGATCGCCCGTTATGCAGCAGTTGCCAAGACAAAACCTGCTGATTTTCAGGGGCTGAATGAGCTGCGAGCGGTGGGTTTGACGGGAACGAATTTGAGTATTATTGCGCCAACGTATCAGAAAGCAGGACCAGAAAAATTTTCTGAGTCTTATGATTACAGCAAAGTAACTGGCGATTTTGCGAAAGTCCGTAATCAAGAATTAGTTACAGTAACGAATTATGCAGATCTGAAGGTAAAAAACTGGATCATCGTCAATCCATATGTGAAAGAAACTGAGAGAAGTATCTATTATCCCGTTTTCGTTGATGAAAAAGATAGATTACTGAGAGGCGCTTATTATTCTTTTACAGAGTTTGATATTAGTATTAAAAACTCTATGAACCAACTGCAAGCTGGTAGTCTTATCAATTCCCCAACTATTAATGCTTTAACTTCTCCAAGCACTAAAGCCTTTAACGAGTATGGACTTAAACATATAAATGATTTACTCGGACCCAAAGGCGTTTTTATTGAAAAAAAACCTGTTTACTGGGCACACGGTCTCTTACATTTTGACAAGTCACTAAATCCTGGAGTACGTCTGACGCTCAAAGATGGAACAATCTTTACTGTAGTACCAAATTAAACTATGAAAAGGGTGTTCCAATGTGCACTTCTATAAATTGTTAAAGAGGTTATTAATAGCATATATAACATTATGCATATTGTTCCCATCCCCTTCAGTAGTTTTTGCTGGAGGGGGGCCTGGAACTAAGCCAGTTTTAGAAGCCTCTCATTTAGTGCCTTCATCCCCTTCAAAGTCTCAGAAAAAAGTAATACCCGTTGAGGGTAGTGGAATGTCTAATATCGGTGTTTATGTTTACCAGCTAGATAATTTAAGATGGAGTGTAGATGGAGAATGCAACGGCCAAACATTAAGCAATAATCCCGATACCAACAAACCAAACTCATCATTAGTTTGCGTAAATCTTACACTAGATGCACCAAGCTACAAACCCTCTGAGTACTTTGATCGTTCAGGTCAGAGATATACTAGAAGTGAATTAACTTCAATCTCGTTAAAGCCCATGTATATGGATAACACACAATATTACTTACCAGGCAAACCAATCTTGGTTAGTGTGGAATCATTTGACGGTGATACGGTAAAATTCACAACTCAAATCGGAGGTGCTATTGAACTATTAGGTCACAGACCCTATAATCCACCTAAATATTCCGCCGACTATGTATTTAATACCGATATATATTGGCGGGCCGTTGCCGAAATAACCAAAGAGATTAACCTAACCGCTGGCGGGCAACTTAGCTTGAACCAGTCCAAACAATTAAACGCAACGGTCAAAACGAAAAATGGTGATGGAAACTTTGGTGCAGAAACCAATGTAAACACCGGTAGCGGTGGTACAACAACATGGGAATCATCCAATCCTGGTGTCGCAACCGTGAGTAACTCTGGAGTGGTCCAAGCCGTCAGCAGAGGAACCACAACCATCAAAGTACTGTGGGAAAAGGATGATTTTGAGCTAACTACCACAACAAACATTGGCGTTGAAGAAAATCCGGGTCCTGGTGGTGAGGACGGTAACGGAGGCGGTGGAGGTTGCACGCCAACGGTTGGACCACCTTCTGCTGGAACCATCATGAACATGAGTGATCTCGATCCAAATGCCAACGGTGTTATTAAGTCAGATAACAGAGATAATGAGACATTCAATGTGTTAAAAGGGATCCCTACTTCCGAGTCACTCTACACAAATACCTTTGCTGACAATTACCTGTTTAAACAAGCCTGGGCGAAAATGAGCGGTAAAGTTACATACAACTGTAATGTCACAATCTCGTACGACAGAGAGTGGACAGTACCTGGACCAGAGGAATGTGATGATGATGGCTGTACATCAGGGACACCTGTACCTGCGAACGACACGGTACCCAAGCCATACAACTTCCAAATCACAAGAGACTACTCCTACTGGAAAATTAATAACCTGGAAGTATATAAGATCGCTAAAGCAACCATGAACAATTACGCTTTGCCCGGTGAGACCGTTACGATGAATCCATCAGGATACACACCACCAACACTGGAGTCTAAACATGATGAATCCGTAGAAAGCCATGTACGACCAGGGCAAACCACTTCAATCTCATATACTCCACCCAAATTAACAGGTGGTTTGAACCAACCTCCCAGTGTGCCTGATGATACATCACGGTTAAAAGGGATGGCTGAATCCAACACACCTCAAAGTAGAGTGAATAATGATCTAGTGAAATTCAACAACACAACCATTATGAATGATGTAGAAGCAACCAAAGATGGCCCAACACCATCCAACATCCCTAATCCAACGACGATCAGTCGCGATGTGCTGTACAAACCGGGTAATATAATCAGCAATTCCCTGCTGAATAAAGCAAACACGACAAGCTCTGGTGAGATCTATTATGATTTGCTACCAGGCAACGTGGATGGCGGCGCCAATAAAATATTACCGATTAACGGCATCAACACCGTCACCGTACATACCCCTGTCGTCAACTACGCCTGGGTATCGGATGATCAGCCGCATAATCAGAAAACCGTGCCGGACCCAACAAGCGCTGCACTCATTCTGGAACGTCCGTTCATTGTGAGAATTCCCACATCGGGACAGCACTTGGACGCAGCAAGTTATCCTGGATATGGGAATCGGGACTATGCCAAATATTTTCGAATCAAACAGGTGCAATTCCCGTTTGATGTCTACAACGCAGACCGGAGTCAGTTTATCCCTGCCAAGACATGGGTCGATATTCCGGTCAATCAACTGGATACCACATTCTACCTTCCTGTATGGGTAGACGAGGGAAAATACCATATTACATTCCGCAATATTGCAGAGAATGCACCTGCAAACTTTACCGAGCAAAAGGATGCTAATACCAATTTGGCACATCATGTTGCAGCAGACACCGTACCGGTAGATGTCATCGGAAGGTTATATGATTTTCACGTCACTGATATCTCTGATTACAACTGGGAAAATGTATTTCGCAAGCGGCTGGGCAGTCCCGAACCAACGGGCCTTAGCTACTGGGCTGGAATCAATAGCATCGATGGTGATCCTCGGGGTAACCTGGCTCCATTTGTATTGCCCATTCGACCGGGAAGCCACCCGGTACAGGGATTTGCTAACGCACTTGTGAAGACAGGGTACCATTTCAAGTTTGATCTGAAGACCAAGGGCAATATGTTTGGCAATCAGGATGGTATTCGAATTACACCCAATTTTGCTTTTGTGAGTAAAGACGGGTCTTCCCGGAAAGAAGTAGATCTGTACTACCATCGAGGCCAGGAACGCCTAATCCGCATCGGATCGGCACAGGATCTGGAGAAACGATTTGTTGTCCTGAACTCGCGGCTTCGGAATGTACCCGGCACAGAGTTAGGCGATACCGCGCGTTATCAGTATACTTATGAACTGACAGCGGAAGAACGCAGCCAGCGTACGTTGGCAGAACATATGGTTCGACTAGTCGATCAGACATCTCATCAAAAAACATGGATAGGTCGTTATGACTGGATGATCCTGTCCGCTCCGATTCGGACACTCATCGGGCCCAAAACGGAGATTCCTTCCGGGGTCAACGTGGACCGGGCCAATGCAGCAATCCAGCGTTGGTACGGGGAGTACAGCTTGCCAGCCGATGTATATGCCGTACCAAAAGGGACGGATCTCGAACCCCTTGCCCAACAAAATCAGCTGGATGAGAAATCGAAGATTTTTCTAAAGAATGGTTATATCGTAGTTAACTTCAACATGGAGAGCCTGCGGAATGGAAATACAGAGGCGCCCCATCTGCAATACATTCATGCACCACTGATGAATCAATGGCAGATGGAGGGTTTCAACAAAACGCCAACAGACAGTCACGGCAGAACCTGGCCGCTGAAGGATGGCGACATTGTCTTTTATCATGCTGATCAGTCTAGCCGGAACGACTTCCAATCGCAAGTACCACACTAGTTTGAATCTCTCATGTCAGCACGACTGGCTAAGCAGATGTAACCAACTACATGTGGACAGAAGAGTCTATATGCGGAGTATCTCTCCAAAATAAGACTAACTGTCTGTATAGCGATAACACCCAATGAAGCAATCAATAAATATATGATGAAATAGACATGAGGGCAGATAAAATACTATGCAGCCTTCACAAAACTATGGTGTACTGAATTGATATAGGTGCACTGAACGACATAAGATGAAGCATTCAGAAGCTATTGCTGTATCACGTTCCAACTTACACACAACATACCTGTTAAACAACAAAAGGGTTATCCTGAAAGTCATCTATGGACTTCTGGGGTAACCCTTCTTGCATCATTCTCTTTTTATAACCTTACTTAGACTATAACGAAGACCCGCACATTGTATTATCCTGACAGACTTTCTCCAGGAGACGGGTAGAAAAAATCATGCTCTCTAAACACCTTCCTATCTCCCTTAGGGTACTACTGTGTTAGTTAAACCTGGCAGGTCTCCTAGCTCCAGACTCATCGTCACTTGCATCTCCTTCCCGGCTTCAGTGGATTATCACTACCTGACTCCTCTGTTACAGTGGCGGGACCGCGCCGGTATTACACCGGACTTCCCTATTAATTTTCCACCCTGACGGGCAAAGCACCAAGTTCCACATATTCAATTACACTTCTGTATCAGAATAGCGGGACAACGTTTAATGATCAAAAATTTTCTTTCAAATTTGAAACACTAAGTACGTCTAATCGCGAATTCTCGACCCCTTCGGAGATACGCCCGTCACACGCTTAAACATCTTGGAAAATAATAATGGGTCCGTATAACCAACAGAATGGGCCACTTCACTGACCGACAGCCCTGGATTCTGAAGAAGTTCGGCTGCCCTATTCATACGGTACTCCAGAAAAAAGGACTGTAGCGACATGCCATATCGCTCTTTGAACAATCCTGATAGATACGTGCGATCCAGCCCCACAGCTTGGGCAATATCCAGAATGGAAGTTCGCTGACTGTACCTGTTCTCCATAAACTGCACCGCCTGCCGGATGTACGTTTCTTTGTTCGAAAGGAGCTGCCCTATTTCTTCCTCCACAGGTGAAGAAGAGATTAGTTCTGCCATCAAGCGGTACAAGAGACTCTGATTCATCACATCGCCTCCCGGACGCGTAGAAGCCTGGACCAACTCCGTATACAATTGTCCCATCGTATTTGTATCCTGGGCATCATACACCGGTCGCTCCGGGCTCAATTGGGCACGTTGCATGAATGCTTTGGCTTGTACGCCTTTAAAACCAAACCACGAATACGTCCAGGGCTCCTGCGGATCTGCCTCATAATGAATAAGCGTGTCCGGGAAAATGATAAAACCCTGTCCCTCGCTAAGCTTGTATTCCTGATCCCCCATGTACACAGTGCCCCGTCCTTCATGGATGTAGTGCACAATGTAAGAATCACGTACACCCGGTCCCCAATAATGCGCAGGGTCACATGCCTCCCACCCAAAAAACAACAACATCAGCTCCATCTGTGTCCAGCCTGCGGGAACCACATTCATCTCTATTTTTCTCATTTTATGCCCTCCCTCCTTGTTTCCTTCCGAGGTTCACCATCTGTATGTCTAATTAAATTATAACAGCTAAAGCACAACATTATTAGTTGAAAACGGAAACAAAAATGGGATTATGCCATGTTTGAGAGGGGTTGAGCCATAGTTATATGTGCCGAATCGGCCTATAGTTGGGGTACAACATTTTTCAGGGAGGCTGAACTTAAGATGAACAAAATTACGTTTCTCGGTGCGGGAAGCACCGTCTTTGTCAAAAACGTATTGGGTGATGTCATGATGACCGAAGCACTGCAGGATTTTGAGCTGGCATTGTTTGATATCGATGCTGAACGTTTGAACGATTCCGAGCGTTTGCTGACCAGTCTGGCACGTTCACTCGGAAGTCGTTGCGTCGTGAACGTATATCATGACCGAAAAGAAGCACTGCGCGGGGCCAAATATGTCATTAACGCTATCCAAGTCGGTGGATATGATCCATGTACCATTACAGACTTCGAGATTCCGAAGAAATATGGATTGCGTCAAACCATTGCAGATACACTCGGCATCGGCGGAATTTTCCGTAATCTGCGTACGATTCCTGTTATGCTGGATTTCGCCCGAGATATGCAGGAAGTATGTCCGGATGCGTGGTTCCTGAACTACACCAACCCGATGGCTGTGCTTACCAACGTCATGAACGTACATGGTGGGATCAAAACCGTAGGATTGTGTCATAGTGTACAGGTATGTGTACCACATCTGTTTGATGCACTGGGGATCGATCAGACAGGTGTCGTGGCTAAGATTGCAGGGATCAACCACATGGCGTGGCTGCTCGAAGTTACAAAAGACGGGCAGGATCTGTACCCCGAGATTAAACGTCTGGCGAAGGAAAAACAGAAGGAACAGCATGACGACATGGTTCGTTTTGAGCTGATGCAGCGTTTTGGCTATTATGTAACGGAATCCTCCGAGCACAATGCCGAGTACCATCCTTACTTCATCAAACGGAATTACCCGGAGCTGATTGAACGCTTCAATATTCCACTGGATGAGTATCCACGCCGCTGTGTGAACCAGATTGAAGGCTGGAAAGAAATGCGTACCAAGTTGTTTGCCAGCGAAAATATTGAACATACCCGCAGCCGTGAATACGCATCGCATATTATTGAAGCGATGGAGACGAATACCCCTTACAAGATTGGCGGCAACGTCATGAACAACGGACTGATTACGAACCTGCCGCGTGAGGCATGTGTCGAGGTACCTTGTATGGTCGATGGATCAGGGATCAGCCCTACGTACATTGGGGATCTGCCTCCACAACTCGCGGCATTGAACCGGACAAACATCAACACGCAACTGCTGACAATTGAAGCGGCAATCACGGGCAAAAAAGAACATATCTATCACGCGGCAATGCTTGATCCACACACGGCTGCCGAGCTGTCTATCGATGACATCGTAGCGATGTGTGATGAGTTGATTGAGGCTCACGGCGACTGGTTGCCAAAATACACGTCATAATACAAAAGCACCGTTTCCTTTGCTGTTAAAGGGGACGGTGCTTTGTTCGTTCCATAGTGCTCACCCGCTGAATGGTGAATCACATCATAGTTAAGAAATGTCTTGCTCCCTTAAACCTTATTCGGCAGGGAGCAAAAAGCGATAACCAATGCCAGGCTCCGTCTGAATATATCGCGGATTCGTTGGATCTTCATTTAATTTTTTACGCAGATGTCCCACATATACCCGAAGATAATGGCTATCAGACTCATGATGATGCCCTCCCCATACTTGCTGCAATAGCTGGCGCTGGGTGATGATTTTCCCTGCATTGGAGGCAAGCACCTTCAGCATCTCATATTCCGTCGGGGTTAATTTGACCAAAGTACCCTCCAGTTCGACTTGCCTTTGGGCCAGATCAATCGTGAGTGATCCGAAGCGCAGTATCGGCTCATCCGTCGTTTTGGCTACATGACGTAACGCAACCCGAATACGGGCGACCAACTCACCCATACCGAATGGTTTGGTCACATAATCATCTGCACCACCATCCAACGCGGCAATTTTGTCTCCCTCCTGATCCTTCGCTGTCAGCACAATAATCGGCACTTGTGACCATTCTCGAATCCGGTGAAGTACCTCCATGCCAGACATGCCTGGCAAACCAAGATCAAGGATGATCAGATCCGGATGTACAATACTGGCTTGAATAACACCCTCTTCGCCCTCCCCACACTCGTGGAGTTCGAATTGATGTGCCTGAAGAGTGACCTTGAGCAATTTGCGAATCTGCGGTTCATCATCGATCACCAGTATACGAGCCCCTAGTGGTGCGTTCATGTTATTCTTCAACCTCTCCTTGTTCTGAATAGGGAAACCGCGATTCGTGAGCCTCCATGGGGAGTTCTATGCGCATTCTCGTTCCTCCGCCCAGATTCGGCTCTGCCACAATGGTACCTCCGTGGACTTCCACAATGCCTTTGCAGATCGCCAGACCAAGCCCTGTTCCTGTGACATGCTGAGTAGACTCTGAGCGATAGAACTTATCAAATATACGTATTCTTTCCGCTTCCGGTATACCGACACCTTGATCCGCTACCCAGATCGTTAATTGACTTGGACTCTTATTACTCGTCACAGTGATGACAATCTGGCTCTCATCAGGCGAATATTTGATGGCGTTGCTGACGATATTGACCAGTACCTGCTCCAGCAATACTTCATCTCCGTTAATGAAGGCCGGATCATCAGGCAGTTCAACTTGAATGTTACGATGCGGACTGAATTCCCGAACCTGTGTCAGTACAACGCTGATCATGTCCCCCACGTCACACCATTTCCGATTCAGTTGCAACATGCCGCTCTCCAGCCGAACCATACCCAGCAGATTCGTGACGAGACGATTCATGCGCAAGGCTCCATCCCGAATGTTGACTGTTAATTCTCTCCGATCCTCGGGTGTAAAAAGAATATCATTCTCCAACAATCCCGTAGCCGAGCCGATAATGGCGGTTAGGGGCGTACGCAATTCATGGGAGACAGAGTCCAGCAGCGCTGTGCGTATGCGCTCCGATTCGGCAGTGATCTGCGCCAATCGGGCCTCTTCAGCCAGTTTCACTCGGGCAATGGCACCTGCGGCCAGTCCTCCGCATGCCTCCAACAGACGAAGCTGTTCTTGCTGCTCATGAACCTCATCAGCGTCCATGCTCACAGCGAGCACGCCATGAATCTGCTCCTCTGTGCGTAGCGGCACGTAAAGTCCGGGAGATTCCCGCAGAGTAGATGATCCTTTACCAGCGATCTGTCCGTGATGATATACCCATTTGGCAATGGCAATCTCCGACTCTCCATCTCCCCAGCCACCCTTTTCTGCTTCAGATGCGGGTGAAGATGAGCTAGTAACCAGTAGATCCCCCTGACCATCCGGAAGATACATAGCCGCGGGCTTACCCAGGGTGAGCGAAACCTGGGTTGCAATGTTAACCAGCAACGTATTCAGATCCGTAATGGCTGTCATCTGACGACTCAATGCGTACAGGGAGTTAGTTGTGGCTTCGCGTGCTTTTACCATCTCCAGTTGTTGTCGCAACCGACCTGCAAGACTTGCTGTCAGGATCGCCACAGCAAGATACACGACAAAGGAGATGAGATATCTCAAATCCTCAACCGTAAAGCTCAGATATGGCGGTACAAAAAAGAAGTCAAACATAATAACACTAAAACTCGCGGCATATACAGCCGGCCCCATTCCCCAATACACAGCACTCACCAGAACGGGAAACAGGTATACAAGCGCTACATTAACCAGATCACCACTCATGCCGATAACATGAAGCAGCAAAGTTAGCAGTGTCACCCCGAGGGTCACCCATACATATGCCGGAACCCGTTTTCCATGGGATGCCCGTGTTTCTCTTTTTATTCGTTCAGACAACATCTTATTCACATCCCGCTCCGTTCCTCATCGTAATCTGCAACGATCAATACATCCAGATGCCGCGACAAGCGTACAAGTCGGTTGACCACCGAACCTGAGCCGCGGTAGCCATTCAGCCACCACACCCGCCTTGCCTGCCCGACCACCAATTGGGTTGCTCTCGCCTCCGATGCCTTTCTTGCCAAAATCTCAGGTACATCGCGCAGCCTTGGACTGTGATGAATATGAAATTGACCACCAAGCCGAATCGTCAGCTGTTCCAACGCTTCCAGATGGCACTTCACTTCGTCACTCATGGACTCGCCGATGTGGATATGATGTACATGCCAGATGGCTTTTAGACGAAAAGCCATGCGGAATCCACGCCGGATAAGCCGCTCGGCATGACGATCACTGCTTACACATACAAAGACCGCTTCCTGTCTGCGCCAAGGTCCTCGAAGTGTGATTTTGGCCTGCTGTGCTTCAAGCCGTTCATCCACGTCGTCCGCCAGTTCGCGCAGGGCAAGTTCACGCAAGGCAATCAGATTACCGATTTTGAAGAAATTTGCAAGAGCTTGCTCGACCTTGGCAGTTGCATAGATTTTACCCTCCCTCATGCGCTGCCGCAAGGCCTGGGGCGCCACATCAATCAGCTGCACCTCATCCGCCATCTGAATGATCCGATCGGGTACGGTCTCGCGGACACGAACACCGGTAATATGTTCAACGGCATCATTCAGACTTTCGAGATGCTGTACATTCATTGTGGTAATGACCGAGATGCCTGCATTCAGCAGGATAAGGACATCTTCATAACGCTTTTGCCGGACACTTCCGGGCACATTCGTATGCGCCAGTTCATCCACAAGCACCACTTCCGGGCAAAGACGCAGAATCCCCTCCGTGTCCATCTCTTCCAGTCGAGTCTCCTGATAGAATCGCTGCACGCGGGGGATTACAGATAAATGACCCATCTGCTCCACGGTTTCTGCCCGTCCATGTGTCTCCAGCAAACCGATTTGCACATCGATGCCCTTACGGAGCAAATCATTGCCTTCCCGCAGCATCATGTAGGTTTTGCCTACACCTGGTGCGGCTCCAATATATATTTTGAATGTGCCGCGCTGAATCTGGCCAATCTGTTCCTTCATTTCCTGCTCACTTAGTCTGCGATATGTCAGTGACTCCACTTCGTTTACTTTGGCCGGGACCACACGTTCACCCTCCCGGGCCGCTCGATCAGCAACCAGAAACAGATCCACACCACGTAATCTGCGTAGCAGTGAGTTAACAACGGACCCTTGCCACAGTTCCTGCCAGCGCGTACGCCGGGAGTGTCCCATCACAATCCGGGTAATCTGGTGCTCCATGGCGTAACGCGCCAGCATAGACGGGATGTTACGACGGTGTAATATTGACAGTTCCTCCATATGGCCGCCAAACTTCTCCAACAGTTTGATCATATTGCGCCGAAATACGGTTGCCTCCTTGGTTAATGGCTGCTTCATATTCCGAAAAACCACCGCGGACAGATCACCATTCAGCCGTTTGGCAATCTGTTGTCCGCGCCGGATATAGATCGAGCCGTTCCAATGATATTGCGTGGACACCAGAATCCGTTCCAGGATGCCTGTTGTGACGGTAATTCCCATCTCCTCTCGATGCTCGCGCAGAGATTCATTGACCCCTTCTGCAACCAATCTCAGGGCCAGTTCGCGCAGAATACCCAGATTGCCTTGACGAAATACAGCTACTCCCTCATGCCCCTTCAGATGACCTTCTGCAAGACGGCTCAGTATCGTTTCCGGCGTGACGTCAATCAGCTTGACTTCATCCGCAAGTTCCAGTGTATCCGCGGGTACCGTATGTTCTGCTACGATCCCTGTAAGTTGTCGTGCCAGCTCGGTATAACCTTCCAGCTCATACACATTCACCGTTGTCATGACACTGATGTTGTTTCGGAGCAAGAACTGAATGTCCTCCAGCCTGGTAGCATATCGAGCGCCATCTCTGTTGCGATGTGCCAAACCATCCACCAGCACAACCTCCGGATTACGCTCCAGCAGTGCATCCAAGTTCAGATCCTTCATCTCTACATCATCACTCTGGCGTAACCAGTGAATGCTTGGAATCCGTTCGAGTGCGCCAAGCTGTTCCACCGTTTCCGGTCTGCGCATTGTGGAGACGGCGCAGATGACTACATCAATGCCCTGCTCGCGCAACGTATTCCCTTCTCGTAACATGTGATACGTTTTGCCCGATCCGCTGACGGGGCCGATGTAGATTTTGAGCGTACCCTGCTGTAGCTTCGTAATCATCTTCAGCATCTCTTCTGGAGACTTGCGTTTGAAACTGTCTTCCATCCGTCCCTCTCCCCCCTTTCCTCTAAAAAATAAAAAATATAATGAAAAAATGGAGAAAGCCCCTCGCGATATGTCGTGAGCAGGCTAATATGTTAATTCGTTAATTCAGTTCCGTTGTCAGCGCCACATTCAGAGCCGTTACATTCACACGCGGTTCCCCGAATATACCCATTTGACGACCTTCCGTATGCTCATTTACAAGTTGCACAAGCTGCTGTTCACTAAGTCCCGTAGCTTCGCTGATGCGCGGGATCTGCGCCTCAGCGGCTTCGGGAGAGAGATCCGGGTCAAGTCCAGATCCTGAACCCGTCACGAGATCAGCAGGGATCTGCTGCAATCCCGGGTTTTCCTGCCTAAGCTGAGCAATCTTTTCCTTCATCTCACTGATATACTCATCCGAAGCTACGGCACGATTCGAACCGGCTGAAGCCGTTGGGTCATAACCGGCATTTGATGCCCGGGGCTGGAACAGCCCCGGCGATTGGATTTCCTGCGCCAGCAGTGACGAGCCAATAATTTTCTCATTTTGGTTAATCAGACTGCCATTCGCCTGCGCAGGGAAGAGAAGTTGGGCTACGCCAGTCGTTACAAGCGGGTAGATTAGACCGCAGATCAGCATAAGCACGACGGACAGCCGTACAGCGGGTAAGAACATGTTCATACAGATCACTTCCTGAGTTCATTAGGATAAAAGGACAATTTTGATAAACGTTGCAGTCTATCACGCTTTAGTTCAAGATTTCGAGATCACATCGTTTTCTCATAGAATCCCTGACAGAACCATATCAATGAGCTTAATGCCGATAAAAGGTACAATCACACCACCTACGCCATAGATGAACACATTGCGACCAAGCAGTCGTTCGGCTGACATCGCCCGATACTTGACCCCTTTCATTGCGATAGGAATGAGTAGCGGAATAATAATGGCGTTGAAGATGAGCGCCGACAGGATCGCAGACTGCGGTGAAGCCAGATTCATAATATTTAGCGCCTGAAGCTGCGGCATGGCGAGAATAAACATGGCTGGGATGATGGCAAAATATTTCGCGATATCATTGGATATCGAAAAGGTTGTAAGCGCACCGCGTGTAATCAGCAGCTGCTTGCCAATGGAGACGACCGACAATAGCTTGGTCGGATCGGAATCCAAGTCAATCATATTGGCCGCTTCCTTGGCCGCCATGGTGCCCGAATTCATTGCCAGGCCCACATCAGCCTGGGCCAGAGCAGGAGCATCGTTGGTACCGTCGCCCGTCATGGCGACGAGTTTGCCCTCCTGCTGCTCTTTTTTGATCGCCGCAATCTTATCCTCGGGCTTCGCTTCGGCAATAAAATCATCCACGCCCGCTTCCAGCGCGATAGTCGCTGCGGTTAACGGATTGTCGCCTGTACACATAATGGTCTTGATGCCCATAGCGCGCATCTCAGCAAACTTCTCTTTCAGCCCTGGCTTCACAGTGTCTTTCAGATAGATCACACCGTAAATGCGTTCATCGATGGCTACAGCAAGCGGCGTACCTCCGGCCTTTGCAATTCGATTTGCGATCTCATCCAGATCTTCCGGTATACGGCCTCCTTCGGAAGTGATATATCTTTTGATCGCATCCACCGCACCTTTGCGGATCTTCATTCCGCTACTCAGATTGAGACCGGACATCCGGGTCTCTGCCGTGAATTCCACATTTTCCGCATGTGCATATTCCGTCTCCGGCCAGCTCTGGCCTTGTCTGCCTGCCAGTTCTACAACAGAACGTCCTTCCGGGGTCTCATCTCGCACAGAAGCCTGTAAAGCAGCTTGCGTCATCTCTGACGAAGTAATACCCTGAACGGGAATAAACTCAGATGCCATGCGGTTTCCGTATGTGATCGTTCCTGTTTTGTCCAGAATCAACGTGTCGATATCCCCGGCTGCTTCCACCGCTTTACCTGACATGGCGAGCACATTGAACTGCGTAACACGGTCCATCCCGGCAATACCAATGGCAGACAGTAATCCACCAATGGTGGTTGGGATCAGGCAGACGAGCAGTGCGATCAGGGTCGCTAGATCCAGTCGAATACCCAGGTAATTCGCCATCGGAACCATCGTGAGTATGACGATCAGGAAGATCAGCGTTAATACGGCGAGCAGGGTTGTCAGCGCGATTTCATTGGGTGTTTTCTGGCGCTGTGCGCCCTCAACCAGAGAGATCATCCGATCAAGGAATGACTCGCCCGGATCGGTCTGTACACGCATGACGATGTAATCAGACACGACGCGGGTACCTCCGGTAACCGATGAAAAATCGCCTCCCGCTTCCTTGATAACCGGGGCAGATTCTCCCGTAATGGCCGATTCATCAATGGAGGCCAAGCCTTCTATAATCTCACCGTCCGTCGGGATTAGTTCACCAGATTCCACACGGACCATATCGCCTTTTTTCAATTGGGTCGAAGACACGTGTCGGATGGTTCCATCCTTCTGTACCAGATTGGCCATGGTGTCCGACTTCGTCTTGCGTAACGTATCCGCCTGCGCCTTACCTCTTCCTTCTGCAAGTGCCTCCGCGAAGTTAGCGAACAGCAGCGTGAACAGCAAAATGAAAAATACGGCGATATTGTACCCGCGCCCAGCCTCGGATGCGGTGAACAGATCGGGATTAATGCATAACAAGAGCGTAATGAATGTACCCACCTCGACAATAAACATAACCGGATTTTTGATCATGACCACTGGATTAAGCTTCTTGAACGCATCCAGTGAAGCCTGAAGTATCATATCCTTGCTTAACGACCGTTTCGATCCGGGATCACGTTGAATATGACCGTGATTGTTATCCGGCTCATTGCCCTTCGTTCTAAACATTTCTGTATCCATGTGTTGCATCGTCTGCTCCTTCTTTCGTTCGACTGCATTCATCGTGCACTGCCACCTCCATACGTTACGTCGATACACCAATTTCTCTGTAGAGTCCCTGTCGTATCCCTCATTGAATCATTGCCAAGTGTTCTGCGATCGGTCCAAGGGCAAGTGAAGGGAAAAATGTGAGTGCGCCGACAACAACAATCATCATGACCAGAATGCCAGCAAAGAGAGGCGTGTGTGTCCGCAATGTGCCTGTGGTTACAGGTACAACCCGTTTCGTAGCAAGTGAACCCGCGATAGCCAGCATGGCGATCATGGAAACGTACCTTCCGAGCAGCATAACGATACCAATCGTGATGTTGTAAAAGTCTGTATTGGCATTCAGTCCGGCAAAGGCCGATCCATTATTGGCTGCACCCGAGGCAAAAGCATAGAGAACTTCGGTCAGGCCATGCATGCCCCCGTTCGAGATGGACGCAACAGCTTCAGGCCGCATAAGTGCGAGTGCCGTTGGCGCAAGAATAATCAAAGGATGAATGAGCAAGGCGATGGATGCGAGCTTCACTTCTTTGCCCTCGATTTTTTTGCCCAGGAACTCAGGTGTACGTCCCACCATCAATCCACAGATAAACACAGCCAGAATCACATACAACAGTCCGTTGATCAGCCCTACCCCTTTGCCGCCAAACACGTTGTTGAGCATCATCTGGGCCAGTGATACCATGCCTCCAAGTGGAGTGAGCGACTCGTGCATATTGTTGACTGAACCTGTTGTGGCTGCCGTCGTGACTGCTGTGAATAAAGCAGACTCGGGTATGCCGAACCTGACCTCTTTCCCTTCCATATTGCCTTGAAGACCTGCTGCATCCAGCGCAGGTACACCGCGATATTCGGAGACAAATACCGTGGTCAACATCACAATGAAAAGAAAACTCATCGCCGCGAACAATGCCCAACCCTGCTTCCGGTTATTGACCATCAAGCCGAAGGCGTATACCAGTGCCGTTGGCAGCAGCATCATGCAGACGATATGCACCAGATTGCTCAGGGCCGTCGGATTCTCGAATGGATGTGCAGCATTGGTTCCAAACCAGCCACCACCGTTGGTGCCAATATGTTTGATTGACTCCAGTGAGGCGACCAGTCCACGTGATATGGTCTGCTGCGCACCTTCCAGCGTGGTTGCGTTAACCGCTCCAGCGAGCGTCTGTGGAACCCCCTGGAACACGAGGAACAAGGCCACGATGAAGCTCAGCGGTAAAAAAATACGTGTAATCGACCGTACAAGGTCGACGTAAAAGTTCCCCAGTTCATCCCGGCGTCCTACCAGTCCGCGAATGAACGCAATGGCTACCGCGAATCCCGTTGCTGCCGACGTGAACATCGGGAATGTCACGGCCAGCATCTGTGACAGGTACGACAGGGCGTTCTCGCCCGTATAAGACTGCCAGTTCGTATTGGTCATGAACGAAACGGCCGTATTAAATGCTTGCGCCGCTGGCATATTGTCAATCCCATCCGGATTGAGCGGTAAATATTTTTGCAGTCGCAGCACCAGAAACATTAATACCAACATTACAAAGTTGGAGAGGAGAACGGCCGTGAGGTACTTTTTCCACCCCATGGACTCATTCTCCCGTACCCCCATCACGCGATAGAGCAGTCGCTCCGGCCCGCCAAAAACCCGATCCAGCCCCGTTCGCTGTCCATCGAAGACGTTCACTATATATTTTCCCACCGGTTTCACCAGCAGCAGGATGATCAGCAGCGTCACTGCTACTTGCACTACACCGATACCCATATCCGCATTTCCTCCCTATTCAACGTTCCCTTGTTCCGCTTTACGTACAGTGTCAGCATCAGAATTTCTCTGGCTTCACCAGCACATAACCGAGATAAATCACCAGTGCGAGTACAATCATGCCGATGGCAATCATTCCGCTCCCCCTCTCTACCCTCAAGCCTTTTCGCAGAATTTCACAAATCCCCAAAACACCGCAAACAGCAGCACAACCAATCCAATCATCGTGGCATCATTCACCATGCGCCCTTCCTCCCTCTCTCTACCGTTCTCTGCACCTGCTACATGTAAAATCGTAATATGAAACGCTGTAAAAAAGGGGTAAAGAAATGCCTTCACAGGTGTAAAAAAAGCGTAAAAAAGACCCGCTCTCCTCAGCTATGGGCTGAAAAGGACGGGTCTATGAAGGGTATCTATTTATCCAAACGGATTCTGCGCCCACTGCAATAATCTCTTTTTCGTGATTTTGCCATGAGATGTATGTTTCACAACTTGCCCCTGATCGAGCAGAATTACCTGTGGTGACTCGTGGTGAACCTCTGTCTCTTCCGCAATATGGCGGGACAAAGAGCGATTTTCAATCACTTTGACGATGCGGTAATCCATGGGATGTTTGGGATCTGACACATTGGTGCCTACAAACGCCATAAACTCTCTGTACGCTCTCGCACTGGTCGGACAAGTTGTGCTGTGTTTCAGGATAAGCACCGGATGATCCTGCGAACGCTGGATTGCCTCTTCCCAGTCACCTGGTTTGTGCAATTCCCGGACATGTTCGCTGAGCATATGTTCCGAGTCTGACCCCGCACGTTTGCTAACCACCGAACCAATCACAATGCCAAGCGCCAAGCCAAAAGCAATCCCGAGTCCAAGCTGCTGTGTAGCCGTACCAATGCTGACTCCCATAGCCGTTCCTATGGCAAGCCATACGGCTTGATGATTCACCTTTTTATCCATACAGATCTTCCCTTCACGAAATATGTATATCAAGGCTATAACTTCTCACCTTACATTCTGATCAAATTATAGCATAGGCCTCTGTGAGCAGGCGTTGATAATCTTCATCTCCGAGTACGGATTTCAGCGTTTCGATTTATGCAAAATGCTCATTTGTGATACACTGGTTGTAATTTGGAAACGATGAACATGAAGAATGGATTGGAAGGGCGGAGATTCCATATGACATACGCATTTATGATTGAACCACAGGATTTTATTGCGCTGGATAACGAAGATGAGCTGATTGAGAAATGTCAGGAGTGGGGCCTGCTTTCCGGTAAAGCGACCAAACTCAAAACGTTCTATTATAAAGGAAACGGATTAAACATGCCGTGTACCATCATTGGATATGTCGATCACATGGCAGCCGTAATTCAACTGGATAATGGACAAAAGCATTGCATTCACCCGTCGTATCTGAAGGAAATGCAAGCGTCCAGTTACAGCGCCAGAAGCATAAGTAATGCCGGGTCAGATCGAAGCACAGAATCGACAACTTCGGATACAGTCGCACCAGTCTCTGCTGATGTTACGTCAACTCCAGATGCCCTGGTTAATCCGGATGAAATTCCGGCGGATCTGGATGATTCGGACGACACGGACACAGATGAATTCTCCTCTGGGCTGAAGGGTGATCCGGATGGACTAGTAGAAGCGTATGTTGGACCTCAGTCTGGGGCAGCCAGTGAAGCCAAACCTAAAGCCAAAACAGCGAGCAAAGCCAAGAGCGTTAAGATTGATCTGCCCGAAGGCAAAGTGAAGATGAGTGCCGTTGTCAAAGAATTCACCACTGTGCCGAATCACTTCTCTGACAATGACGATGAAGTCATCATCTATGAAGCAGTTACCATCACGGAGCCAGACGTCATTGACGTTGGGGAAGCCTGGTCGAGCCACAGTGCCACCGTTAAGAAACAAGAACTGGAAGTGGGAGACGTTATCACGTTTGAAGCCAAAATCATCAAGAAGAAGCTGACACGTAACCCGGTTCCTTATAAAATCAACAACCCTTCCAAGATTCAGAAGGAAGGGTAATCCCACGCCGTATAGGGAAAAACAAAAAAACCTCCAGAACTGCTCAAAGCAGATCGCGGAGGTTTTGCCGTTTGTAGGCTATATTAGCGAAGAGTACGCTCTTAAGCTTGTCCCGGTTTAGCACTGACCTGAAAATGTACGCCGAATTTGTCAACAACCGTGCCGTAGGCTGGACTCCAGAACGTCTCTTGTATCGCCATTTCCACTACGCCGCCATCTTCCAGTTGGCTGAAAATAGCTTTGGCTTCATCCACAGTATCCGTGTTCACAGTAATACTAACATGATTACCTATGGTGTACGGCATGCCTGGAAATGTGTCGGATAACATTAATACCGAGCTGCCAATCTGCAAAGAAGCATGCATAATACGGTCTTTCGCTTCTGGCGGGATGGGATGATTCGGGTCAGATGGACCGTCACCAAACGTTTGAAGTGCGAGCACTTCCGCTCCAAATGCCTTTTGATAAAAATCTACCGCTTCACGTCCATTACCGTCTGTTATCAGATACACATTCAAGCTGATCGACATGCGTTCTTCATCTCCTTGGGCTCATGTAATTATACGATTCACGCCACTTGCGACATGAGTATATATGAACAGGTTGTCCTTTGACAAGCGTATATTTCCTCACTTACTCTTTGGATCGTTACACCATTAGGGTTACCAATATATTTTTAATCCATCCGTCTCTCCATTACTTCTTGCGCCTGCGTATATAGCAGAGAACCGTGATCAGAACACCCGGAACCAGTGCTGCAAAACTGGCATAGATCAGACACCATTTCAACAAGGTAAATACCGGAGTGAGTTCAGCAAGCACAGTCGTACGTTCGGGATAACGATACATGATCAGAGACGCACCTATATTTTCAAGCATATCCATAGCCCAACCTAAGACTGGAATCAGATTCACCCAGCGCCAGCGACTCTTCACCGGAAGCACGCGATAAAGTACTGATAACAGAACGACCAATAACAACAGATAGGCCAACGGCCATATGAGGTCAAATGTGAACCGTGCATAGATATAGGCGCTCCGCCCTGCTTCTCCATACTGCTCAGCCATCTGATAAAGATCATCCGCAGTGTACAAAAAAGAGGAATCCGGGGACTGCCCACCACCTGTGGCCTCCTCCGACTTTGCCGCCTGCCAGGGCAGAATCAATACAATAAAACAAGCAAATACAACAACTGCAGCTGCAACCCATTTCCAATTCACCCGCTGATAGAACCAATTTGACACTTTATTCAGCACATTCCGTCCCCTTTCCGATAAAAAAAAGACCACTCTCCCGAATCCTATCGGTAAAATGGTTGTGTTCAATCCTATGAAGTTATCGAGCTTGAACGATGTTATCTATTTCACTTTTCAATAAGAGGTATCGGTGAACACTTCTCATGATCGGGACCTTCGTTAGTTTGTTCTTGTCCACGTACAGTTTCATCTGGTCTTTGGTCAAACCAAGCAAACTTCCAGCTTCCGATACCGTCAACACTACCTCGGGGTTCGTAGCATTAAACGTCCTCTTTACTTTCTGATTCCAGTCCTCGAATACCTGCATAGATCAGTGACATCTCCTATCCATAGCCAGTTATTATCAGGCTGAATATATCCAGTATACCACACTTGTGCTGCTCGTAACTTAATCCTTGCGCAGAACCATATTCTGATAGGCATATTCCCTGCTTGACCCTGACGTTAACTCGAGGGTTTATACTGGCTTCAGGAGGGGATTAGCATGAGTATGTCACCTGAACATGTAACCAAGAAACGACGCAGAAGTGGAATAGCCATTATCGGATTGAGTTGGTTGATGATGACATTGGGTCTGTTTTTTGCTACACTCGCAGGGGAGTTTGTCAGCACTATTGGTGCTACTGAATGGATGGTTCATCTCACCCAAGCTGTTGTCATGATTAGTATCGTCTTGCCCGTACTATTCGTCATTCGAAGACACTTCCATATGAAGTCCGTTCTTCTTCCTCTGACAGGAAAAAGCATAATTCACTTGCTCTCTGGCGCATTATTTGCCACTTCTCTGGCCTTCATTGGGTTAGCGATAGCTAGTATGAACAACTGGATTACGATTACGGAGTGGCACTTTTCAGCCGAGTTCTTGCTTGTTGTCATACTTAATAGTTGTATTGCTTTCTTGTATGAAGCTTTGCCAGAGGAACTATCCATGCGAGGCATGGTCTATGATGGATTACGCTTCAGACTCCGACTTCCTGTGTTTTTCGCTTATGTAACTCAAATCATACTCTTTCTGCTGGTTCCGATGAGTGTCAGCCTATTGCAAGAGATCGTCGGTATGGATGCCGGAAACCGGATAACCTTGGATTATATGATCCTGCTCTTGACCTATGGTGTTACGTTACAGCTTCTGCGCAGTTTGACCGGATCTTTATGGGCATCCATCGGATTTCATATCGCTTACCTGGAAGTAGCCCGATTCGTTGTTGTGCCAGGTGATAGACCGGCATTGTTAAGTTATACTGCGCAAGATAATGGGTTGGCCGAAATATTTATTTTGTATATGATGATAATCTTCGTCGGTGGAATCATTCTGGCGGTGCTCAATGCATGGCGCTGGTGGAGAATACATAAATCATGAGGGAGGGCTCTGCCTGTTGTATACCGTTGGACAACTATCCAAACATACCGGAGTATCCATCCGAACACTGCATTATTATGAGAAGCTGGGTTTACTGCGACCGGCCCGTAACGAGATCAATCAGTATCGTTTATATGGTGAAAAGGATATTTTACGGCTTCAGCAGATTACCATTCTGAAGAGCATGCATTTTAAATTGAATGAGATTGGAGAATTCCTCGATCAGGATGCTGCTCGCTCCGAACCAGAGAGTACCCTCACTTTATGGAATAATACGTTGGAACAACAACTGGCCGTCGTCAAGGAACAGCAGGAGAGATTAAGCAAGGTCGAGCATCTTCTTTTTTCAACCATATATGCCATCAGAGCCTCCGGTACAATCAGTCTGGATGAGATGTTGGGTTTCATCCGTGAACTGGATCAGCCTCCGAGCAGGTTCCGTCAAGATGTTTTTACACCTGAAGAAATGGAATCGTTACCTCTGAATAATCAGAACAATTCACTATCCATGGAATGGGCCGATATTCTTAAAGATATTCATACATGCAAGATGGAACCTCCGGATTCCGAAGCCTCACGATTACTGGCCATCCGAATCTCTGATTATGCTGAAAGGACTTTTCAAGGGAATGCAGAATTGGCAGAAAAATATTGGGATTATATCACCCCAGAGGATGATCAGTCAGCTCGTGTATATGGTATGACAACGGAAACCATGCGTTACATCGAAATGACCCTGGATCGATGGGCAGTCCAGAATCCTGATGATCAACAATAAGAGCCACTTCGAAAAGTGGCCCTTGATCCATTCCCTCTTTATGCTTCGTTACGCCTCTTCCCAGAAGCGTCGCAGGTTGTCCATGGCGATTTTGGATGCGGATTTGCATTCCTCCATACCCTCGAACTCCACCGTAATGTTGCCATCATAGCCGGAGTCTTTGATCAACTTAACAATTTTACGAATCGGAATGTCCCCTTGTCCAACGATGGCCCCACGCAGGAAGTTGCCATAGGCTGTCGTGAACCACTCACCCTCACCCGGATGCTCATCATAAGGACGGAAGTAAAAATCTTTGAAGTGGACCAGAGAAGCGTACGGCAGATTTTTCATGACACCGATGATCGGATTCTCATCCACACACATGAAGTTGCCAATATCGAGTGTTGTTTTGAAGTTCGGACGGTCCACAGCATGCAGCACACGCTGCACCCGGTCACTCGCCTGCACGCTGAAGCCGTGATTCTCAATGGTTGTGGTGATACCAAACTGCGCAGCATAGTCCGCAATGATCTGGCTTCCCCGCACCATCAGCGGCAGATGGTCCTCGAACCAGGCGATGGTCATCTTCTCCTTTGGCAGGGTAAACGCCGTGACGTCATGACGCATATGTTTCACACCCATCCGGTGTACCACATCCACATGCCTTTTGACCCGGGCCATCTCTTCTTCAAACGCCTCTTCCGTCTCCTGCACGAAATTGGCTGGCATCGAATAGTTGGACAGTTCAATACCTGCAGACGCTGCCCGTTCCCGAATCGCATCCGCCAGATCGTGATTATCCTCCACGGTATAACCGTAAGGTACCATCTCCATATGCTCTCCACCGTTCGCCGCAATCCAGTCGATCACATCCAGCACCGTCATCTCACCGGAATTCAAATCGTTCAACAAACTGTACGTGCTCAGGCCCACTTTCATCTGCTCAGCTCCCTATCGATATTGTTGGATGAATCGAACCGCCTTACGAATGTCCTGCTCCGGCTGATGGCCTACCTCGCGCTCAATCGTCAGATAACCGGTGTAACCAATCTCCTGAAGCGCTGCAAAGTATCCGTCAAAATCAACGCCACCCTCGCCCAGTGGCACCTCACGAAAGAACGTTCCGGACGAGACCATCTCGGCAATTTTTTCGTGATCCATAGGCGCATAACCGACCGCTCCGTATACGTCTCGTGGATCGACTTCCTTCAACCGCACACCATCTTTCACATGGGTATGTACGATGTAATCCTTAAGCAGACGAACGCCCTGCGCCGGATCATCTCCAGTCACCATCACCATATTTGCCGGGTCAAAATTCACCGATACCCCGTTGGTCGACAGTGTATCCAGGAATCCTTTTAAGTCAGCTGCCGTTTCCGGCCCTGTCTCAATGGCAAAGTATGCGCCAACACTTTTGGCGTATTGGCCCAGTTCCTCACAAGAAGCATGCAGCGTGGCATAAACCTCTGATGAAGGGTCATGTGGAACAATGCCGATATGTGTTGTGACGATGTTGGTACCCAGATCGAGGGCCAGATCCACGATCCGCTTCGATTTCTCCACTTTCCACAGATTATCTTCCTTGACCTGAAAACCATGTCCGCCGAGGTCACCAACCAGTGCTGAAATTTCGAGACCCAGCGAATCGATGTAACTCTTCAGTTCCTTGCGCGCCGCAGGTGACAAATTTTCAGGGTCCATCTCTCCCTTGACGGCGTATATCTGTACACCTTCTGCACCTACGTCTTTGGCCTTGTTCAGCCCTTCCCGTACACCTACGCCAAAGCTATCCACGATGACACCGATCTTATTCGTTAATTTCATGTCATACCTCCTGAAGATTACGTATTTGGATTCACTGGAACAAGTTTCACTGACTTAATTTCATACGGTTTGAATGTCAGTTCGAATGTGCCGTTCGGACAAGCCAACGGATGGATCTCATCCTCCAGCAGATTAATGACAGACGCCTTAATTTCTCTTTTAACCCATTCGACCTGTACCGTTTCTCTACCTCCTGATGACTCATAGAAACGCAGCACCGTTCCCGATCCATCTTCTGCGGGTTTGATTGCATCCAGAATGACATGCTCACTATGGAACTGAACCCAAGCATGTTCAGATGGCAAGTGACCCGAAGACGGGCTCGCTACAACAACTTCCACCGGATGATTAAGCTCCATTGCGCGGCGAACGACAGCAGCTTGTCGCCAATCCCCCTGATGTGGCAGGAACGAATATGTGAATTCATGTTCTCCCTGATCGGCATGTTCATCCGGCCATTTCGGGGCGCGAAGCAGGGACAGGCGGATCGTCCGATCCTTGATGTCGTATCCGTACTTGCAATCATTCAGCAAACTCACACCACTGTTACCCTCTGAGATATTCGCCCAGCGATGACCGCAGACCTCGAACTGCGCCTGCTCCCAACTGGTGTTGTTATGGGTTGGACGCTCCAACGCTCCAAACGGGATTTCATAGGCTGCTTTGGCTGCCACCAGATCCACCGGAAATGCCACCTTGAGCAGCTTATGACTCTCATTCCAGTTCACTTTCGTATGGAAATCAACACGCCGCTGGTGGTGATGCAAAATGATATCCTGGCTGATCTCCGATTGATTCAGCTTCCACACATAACGCAGCACATCTCGCGTAGCTCCGCGCTGCACAACCTCTCTGGAGATCAACTGCACCACACCTGCCCGCTGCGATTCAAACCGTGGATCGATATCCCAGGCATCCCAGTACGTCGGTTTGTCATGGAAAAACTGCCACTCATTCGCCCGATCACCGGGCTTCAGCCAGTCGCGTCCTACCGTTTTGTCATACCACTTGGTGATCTCTCCCAAGTCGTTGAACTCAAGCGTGTAAAATTCGGTTTCCCATGTGGAAGGGAAAGTTTCTTCTTCCCTTACTGGAAGGATAACATCCGATGCCTCACGCAGCCATATGGTTGTATACCCAAAAGCAGGAATCGATGGAACATGCACGAGCAGCGTATACTTGTCTTCCTTTTGCTCCAGATCACAGGCCAGACGGTTTCCTTGACGATCAAATGCAGCCAACTCAGCGAGGTGAGCACCCCCTGTGATGGTGATGTTTTCTCCACGTTCCCAGCCGAGGCTGTTAAATATAATGTAGGGAAGACCATCAGCTTCATCGGTTGCAATGTTCTCCGCAAGGATATCCAGCGTTTCTCGCAGTGCGGATGTACCTAATGTAAATACCTTCGTGTACTCCTCGGTGGACGTTACGTATACTTCAGGAATCGATGTTCCCGGAATAATGTCATGGAATTGGTTGAGCATGATCAGCTTCCAGCCTTCATCCAGGTCATTCTTCGTGTGTACAGCGCAAGCTTTGGCAAATTGCCCCCAAATCTCCGCTTCCCGGTACAATACCTCTGCCTTTCGATTGCTACGTTTGTTCCTCGCATGGGTCGTATAGGTTCCCCGGTGTAACTCCAGGTACAAGTCCCCGTGCCACTTTGGCAACGTTGGATTATTGGACGATATGTCTTCAAAAAAAGCGCCTGCCGTGCTGAATTTGCTGATTGGCTGCCCGACCATCAAGTGGGATCGCTCTGCAAACTCCACCATCTCATTCGTCACACCGCCGCCACCATCGCCATGTCCGTAGAGCAACATCTGCTCGGGATGCACATCCTTCTGTTTGTACGATTGCCAATGTTCATCCACATCTTTGGGCCGCGTATGCTCATTCACCCCATGATTCAGATAGGCAAGCACTGAAGTTCCATCAATGCCTACCCAGTCGAAGAGGTCATAAGGAAACGCGTTGGTGTCATTCCAATTCAGCTTGGTGGTCATAAAATAAGGAATATTCGCAAGCTTCAGCATCTGCGGCAAGGAAGCACAGTAGCCAAAAGTATCGGGCAGCCACTCAATGTTGGAGCGTCTGCCAAACTCCGCCTGGTAGAAGTTCTGTCCATACAGAATCTGCCGGACCAACGACTCGCCACTCGGAATGTTCAGATCCGGCTCCACCCACATGCCTCCGACCAACTCCCAGCGGCCTTCAGCAATGCGTGCTTTAATTCGCTCGTACAGCTCCGGGTAATGCTCTTTCACGAAGGCATACAGCTGCGGCTGGCTCTGGGAATACACAAAATCCGGATACGTGTCCATCAAGGTACACATGGTCGAGAACGTGCGACTGGACTTGCGAACCGTCTCTCGCACAGGCCACAGCCAGGCAATATCAATGTGGGATTGTCCAACCAGATGCATGAAGCCACTTCGATATTCCTCCGGGTCTTCCTGCTGTACCGACTGTACCAGTCCATGTTCAAAATTCTGTATCCATGCTGCATCAGTCCAGCGGTCCGGATTATTGTACATCTCATCCATCACCTGGTGAATGGCCTGAACAAGTGCCATCCGCTTGGGCTCCTTCTCGTTATATGCCCGGAGCGACTCGGCGAGTACCGTCACGCTATACATCAGGCTCTGCAAGGGCTGATTGATATGAACCAATGCTGTACGGATGCCCTGAATAGGCGGCTGAATCACAGCTTGTCGATTGAGTGGATCATGCGGCTCCGGGATCGGGTCGTAGAGTTCAATCTCCAACTGCGGCGTATTCCCTACTCGACTTCTCGGAAGCGGTACGAATCCGTGATTCCGATCCAGTCCGTGATAAGGCAAGCCATTCACCTTCAGCAGCCCTTCTCCTCCAGTCTCAAAAATCAACCCAATGGCTTGATCCTGCCAACTGTCCGGAATCTCCACACGTTTACTCAGAAAATACGTCGTTCCGTGTACGCTGTTCAGCGGATTCAAGCTCTGCATAGCCTTGTCTGGACACTCATCTTTATGTTCATATCCCTGCTCATACTCGTATTCCCCTGGCCGAATGTACCGGGCCTTCTGCATATGCCATTCTGGAAGCTCGATCGTATCCAGCCACTGCGACCGGTTCATATCCTCAATGAATCGTTGAATCCGAATCATACCTCCACCCCCAACTTCTGAATGTGCAGACTGCAAGCGGTCCAGTCAGCAGAATTGCGGCCAACCATGAGTCTGAATTCACCCGGTTCTACGACAGACTGGAGACGGGCGTCGATCAGTACGAGGTGTTCTTTTTGCACAGGGAATGTAACGGTATGAGTCTGTCCTGGCTCCAGATGGATTTTACGAAAACCTTTCAGTGACATTTCAGCCCGAGTGACCGAAGCCGATACATCCGTGATGTACAATTGCACAACTTCACTTCCCGCAACCGCTCCAGTATTCGTGACTTCAACCATCACCTGTGCTTCATCTTCTGTCCCGATCACTTCCGGTACTACCCTAACATTCTCATATGTGAATTCGGTGTAGCTCAGTCCATAGCCGAACGGATACTGCGGTGCAAGGTCCATCTCCAGATACCGCTTGCCACGCGTGCGCTTGGCATGATAGTAGACCGGAAGTTGCCCAACATGCTTGGGAATGGAGACGGTAAGGCGGCCAGATGGATTCACATCGCCAAACAGAATATCTGCGATGGCGTTACCACCTTCCTGCCCGGGGTACCACGCTTCCACAATGGCATGGACATGCTCATCAATCCAAGGTTCAGCAATGGGGCGGCCGTTAATATACACCACGATAACGGGTTTACCCAGCTTATGAACCTCCTGCACCAGCTCCAATTGAACACCCATGAGATTCAGGGAAGCCCGGTCAATGCCTTCGCCGCACTCCATATCATTCCATGGGTCATCGGTTACCACAGACGCTCCTGTCCGCAAGTCGATCGTGCCTTCACCAAAATCGCGGGCGCTGGAACCACCCATCACCATCACGATGACATCCGCCTGTTCCGCACAGGCGAGCGCTTGCGCAAAACCTTCTCTGGAATCGCCTTTAATCCGGCAGCCAGGTGCGTACAGCACCTGACCCGAATCCACGCCAAGCTTGCGCGTAATGCCATCCAGTACCGTGACGATCTGTTCTCTCGGCTGTGGTGAGGTATAGTCCCCAAGTTGGTTATAGATATGGTTCGCGTTCGGACCAATGACAGCCAACTTCGTACCTGTTTTGGCAAGCGGAAGGATATTTCCTTCATTTTTCAGTAAAACAATCCCCTCTTGTGCAACTTCCCTCGCCAGCTGAGTATGGTCTTCACATCCGATAACCCGCTCTGCAAACTCTGGATCAACGAAAGGCTGTTCGAATAACCCAAGTCTGAATTTCATCTCCAACACCCGCCGCACAGCCAAGTCCAGATCCTTCTCTTCGATCAATCCCTGCTCAAGCGCCTGACCGAGATGTTTGCGATACATGTACCCGGACATCTCCATGTCCACACCTGCCTGAAGGGACTGTGCCACGGCCTGCTCCCCGTTCTCCGCGGTATTATGTCCATGGACTAACATCTGAATGGCGCCAAAATCAGTAATCACAAATCCGTCAAACCCCCACTGCTCGCGCAGAAGGTCATTCAGCAGATACGTACTGGACGTACACGGTACGCCATCAATCTCGTTATAAGCGGTCATCACGGAACAAGCCCCGGCTTCCACTGCTTTTTTGAACGGCAATAGATCTATTTCATGCAATTCACGTAATCCCATATGTACAGGTGCTGCATTACGCCCACCCTCCGAGCTGCCATAAGCCGCAAAATGCTTGAGTGTCGCCACAATCGTCTGGTTGGAATCTAGACGGTCACCCTGTAGTCCCTTCATGGCTTCTACTGCAAATTCACCAATCAAGTATGGATCTTCGGCAAAACATTCCTCCGTCCGTCCCCATCTCGGGTCACGCACCACATCAAGCACCGGGGAATACGTTGCTGCTCCTCCCTGGCTCCGGGTCTCCACAGCGATGGCTTCACACATCTTGCGGTATAACTCCATATTCCACGTGCTGCCCACCGTTAACGGTACGGGGAAAACTGTCGCTCCAATTGCCATATGCCCGTGTGAACACTCTTCCCCGAACAAAATGGGAATGCCCAGCCGGGAATGCTCCATGGCATAATGTTGAATGACATTCGTGGCAACGGCTCCCTGCCGTGGTGTCAGACCTGTCTCCAGCGTCACTTCAGTCCACGGATCGGCCCGAAGCACGCCATACAGGGAACCGACACCGCCTTGTTCCATGTCCACTTCGAACTCTTCCGTGACCTGTACTGTGCCATCTGCTGCCTTCACATACGTCTTCCAGCCCATCGGCTGAATGAGTTGTCCAATCTTCTCTGCCGTTGTCATCCGTCCGATCAGATCCTGAACTCGCTCCTGAATGGGAAGCGAAGCATCTTTATAGTCCATATGCACATTCTCCTTATGCGTTCGGAATTAGTTAGGCGCGTGAACTTGCGTCACATGGCTTTCCGGTAGTCACTTGGTGCCATACCCACCACGTTCTTGAAAGCCCGGTTGAAGGAATTATAGTTGGTATATCCCACTTCTTCACTGATTTCCTGAATGGCCTTATCGGTCTCCTGCATGAGCAATTTGGCTTTTTCGATGCGATGACTAATGAGCAGATCCACAAACTTCTCCCCAATCTCATCCTTGAAAAGCTTGCTCAGATACTTCGGATTAATATCAAATCGATCACTAAGGTAGTTCAGCGACAAATCGGGATTATTGTAATGCTCTTCGATGTATTTGCGAATCTCGAGAATATGAGATCTGTGTTTTCGCGAACATTGCAGCGTCTTCATCTGCAGGGCCAGTTCCCGGAACCCTTCCCAGCACAGCTCACGCAAATCGTCTAACGTCTCCCAGCCCTCAAGCCTTGGGAGAAGCGGGGTGAATATAGCGGCCCACGAATCCTGGTACTCCCGTGGAAGTTCGGCGAACTCCCGATTGTAATGTTGAAATAACAATTGGATCGTATTCATAATCTCCTGACGGGACAGAACGGACTCACTGATTTGTTCAAACAGTCTTTCAAAATGCTTTTCCCACACATCGTCCGATAGACGCATCGCCTGTACCAGCAGTGAGATGGTCTTCAGGAACTCATACACATCATTGGTCGAATTCGGTACATCGCTACACGGAATGATGCGATTTATCCCCAGTACAGCCTTGTACTCCAGCGCGTGCACAGCTTCTTTCAATGAAGCTCTCAACCCCCGAATATCGACAGCAACCCGGCCCACACCAATGGTCACGGTGAAGTTCAGATACTGATCGATTCTGTCCAGATAACCAGCCAGCAATCGATGCTCCGTCTCCTCGGCCTGTTCCATGTCCGGCATCCAGAGGATGGCGTACAGACGCTGATCGGAGATCCATTCAGTCCATACTTCCGTGCCTTCATGGCGTGCACTCTCTTGCAGAATACTGGACAACACGAATTTCAGGAGGGATTGGTCCTGATGATGATACTCCGCCACAAATGCATCATACCGATCCATTTCAATTACCATGACGGCCCAACGATGCTCCAGCTCAGGCAGCTTGAACTTCTTCATCTCTGCTGTCAGCTCCGTGCTCGTAAAGTCTCGTGTGCCTTCAAGCAACTCCTGAAAGAACATCCTTTTCTGCAAAATCAGATTCTCTTCATGCTCCTCCTGATATTGTCTCGTCTGATCAATCATGCGTTCCAGCGTGGTATGGATGAAACGGAATTCATTCTCTTTGCCATAGTTCAGTCCGGATTGTTTCTGCGAAGAGACAGTCTGAATTAACGTGACAATCTGCTGAATCGGCTTGTAGTTTCTGCGGGTCACATAGATCACCCACACCACGCCAATCAACACAACCACTACAGCAAAGGCAAACCAGATATTATAAAATTGCAGCGCCCATTTGACGATTTTTCCGTTATTGAGACCTGTCTGCACCTTCCAACCGCTATAACTCGACGTAAATTCGGAGAAGACTTCTCCCGATGTGGTTTTAGTGGAAGCTGTAATCCCTTCCGGCATGCTGCTATCCCACAGATTGCCGCCTGAACGGTTGAAGATGTTTACAAACGTAAATTCCGGATCATACATCTGCATGATGGACTTCCTCAGGGTACTCAAGTCCACATTGGTGACTACCAGTCCTTTGCCGTTCCCTACACTTCGCACAATCGTAATCACCTGCTCCGTCGCTTGTGAAGGGAAAGCCCGGAATGCTCGTGCCCCTGCCCACTTTTGTTCATCCCTCGTCCGGCTATCTGCAATAAAATCTGCATCCGGGAACTCTTCAATGGGAACAGCCTTCCCGTTACTGAAGACCGTGCCATCTCCATATCGAACGAGATATATCGAATCGATCAGCGGATACTCTATTTTCAATTCATCAACTACCTGGACCGCCTGAATGCCGGCATACACATCATCGCTGCCAGATACCGAGAAATAATTCTTCAAGTTAGGGTTGGTCAAAATCTCACGCAGTACCTTGAAGTCAATGGAGCGCAAAGAGTTGTCCAGATATTGTGTGACCTGTGAGGCCAGGAATTCATTGGCCTTAAGCGCTTCTCTACGGTTCTGTTCATTGAAGACCTGGAAGAAAATAAAGAATAGAATGGTCGTCACAATAAAGAAAACAGGCAGATACGATAACAGCAAACGTCTAAACCAATTGTTGTTCATCTCCGAGATCCCCCCACCATTACTGTTCATGCTGAATGACGACAATCATTTGTGCTGATCGCTAATTTTCCATAAATATTCAGTACATTATATCGGATGACGTGGGGTTGTCATAGGAGAAGACTGTCCCGGTCACGGGTGACAGACGGGACAGCCTCTATATTGAATCCTTCAACAATTATTGATTCTTCTCAATGGCGCGCTGGTAGATCTCAAGATAATTACTCAGCCCAAGACCATCGAAGCCTTTGACATATGCATCCCATTCCTTATCAATGCTCTTGCTACCGATAATGAACTGCGCCATATTTGTCTGCACATAATCCTTGATGGCCGTAGTCAGTTGTGCAGCTGATTCCGTATCCTCTGGACGGATAAACACGTTCGCAGGGTATACTTCTTTTGGTGCATAGGGTTCATACACATTGGTAGCTTGCGCCAGACGTGTACCATAACCCTCTGCTTCTAAAGGATTCTGCCCTTCGGCAAACAGATTACGGAACGAGTTGGACAAGTCATGCGCTCCGATCTGTGACCAGCTCTCGTTCACAACAACGTTCGGATCACGCTCAGGCAGGTTGTAGTAGCTGTATTTGGCCGGCTCGCCATTGATGTTTTTCTCATCAGCATCTGCCTTCTTCCAGCCCTTGCCTTCGGTTGGTCCATACTCCGCGTACAGCGCACCTTCTTCACTGAACATGTAATCTACGATTTTGATGGCGGCAATCTGCTGTGCTTCTGTCGCTTTGTTCGTGATGGCAAACTCAAACTCACCCACGCTCTGTGTGGCGCCTGTTGTCTGCACGCCATCCGGCCCTTTCAATGGAGGGACAATATCCCAGTGCTGGTGACGAGTGATGTCTTTGTCATAGGTATTTACGAGATAGCTGACCAGCGCCGTCGTAATGGAACCTACCACTTCATCGCCTTCTTTGTTCCCCAGCTGTCCAATCGCCTGATCGTTCTGCGTGAAGGAAGCTGGATCAATCAGGCCATCTGCATACAGCTTGTTCATGTACTCCAGCCCTTTCTTCCATCCTTCCTGATTGGCGGCAAAACTCACCTTGCCATCGTTCACGATCAGGTACTTGTCGTTGTCATTGTATATGAAACTATTCATCAGATAGGCATCAATGTTGCCATTCCATACATACTTGTTCGGTGCACCCGTAAGTGGAATCTCGTCCGCTTTCCCGTTACCGTTGGGATCCTGTGTCTTAAACGCCTTCAGAACGGTATACAGTTCATCGGTTGTTGTTGGCATTTTCAGACCCAGATTATCGAGCCATTCTGTGTTGATCCAGTATTTCTGTGCATACGTACAGTGGTAACATTCATTGAAGATCGGCAGTGCATAGATGTTGCCATCCGGCGCCGTAATGGCTTCTTTGAAGTATGGCTTCTCTTCCATAATCTTGGTCAGGTTCGGACCATACTCCTTAATCAGATCTTGTAGCGGAAGGAACACGCCCTGTTTTCCATAGGTTTGAAGGTCTGAGGTGGTGAACTTGCCGTGAAGAAACACTTCGGGATAATCACCACTGGCCAGCAGCAATTGTCTGCGATCCTGCAAGGCGTCCGTTGGGGCCAGATCCCATTTTAGGGTAACGTCGAACTTGTCTTCGATAAATTGGGTGAATTCATTCTCTTCCATGGACGCTTTGCCTTGCGGAGCAAAGAGGGTCATAGTTACAGGACCGCCGCTCTCCCCGCTACCGTCGCTACTTCCACCCGACTCCTCGGATGAACTGCATGCGGACAACAAAGCCATCGAAGCAAAGACCAGAAACAACATCGAAATCCAAGATTTTCTCAATCTGACTCCTCCTTTTTGTTCATAACGGCAAATTATTGACTTGTACTGCACGTGTATAAAATCGATCCCGGAAGCCGGCGTGTTCCTTCCACCTCCTTTCAAGAGGCAACCGGGCTTAACTCACAAGGATTAACCTTTCAGGGAACCAACCATGACCCCTTTAACAAAATGTTTCTGTACAAATGGATACATGATCAGAATGGGAATACTTGCGACAACGATCAGTGCATATTTCAACACCTGCTCAAACCCTTGATCCCGCATCTGTTGGCTGGTATTGGCGAGCATCGCCGGATCAGCCGCATTCAGGATGAGCAGATTGCGAAGCACGTATTGCAGAGGGAACAATTTCTCGGAACGCAGGTAGATCAGTGCATCAAAGTACGCATTCCAGTGACCTACGGCATACATGAGTGTCATGACTGCCAGAATGGGCTTTGATAAGGGAAGAACTACGCTGATCAGATACCGGATATCCCGGCAACCGTCCATTTCGGCGGCCTCCCCGAGTTCTTCCGGGATGGAAGATTGGAAGAAAGTCCTTGCCACGATGACCTGGAATACTGCGAGCGCCCCGGGCAGCCACATCGCCCAGCGTGTATCCAGCAAGTGCAAGTCCTTCATCAAGAGGTAGGTGGGGATCAGACCGCCATCGAAGAACATTGTGATCATCATGAAAATGATAATGGCTCCTCGTCCGTAGAATGACTTACGGGACAAGGGATACGCCAGCATGACAGTCAGCGTCACGTTAATGAACGTGCCCACCACGGTATAAATGATCGTGTTATAAAAACCGAGCATAAGCTGTTGGCTTTTGAAAATGGAGATGTACGCCTTGATGTTAAAGTCGACCGGGAACAGCCACACCTGGCCGGATGTCACGGCTCGTGAAGAGCTGAACGAAGAACTGATGATATACAAGAGCGGGTAAAACACCGTTAGAAGTATGGCGAACAGAAAGATGTAGTTAAGTGTCATGAAAATGCGGTCACCAAGCGGGTCCTTGATCCGGTTACGATTAATCAGGTTGAACATGGATAAGCTCCTCCTTTACCACAAGCTGTTCTGGGATACTTTGCGCGATATGCCGTTGACGATAACCAGCAGGATCAAGTTGATAATGGAGTTAAAGAACCCTACTGCCGAGGAGAAGCTGAAATTGGCTCCGATCAGACCCACCTTGTACACATACGTGGAGATGACCTCCGAAGCGCTTGTGTTGAGTGGATTCTGCATCAGGTATATTTTCTCAAAGCCCACGCCCATAATGCTGCCCAGACTCAGAATCAGCATGATAACCGTGACTGGAACGAGTGTTGGAAGGTCAATGTGCCATATTTTCCGAAGCCTTGATGCGCCGTCCATCTTTGCTGCTTCATAGAGAGATGGATCAACACCAGCAAGAGCTGCGATATATATGATGGATGAATATCCCATGCCCTGCCACACACCTGACCAGACATAGATCGATTTGAAGTATTCCGGAATGCCCATGAAGTTGGTCATTGGGAAGCCGAGCAGTGTGAACAGCTTGTCTACCACGCCCACATGTGGGGAGAGCATCAGAATGATAATGGATACCATGACAACGGTTGAGATAAAATGCGGAGCGTAAGTGACCATTTGCACGGTCTTCTTGAAGTAACCCGTTCGAATCTCATTCAGCGCCAGCGCCAGCAGGATGGGAATAGGGAAACCCGCAATTAAGGAATAGAAGCTAATGCCTATCGTGTTTTTGATTAACAGCCAGAAGTTTGGAGATTGGAAGAAGGCTTCAAAATGTTTGAATCCAACCCACGGGCTTCCCCAGATTCCTTTGACCACACTGAAGTCCTTGAAGGCAATCTGGACACCCACCATAGGGATGTACTTGAAGATCAACAGATACAACACCGGGGGCAGCACGAGCAGGTAGAGCTCCCAGTGTTTCTTGAGGCTTTTGATGAATGGATGCTGCCGCTTGGGCTCCACATGTTTCCTCTGATGGAGTTCCATCTTGGCGGGTATGCTTTCCGTAGCTCGACTCATTTGCGTCACTCCTTCTACACCTCAAGTGTAATAATACATTACATTTACATCCCTTAAACATCCTTTTTTCTGTTCTTAATTCCTTGTCAAACCTAATTGATGTAAACATTCATATCAGGTAGCGCTTTCTTAATTTGATAGTACATCGCACGGTAAACTTTTATCAATTTGCAATTTTCTCCGACTTCTCTTTATTCCATAAACCCTTGTGTGACAAGCAATTTGGAGCTGTTTTTGGTGGGATATATGTTCCTTATGTATGAATATAAAAATTCCGGAGGTGGTTATACCTCCCCCGGAATTGACATGGCTTTCTATGCGCTTGTGACCAGCCTGAACGTATGTGTGATCGGCGCTTCATTGGTTGTAGCGGATTGTGGCAGTTCCACGAGAAGTCCGTCTTCCGTCTGTTGATACGAAAGTACGTCATCGCTACCGACGAGTTCGATCCGCTCTACCTTTTCCAGATAAGGAATGATTAACTGTGGTTGTACGGTCTCATTCTCGTTTCGGTACAAACGGAAGGCATATACGGTGTTGATCTCTTCCTTCTGCGTGAAGGCCCAATCTTTCGTAAAATATGGCCCGCAGATCCGGGTTCCATAGACACCTTCTCCATGAGTACCCAGCCATTCACCGAGGCCCTTGATGCCTCGAATTGCCCCTTTTGGCAGACGCCCATCGGGTTGTGGTCCTACATTCAGCGCCAGGTTACCACCCTTGGACACCACTTCGAGTAGAATATGTGCTAGCTGTCTTCCCGTTTTATACTGATCATCGAATCCGAAGGCAAAGGAGTTTCCTACGGTAATACAGCTCTCCCATGGAATGTTCATCGGATGTTCCGGTATGGTCTGCTCAGGGGTAACAATATTCTCATACGGTCCACCTACAGTGCGATCTGCGGACAGCAGCCAGGGCTGAGTGGTCTGACGCGCCCGGTCCACGACTTCTCCAAGCCTGATATCCTGACCATGGCGACCTTCACGCACCCAGCCGGCATCCAGCCACAGACATTCGATCCGCCCGTAATTGGTCAGCAGTTCCATGATCTGCTCATGTGTGAACTCCACGAATTTCTCCCACAGCCACGGATACTTATGGGGATCATACGAAGGGCCGCGCCACATATGACGTCCACGCTCCATACCCGGTGCCCAGTAATACGGGGTATGCCAGTCCGCTTTGGAGAAATACGCTGAGATGCCGAGTCCTTTAGCCCGAAAAGCGTCAAACAGTGCTCGACAGATGTCCGCATACTTATGGGTATGAAAAGGCGTGTCCTTGCCCGTAATCCGGTAATCGGTTGTCTTCGTATCCCACATGCAGAAACCATCATGGTGCTTGGTGGTGAACAGGAAGTATTTGAACCCGTTATCTGCCGCCATCTGTGCCCATTCCTCAGGCTGGAAACGAATCGGATTGAAGGTTTTGTTGAGATCGAAATATTCCCGTTTAAAGTCTTCCATGTCATCCGTCCAGTCGATGTCATCACGCGACCAATCGCCATCCTCGTCGCTCAGCGCCCAGGACTCCACGAGACCAAGCTGGGAATACGGCCCCCAGTGCATCATCAGCCCCAGCTTCTGGTCCTTGAACCACTCCAGCCGTTCATTCAGCAGCGGTTCCTCCGGTCTGATCCACTCTTCCTCTTTGCTAAAATTGTGCACCCCGGCTTCGACAATCTGCTCTTCCTGCTCCAGTACGGTTTCTTTGGTTTCGCTCATCCTGTTTCATCTCCTTTGGATTAGATAAAAGATAAACCTTGCATGTTACGCCTGGTCACTCCGAGTGCAGTACCATCTTTCGATCGCTGTTATCCCCGGATTTCTTTGATTTCACTTTATAATTGTTGGAAATCCGGTGATAAAGGCGAGCGCTTCGCTTCTTCAGATTGGTTCTGCACTCTCCGTTTTGGCGTAAACGCTAGTTTAACTGTTAAGGGGCGTAGTAACTTTGTATTTCGATTGCGGTGCGATCTTCAATTCCTATGAATCCCTTACTTCCTCCTCTTGCCTCTAGAGGAATATAAACTGGCTGACCTTCGCGGAGGGGTAGGAAATTTTCTAAGGAACACAGGGCGTCTTATTCAGCCTTTTGATCCTCTTTTTGAATTGTAAGGAACATCAGACACGTTATTTCCCGAAATTAGCTTATAAAAACGCTGTAAACTGCTGTTTATTCTGATATAGCGTGTGTCAGGTTCCTTAGATTTCTGCTAGCGCTTCGAATCCTTGAATAAGACGCCTCAGATTCGTTAGCGCTCGCTCCCTACTCTGCTCCAACGGCGAGCGGAGAGGACGCATCCACGCCCGCCCTGAGCGGAGCTTTTCATTGAAAGGGAGCGAAGTACTCATAACTTTTAATGCCACGGGAGTAGTAAAGTATCAACGTAGCCTAACAACGCCATGCAATGATCCTTTTACAGCGTGATTTCGCGGCCTTGGCGTGCCGATTCGTAGATGGCACAGAGCATTTTCATCACTTCGACACCATCCTCAACGGGGCTAAGTGTTTCTTTGCGGCCCTGTGTACTATCGATAAAATGGTTGATTTCATTGCGGAAAGATCCCATAAAATCGAAGGATTTGAAATCCACCTGTGGAGTCATGTTCAAAATGGTGTTGAATTTCTCGCCAATAATCGAAATTTCCGGTTCCAGCTCGGCACCGCCTTTGTCGCCATAGAGTTTGACCGAAGTCTCATCTGCTTTGGCATGGAGCGTGAAACTTACATCCACGAGCAGGCTCGCGCCATTTTCGAAACGAATCAGGGCATTTGCCATATCCTCAACAGTGTTCTGTTCCACGTCATAGTCTGCCGCTTTGTAGAACGACAGATTGTTAATGTTCGAGCGGTTCCCCAATCGGTTGGACACGTTAGCGGAGACGGATTTCACCTTCGGTCTGCCCATCAGATACCAGCAAATATCGATTACATGCACACCGATATCGATCAGTGGGCCGCCGCCGGAGCGGTTGATATCGGAGAACCAGCCACCTGGATTGCCCAAACGACGCAGACTGGAGGCTTTGGCATAATAGATCTCGCCCAGTTCACCCTCGTCGATAAATTTCTTCAGAATCTGTGCATTGTCACTATAGCGGCGAACAAAACCAACTTGCAGCAGTTTTCCGCTACGATGAACGGCCTTCTCTACCTCGAGGGCATCCTCCACCGTTTGGCAGAGTGGTTTCTCACATAACACGTTTTTGCCTGCGTCCAGAGCAGCAATGCTAATCTCAGCATGGGAGTCGTTCCATGTACAGATGCTGACGGAATGAATCTCAGGCAGTGCGAGAAGTTCCTTATAATCGGTAAACACATGTGGTGCATTATATTTCTTCGCCACTTCTGCGGCACGTTCTGCATTCAGGTCGCAGATGGCATATATTTCAACGTCAGGGTTACTGGCATAGGCTTGTAAGTGGCAATCGGATATGGATCCGGCACCGATGACGGCGACTTTCAATTTGGACATAGAGCTGATTCCTCCATAAATAAAATTAAAGTTCTGCAGAGTAGACGTTCCGGTTGCGAATCGTTCTTCCGATCACTCTTATCCCCAGATTTCTTCACTCACCTTTTTGCAAAGGGGAAATCCGGGGATAAAGGCGCACGCTTCGCTTCTTCAGAATCGATTTCGCCCCCTCCACTACTTTTTCTGAATGAATTAACTTTCTTTTTGAGCCATACATAACAAGTCATATTTCATTTAAAACAAGGACTCAGCCCTATGCCTCTTCCCATAGGCGGCGGACATTATCCATAGCAATGCGTGAGGCGGTTTTGCAATCCTCCATGCCTTCAAATTCAACCGAGATATATCCGTCATACCCGGATTGTTTTAACACACGGATAACTTCAGGCATGTTAATATCGCCATGGCCCACAATGGCACCGCGCAGGTAATTGCCATGCGAGGTTTGGAACCAGCCTTCACCGGGGTTCCGGTAGGAAGGTCTCCAATAGAAGTCTTTGGCATGCACAATCGACGCGTACGGGATATTATTTTTCACAGCACTCACCGGATCTTCATCCACACAGAGGAAATTGCCAACATCCAGGGTAGTCTTGAAGTTCTCCCGCGCCGTTTCGTGGAGCAAACGCTGAATTCGCTCACTCGACTGCACATAGTACCCATGGTTCTCAACGCTGGTTGTAATTCCAAAACCCGCAGCATAATCGGCTATTCGCTGACAAGCCTTCACCAGTACCGGCAGGTCGATCTCGAACTGTGCTACGGTTCCTTCTGGTGCGGGGCGGAAAGCCACGTCATGACGCATCAGTTTCACACCTAACGCGGCAGCCACATCCACATGTCGCATCACATTCTGGATCTCTTGCTCCAACGCTTCGGCGTCCTCCTGCACAGCAAAGTTTGCGCCGATAGCATAATTGGAAATATCGATTCCTACCTCTTTTGCCACAGCTTTAATCTCATCAATCAACTCCGGATGTTCGATCAGACTGAATCCCATTGGAACAATCTCCACATGTTCCCCGCCCTGATCGGCGATCCAGCGAATGGCATCCGGTACGGTTAATTCTTTACGATCCAATGCTTGTTGCAGACTGTAGGTGCTGAGTCCAACTTTCATTTTTCCTCATCCTCTCCTGTAGTTGCTGTCCATACCCAACGTATACCTTTTTCAGGTGAACACGACAATTGCCAATAATCGTTTGGCTCACCTATTTTCCTTTTCCTAGCCCAAATCCGGTGTATCCACGAACGTAACGGCCAGATCAGCCGTCTCGTGGAGTTCAAATACAGTAATTTCATTCTCACCTTCGCGAAGGAGTGGGGCAGGTACGTACCATGTTTTTTGCGGTCCTTTATTCCAGTAGCGACCCAGATTGAATCCGTTTACAAAGACAACACCTTTGGTCCAGTTATCCAGTCGCAGAAAAGTATCTCTTACACCCGTTACTTGAAAACTTCCCCGGTAAAAGGCTGGCCCTCCCCCCACTCTCTCTCCTTCTTCATCCCCTGCCGAAAATTTCTCGCTAAATCGCAAACCCGACAGATCAGTTAATGGCAGACAATGAATCGTCCAATCGAATAAAAATAGAAAGCCATGTCGCACCCCCTCCGTAATCCCCTTCGGATCTCTCAGGTACGGGCCATAGTTGATTCGCCCCATATTTTCGACAAGGATCAATAGTTCTGCACCCTCTGGCGGCACTTCAAAGGTAACCGATACTGCTGTATTTCCCCGTTCGAGCACACCCTGAAATTGCCCATCAACAAACACAAGCGCACGGTCACGAACCTCCTGAACCACCAGTTCCTGTCGCTCCCTGGGCCCGGATATTCGGGTTTGATAACAAATAAATCCATAATCCTGACCCAGCTTCTCCATCGGTTCTGGATTCGTGCGTTGCACCGGGGCTGATATCCGGTCCAATTGTGTAAGTAATGACGCCTGCTGCTTCAATTCCACTCGCCCATAGGCGAATGTCCCCTTCGATTCAGGCAACACGAACTCATCCAGATCTTCATCGCTATACCGAGCAATAAGATCACGTACGGCATGAAATTTTGCTGTCGGCTCCCCGGATTCACTGAGCAGTGAATCGTAGTCGTAACTTGTAATCGTTGGTTCGTATTGATCCTTCTGCTGACAGTTCGCCCCGTTGTAAAATCCAAAGTTTGTTCCGCCGTGGAACATATAAAAGTTAACCGAAGCACCTGCCCGGAGCATCTCCTCAAACACACCAGCCACATCTGCAGCTTCTCGGGTGTGATGCGACTCGCCCCAGTGGTCAAACCAGCCGTTCCAATACTCCATGCACATTAAAGGTCCATCCGCCTGATATTCACGCAGCTTGGCAAACGCTCCCTCCGTTCCTGATCCAAAATTAACTGTAGCCAGATGCCCCGGGATTGATCCCGCTTGCAGCATGTGGTCTGTCGGTCCGTCCGAGGTAAATAACAACACATCCATACCGCGTGCTACCATGCCATCACGTAAATATTGCAGGTAACTCGCGTCGTTCCCGAAGCTGCCGTACTCATTTTCAATTTGCATTGCAATGATCGGCCCGCCATGGGTGCTCAGAAGAGGTTTCATTTTGGACAAAAGCACATCATAATAACGATCCACATTCGCCAGAAATTTTGCATCATTACACCGAAGACGGATATCATCAGCTGCAAGCAGCCAGGAAGGTAATCCGCCAAATTCCCACTCCGCACATATATAAGGACTCGGACGTACAATTACATGCAGACCCACAGCTCCTGCAATGCGAATAAAACGTTCCAGATCAGCCATGCCTTCAAAACAATACTGCCCCGGCTGCGGCTCATGGACATTCCACGGCACATACGTTTCCACTGTATTGAAACCGCAGGCTTTCAGCTTAATTAGTCGATCCTCCCAATACTCGGGGACCACTCTGAAATAATGGATGGCACCGGACAAAATCCGAATGGGCTCGCCATCATACATAAATTGTGAACCTTTATACGTTAGCAACGCCATTTTACAACCCTCCCCGCTCGCTCAGATATATGCCTAACCCGGACAACGTAGGATACCATCTGGATTCATGAATGGTTAATCGCATCCTTCTCGATGTGACCTGTGGGAAACAGCAAATTCGTTTATACCCCACCACCGTCCCCATGTAGAACGCCTCCCAACCCCCATCTGCCCTCTGTGACTCCAGTGTAAAACGCTCAATCCGTTGGCCTATCTCGATATGTTCCATCAGCACCACCCGGTCAAACGTCGTTTCCTCCTGCAAATCCAGCTCGATCCAAGCCTGCTCCGTTCCTTCACGAGGACACCAATACGTATCCCGTCGTTCCGTCAGCACCTCCGATACGACATGTTGTTCATCCATCGTCTCCGATGCTGTTACCAGCGCCTGCAAGGCCAAATTTTCCTGGAAAATAGCACGAAGCGAATCTCCCAATTCCTGTAGTCGCTCCACATCCCATTCGTGAATGAGACCACGCGTATCCGGTGGCAGATTGAGCAAAAAGGTGGCATTTCCCCCTACTGCACCGTAATAGACGGCGAGCAGTTCTTCCAATGTTTTGACCTGATCATCCTCACTGGCATGATAAAACCATCCCGGGCGAATGGAGGTATTCACCTCGGCAGGGTACCAGATCAATTGCTCACCTTGGGAACGAATGACCTCTCGGCTTCCCAAATCACGGTCCTGTGTATTAATCCTTGTGGCAAACTCACCATCATCCACTTGCTGCGATTGCTCTTGAATCTTCTCATTATCCTGCATATGCGCGGGCACAACGCTCCATTCCGATTCCCGCGTATGCCCCGCTTCATTGCCACACCAGCGAACATCCGGGCCACATACCGAGATAACAGCTTCGGACTGGAGTTCACGAATAAGCGCATAATAGGCGTCCCAGTCGTAGATCTGTCTTTTGCCATTCGGACCCTCACCACACGCGCCGTCAAACCATACACAGAAGATGTCGCCATAATTCGTAAGCAGCTCGCGTAACTGATGAAGGAAAAACTCGTTATACCTCTCGGAATCTCCATAAGTGGCTTCATGCCGATCCCAAGGAGACAGGTACACGCCAAACTTCAATCCACCCTCACGGCAGGCATCGGCGACTTCCCGAACCAAATCCCCCGCACCATTCCTCCATGGACTGGCCGCGACCGTATGCGCTGTATACTGGCTTGGCCACAAACAAAATCCATCATGATGCTTACACGTCAAAATCAGCCCCTTCATCCCGGCAGCCTTGCATGCCTGCACCCATTGCGCTGCGCTTAGTTCAGAAGGATTGAAGATCAACGGTTCTTCCTCCCCAGTGCCCCATTCCCGATCCGTGAAAGTATTTACCGTAAAATGAATAAAGGCGTAAAACTCCATCTCCTGCCATCTCAACTGGCGTTCGGATGGGCTGACCTCTGCTGCGAACTTGATCCATTCGGCTGCTTGCATGTCATAGTTCATGGCGTATCACTCCTTTTATTTCGTGCGTTTCTATGTCACTGGACCACCCTTGCTTTTTGGATCGTTACGGATTACATTACTGTCCATGAATGGCAGTGATGCCTGTAATAACTGCTGCTTGGCTTGAGCAATAAGCTGTGAATCTGCGGGATGGTCAAAGCTTCCTTCACCGCGTACGCCTGATCCCATATGGATCTCCGTGATGCCCGTCTGACTCACTAGCGTTTCAATCCCCTCTATGGTGACCCCCGACCCTGCCATGACAGCGATGTTCAAGGTTTGCCCCAGTTCCTGAAGCTGTTTCAGCTCCAGTATGGCTTCAGGTGCTGTCCGTTTCCCTCCCGATGTAAGCACACGCTCCACATTGCCCAATGTGTTAATGGCCTTGAGCGCCTCAGTCAGACTTGCACTTTGATCAATTGCACGATGAAACGTAACGCCCAAACCCTCAGCTTCGGCCATACATGATTGCAAGCTGATGAGATCTACTCCACCCTCTCCCGTGAGGGCACCGATCACAATGCCAGCGGCTCCAAGTTCCTTCGCCACGCGAACATCGTAGGTCATGGCGTGCATGTCATCTGCGCTATAGCGGAACGAGCGACTGTGGGGACGGATCATGACATACACCGGAATGGAAACCTGGGACACGACATGCTCCATAACGCCATAACTTGGAGTAAGCCCCCCTTCAGACATCGCAGACACCAGCTCAATCCGATCGGCCCCTCCCTCCTCAGCTGCCTTGGCATCTTCCACATCCACAGCAATGACTTCCAATACAGGCTGTCTTTCCATAAGGATCGCTCCCTTCACTTCATTGAAAATTAGTCCAGCGTAATAAGGTGCTCATCAGCAGGCATGAAGTCGTAAGTAGATACTTCCGAAAGTATAATCCTGTGTTCTCACCCGACCCTCGCACCGTTAACCCGTATCGTTACCCATCACTCGAACTGCACACAGCCTGATCCATGACATAAAGGACCGACTGAACGCTTCATCAGCGCTCCTGCGATCCTTCTTCATCATTGTGGGCAACGGTCAGCTTCCAGATCGCAATCCGAATAGGTCGACCTTCCTGAAAGATATATTGTTCGTAGGCAATGATCTTCATGAATGGGTTCTCCTTTGGGATCGCAATGGGGGAGCTGGCAAATAGAGAGTGCAACGAACATAAATACTTTACCTGTTTTTAATTTTGTTATTTTTGTTATTTACAATGTTATTATTTATTAGCAATAGTCTAAAACGTTAGGATCAGTACGTCAATACAAAAAAGACACCCGGAGGGTGTCTTCATGTCTTGGATAACCTTCTGGTTATCCGAGCTTTTTCTATTTTCTACGCCGAGCCTTCGTCATTCGATTAAACATAATCAGTGCCGCAATAATCATGGCTATCATGGCAATATTACTCGCCACTTCTTGTGATAGTCCGAAAAGAACTCCCAGGTTAGTCACCAGGCCTCTTACAATCAGCGCCACCACAACCAGCAGGATTGGACTCAAAAAATTATAATTTCTCATTCCTCGCAACACCCCTGACCCCATTGTTCAGAACTACGAATCTCATAACACTATCATAACAGTAGCTATTCTGTGTTACAACAAAGGACACCCGCGTACAGTGTCCTTTGTCATATACCAACGTATTCTGCTTTGGATGACAGAACAACCTTTCGATTGCTCTTATCACCTGATATTTCCGATTACCTTCTACACCTGTTTGAATTCGATCCAGTCAATCTGGAGGCCTGGTTTCGTAAAGTCCAGTTTCAATTCATACAGTCCTGCTTCAAGATCTACTTTGACAAGCTTCTGTCTGATCCATTTGCCTTCCGTACCATTTGTTTGGATGGTGGTTACCAACTGGTCATTCAAGAGCAGGTTACATGCACTTTGAGCGAGTTCCGGCTCTGGGGACATGATCTGTACGATAATCCGATAATGACCTGCCTCGTCCACTTTCATGTAGACGGGTTCAGCTACCGCAGGTTTCACCTGTGCGTTCTCCACCAGCGCCTGAGCTTGTGCAGAAGATAGAGATGCATTCGCTTGGAACGAAGCGACGTTCTCTACGATCTCGTGCTTTCTGCCGGACACCGGTGCATTCATGATGAACTTGCAGATGTTGATCGCCGAGCGTTGCAGCTCTCCGCGAGTCAATGTTCCATTTTCCAAGGATTCAATCGTGTTGTCATCCCAACCATTGATCTCTGCGCCGTAGTTCGGTACAACCATGTAGAGATCATTCTGTGCACGAATCATCCAGTTCGTGTATTTGCGATCAGCTTCTCCACCTTCGGTCACATCATTCATAATCGCCCACCAGTCGGTCATTACGATTCCGTCGAAATTCCATTCGCCACGCAAAATCGTGGTGTTCAGGTCGTAGTTGGATGCCGCCCAGTGTCCGTTAACCGGGTTGTAGGAAGTCATGATGGAGTTGGCTCCGCCTTCTTTTACAGCGATTTCGAACCCTTTCAGGTAAATTTCACGCAGTGCACGTTCGGAGACAACAGCATCTACTTTACTGCGGTGTTTCTCCTGATTGTTACAGGCAAAGTGTTTCAGTGTGGCATTGGAACCACCCTTCATGATACCTTTCGTACATGCTGCGGCAAATACACCCGAGATCAGTGGATCTTCGGAGAAGTATTCAAAGTTCCGGCCATTGAGCGGGCTCCGGCGGATATTGAGTCCAGGTCCGAGCAGGGTATCTACCTGATTTCTCAGTAATTCCTGCCCTTCCATCACATACAACTCTTCAACAAGATCCTTGTTCCATGTCGCCGCAAGCAACGTACCAATGGATACCTGTGTTGCCTTCTCGCCACTATCCATACGAATACCCGACGGGCCATCTGCCGTACATGCTACCGGAATACCGTAATTAAACAGGCTGTCGCTGACACCACCAAATGCAGATGCCGTCCCCGAAGTAACGAGCGGACTGCTCATGCCTTCGCCACGGACAATCGCCGCCAGATCCTGATCACTCAGTTGAGCGATGAAGGTTTCCAGACTCACTTTGCCAGCTTTAACGTCACTCAGCTTGTGCCCCTGATTCCCCGTCTGCTCCAGCGTTTGCGGGAGATTCTGCTCAATCCGGTTCGCCATGGATATCTTACGTTTCGGCACTTCTGCATAAGTCAGTTCATAAGATCCATCTTCCTTGCGCGCACCTGGTTTCATCCTTGTAAAATCTTCCGTTGGAGCCATCGCTTCTTGCAGTTGCTCCACCAATTGAAGAGATTCAATAATATAGCCATCCTGGCCATCAATGCTGATATGCTGCACTTGTTTCACACTGGTTCCTACATGCAGTCGGTATGTGCCTTCTTCCAGAACGTATGCGGAAGCATAGCCCGTAACACCTGCATCATCGTAAGATGCCATGGCATGGATCGGGAAGCTGATCGTCAGAATTTCTGACTCGCCCGGCTGCAACAATCCTGTTTTGCCAAAAGCCACCAAAGCCTTCACCGGTTGTCCCAGTTTGCCTTGTGGGGCTTCATAATAGACTTGCACAACCTCTTTGCCCGCATATGTTGTACCTGAGTTGGTCACATTGACACGAACTTCAATGTAGGTTTCGCCGTCTTTGGACACAGATTTCGCTTCTTCATGCTGAGCCAAGAACGTCGTATAAGACAGGCCGTAACCGAATTCAAACTGAACACGCTCAGGTCGAAACGTTTCGAAATAACGATAACCTACATAGATATCTTCCTGATACAGGTTCTTGAACTCATTGCCGTAGTTGCTTGTCGAAGGATAATCCTCGATGGAATATGCAATCGTATCTGTCAGTTTACCGCTTGGTGTAACGTCTCCCGCCAGCACATCAGCAATCGCGTTGCCACCCTCCATACCGCCATGCCAGGAGTAAATTACACCTTGAATCGGATGTAGATACGTTTCGTTTAACCAGCTCATGTCGATGATATTCGAGACATTCAACACAACGATAGTGTGTTCAAACTGCGCAGTGACTTGCTTCAGCATCGCTTTTTCATCTTCTGTCAGTTGGTAACTTCCTGGCGCATCCGCATTATCCTGATCTTCTCCTGCTGTACGTCCAATCACGATAATGGCTTTGCTAGATTTGCTTCTAGCCTGTGCAATCAGGTCATCCGTCAAAGGCATTTCTTTCTGATTCCATGGCTCGGCCGCCCATACTTTTCCGCCATCATCAAATGGATTCTCTTCAATCCACTTCTCATAGACAGCTGCCAGTTCTTCATTCACCGTTATATTCTTTTTGCTGCGCAGACCATCGAGCAGATTCGTTGTGTAGGCTACATGGACACTACCGCCTGAACCCGTGCCGCTCCGATAATAATTGACTTGAATCCGTCCAAAAACTGAAACGTTTTCGTTTTCACGAAGTGGAAGCACTTGGCCTTCATTTCTGACTAAAACGGCTCCTTCTGCGGCAACCGTACGACTAAACTCTGCAAACCCTTCCAATGGAACTCCAATTTGATGTGTGCTCAATGATTTCCCTCCTGATTGTCATCCCCATATCTACGAATCGCTATATATAAAGTGAACTATATAAATTGAACTAAAGAATATTTACACTGGACACTCCGATGACAGAATAACCTTCCGATCGCTGTTATCCCCAGATTTTATGAATCCCCCTTATATGGGGAAAATCCGGGGATAAAGGCGAACGCTTTCGCTTCTTCAGGTTTTTTCTGTCCTCTCCGTTTCGTATAAATGTTTAGTTCAATTTATATAACAAAACGTACACTCATTTTATATAAAAGATATTCTGTGATCTGGTAGATTCACTTGTACATAGTCTCATATTAACAGATTCTATAGAAGAAATTAAATTAGATTTGTGCATTATTTATATTATTAAAAAATGTCCACGATTAGTGGCATAACAAAAAGCCACGGACACCTGTTGTCCGTGACTTTTCTTCATTTTAATACACTATATCAAGTCGTAAGTTTCGCATACACCAGGAAGAATAACATGTCTTCGCCCATGATGACATAACCCGGAACCTGGTAAACCAGATCCACAAGGACAAATGCCACCAGTAACCCTACCATGAACGCCAGATGGCGCGGACCCAGTCGCAGATGTGCGTGTCTGTAACGATGGAACACAAGTGAGGTCGACAAGAAATACAGTAGCGTCGATCCAAATACAAACCCTAGCATGAACACATAGTTTAACTGATTCTGATATAACAGCTGAATTGAAGCAGCGATCATACTCATGGAGATGTAGATGAACAGATGTCCGTATATGATCGCTTGCCCGGCAGTCTGAATCTCTTTGCTGACCTTTTTCTCCACGTTGTCGAAGTACTGCCACCATATCGCAATGACAAAGATGGACGTAAATGCGGCAAACAGGATGGATTTCATATCCCAATGATCGGCTTGCAGCACGGCAATAATACTAACTACCGATTCACCTAGCAGGATAAGTGTAAATAACGCGAAACGTTCCAACAAATGATGAGTCTGAACCGGTACTTTCACCAAGTTTTTACGTCCCATCAACGGAAGTACAATGTCCACCGCAATTCCTGCATACAGAATTACGTAGCGCAACCATGAATCGAAAAACAATGAGCCCGATGAGATCAATATTCCAATGAGGAAACAGATGCCCAAGTACCGGGCGGCTTTCTGCTGATGCTCGCTTTTCGACTTGTGAACCGTCAGATACTGAATGGCCGTAAACGCCCGTGAACCGATATATCCGATGAAGAAGGACAGGTAGTACTGGTCAAAATGGGTAGAGAGGCTCGCCGTCATGACCATAACGGACAGAAGCTGAAGGATGAGGAATATTCGATGGATCAGAATATCTTGACCATAGCGGTTAATAAACAAGGTCTGACCAACCCATGCCCACCAAACAGGGATGAAAATAAGCACAAACTTCATTAAGTATTCAAACGTAATTACTCCGTGTTCGGCATGTAACAAGACATGACCCGCTTTGGAGACCGCTGCTACGAAGAGCAGATCGTAAAACAGCTCCAGCCAGGTAACCTTTTTCTCCATCATCCTTCGTTGCTCCTTTGATTTTATAGTAATAGAACTCTTATTATTTCGCAGTTGTAGCAGGTTCGAGTGTTCTTACCACGATTGGTTGCAGATTGTCCTCAATTTGAGGGCGGTATTTCTCAAACCACTCTGGCAGCATCAATTTTTGTCCGAGCGAATCAGCAGGTTCATCTTTGGCAAAGCCCGGAGGATCGGTAGCAATCTCGAACAGAATGCCGCCAGCTTCTCTGAAGTAAATTGCGTTAAAGTACTGACGATCCCGAACTGGGGTCGGTTGGTATCCGTAATCACGTACAACTTCGCTCCACTGTGCATGTTCCACGTCATCTGTGGCGCGCCATGCAATATGATGCACCGTTCCAGCTCCACCCATTCCCAGAGGTATACGGGTTACCGGAACATCCACAACATTACCGATGTCTCCACTCGACCGGAAACGGGCATACTCTTCATTTTCACCCACTTTGACAAATCCCAAAATTTTCTCAAGCGCATCCATCGTTCTCACCGGGTTTACACTGAACAGGACAGCACCGCCAAAGCCTTTGATCGCTTGATCTGTTGGAATTCCTTCGTGAGCCCAAGTGCTGGTTGCTCCCTCTTCCCGTTCCACAAGCTCAAGCCGCAAGCCTTCGCTATCTTCGAATTGAAGCAGCTCTTCATTGAAGCGACTTGTTTTGGTTACCTCAATGTTATACTGTTCCAGCCGATTCTGCCAGAAGCCAATCGACCCAGGAGGAATGACATAGGAAGTGATGCCGACCTGACCTCCGCCAATTTTGCCCCGTGGTGATCCAGCGGATGGGAAGAAGGTAATGATGGTACCTGGGCTTCCGTGCTCATCGCCAAAATACAGATGATATACATCAGGTGCATCGAAATTGATTGTTTTTTTCACCAGACGAAGTCCCAGAACTCCGGCATAAAAATCAACGTTGGCCTGTGGATCTCCTGCGAAAGCTGTAATATGGTGAATACCTGCTGTTTGAATAGTCATGATTAATTCCTCCTTGGTTTGTTAAGCATGTTTTGGATTTGATAGGTGTTTACAAAATTCAGTAACGTGATTTATATAAATTTGTTTTATCTTTAAATTAAGATATATGGTCTGGCGAATTATATTCTAGTTGTTGTTTTGATTGGCTTGTTCTTGTTTCAATTTATCAGGAGTCACGTCATCGCCGTTCGGATCATAGATGGTTGCATTCAAGAGAATGTCGTTGACCGAACCGCGAAAAGTTTGCAGATATTCCTGGCGAAGATTAACCCGTTCCTCTTTCTCCATCTCCGTCAATCCGCCCTCTTTAGCTTTTCTTGCAAGTTCATTAATTCTGGTCAATGTTGGGATCATCATCTTGATCGCTCCTCATGTAATGGATTAAAGATATTTGTTTGTTGTTGTTTTTATATTCAAATTAAATATCTTAAGTTAAAGATAAATGATTTGTAATTGGTTGTCAACTGTTTTATCAAAACTAAAATAAATGAACTACCTCCCTGCTCTTAACCCTGTTGCTATAACTATCATTCCAAACAAAAAAGGGCTAGCTCCGCAGTAACTTTACTTCCTACGGACCTAACCCTACATGTATTTATTTTATTAGCCTAGCTTTTGACCACAGTTCGGACAGAAGTTGGCTCCTTCATTTTTGGCTCCACAGTTCGGGCAGAAGTTTGGCTTCTTGTTGCCTTCTGTTGATGAAGATGAAGTTGAATCACCGTTGCTATTGCCCGCTGGTTTCTGGTCGGCATTCTGATTCTGAGACGAATTGGCATTGTTGTTGTTCTGGTTTTGGCCTTGGTTCTGGTTCATGTTTTTCATCATTTCATTGGCCATGTTCATACCCATCATCATGCCCGCCATATCCGAAGCTGCGCCGCCGCCCTGTACTTTACCAGATGAGATGCCGTCTGTCATGCTGACCTGCTGATACTTTTGCAGATTACCAATCATCTCGTGCGAAGCGGTCTTTGTAATCATATCCTGAATCTCTTTTGGATAGTTGAAGCTCATCACTTGGAAACCGGTAATCCCAATTCCGATGTCCATCATCTGCATATCCAGATCTTCCTGAATCCCCTTGGCAATATCCGATGCATTGGCCTGCAGGTTGAACATATCCTTCCCTTCGCGGCTAATCCACTTCATTAGAAGCTGATCCAGCACGGAAGTGATTCGGATTTTGACATCCTCCACCAGATAACTCTGCTTGATGCCTGCAATCTTATCAATCAGGGTCACATAGTCACTTACTTTAAAATTAAATGTACCGTTGGCCCGAATCGGCATCCCGCCCGAGAGTTGTGGTGTTGGAATCAACACCGGACTTTGTGTGCCCCAGCGCACGGTGAACTCTTTGGTATTTACAAACAATACTTCGACTCGCATGCCGCTGTTGAATCCGAATTTGAATCCTTTTAATGTAGAAAGGAATGGAATGATCTCGGAATCGATATTAAATGATCCTTCGTCCTCGAAAATCCCTTCCACTTTACCGTTATTCAGGAAAATGGCGTCCTGACCCGAACGGATGATAAGTTTACTCCCCTTCTTGATCTCCCGGTTGCTCCATTTCCAAAATATCATGTCATCTCTGAACTCTTCCCATTCCACCACATTCGAAAATTGATTTTTGAAAAATCCCATATTCGTTCCCATCCCTTCTATTTAACGTACTCCGATTATTTTTTTATTAAAACGACCCTCTACTCCCACTGTGTGAATGACCGCCTCGCGATGTACCTCCACCGCCGCCTCCGCCTCCATTGTTATTGTTCTTCTCAATTTTGCGCTTGGTTACGGTCGTACGGATATAACGATCCTGCCGATCAATTACACTGGAATTACTTGAATCCTCATAAGTCGCACGATTGACCGTGACACGCCCCCCGGAACGATAGGTCATCATGCCAACAACAATACCGCCCAGTACTACCGATACTCCCAACTGAAACCAGCCGTTGAACAAAATATTGTTCGGATTCACACCCGGTTCGTACCCCATATATTTGTAAGAGAGCTCAATATATTTCTCAAATGCGAGTTTATAGTCCCCACTGGATAACTCAGAGGTAATCCGGTTACGGATAGAATCCAGTCGCTGATCACTCAGGTATTCTTTTGCCTTATAAAATCCCGCCAGATACACTTCTCGATTATTCATATCCATCGTTAAAATGACAGCATTGCCAAATTTCTTGTCGTACCCTAGCTCCTGCTTATCATAAAAATCTTCAGTTAAGAGCACGATATCCTGATTCTCAGCATTATTTGTTGTCAAAATAACAAAGTCCGTCTGCCGTTCCGCGCCATACTGATTCGCAAGTGCATTCAGCTCAACTTTATCCTGCTCACTCAGCAGGTTGGCTTCATCGTAGATGAGATTTTTGTTCTCCGCTGCGGATGCCGAAGACATGGGAATCAACGGAGCAACAAGGGTGATCATAAGTAAAATGAGCGTAGCCATCACGACGACCAGAGGAGTTCTTTTTCTCATAAGAATCCACCTCCCATCATCCAGGAGACCAGCTTCAGTGACAGCAACGAGACGGCAGATACTCCTGCGAACCATCCGGCGACTTTGGCTTTGCTGATCGGCGGTTTGCCGACCACTTTCCCTGTCTGACCATTCATGGCAAAGGTATACTGTGCCCGATTGTAGTCATAGTTGACCATCCACACCGGGAGCAGCACATAGTCTGCATTTTTGAGCGTGGTATCAATCTGTTTGTCCGTGTAGCTCACGCTGGTATATCCGGATACAGTTGATGCAATATAAGAATCAATGTAAGACCTCGTTTTATCCTTGGCCCGTGGAAAAAGTTCCTCATCTGTATAACTGTATTTTTCCGCAATGTACCCCGCCAGATACGGGGTCTTGAACAATTTCAGCTGGTTATATGGAAAAGGCTCCAGCTTATCCATCAGTTCATCCTTCATTTTCTCCGATGCATCGATGGGCAGATTCACGTAATTCAGCCGAATCCGGCGGTATATATCGAAATGCTGTGTTTCCGTGTAATGGTAGTCACCCTGGGTGTAGGATCTGACCTTGGTGCCACGGCCATGCACTTCGATCTTGTTATGTAGCTCATACAACCAGAACGGTACGTACATGCCGGTAATGCTCTGAATCCGATCGGCGGACATGAAACCACTTGGCGTTAAGAGGCCATTTTTGCACCACTTTTTGAAAGCCTGTTTGGCTTGATCCTTGTTGATCGAAAAGGGAATCACCATCGCGGGGGCCAGATTGCCCGTCAGCCGATCACTGAGTACAACCGCTGCACCGCAGAAACTGCATGTCGTCGCACTGGTCTCCGGCTCCGTGACAATGTCAGCTCCGCAACTGTTACAGTGGTATTCTTTGACCTCATTTTCGGTGAATACTTGTCTCTTCAAGGGATCGGGGATCTGCTCTATGTTGTCCTGGCGACCGCAGCTGGGACAGGATAATGCACCTGACACACTGTCAAAGATCATGCCACTGCCGCAGTTTGGACATTTATATTCAATAACCGGCATCTGCTCACCTCAATGTTAACGAAATATGATTCTTTTCTGTCCTCTACGTTGTAGTGTGCAAGTTAAACTCACTTCTTCAACTTCTCCTGAATCGCTGCGAGTTCTTCCTCTGCACTTGGCGACGCATTCTCATTATTACCCGCATCTGCGTTCATGTCCCTCTCCAACTGGGCAATTAATTCGTCCAAATCATCTTCCTGTGCCCCAGCGCGGAGTTCTGCCAAAGCCTCTGCTTCATTTAACGCCTGGTTCGCCTTGTCTTCCATGGCCTTCAATGCAGCATCAGCTCTGCCCGTAGATGCATTCCGTTCATTGGCCTGTTGCTGCGCCTTCGCATCTGCCATGCGACCTTTCAGCTCTGCATGCCGTGCTTCCAGTTGTCCCAGATCTGCAACCAATTTATCATTCATATGCTTCATCATCTTGGCTTTGGCTGAAGCCCGTTCATAGGCAGCCTGTAATTCTTTCAATTTGTCAGCCAGCTTCACTTTCTTCTCCAGAAAATTACGTGCCTTGTCTTCGTCTCCCGACTCCGCCGATTTCTCTGCGTACCGCTGTAACTTCTTGACCTCGGCGCTGCACTCATCCAGTGCTCGCTTCGCCCGGCTCTCGTCCGACAACACCGCCGTCGTCTCGGCCTTCACCTGACCCAGATCACTGCTCAGGTTGCGCATATACTCATTCACGCTCTTCTCCGGGTCTTCCGCCCGCGACAGCATGTGGTTCACATTGGCCTTCATCACGTCTCTAAACCTCGATAAGATTCCCATTACGTGTTCCTCCTCCGAAAAGTTCATATGTATACTATAATACATGAATACGCCCACATACGTTTCACATTTCACGATTGCAACTGGTGTCCATACGATCCAAAGTCAGATAGTAATGGAGTAATAAAAGAAAAGACGAACACCTATAGTGTCGCCTTATAACCCTGTATAAACACAAAAAACTTAAGTACTAACCCTTTGCCCGAATCATCATCCCAACCTAATCTATGGCTCAACCGGAAGGCTCTCCACCGCGGTGAAAAACACATCCAACAGCTCAACATTGTACACTGTGCGAATGTATTCTTCGATCTGGGTTAACTCTTCTTCCCGTTGATATTCCAGACATGGACGGCCCTCACTCCATAGCACCCTGCAAGGGAACTTTCCGACAACATCCTTAATGATGTGATCTGGCTCAGCTACTTTATGAATGTCTCCCATATAAAACTCCTCATTTCTCTATAATTAGCGTGTGCAATGATCCATTAATTTTGAAATAGTCAAGGATTCGATTCAGTGCACTTCATCACATTCCACTCGGTGATTTAAGCCATACCCATAGCCATTTTTCAGATGTAGCCGTGTTGATTCCCCCCATAGGTGCCATTCCTTCACAAGTTGGCTATAATAAGGGGATCAAAGTTTTCTATAAAGGCAGGAAAAATATGCGTACACGAGTTCACTTTATTGCTCCCTATGAATCGATGATTCCTATTATACAAGAGTGTATTCCCCGCTTTCCCCAGTTAACCATTCAGACGGACGTGGGCGACTTGGCAAAAGGTGTGGAATTAGCAACTCAAGCTGAGAAAAACGGTGCAGAGATTATCATCAGCCGCGGCGGAACCGCCCAACTCATTAAAAAAGCAGTGACCATTCCCGTCATTGATGTGCAGTTATCGGGTTATGATATGATTCGTTCACTTACCCTGGCAAGCCAGTTTAACGGCCAAACAGCGATTGTTGGTTTCTCCAACATCACCTCTGGTGCACAATCGATTATTGATCTGATGGATCTGCCTCTCAAGGTCTATACCATACATAGCTCGGAAGATGTGGCACGGTTGCTCTTGGAGCTGAAAGCTTCCGGTTACCGCCAGATTGTCGGAGATGTGATCACCGTCAACACTGCGAAGACTTATGGTCTGGAGGGATTGTTAATCCAATCCGGTCAGGAATCCATCCTTAGAGCGATGGAAGATGCGCAGCTGGTCTACCGTTATTTGAGCAAAAATCATGCGATATCGATCATACTGAATGACCTGGTTACACGGGAACATCCGAATTTGCTTATTTTAAATGAACGGAATGAAGTCGTATTCGAGAACCTGACTGATTTCGAGAAAAATCCACTGACCGATAATCACATGTATCTGACTAACACGAGTCTGGAATTCCACCAATCCCAGGTCCAAAATGTGTTCATGGTGGACGATTACCAGCTCACGGTTAACGCCTATGAAACGGCCCTGGACAACAAGAACTACAAGGTATACATGCTGGAAAAAGGACAACCCTATGCCTTTGCACAATTCGGCATAACAACGTTCACGGACGCATCGATGGAGCCTATCGTTGCCGAATCCCCTGCCATGAAGGCGGTATTAAAGAACATTCGGGCACTTTACGAGAATCATGAACCGATCTATCTGCTAGGTGAAGCGGATTCCGGTAAATCTTTTCTGGTCAAACATATTCATCAGATGTACTCTGCCGGCGGACTGTTATTACAGATCGATCTCTCGCAAGTTCCGCCTGGTCATTTGCACAAGATACCACTCGCCAAAGTTAGAAATATAGAAATTAACCACATGGAAACACGTATGGAAGATCCGGAGTTGCTCTCCTTTATCCAGAGCTGCCTTCATAACCGGATTGGGGTGTTTATACTCGGGGAGCAGGCATTGAACCCACATTGGTCACTCGATCTGGAGCTTAATACAATCATGATGCCAAATCTTGCGGATAGACCAGAAGATCTGGCTCCACTGATGCAGCATTTCCTTACGGGGTACTACCACAAATACGGAACTACTGCGGTGAGAATAAAAGAAGATGCACTACAGCTAATCCAAGAACAGATCACACATATGAATGTTAACCAGTTGAAACATCTGATTAAGCAGGCTGCGCTTAATGAACAGGAATATATAATCACCACGGCTACCTTATCCCGCTTGCTCGATCAGCAACCTTCTTCTAGCCCAATGAAGTTGAACGGCACCCTGAAGGAGATCGAAAAAGAAGTTATTCAGATTGTGCTTCAGGAGGAAAACAACAATCAATCAAAGGCGGCAGAGCGCCTGGGGATTAACCGGGCCACATTATGGCGTAAACTTAAAGATTAACTTTAAGTTTGCGTCTTTTTTATCGTCTTGTTGTGTTGCATTTTTAAACACTTTATTACTTATTTAAAATTTACAATAATTTATTGTTGCTATATTAAACATTATGGGATAATATAATCCCTGCAAGCGCTTCATAAAAACGATTACTTCATAAGGAGCTACTACTATGAACATTAAAGCAACTTTAGATCGCATCCCTGGCGGTATGATGGTCGTTCCCCTGTTACTTGGTGCAACCATTAATACATTTTTCCCAAATGCCCTGCGCATTGGCGGATTCACGGAAGCCCTCTTCGTTAACAGTGCCAGTACGTTGATTGCGCTGTTCCTGTTAATTGCGGGTACACAGATTACGTTCAAAACGGCAGGTTCATCTGTCGGCAAAGGTTTAACCTTGCTTACGTTCAAATGGGTGATTGGTGCAGGCCTTGGTTTTATCGCTATTTTGTTTGCGGATTCAAGCGGTTTATTCCTGGGTCTGGCACCACTTGCCATTATCGCTGCGATGACCAACTCTAACGGTGGTCTGTACATCGCACTCGCTGGTCAATACGGTAAAGAAGATGACAAGGCAGCTTACCCGTTCCTCGCGCTTAGCGATGGTCCGTTCCTGACCATGGTAGCGCTCTCGATCTTTGGTGCAATGGGCTTTGCGAACGGCATGTTCTCACCGATGGCATTCGTTGCTGTATTGCTTCCGCTCATCGTTGGTGTCATTATTGGTAATCTGGACCGTAATCTGGGGGATTGGCTGTACAAAGGCAGTGACAAACTTGTTCCGTTCTTTGCATTCTCCCTGGGTATGGGAATCAATTTCTCATCCATCATTCAAGGCGGACTAGGTGGCATTCTCCTCGGTGTTCTGACCGTGCTTCTCACAGGCGGAATCGGATATCTGGTGTTCAAAGCCATTGGCTGGAACCCGATCGTTGGTGCTTCCGAAGGTTCAACAGCCGGGAATGCGGTAGGTACACCCGCTGCCATCGTGGCTGCCAATGCTTCATTTGGCCCGATTGCGGAGATTGCCACTGTGCAAATTGCGGCGAGCGTTGTAACGACAGCTATCCTGTTACCGATCTTCATCGGTTTCCTCTCCAAACGACTGGAGAAATCAGGTGGCGTCGAGAAATACAATCAACGACCAACCACATAAATGGTTATCACCTGATCCGATATGCTTAATCTGTACAATTGATGATCTGACGGACTTATTATGAAATTTTGCTTACAAGGAGGGATGACTGCATGAAATTAGCTATTATTGCAGATGATTTGACCGGTGCCAATGACAGCGGGGTGCAGCTTGCCCGTCATGGCTTGAAGACCAGTGTTCTTTTTAATATGAATGAAGAACCTCTTACACATTACGATGCTGTCGTCTTTGATACAGATAGTCGTTCCATATCCCCTCAGGAAGCATATGACCGTGTATATCGGGCTGCTGAGTTGCTGACGAACAACGGATTTGAGACGATTTTCAAAAAAATGGACTCCACCATGCGCGGCAATATCGGCATCGAGATTGATGCTGTATATGATGTAGTTAAGCCTGATTTTATGATGATTGCTCCAGGATATCCGAAAAATAACCGGACTATTCTGGACGGCATTCATTACCTGAACGGCGTTCCGCTGGCAGATACTGAAATTGCCCATGATCCGAAGACACCTGTAACGATTTCCTACCTTCCGGACTTATTGAAACTACAAACCAAGTACGAAGTTGGCGAGATCACCGTCGCCGATCTGGAAGCCGGGCAGCATCATCTTTGTGCTAAGCTGGAGCAGTTGAAGGAAAACAATACTCCTTACGTGATGGTGGACTCTACCGAGGAAAGCCATCTGGAACTGATTCTGCAGATAACTCGTGAGTTGGATTATACATTTGCCTGGGCAGGCTCAGCGGGTATTGCCAACTACCTCCCTGCTCACTTTGCACTTGAATCCAAGTCTACCGCGCTAACCATACCCGAGAATCCGGGTCCAATCCTGACGGTGGTGGGCAGTGTAAACAAAAATTCGCGCGAGCAGTTGAGTCGCTTGCTGCGCAAATCCCGTGTAGCTTCTGTCTCCTTCCACTCCTTCAAAGCGGTATCCGCGACCGCAGACCGTGCAGAAGAGATGGAACGTGTCTATAACGAGGTCCGAAACAAAGCGCTGGAAGGACAAGATGTTGTTCTTTACTCCACCGCTGAACAGATTGATATCGAACTGGCCCGTGCAACAGGCGAAATTCGGGGGCTTAATCACACCGAAGTCAGCAATGAAATCGTACTCGCGATGGGTGAAATCTGTGCCAGACTGCTGGAAGAGGGACTTTTCAAAGGGGTATCCATGACTGGCGGCGATACGGCAAAACAAATCTGTTTGAAATGGAATATTAGCGGCTTCGAGCTGCTGGATGAGCTTGAGATCGGCGTGCCGATTTCCAAGTTTATAGGCATTGATGATCTGCATGTGATTACCAAAGCAGGCGGATTCGGCAAACCAGATGTCTTTATCCATGCGATTCAAAAATTAAAAGGAGGTATTCTTGTATGAAACCTACAATAGGAATTACGATGGGCGACGCAGCAGGTATTGGACCGGAGATTATTATGAAAGCACTGGGTCATCAAGAGATGTATGATCAGTGCAATCCACTCGTGATCGGTGATGCGAAGATTCTGGAGCGCGTACTGCCGATCATCGGCTCAAGTCTGAACGTTAACGCGATTCAAGAGCCTTCCGAAGCCAAGTATGAATTCGGTACTGTAGATGTGATTGATTTGAACCTTGTCCCTGCGGACTTGGAATACGGCAAAGTATCTGCCGTGGCTGGGGATGCAGCATTCCAGTTTCTCGCCAAAGCCATTGATCTCGCCAAAAAACACCAGATTCACTCCATCTGCACAGCACCTTTGAACAAAGAAGCCTTGCATCAAGGGGGGCACCTGTATCCAGGACACACCGAAATTCTGGCGGACCTGACGGATACACAGGACTTCTCGATGATGCTGACAACGCCTAATCTGAGAGTCATTCACCTGACGACACACATGGGTCTGATTGATGCCATCGCGAGTATCAACCCGGAAAGAACCTACACCGTTGTGAAGCTTGCCCATGATACGCTGAAAAAAGCAGGCTTTGAGAATCCGCGCGTAGCCGTATGCGGAATCAATCCTCATGCCGGAGAGAACGGACTATTCGGCAACGGGGAAGAAGAAGAAAAACTGCAGCCCGGCATTGAGCGTGCGCAGCAGGAAGGCATTAACGTCGTTGGTCCACTCCCGGCGGACACACTCTTCTTCCGCGCTGGCCGCGGAGACTTCGATATTGTGGTAGCCTGCTACCACGACCAAGGCCATGCGCCAATTAAGGTAATGGGCATCGAGGAAGGCGTGAACATCACTGTTGGTCTGAAGGGCGGCATCATTCGTACGTCGGTTGACCACGGTACAGCCTTCGACATCGCAGGTAAGAACATCGCCGATGACAAAAGCATGCTGGCTGCCATCCGCTCCGCCATTGAGCTGGCACCGAAGGATCAGGGATAACACCAAGATTCATCCGGTACATGCGTAAGTCTGATCGTAAGATCAATTGCAGATGTATCGGTATATCGTCGATATTCGATGAATAGAAAGAAAAAGGCAAATCCTTGCAAGTTCAAGGATTTGCCTTTTTGTATATCGTCCACCCATTTATTCAGACCAATCGTCTTGGTTGGTATTATGGCCATCAAACATATGCTAAACTGATCATAATAAACAAGAGACTTTAAATGAGAAAAAGGAAGAGATTCAATGGGAAGAAAACAATCTTTTACTGAAACAGAGCTGCTGGATACGACAAAAAAATTAATTCTCGAGCATGGCTACGACGGTTTTCATCTCAAGCTGCTCTCACAGCATCTCTCCGGAGCCCGAAGCACGATATATCAATATTACGCCAATAAAGAAGAGATTGTTGCTGCTTGTATGAAGCGTGTAATAGCAACCGTGTTGGAGAATTCATTAGCCGTTGATGAGACTGATCCCATGGATGCTCTTGAGCAACTGCTTCTGATCTACGCAGAAGAATCGACGCTCCATCAACTTCTGGGAGATGCCAGCAAAATTAATACGACTAATTCTGCTGCGGCAGCAAGAGATCTTGAATTTATTGAGGAAGCACATCAGACCCTGAAAATTCAATTATCACGTTTATTTGAACGCGCACAGCAGGATCAGGCCCTCCGGCAAGATATCCCTCTACCTGTACTTGTTGGTGTATTCTTCAACTTAATTAATACGCCTAACATGATGAATATCCCTACGCCTGATTGGGGAAAGCTGTTGTTCCAAATGTGGATCGGAGGAGCCAAGAGCTAACTTTGTTCTTGGATTCAATTTGACACAAGTGTCATTTATGTCGTTTAATAATGAAGACAGCGTGGCCGCGCATCTAATTTGACACATGTGTCAAAAAAAGAGAGAAGGAGTTGAACAGATCATGTTTTTAGCGATGAAGGAGTTAATGCATAGTAAAATGAAGTTTTTGATGATTATCATTATCTTCGTACTAATGGCTTGGTTGGTATTTATTTTATCCGGTCTGGGGAATGGATTGTCCACGCTAGCCGCATCAACATTCAAGACCATGAAAGCTGATTATGTCATCTTTGAAGAAGGGGCTCAGTCTTCCATGAGCAAGTCACTGCTGTCAGATCAACTGGTGGCAAAGGCGGAACAACTTCCTAATGTGGATGCTGCATCACCTATGGGAAGTACGATGGCAACAGCAATGAAAGAGACGAGTACCAAGAATGAAGATAAAGTCGATATAGCGATTATAGGAATTAACCCAGGAAGCTTCCTGGAACCAGCTATTGTAGAAGGTGAAAACCTGTCTTCCGAAAATCCCACCGGGGTGGTTGTGAATTCGACCCTAAAAGATGAGGGCTATAATATCGGGGACACCTTTCAACTGGATGGCACGACGGAATCATTGACCATTATCGGATTTGTGGAGAATCAGACCTATAACCACGTTGCATCCGTATTTACCCCGATGGCTGAATGGCGGAAGATTGCCTTTGCGGCTCCAGGTTCAGATAAAGGAATTGCCGGACCGGTTAATGCGATCATGTTACAAGGCGAAAATATTGATCCAGCAGCGATAAATAAAGAGTTATCCAGTACGGATACAGTTACCCGGTCGGAAGCTGTGCAAGGCATGCCAGGATACAAAGAAGAGAACGGAACGATTCTGATGATGCTTGCATTTCTGCTCGCGATCTCTGCATTTGTACTCGGGGTATTCTTCTATGTCATTACGATGCAAAAGACCAACCAGTTCGGCATTATGAAAGCGATCGGTGCCAGCAACCGTTTCTTGGGAAAAGCCATTATCTCGCAAGTGTTTGTACTTTCGCTGACTAGCATTGTTGTTGGAATCTTGCTGACTTATGGGACAGCAGCAATTATGCCAAAAGGAATGCCATTTAAGCTGGAAACCAGTCTTGTCTTCAATTATTCTATTATCTTGCTGGTTATCGCTATGTTAAGTTCACTGGTATCTGTTCGCAAAATTACGAAGATTGATCCGCTTAAAGCGCTCGGGAGGGTTGAATAATGAGTAAGGGATTGCACATGCGGGAAGTCACCATGTATTATGCCGAAGGAAATAATCGGATCACCGCGCTCGATCATGTATCCATATCCGTGGAACCGGGGGAGTTTGTTGCTGTCGTTGGACCTTCTGGTTCTGGTAAAAGTACATTCTTGTCTATTGCTGGGGCTATGCTGAAAGCCTCCGAAGGAGATATTCAACTAAACGGAAATCATATTTCGAAGCTTACGGAGAAAGAGCTATCTAATATACGGCTGCAAGAAGTTGGATTTATTATGCAATCTTCCAATCTAGTTCCCTATCTAAATGTTCTCGATCAACTGCTAGTTGTAAAAAGAATGGCGGGAACGGTCAAAAAAGAGGATAAGGCATTTGCCACCAAGCTGCTGGAAGAACTGGGGCTGGGTTCGAAGTTAAAAAGCTTTCCCGAAGAGTTATCCGGTGGTGAGAAACAACGGACAGCCATTGCGCGTTCTTTAATGAATAATCCCAACATCATCTTGGCCGATGAACCAACCGCCAGTTTGGACACCAAACGAGCCCATGAAGTGGTTAGTCTAATCGCGCAAGAAGTGAAATCACGCCAAAAAGCGGCCATTATGGTTACCCATGATGAGCGCATGCTTGAATATTGTGACAAAGTATATCGGATGTATGATGGCGGTTTGTCCCTAGCTAAATCATAAAATAGATGGACCCAACCCTATACCATGTCTTAGCTATTATTTTCATAAAAATCTCCTGTCCAGAAAAATAGCCCGTTAACTAGCAATTTAAGCCTGTCCATCACTCCGCTTATTATCTCACGCTAGGCGCTAACGTCACTCGGGTCTTTCACCCACAAGCATCATTTCATGTTTGCTCTGCGATGGTCTGCTCCGTCGATAGGCACTTGGTGACATACCGCTCTGTTTGTTGAAGATGCGATTGAACTGGGAAAAGCTGGAGAACCCGCACTGTGCAGCAATGTCCGTAATTTTTTCACTCGAATTCAGCAGCAATTGCTGGGCATTTCGAATACGGGTCATCTGCACATACTCCGTGAAGGTAAAACCAGTGACCCTGTTGAATTGGCGGGACAAGTGGTGGGCACTTACATAAAACCGCCTGGACACCTCGTCCAAAGATAAATCCTGCTGATAGTGGCTGTGAATATAGGATGCAATGGCATACATGCGCCGGGACATCGATGATCCTGTCTCTTCTCGCACATACCCGTTCTCTGCCGCGTAACGATGAATTGCACATAGAAATTCTACAAATTTATGATGGATCACAACCGGTTGAAGCGTAGATCGCTGCTGGGATATGGCAAAAATATCATTGATGGGCGCGAGGATTTCTTTGCGCCGTTCTTCCGGGAAGCGGAAAATCGGAACCTCTTCATCAAAAATGGAGAATAGTTCATTGTAACCGTTCTCAAGTCCTGGCATATGGCGAGGCATCGCAAAATTAATCATCAACCGTTTCGGCGGTGTACCTTTCGGATACTGCGTCTTATGCAGCAAAGAAGGTCGCAGCAGCACGATATCCAATGGCTGAATCTCATATAAACTGCCTTCAATAATATGCGCAGCCGTACGATCCAGAAGAATACAGACTTCATAAAAATCATGAAAGTGCTGAAACTCCATATTCAGGTCATGAGAACGCTCGTCATAGTCCAGATGATAAAAGAGTTCGTCTCCAGGCTGATTGACATGGATTACATATCCCTGCTCGTATGTCAAAACGGATGTTGTCATGGACATGCCTCCTATCCCGATACTAATGATTTTATTTTAGCATGAAATGCAATAAAAAGACGTCTTTTTCAGCATACATTACGTAGTTTGCTCCCTTTCCCCTTTGTTATGATAGAGTTGATATGTTAGCGCTTGCAGTATACTTGCTCCAACGACGACTACAGCCTGTACTTACTACAAACCAAGGTGGGAAACCAACATGAAAATGAATTCCTTGTATACTCGGATCCATACCATAGTTAAACACTTGGAACGTGCACGACTGACCTCAAAAACATATATACCGGAGCTTTATCATAAAGAAAGTGGTTACCACTCCTGGGAGCTGGTGCATGAGGACCCTTCCTCCTGGAACGTATTTCGTAAGGGTGATGGCTGGGGCGGTAAAGATGTACACAGCTGCTTCAAAACCCGGATTCGCATCCCGGATCATATGGAAGGAAAAAAAGTCGTATGTACCATTGTCACCGGTGCGGATGATATCTGGAACTATGATAATCCACAATTCCTGGCATTCATCAATGGAGAATTGATCTGCGGTCTGGATGTGAACCATACGGAAATTGACCTGACACCTGCTGCGGCAAAAGGGGAAGAATTCGAACTGGCTTTATATGCGTACTGTAGTACTTCGGCGGCCGATGTCTTTCTCAATGTCTATGTAGCTGAGCATCATCAGCCTGTCACAGATCTATATTACGATCTTAAGGCTGCGCTCGATGCTGCGGATCTGCTACGTGAGGATGATCTGGAGCGGCTGAATTTGGTCGAACATCTGAATAAAGCCGTGAATCTGCTGGATTTGCGTCAGGAGAACAGCGCAGAATTCCATGCGTCAGTACCTGAAGCGCGCCAATATCTGCAAGATCATGTCTATGGTGATGTCCGCCCTGCTGGTGATCACATCCCTACCGTGCACTGTATCGGACACACGCATATTGATGTAGCATGGCTATGGACATTGGATCAGACTCGAGAGAAGGTCATTCGCAGCTTCGCGAGTGTATTGTATCTGATGGACAAGTTTCCAGAATACACGTTCATGTCCTCTCAGCCCCAGCTGTATGCGTACCTGAAAGCAGACTACCCGTCTCTCTATGAAAAAATCAAGGAAAAGGTAGCCGAAGGCCGCTGGGAAGCGGAAGGTTCGATGTGGCTGGAAGCCGATTGTAACCTGATCTCCGGCGAATCCATGATCCGTCAGATTATATACGGGAAACGTTTCTTCAAGGATGAGTTCGGCGTAGAGAACCGTGTGCTCTGGTTGCCGGATGTATTTGGTTATAGTGCAGCGATGCCGCAGATTATGCGCAAGAGTGGCATTGATTATTTTATGACCACCAAAATTGCCTGGAATGATACGAACCAGATTCCGAATGACACGATGTACTGGAGAGGTATTGACGGCTCTGAAGTTCTAACCCATTTCATCACAGCGACAGACTATGACAAGCATCCTGATTTCAGACAACGTCGCTTCGAGACGACTTATAATGGACGATTCAACGCCTCTCAAGTCAAAGGCACGTGGCAGCGATACCAGAACAAAAACATCAATTCAGATGTTCTGCAATGTTTCGGATTCGGTGATGGCGGCGGAGGACCAACCGAAGAGATGCTGGAGCATGGCAGACGACTTGATGTTGGATTGCCGGGTGTGCCTGCGGTGAAACGTACCTTTGTACGTGAGTTTTTCGAGAAGCTGGAGCAAAATCTGGCGGATGTCCCTTCCGTTCCCCGCTGGTCGGGTGAGCTGTATCTGGAGTATCACCGCGGTACCTACACTTCCATGGCCCGCAACAAACGGTACAACCGTCATAGTGAATTTGCACTGGCCGATGCCGAGCTGTATGCCATGATTCATCGTCAGGCGAATGCCCAAGCGGCCTATCCAACCGATGCACTGGAGCATGCATGGAAGCTGACGATGCTGAATCAGTTCCATGATATTCTCCCAGGCAGCTCCATTGAGCAGGTATATGTGGATTCCAAAGAGCAATATGAAGAAGTTCTGCGTGTCACGGATGAGCTGAAAGACAGCGCACTGAACGGCATTGCAAGCCGAATTACATCTGATGGCGAAGCCATTGTGGTATTCAACACCACCGGATTCGTACGGACGGACGTTGTTGAACTGCCTGCTTTTGCGAGAAAAGTGACCGTCCATGATGGAGATCGCCCTGTACCAAGCCAGCGTACTCCCGAAGGCGGACTTGTGTTCCTTGCAGAGAACGTGCCTGCATCCGGGTATAAATCCTTCCGAATCACACCGGATCTGACAGATGAACTTGTTGCGGGCGTATCGGTTGCACAGTGGGAAGCCAATCAGCGCCACATCCATACACCTTGGTACGATATTCAACTGAATGAAAGTGCCGAGTTCATATCCGTATGGGACAAGCTGGAGGGGCGTGAGCTGCTTCAGTCTGGCAAGCGTGGTAATGTGCTGCAAGTGTTCGAGGATCGACCTGCGGAATACGAGGCATGGAACATTGACGACTATTATGAACAGCATATGTGGGAGATTAACGACCTGCAGTCACTGGAGTGGGTTGAAAGCGGGCCGGTGCGTTCCGTGTTGCAAGTGACGCGACAGTTCCTGGACTCTGTCGTTGAACAAACGATCATCTTCTACGCGCATACACGCCGAATTGATTTCCGTACGTTTGTGGATTGGAAACAGGAGCATTTGCTGCTAAAAGCCGCCTTCCCGCTGGACATTTGGAGTGAGAAAGCGGTCTACGAAATTCAGTACGGCAACGTTGAGCGTGCTACCCACCGGAATACGAGCTGGGATCAAGCCAGGTTCGAAGTGTGCGGACAGAAGTGGGCTGATCTGGCGGAGAACGGGTACGGTGCGGCACTGCTGAACGACTGCAAGTATGGATATGATATTCATAACTCGGTGATGCGATTGTCGCTGATCAAGAGCGCAACGTACCCAAATGAAAATGCTGACAAAGAGCAGCACGTATTCACCTACGCGCTCTATCCGCATAAGGGCGACTTCCGTGAAGGACGTGTCATCCAAGCTGCTTATGATCTCAACCGTCCGCTGGTTGCCCGTGATATTGCATCACAAACCGGTACGTTGCCGGGAACATGGTCGCTCGCATCGGTTGATCAGGATAATGTCGTGCTGGAGGTTATCAAAAAAGCCGAGAACAACCATGATATGATCATCCGTCTCTATGAAGCACATGGCCGCCGCAGCCGTGCTTCCCTGCAATTACCTGAAGGAGCAGGTGCTACGGCATACGCATGTGATTTGCTCGAGAACAACGAAGCGGAATGCGCCGTGGAAAATGGCCGGATTTCTTTTGATATCAAACCGTATGAGATTCTAACTTTCCGGATTCCTGCGGGACACTAAACAGAAATTCCGCAACATGGAAAAATGCAACAATGCTTTTTGCTTCAATAAGGAAGGGCTGCCTCCTGTCATATCTGACATGGGAGCAGCCCTTCACTTGTCGTTCTTTAAAACTCTTCGTACTCGCTTGGGTCCTGATCCCACAACCGTCCATCCGGACGATTAAATGCAGAGATCAGCTGCATCTCTTCTGTGCTCAACTCAAAATCGAATATATTGATATTTTCCTGCTGATGCTGCAAGGAGCCAGCTTTCGGAATTGGAATGGAACCCAGCTGAAAATGCCAGCGCAGAATGATCTGGGTTGGTGTTTTGCCATACGTTTCCGCGATCCGAAGAATGTTCTCATCCTTCAGAATATCCTGTACGGCATCATTGCCACGTCCAATCGGACTCCAGGATTCATTCACGATGCCATGTTTTGCATCCTGTTCCCGCTGGTCGGCTTGGTCAAAGAACGGATGTAGCTCAATCTGATTCAGACTCGGCGCTATCCCCGTTTCCTTGATCAGGCGTTCATTGTGCTCAGGCAGGAAGTTGCTGACGCCGATGGATCGGATATATCCACGTTTTTTGGCTTCGATCAGCGCTTGCCATGCCTCGACATACATGTCCTTCTTCGGATTGGGCCAGTGGACCAGATACAGGTCGTAATAGTCCAGATCCGCTCTGTACAATGATTCCTGGATCGCCACGAGTGCTTTATCCTGAGCGTGATAACGCCCCGGCAGCTTCGATGAAATCAGCAGTTCTTCTCTGGCGATGGAGCTTTGTTTAATTGCTCTGCCTACCGTTGCCTCATTCTCATAGTTATACGCCGTATCAATTAATCGATAACCCGCATCCATGGCAGACGCGATCGATTTAACGCCTTCTTCACCTTTTAAACTATAGGTACCAAATCCAATTGCAGGCATTTTCAAGCCATCGTTCAATGTATATTCCGGAATTTGATGATTCATCTGAAGACTCTCCTTTGCAAAAGGTATACGAACAATATGGAAAAAATAATGCCCCTCTCCGTTTATCTACCCCTCCATACGCGCTTGAATCAATTGGAAGCCATCACTCCATTTTAGTCGGGTGACGGCTTCCTCTTCTAGCTCTCATAAAGAACAGTCTCCTTTTCATTCAAACGAAGAGATGGGCGTGGCCGATAACGGTTGATTGCCTATAAAGTTCTTAATGGCCATAGCAGCCTGCTTATACCCGCCAGCATTGCGTAACGTTTTCCCAATAACCTCAGCATGCTCCTTGTAGGAGGCATTACCGAGCACTTCTAATACTGCGTTTCTAAGCACATCGGGTGTAAGGTTATTTTTGTCCACGATGACCCCTGCTCCCAACTCCTGTACCCGGCCTGCTACACGCGGCTGATCCGATGTTAACGGAAGCATAATTAATGGTACATTGTAATACAAAGCTTCGCTGGTACTGTTCATGCCTGCATGTGTCAGAAAAGCATCTACACACTGCAACACTTCCAATTGAGGGACATAGGGTCTTATGATGAAATTGTCAGGAATCAAATCAGCAATGGGCTCTATATCGGTATCCTTCCCAGAAGATAATATAAACTGCACAGGCAAATTACGAAAGGCCGTAAAGCAAAGCTTATAAAAATCAATATCCTTATTTAAAATGGTTCCCATCGAAATATAAACTGCCTGTTTGTAAAGAGCATGCAGAGACTCGTTTGCAAAGCCTGGCGCATCCTTGCGGGGGATAATCGATGGGCCAGTGAATACAAAGCTGTCATCCAGCTTCTCCCCCATGGGTTGAAAATAACGACTTGTATACACAATCTTCAATTGTCCTGAATGCCCTAAAAGTTCCGCTAGGGAAGGTACAGCCACATCGAACTGGGAAGCTATTTGCTGGGACACTTCCACGATGCTGTTATATAGCTCTTTGACCTCCTCCGTATCATCCTTCAGTTGATTGTCTGATCCAAGAGGCTCCACAAAAACAAAGGTGCTGGTTGAGCATACCGTTGGTATACCTAACTTCTCACCTAGAATTTGTCCTCCCCAGCCTATTATGGAGTCAAAAATGATATAATCGTAGGTTTCATGTTCGATCAGATTCAGAACATCTGGAATAAACCGTTGAATAATTTTTTCCAATATCATATATAAAAATTGGTAAGGATGCTTGAGTTCAAATGGCTTCATACCAGGGTTGTTAAGCAGGGTTGCCTCGTTGAAGGAGTAGGCTTTAAATTGTGCGCCTAACGCTTCAATCTTCGTCCGGTATTTTTCGGTACAACAATAGACGACCTCATCTCCGCTCTCTATCAACTCCTTGATTAATCCAAGCGACGGATTGATATGGCCTTCTGCAGGGATCATCACAACTAATACACGTGCCACGGCACTCACCTCCATTAAATTTTCCAATGAACTCAAGTGGGTATATGGTAACCCATTCTTCAAGACCATTGGCTTAAAGAAATAAAACTCTACTACCTCATTGAGGCGGTAGAGTTCCTATTCATGAGACGGAAGCATTAAAGTCTACGATACCTAACGTTATTTTACTCTCACGAGCTGGTCACGGCACCCAGACATCCCTTTTATAAAAGGTTACGCTGTAAGCATCGGTATCGCTGTATCGTCCATCTTTGCTTACCACTTTAAAATATACATTATTGTAGTCGACAAGAACCGTATCCGCTCCTGACGTATTCGTAGAAGAAGCAACCAAATTTCCAGCGCTGTCATAGGCGTACAAATCGTAATCATAGCCGGAAGGAGAACCCAGCACGACAGATTTGCCATGCCCTCTGAATGTAAAGTAGTCTACATCTGTCGGGGATGATAGATAAGACCAAGCACTTCCACCCCAGTAAGCCGGACCGTAGGGAGTGGCTACCGTTTGCGTTGGGATTTTATACGCGGTGCTCAAAGTGTCATTCGACTCGTAATTATCCGCCAAGGCCGTACCCACAATCGATCCTGATAAAAGCGCCATCATAATAGCAGCATACAATGTTTTCTTCATTTCATTCTCCCTCCATTTCTTTTGAAAAGTTAGCACGCCGAAGAGACTTCATGCTTTTCCCTCGTTCATAGACACGCCTGATCAGAAAAAGCTCCAAATCACCCCTTTCAAAATATGGAATTAATTATAATATAATGAAGAATATATGTATTGTCTACTTTTTTTTACAGTCTATCTGCTTTGTTATCTGTATTGAACCCTATCCCATGGACTTAATCTGTCCGTCTCGTAAATAAATGGCCGAATGGGAAGAACATCTCAACGCAAAAACGACCACCAATATGGTGGCCGTCACATCTATTTTGATAAATCTTCTTAATACTCTCGCGCATATTGCTTATCCTCTTTCAGCTGCACAATGTCATGTCCGGTTGGATTCTGGAAGGCACGCAGTCCGAATGTTGACGCCACTGCGAAGATATGGTCAAAGATATCCGCCTGAACGTTCTCATACACACCCCAGTTGATATCATTGCTGAATGCATAGATTTCCAGAGGTAGTCCGCGATCTTCCGGTGCCAATTGTCTGACAATCATCGTCATATCTTTATTGATCTTCGGATGATTTCTCAAATATTGATGGATATATTCCCGGAATACACCGACGTTTGTCAGCTGTCTGCCGTTCACGTTGCTTTCGGTATTCACCTCGTGCTCCATGTTGTATGCTTGAATTTCCTTTAATTTTGCCGTGACATAATCAGTCAGGTAGTGGATTTTCTCAAATTCAGCCACCATCTCTTCCGTACAAAAACGGATACTGCTGATATCAATATAGATACTCCGCTTAATCCTTCTGCCGCCGGACACCTGCATGCCTCTCCAGTTACGGAACGAGTCCGAGATGAGGGCATAGCTTGGAATCATCGTAATCGTTTTATCAAAATTCATCACTTTCACTGTGTTCAATGTAATGTCGATGACGTCCCCGTCTGCATTATACTTTGGCATCTCGATCCAGTCACCAACGCGCACCATATCGTTGGACGATAGCTGTACACCCGCCACGAGGCCCAGGATCGAGTCTTTGAACACGAGCATTAATACCGCCGATAATGCCCCAAGTCCACTGAGGATAATGAGCGGATTCTGTCCAATCAGGCTGGAGATGACGATAATACCCCCGATAATGTACAGGACGATCTTGGCTACCTGAATGTAACTCTTGATTGGGCGAATCTTCGACACCTCATAGGTACGATAGATATCATCGAATACATTAAGCAAAGCATTCAGTACCGTGATCATGATGACAATCATGTAGGTCATTGCTGCTTTTTCAATTATGGCCTGATAGGGCGAGAAAATATAAGCCGAATAATAGATTATAATGGCTGGCACGAGATGCGACAGCTTCTGAAATAAATTTTTCTGAACCACGATGTGGCCCCACTTGAAACGGTTGTTACTTACAATACGATGCACCGTCTTCAGTACCACTCGCTTGGCAATCACATTCGCCAATATCGAGATCACTGCTATAAAAATAATCATAATGATGTTTGAAAGGTATCCAATGGAGGGTCCACTCATGCCGAGTTCTTCTAGTTGATTTTTGATAAAGTCCATTGTTTCCTCCTGACATAATCTAGTTTAGCCTATTATTATAAAGTAGTTTGAGAGGGCAAGCAAAGTTTGTGCTTTCGCTCCGTTCTTCCTATATAAATTATATATAAAAAGGACCCTGTCATTCAAAGAATGATGGGTCCACTTGATTATGTTATCTTTTCATCCTGCTCACGAGAAATGTCCAACAAATCACTCACCGTCACCAATCGATACCCTTCTGTGACCAGTTCCTCCACCAGCACACGAACCGCCTCCACCGTCTGGGAACGATCACCGTACCCGTCATGGAATATCAGCACGCTGCCGGGTTTCACCGCAGACCGAGTATTCTCCAGAATGTGCTCAACGCCGGGATTGTCCCAGTCCCTCGCATCCCCGTTGACCGCACCAATCGTACGATATCCACGCTCCGCTGCCAGAGACAGTATAGCATCGTTTACGCCAAAATACGGCGGTCGGAAGCTGCGGGCAGGTTGCCCCGTAACTTCTTGAACAAGATGTTCTGCGCGTTGCAACTCTTTCCCGGCTTCCTCCAGCGTCAGCTTGGTCAGGTCCGGATGCGTGTATGTATGGTTTGCGATCTCATGCCCTTCACGGTATACCTCCGCCGCAATCTCCGGGTGGTTCTCCATCTCTTGGCCAATCATGAAAAACGTCGCCTGCCCACCGGCACGACGGAATATCTCAAGTACTTGAGGTGTATACACCGGATGCGGCCCATCATCAAACGTGAACGCCACAACCTTTTCCCGAACAGACTCCTGCTCTACCATCGCGATATTGACCATAAATAATGACCCCTCTCTGCAACTGCCTGGCTACATACCCCCTTATTATTCCATGTCTATACGCCGCGGTCTAGTCCAGAGATCACACCTTGGGAAATCCCGAATCAAGCCGATACCCACCAGAAAGAGAGTACAGCGAGCGAGCAGCAAGCCCTTCTACCGCCACACCTCCAGTCCAGCCTCCAGCTAACCTTTGATTGCACCTGCGATCATGCTCTTCTGCACCTGTTTGTTCAACAGCAGATAGATGATCACCGTTGGCACCGTCGTAATCATCAGTCCCGCACCAATGATGCCCCATTGCGTAATGTACGTTCCCACCATCGACATCATGCCCACCGTCAATGTCTGATAAGCCGTGTTATTGATAAACGTGACCGCAAACATCAGCTCATTCCAGCACGACAAAAACGTGAAGATGGCTACCGTTGATATAGCCGGGGTTACTAGAGGCAGAATGATAGAGAAAAACGTCCGGTAGATGCCGCAGCCGTCGATCACCGCCGACTCTTCCATCTCTCGCGGGATACCTTTGAAAAAGCTGCCCAGAATGAATACCGCCATCGGAATGCCAAACGCTACATAGGGAATGATCAGTGACCAATAGCTGTTGAGCAGGCTCAGATTCTTCAAAATAATAAACAATGGCAGCAGTGCCGCATGGATCGGCACCATCATGCCCAGCAAAATAATCGTCATCGTGAGCCCGCTGAGCTTCCAATTCATTCTTGTGATTGCGTATCCCGTCATCGAAGACAAGATCAGTACCAAGACAATGGAGGCCGCTGTGACCAGCACGCTATTCATAAAATAGGTCAGCACATGGCCGTCGGACATGGCTTTAGTATAGTTGCTCCACAGAAACGCCTTTGGCAATCCGGCAACATCGCCGCTGAAGATTTCACTGTTATCCTTCAAGGAAAACAGCGCCAGCCAGATGAGCGGGTAGATCTGCACAATTGCGACGAGGATCAGAAACGCTTGCAGGAACACTTTCCCGATTGGTCCGGAGATGGACCTTGGCTTGGGCTTTTTTTGCAACATGACTTCTACGGTACTCATGCCTCATGCCTCCTTCTATTCCGTTTTGAACAATGAATTAATGAGGATCGTACATACCAGACACTCCACAATGATAAATACCGAGATTGCACTGCCATATCCGTACCGGAACGTATCAAAAATGGTGGCGTACATCAGCGTGCTCGGTACTTCAGTGGTATAGAACGGGCCGCCGCCCGTCAGCACATAGATCAGGTCAAACACCTTAAATGCGCCAATGACCGAAAATACAAGGCTTACCTTCAGGATGGGCTTCATTAAAGGGATCATAATGGACCACGCCGTGCGAAGACGTGAAGCACCATCCATTCGAGCAGCCTCGAGCACATCCTGAGACACGGACTTCGCTCCTGCATACATCAGCAGCATGTGATACCCCACGTACTGCCATAGGGTTGGGATAAAAGAAGCCGCAAGTGCCGTGTGCTTCTGACCCAGCCAATCTTGCGCCCAGTGGGATAAGCCGATATTCTGCAGCAGCACGTTCAGCAGGCCATAATCAGCATTGTAGATTTTTGACCACAACTGGGCAATAACCACTGTCGAGATCAATACCGGGATGAAATACACGGTCCGGTAGAACCCTTCCCCCTTGACGTTGGACGCCAGAATCAATGCGAGCACGAGCGAGATCGGCAGTTGAATGAACACCGAAGCACCCGCGAATAACAGAGAGTTTTTGATCGAATTCAGCACACGGGTATCCTTAAACATCTCCACATAGTTGTCCAGGCCGATAAATGTCCCCCTGCCTACGCCGTTCCAGTCCAGCAGACTGTAATAACTGGAGACAAAGATCGGAATAAGCACAATGCCGCAGAACAGAATCAGGGTGGGCAGTACAAAGACGGCGATCGTGCCTTTATTGGAAAATACAGAGTTCATTATTGTTCTCCTCTCAAAGGCGTGACCGGGATATACCGGACCACGCCTTGTTTGGGTTTTAGCTGTTTAACCTACAGACTTAGTTCTGTTGGTTTGAGCTGTGCCATTTGTTTGCAGAACTCCTCAGGTGTTATATCGCCGGCAAGCAGCTGGGCAATCAGGTTTTTGTGCGCTTCGGCAGACTCCGCTGGCAGAATGTTATCCCACCACGCGATGAATGAGGTCGCCGTTTTCATAATGTCTGCCGCAGACAGATCCAGGGAGGACAGACTGGACGTGTCGAGTGCATCTGTTTTCCAGCTTGGCAGACCGGCTCCGGCCAGGAAACCTTGCGTACCAAGCTGTTCACTCAGATACATGAGGAATTCCACAGCTTCTTTCGGATGTTTGGTATTCTGGTTGATGTAGAAACCATCGACAGCTCCGCCGAAGATTTCGGTATTTGTGCCTTTTCCATCCTCAAACACCGGGAAAGGAATCACTTTCACTTTGCCTTTGACTACGGAGGACGGATCCTCAATTCCTGCATTCACCCAGTTGGCCTGGAACATCATCGCCCCATTACCTGCATTGAAAGCCCCAAGCATCTCGTCATAGCTCATGCTGAACATGCTGCTGTTGAAAGCTCCTGCTTGCGCAAGCTGCTGCATTTTGGTCGCGGCGGCCACAAAGTCGGGCGAATCCCACTTTGACGGATCTTTAAAAGCTTCCATCACCGCAGCATTGCCTGCCTGGCGCATCGCAATAATGTCGTACCAGTACATGCCCGGCCAACGGTCTTTTTCCCCAATCACAGCCGGAGTAATTCCTGCCGCTTTCAGCTTCTCGATTGCATCCAACAGTTCATTATAGGTGGTCGGAATCTTGGCACCCGCCTGCTCGAACAATTCCGTGTTCACGTAAAGGTTGGCGATATGTGTGTAAACGGGCAACGTGTAGATTTTGCCGTCCATATTGATCGCCTCAGCCATACCCGGGCCCATCCGTTCTTTGATATCGTCCGTCAGGTAACTTGAGATTTCCAGCACATTACCGGATTTGATGTACGGCTGCATGAAGCTGCCGCCGCCCATGCCATAGAACAGGTCCGGCGCTTCACCAGCTGCAATCGATGTTTTGACTTTGGTTTTGTACTGTTCTCCTGTCGTGCCCGTACGTTCAACCTGAATGTCTGGATGCTCGCTGTTCCATTTCTCCACAATCTCGGGCAGCAGCTTGGCCGAAGGATCGGTATTGCCGACCGATTGATCCCATAGCGTCAGCTTGATCTTTCCATTACTTCCCCCCTGTGCACCGCCGGACGAATCGGATGAACATGCTACCAGACTGCTTACAATGCCCAGCGTCAGAATTAGACTTGCTGATTTTTTTAATAGCGCTTTCATATCTACGGACCTCCCTATGTGTTTTCGTTGGTTCTAGCCCATATTTTAGTCAAACTGTGCTTTGTTCTCCATTTAGAAAACAGGCATCGATTTGTAATTTTCGAACATATGTGGAATTGGAACCGGAAGCGGGTTTACGCTCAGACCTTCGCCGCACTCCCCACACTCCAGACTACATTCTCGTTTTTTCATGTTTTTACATTTCGATATTCATTCATGGATCGGCCGATATGTTTTTTGAACAAGACGCTGAAATAGTGTGGGTCCGGGATGCCTACCTGCTCCCCAATCTCATAACCTTTCAGATCCGTCTGTTTCAGCAGCAGTTCAGCCTTCTTCATGCGGAGTTGGGTCAGATATTCCACAAATGTCTGCCCGGTTTCTTTTTTCATCAGCCGCCCCAGATGGCCCGAACTTACGTAAAAAGCAGCCGCGGTGCTGGAAAGCCCCACTTCCGCATTGCCCATGTTCTCTTCAAGATAAGCCATGACCCGGTCGATCAGGTTGCCTTCCTTGGCCTGTCGCTTGGCTTGTATGACATCCGATACGGCGCGGACATGCTGCTCCAGCATACTTTTTAGTTCAGGCAGATGATTTGCTGTAAAAATAGCCGCAACGGCCTCTTTGTTCAATGCGTGCTCTCCCTCAAGTTGCTGCTCTATGGCAGCACGCTGGCACTCCGTAACCACATCCATGGCTGCCATCCGAAACTGTGAAACGTCCGAGAACGGCACAGACAGCATTCGCTCCAGTAACAATACCGCTTCTTCCCCCGCACCAACACTCACGTTAAATTGCAGTTGTTGGAGCAGCTGAGCATTCGAGTGGTAGGGCCTCTTCCCGCTTTCGATGACCAGATCCTCGAAGCAAATAACCTGATTTTTCCCTACAAACGCCTGATAATCGAGTGCACGACAAGCTTCCCGGTATCCCACACAGGCCTTTTCCCATCTTGATTGCCATTGCCCAATCCCTACGGTCACATCAACTTCACACCCTTCGAATTTAAGCGTATGTTGAAGTTCTTCCTGAAGCTGCTGTACCTGATTGGCAAATTCCGTATCCACACCAAGCGAGAGTACAACGATCCGGTTATGCGGGTCCATAACGATAAGGGTGTGCGAATCCTGCGGATAAAAAGCCTGCACCTGCTTCATGCCTACCATTCGCAGCAGAATATGTATTTCCTCAGCGAGTTGTGGATGGGCTTCTATCTGATGCCGGCTTAAATGGGTTTGATTGTGTTGAGGCTCTCGTTGAACTTGGCTGAGTTGGTGCGGTTGACGGGCTTGATGAGCTTGAAGAGCTTCATGAACTTGATGAGATGTCTCGGGCAGATGTGGGTATACCTCTGGTGCAGCTATCTTCACTTGCGGTACAGCAACCTCCACATCCATTACTGCGATGCGTAATCCCGGTTCACTAGACGAGAAAGGAATGCCGAAGAATCGCGCCTTCTCGTGTAGTTCATCCTCAGGCACCTCATGAATTAACCATTGATTCACAAACCTCTCCCTGAGATAAGGCAAGCTCTGCTCCATCTCCTCCCGCAACTTCATCAGCTCGTACTCGCGCCCGACCTCCTGCTTGATTAACGCTCGCAGCTTCGTCGTAACCTGTAATAACTCAGAAGCACGGATGGGTTTCAAAATAAAATCGGATATGCCCAGCTTCACACTCTGACGAGCATACTCAAATTCATCATGTCCCGTCACGACCACGATTTTCAGGCTCGGGTAGCGCTCCATGAGAATGCCGCTCAGTTCAATACCGTCCATCTTGGGCATGTATATGTCCGTGAACACGATGTCTGGACGCAATAGCTCCACCTGATCCAAAGCCTCCGCAGCATCGGAGGCCTCGCCAACGATGAACATACCTTGCTGTTCCCAATCGATACGCATACGCAGCAGATTTCGGATGAGGTATTCATCGTCCACAATCAACACCTTTAAAGGTTCTAAAATTAATTCCATGATTCATCAGCTCCCTTCGGGATCGTTATGATAATGGTGGTTCCTTTTCCAACCTCGCTCTCCAGCTTGAGTCCATCCTCTCTTTCGTAGAAAATACGAAGTCGCTCCATCGTTCCCCATAAGCCAAAGCTTGGATTGTGTTTAGAGTTATAGGTAATCTTAGAAAAATTAGAGAGATCGGAAAGATCGGAAAGATCGGAAGGATTGGAAAGATTAGTTGAATTAGATGAGTTCGTTGAGTCAAAACGGTTAGAACGGTTTATTTCTTTGCGTTGAACCTGCTGTATCTCTTCCTCGAACATGCCAACTCCGTCGTCAGTAATCGTTAGAAGTACCCCTTCCTTGAATCGACGTGCTTGAATGCGTATCTTACCTGGGCTGCCTTTGGGACGAATGCCATGATACAGTGAATTTTCCGCCAGCGGCTGGAGCACGAGCTTGGGAATCATCACCCGCTCACAGTCTGAATCGATATCGTACTGCACCTCAAACACACCGGGGTAGCGAACCTGCTGGATCGTCAGATAATTGCGTACAATCTCAACCTCCTCGTGCAGTGAAATCAGTTCACGGCCTTTGCTGACACTCAGTCGATAGTAACTTCCGAGCGCTTCTAACAGCTCACATACCTTATCGTTCATGCCCGACATCGCCAAGGAGGTGATAGAGTCCAGTGTGTTGTATAAAAAATGCGGCTTGATCTGCGCCTGAAGTGTATTCAGCTCTGCACGGCGGATCGTCTGCTGCTCCTGAATGATTCGTTTCAGCATCTGGTCAATCTGCTCAATCATCTGGTTGTATCCTCCATATAACTGTGCGAACTCGTAGCTGTTCAACTCAACCGTCACTTTGCGGAAGTTGCCACTTGGCGCTTTCTGCATGGCACGAAGCAGCTTGTGAATCGGATTGATGACACTGCGCGAGATGATGAATGAACTGACAAAAAAGACAGTCCCATTAACTGCCAGTAGGATCAATGCGAGCAGAACCATGGATTTATTACGGGTATCGGTAGCCCGGTATGGACTCATACTGATGAATTTCCACTGATCATCACCAGCCGAACGATAGGTCACCGCATATTCCTGACCACCTGATTGCAAGGTGATGAAGCCGGAGGGCTGCTCTTGAAATGCTTGTTTTAACTTGGCCTGATTGGCCTCTAACATCTCGTGCATGCCTTCCTGTCCAGAAGCCGCAGACAAGGATATGGATGCGTCGGATACCACAGACACGTCCTTCTTTCCATCAGTTGCGTTGGTTGCGATCACCCGCTGATGCTCATCCAGAATGGCCACCTGAAATGAATCCGGTGCAGACAGGTTAGCGTAGGCCTGAGCGATGGATGCCCCCTTGATGTTCATGACCAGAAATCCAAGCGGAGACGTATCATCCAGATCCCGAATGAGGCGAATAAACGAGACCACCTCTTGCCCATCATTCTCCCCCATGGCCGAGACTCCGCTATCTTTGTTGCCACCATTCAGCCTGAGCAGATATCGTCCGTTGTGCTTCAAAGCCTGTTCATACCACGGTGCTTCCTTTACACTCGCTTCCATAAACGTAGGCCATTCCTGTGTACCAACCGAGAATCGGTGACCCGAATTATCGTAAATATAGACTGAATTAATAATTGGAACCGCTTGCATAAGATTGGTCAAATACGCGCTGACCTTGGACTGTGTCTGTAAATTGGAGTACACATTGCCCTGCCGCAGCAGGTTCTGCAAGTTGGGATCGGAGAAAATCATCTTCGAATAATTGTTCACGTTCCCGATCATCAGATTAACATTGGTCTCAATGGATGTGATTGTCTGCAGTGATGCTTCATTGATCTTTCGCTGCGCGTCATTTTCCGAGATTCGATTCAGCACCAACGCACTGAACGCCACCGTTAGCAGAATAATGACAAAGTAGGCAAACGGGATTTTAAAAGCCAGTGTCCTGGGCTTGCGTTGAATGAACTCTTTGAAACGAGGGGGCCAATCTTTCATTAATTTGGTGTTCGCTTTTGTATTTTCATCTTTATTTGTGTCCAATCTGATCCTCCATTCGTGCCGATGCTCTAACCTCGGTTTTTATACAATTGTATATTATAGGCCAGTCTGTGAAAGAGGCTCAAGCTTTGTTAAGTTTTCCTTTAATATTCAATCAGTACCTAAAATGCTTGTCAGGCATGTTAACTCAAAGATGAACTTGTTATATAATGCCGTTATAAACTTTTTGTTTGAATTGATTTTCTATGGAGTGCTAATTTATTGGACCAAATTCAGGGAATAATCCTATCATTCCTCTCTAGTATTCTGCATGTAAATTTACGAAAAACTCATTAGTATATCTAATGGTCTTAATTTTAGGAACTTTTCTTTAATTCCTCTGTCAAACCAAAATTTTGATTTGAAAAATACCATGTGCAAAAATTTCTAGTTTTCTAGATGCTACTCATTACAATACATAAGCACTTCTTGATAAAACATCTCAAGTCTATATCTAAACGGACAAAGACCGTAATGCGCTGATTCACTCAAATCGTAATCCTTTCTTTTTGCCCAAAATATATTTACTATTTATTGGAAATATATAGTTAGCCTAAAAAGAATGTTCACCATCTTTTTGCGAATAGCTAAGCACAAGTTTCTTCTAAACAGGTCTGACCACTGTTGTATCTTTCCTTATGCAAGTGGTACTCTCTGCCCTCTCTACAGATAAGCTCAGGCTATAGTACGGTGCATGTAAATTATCGCATCCCAAATGAATCACAGCTTTATATAAGATCCCGTCTAATGTTCAAGTATTACAAAACGAAAGGTTTTATTATAATAGTTGCATCTTATTCCTGTTCTTCAAAATTAGAGTCGAATTCATTAGATTCAAGTAAAAAATCATAATCGACCTACAAAAATTAGTGGTAGTACTATATGGTTAGTCGCAAGCTTGACAACCTCTCTAGAATAAATCAGCATATTCCTGCAACATCATATGTTATAATAGGCCTCATTAATGGACAAAGAGGGGTAAAAATGAACAAAGAGACTTTTGGGAAAAAGCTATTCTATCTGGATGGCATTAGGGGTCTCGCGGCATTTGCCGTGGTAATTTCGCACTACATACAAGTATTTTACCCAGCTGCACTAAGCGGGAGAGTGGAACAATCACATTCTGCATGGGATACTTGGTACGGAATTTCTCCAATTAATTTATTTTATAATGGACAATTTGCCGTTTGTTTGTTTTTTGTTCTAAGTGGTTACGTGCTGAGTGTCAAAATGTATGAAGAAGAGCTCGATAGTGAAACTTTTCTGAAATTGTTACGTTCCAGCGCACTGAGAAGGTACATTCGGCTTGCAGTGCCAGCAGCGATATCCGTATTGCTTGTGTATTTAGCAATTATTACGAATGCCGTTCATCTCCAAGATATATGGGATACAACATGGACTGACATGAAAAAAGACTACTACGCATTAAACACTAATATATATACCGTTATTAAGGCTGCTATATATGATCCGTTTTTCCGTTTTGAAGCACATCCTTACAATCCAGTCCTTTGGACAATGAGCTATGAGCTATTAGGATCTTTTTTGATTTTCGGTTTTCTTTCGTTATTTGGACGAGTTAAAAAAAGATGGATTGTATATTTGGTCTTATCAATTGCTCTTATTCAAACCTATTTTGTTGCATTTTTATGGGGAATGCTGCTGGCCGATTTACTCAAGCACAAGTGGGTACAAAGTAAAATATTGAAAGCACTTGTTCTTTTAGTGGGGATTTATCTTGGATCGGCGCCTTATACTTCATTATTGGGGACTATGTATGCTCCTATAGAAGTGTTAATTAAAAGCATTAATAAATGGGGTCAAACTGACATTGATCCACGACTTCTTGCCCGAACCCTGGGTTCTGCTTTAATATTGTTTGCTCTACTTCGTTCAAAAGTATTGCAGCATGTGTTTGGATGGAAACCTTTTGTTTATTTAGGACAGATTTCATTTTCCCTATATCTCATTCACTTTACATTCCTAAATACATTCTCTGCGTTCCTGTTTAGTAAAGTAATTCAATATTTCAGTTACAATTTAGCCTATGCGTTTACATTCCTAGTTTCCATGGTTCCCTTATTTATTTTTTCGCATTATTATATGAAATATATTGATCAAGGCGCATTAAAATTAGCACGAAAAGTTGAAAGAAAGATAACCATATAACAAAAAAACACAGAGTCAGACTAACGATTCTGTGTTTTTTGCAATCTATAAAATCCAAGCGACTCAATAAAAGTGAACTTATTGATAGGATACTACCCGAAGAATACGATATAATTTTTTGGATAAATTTTATAAAAATAGACAAGAAATTAGATCTTGATACCTAAGATACGTGTCGATAATTGTCGTATTATTGGTTAATTGGTATAATATATAATATATACATTTTTGTGCTATAATATCAATGAAATAAAAAACATATATATTATCGAGAGGAAGTTAAGTGAATGACAAACAAATTTATGCAGATTATTGGTGCTAGTGCATTATCTATTTCTCTTATAACTGGGGTTGCTAGTGTAGCTTCAGCAAATGAAAATGCATTATCTGAGGTAGGAACTGAGGATAATGTATTTACTCCTTCTGCAATCCAAAATAAAAACTTTGAATTGGATTTATTAAAAAACACCAAAGCTGACCCCTATGGTAATTGGACAATACAGATAGGATATCCACATATTAATCTGTATGTTAAAAATACAGGATCACAATCTTTTAGAGTTGAAGTAAAGCATAAGACTAAGGGTACAATTATCTTTAATAAAACCGTTGAAGCAAATGGAGTAGGAGTGAATTTCTATAATAATGATGCTAATCCACTTGTTCCTTCTGGAGATTACAAAGTAACTGTTTATGGTGGCACTGCTATCCCAAAAGGAACAATAATAATGAAAGCTTCTGACACTCCTTGGTAAGAGTTTTAATCTAACAAGAGGGCTGACCCAATAGTCATAAACAATGACGGAGGGCCGCCCTCTTTTCAAACTGTAAAGGATAGGGATAGATTTTTAAATCAAGTACCTTAGTTTACTCTTGAGAAAGATACGTGAGCGATTCTGCGCAATTATTTATTGATACGTAAATACATAAAATTGGAAATATTTATTTTCAGACTGCACGTGCGAGATAGAATTTCCTTAGTAAAGACTGGTAGAAACAGCAAGCATACTAAATATTTATTTACAGTAAATTACCGATAAATTAACTACATTATTATACAAAACGAAACTATCTAGACCATTAGTGAAATAAAGTTAGTCCACCCTTGGGCAAACCTACATAAAACTAGTCGTATGCCCTAATTCAAAAAAAAGGTAAACTCACTATACGAAACAAAATCATAAATATATGAATTAAGGCTTGAGGTTGTTGCATTGCTAGCGTTTGATGAAACAGCACAGATGTTATTACTGCGTGAAGCAGTTTTGAATAAAACGAACTAGATACAGATCTGAAATTCCTTGTTCGTTCCATTTACGAGGAACATCAGGATCTTTATGGCTATCGCCCTATGCCTGATGAACTATTGATTCACTCCTATAAAGGAACCTTGCAGTATCGACAGCCTTTAAAGGAAGAAGCGATTATCCAGAGCATCTCACGCAAAGGGAATTTTTATGATAACCCAGTCATGAAAAACTACTTAGGCATGATGAATTCAGAGTTTCTTTACCTTCATAAGTTTAAAAATATCGATTACTCAGGCAAAAACTAGCACGATACATGGATTACTATAACCACAAATGCATTAAGACAAAATTAAAAGGCATGAGTCCGGGACGATACCGAGTTCATGTCAAATAAGTTTCAATAATATTTGTCTAAGTTTATGAGGTCATTCAAATGGTTCCTTTGATTGTGTAAGAAGAACTTGTCCTTTGGGTAATCCTGATCCACCATAAATAGTTACAGTATAGGCACCTGAAGGAACGAGCGGCATATGATCATTATTTATTAATTCTACTGTTGCACCTGATGTAACATTTTCATCAAAAATAACTGTATTCTTAATGTTGTGCTTTACCTCTACTCTAAAAGAGTGCACTCCTGTATTTTTTACATTAAGTTTAATGTGTGGATACCCTATTGAAACAAAATAATCTTTCACAGGATCTTCTTTATCACCCATCAAATCCCAAGTTAGCGTTTGTGTTTCCTTAGATGTATTAGGACTGATTTTAGTAATTTCATTTTCTTCTTCAAATTTTAAATCCATATTACTTTTCCAAGCAATAGATACTCCAATAATAAGTGATATAAACAATATAATGGTGCCAGTAATGATTAAAACTTTTTTTTTCATTTATTTAACATTCCTTTCAATAAAATTAAGTCCTTATAGATCCCATCAGAATTAACCCGATTGATATAACTTTATCATCTATCTCTTTGCGTAGGCATGTTCTATAACTTTATAAAAAAGAAAGAAAATTTAGTTATACTAACCTGCCCGTTATATGAAAAAACGCAGTCGCTCAACTGAACTGTTCATTATAGACATAAATGTATACATACATGTCTATACCAAATTCAAATGAACTTAAGGCCATTAATCAGTGAAGCCCCTCAGTGCGTGTCTACGCAATGTCTACATTTAATTTCAAGAAAAAAGACTTTATGAGTATTCTTTTAAAATGGGGAGGAGGGAGTAAATCCCTATGTCTTAAGATGACGGCACATAAGCTTCTTCGGGTGTAGTCACTGTTTTCTTTAGCATTTCCATATTTTAAAACAAATGATCCGGATCAATCAGTTCACCAAGCCACTCTCTCATTTGCATGCTGAGTGTACTTTTCCCTGTTCCATTGGTTCCAGCAAACACAGTCATGACTGGTCTGATTTCACTCATGATACTCCAACTCCTGGCGTTTCCCAGTAGCATCAAATATAATTTCGAATTTATTACCATCAGCATCCTCACGAACGCGTTTGTTGTTCTTTATATAATAAATAGAGGCACCTGATTCTTTAGCTTGTTTCCGTGCATGTTGATTTGCTTTTTTCAAAATTTCTTGGAGCTGTTCTCGATTTTCAAACATCTGGAGTCCCCCAATCTAAATTTATACTTATTATATCATAAACTAAAAAACCACCAACCAGATTACTGGTTGATGGTTTCTTGACTCTAATGGAGGCGAGGGGAGTCGAACCCCTGTCCGAAGATAACGGCACATAAGCTTCTACGGGTGTAGTCACAGTTTTGATGTCACCCGAGTATCGCCCCGTAACCGGCTATACGTTGGGTCAGCCTGATTGTCTTCTTCAGCACACCCCAGGCGGAGATGTGACAGCGTATCCCACTACTAGTTAGCCCCTATCCCTGTCACATGGGCGATGCAGGGTAGAAGCACGCACACAGTTTCTTAGGCTGCGAAAGCGTAGTTTGTTTGTTGTTTGCCGTTTAATAGGCTTTAGCGTTGATGAAGCGGACGCGTCCCCACTACCCGCTACCCATGCTCGAACTATCCCCGTCGAATCCATAAACGCCCCCTCAAATTAAGAAGGGCTCCAGGATTAATCCGTGAATACGGAGCAAAGGTGCTGCACATCTTTTTCCTCCAAGGTAAAAAGATGCTTCTTTCAAACTCGGCATTCCTGTCTGCTACATGAGTAATCATAACATAGAGCAGCAAGCCGATATAGTACAGATTGCTGGAAGACATTCCAGCAGACTGAGCACGTGTACAAAGTTATCCAATACAACAGGCTCAATCGTCTACATATTATACCGCGTCACCATTCGGAAGTAAAGTTTACCCAGATCGGATCACGAACAACGGCACCTAAGTATTTTACCCACGATTCAGGCAAACTACGCAACAGCTGATAATTTTGATTCATCACTACGCCATATTCCATGCCCCTACTTACTTCTTCTACACATATCACAAAAATTCAGTTCACAGCACACTTCAACAACCTCATCTAATTACTTTCGCTAATACAAATAAAAAAGCTTCAATCTTGCCCATTGCAGGACAAACCTTGAGACTCCTTAACTCGTACATCAACCTTCCTAACTCCATCAGAAAACTAACTTATACCTATAATACAGCCTTCCACACCCAGCGCTCCACTTAACGCGCAACCTTCTGCTTCTCGCGCATTGCCCGTTGAATATCACGTTGTGCATCCCGCTTGGCTGCAGTCTCACGCTTATCAAACTGCTTCTTACCTTTACCCAGTCCAAGCAAAAGCTTTGCATAACCGTTACGGATATAAATCTTCAGTGGCACAATGCTGTACCCATCCTGTTTCGACAGCCCAAGCAGCTTGTGAATCTGCACTTTATGCATCAACAACTTGCGCGTACGTGTCGGATCGAGCGGATTATTTCGGTTCCCTTGTTCAAAAGGACTAATATGCATATTGTGAATATGAATCTCACCGTTTCGAATCGTGGCAAATGCATCACCAATATTCGCACGGCCGTTACGAAGAGATTTGATCTCCGTTCCGGTAAGCACCATGCCCGCTTCATACGTATCTTCAATGAAGTAGTCATGGGAAGCCTTTTTATTCTGTGCGAGCACTTTACTCTGTCCGTCATTCTTGCCCATGTCCTCACTCCTTCTCCGTAAAATAAGCCGGTACCATGCTCTATAGCAGCGCACCCATTGTTGCACCAAGGTACCACGTGCCAGACCTTAATTGTAGCAAGTACGGCTGTTAAAATCAAGAAAGAGGCGACCTCTGCCGCCCCTCCTCATTACACCACTTCCAGACTGAGCGAAACAACACACAACGGAAAGTGACTATTTCTCCAACGCTTAACCTAGTAGAGGAACAAATGGTAATCCATCTCTTCAAGTTACGTTAGCTTTATTTTTTCTTTTTCCGTACAAAAGCTGCCGTTCCGTTACCCGCTGCACCTTTGCTCTTCTTCCGCTTACGTCGTGGTGCTCCGCCTTCCTGAGCGCCACCAGGAGTTGCATTCTCTCCAATAAATACGCCACTTGGCGAAGTGTTTTTGCGTCCACTTCCGCCTTTGCCACCTTTACCGCCGCCCTTGCCGGACTTAAAGCTTCCTTCACCACGACCGCTGCCGCTGCTTTGGCCACTTCCTTGTGAACCACTATCCGATCCACCCGATGTAGAGCTATAACCGCCTTTACCTGAGCCAAAACCAAAGCTCACCGCGCCTTTGCCCCGGCCAGTCGATCCGCCAGCATCACCAGCACGACGCTCACCTTTCGGTTTGCCGCTGCCTTTACCTCCGTATCCACCGGATGAGCCTGCGCCCGTACCTGCACTCGCTGCTCCGCTGCGACCGCCACGTCCACCTTTGCTGCTCTCTTCCGTTGATCGGCCACCACGGTTGCCTCCAGCACTGGCTGAGCCACCTTTGCCGCCACGCGAACCACTGAATCCACCTGGTCCACCCTTGGCACCTCCGCGTCCGCCGCCGCTACTAGGACGTCCACCCTTACCGCCACGTCCACCACCGAAGCCGCCAGGACGTTCACCGCGAGGTTTCATATCCACCATTTCAAAATCAATCGTATACTCTTCCATGCTTACACGTGCCACACGGATCTTCACTTCATCACCGATGCGGAAGACTTTCGAGGTACGTTCACCAATCAGAGCCATATGCTGATCGTCAAAATGGTAATAGTCGTCCGTGAGCGCGCTCAGACGAATCAGACCTTCAACCGTGTTCTCCAGTTCAATGAACATACCAAAGCTGGTCACACTGCTGATCATGCCTTCGAACTCTTCGCCTACTTTATCGAGCATGTACTCGGCTTTTTTCATTTTCTCCGTATCCCGCTCAGCTTCTACCGCCACACGTTCACGTTCCGATGACTGCTGGGCAATATCGGCCATACGTGCTGCCAAATACTCCTGACGGTTCTCCGGCAAAGCACCATTATTTTCAATGACTTCGCGAATCACCCGGTGAATGACGAGGTCGGGATAACGACGAATTGGAGACGTAAAGTGACTATAGAATTCTGCCGCGAGGCCAAAGTGCCCTGACATTTCAGAGTCATACTTCGCCTGTTTCATGGAACGGAGCATCATCGTACTAATCACGGTTTGTTCTTTCGTTTCTTTGATATCCTCAAGCAACGATTGAAGCGCCCTTGGATGAATCGCATTGCCACGTCCTTTGACCTGGTGTCCAAAATTCGCCGCAAAGGCGAGGAAATTTTGCAGTTTTTCCTGATCCGGGTCTTCATGCACACGATAAATGAAAGGAACCTTCAACCAGTGGAAATGCTCTGCCACTGTTTCGTTCGCTGCCAACATGAATTCCTCAATGATCTGCTCTGCAATCGAACGCTCCCGTTTCACGATATCGATCGGTTTGCACTCTGCATCCACAATGATTTTGGATTCTTCAAAATCAAAGTCAACCGCTCCACGACGCATACGCATCGCTCGCAGCTTTAAGGCTATTTCTTTCATCAAATGAAAATCATCCACCAGATCCTTATAACGCTCAAGCAATTCCGGCTCTTCACCTTCAAGGATTTTACGAACGTTGGAATACGTCATCCGCTCTTTGGTTTTGATTACACTCGTGAAAATGTCGTGTTTGACAACCTTCATCTGGTCGTTAAACTCCATCTCACAAGACAGGGTCAGACGGTCTACCTGCGGGTTCAAACTACAGATTCCGTTGGACAGACGCTGTGGCAACATCGGAATAACCCGATCCACCAGATACACACTGCATCCGCGGTTGTAGGCTTCCTGATCGAGCTTGGAATTCTCCTGTACATAATAGCCAACGTCGGCAATATGAACACCCAGACGATAGTTACCGTTAGGCAGCTTCTCTACGTTAACAGCATCATCCAGATCCTTGGCATCTTCGCCATCAATCGTGACAATGTTCAGTCCACGCAGATCACGGCGACCCTGTTGTACAATTTCTTCATCCGTGATGGAGTCGGGTGCTTTCTCCGCCTCTTCCACCACTTCATCCGGGAAAGCTTCAGGCAATTGATGCTTGCGAATGACAGACAAAATATCAATGCCCGGCTCATCCTTATGACCGAGAATCTCGATCACTTCACCCTCGGCTGCCGCACGGCCCTCCGGATAGCTGACGATTTTTGCGACGACCTTCTGTCCATCAACCGCCCCAGCAAAGTTGGTACGTGGGATGAAAATATCGCGATTAATCCGTTTATCATCCGGAATGACAAATCCGTACACCTCATGACTCTGGAACACACCAACGACTTGTGTCACAGCACGAGTAACAATACGGACAATCTCACCCTCCAGGCGACCGCCTGAAGGTCCTTGAGATGTGACTTTAACCAATACCGTGTCGCCATTCATCGCACTCTTCATGTCATTGGCGTGAATGTACACATCCGGGTGCTCCCGATCCTCAGGAATAAGGAAAGCGAAACCTTTGGCGTGAGCCTGTAAACGTCCACGTACCAAATCCATGCGCTCTGGCATGCCATAGCGATTGTTACGGGTCAGCAAAACTTTACCGGATTCCTCCAGCGCATTCAGCATAATCAAAAAGGCTTTGAAATCAGCTGCATCTTCAATAGCGAAGTGCTGTTCCAACTCCTGATAAGTCATGGGTTTATAAGCGGTTTCCCGCATGAAGTCGAGCAATTGTTGTTCTGTTATCATTAATATATTCACCTCGGGAAACATAAAAGTGTAAGCAAGTCTTATCTCTTTATGTATCGGAATTCTTACCATTTTCATGCAATACAATATCACTACTGTGAAGAGAAGTAGTGGTACAACCATACTATCTCATACCCTAGTATACACGAATTCAATCTGGCCCATCCGTACCTCGCAAAAAAACCACAGTGGCCATGCGCTCCTCAAAATCACGCTTTCACGTATCTCTACAGACATTTTATGCGATACACGTGCTGTGCGCATCTGGAAAAGGACTACGTCCGGAAATTTTCTGTACACATGACATTCATTATAGGGAGTGAGTTCGCGTAACGAATAAGCGAGGGACATACCATACATGTTAGGGGTGTGATGCATTTTAAGGAAGGCAAACCAAACAGAAGTGAGAAGAAGACCGAAAATCATGGAGTCTATAGATTAAATTGTTGGAAAAGTTTGGACGTGTAAGAATTTATTAAAAAACCCCCGTTTCTTCACGAAACGAAGGTTCATCAATTAAGCCATTAGCTTAAGCTATTCATTGAACAGCAGTTCCAATTCTTACTTGGAAACCACCGTAACAACAATAGACAAAATCATAAATCCTGCACCCAGTACCACCGTTGCACGTTGCAGGAAGAGATCCAATCCGCGCGCTTTCGTTTTACCGAAAAGATGTTCCGCACCACCGGAGATGGCACCCGCCAAACCAGCGCTTTTCCCGTGCTGCAGCAATACTACAGTGATTAGACCGATCGAGAAAACAACGAGCAGCAATTTCAAAGCAATATCCATTCTTTCCACCTCCTACCCATGTGGGCATACATCTCACCATAAAAACAGTTACTTTAATTGTAACATAGCTATGGTTGTACTACAAGTAGTACAGTTTATACAATGCCCTAAATTTCACCATCTGCGTGATCCTTACGTTATACCATTACTTCGTTGCAAAAAAAGACAAGCCGGTTACCCGGCTTGCCCGTAAAAGCTGGATATCCAGCTTATTTTTTAAGGTTGTAGAATCCTTTAAGACCATTGTATTGAGCCAGTTCACCCAGTTGATCCTCAATGCGGAGCAATTGGTTGTACTTCGCGATACGATCTGTACGGGAAGGAGCACCCGTTTTGATTTGACCAGCGTTAGTTGCAACAGCGATATCAGCAATTGTGCTGTCTTCGGATTCACCGGAACGGTGAGAGATTACAGCTGTGTATCCTGCACGTTTAGCCATTTCGATTGCATCAAATGTTTCAGTCAATGTACCGATTTGGTTAACTTTGATCAGGATGGAGTTACCGATACCTTCGTCGATACCTCTGCCCAGACGCTCAGTGTTTGTTACGAACAGGTCATCACCAACGAGTTGTACTTTGTCTCCCAATTTCTCAGTGAGCAATTTCCAACCATCCCAGTCATCTTCGGACATACCGTCTTCGATTGTGATGATTGGGTATTTCTCAACCCATGAAGCCAGAAGGTCAACATACTCAGCGGAAGTGTAAGATTTACCTTCACCAGCAAGTGTGTACTTACCATCTTTGTAGAACTCAGTGGAAGCAACGTCCATACCCAGGAATACGTCAACGCCTGGTTTGTAACCAGCTTTTTCAATTGCTTCGATGATTGTAGTGATTGCTTCTTCGTTCGAACCAAGGTTCGGTGCGAAACCACCTTCGTCACCTACAGCTGTGTTCAAGCCTTTGGAGCTCAATACGGATTTCAAGTTGTGGAAGATCTCTGCACCTACGCGAAGAGCTTCTTTGAAGCTTGGTGCTCCAACTGGAAGAACCATGAACTCTTGAACGTCGATGTTGTTGTCCGCATGCTCACCACCGTTGATGATGTTCATCATTGGTACTGGCAATGCTTTAGCGTTGAATCCGCCCAGGTAAACGTACAATGGCAGGTCCAGAGCGTCAGCAGCTGCGCGAGCTACTGCCATGGATACAGCCAGAATTGCGTTAGCACCCAGTTTACCTTTGTTTGGCGTACCATCCAAAGTGATCATCAATTTGTCGATACCCAGTTGATCCAATGCATCCATACCGATAACTTCTGGAGCGATTGTTTCGTTTACGTTTTTAACAGCTTGCAGAACGCCTTTACCGAGGTAACGGGATTTGTCACCATCGCGAAGCTCAACGGCTTCGTGGGCACCAGTGGATGCACCAGATGGAACGATTGCGCGTCCGATTGCGCCGGACTCCAGGTATACTTCAACTTCTACTGTAGGGTTACCGCGGGAGTCGAGGACTTCGCGAGCGTACACGTCAGAAATAATAGTCATTTGTGATAATCTCCTTTAAATTTAAATTTATTATAAATCAGGACCACTTGTGTTTTCCCTTTTCCACTACGTTAGCAGAATTGTCCTCTGATCGCTGTTATCCCCTGATTCCTTTTGAACTTATTTTCATAAGTTGGAATCATGTGATAAAGGCGAACGCTAACGCTTCTTCAGACAATTTCTGCTTCCTTCGTTCAGGGGTAAACTCCAAACTTCCCAATTTCATATATGTTGTTACGTAACTTATTTGCGGGTAGCGATGACGGATGTACCTGTCATCTCAGCCGGTTTAGGCAATTGCATCAGGTCAAGGATCGTTGGCGCGATATCTGCCAGGATTCCCCCTTCACGCAGAGTTACATTGGCATCCGTAACGATGAATGGAACGGGGTTCGTTGTATGAGCTGTGAACGGACGTCCTTTCTCATCGAACACCATATCCGCGTTACCATGATCGGCAGTGATCAGTACAACGCCGCCTTTGGCAAGTACCGCATCCACAACACGGCCCATGCACTCATCTGTTACTTCAACCGCTTTGATGGTAGGCTCCAGCATGCCGGAGTGTCCAACCATGTCAGGGTTAGCAAAGTTCAGAATGATGGCGTCATGTTTGTCTGCTTCGATCTCGCGAACACATGCATCAGCTACTTCATACGCACTCATCTCCGGTTGCAGGTCATACGTTGCAACTTTTGGTGAGTTGATTAGTACGCGAGTTTCGCCCGGAAGCTCCACATCACGACCACCGCTGAAGAAGAAGGTAACGTGCGGGTATTTCTCAGTTTCTGCAATACGCAGTTGTTTTTTATTGTTCTGTACCAGAACTTCACCCAGGGTGTTATCGAGGTTCTTCGGCGAATAAGCCACATAACCTTCAACCGTCTCGCTGAACAAAGTCAAGCATACAAAGTGCAAGCCCACAGGGAACTTCGGACCACGATCGAAACCGCGGAAATCCTGGTTTGTGAATACTTGCGACAACTGAATCGCACGGTCAGGACGGAAGTTGAGGAAGATAACGGAATCGCCGCTCTCAACCAAACCTACCGGCTCACCATCCGCTTTGACGATAACCGTTGGTTCAACGAATTCATCAAATACGGACTTCTCATACGATTCTTCAACCGCTTTGAGTGGGTCAGTGTATTTTGGTCCATCTCCATAAACGATGGCACGGTATGATTTCTCAACCCGTTCCCAACGTTTGTCACGGTCCATCGCGTAATAGCGGCCTTGAACCGTTGCAATTTTACCTACACCGACTTCTTCAATCTTGGCGATCAGCTTCTGCATGAAGTCTTTACCACTGTCTGGCATAACATCACGGCCATCCATGAAAGCATGAATATATACATCATTCATTCCTTCTTTTTTGGCCAGATCCAGCATAGCAAACAGGTGGTCGATGTGACTATGTACGCCGCCATCAGACAACAAGCCGTAGAGATGAAGCTTTTTGCCGCTTTGTTTCGCTTCGCGAACCGCTTTGACAAGTGTTTCATTGTCGTAGAACTCGCCGTCACGAATGGATTTGGAGATACGGGTCAAATCCTGGTATACGATCCGGCCGGCACCAATGTTCAGGTGACCTACCTCGGAATTTCCCATTTGCCCTTCTGGCAAACCTACAGCTTCACCGCAAGCAGTGAGTGTTGTATGTGGGAATTGGCTCATGAAACGGTCGTAGTTCGGTTTCTTGGCTTGCGCTACCGCGTTGCCTTCCACCGTGTTACGTAGACCAAAGCCATCCATGATGATCAGTGCTACAGGTTTTGGAGCTGTCATCTTACTTCGCCCCCTCAACAAGCGCGATGAACGAAGCCGGCTGCAAGCTGGCACCGCCAACAAGTGCGCCGTCGATGTCGCTTTGTCCGAGGTATTCTGTTACGTTCTCCGGTTTAACACTGCCGCCGTATTGAATACGAACTGCATTCGCAACCGTCTCGTTGTACAGATCCTTCACCAGCGTACGGATGTAAGCAATAACTTCATTCGCATCTTGGGAAGTGGAGGATTTGCCTGTACCAATCGCCCAGATTGGCTCATAAGCGATAACAACTTGTGCCGCTTGCTCTGCAGACAGACCTGCAAAAGCAGCTACTGTTTGCACTTTGCATACGTCTTTTGTTTGGTTCGCTTCACGCTCTTCAAGCGTCTCACCAAGGCAGAAGATTGGAGTCAATCCGTGACGGAATGCTGCATGCAATTTTTTATTGACAGTCTCATCGGTTTCCGCAAAATATTGACGGCGCTCCGAGTGACCAATAATGACATAATCCACGCCCAGGTCTTTCAGCATTACGCCGCTGATTTCACCTGTGAATGCACCGTTGTCTTCAAAATGAAGATTTTGTGCACCAATTTTGATGTTTGTGCCTTTAACGGCTTCTACCAGGGATGGCAGATTTGTAAACGGTGCGCAGATTACAGTTTCCACGCCTTCAACTTCCGCTTTTCCTTTAACTTCCTGAATGAAGTCATTGGATTCGGAAACCGTTTTGAACATTTTCCAGTTACCTGCGATAATCGGTGTTCTCATGGGTTTCAACTCCTTCATGCTATAGGCTACTAAAACTTACTTGTCGTTCAATGCCACTACGCCTGGAAGTACTTTACCTTCCATGAACTCGAGCGATGCACCGCCACCTGTAGAGATGTGGTTCATTTTATCAGCCAATTTGAACTTCTCTGCTGCTGCTGCGGAGTCACCGCCACCAATTACAGTGTAAGCTTCTGTCTCAGCGCAAGCTTCCGCTACTGCACGAGTACCGTGGGAGAATGGCTCGATTTCAAATACGCCCATTGGTCCGTTCCACACAACCAATTTGGAGTTTTTGATTACATCAGCATAGATCTCACGTGTTTTAGGACCGATGTCGATACCTTCCCAATCTGCTGGGATACCATCGATGTCAACGATTTGTGTGTTTGCTTTCGCACTGAAATCGTCAGACACTACGATATCTACCGGCAGGTAGAAGTTTTTGCCCAATTTTTTCGCTTTTTCGATAAAACCAAGAGCAACATCAAGTTTGGAATCATCCAGCAAGGATTGTCCAATTTCATGTCCTTGTGCTTTGAAGAACGTGTAAGTCAGACCGCCACCGATGATCACGTTGTCTGCAATGTTCAGCAGGTTGTCGATTACATCGATTTTGTCTTTAACTTTGGATCCACCAATGATAGCTGTGAAAGGACGCTCAGGGTTGGAGATTGCTTTACCCAACACTTCAAGTTCTTTCTCCATCAACAAACCGGACACTGCTGGAAGCAAGTGAGCGATTCCTTCAGTCGAAGCGTGTGCTCTGTGAGCCGCGCCAAACGCATCATTAACGAAAACGTCAGCCAGTTCAGCAAATTGTTTTGCCAGTTCCGGATCGTTTTTCTCTTCGCCTGCGTGGAAACGAACGTTTTCAAGCAACAATACGTCGCCGTTGTTCAGTTCAGCGATTTGAGCTTTAACAGCGTCACCAACAGAACCGTCAGCTTTAACAACTGTTTTACCAAGCAATTCAGACAAACGCTCAGCTGCTGGAGTCAAACGCAAAGATTCAACCACTTCGCCGTTAGGACGACCCATGTGGCTTGCCAAAATGACTTTAGCGCCTTTTTCAATCAAGAAGTTGATTGTAGGAAGCGTTGCACGAATACGTTTGTCATCTGTAATTTTACCATCTTCGAGCGGCACATTGAAATCTACACGGACAAAAGCCCGTTTTCCTGTCAATTCGATATCGCGTACACTTTTTTTGTTCATCTGTATTTCCTCCGCACCCATGTATTTGGTGGACCAATCAAGAGCTAAAATCCCTTGTCAATCCTGGTGTTTTTGAGAAATTTGCAAAATGTAGATATATAAAGAGCGGAAACAATATAGCATCTGTTTCCGCTCTATGTTATTGCAGATATTACTTAATCATTTTTGCAAAGTGCTCCAAAGTGCGAACCAATTGTGCAGTGTAGGACATTTCATTGTCATACCAAGCTACAGTTTTAACCAATTGTTGGTCGCCAACAGTCAGAACTTTAGTTTGAGTTGCATCAAACAGGGAACCGAAAGTGATTCCTTGGATATCGGAAGATACAATTTCGTCTTCTGTGTATCCGAAAGTTTCTGGATCGGAAGCTTCTTGCATAGCTGCGTTAACTTCTTCAGCAGTTACTTTTTTGTTCAGAACAGTTACGAGCTCAGTCAGGGAACCAGTAGCTACTGGTACACGTTGAGCTGCACCATCAAGGATGCCTTGCAGTTCTGGGATTACCAGACCGATTGCTTTAGCAGCACCAGTTGTGTTAGGGATGATGTTTTCAGCTGCTGCGCGAGCACGACGGAAGTCACCTTTAGGGTGTGGAGCATCCAACGTGTTTTGGTCGCCAGTGTAAGCGTGAATTGTAGTCATCAAACCTTGAACGATTCCGAATTTGTCTTGCAGTGTTTTTGCCATAGGTGCCAGGCAGTTTGTTGTGCAAGATGCGCCAGAGATTACAGTTTCAGTACCGTCGAGGATTTCATGGTTTACGTTGTAAACGATGGTTTTCATGTCGCCAGTAGCTGGTGCGGAGATAACAACTTTCTTAGCTCCACCTTTCAAGTGTTTCTCAGCTGCTTCTTTAGTTGTGAAGAAACCAGTACATTCCAGAACGATATCTACGCCCAGGTCGCCCCATGGAAGTTCTTCCGGGTTACGGTTAGCCAATACTTTAACTTCTTTGCCGTTCACTTTGAAGAAGCCATCGTGTACTTCAACATCGCCATCGAAACGACCTTGAGTTGTATCATATTTGAGCAAATGAGCGAGCATTTTAGCGTCAGTCAAGTCGTTGATTGCTACTACCTCGATGCCTGCTACATTTTGAATACGGCGGAATGCCAAGCGTCCAATACGTCCAAAACCGTTAATACCTACTTTAATCATGAGTAAGTTCCTCCCAAGTTTTGATTAATTTTTTATGAAACTTATATATTCAAGACAGACGGTGAAGTCCGTCAAGACAACAATAGTTGTGTTGCAAAGTAAAACCTTATTCCATTTCAGCAACGATGACTTCGGCAGCAGCCTCATCAATAATCAGAATATCTTCCTGACCAAATCGCAACACAGAATGTATAGCAGCAGCTTTGCTTTTGCCACCTGCGATTCCAATCACAACATCGGTTCGTTCAATATCCTGAAGTCGCATACCCAGTGTAAGCATGGTATGTACCACCTTACCCTGATCGTTAAAGTAATAACCGAAAGATTCAGATACGGCACCTTGCTCCTGAAGTTCATCTATAATCTCCGTCGCAAGTTTACGTCTTGTCGCCATCTCCACGGCATCACCAATTCCATGAATAACAATCCGCGATTTCCGAATCAGCTGCAGAATCTCCTGAACACTAGGGTCCTGGATTAATGATTCATAGGCATGATCACTAAGCAAATCCGGCACATGCAGGAGTTTGTATTGCGCCCCTACCCGCTTTGCCATTGTAGATGCAATCGTATTTGCCTGAATTTCAAGGCTTTCTCCAAGTCCACCGCGTGCCGGTACGAACCAGACACCTTTGAGCGATGTTGGCGGATTTAGTTGTTCTGCGACTTCGGCCGTTGTTGAACCGCCAGTAACGGCGACAACGTCGTTATCACTCATGATATTGCCGAGAGCCTTCGCTCCGGCTCTGCCCAGTTCCCTTTTGGCAAATGGAGAAATATCCGAATCACCAGGAACCACAACTACCTTTTGCAGACCGTAGGCTTGCTTGATGCGCTCTTCCAGCTCGGATAATCCGAACAACTCTTTGGCTACGGGCTCTAACTGCTGCAGCAAATCATACCCTGCCTCGCTGATCTTCATTCCTGCACTGTCAATTTCAATAAGTCCCTGAGCCTTTAACAGATCGGTCTCAGCCCTCAGAACCCGCTCGGTCATCTGAATGGAATTAGCTAACGTTCTCCGTCCGATCACATCCGATAACATGATCTGTTGCAGAATCGTATACCTCTTTTTCAAGATATCCATGAGATCAGGCAGAAGCTGCTTTTGTACTTCTAAAATCGTTCGCATGCTTTCCACTCCCGCAAGTTCTCGTTCTAAGCTCTCTTTCGTGGCCCTAAAACGTCCCGGGTTAACTTTTTAAGTCCCACGTCTATTCTACCTAAAACTGACGTGACATGCAAGTGTTTCAACGTGTTATTTCGACACGCATTCAGCGTTTGTACGCGCCTATTTTCACAATCCTAGACTTCCATGATCTAGGACTAGCTCACGCATACCATATATAGAAGAAACGAATGAATTCAATCTACATATCGCTCAGAATCACATTTCATACGGCATGTCCAAAACCTCTAATAGCATTTACTTAAATGTACTCTTTATCCACTCTTCTTCATCATGATCATTTTTAGGTTAATCCAAACCAATACCACAACGAACTGCTTGCAATTAAATATTTCATGAGCTATAATCATTATTGCTGTCACATAATGTGCGCCCGTGGTCCAATGGATATGACGTAGGCCTCCGAAGCCTGAGATCCAAGTTCGATTCTTGGCGGGCGCGCCATTTTTATTTAACAGCTCATAACCCATTTAACCAATGAAACCGGAAAGGTTTCTTTTTTTTGCAAGTTAGTTTGACTTTCTTTGACTTTTTGTTTGGAATTGTTTATTATGTGGGTAATACGGTAACAGTTTAAGTATAAACACCAATAACATTTACATTCCAAGGAGGTTTTTCACGTGAGTTTTATTCCAATGGTCGTTGAACAGAGCAACCGGGGTGAGCGCGCCTACGACATCTACTCCAGATTGCTGAAGGATCGTATTATTTTCCTTGGTAGCGATGTTAATGACGTAGTGGCTAATGCCATTATGGCACAGATGTTGTTCCTGGCTGCGGAAGATCCGGAGAAAGACATTCACTTATACATCAACAGCCCAGGCGGATCGATTACAGCCGGTATGGCGATTTATGATACAATGCAGTTCATCAAACCGGATGTATCTACCATCTGTGTAGGTATGGCGGCTTCCATGGGTGCATTCTTGCTGAATGCCGGTGCAAAAGGTAAACGTTTTGCATTACCAAACAGTGAAATTATGATTCACCAACCACTTGGTGGTGCACAAGGTCAAGCTTCCGACATCGAAATCCGTGCTCGCCGCATCCTGAAAATGCGTGATACCTTGAACCGCATCATCTCTGAGCGTTCAGGTCAACCGCTGGAGCGGATTGAGAAAGATACAGATCGTGACTACTTCATGAGTGCTGCTGAAGCCGCCGATTACGGTATCATTGATAAAGTTATCGAAAACGTAGGTTCCCAAGGCATTTAAGTGTTATGTAGACCCCGGTCTACGAGTTAACATATCAACACCTAACGTCAGCAACACCCCATTGTGTTGTCTATACGGGAATAAGCCCTCATCATAATCATGATGAGGGCTTATTTTTTCATTTTATAAGAAAGACAACTTAAGAGTGCATAATAATGATTTCTTTATTTGGTTCCAGATACATTACTGAAAGGTTCAGTTCCTTTAGGGAGAAGTTCTTTATACGTAAATGGCATTTCAGGGAATCCCTCTGCGTACGCCGTATACTCATACAACTGGAAGAACACGACCACACCCGTTGGTGTCACATAGAAATCCTGATCTTTATTCAACCCTTTATAACCTTCCAGGTATCCACCGCGAGCTTTCAGCTGTTCGCCGACTTTTTTACCCAACGTCTCACGCATAGTTTTGTTGTTTTGCAGCACATCATCTAACGTAAGCTCCTTGCCTGTGTCCAGTGCAAAGGTGTGGCCCGTACGGGTTGTCATACCATGAGCGCCAGCATAATCTTCGTATCGTTGTGTAATGAGTCCCAGCACGCCTTTTTCGTTGTACGTCACTACATAAGAGCTCTCAAATGCATATGGACGGTTGGCTGTTGCACCGCCGAATTCAGATGTCTGTTTCTTGAAGTCAGCTACAGAAGCATCCACTTCGTCTTTCAGCACTTTGTTGATTGCCGCTTCAGCTTCTTTGCTGGCAAGTCCACTCACTTGCGGATATTGAACATCGACTTCAGCATTTTTTACAGTGACATTAACTGTTGCCGCTTTAATTTTAACGTTATTTTGTTTCACCTTGCTGAGTGTCAACGTTTTGGTTTTGCCATCCCAATTCCCCTGTACACCCAGATAATCTCTCATTGCTGAGAATGGAATATATAATCGACCCTGAATCAATTTTGCTTCCACCTGAGGGTAATAACCGTTAATGTACACGTTTGGTTGTCCATCCATCAGGCTAACGGTCATCGCATTGTTGGCTGCTGTTACCGTATATGACTTGGTTTTCGCATCATATTTCAGCGTTCCACCCGCTACATCTTTTACTGCCGTAAGAGAGACCCATGTCGATCCACCTTGAAGAAGCCCTTTTTGAGTCAGTGTTTTTCCACCCGATTTCAGAGTTACCTCAGCCGGGGTTGTCACTTTAGAGGATACCGATGCTGCCTGAACCGAACTGTCCTGCCATACCGAACCACTACCTACAATAATTCCTGCTGCAAGCAACGCACTTGTCCATTTTTTCCATGATGTCATATATAAAACTCCTCTCTGAATTCACAATTAGGGATCATTGCGTATGTAATCCTGACCTAATCGCATATCTCATACGCTCACCTCTCTATTATAATTAACCCAATTTCGGAAAGGTTTACAGCTCGAGTTACAATGTTGATGAATATCAGACGCAAAATATAAGGGGATATGACCTTTTTGTCACGAACAACTATACAAAAAAGATACCAATAAACAGCATTTCACGTTGCTTCAAAAAGGTACACTTCTATCTAACTTCATCAAAGTTTGCTTTTCCAACAAAAAAAGACTCTGTCCACAGGACAAAGTCTTTGTCATTATTTCGTTGTACCCTTCAAATGACACTTGAAAAGGTTACTTGAGCTTACAGTCCTTAATTCGATCTTTTATTTCATTTCATACGTGATATTCAGGATTGTACTTACTTTAACCTGGCCTGTTTCAATCTCCGTACCACCTGCTGTATCTTGTGCTTTGGACATCAACGCCTCGCTTGCATAGAATACAGGCACATTAGCATCACCTTGGCTCACGGAAAGAACAGCACCAAGTTGACGTTTAACTGCTTTTGCAATGGCGCCAGCTTTCACATCTGCATTGGCAACAGCTTTCTCAATCACTTGTGATTCATAACTTTCCGGATTTTCTACAGTAAAGCGTACGTTCTCAATATTGTTGGCACCCGCCCCTGAAGCAGCATCGAGCAGCTCGCCAATCTTGTCCATCTGACGATACGTGACTGTCAGTGTATGATGCGCTGTGTATCCTTTGATTTGTTGTCCGTCTTTTTCGCTATACGTATAGTTGGGTTGTACAGAGAACTGACTGGTTTGAATGTCGTCTGCACTGATCTTCCACGTATTCTTCAGCAAGTTGGATACCTTTTGAACTTTGGCAGCATTCGCTTTTTGAGCAGATGCAGCTGTCTCTGCATTACTGTTCACACCAATGGACAGATAAGCAATATCAGGCTTCACCTGAATCTCACCTTTACCCACGACGTTAATCACATTCTGTTGTACCCCTTGAACCTCTGCAGCATAAGCATAGTTCCCTGGCGCAACCCATGCGGTTCCTCCTACAAGCAACGTACTTGCCACCAGCACTGCACCAAACGGTTTCATCCATTGTTTACCCATCACGATAGCCTCCTTATGTGTTAACATCTCAAACTTTATTCGATTTGATACCTTAACAGACGGGACAAATTCCATAATGTTGCACTTGACGATAGCATAAACGTGAAAAACGCAAAAAAGCCCCTTTCGGGACTTCTTCATTGGATTGATCATATCTTATTGGTTTTCGAGCTCTTCCTTGCTTACCAGACTAACTAAAGCGTTTACAGCCTGTTCGGCATCCGCGCCTTCTGCACTAATCTGGATTTCCGTACCTGTGCTAATTGCAAGGCTCATGATCCCCATGATACTTTTTGCATTAACTTTTTTGTCGTCCTTCTCGACGAACACTTCAGACGAGTACTTATTCGCTTCTTGAACGAACAGTGCCGCAGGTCTGGCATGGAGACCCGTTTTCAAACGGACAACTACCGGGTGCTTTGTCATGGAAACTTACCCCCTATTATGAAATCTGGACATTAAATACACAATTATATTTAAACAACATTATACCATTAACCCGTGCAGGACACTAGAAGAAAAAACTCAGGGTGCTTTGACGGACATTTTCTTGCCCTATTTCATCTTTTGCACAGCGCGTATCCAATGACCTAAGTAAGTCTTCTAGATCCATAACGGTTGACTTCTCCGACCTTTCTGTTCAGCAGAAACAGCCGACCTTGTTACTTTACCCTACTCCGTCTTAACCATAACGTTCCGTGCGTACTTTCTCAGCCAGCTCATCAATTTTACGAAGCCGATGGTTCACTCCCGACTTACTGACTGTACCTTTAAGGAGCTCGCCAACTTCCTTCAAGTTGATATCCGGATGAGCGAGTCGAACCTCTGCCACTTCGCGAAGTTTCTCAGGCAAAGATTCCAGACCAACTTCCTTTTGTAACAACCGGATATTATCGATTTGTCTTACGGCCGCTCCAATCGTTTTGTTCAGGTTGGCGGTCTCACAATTGACAATCCGGTTAACGGAGTTACGCATGTCTCGCATAATTCGTACATCTTCAAACTTGAACAAGGCCTGATGAGCACCAATGATGCTGAGCAGCTCAATGATTTTCTCGCCTTCCTTAATGTATAGGATGAATCCTTTTTTCCGTTCTATACACCGGGCATTCAGATGAAATTCATTGGCCAGGTCAACCAGTGCCTGACAGTGCTCTTCATACATAGACGCAATCTCCAGATGGTACGAGGAACCTTCCGGATTATTAACCGATCCACCGGCCAGAAATGCACCGCGAAGATAGGCCCGTTTACAACAGTTTTGCTGAAACAATTCCGTACTGATCCCTGGGGTAAAGAGAAAGCCCTCAGATACAATATGAAGATTATTGAGAATCTCCTGTACCATGGTTGGAATACGAACAATATATACATTGTTCTTTTTCAGCCGCATTTTTTTGCGGACCAGTAATTCCGTATGCACTTGAAAATGCTTTTTAAGCAGAGAGTATGCCCGTCTTGCAATCGCGGCATTCTCCGTCGAAATATCCAAGATCACTTTTTTATTCGATAACTGCACTGCACCAAGCATACGGATGAGGGCTGAAAGTTCCGCCTTTTCGCAGCACGGTTCGCTCTCGATCATAGTTAACTCTTTTTTGGTCTGTGCTGCAAACGACATGGGACTTCACCTCTTCCGTAACATCCAATTTTGTACCAGTTGGTAGATGTGATGACTTAACTTGTCGGCATCATGACGCAGATAGGTTTTGAACAGAACAAGGGTATCTGCAACCACCTGATAGCCGGCACTTTCGAGTACATTCATATCCAGTACAACCGGTTTTGCTCCTTTTTCCGCATACTTATTTTGCACTTGCAGCGGAATATCACCATTATTCACGATAACATAGTCGAAGAGCTGATGACCTATATGCTCGTGTACCGCCTTAAGGTGGTCACTTACCGTATAGTTATCTGTTTCTCCCGGCTGTGTCATCACATTACAGATAAACATCTTCACCGCATCAGCCTCTACCACAGCTTCTGCAAGCTTAGGTACGAGCAGATTGGGAAGGATGCTTGTATAGAGGCTGCCTGGCCCGATCAGAATGGCGTCAGCTTGACGAATGGCCTCTACTGCCTCTGGCAACGGCTCCACGTGATCCGGTTCAAGGAAAACACGTTTGATGCGTCCACCCGCCTCAGGGATTTTGGACTCACCTGTAATAATTGTCCCATCTTCCATCTCCGCATGCAACACAACGGCCTGCCCGGCTGCTGGCAATACCTCACCTCGAACGGCAAACACGCGGCTAAGCTCCCGCACTGCGGTCACAAAGTCGCCTGAAATATCCGTCATTGCAGCCAAAATCAAATTCCCCAAGCTGTGGCCTGCAAGCCCCGCGCCTGTATTGAAACGGTACTTCAACATATCTGAAAGCAATGGTTCTACATCAGCCAGTGCCGTAAGCACGTTGCGAATGTCGCCCGGAGGCGGCATCTGTAGCTCATTGCGCAGGATGCCTGAACTTCCACCGTCATCTGCAACCGTGACGATGGCCGTGATATCCAGCGGCTTCTCTTTCAAACCGCGCAGCATCACGGATAATCCGGTTCCGCCGCCCATTACAACTATTCTCGGACGTTCTCTTCGTGGTCCGGCCTCTTTCATCCCTTCACCCTCTTCAATGACGGTCCCGGTCAGCGTCGCGATGGCTTACGGTGACAGCTTCTGTCTCGCTGCTTCCCAACATCTTGCCCAAATATTCCGATATTGCTACCGAACGATGCTTGCCTCCGGTACAGCCGATTCCAATAATAACCTGGCTTTTGCCTTCCTTCCGGTATTGCGGAATCAGGAAATGCAGCATATCCAGCAGCTTGGTCAGAAACGCCTGTGTCTCTGGCCACTTCATAACATATTCGTACACATCACTATTCTGTCCCGTATTCGGTCGCAAATGATCAATATAATGCGGATTCGGTAAAAAACGTACATCAAACACCAGATCAGCATCAATCGGAATGCCATACTTGAATCCAAACGACGTAATATTCACCGACAGCATTTGGCTTTCCAGATGAGAAAAGCGGGATATGATGCGTTCTTTCAGTTGAGCAGGCTTCATCGTACTTGTATTCAGTACCTGAGTCGCAGAGTTTTTGAGTTCCTCCAACATCTTGCGTTCCAGTCGGATGCCGTCCAGCGGCATGCCCTCAGGAGCCAGTGGATGTCTGCGCCTGCTTTCTTTGTAACGCTGAACAAGTACAGAATCTGTAGCATCCAGGAATAAAATCTCGCAATGAATGGTAAAATGATCTTTAATATAGTTCAAAGACTCGGACAGAGCCGTAAAGAATTCACGCCCGCGCAGATCGATAACCAATGCAACCTTACCAATCTTGCCGTTTGACTGTTCAATTAGTTCCGCAAATTTTGGAATCAATACCGGTGGCAGATTATCCACACAGAAGAAACCCAGATCCTCCAGGCTTTGTACTGCAATGGTTTTACCTGCCCCCGACATGCCCGTAATGATAATGAGCGTGGCGCCTGTGCCTGGTGATCCTTCACCTTCAAGCATAAATGTCCCCTCCTTATCATATTGCTGTCTTCATATATCGTTACGAGGGTACTAGGAACGCAAGAGAAGACCTGCTGCACCCACAATACCTGCATTATTACCAAGTGTAGCTTCCAGAATCTGAACCCCATCTTGCAACGGTTCTGGCGTCAGCTTAGCAAACACAGTACGGATTTCATCAAACAAGAAATTGCCCGCTTTGGATACGCCGCCACCGATGATGAACATCTCCGGGTTAATGACAGCTGCTACAGTAGCCATGGACTTGCCCAGGTAAAAGGCCGCACGATTCACAATGCGCTGTGCCACTTCATCGCCTGCCTTCGCAGCATCAAATACTTCTTTGGCTGCAATCTTGTCGACGAGTGCCAGTGACGTATGATCACCACGTTCTACTGCATCCTTCGCCATACGTATAATTCCTGTTGCAGAAGATACTGTTTCTACACATCCCATTTTACCACAACCGCACTTTATGGCTTCCAGATCAGGTACAACACTGATATGACCCAGCTCTCCCGCCATACCGGAGAAACCCTGATAAATGTTACCATTCAAGATCAAGCCACCACCAACACCCGTACCGAGTGTATAACATACGCAGTTGTCTACGCCTTTGCCGGCACCTGCCCATACTTCACCCAGTGCAGCCACGTTTGCATCGTTATCTATTTTTATTGGCTTGCCCAGACGTTCTTCCAGAATCGAACGAATGGCTACATTCCGAAATCCGATGTTAGGGGCATGAACGATAATTCCCTCGCGTACATTCGTGAAACCGGCCACTCCAGCGCCTACACCCTCAAGCTGTTCCCAACTGTAAGGTGATTCGGATACGATATGTCGGACATACTTCTCGATGTTGGCGATGACCGTGTCTACGCCCTTATCCACTTCAGTCGGTCCTTCATACGTATGCATTAGCTGACCTTGTTCATCGCATATACCGACCTTAATTGCTGTTCCGCCGAGATCGACCCCAACGTAGATTTTCTCAGACATGCTGCAAGCCACCTTTATCTATCTAAAATAGTTTAAGTCCTACGTACCAACTATAATTGAAGGATACGCCTGGGTCAAGACGATAAGACCTCGGATACATCATGCTTTGCCAGGGTTGTGAACCACATCACATAGCATTTTTGAATACGTATACAATCTTATTACCTTCATTAATAAACGCACGCTTTATTCGTTCCTCCATAACAGAGGAAGCCTCAACTCATGATATTACATCTTCACTCGTTCCATTCATAAAAGATGGACTTCGCCCCCTCATATAGGGTGACTCGTCTTATGCACCCTGCCACCTGTCATTCTCATGCAGAAAGTTATCGAATGACGGTCTTGCCAACAGAAAAGTGCCTTCTACATATAGAAGGCACTTTTACTTTTATGAAAATTCTGAAGTTGTAGAATTGGGGTTAAACTCAGTTGATTTTTCTGCGTTATAACTTCGTTTCCACACGTACCGGCTCTTCTGTCTTCTCCAACTTGTTCACATCCAGAATATCGAGCAGGAAGACAAAGATCGGAATACCAATGATCAGTCCCCAGATCCCCAGGAAGTGTTGCGACAGAATTAGTACGATAAAGGTGTAGAACATTGGCAATTTGGTCTTGTGTGCCATCAGTTTTGGATTCAGGAAGTACGTCTCCAAAGCATGAATAACAATAATCATGATGATTACAATTATGCTTAATTTCAGTCCACCCATCTGATACCCGATCAGACAGAGCGGTACAAGTGAGATGATAACTCCCGCAACGGGAACCAGACTGAGCATGAACACCAGAATGGTCAGAGCGAACAAATACGGGAAACCCAGAATCCATAAGCCCAGTATCGTCAGCACTGTATTAAACACTGCAATAAGAAGCTGAGCCTCAATAACTTTACCAAAAGAAGACACGAACTTGTCTCCCAGATAAGCTACTTCATTGTAGAACCATCCAATTTTACTTGTTTTGAACTTGGACGTGAACTTGGATATCTCCTGCTTCTGCAACAAGAAGAACAGACTCAGAATGATAACGAGCAGAATAAACTCCAGCCATTTGCTCAAAGCGAAAATATATTTCAATGCATCATTGGTGTAATTTTTGATATCAAAGGATTGAAGATAACCCGCAATTTTGGATGCAAAATTATCACCGTCTGCACTATCCAGAAATTTCATAATCTCGTTCGTCAACTGAACGACCTGATCCACGATCCGTGGTGAATATCTGGAAATGCCAAGCACAATGACTGCGATCACAATCATATAGAGCAGGATGACCACAACTTTATAATTGATCGGAAACAATCGATTCAGACCACCTGTAATGAAATGCTGTAACCTGTTCATGACATATGTCACCAGGAACAACAGCAGAATCATGTGCAGCATACTCCCCATACTGAACAAAATTAAACAGAACAAGAGCAAGATCAAAAACCGTCTCACTGTCGCATTCTGTAACCAATCTTTTATCATTTCCCCCAAAATCTTCACCTCACAGCTAATATGCCCTATATGTATACGAACTCATGCCCACTGTAGTTTCAAAAAAAGAGAAGCCTTCCGGCTTCTCTCATTTCATGAGACTTCCCGTTGTCTCTTTTTCCTAACATATGCCTAACCTCAAGCATGTAATGCTTATTTATCCAACGTTTCGCTCCAATCATGAACAATGCTTCCTTCAAGGAACTTCTCACAATCCATCGCGGCCATACATCCTGATCCTGCAGCCGTAATAGCTTGACGATACTTCGTATCCTGAACATCACCACAGGCGAATACACCCGGAATATTGGTCTCCGTTGTTCCCGGTTTAACGACAACATAGCCATGTTCGTCCAGTGTGATCGCATTCCCAAGGAATCCGGTATTCGGTGTGTGACCAATGGCAACGAATACGCCATCTGCTTCGAGCAACTCTTCCTGCCCTGTCTCGTTGTTGCGCACCTTCAGTCCTTTGACACCTAAAGCTTCTGGTACGACCTCTAGTGGAGTACGGTTCAGCGCCCACTTCACCTTTTCATTGCTGCGAGCCCGATCCTGCATAATCTTGGATGCACGCAATTCATCCCGGCGGTGAACCAATGTCACGTCTGTTGCAAAACGAGTCAGGAAACTCGCCTCCTCCATAGCGGAGTCTCCGCCGCCCACGACCACAATTTTTTTGCCTCGGAAGAAGAAGCCGTCACATGTCGCACATGTACTTACACCACGTCCCACATTTTCCTGCTCACCCGGAATACCGAGATAACGAGCGGAAGCACCTGTGGAGATAATGATCGATTCAGCTTCCAGTTCACCAATTCCTCCAACTTTGACCTTGAAGGGCGGTTTGCTGAAATCAACCTCTTCTACCCAACCGTTTTTGAATTCTGCTCCAAAACGTTCAGCTTGCTTACGCATGTTGTCCATCAGTTCCGGCCCCATGATACCTTGCGGGAAACCGGGGAAATTCTCAACTTCCGTTGTCGTCGTCAATTGACCACCCGGCTGAAGACCTTCGATAACCAGTGGTTTCAGATTAGCACGAGCCAGATATATCGCTGCTGTCAGACCCGCAGGTCCCGTTCCGATCACAATCGTTCTGTATTTAGACATATAGATACAGCCTCCTTAATTAAGGTGAGAATGTGTTGTACTAGCGATGAACTTGCCAAGATGATATCCTACAGGCGTTTACGAGGCCCATTCGTTAAGTTTACCCGTTTTCCCGGTTGTTGTATCCTTCACCTGATGATGTCTTTCTGAAAACGAGTTAAAGCGAACTTTATCTATACAAGTGGTGGCTTGCTGTTACATACCGAATGAATCTGTTTAGCATACTTGCTAACCGTTGATGCCGATATCCCATACCGCTCAGCAATGCTTTGATAGGTAACGGGCCGACTGTGATTCTTCGCTGCCAAATATTCAAGTCCTGCAGCCCAACCCTCAATCTGCTTCGTACCTGGAACCTCCGGATGTACCCGGGATACATAATCCGTCCAGAGCCGTTCCATCTCTTGCTGCAACTCAGCCTTTGCTTCAGACATCTGTAACGCACGATCAACAACAGCCTGCCAATGGGAGGTTGAACCAGTGTCCGATTGCTCTGATGTGGATGGAACCTTCCCAATAGACTTCAAGGCTACAGGAGAAAAGGGTCGAACCACCTGAGAATTTCGATCCTCATGTTCAGCCGATTTCAATCCGTTCAGCACACCTTGTGCTGCCTCAAGCAGATCCTGTTCTTCTCCAGTCTCTTCAATAAAGGATTGCAGAGCCTGCTGCACCTCATAATCGCCGATCATTCCAAGCGCATGAATAACCTGCAGCTTCGTTGCCCGATCACCATGACGCAAAGCCCAGAAGAACGATGAACGAATCAGTGGATCATTCTTCATTTCTTCAGGTATGCCGCTACCATAGTTCTCCCACTGTCTGAACTGCTCATCAAATGGCAGATGATAGTGATAACTCAGCTTCTCAGGCTCTTGCTCGCCTTGCCGTACAGCCTCAAGACCTGACAGATAGTATCGAGATACTTCCGAACCCGGATCAAGCTTGGACACATGATGCCATAAACGCTCAGCGGCGTCATAACGCTCTGTATTATAAGCTGCTACTGCTGCATAGTGAGCAAGTGCCGGATCACCAGCCGTCTCTTCATCCTTGAGCAAACGCCGGAAATGAACATAGGCCGTATCGTGCTGACCCAGAATTCCCATCGTTGTAGCCAGTTTGTAGACTTGTTCGTGCTGGAATGGCACGATGACACGCAATTTTTTGATCAAAAGCAGAACTTGATCAGCCCGGTTCTCATTTTGATGGAAAATGGCCAAATTACAGAGTGCATGCAGATTACCTGGTTCCTGTTCAAGCACTTCAGCAATGGTCTCTTTTGCTTTGGGAAACAGCCCCATATAATAATAGGCGAGTGCCAGATTGTTACGGGCAGCCAAGTAATCAGGATAATCAGAAGACATGCCTTCGAGCAATTCAGCAGCCTGTGCAAATTTTCCTTCTTCCAGCAGTTCCCGTGCCTGATCGTGCTCCACTACACCTTTGCGTGATTTGATTCGATTCAGTTTGGTCGGACGATCCAGCTCATAGTACAGAAGCTCCATCATCTCTTCGGCTTCCGTCATGAACTGACCTTGGGTGTCCTCCTCCAGATAGGTAACAAGTGCTTGCTCGGCTTCCTCAAACCGATCCATATTTGCATAATTGTTCGCCATATAGAAATAACATTCCGTCATCGACGGATCTACCACTTCCAGCACGTTAGCCAGAATGGCATTGGAGGCTTCGTAATCCCCCTTCTCCGATAATATACCCGCCATATTACAATGATTTACCGGATTTTCCGGTTCGTATTCAACAGCTTTGCGAAAATATTTTAATGCCTTGTCGACATGATTTCGGTCCAGCGAGCGGACAGCTCTTTCAAAGAAGAAAGAAGCATCCAAGTGAATCGGTATAATATTGGCAAGGTGTCCCTCAGCCCGCACTAGCTTGCCCTTCATCTTCCAAGGCACCTCCTCTTTGCATTTCATTCATACTCTTCAGTATACCACATCTTAAGGCCCACTTCTCAATATGTAGTTTCATGTCGTTTATGAAAAAAATGCAAAAGAAGATGATATTCCATTTTGCGGAAACCTATCACCTTGGAGCGTTGTTTATTCTATGAGAACCCGTCCTAGCACATCATTATTATTTTAAGGAGTTGTTATATTGGTAATCTTAAAAATAAAACCACTTGTATTCATCTTGATATGCTTGTTTGCTCTGAATGGATGTTCCAAAGATATAGAAAACAAAGAAAATAAATTCACATTAGATGATGCGCTGAAAGTGCTCGAGTCTCAAAACTTGAATTTAGTGTCCTTTGGTATAACCGGGTATCCTTTGAAATTAAATGATGTTATACCTGAACTGTACTCAATTGAAGCGTCAGGGAAAGAAGATCCGTATAACCCTGAATTTATACATTTTTATATTTTCAATTCTGATAAGGATCGCGTTAATGGGACCAAAGAATTCAATAAGCACATGGAAAATGCCCATTTCACAACGTTCCCTTTTATATATGAGAAAGGAAATGTACTTATCGTCTACTGGAGCAATACCAAAGATAATCCTCTGTTCACCAAACCAATCGAAACGGCGTTAGAGCAACTGGAATGATAATAGTTCATATATTACTGGACTGAGTTCAACAGTGGGGATATCATTTTAGAACATTTATTGCATTCATTCTTAAATGAAAAAGACCGAGCCCAAGGGTTCGGTCTTTTAACGGTCATGGCTTAAAGAATTGATTTAGTTCTTCAACGCCATCGAAGGCGAAAGTGAGATATGAATGGTTTTATCAAACGGCGTCATGAAATTGACCAGCACAACCTTGCATTTGTCCGGCAGTTTTGCCTCACGAACCGTTGCCGCCAGATGTCCGAGTTCGCCCCCGGTAATCTCCAGCCAGTCTTCTCCGCAGGTATAACGTAAGATACCGCCTTTCCACAAGAAGTGACCCTCACTCGTTTCAATCGCATCCTCACAGGTAAGCTCACCTTCACTTCCAAACACAAAGGACAATTGCATCATCGTATCATCCGGTTCATTCCCAGTGAGATGCATCTTCCAGCCATTTTCCGTATGCAGCACTTCTGCCCCTACACGGAGTGTCTGCTCATGAGTAAGTTGACGACTCTGATGGGGTAACAAGTACCACGGACTTATGGCTGATGCAGCAGATTCCGGCAAAAGTTCTGTAGGAATCGGACCGTAGTATCCTTTCTTCTGTTCACCCGTCAGTTGATATCCCTCGGGCAGCTTGGTCATATTTTGCATGGGTATATACCCCGGATTAAAATAAGAAGCCAATTGCACAGCAAGCAGACGCACCTGACCATGTCGGAGTGCAAAGAAAGGCGGCACTTCTGTCATTACGGTTACGCTTGTCTCACCATTACGGATTCGGGCCACAGGAGCACCAAAGTCCGTGTGCATCCGACTGTGAGAGATTCGTCCATGATGTCCAGTCGAATCCATCTGCCCCAGATACTGCTCGCGTGCAAAGTGTTCATTCAGTATCATCTCGTAATTTTCCGGGAGCGACTCCTTCGTACCACTGGTTTGTTGAAGATCAGGTTCCAGCAACAATCTAACGAGAGCGTTGACCGAGCATACGCCCGGATCCGTTAATGTGCTATCTGCCCATGTTGCCATGCCCGCAAAAATGGAGTCACCATCCATCTTCGCCAAGATCGCATATGGGAGATAGTACGACGACAAATCATGGATACTCCCCAGATCCTGCCGACCAGAATAATCTGTTACAATCTCACCCGTGGGATGCACCAGATACACCATCATACGTAGATTTAGACGCACCGGCTCCAGCAACTCTGGACGATTGAGCAGACGAGCCGCATGAATGAGCATAATGTCGCTTACCGCATTATAGATTCCGTTGCTTCGTTCGGTCCACTCCCCATCGGGTGTAATGTCCATGCCCTCCGCCAGCCACTGCTCTGCGCGCTGCACAGCTTCCTCCACACCAAAAATTTCATGCAAGAAACCGAGCGCCGCGCATAACACCCAGCGATGATTAGGCGTATGACAACCTCCTGTGAGCATGGTTGGGATTGTCCGTTCCAGAAATAGCTTCATATTGTTCAATACAGGTTGTAATGGCTCCCATTGTTGCTGCAGAAGAAGCTGATACAGCTGTGAGTACCCCACAACAACAAATGCAGTATCGGGAGGGGAATGGTAATTAGTCCAGCCTGGCGATATTGAACCGTCTTCATGCTGGAAGCGAAGTACATATTCCGTAGCTAACAGCAGTCGATTTAACAACGCCTCATCCCGGTAATAGATGGAGTCGGGATTGGAGATCGCTGCGCCCCAGTAACACATATCCGTGGGCGTTCCAGTCGTATGGTTAACCCAGGCAACACCTGTATAGGGATCGATGGTCCCTCCATAGTAACGGCTTTCCGGGTCAAGCATCTGCCGGGATATGCCTCGTTCTACCGCTCTGTCATTACTGTCCACCAGTTGTTTGTACATGTGCAGTCCCCTCCATACCAATGCATTCTCCCGATGTGCGGAGTATGTTGCTTCAGCCCTTCAATTCAGAACGGAAGCTTACTCATACCGCCCGTAGGTGAGTTCATTTTTTTCGTCAGTATATACCATATTTCTACATAAGTCGCTAGAAAATCTGCGCTTGTTTTACTACATTATTTATGGGTCACTGTCACTGAGAAAACAGTCGTTAAACACATGCTGTGAACATGCAAACTGTTTTCCACATCACTGCGCCTACTCTGTCACTCCAAGCTTCTTCATAAGCAAGTCATGACTCTCATGGATCTCTTCTGCCTTACAGGCAGACTTCAACTCATATACCTTCACCTGTGCGCGGCGAATCATCGGCAGATAGGCATCATAGAAGTCCATATCCTTACTGTGTACATACGGGCACCAGTGGTCAGAGAGACCACGTGTCTCATGGATATGGACCCCTACGATATCATCCATCAGGCCTTGCATTTCTCCCACACTGTCATAAAGGCCCATTCGGTCCATCATGATGGCATGACCTGTATCGTACCAGATACCAACCGGAGCTCCTTTGAGAGCTGTGATGATAGTCTTGGCTTCGGCAAGGGTAGGAATCTGTTGTGGTCTCGATCTTGTCTCGATGCCAAAACGAACATCCAGACCTTTAGCTGCCGCCCGATTGCATACCTCATCCAGACTGGCGATAATTTTCTCCACATACCCTGAACTGAGGGCTTCCCGCCGCTCCATCAATTCAGCCCATTTGCTGCGATACTTCGGTGAGTCCGGACCTTCCTCGTTATAGATCTTTCCAAGGTCTTTGCTGATATCTTCAGGAAAAGGCACCTCTCCGGGGTGCACAACAACAGCTTCTCCCCCATAACGCTGGGCATATTCAGCCGACTCTACCAATAATTCGATCGCCCGTTTGCGTTTCACTTCATCTTCGAAGCCGAGCAGGATGGAATCCGTTCCATAATCGGGATCAGGGTCATGAGGGAATGTATTGTGCACACTGGACACCCTGATCTCCCCGCGCTCGATCATCGGCTCAATCGTTTTGAGCATTTCTTTCGTTACATTGTAATTTAGCTCCACCCGACGAAAGCCTAGATCCGCAATCTCCCGAATCATAGCTTCCCCGACATCATGTTTCCTGATGTTCCAACATGTCGAGAACGAATATGTCCCCTTATCTATGTGCTGCATCTGTTTTCCTTCTCCTTCCCATTGGCTGGAGCTTAACCGGTTATTTATATCAACCTTTTACTGCGCCAAGCATGGCACCGCTGACAAAATACTTTTGCAGCCACGGATAGACCAGCAGAATGGGTACAGTTGCGAATACAACTGTGGCTGCCTTGAGACTTTCCGGAGTCAGTGGTGTACGGTTAGCACCTTCCATCAATGTAAGCTCACTCACCATGTTGTTTTGAACCATTTGGAAGAGCTTCAGTTGTAGTGGATACAACTTGGGATCATTAATATACAACAGTGAATCCTGGAATCCATTCCAGCGACCAACCGCATAGAATAGAGCTAATGTAGCCAGTACTGGCATGGATAATGGCAGTATGATTTTGAATAGCGTGTGTACATGTGAACTACCGTCAATTTCTGCTGATTCTTCCAGACTTTCAGGAATGCCTCTGAAAAATGAGATCAGGATAATCAGGTTAAAAGGACTGACCAGTCCAGGCAGAATCAGTGCCCACACTGAATTAAGCATATTGAGATCACGAATGAGCAAATACTCGGGAATCATCCCGCCACTGAAGAACATCGTAATGATGATGACATACATGAAGAGCTTGCGCCCTTTCAATTTTTTCTTGGTTAACGGATATGCAGCAGCCAGCGTGAATAACATGCACAACACTGTGGTTGCCACTGTCAGAATAGTCGTAAAGCCCAGTGAATATAGCATGGATTGATCAGAGAATACTTGAATATACGAATCCCAGTTAAATTCTTTAGGAAAGATGGTCACTTCTCCCGAAGTAATAGCCCGGTTAGAACTTAGAGATATCGCAATGGTGTGCAAAAATGGAGCCAGACAGAATATAACAAACAAACTGATAAAGGAGATATTAACGATATCAAAAATCCGATTTGAGGTGCGTTCACTCATATGCGCACAGCTCCTTTACTGATGGTCTATACATACAAGCCGATTGGCGTATCTTTCATGCCTTTGATAACTTATAAAATCCCTTCGCCGGTTGCCTTTTTGGAAATATAGTTTGAACCAAGTACAAAGATTAGCCCTACAACAGCCTGGAATAGTCCTACGACAGTTGCCAGCGTGTATTGTCCTGATTCAAGGCCGACCCTGTATACAAAAGTACTAAGTACATCTGAATATTCACGTACGGCTGTGTTACCGATAATATAAGGCCGATCAAAACCGATGCTGACCATATGTCCGAGATTAAGAATAAGCAAGGTCACAATGGTTGGTTTAATACTTGGCAATGTTATATGCCAGATTCTCTTCAGTCTTGAAGCTCCGTCAATCTCAGCAGCCTCAAACAATTCTTTGTTCACCCCGGTTAATGCAGCCAGATATAGAATGGTTCCCCATCCCGCACTCTGCCAGACACCTGTGAACAAATACGTCACAAGCCATGGGTTTTTCTCAGTCAAAAATGGTATTGAATTTAAGCCCATACTTTCCAACACACCGTTAACCATACCGGATTGATTGCCAAACAATTGGTATACAATTCCCCCGATGATAACCCAGGAGATAAAGTGAGGAATGTACAGAATCGTTTGCGATATTTTTTTGAACCATTTGAATCGAACTTCATAGAGCATGATGGCCAATAAAATTGGAGCAGGGAACGAAACAAGCAGGTCGAGGAAATTTAGCATGAAGGTGTTTCGCAATGTGGTGTAGAAGTCCCTCATTCCAAATACTTCACGGAAAGCATCGAAACCGATCCACTCACTCCCGTTGATGCCCTGAAACAAGTTGAAATCCTTAAAAGCGATCTGAACCCCGTACATTGGGCCGTAACGAAAGATCAAGAAGTAGATCAGAGGCAGTGAGATGAGCGCATATAATTGCCAATACCTTTTCAAGTATGTGATGGTCAAGTCGGTTTCCTCCTATCAACAGAGAAACGGCTGTGCCGCCATACTGGCGGCACACGTTCCTTCCAAAGTTATGCGGTAAATTACATATTGATTTAGTAATCACAAGATGAATCTGTTTAACGCTTACTGAAGTGCTGCTTCAAGTTCTTTCTTCAGTTCTGTTCCACCCAGTGACATGAAATCATTCATTTCTTTTTCATATACAGCTTCGAAGTCTGCCGGTTTAGCCATCGCAGTTTTCACAATAAGCACTTTCAACTTATCATTTAGCGCTGTACCATATTTAGATTCTGCTTCAATTGGTTTGCTGAAGATAACCGGGCCAATCGTATCCGTATTAGCGATATCAATGGACTGTCTCATCAGCTCTTGGTTACGTTCTGGGAAGCCTGCAATCCATGCGGCTTCATTGGCTGCCTGATCTCCAACAACTTTACCGTTGGCAATAATGGCCATGTCACCACCGTTGTAGATACGATCTTTGACATCCTGTGGTGCATCATCTTTAACAACTGGAACACCATCAACCATATCGTAATTTTCACCTTCGACACCGGTGTTTATCTCTAGCAAGTTCGTTCCAGAAGCCATCCAGTCTAGGTATTTCACTGCTTCAACCGAACGTTTGCTGCTTTTTGGAATCATGATGTACATACCGTTGCTACCATAGCGTGATTTGATGTGTTTATTGTCCACATTCGAGTTGGTGTAAGCGTCAACTGCTACAACTTTGCTATCCGGTACATTTTTGTACAAATTATCAAGCATACCATCTGCATACAGAATCTGACCTACGTCCTCAGACATGTAGCCGATATTACCGTTCTGGAAGTCTTTGACCAATTGCGTTTTTTCTTCATCAAGACTGAAGTCTTTGCTGATCAGACCTTCATTGTAAAGCTTGTTAAGGAACTGCATCGCATCTTTGAAGCCATCATGCAATGGTAGCTCGTAACGCTGACTGTACGTAAGTCCGTCTTGTACGGGTTTAATAAATGAGTAAATCAATGTCTCGTACTGGGCTGGGGCAAGTGCCATACCCATTGGGATGTTTTTGCTGCCCAGATTACCCGGATCTTTCTCTTTAAATGCTTTCAGCGTTTCGTAAAGCTCATCCGTTGTCGTTGGAGCCTTCATTCCAACTTTGTCGAGCCAATCCTGGCGGATATAAGAATTGTAGCGGGAAGTAATGGCACGCTTACCCGGAATAGCGAATTGCTGACCTTCAAGCTGACCAAATTTCAACAGGTCTTCGCCGAGATATTCTTTTAAGTTAGGTGCATGTTCATTAAGAAGTTCACCTACTTCAGTTAGACCACCTTGCTGAGCATAACGGTAGAACACACTGGAGTCGTATACAAACACAATATCTGGAACGTCGCTGGGGCTGGCCATCAACACGTTGAGCTTGGTTGTTTCTTCTGAACGTTGAACAGGTACGAATTGCACATCAATGTTATTCGGATCGCCGAATTTCTCTTGAACAAATTTAGTTAAGTAGTTGTTAGTGATCGTATGTGGAGAAGGACTGTTACCACGATCGAAAACCTCTACTTTCAAAGTAACACGCTCACCATTAGATGTTGCCCCGCCTTCTGCTGATTCTTTTTCTGATGCAGACGAGCACCCCGCAAGTAAGGACACCCCCATTACCATCGTAAGTGCCAGACCCATCCATTTCTTCTTACTCCCCTTGGTTGCTTTTCCAATCATTTTGTCATCCCCTTTTACTTTGCGTGAATGTTTAAGGCTTGCTCCGAGTATTCCACATCTTCCCGAACTCTAGCAATAAACCAGTTTCGGAAGCGCTTACAAACGGAATTTAGTTTATGTGCTAAGCCCATTTTCGCAGACTGATTATTTTCCCAAAGCTGCACTGCACTAGGCTAAGATGGCTCTCAACGTCTCACGACTCGGAACTGCCTGCCCCAATTCGGATAAACCATTTTCACACACTGCCTATATTCGTAAACGGAGAAAAAACAGGAATATACGCTTGTTATCCTGCGAAAACAGTTGCACACGATCTCGGGCAGCAGAGAACTGTTCAACGAAAACAGGGCGAACCTCTGCAAGCCTGCTCTCCTAAGTGGAAAGTGACTGCATGAAATTCACCCTATGTTATCCTGATGTACAGATCTCAGAATATGATCACTTTTGCGTTACTCTTCGGGTTCTCGATGTTCTCGTTTCAAACGACGATAATCTCCTGGTGTAATACCCGTTACCCGCTTAAATACACGTCCCAACGTAATTCCATTTGCATACCCAACCTTCAGGGCAATATCCTGCAAAGAGTAATCGGTATTGAGCAGAAGCTGCTCCGTCTCCTTCATGCGAAGCTCTGTAACAAAATCAACAAACTTCATGTTGAATTCGGTCTTGAACAAATAACTCGCATGTTTGCCCGTAATCTGGAATCGATCGCTCAGATGTTTCAATGAAAGATCAGGATTTGCAAACTGTTCTTCGATATAATTTTTCATTTCGTTGACCATGGCTTTGTAGCTCTTGGTTTCCGTTACCGCTACATACGTTCTGAACAAGTCCGTCAGACCATCAAACAAAAGACTTTTCACATCCGTAAGCGTCTCTGCCTCTTCCACAGCACTCAACCATCTGTTGATGTTTTCTTCGGACAGCTCTTCCTGGAGTCCTTCCGACATCATGGCCACCTCTCGGCTGAGCATCTGTAACATGGCCTGAATCAGAGAACGAATCTCATCATCCGGCAGTTTGTTCTGTTCAAACGCTGTAAAGATCTCCTCCAACTGTTCCCGCCACTGTCCACTCGACATCCGGAATCGCTTAACAAAGTCCGCAATCATCTGCAGATAGGTATAGGTATCCAGCAAAGGATGCTGTGGTTCACCGCAATCGGCTTGTCCGACATCTCCATTCATCAAAAGTTTGCGTTGCATTACCGCTTCTGCGGCCGCATAGGAATCTCGTATTGCACCGATTCCCTGAGCAATAGGTCCAATGCCAAAGCTTAAAGAAATGCGTAGATTTTGTTCTACCCAAGATTTGCATTCCTCAGCTACAACACGAATCTGCCCAGACATATCCAAGTTGTTATCATTCTGTTCTTTGAACACAAAAAGGATTGCAATTCGATCCACACTAATCCATTCCGTCCAGCATTGGACTCCCGTATTACGTGACAGCTCTTGCAAAACGTTCATCAAGGCAAACTTCAGCGTATTTTGTTCACCTCTCGTGTACCTCTCCTGAAACCCCTTCTCATAACGGTTAATCTCTCCAACAACAACGACAAAACGCGACGAGTCATACACGTCATTCAGTGGAGAGAGCTCTTTTAATTGTTCTGCTACATTTTCCATGTGTTCACCATGCAACAGGGCATTGAACAACTTGCTGCGCTGCATGAGTACATTTTCCCTGCTTTTCTTGTCATAATCCATCATATGATTAATCAGATTCTCAAGCACACCATCAATCATCTTCATCTCATCCGTGCGAGCACCTGAGTGTTCAAACGCCCGAATCTGATGAGACTCAATCCGGTTCATGATGATCTGAATGGGTTTATAGTTACGGCGAGTAATATACACGATATATACAATCGCACAGATGACAGTCACAATAGCAATGATTACCCATACATAAGATATGACAGATACCCAGCCAAATAAATTGCCGGCCTTAATTCCACTGGATATTGTCCATCCCAGTCTTTCTAGTGGTAACATATTCAGTTCCTGACCGTCTATCGATCCCTCTTGGTCCGAGTGTGCATTGTACACAACCTTACCGTCCCGATCCGTAATCGTCAGGAATGAGAGCTGACCATTAACCATACTATCTACGCTCTGTTCAATGCTGCTCATCTTGATATTAATGACCAATGTGCCCTGAGAGCCAAAAGGCAAAGGCATTTCCTTGTTCACGGTTAATACGCGAGTCGGGGTACGTTGAACAGAATCCGCATCGAATTCCCGGACTGGCTGCCAGCCTGAACCGATAGACCCGGTAGCCATCTGATCAATCCATGCCTGATCCGAGTAACCTTCCGCTTCTCTGGAACCACTTACGGTAAGAACATGTTTATTTCGCTTGTCATATAAATAGATGGATTGGATCCATGAGGACGAATTGGTTAACTCACGTAAATTCTGCGCAATTGCATATACCGTGTCCGAGCTGGTCAGATTTGTGTTATTAAAATAGAGTTTGTATGCCTGCTGACTCTGTACCGTTTCCAGGATGGATAGTTCAATATCCCTGATTGTGCGATCCACCGTGTCTATCATATAACTAGAGGAGATCCGGTCTGCTTTTTTAGTTTCCTCTTTAGAGATGTCATTGATGAAAACAAACGCGATGAAAATGAGTATGGTCACCGTAAGAAAAAAAATAGGGAAATACGAGAACAATAACCGGTAGTACCAATTACGAGACAATAGACCCCACTCCTCACTCCACGATGCCAATGTTCTCAGCCGTGGTTCTACTGTTCAGCATCCAACTCAACTTAGGGGCTGAATACTATATGATAACGCTATCATAACTGATTTTATGTTATTATAGCACAAGCCTCTGAGCAGCAATGCAAGAATTGAATTCCAAGAGCCAAAACAAAAAAAACCGTGCTGAGCAGACAACAACTCAGACACGGAACAGTTCATCTGGCAGCACACCGTTATATCCTCGATGCTCTAAATGCCAGAATCCTTAAACAATGTGGCCATGGAGCCACCATCCACAATAATGCGTACGGCGCGAGCCAGCATTGGCGCAACAGGTAACACTTTGAAGCATTCAGGGTGGTCATCTGGCAGTGCGATCGAGTCCGTAACTACCACCTCTTCAATTGACGGGTGATTCAATTTACTTACTGCCCCATCTGAGAACAATCCGTGTGTTGCACATACATATACATTTTTGGCCCCGCGTTCCTTCAACCCTTCCACCACATTCAGAATGGTTGTTCCGGTGTCGATCAGATCCTCAATAATAATAGGTGTCCGTCCTTCTACATCACCAATGACATGGGTAATAACCGATTCATTATGGCTTGGACGTTTCTTGATCATAATGGCAAATGGAGAATCCAGACGGTTCGCCAGCTTCTCTGCCATCGATGCTCGTCCCGCATCCGGGGAGACGACAACAGGGTTCTCGATTCCTTTGCTTAACAGATAATCACTAATCAGATCCAGTGATGTCATATGGTCAACCGGAATGTTGAAGAATCCCTGAATGGCCGCTGCGTGCAGGTCGATTGTTACCACTCGATTGGCGCCAGCTGTCGTTAATACATCTGCTACCATCTTGGCCGAGATCGGTTCCCGTGGTGCGGATTTGCGCTCTTGACGAGCATAGCCGTAATACGGAACAATGATGTTCACAGTGCGCGCTGAAGCCCTCTTTGCGGCATCAATCATCACAAGCAGCTCAACAAACAGCTCATTAATCGGATGAGACAACGACTGTACTAGAAACACATCACAATTACGGATCGTTTCTTCATAATGAACGTATATTTCTCCGCTCTTGAACCTGGACAGCTTGATCTTGCCCAGTTGTACACCCAGCTTGTCACATACCTGTTCTGCCAGCTTAGGGTTCGATGAACCGGAAAAAATACGTAACGAATGCTGCATAATGCCCTCCCGAGGGTTGAAGTCCCTATATAATCCCTTAGCTAAAAGGTTATTTCCTACCCTCATTATACTCTACTGGCTTATACATTTAAAGGAATGAACGAGCGATGACGGCCTTCAAAAACAGCGACTTCCGTACAGCCCAACTCATGCAAAAGTGCTTCAGCTTCAGGCAGATAATCGCCCAGCTTCATTGGGTCATGTGCATCAGAGCCCGTGGTTAATGGAATGCCCATGCGAATGGCTTCCGTCAGCATTCTGCGACTAGGGAACATCTCGGCGCAAGGCTTCGATAACCCGGAAGCATTCAGTTCCATGGCGCAGCCACTTTTGGCAATAGCCTGTAGTGCTGCGTTCTCCAGTGAGATACGTTCTTCTGTTTGCTCCTCTGAAGGAACATAGCCAAACCGTTTAATGACATCCGTATGGCCCATAATATCATACATGCCCGTCGCAGCTGCCTTGCTTACGGCATCATAGTACTGACGATATACTTCAAGGATGTCTTTGCCCTCCCAGTGATGGGTCTGGCGGAAATCCGTAATGTCCCATTCTCCCAGGAAATGAACGGAACCAATCACATAATCCCATGGATAACGCTCAATGATCGCTCGGATCTCTGTTTCCCAGCCTTCAATATAGTCACCTTCCAGACCAACACGTACGTCAATCTGCCCACGATAACGTTCTTTCAGGGAGAAACACTCCTCCACATAACGCGGCAGTTCATCCATAGGCATCGCCATTTCCGGATAATATTGAGCTGGATCAACATGCAATAAGGGCATGTGATCGGACAATCCAATCTGGGATAGTCCGATCTCCACACCACGTTGCACATACTCTTCCAGTTTGCCAACGGCATGTCCACACCGCTCATGGTGTGTGTGATAATCTATACGCACGAAGCTCGCCTCCTAATCGCGGCGAGGCCGTTCATGACGGCGGCTCAGCTCTGACATAATATCGTCCAGCGGCAGCTTGCGCTCTTGTAACAGGACGAGCAGGTGATACATCAGGTCACTGACCTCCAGACGAAGCTCGTCATTATCTTTATTTTTGGCGGCGATGATCGTTTCGGATGCTTCTTCACCGATTTTTTTCAATATTTTGTCTACACCTTTATCAAACAGATACGTTGTATATGCACCCTCAGGGCGTTCACGTTCACGCTCTGCAATAACGGACTCCAGATCAGCCAAAACCTCGAAGCGACTTTCGGAACCGGAATTTGCAGAAGCAGATGCCGCACCCAATTCATCCGAAGCCTTGTCTGCCGATTTCTCTGGCAAACCAATGATTTCATTATGGAAACAAGTTACCGCCCCTGTATGGCAAGCCGGACCGTTCGGTTTGACCTCAACCAACAAGGTATCACCATCACAATCATATTTCAGGGAAGTAATGGTCTGCACGTTACCAGATGTTGCACCTTTGTGCCACAGCTCTTGACGCGAGCGTGACCAGAACCACGTTTCACCGGATTCAAGCGACAACTTCAGAGATTCGCGATTCATATAAGCCATCATTAAGACTTCCCGAGTATCCACATCCTGCACAATGGCAGGAACCAAACCATCACTCCAACGAATGTGTTCCACAACCTGTTCCAAGGACAACTGTTCCTTGATTTCATCGCTCACTTTAGTCACGGATCTCCACCCCTTGTTCTCTCAAATGTTGTTTTAACGCCGGTACGGCGATTTCTTTGTAATGGAAAATCGTTGCGGCCAGCCCTGCGTCCGCTTTGCCTGTGGTAAATACATCATAGAAATGAGATTCCTTGCCCGCACCGCCCGATGCGATGACTGGAATACGCACAGATTCGGATACCGCTGCCGTCAGCTTCAGATCAAAGCCGTCTTTTGTTCCGTCCGCGTCCATACTTGTGAGAAGAATCTCCCCCGCGCCCAAGCTCTCAGCCTGTTTAACCCATTCCAGCGCCTTGATCCCGGAGGGTTTCCGTCCACCATGGGTATAGACTTCCCACTCGCCCCAAGCTTCGTTATACTTGGCATCGATCGCTACCACGATACACTGCGAGCCAAAGCGACGTGCACCATCTGCAATCAACTGCGGATTAAGTACCGCGGCTGTATTCACTGCGATTTTATCCGCTCCCGCACGGAGAATCCGCTTCATGTCCTCTACCTTGGAGATGCCACCACCTACCGTAAAGGGAATAGCGATCTCGCCCGCCGTCTGCCGCACGACTTCTTCCATCGTTTCGCGCCCTTCTACCGAAGCGGAGATATCGAGAAACACCAGTTCGTCTGCGCCCTCGCGGTCATATAGTGCCGCCAGCTCTACCGGATCACCCGCATCGCGGAGATTAACGAAGTTGACGCCTTTGACGACCCGGCCGTCCTTCACGTCCAGACAGGGGATGATTCTTTTTGCCAGCATGCTACCTCTTCCTCTCTATCCGAATATCCCTTACTTATTGACCGCACGTACTGCTTCAGACAGATCGATACTTCCTGTATACAGTGCTTTACCCACAATTGCTCCACCAACACCATCATCCGCGTGGCGACTCAAACGAAGCAGATCATCCATTACACTTACACCGCCGGAAGCAATAACCGTACGTCCGCTCGCCTTGGCAAGAGACACAATCGCTTCCACATTAGGACCCTGCATCATGCCATCACGGGAAATATCCGTAAAGATGAACGTTTCTGCCCCATATGCCGCCAATTCCTTCGCGAGTACCTCTGCCTGTACTTCCGATGTTTCAAGCCATCCGCGAGTTGCCACGTAACCATTACGTGCATCGATACCAATTGCCACTTTGTCCCCGTAACGTCCCAGTACTTCCTCTGTAAAAGCACGATCCTCAATTGCTGCTGTTCCAATGATCAGCCGACTAACACCAAGACCCAGCAAACGCTCTACATCCGCTACTGTACGAAGTCCACCGCCCACCTGAACAGGTACGTTTACAGACGACGCAATCCGCCCAATCAGCTCATCGTTAACAGGATGTCCTGCTTTCGCACCATCCAGATCCACCAGATGAACGTATGTACCGCCTTGTTTCTCCCAGGATAAAGCCACTTGAACCGGGTCATCGTTATACACGGTCTCCTGATTATAATCTCCCTGCACCAGTCTTACACATTTGCCGTCCCGGATATCAATCGCCGGATATAGGATAAAAGATGACATACAAGGCCTCCTGAATATGAATTAGATTTGTACGCTTTCTATAGTTAAGAAGAGTTGATGTTTTACCTTTGTACAGGTGCTCCTGTCAGAGCCAAAAAGTTGCCGAGCAGCTTCATGCCAAGCTCTCCACTTTTCTCCGGGTGGAATTGCATGCCGAAGTTGGATCCTCTGCCTACAATGGCTGTCACCGGATGTCCGTAATCCGTTACCGCCAGCAGATCGTCTCTGTTTTCAGTAAGCGCATGATAGGAATGGACAAAATAGACGTGACCTGCCTCCAGCCCCGTAAATAGCGGATTTTCCGCGTGCAGGAATTCCAAACGGTTCCATCCCATATGAGGAACCTTCAGCTCTCCTGATGCGAATCGCACCACTTTCCCTGGCAAAATATCCAGTCCCTCATGCTCGCCATGCTCTTCACTTGAGCTGAACAACAACTGCATCCCCAGACAGATTCCGAGCAGTGGCTTGGACCCGGCAGCAGCTTCCTTCACCACCGTATCCAGGCCACTCTCCCGCAGATGAACCATTGCATCACCAAAAGCACCTACGCCTGGCAGAATGACACCATCTGCGCCAAGAATCTCTTCCCGGTCACCCGTGACCAGCGCTTCGTAGCCAAGACGTTCGACCGCTTTGCCGACGCTGTGCAGGTTACCCATACCGTAATCGACAATTGCAATCGCCATCGTCTACAGCACTCCCTTCGTGGAAGGCACACCTGTTACCCGTGGATCAATCATCGTTGCTTCATCCAGTGCACGTCCCAGTGCCTTAAAGATTGCTTCAATCATGTGGTGGGTGTTCTGACCATAGTGCACAATGACATGCAACGTAATCCGTGCTTCCAGCGCCAATTTCCACAGGAATTCATGTACCAGCTCCGTGGAGAAACTGCCTACCTGTTGGGAAGGGTATTCTGCACGGTATTCAAAGTGAGGTCGGTTGCTCACATCAATAATAACCTGAGCGAGTGCCTCGTCCATCGGGACAAAAACACTGGCGTAGCGCTTAATACCGCGTTTGTCACCCAACGCTTCTCGCAACGTCTGTCCCAGACAGATTCCGATGTCTTCAACCGTGTGATGATCATCGATATCAATGTCTCCACGGGCCTGTACGTTCAGGTCGAATTGTCCGTGCTTCGTGAACAGATCCAGCATATGGTTCAGGAAAGGTACATCCGTTTCAATCGTGGATTGTCCTGTGCCATCTACAGTAAAGGCCAATTGAATATTGGTCTCGTTTGTTTTACGGTCAACCTCTGCTTGGCGCACTGCACCTTTGTTTTCAAGTTCCACACCATTATTTTGCTTATCCATTGTCCGATTCCGCCTTTCCTTCCTGTTCTAACCGTACAGCGATTGCACGGGCATGCCCTTCAAGACCCTCATGGCGGGCCAACTCTATAATAGCCGCTCCGTTCTGCAGCAGCGCTTCTTTACTATAATAGATCAGACTCGATTTCTTGATAAAATCGTCCACGTCCACTGGCGAACTGAACCGCGCAGTTCCATTGGTCGGAATAATGTGATTTGGTCCGGCAAAATAATCTCCTACCGGCTCCGAGCTGTACGGGCCGAGGAAGATCGCTCCGGCATTCTCGATCCGGCCAGCGTAAGCCATCGGCTCCTGCACCATAATCTCCAGATGCTCCGGTGCAAGTCGGTTCACCACGTCGATTCCCTCATCGATGGAATCGACCACAATAATCGCGCCATACTGCTCCACCGAAGCAGCAGCGATATCACGCCGCGGCAGCACTTCAAGCTGCCGCTGCACTTCGCCCTGCACGGCTTCCGCCAGCGCGGCCGAATTCGTGACGAGAATGGCCGATGCCATCTCGTCATGTTCCGCCTGCGACAACAGGTCGGCGGCGACGTACACCGGATTCGCCGTATCATCGGCGAGCACCACAATCTCACTCGGCCCGGCGATACTGTCGATATCGACCGCACCGTACACCTCGCGCTTCGCGAGCGCCACGTAAATATTGCCCGGTCCACAGATCTTGTCAACCGGGGCAATACTCTCCGTGCCGTAAGCAAGGGCGGCGATGGCTTGAGCGCCGCCAACCCGGTACATCTCGCTCACGCCTGCTTCCGCAGCAGCAACGAGGATGTACGGGTTAATACCTTCGCCACCGTTCGTAGACGGTGGCGTCACGAGAACGATCTCCGGCACGCCTGCCACCTGTGCCGGAATTACATTCATCAGCACAGACGATGGATACGCTGCTTTGCCGCCAGGTACATAGACGCCGACCCGCTTCAGCGGCCGGATGACCTGGCCCAGCAGGCTGCCGTCCGGCTGCCAATCCATCCACGAGTTTCGTTTCTGTTTCTCGTGAAACGCACGAATGTTGGCGGCGGCTTGCCGAATCGCCGTCACAAAGGATGGCTCCACGGCTGCATAAGCCGCCTGCAGCTCTTCCTGCGGCACGCGCAATTCCGCGGCCGTCAGCTTCGTGCGGTCCAGCTGCTCCGTATAACGCAGCAGTGCCGCATCACCCTCACGGCGAATGTCGCTGACAATACGCCGTACCGTTTCATTTTGCTCCGGCGTGCCATACTCCACTTCCCGCTTCAGATCAAACTCCCGTGCAGGTACAATTTTCATGTGTACAACCTCCTTATCCCTTGTAATGCCTATCCTATATGGCCGATTCAAATCTGTTTTTCTCGTTTCTTGCTTCTATCGTTTCATTCTTTGGTTATTCCGCTTGTATATTTCTCGTTCCTTGCTACCTTGCATTTCTTGCTTCTCAGTGATTTATCCCCGAAGGCTTCCCGCTGAAATCTCATTCGATGCCGGAATGACCTGCTGAAGTGCATCACACAAAGCCTGGATTCGTGCGTTTTTCATCCGATAACTTACCCGATTAGCGATAAGACGGCTGGTGATGTCCAGAATACCCGTCATCTCCACCAATCCGTTCTCGCGCAGTGTCTGACCTGTCTCCACCAGATCGACAATCCGGTCTGCCAGACCAATTAAAGGCGCAAGCTCAATGGAACCATTCAGCTTGATCACCTCGACCTGTTGCCCCTGCTCCCGGAAATACTGTGAAGCAATCCTTGGATACTTCGTTGCAACACGTTGCTGGATGCCTGGCTTCCAGTCGGGAAGTCCGATCACAGACATACGGCACTGAGCGATTCCCAGATTCAACAGTTCGTACACATCCCGATCTTCCTCCAGCAGCACGTCTTTACCAACAATTCCGATATCGGCAACACCGTACTCCACATATGTTGGAACATCTACTGGCTTAGCCATAATGAATTCCATTCCAGCTTCCGGCACTTCAATGACCAATCTGCGTGTATCATCCACGTCTTCTGGAATATCCAGCCCCGCTTCACGAAACAATTTGGAGGCTTTTTTGTAGATTCGGCCCTTCGGCATGGCCACCTTCAGAATATCCGACATTTCAGCGTCCTCCTTCTTCAGATCCGTAAGTAATAACCTGCTCAGCCTGAGCGGTTCTTGCTTCAACCGATACGGCACTTGCCCCAGCCCCGTCTTCAGGAAGAAGGAGTGTCACTACATTTTGCCCCATACTGCGTAATCTTGCCGCTTCTGTTAGTGCCTCGGCCCGACGTTTCGGGGTATATTGGATAAGTACAGGTTTTTTCTCTTCAATCGTAATGCCATGAACACCATCAATAATACGGTTCGTTTTCAGTGCAAATCCTGTAGCTGGCAATGAACGACCAAACTGTTGTAACAGATTATCATACCGTCCACCGCTACATACCGGAGATCCCAGTTCGGCTGCATACCCTTCAAACGTCATGCCCGTATAATAGGAGAAATCACCGATCATCGTCAGATCAATCAGCACATGTTCGGATACACCGTACGCTTCCAACACTTCGAATACTGCACACAGATGTGCAATCGACTGTGCTGCTTCAGCGCTTGAACTTAGCTCTACCGCATGTGTGCATACTTCCTTGCCACCGCGCAGACGCAGGATCGCTTCGAGCTGTTCTTTCAACTTGGGCTCCAGATTCAATGCTTCAATCGACTGGCGATAGCCGACATAATCACGTCCGAGCAGCCCTTCCTTCAAGTGCTCCTGCTCCGTTGTCTGGCCTGGAATCACTTCCTCCAGTAATCCGTTCAGGAATCCCATATGGCCCATCGCTATTTTAAAAGAAGACACGCCCGCTGCCTGCAAAGAGGCAATCGCAAGCGCAACAACTTCTGCATCCGCCTCAGGTGAGTCGTCTCCAACCAGCTCCACGCCGGTCTGGAAAAATTCAGCCTCACGCCCAGCTTCCTCTTCAATGGAACGAAATACGTTCGCATGATAGGATAAACGCAGCGGCAACTGCTCATCTTTGAGCATGGATGAAACGACGCGAGCAATCGGAGCCGTTAGATCCGATCTGAGCACCAGCGTGGTTCCCCGGCTGTTTAGCAATTTAAATAATTTGCGATCCGATGTAGAGCTTGCCACACCTACCGTGTCGTAATATTCAATCGTTGGTGTGATGATCTGGCGGTAACCCCAGCGTTCCATACATTCCAGTACATTGCGTTCAATCGTCCGCAGCTTGGATACTACATGTGGTGTATAGTCGCGGAATCCGGTCGGTTTTTCAAAACCTTTTGGTTTGGACATTGGTAATATTCACCCCGAGTCAGTAGTTTAAGGTCGCACTCGTTCTATTTCAACAGGATTTATGTAGTGTAAATCCCCATTCTATCTTATAAATCTTGAATCACAGTATGATCTCATAAGCCTTCATACTATTGGTTTAGTTCAATCTTTATCATGCTTCATTTCTCCAATAATACTTTCACATGGTAAAGTGCTAACAAACTAAAGGATATGGGATATGATAACATGAAATCCGCACTACCGTCAACAATACCAATGCTTGATTGCCCTTGGATCGACATATCGTTTTATATACACACCGTTACCCTCACTAATCGGTATTTATATACGAAAAAAGCTGCCATAAGCAGCTTTTTACTTCAACCCATCTTCATTCATTACTTTATTGACTCAATGCACACTACCCTGAGAAGAATCATCCGTGTTAAAGACAGTCTCTTCCGTAGAAGCTGCCGCACGGGATAAATCACGTAGTGGATTGCCACCAACAAAAGCCCCTGGTGCAACATCCTTATGTACGACTGCTCCAGCAGCTACAACCGCTCCATCCCCTATGGTTACCCCAGGCAGAATCGTTGTATTGGCACCAATCAGTACATTTTCCCCGATAATGACCTCGCCCAGCCTGTACTCCTTAATGAGATACTCATGAGCCAGAATCGTTGTGTTGTAACCGATGACCGAGTTTTCGCCGACCGTTATTTTCTCCGGAAAAAACACATCCACCATCACCATCAGGCCAAAGGCCGTGTGTTTTCCCACCTTCATCCCCAGCATTCGGCGATAAATCCAGTTCTTCACTGATAGGATCGGACAGTAACGTGACAACTGGATCCAGATAAAATTACGAACGCCCTTCCACGGACTCACTGTCTTGTAGATATGCCAAAGTGCATTCTGGTCCTCTACCGGATAGCGGGTTACTTTTCTCATGAACGTCCCGTTTCAATACGGATGAGTTTCAACAAGTCTCTCATGTCGTGCAACATATGATCGGGACCATATCCGTTCAGGATTGTTTCCCCTTTAAGAGACCATGCAACCCCCGCCGAGAGTGCGCCCGCATTTTGTGCCGATTGGATATCCACCGGACTGTCACCTACCATCAACGTTTTAGCAGGATCTGCACCCAGTTCCGTCATGGCCTTCAGTACAGGTTCAGCATGTGGCTTCGGATTCGTCACATCGGTCACGGTTACAATTGTTTTCATATATTTCAGTAGATCAAAACGTTCTAGCACCTTTAATGTAGATGGACGAATTTTGGTTGTGACCACACCCATAACAATGCCCGCCTGATGCAGCGCCTCTACTACCTCAATGACATGTGGAAAAGGTCTAACCATCGCTTCATGATGAATATCATTATAAGCACGGTAACCTTTCACGTACTCGGAGACTTCCTCCTGGCCAGAGAAGGTACGCATTTGCTGCTCCAGTGTGCCACCCATATGTGGAATGATCTGTTCCCGAGTCCATGGAGCTGAATGCTCCCATCCTCCCATGACATGCTGGAATGAGCTGATAATCAACTCATTGGTATCAATAATCGTTCCGTCCAGATCAAACAATACCGTGTCAATCATGTTGCATTACTCCTTTTTATCATCAACTTGCTTGGATTCATCTTTGGCTGGAGGTGTTACCTTATTCTCTTTGCCAGCAACTGTTCCCGTATGCTCCATATCATCTGAGGTAACTTTGGACGATACAATCGGATCACTATAACGAACATCTGCTTTACCTGTCACTCTTCTCACCACAATGAATACAACAGCAACAATAATGATACCAATCGCCAGCAGTTGCGAGATTCTTACGTTACCGTAAGCAGGATCAAGATATCCTTGTTCAAAGCCCATTGCAGTCATTGGAGACCACAGCCCGTTCACTAATGAAGCAACCCATTGCGGAGCCTGGAAGCCAAGACTGTCCGTACGTAGAGCTTCAATGAAGAAACGACCGATAGAGTACCAGATGAAATAAGACATAAACAGTTCACCTGAACGGAGAAACTTCTGACGACGCAGAACCAAGAGCAAGACCAGGCCAACGAGACTCCACATCGATTCATACAAAAATGCAGGATGGTGGAATACACCCTCTACGTTCATTTGATTCACAATAAAGTCCGGCAGATGAAGCTTGTCTCTCAAAAATGATTCTTCCACAGGACCGCCGTAGGCTTCCTGATTCACAAAGTTCCCCCAGCGTCCGATCAACTGTCCAACGAGCAGTCCAGGCGCACAGATATCGGCCATACGCCAGAAGTTATATCCTTTACGACGGAAGAAAATAACTGCACAGATGATTGCACCAATAAGGGCACCATAGATGGCAATACCGCCATTCCATATTTTAAAGACATCCCAGAAGTTATCCTTATAATCTTCCCACTTAAATGCTACGTAGTAGATGCGGGCACCAATGATGGCAGAAGGTACACCCAGCAGGACCATGTCCATGAACACTTCCTGTGGAATGTTGTAGCGTTTGCCCTCCCGGATCACGAGCAGCAGTCCTATAAGTGCCGCAGCACCAAGAATAAGCCCGTACCAGTGAACCTTTAACGCTCCAATAGAGAACGCAATCGGGTTCAACAGTAATAATGTATCCATTCATTCACACTCCTATTTATTCAATCAATCGCACGCATGACGAATGGTTGGCATACACTGCGCCTTAAGAGAAGCAGTACATGTCAACCATTTATCTTCATTTCCTTGTATAAAATGTTTCTTAATCCATGTCTTCCATATCTTCCGAGATGGTTGCTGTCAGCTTGTTCGTGAATTGCAGTGCAGCATTCAAACCCATCTGTTTCAGGCGATAGTTCATACCTGCCACTTCAATAATAACCGCCAAGTTCCGTCCTGGACGAACAGGAATCGTAACGAGAGGCACATCTGTATCAATGATACGTGTAGTCTCTTCATCCAGACCCAGACGATCGTATTGTTTATCCTGCTGCCATGCTTCCAGACGTACAACCAAGGTAATACGTTTGTTATTCCGAACTGCACCAGCTCCGAACAATGTCATGACGTTGATAATACCAACACCTCGAATTTCGAGCAAATGGCGGATCAATTCAGGTGCAGTACCGTGGAGCTGAAAATCTGACGTTTGGCGGATCTCTACCGCATCATCGGCAATCAGTCGGTGTCCACGTTTCACCAGTTCCAGTGCTGTTTCACTCTTACCAATACCGCTACTACCCGTGATGAGCATGCCTACGCCATAGACATCACAAAGTACACCGTGAATGGTTGCTGTTGGTGCTAATTTCCCCTCCAAAAACCCGGTGATGCGGCTGGACAGAATCGTTGTTGCCATATTACTGCGTAATACAGCCAGGTCCCGTTCTTCACTGATATCAATCAGTTCTTGCGGCACTTCAAGTCCGCGCGTTACAACGATACAAGGCGTCTCTTCTGTACAAAGACGTTGCATACGATCACGCCGCTCTTGCTCAGGTAACATTGCAAAGAAAGCTAACTCCGTTCTTCCAAGTAGCTGTACCCGTTCTTGTGGATGGTATTCAAAATAACCGGCCATTTCCAGACCAGGACGGTTCAGGTCATCTACCGTAATGACTCTTTTCAATCCGTGAGATCCAGAAACAACCTCCAACTGAAATTGCTGCACCAGTTCAGATACTTTCACTTTTTTCGCCATTTGTCTCTTCCTTTCAGCATTAGCTGTCCCTCTATGTACATCAGATCGTGTATCAGTTATTTCCATTATTAGCGCATTCACAACATGGGGTACAGAATGCATACCCTTCCAACAGTCGATTCTCTCAAATAAATGAAGACAGACCTTCAAATAATCTTAAATGAATTCCGGGATGAATGCAATCGCAGCCTCCGACAACCATTAGTAAGAAAATTCTTCTGATCGAAGCACCTTCTAGGATACTACATTCGTAGTTTAAGGGGTGTTTTTCTTACGATTATTAATCCTTCAACTCTGTCGAAACTTATAAATTCATTAATCTTAAAAAAGCCCCTTCCAGCAATAACGGAAGGGGCTCTCATTACAATGTATAATTGCGTTAACTGTCAGGTTCCATCGTCACCGAGGAATCCCAGTATTATTTGTCTTGAAGAAGTACGTTCACTTCAGTCTCTTTGTCAAAGATATGAACTTTGTTCATGTCGATGGCCATTTTAACTGTGGAACCATCACGAGTGTTAGAACGTCCGTCTACACGTGCGATCGTTGTATCATTACCAACACCGCTCAAGTAGAGGAGCATTTCGTGACCCAGGTTCTCTGTAACATCTACGTGTGTAGAGAATACAGAGTTCGGGGATGCTTCCAGGAATACTGGCTCTTCGTGAATATCTTCTGGACGAACACCCAGAATCACTTCTTTGCCAATGTATCCTCTAGATTTCAACACTTGTGCTTTACCTTGCGGGATTTCAACATCCACACCAGGAGCTATGAAATGCATGCTAGTACCTTGCTCAGCGAGTTTACCCGAGATAAAGTTCATTGTCGGGGAACCGATGAAACCAGCTACGAACAGGTTAGCCGGCAGGTTATACAGCTCTTCCGGAGAAGCTGCTTGTTGGATGATACCATCCTTCATAACAACGATCCGATCACCCATCGTCATTGCTTCGATCTGGTCATGCGTTACGTAGATAACTGTTGTTTCCAAACGTTTAGCCAGTTTAGTGATTTCCGCACGCATCTGACCACGAAGTTTAGCATCCAAGTTGGAGAGAGGCTCATCCATCAAGAAGACTTGTGGATCACGGACAATCGCACGTCCTAGAGCGACACGCTGACGTTGACCACCGGACAATGCCTTAGGTTTACGCTCAAGCAAATGCTCGATATCCAGGATTTTAGCTGCTTCACGTACACGTTTGTCGATCTCGTCTTTTTTAACCTTACGCAATTTCAAACCAAATGCCATGTTTTGATATACGCTCATATGCGGATACAAGGCATAGGATTGGAATACCATCGCGATATCGCGGTCTTTAGGTGCAACATCATTAACGACACGGTCACCGATATAGAGTTTACCTTCAGAAATTTCCTCAAGGCCTGCGATCATACGCAGTGTTGTTGATTTACCACAACCGGACGGGCCTACCAGTACCAGAAATTCTTTATCTTTAATGTCCAGGTTAATGTCAACTACAGTTGCTTTATCAGAACCCGGGTATTTTTTGAAAATATGCTCTAAACGTACTCCAGCCATGATTGTTGCCTCCTCAGAGATCATTTTGTAATCGAATACAATTTGTATTTTTATAATACCCTATCTACGTGAGGTTTGACTATTCGCAAACTGCACAAAAATATCAATGCTTTTTCGTCACTTTGTACATTAGTAGTAAAAACTGCACTAGAACAGCACTTTCAAAGTGCCTCACATCGTAACCAATCTCCTGTTTGATCTTGTCCAGACGATAAACCAACGTATTACGATGAATGAAAAGTCGTTTCGCTGTCTCGCTGACATTACAGTCCAGGCTAAAAAAGGTTTCCAGCGTAGCAAGTGTCTCACTGTCATTGAAGATTACCGTGTCTTTGCCTGTTTCCTGTATAAACCGTGTACGTTGTTCATCTGGAATGCTCGCTACCAACCGCTCCAGGTGCAGATCCCATGGGAGATGAATATGCTGCGTAACATGGAATGCTCTCCCCAAGTGAACACTTTCTTTAAGAAGAGTTGTGACCGATACAAGTTGTTGTGCAGGAATGCATGGCAGAGATGCAGACAGATGGAACACCCCAGCCCACTCACTGGCAACCAATTCATGCAACCCCAGACAAAAAGCGTTCAGTGAATCCTTTTTGGCCTCCGTTGTATCTTCCTCGGCTTCTTCTGTAACAATTTCCTTATCACCCATGAAGATCCACTCTTGCTCCCCCAAAGGAATCAAGACAATTTCCTCGCCAAAGTAACTCTCAAGCAACTTGTTGAGTTCCTTGGATCGTAAACGATGTGCATCCGGTGTATCCCCTTGCAGCAAGAACAGAATCTTCTCAGCATTTAATCCTGCGGGCACCACAAAGCGATCAGGAACCGCTTCAGATTCCTGCTTGGTTGGTTCTTCGATCTGCTCTTTAAGCCAGAGACCCAATTCAGTCAAATACTGCTCTCTATCATTCTCATATACAACAGGTTGTACCTCATCGGGTAGAACCGTGTTAGTGCGGATTAAAAGCTCAATCAATTGTCGTGTTTCCACGGTAATAGATTTTGCAGGGCATCCCCAACACACGGCAGTCTCTTCTTGCTCATTCATCCGAACCTTAAAAAAGATACGCTTTCCCGTATTCAAACTGATTACATCGGCTGAACTTGGAGATGTAGATTGAACAGATAACTCCTGACGCTCACCCTCATCACCAACGGTCTCTAAATTCTCATGATGACCAACCAGATTAGCAACGGATTGCGTCCATTCTTGTATTGTAATTTCATATTCGTCCAAAGTTGTGCCTATAATGACTTCAATTTGCTGTTTTAGATCAGGTATGAGCTTCATATAATGAACGTCACCACTCTGCATGTTTTCTATTAGTTTATCATATCTTGCCCAGCATTAATAAATATCCATATTGAGTTAAAATCACATAACAAAAAAAGAGCAATTAATCAAATTAATGATTAATCACTCTTTTCTTAAAGATGAGTCATGAAGGGCTCGAACCTTCGACACCCTGATTAAAAGTCAGGTGCTCTACCAACTGAGCTAATGACTCATAAAACTGGTGGAGGATGATGGATTCGAACCACCGAACCCGTACGGGAGCAGATTTACAGTCTGATGCGTTTGGCCACTTCGCTAATCCTCCAGGGATTAAAGGTGGCTCGGGACGGAATCGAACCGCCGACACGAGGATTTTCAGTCCTCTGCTCTACCGACTGAGCTACCGAGCCATATTTAATTTTTAGGATTAATGGCGGAACCGACGGGATTCGAACCCGCGATCTCCTGCGTGACAGGCAGGCATGTTAGGCCAACTACACCACGGTTCCAGGCATTAATGGTGCCGGCGAGAGGACTTGAACCCCCAACCTACTGATTACAAGTCAGTTGCTCTACCAGTTGAGCTACACCGGCGTATATGGTGGAGGCTGAGGGGATCGAACCCCCGACCCTCTGCTTGTAAGGCAGATGCTCTCCCAGCTGAGCTAAGCCTCCTGGGTAATATGGTAGCGGCGGAGGGGATCGAACCCCCGACCTTACGGGTATGAACCGTACGCTCTAGCCAGCTGAGCTACACCGCCATATTAATTGTGTTTTGATTGCTTGTCCATCTTTAGGTAAAGATGGCGGAGAGAGAGGGATTCGAACCCTCGCACCGCTTACGCAGTCTAACCCCTTAGCAGAGGGTCCCCTTATAGCCACTTGGGTATCTCTCCGAATAACAATCATCAACATCATTCAAGGATTGCTCCCTGAAAACTAGATTCGAAACGAAACATGCGAATTATCACTTGCATATTTGGATAAGCCCTCGACCGATTAGTACTGGTCAGCTCCATGCATTGC
>NZ_JACYVQ010000014.1:0-166339 GCF_014842675.1 Paenibacillus sp. CFBP 13594
CCAGTCGATTCAAGCCAAGGCTTGTCTCAACTTTCGCGTTCATTCTGCAAGCAGAATGTTTACTCACTCGTTGTTCAGTTTTCAAAGATCAAACTTATTTCATTATCTCTTGTGTTTCCCGTGTCAGCACTGTGTTTCAGCGGCGACTTAAATAATATATCATACGGCTGAATGTAATGCAACAGTTTTTTTTCATTTCTTTTCTTTAGTAGTTTTACATTAGCCAAAGCTATCATATCCGTACCCTATCTTGTCCTTCCATATTAGGTCATGCTAATAGGGTACAAATATTTTAACACATTTATGAAAGGGTTTACAATAACTTCTTAATAAAATGCTTTCTATCATTTCCTGGGCAACTAAATCTCCGTTATGCGCACCTCAATGTTCACTCAGGTAAGCGAGAAGCCAGCTCTCTATTACAGAGCTGGCTTCCCACTTATATAACAGCTATCTCACTTATTGTTCAATCGCAATCCCAAGGTTAGTTTTGTATCCAAGGATTACGACGCTTTTTATCAGATTTTCGTTGGTTGGAAGGAGCTGCACCCTCTCTGGATGTTTTCCCGGACACGGATACCTTGGATTTATTCTTCAGAGGAGCCTTGCTTGTTCTGCGTTTTGCAGCTGTCGGTTTATTCCCTGCTTGCTTGGACTTCCCTTCCGAATCTGATCCAACCTCTTCAATTGCTACCTGACTTAAGTTAGCGTCTTCACGCCCCCCTTTTTTACCACCCTTGCCTTGCCCTTGAGGAGGGTACATTTCACCAAATGCTCCAAGAGGGGACGGCGGAACCATGCTCTGAGTAGGATACGGATTCTGATAAGCATACTCAATAGGCTGGTTTGGCATCGTTGATGTGGACATTTCAGGCGGCATACCGTACGAAGGACCGTACATATTCCATGCCGGATCCTGATAACCATGAGAAGGATAAGTATACTGCGGCATATGTGTATGTGAGCCACATCCGCATGGAGGGTACGGAAGCATTGAGTATGGAGACATGAAAGGCGGCTGATGATTCATATGACTAGGTGCTACATACGTTGGGAATGGACTATTCACTTCGCCAGCTGGTGCAATCGGAAATGAGTTGTTTTGCATGTCTGCGGACAGATTCGGCATAACGTTATTGTGGTTATAACCCTGCTCCGCGCCAGTCCACGGACTGTTAGGCAGATCACTGCCACTATAAGGACTAACTTCCGGAATCCCTGGAAACCCCGCATTGTTACTCGCTCCTGCCGTGTACATGTCTTGCTGAGCACCATACACCTCTTGTACAGGAACCGGGATTTGAACATAAGGGTGCTCGGCTGGCGCATGATGCAACTTATTACCACAACCACAAGGCTTTTTCGTTGCTGGTGCAACCTCAGTTGGAGACTTTGTATTAGGCATTACAGGCAAAGGCATAATTTCAGGCGATAGATTAGGCATTGTGTATTTCTTGGATTCTGCTACCGGTTTTACCTCAACTTCGGGTTTAACCTCTTCTTTTTTGTGCGTTTCCTTTTCGGGTTTCACTTCAGGAAGCTCTGGTAACTGCGGCAGTACCTCCAGTTCAGGCTTCACATTCGGCTTCTCCGTATTGGCTGGTGGTGGAGCAGGGACCGGAACAGGAACCTCTGCTACTGGAGCAGGAGGAGTTGGCATAACTGGCGCCGGTGGTTCCGGTTCTTTGACTCCCGTGTATTCCTTACCTTCAGGTGACAACTTTTCATGAGCAGCAATATTGCTGGCACCCGAATTAGATGTGCTGTTTCCTTGTGCGTGCATAGATGGAATATAAACTGTCTCCCCCACCAACAGAGCGTTCGGGTTTTTCAACTGTGGATTGGCATTGACCATATCTTTCAAAGGAACTCCCCAGGCTTGTGCCAACTTCCATAACGAATCTCCTTGCTGCACCTTGTGACTGTGGAGCACACCCTCCGGTTTCGGTGTTACTGGCTCAGCAGGGATTTTGACCTTCATGCCAATATCCAGCTTGTCGGGATTTGTGATTTGCGGATTAGCCGCGATCAATTTGTCCAGCGCTACATTGTATTTTTGGGACAGCAGATATAATGTGTCGCCTTTTTTCACCATGTGTATTTTCACAGGGAACTAACCTCCTAGACGTCATACTTGGGCAGTACATTTGCCCATACCGTTACTACATCCTATGCAGAAACCGGGCTAATGACATCAACTAAACAAAAAAAATCCTCCTGTCTCCAAAATCCCCATACACCAGGTATGCAGAATTTTATCGGACAAGGAGGATTCCTGTTCCCTATGTTATGCAATTCTAACTTAAGATTCCCACACTTTATATCCATCTTTGTCAACAATCTGACGGAATGCTTCCAGCAATCTCAGCGTTACCGGACCTGCTACCCCAGTGCCAATTGTTCTTCCATCCACTTCATATGCAGCGATAACTTCTGCAGCTGTCCCGGTGAAAAAGACTTCGTCTGCGATATACACATCATGCAGGGTGAATGGCACTTCTTTTAATTCAAGCTCCAGTTCGCCACATAGATCGATAATCGCTTGACGTGTAATACCTTCAAGTGCTCCGAGATAACAAGGGGGCGTGTACACTACACCATTTTTGATGATGAAGATGTTATCACTTGAACCCTCAGTAACGTAACCTTGGGAGTTCAGCATAATTGCTTCACCAGCACCTGAATAGTTAGACTGGATTTTAACCAGGATGTTATTCAGATAGTTCAATGATTTAATTTTTGGATTCAAGGCGTCCGGAATGTTCCGGCGTTGGGATACAGAAACTGCTTTCAATCCAGTAAGATAAGCTTCCTCCGGATAGATCGCCAATTGTTCCACGATGATGATTACGGATGCCTTAGGGCAACGTAATGGGTCCAACCCCAGATTACCAGGGCCACGCGATACAATAAGACGAATATAACCATTACGCATATCATTGCGGCGCACCGTTTCAGCCATGACTTCCAGCATCTCATCAATGGACAGCGGAATGTTCAAACTAATGGATTTTGCCGAATCATACAAACGATCCAAGTGGGCCTTACATCTGAAAATATTTCCGTTATAGATCCGAATACCTTCGAAAATCCCATCTCCATACAAAAATCCATGATCATATACCGAAACGGTTGCGTTCTCCTTGGTCACATACTGACCATCCAAATAGATCCATTGTTCTGCCACTGATGACTGCACCTCCATAAAATATCCATTCCCTGTACTCCGAAACGTTATTAACCCGTCCATTGTACACCAAATGACAAGCCATTACTCGCTCATTCTACCCGACTTATGACAACCTTCTAACATTCCCAAACACCATCAGGTCAATTATCTCGAAGGATATGTATAACAAGGATAGCTACCCAGAACGCGCACCTGACAATTCAATGCTTCAATCTCTGCCATGGCTGCGGTAAGCAATACCGAATCGACCGTTTCCACAACATCAATGTAAAAATAGTAACTGCCCAATCGTTTCTTCGTTGGACGAGATTCGAGACGGGTCAAGTTCAGCTTCCGCCATGCAAAAGCTGACAATACCTGATGCAACGCACCCGGTGCATCTTCTGGCAACGTCACCAGCAAGCTGGTTTTTACATGATCCGGTTCACGTGGAATGTTCACAGGTTCATGGCCTATAAGCACAAAACGGGTGTAGTTGTTGTCATGATCTGTAACCCGTTCAGCCATAATGTCCAAGCCATGCTTCTGAGCAGCAAGCTTTGTACCGATCGCCACCCAGCCCTTACCTGGATTTTTTTTCACAATTTCTACAGCTTCGGCTGTACTGTTCACACCTTCAAGGTCGGCCCCAGGCGAATGTAGCCGAATAAAATTTTGACACTGTGGAATAGCCACTGGATGGGACATGATCTTGGTAATTCTACCGAAATCATACTCGCCACTCTCTGTCTTAAATTCCGAGCCATGTCCGATAACATTCTGGATGGATGGGTATACCCACTCTGCTTGCATCGGAATATCCACTTCATTTACAAGCCAGTCCATATGAAGACTAACGGAACCCTCAATGGTATTTTCGATCGGAATGACACTGTATTGTGCATTCCCGCTATCCGTTGCTCTAAACACATCCGAAATCAACTTGGAATGAAGCAAATCTAATGGTTCTCCGTTGAAAAGGAAATCAATTGCCTCATGAGAGACTGAGCCTTCAGGTAATACTGCAATTCGTTTCATGCATTAACTTCCCCTTTGATTCTGTCCAGAAAAGGACGTTCGTCTTGATCAGGCAGCACGGTTACACCGTCCAAATCCGGATCGAGCCACAGTGCAGAAGCAGATATGCCCTCCCGCTCCATAGTGTCCAGCAAATATTGTTCCAATCCCGCTTTCCGGGTGTCATGACGATCTACCAAAGTCAATACGGTCGGGCCAGCTCCGCTCAGGGCAGCTCCCAACGCTCCATGATCAACAGCATGTTCCAATATCTCAGCCATGCCTGGCACCAATGATGCCCGATATGGTTGGTGAATTCGATCTGACATCGCCTTCTGAATCATATCCAGTCGTCCACTCGCCAAAGCGGCAACGAGCAGTGAAGATCTGCTAATGTTATGCACCACATCAGACATGCCAAATTGCTCTGGAATTACATTCCTTGCTTTTGAAGTAGACAGCTGGAATTCAGGTATAATAACCAACGCCTGCAGATCCTGGTGTGGTTCAATACGTATATGATCTACCTGTTGACCATTCCATGCAGCCGTAATAATACCGCCATACAGAGATGCTCCCACATTATCAGGATGCTTCTCGAGGGATGTGGCCATATCCAGAAGTTTCGCATCGGATAAAGGAGCACCAATTAATGCATTCGCTGCTGCTAATGCACCAACGATGGCTGATGCACTGCTCCCGAGTCCCCGCGTAAGCGGAATATCGGAATACATGGAAATCTCCAATTCAGGGATGGATACCCCAGTTTCATTGAATACCATCTGTGCAACTTCGTAAATCAAATTCGATTTATCTGTTGGCAGACCTGTCAAATGATTGCCGTAAAGATGAAATGACGTCTGTTCGGCAGGTTTCATTTCCAACCAGGCATACAAAGACAATGCCATGCCCAGGGTATCAAACCCCGGACCGAGATTGGCTGTGCTTGCAGGTATTTTTACAGTTACCTTTTCACGCAAACTCATACAGATTGCTGCTCCAGTTGTGCAATAGCCGCCATTACTGCTTCTTCCGTATCTTCAACAACAAGTGGCTCAGTCGCTACTGTTTTGATCGCAATATTAGGATCTTTCAGGCCATTACCTGTCAGTACACAAACGACAGTCTCTCCGCCTTTAAAGTACCCTTCACTCTTCAGTTTGTATACACCGGCAAGGGAAGCCGCAGAAGCAGGTTCAGCAAAAATCCCTTCCCGAGAAGCAAGTGTACGGTACGCTGTCAGGATTTGTTCATCCGTTACATAGTTGATCTGTCCACCAGATTCCTCAGCTGCAGCTACTGCCGTTTTCCAGCTCGCTGGATTACCGATTCGAATCGCTGTTGCTACTGTTTCAGGTTCAAGGATCGGCTCACCTTTGACAATGGCCATCGCACCTTCTGCTTCGAAACCAACCATACGTGGAAGTGTACTGGACTTGCCTGCCTCTTTATATTCTTTGAAACCTTTCCAATAAGCCGAAATATTACCCGCATTACCGACTGGAATAGCCAGAACGTCAGGCGCTTCGCCAAGTTGTTCAATGACTTCAAACGCTGCTGTCTTCTGTCCTTCAATCCGGAACGGATTCACAGAGTTTACAAGCGTGATCGGATGTTTGGCTGTGATCTCACGCACAATCTCCAGTGCACGGTCAAAGTTACCATTAATCGCAATTACCTTAGCTCCATAGATCATGGCTTGGGCCAGTTTACCCAGTGCAATGTTGTTATTCGGGATCAGTACGATACAATTGAGGCCACCACGTGCGGCGTAGGCCGCAGCAGCTGCTGACGTATTACCTGTGGATGCACACATAATCGTACGGCTGCCCTCTTCCATAGCTTTGGCAACTGCCATAACCATACCGCGGTCTTTGAAAGATCCCGTAGGGTTCAAACCTTCATACTTGAAATAAACATTCAAACCGAGTTCCTCAGACAGATTCTCTGCATGAATCAACGGTGTATTTCCTTCCTGAAGCGTAAGCAGGGGTGTATTTTCATTAACTGGAAGGTGGTCTCTGTACGTTTGCAAAAGTCCTTGATATCTCATTGTGGGTAAACTCCTTTATGTTTTAATAATCTGAAATGATGACCTGTTAAACCAGATATGATTAACTTGTACGTTATAACTGAAATAATTGAGATGCCGTATGGGATATGGATAAATTATCCTTCGACCCGGTAGACACTCTTAATGCGGCGAATGACGCTGAGTGATTCAAAATGTTTTAACACTTTATCCATGCTTGCCTTACTCGCATTATGTGTAACGATAATGATCTCGGCATCCGGGTTGTGCTCATTCGGCTGTTGAACAACCGACGCCAGACTGACATCATACTCTGCGAAAATTTGTGTGATTTGTGCCAATACACCGGCTTTATCGTCTACGTGTAGTAAAATAAAGTTTTTCGACACGATCTGCTCGTCGCTTTGCAGTCGCTTAATCTTATAAGGCACAATTGCTTTGAGACCGTTCACGCCAAGTTTAAGGTTTTTGGTAACCGCCACAATGTCAGCTACAACCGAAGTTGCCGTTGGGAGTTCTCCCGCACCCGCACCGTAGAACATCGTCTCCCCTACAGCTTCACCGTGTACATATACTGCGTTGAACACACCGTTGACTGAAGCAATCGGGTGATTTTGTCTAACCATCGTCGGCTGAACGCTAATTGTGATCTCATCGCCAATACGGTCCGCAATACCAAGTAACTTCATCTCATAGCCCAGTCTTTTGGCATACATAATGTCTTCACGAGTTACGGAGGATATTCCTTTAACGGTTACATCCTTCAACTCCACATTGGTGCGGAAACCGAGTGTACTCAAGATCGCCATTTTGCGAGCTGCGTCAAGTCCCTCCACATCGGAAGTTGGATCGGATTCAGCGTATCCCAGAGCCTGTGCTTCAGCCAGTACTTCTTCATAGGATGCACCTTCCTGACTCATTTTGGTCAGAATAAAGTTCGTTGTTCCGTTCACAATCCCCATAATGCGAGTAATCCGGTCAGAAGAGAAACCTTCAATCAACGTACGAATGATCGGAATCCCTCCAGCAACACTCGCCTCATAGAACACGTCACATTGTTTTTCCTGCGCCTTCGCCAAAATCTCTGTACCATGTAGTGCCATGAGATCTTTGTTTGCTGTTACGATATGCTTCCCACGTTCCAACGCTTCAAGAATATACTCCTTCGTCTGATCAATGCCGCCCATGACTTCAACGATGACGTCAATATCCGGATGACGAATGACTTCCCAAGGATCTTCCGTAAGCTTGGCACGGTCTACAGCAATAACACGTTCTTTCTCTGTATTTTTCACTGCGATCTTCTCGATGACAATCGGCGATCCAACCTGACTGCTCAGATCCTCCTGATTCCCTTCCACAATGCGAACGACTCCCGTTCCGACAGTTCCCAGACCCAACAATCCGACTTTTACTGGTTTCACTAACGATCTACCCCCTAATGTCTATTCTTGTCCGTCAGTCCTGTATGTTAAAGCCTAATTACCCTTGGCCTACAATACGTGTACGTCTTACGCCAGGCATATCTTGCATTCGATCCAGCATTTCACCAATTTCGCCATGAAGATGTGTCGTTTCCACCGAAATGACAACATTGGCTCTTCCTTGAAGCGGGATACTCTGATTAATCGTGAGTACATTAGCTCCATAACCAGCTACATGTCCAAGCACACGAGACAAAATACCCGACTGATGCTCCAGATCAATGGAGATCGTTACAATTCTCTCGCGCTCAAGCTGGTTGATCAGATGAATTCCATCCTTGTACTTGTAAAAGGCACTCCGGCTTAATCCGACCTGTTCAACCGCCTCATGCACTGTTTTAACATCACCAGAAGCCAGCAGTTCTTTTACCTGCATGGTCTTCACCACTGCCTCTGGTAAAATATCTTCCCGTACTAAGTAATAGCGTTCGTTCACAGAACGTCCTCTCCTCAAAGACTCATGTATTCATATAGTGGACATTATATAGGATCTATGACAAAAGGGCAATACATGACACGCCTATTTTTTGAAATACGTTCCTCACAGTATACAAGTTTATGCCTCTCCCATGTCAGGAAAAAACAAAAAAAACGCAGAGTTGCGGGCCAACTTCCCACTTCTCTGCGTTTCTATATCGATCTGTCTCTCCACGGAAGACGGCTACTTAGTAGTAACTGCTGCCTTCCACGAATTCGAATTCAAATTCTCCAATACGCACGATGGTACCTTCTACAGCTCCGCGCTTACGCAACTCAGCGTCGACACCCATATAACGCAGTGTACGTGCGAGTTTCAGTATGGCTTCATGTGAGTTCAATTGCATCCGTTTCATCATGCGGTCAATCTTGGCACTTTCGACAACGAACATTTCGTTCTCACGCACAATTTTGAAACCATCGTCTTCTTTTTTGTCCAGACTGTATACTTTACGTTCAGATACATCTGCTACCTCTTCAACCACTCGCTCGTCTGGAACCTGATCCAGCAGATCAGCTGCACGATACAGAAGTTCTTGAATCCCTTTCCGGGTCAAGGATGAAATTGGCATCACTTCAATATCAGGTTGAACTTCACGAACTTGCTGTAAAAATTGCTCCAGGTTCGCTTCAGAGTCTGGCATATCCATCTTGTTAGCTGCTACAATTTGCGTTCTCTCGGCGAGAAGCGGATTGTACAACTTCAATTCGTCATTGATTTTCTGCCAGTCTTCAAAAGGATCGCGTCCTTCCGAACCCGACATATCTACGACATGAACAATAATACGAGTACGCTCGACATGACGTAAGAACTCATGTCCCAGTCCAACCCCTTCATGCGCACCTTCAATCAGTCCAGGCAAATCGGCCATGACAAAGCTTCGGCCTTCTCCTACACCGACTACACCCAGATTCGGTGTAATGGTTGTGAAATGGTATGCACCGATCTTTGGCTTGGCTGACGAAACGACAGAAAGCAATGTGGATTTCCCGACACTCGGGAAACCAACCAGACCAACATCTGCCATAACTTTCAGTTCGAGTACGATGTAACGCTCTTGTCCTTCTTCACCGTTCTCAGCAAGTTCAGGTGCAGGATTGTTCGGTGTAGCAAATCGGATGTTACCCCGTCCGCCCCGTCCACCACGTGCAATGACAACCTGTTGACCGTGACGTGTCATATCCGCCAGTACTTCTCCACTGTCTTCATCCAAAATGATAGTTCCTGGTGGAATGCGAACAATCATGTTCTCCGCGTTTGCACCATGCTGACTTTTATTACGTCCCTTCTCACCACGTGGGGCTTTGAAGTGACGCTGGTAACGGAAATCCATCAACGTACGCAAACCTTCATCCACGCGGAAAATGATGTCAGCTCCTCTGCCTCCATCGCCCCCGGCAGGTCCGCCGTTTGGTACATACTTCTCACGACGGAACGAAATTATTCCGTCCCCTCCGTCTCCGGCTTTTACATAAATCTTCGCTTTATCTACAAACATTGGTTAACCCCTTCTTCCTATATTCCACACGGCATTCTGAATTGTATAAACGTATCCTCAGACGGAAACTGCTCCGTTCTGACTTTTTTTCCTTTGAGTACGGCAGTAAGCTGCCGTAGTGTTTCCGGATCGGGTGTTTGATCCCCGTCCAGTCGGACAACCACATCTCCATGATCCTGTCCGAAGTTCAAGGTCAGTTTGCGAACCTCTCCCCAAGAAGACCGGCCGCCGCCATATTGATAGGCCCTGATTGCATCCGCAATCGCCCCGGTAAGTGACTCGCCATCCTCGGGAGAGACCAGAGCACTAAGCTGCAACTCATCTTCTATTTCCACATGCAAGTCCAGCGCAATTCCACTGGCGCGAAAAGACTGAAGATAAAATACGAGGGAAGGAATACCTAATCTGGAGATTCGGCTTTCTTCTGTAACCCGCTCTTTTATTCTTTCCACACATTGCAAGGATTTATCAAGTTTGCCCAGCCGAAGATATCCATATAACACCTGAAGGTCGTTCATCCAGTCGTGTCGATGATGATTTAATGAAGCAATTGCTGTTTTTTCCATGGATTGTATGATGGCTCTGCGTTCCGCCTCCGCCTGTTTCTTCATCGCATTCACAGAAATAAGCAATACTGCGACGGACCACAATGCGCACACGGCGCTTGAGATTATCGCCGGATACAACATAACGAAAACCAAAGGAATCAGAAGTGAACATGCCGCAATCCACGGCACTCTTTTCCAAGATTTCATGGCTTCTCCCCGTTCTACAAAACTCGGTTGGTCTACACCCACCGTAACCAAGTATAACATGTCTTTTCTGCCAGTTCATTATCGAATAACCGTTGAATACAAAAAACCTTCGGCAAAAATGCCGAAGGCTCCTTAGGCGGAATGCCGATATTACGCTTCTACTGCTGCTGCTACAGGAGCAACATTAACAGGGTAGATGCTTACTTTTTTGCGATCGCGTCCCCAACGTTCGAATTTTACAACGCCGTCGATTTTCGCGAACAAAGTGTCATCTTTACCGATGCCAACGTTAGTTCCCGGGTGAATTTTCGTTCCGCGTTGGCGAACGAGAATGCTACCACCAGTTACAGTTTGACCATCAGCACGTTTAACACCCAGACGTTGAGCATTACTGTCACGTCCGTTCTTCGTGGAACCTACACCTTTTTTCGATGCGAATAACTGAAGATTTAATTTCAACATGATTGGTTGTCCTCCTTCTTTGCTTATTTGAATTGCTGTATTTTAATATACTTCCCGTATGACTCTGCAATATTAGAGAGCATAACCACCATGGATTCGAGTAACAATTGTACCTGGGACCAGGTTTCCCCTCTCTCTAACAAAGGTAAAGAACCGCTTAAAAAGCCATTCTTCATCTTGGCATCCATTTCAACGCCGGTCAATGTTTCAATCGAGTTCACCGTACCCACTGTAACAGCGGATACCCCGGCACATACGATGTCTTCTCCCCGCTTGGCAAAATTAGCATGCCCTTCAATGGAAAAACGTTCGATGTTCCCGTCCTCATCACGAAAGATTTGAACGATAATCACTTATCGCACCTTCTTTACGCTTTGATTGTTTCGATAGTTACTTTAGTGTACGGTTGACGGTGACCTTGCTTCACATGGTAGTTCTTTTTAGGTTTGTATTTGTATACGATAACCTTTTGTCCTTTGCCATGTTTCTCCACTTTAGCCGTTACAGTAGCTCCGGAAATCAATGGTGTACCTGCTGTCAAACCTTGATCGTTAGATACAGCCAGGACACGGTCGAACGTTACGCTTTCGCCATCGTTCGCAGTCAATTTCTCGATGAACAGAACATCGCCCTCTTGGACTTTGTACTGTTTGCCGCCTGTTTCAATAATTGCGTACATTTGCCTTGCACCTCCTCATGTCTCAGACTCGCCCGTTCTCAGGTGACAGTGTCCTTGCGGAACTGTTCTTATACCCGGCCAGTGCGGTTACAGCATGTGCAAGACCATTAGGCTAAACACATACTTGAAGATTATATCACGCAATATATCAAAAATCAATGCAAAGGTGAAATATATCTTTTTCCCGTACCATGGCAAGAAGAACACGGCTCCACATAGGGCAACGTACTTTCTTCCCGCACTTTCTTACGGGTAAGTTCGAGCAAGCCCAGCTTGGTCCAACCCATTACAAACGCTTTGGTCCGATCCTTCTTGAGCTCACCCTCCAAGGTTGCTGCGACTTCATGCCGATTCGAGGCTTCCTCCATATCAATGAAGTCGACAATAATCATGCCACCGATATCACGCAGGCGCATTAGACGGGCAATCTCCACTGCTGCCTGTATGTTGGTCTCTGTCACGGTCTCTTCCAGACTATCACCGCCAGCTCCCGTATATTTACCCGTGTTCACATCCACTACAGTCAGAGCTTCAGTATGATCAATAACAATGTATCCGCCTCCGGGCAACCACACCTTCCGGGCAAAATCCTTATTCAACTGTTCCTGCACACCATAGGCAGCAAAGATGGATTCTGTTCCCCGATACACCTGTACTTTGGGTTGATGACCAGGACTAATCTCTTCGAGCAATGCTTTTACTTCACGGGCTTGTCCCTCACTATCAGTGATGACTTCGTCACTCCCTGGCGTATACACATCTCTGATGATTCGCTGTACCATGCTATGATCCCGATGCAAGAGGCTTGGTGAAGGCAAACTGTCCGCTTTTTCACGAATCAGATACCACTGCGCGCGTAATGTTTCCAAGTCCGACTTAATGGCCTCATGCTGTTCTTCTCCAGATACGGTCCGAATAATAAGTCCTTCTTCATCCCGCCTCAGTTGCTCCCCAAGTGCCTTAAGACGGGAACGATCCCCTTCACGGGCAATTTTCTTGGATACCGCTACATAGTCAGCAACAGGCATGTAGACAAGCCAACGGCCCGGGAGTGAATAATGAGTCGTCACCCGGGCTCCCTTGCCTCCTACCGGTTCTTTCAGAACCTGAACAATGACTTCCTGACCCGGACGAAGCAACTCCGAGATGGAAGGCTTCACCTTGGGCTGTTTCTCCAGATGGGGATGCAACACATCGTCCACATAGAGGAAAGCATTCTTTTTCTGACCAATATCCACAAAAGCAGCCTGCATACCTGGTAACACATTCACGACCCGTCCCTTGAAAAAGGAACCCAGCAGTCCACGATCGCGTGTACGTTCTGCCGTAAATTCCACAGCTTTGCCTTCTTCCAGAAGCGCCATTTGCATGAGGTTATGTTCATTATGTACTATCATTTGTTTCATGGCTTCACCTCTAGAAGACAATTCAAATCATCCACATCCATTTCAGTATCTTTTCAATTCTCATTGTACATATATTAACCCATTTCAGAACAGGTCCACCAGAACACTACAATTTATCACCATTTTGTTGAAAATAGGAACCGATAATCCGTTGCTCAGGCAATACGGCCATAATTCGACCCTGTCTGTTCATCACGTATACCATATGGTATCTTTCTCTCTTTAATAGACGCAAAATAGTGTCCAAAGGTTTCGCCGGGAATGAGATTATTGGCTGCGCCAAACTGCCAGTAGCCGCGTGACGAGCAAACGCACCCTCTCGATTCATAAGAAAACGAATAAAGCGATAGGGCACATTTCGGTAATCCGTTACGTTGGAATAGAACAAAAAAAGGCCGATTAACAGAATGTTGAGCGGTAGGCCGTAGTCTCCAGTAAACCATCGGCTTATCGCATATAATATCACCCCTACGCTACACAGAATGCTAATTCTGTAAGTCCACATTAATGTTGTATAGTAGGGTGCCCACAGACTGACAAGTGCCTGAACAATTTTACCTCCGTCGAGAGGAAGTACAGGCAGCAGATTAAAGAGAGCAATGAGCAGATTCCCCTGAATGATATAGTTTAGAAATACCGGATCGCCCAGATTGCCATACTGCAACAGCATAACCACGCCAACCATCAGCATGTTTTGTAATGGACCAGCCAGAGCAATCATGATTTCCCGGTAGGCCGTGATCGTACCTCCATCTTCGATAACCGCTACTCCTCCAAAAGGGAGCATCTGGATCGACAAGACACGATAGCCCAGAAGTGCCGCCGCCGCAGCATGTCCACATTCATGAATGAATACGATGGCAAACAACGTAATAAGTTCAATAAAATGTCCAGTCAGAAGGGAGGCCATCATGATAATTACAAAAAACGGATGAAACGTAATACGGACTCCCCACACCCTAATCAAGGGCAACAACTTCCGCCGGGTCTACGTACTCCTCGCCCTCTTTGACTGCAAAATAGAGCGTGGCCGGTTGTTCACCACCCGTAGCCTTGAGACTCCCCACTGGATTCCCCGCTTCCACCCAATCGTTCACGCTCACTTCACTTTCGTTCAGCCGACCATATATTGCCGTGACATTGCCTGTATGTTGGATGACAACTGTGAATCCACTTGCTGCATCGCCGATAACCTCCATGACACGCCCAGCATCAGAACTTTCGACCTGTATACGTTCTGCACCTGCGGCATCCGGAACGATCTCAATTCCCTTCATGCTCAGCGCGAATGGCTGAACCACTGTGCCTGAGATCGGTTTGCCCAGTAACTGCCTTACTTTCAATCCGTTCACGGCATCCGTCGTATGTCCGAGGACCGGAAGAAACGAAGGTGTTCCTCCAAAATGCCGTTCATACCAAGCCGCTGCTGAGGCAAAATCCATATCCCGATGGAGTGCATCCGCAATGACTGTTTTGGGTGATGTCGTCCACGATGTATCCAACTGAAATAGACCCCATACTCCGCCAAATATCAAAGCGCTAATGACCGTCCGTTTGAGAAGTGACTTGAACAGGTTAAATCTCGAATGCCCCCCTGGAACGAAATGACCATTCTCTTTTTTCCACAACCATTCCGGATCTCTTTCCTGTATACCTTCACTAGGCGTAAATGGTTTCGAGTGTATGATCTCATTCTTGTCCAATAGCGAACCTACTTTTTGCTCCTGTAAGACCTCCACAGTGGCACCATCCATCAGTCGCCGGATGCGTTCTTCTCGTCTCTGCTTGATTCTGAGTTTCGTGTTCATGAAATGTCCTCCCGCCGAGGCTTGTTTACTACATCCTATGAAGAGGTGGTTGATAATATGAACAAGCCTGCCCGCAGGTAACAAAAAAAGCCGGGCTATAAGCCACGGCTGTCATGTAATTGCTTTATGAATAAGTTCGTTTAACGAGTTAACCCATTCCGAAGAACTTTTTGAAACGAGTAAAAGCGCCCTTTTTCTGCTCCAGCTGCATCAATGGAACCGTATCTCCCAGAATGCGTCGTGCGATATTCCGATACGCAATCGCCGCAAGTGAATCCGGATTCATGACCGTAGGTTCTCCTGAATTGGCAGCTTTGATGACCAGTTCATCATCAGGCACGATGCCAATCAGGTCAATATTAAGTACTTGTAAAATACCATCGATATCTAACATGTCACCCGATTTGACCATATTATTGCGAATTCGATTCACCACCAGCTTTGGTGATTGAATGTGTGAACTCTCCAGCAGGCCGATGACACGATCCGCATCACGTACTGCAGCATTTTCCGGTGTAGTGACCACGATGGCCTGATCTGCTCCTGCTACCGCATTTTTGAAACCCTGCTCTATGCCGGCTGGGCAATCAATAATAACGTATTCAAAATCTTTTTTCAGTTCAAGGATAATATCCTTGACCTGTTCTGGCGACACTGAGTTTTTGTCTCTCGTCTGCGCCGCAGGCAACATGTATAATTCTTCGAAACGCTTGTCTTTGACCAAAGCCTGATTCAGACGGCAGCGGCCGTCGGCAACGTCGCACAGATCGTAAATAATACGGTTTTCGAGTCCCATCACGACATCCAAATTACGAAGGCCGATATCGGTATCTACCAGACAAACCTTTTTGCCGAGCAGCGCCAGCGCTGTCCCGATGTTTGCCGAGGTGGTTGTTTTACCCACGCCGCCTTTACCCGAAGTGATCACGATCGCCTCTCCCATGAGCTACACTCCTTTAAACACATTAAAATCTCGGCGTAACCGAACGATATTGCTCATTTTGTCTATCTGCATCTGATTGTCCTGTAAGTAAGCAAATTCCATTCCGGTCTCTCGGCTCTCCCATTCATCGGGAGGACGACTGATGATATCCGCAATCCGTAGCTGCGTCGGTGCAAATACCGAAGCGGCAATGATCGCTTCCTCGTCCCCGCCAATTCCGGCATGAGCCATACCTCTGAGTGAACCCAACACATATATATCTCCGGTACACGTCACTGTGCCCCCCGGATTGATATCCCCAAGAAACAGGAGATTTCCTTCATGATGAAGCACCTGACCTGAACGCACCATACCACACATGGTTACAATCGGCGGTGGTCCTTTAACCTCCGGTTGGAGTGCAGGTGAGTCGATGGATCGAATAAGCAGATTCCCTTTTTGCTTCAATATATCGAGGATTGCTTCTTTCTGGTCCTCTGTCACTTCGCGGGCACCCAACTTGATATCCACATGAACAATCGGTCCGGTCAAAATATTTTGATGGCTGTGTTCCAGCTTATAGCGGAGCTCATAGAGCAATTCCTCGAATTCACATTGATCGTCCAACAGGAAAACCAGGCCGTCTCGGATGCCTTTAATCGTTACGTGATTCGATTTTACCGTCATAAGCCTGTCCCTCCCATCTCATTACATTTCGTGCCCGGGGCCCCAAGTTCCTGCTTTGCGCTCCATAAATGTATTTAGGAAGCTTCTTCTGTCTTGCTCCGTCTCTTGCCGATCCGCTCCAGTTGTTTCCGAAGCGGGACATATATGATCAAGGCAAACACAAAATGAATGAACAAATTAGGAATCATGTATTCAATCAACGCCCAGTCAAAGGTCACGTGGTTAAGTTGGAAGAGCTTGTACAGGAAAAATAGCATGGTGTCATTAAGCAGACTTCCCAAAATGACAACCGATACCATAACCGGCAGTGGTGCACGTGGTGCTTGAAAAATGAGTCCCATCATATATGCCGATAATCCCATCGAGAATCCATAAGGTCCAATCATCTCACCGTAGAATACAACATCATGCAATAGTCCAAAAAATATACCGAGTACTAGTGCCGTGTGACGATGATGATATACAGCGATAAACAAAATGACGATATAGACCAGATTGGCAGAAATACGCATGTGCCAGCCAGAAGGGATGAGCAACGGTAAAATTGTGCCTTCCGCAATAAACAAAACGAATAGTAACAGGAATAGAACTTGCTTGCGCGTTACCATTATTCTTTTACCTCAGGCGGGATAATGACAATCAGCTCTTTCCAATCAAGGAAGCTTGCGTATGGCTCAATTGTAGCTGTTTTGGTTAAACCATACTCACTTTTCTCGACACTCTTCACTTTACCAATCCGCATGTACTTCGGAAAATTGTTAATAATTCCGGAAGAGATAATCTCATCATCCTCTTTGATATTTGAATCCTCCGAGATTTTGGTCATCTTGAGCATGCCCGTCTTCGGATCGTAGCTCTCAATCATACCAAACACTTTCTCTTTACCTACTGCGGTTGCTGCAATGGCATTGGATGTCGGATCATTGGCATCCATGGACGTTAACAGATTAACCGTTGATGTATATGAGCTGACATGACTGATCACGCCGACCAGCCCTTCCTGGGAGGTAACGGCCATCCCCGGCTTAATTCCCGCATTTTCACCGATATCAATGTTAATGGTTCTGCTATTTGGATCCGAATTGGCACTGATAACCTGAGCAATTCGTGAACCGTAATTATAGCGATTTTTCTGTTCTTCTGTGAAATTGAGCGCTTTCTGAAGCTGCTCATTCACTTGCTCCATATCATTGTACTTCAGCCGATCCCGGGTATAGTGACCCATCGCGATGCGGAGCTCTTCATTCTCTTCATATACCGTACGCATGTTCGCTACATCTTTGAAAAAGCCCGCTACATAGGAAGCGGGCTTGTAAAATACGTATTGTACAAATCCAACTGAATCCTTCAGGAATTTCTCCGGCCAGGATAGAGTGGTTCGCGGACTGAGCGTAAAGCCCATTAACGCGATAAATGTAACAAGGCCCACCAGCAAAACAAAAAGTCTTTTGTTGCCTAGCAGTTTAAACAGTTCGAACACCCTCTAACATCCATATTCTCTTCCGAGCCATGCCCGGCGGGGAGACTGTCAGACCTGTAGTCCCTGCGAGAATATCAGCCGATCCTCCCCTGTTAAGCGGGTAATAGCTCATCCCCGGGGTTAACCGGGTCCTCTATAAAGATATCTTACCACTTGGTCGCTATGCCAAGTTAGGCAAATACCAATTAACGTTTGGAACGAACTGCCGAACTGCTTCTGCTTTTGAACAAATGAATATTCTCTAGCGCTTTACCTGTTCCGATCGCTACACAATCCAGCGGGTTCTCAGCCACGATGACAGGCATTCCTGTCTCACCAGCGAGAAGCTTGTCCAGGTTGCGAAGCAACGCCCCACCACCTGTAAGAACGATACCCCGATCCATGATATCGGCAGCAAGTTCAGGCGGGCATTTTTCCAGTGTTACTTTTACCGCTTCAACAATTGCATTCACGGTATCAGCCAGCGCTTCACTGATCTCGTCCGAAGTAATCGTAATTGTCTTCGGCAGACCTGTTACAAGGTCACGTCCACGAATTTCCATCGTTTCTACTTGTTCCAATGGCATAGCTGATCCGATGTCCATCTTCAATTGCTCCGATGTACGCTCACCGATCATCAGATTGTATTGGCGTTTGATGTACTGGATAACGGATTCATCCATCTCGTCACCTGCTACACGAACCGAACGGCTCGTTACAATACCACCAAGAGAGATAACAGCCACTTCCGTTGTGCCGCCACCAATATCGACAACCATACTACCCGTTGGTTCCCATACAGGCAGATCTGCACCGATTGCAGCAGCAAAAGGCTCTTCAATCGTATAGGCTTCACGTGCTCCAGCCTGTTTGGTTGCATCTTCAACCGCACGTTGTTCTACTGCCGTGATCCCGGATGGTACACATACCATCACGTTTGGATGACGCTGGAACATGGAGCGCTGTTTCTGCGCCTCACGGATGAAATATTTGATCATCGTTGCCGTTGTATCGAAATCGGCAATAACGCCATCTTTCATTGGACGAATGGCACGAATGTTACCTGGTGTACGTCCAATCATTTTTTTGGCGGCTTCACCTACTGCCTCGATGCTATTTGTATCTGTCCGTATAGCGACAACCGAAGGTTCTCGCACCACAATTCCTTTTCCTCGTACATAAACCAACGTATTTGCTGTCCCCAAGTCAATACCCAAATCTTTCGTAAAACCACCAAACATAACATAATCTCCTTTTCTGCCTCATATAGCCGCTCCATTCTGATCCAGAGCGTAATAATTTTATTCCCACGCAATACGTGGAGCTAATATTCGCATTTGTTTTTTTGCATTTGTAAAGTGAACCTATCTTTTACGGACAACGCCGTTAACATTCATAGGAAAACATCAACGCCAACCATTATATTATACTAAGCCCTTCTCCTTCAAACTTACGTACGTTCCATCTCCGATAATAATATGATCAAGCACGTCAATGCCAACAATAGCGCCTGCTTCAATCAGTCTCTTGGTTATTTGGATATCCTCCGGACTGGGCGTAGGATCACCACTCGGATGGTTGTGTGCGCACACAATCGATGCGCTGCTGCATTTGATGGCAGCCCGGAACACTTCACGTGGATGTACAATCGAAGCGTTAAGGCTGCCCATGGAGAGTGTTTCCTGGGCAATAATATGATTTTTGCTATTCAGAAAAAGACACACAAAATGTTCTTTTTGCAAGTAACGCAATTGTTCCATCAGGATATCAGCTGCATCACGCGGTGTACGAATTGAAGTCGACTGTATGAGTCTGCTCTTGGCAATCCGATGACCCAGCTCAATGCCAGCTTTCAATTGCACAGCCTTGGCATTGCCAATCCCTTTCATCGTGGTCAGTTCTTCCAAACTCAAATCCATCAACGAGCGAATGCCACCCGCTTCGGCCAAAATCCGCTGTGCCATATGCACCGCGGATTCCTGTCTTGTGCCTGTTCGAAGTAAAATTGCCAGCAATTCAGCATGGCTTAAGGCGCCCGCCCCGTATTCCATCATGCGTTCTCTCGGGCGTTCTTCCTGGGGGATGTCGCGCATCATGTATTGAGGCGACTCCATATGTTCCCTCTTTTCATTTCACAACATTTGGCTTCATTCATGTTCGTGGCAGCACATGTACGCCGAACCCGTCCAACATATCACTTAACAAAGATAGCGGCAAGCCAACCACATTAAAATAACATCCTTCAATGCGGTCGATCAGTGAAGCACCCATGCCCTGAATGGCATATGATCCTGCCTTATCTGAAGGCTCACCTGTCTGCACATAAGCACGGATGGTCGCATCCGACAGCTCTTTCATCGTTACATCGGTCTGGCGGTAATGAACTAACGACTGTCCATTGCCCGCATCAATACAAGCGACGCCCGTGAACACCCGATGTACGCGGCCCTGCAGCCTTGATAACATACGTTCAGCATCCGCTTCGTCTAAGGGTTTGCCTAGAATCTCACCATCCAGAACAACAACGGTGTCACTACCAACAATAATGGCTTCCTGCTCGCGGCCTTCAAGCCCGCGATACACGGCAAGCGCCTTGCGCAAAGCAAGTTCCTGTACCGTCTGTTCAGGTGTCCACTCTGGTGGTGTATCTTCATTGGCATGACTTGGTATTACATCAAACGCTAGGTGGAGTGATGCGATCAGTTCTTTGCGCCGAGGCGATGTGGAGGCCAGAATAATAGGGCGCTGTTGTGTGTTATCCAAAATGAACGGCTCCTTATGCCACGGCAACATCCTGTCCGGATCACGATAATAGATGTCACTGGTTTAATTTTTTTCGTCATAACTCGTCATTCTCCTACAGTCTGCGATACAGCCACACAGCGGCAATCATACCGATCAGACTCAGAAGGCTCATTTGAAATTGAAGTGAAATATTATAACTGATAATATCCAGATCAGCCTGTGGCGACCAACGTATGGTCGTGGCTTTCGTAAGAAAGGCTACTGCCTTTACAGGCTGCAGTGCCTTGGCGATCCACGCTCCGGCCATCCAGCCGAGCAGCAGAAACAGCAATAACATGCCGAAGTTTTTTTTCATCGGTAATCTTCCCTCGCCATTTTTTGACACCCACATTATTATACGGGGTTTTGTACGCCAATACAAACACAAATCCGGCAAGGGGAACTATTTCCAGTTCCTTGCCGGATGAGTATTTCCAAGCGTTGTTATGGGAAAGAGCATGTTACTGCTTAATCGCTTCGAGCCATTTTTTCTGCTGCAGTACATATTCCATCAGATCGGACTGCACAGACCACATGTGCACATCATCCGGGTTCTTGTTGTACTCTGCAATAGCCGTTATTGCATCGTTCATTGATTTCTCCATTCCACCAACAATAGGTTGTACCTCCGCAGTCAGGCCGGGTGAGAGGCTATTCAAACCGGTTAACCACGACTGGTGCTTATTCTGAATCGCGGTCATCGTTTCTGCAGAGACTGCTGTCGGTGCGGATTGTCCCAACTGCTGAATGGACAAGGTAGACAATTGTTCGACCAGTGCAGAACTGTTTGTGAAGAAAAGCTGCACATCCTCTTGCTTGCCACCGAATATAGCCGGATTGATCTCAGGGTTCACGATCTCCTTGACATACAGTTCGACTCCCTGAGCTTTTAGCCTGGAGCTAAGTAGCTTGGCCTCTTCACGATCAGCCGAAATGCCTGCATATACTCGATTGCCATCTTCAGGATCAGACCCTGCGGATATACCAGCCTGAGCCAGCTCAAGCTTGGCCTGCTCAGCTCGTTCAGGAGAACTGAACACGCCGTATTGAAGTGCATAATACGTGCTGCCAGTAGCCGCTGTCTGTACCTGCTGTTCTGTACCTGCTGCCCCCTCCTGACCCGTCACAGTGGAAACTGCCTGATTGACGGGAAGAAGATTGCCTGGCTTTAGGGCTCCTTCTTTATTAAAAAATGAAAGAATAACCATGCCAAAAAGCGCTCCGGTAACAAGTGCCCCAGTGACAGAACCAATCATTTTCCAGCCTCTTGGAGGGCGATTGCGCTTATAGGAATAGTTCTCCGAATCTACAAGCCAGTCGTGGCCTTGATCATCATGGGTATTGGACAGATCATGACGCTCTTCCTCCGGATTATCGGTGTGACTAACATAACCGTAACCGGAACGGTTTCCAAAATAATGAGCCTCATCCAAGTTCAAGTTCGAATCAGGGCTCACCCGCTCGTCAGGTTCAGGTACAGTAGAGCTTGTCAGCACCGTCTCTCCCCAGTCTCCGGGGATATCCTCAGGCGTCCATGATGGGGTTGTATCCATCTGCTTAGGCGTTAGCGGTTGATTATGCGGTAACTCTTCACTTAACGTCACCAATGGACTGGACGCGGAACTCCTCTTATTTTCAGGCTTGTCCGACTCATGATCCCCGAAGCGAAACGTCATTCTAGCATTGCTCACCCGCACCCTCTCCTTTGTCCCATTTATATCAGCTATATGCAGAGACTGGAGAATACATTCCATATAACGCAAAAAAAACGCCTGCTTCGTATCGAAGACAGGCGTTTTCTCAATTGATTTATTTCAAACTTTTGGCAAGTGTATCGCCGACTTTCCAAATATCACCTGCACCCATCGTAATCACAAGATCTCCTGGCTGCAAACGATGCTGCAGATCAGCTACAACTTCTTCTTTTGTAGGGAGGTAACGTGCAGAAGCATTACTGTTTTGAACAATCAGTTCAACCAGTTTGGCTGAGGTTACCCCTTCGATCTGTTTTTCGCCCGCAGGAGAATAGATATCCGTAATAAGCACTTCATCCGCTTCCGCAAAAGCACGACTGAACGCATCCAGCAGGAAGAACGTACGCGTATAACGCTGTGGCTGGAATACCGCGATAATACGTTTGCCCGTTGCTTTGGCTGCACTAATGGTAGCTTCAATCTCAGTTGGGTGATGAGCATAATCATCGATGATCAGCATATCGCGCGCCTCGCCCAATACCTGGAATCTGCGTTTGGCTCCGTGGAACTGGATGATAGCTGCCACAATCTTCTCAAATGGAATGCCTGCTTCCAGACAGGTAATCACAGTAGCCATCGCATTATAAACGTTATGTTTACCCGGCACCGATAATTCCACCGTGCCCATAGCAGCACCCTGATGATTCATCGTAAAGGAGATACGGCGATCGCCCAATACAATATCCGTTGCCGTATAATCTGCAGCACGATCAATACCATAGGTTGTAATCCGTGACTTGAGTTCTGGCAAAATCGCTTGAACATTCTCGTCGTCAGAACACACAATCGCTGTTCCTTCCGGACGTATCTGGCTCAGGAACTGGACATAAGCCCTTTTGAGCTCCTCAAAATCACTGTTGTAATTCTCTAAATGATCTGCCTCAATATTGGTTACAATACCGAGCCATGGATGGTACTGCAAAAACGAACCATCGCTCTCGTCCGCTTCAGCGACTACCCAGTCGCCTTGACCGGCCTTCGCGTTGGTACCCACATTCATGATTTCTCCGCCAATGATATATGTCGGGTCCGTATCACATTTATCCATAACAAGTGCAATCATGGATGAAGTGGTTGTTTTACCGTGAGCTCCGGCTACAGCCACACCTTTACGTTCGTTCAACAAACGTGCAAGCATCTGGGAACGATGCAGAATCGGAATGTTCAGCTCTGCAGCTGCTACCCGTTCCACATTATCAGCAGGCGCTGCCGTAGAGTAGACAACCAGATCTGCTCCAGTGACGTGCTCTGCCGTATGTCCGATATATATTTTCGCTCCCTTGGCTGCCAACTTCTCGGTCAACTCCTGTGAAGCGACATCCGATCCGGTAACGGTGTATCCCATTTCCAACATAACTCTTGCGATGGCACTCATGCCATATCCGCCAATCCCTATAAAATGAACGTGTTCCGATGTATTTAACAAAACTTTCACCAACCTTTTTCAGAATCGGTTTGATGCAAAAGGGCTGCCCGCACATCCGCAATCAGGTACAGTGTGCCGGAGACCACCCCCAGATCTTCCGCTTCCGTCCGTGACTTCAATAGATCAAGTGCCTTTGCCCATTCGGGCTCGACGATGATTTCCAGTTCCTGCTTCGCAATGGCGGGACGTACCCGTTCGACAATCTGCAGCAATTCGGCTGCATCCATTTTGCGTCGGAAATCTGGCTCGGTCAGGATCAGCGTATCCACTAGTGGCAGTATATGCTGCAAATACGCTTCGTGATGCTTATTTGCCAACATACCCATCATCAAAATTAACTTGTTGTGCGGATAGACATCCACAATGCTCTTGGCCAGTGACTCTGCCCCTTCCGGATTATGTGCTCCATCAAGCACAATTCGGGGTTCATCGACGACTTTTTCGAATCTTCCTGCCCAGAAAGCATTCTCCAGTCCAAGTGCAATATCGTTGTCATCCAGCATAAATGCCATGTATTGTCTAAGCAATTCAAGCACCATCAGTGCGGCCGCAGCATTGTCACATTGATGTGAGCCTTGCATGCGTATGCGAACGTCCAGATCACGAAACGGGCCGGTAAAATGAAAAGATTGTCCGTTCTCATTACTCTCCAGTCGATGATAAGAGAATTGATCTCCAGCCAAATACAGGCTTGATTGAAGCTGCTGTGCTTTCTCCTGAATCACTTTCACAGCTTCAGGTTGCGTCGCGCAGGTCACAACGGGTACTCCCGGCTTGATAATGCCTGCCTTTTCTCCAGCAATCTGCTCAATCGTATCTCCAAGCACATCCGTGTGATCCATACCAATGTTGGTGATGACGGACACAACAGGCGAAACAATATTCGTTACGTCCATCCTTCCCCCCAGCCCCGTCTCCCATACCACAACATCAGGGTAGCACTCTTCTGCATAATACAGAAGCGCGAGAGCCGTGGACACCTCAAACATCGTTGGGGAACCAAGCGGAGTAGATGCCATTTCCATAACCAACGGGCGCAGACGGTTAGAGATCTTCAACAAAGTCTCTTCCGGAATATCCTCGCCGTTGTATTGAAAACGGTTCGTAAACTTGGTGATATAAGGCGACGTAAAGGTACCCACATCATATCCAGCCTGAAGAAGCACTGACGTCAAAAAAGCGCAAGTCGAACCTTTGCCGTTCGTTCCCGCGACGTGAATAAATTTGAGACGTTGGTGAGGATTGCCTAACATAGACATCAGACTCTCGATTCGTTCCAATCCAGGTCGAATGCCAAAAGGAATAAGGCCATTGATCCAGTCCACGGCCTCGTTATACGTAAGTAAAGGAGCTGCTGCATCTGTCCCGTCTAATTCCGTCATCTGATTCACCTTCGGTCCCGAGTTTGAGTGAAAAAAGCGGCCGGATGGCATAATGGCTCTCCATCCGACCCAAGTATATTAACCTTTCAGTTCCTTGATTCGTGCAATCACTTTATCCCGTTTATCGGAATAGTCTGCTTGCTTGGCGCGCTCTTCCTCAATAACCTTGGCAGGCGCTTTGGCAACAAAGCCTTGATTCGACAGCTTTTTCTCCACACGGAGTACTTCGCCCTCAAGGTTCTGTAACTCTTTCTCCAGGCGAGCCACTTCCTGTTCGATATCAATAAGACCAGCCAGCGGCAAGTATAGTTCTGCCCCTGTGATGATTGCAGTCATCGCCTTATCCGGGGAGCTTAGATCCAGCCCACTATCGAACTCGGACGTGTTACAGAAACGTTTGATGTAATGACTGTTACGTTCGATGATGCTGGACGCTTCAGGGCTATTTGCTTTTACCATCAATTCGATCTTTTTGCTCATAGGCACGTTCACTTCTGCACGAATGTTCCGAACTGCACGAATGGTATCCATGAGCAGGTTCATCTCGGCAACAGCCTCCGGGTTCTCCAGAGCAGGATCATATACCGGCCATGCTGCCAACGTAATCGTCTCACCTTCATGTGGCAGATGCTGCCAGATCTCTTCGGAGATGTATGGCATAAACGGATGAATCAGGCGCATGGTCTGATCCAGCACATAAGCCAGCACGGATTGTGTTTTCTTCTTGGCAACCGGATCTTCCCCATAGAAGGACAGCTTAGCAAACTCAATGTACCAGTCACACAGGTCATCCCAGATAAAGTTATACAACACACGACCCGTTTCCCCAAACTCATACGCTTCGATTAGACGCGTAATATCGCGGGAAGTTTCGTTCAGACGGTGCAAAATCCAATAATCCGCTGTACCAAGCTCTCCGCTAATGTCACGTTCCTCATAAGTGAATCCTTCCAGATTCATCAATGCAAAGCGCGAAGCGTTCCAGATCTTGTTGGCAAAATTACGAGCCTGCTCCACCCGTTCCCAACGGAAACGGAGATCCTGGCCTGGCGTGCTGCTGGTTGAGATCATGTAACGCATTGCGTCTGCGCCATATTTCTCGATCACATCCAGCGGATCTACACCGTTGCCCAATGATTTGGACATTTTGCGTCCATCTGCATCACGAACAAGACCATGCATCAGCACATCCTTAAACGGAATCTCATCCGTGAATTCCAGTGCAGTGAAAATCATACGTGCAACCCAGAAATATATGATGTCATACCCTGTCACAAGTACACTTGTCGGATAATAACGTTTCAGATCTTCCGTATCTTCCGGCCAGCCTAGCGTGGAGAACGGCCATAAGCCGGAGCTAAACCAAGTATCGAGTACATCTTCGTCCTGTCTGAGCTTGCGTCCAGCATACTCTGGCAGCGTTGTCGGATCTTCAGCAGATACAATGATTTCACCCGTTTCCTCATCATACCAGGCCGGAATACGATGTCCCCACCACAGTTGACGGGAAATACACCAGTCACGAACGTTCTCGATCCAGTTCAGATAGGTTTTCTCAAAACGATCTGGAACAAAATTAACCCCTTCGCCGCTCTGTTGCTTCTTAATCGCTCTCTCTGCAAGTGGCTTCATCTCAACGAACCACTGTGTAGACAGATACGGCTCAACAACAGCTCCCGTACGTTCACTGTGTCCCACCTGATGCGTGTGATCCTCAATGTTGATCAATACGCCCTGCTCTTTCAAGTCAGCAACAATCTGCTTGCGGCAGTCACTGCGATCCAGTCCCTGATACTTGCCTGCCTCAGCATTCATTGTGCCGCTCTCATCCATTACCGTAATCTGAGGCAGGTCATGACGAAGACCTACTTCAAAGTCATTTGGATCATGCGCAGGCGTGATTTTAACAGCACCACTTCCAAATTCTTTATCCACGTAATCATCAGCGATAATTGGAATTTCTCGTCCAATGATAGGCAGTACAAGCACTTTACCAATCATATCTGCATAGCGCTCATCCTTCGGATGAACAGCAACTGCTGTATCACCCAGCATCGTTTCTGGACGCGTTGTTGCCACGGTAACGTAGCCACTTCCATCTTTGAGCGGGTACCGCAGATGGTACAAATGACCCTGAACCTCTTTATATTCAACCTCAATGTCGGACAGAGCTGTCCGGTTCACCGGGTCCCAGTTAATGATGCGTTTGCCTCGGTAAATAAGGCCTTTTTCATACAGTTGAACAAATACTTTACGAACCGCTTGGGACAGACCTTCATCCAGCGTAAAACGTTCACGTGAGTAATCAAGCGACAATCCCATTTTGCCCCATTGCTGACGGATGGTAGTTGCATATTGATCTTTCCAGTCCCATACTTTCTCCAGAAACTTCTCACGTCCCAGATCATAACGGGTCAGACCTTCTTCACGCAGCTTCTGCTCCACTTTGGTTTGGGTAGCAATACCTGCATGGTCGGAACCCGGAAGCCACAGTGCATCATAACCCTGCATCCGTTTGGTGCGGATCAGAATATCCTGTAGTGTAAAGTCGAGCGCATGCCCGATGTGCAGCATCCCGGTCACATTTGGGGGTGGAATTACAATCGTATACGGTTCGGCATCTTTACGTTGACCGGCTTTGAAATATCCGCGCTCCATCCAGGTGGAGTACCATTTGTCCTCTGCCGCTTTAGGATCGTAAGTGGTCGGCATTTCTGTTGCAGCTGATTTTTTTTCCTCAGACATGTGTCATTCCTCCGTTACTTCATCTTCATCATCTTCGCCAAAAAAAACAAAAAAAACCTTTCATCCATCAAAGGACGAAAGGTTAGCTTTCGCGGTACCACCTTTGTTTCACGCCAACAGCAAGATAGACTTCACCCTCTGTACATGACGTGACACTTCAAGCAGATAACGGCTGCTACCGGCCCATCCTACCTCAGAAATAAATGACGATAAATCTCATTTATCCCTTGTATTCAAACAGGCAACTCCCGGGCGACTTCGATCAGTTGGTTCCTGCGGAATCTCACAGCGTTGCAATTCCACTCTCTGAAAGGTCATACTGTCTACTACTCCCGTTCCACGTTGTTCTTCAAAAAACCTACACACATCATACCTTGCTCGTGCGCGATAGTCAACCTGACAACAGCGGATAAAGAGCGCTGGAATGCAGGTTTAGGACGAAACATGCAAAAACCCGCAATCCTCAAGGGGATCACGGGTCGTAACGAAGGCTTTAACTACGGATTAAGGGATGTACAATATCTGACCTTCTTCCACAACTTGTTCAGATAATCGGTTATACAACTGAAGTTCCCTCGTGCTCAATTGGTATCGATCTGCAATGGCATCCAGTGTATCTTCCCGCTGGACGATACACAGTTTCACCTTACGGAATGGCGTCTGGTCCACGATCGTTCCCAGGAACAGATTCTTCCATTCCACATCCTCAGGTGCATACGTTTCTTCCTGTATCACACCGACTGGAACCTCTTCGCCTCTCTCTACTTCAGCATCCCGTGCTGATCTGCCAGAGGATAACAAGGAAGAGATACCTACACCCTCCTCTTGTCGTGGTGCGGATTCCTTTTTGCTGCCAAAAGCAACCTTCAGCTCCGGCTTGTCTTCCGTCTCAGCAACAGGTTCAGGAACAAATGCTTCGTTCTGCACAAACTCATCTACCCCAGTCGCTTCAAAAGACGGACGTTCTTCCTCTGCATTGCCTGCTTCGGACGAACCGAATACACCTTGCCAGTTCTCCGCCTGTGGTTCAACCGGAACATCAACTGCCTGATTCTCCTGCTGAGGTACAGATCTCGCTGATTCGAAATGCCATACATCTGGTGCGTCCGGTACATCTGGTGCTGCAAACTCATTAGATGATTGAGCAGTAGGCTCTGGGACTACTTGATCTGAATTTCTAGGCTCCTCAGGCAATGCATCCCCAGAAGGCTCGGACCACGCTAAAGACTCTTCTTCCAGAGGCAGCACTGGTTCCGACTCAGGGTAAGAAGCTAACCGATCAGCGGTCTCAGCCATAAATGACGAGATCGGAGAAGGTTCACTGTATTGCTCATGGGATGCCAATTCATCTCCATTCTCTGTCAGAGATGCGGGATCTTCGTCTGCATCAGGTTGTCTGTTTTCGTTAGCATACTCCGCACTTTGCTCCTCAGATTGAAGTGACTCGGCCGATGATAAGTTCGCATATTCCTGATGATATTCCGGGGCACCATATGCAAGTTCTGCCGCATTCGCAAGTCTCTCTTCCTCACTCCGCTGGAGCAGATACTCTTGTGCAAATGTGTTGGGGTCGCTACCTGTCTGTTCTGCTTCATCGGAACGGTTGGATTGCTGAGCATCCGGTGAGTGGACTACCGTAAATTCATCTGCTGACCAAACTTGTGGCTCTTCAACAGGAAAGCCCTCGATGCCTCGCAGCGACAAAACGCCAGTAATATTCAGACTACGATTGGATAACAGATCCACGTCAAAATTTTCGATCTCGATGGAAATATCCTCAATCGATCTGACCCGGTTCAGAGGCACTGTGATCTCCACGGGAATGAAATGTTTGAGCTCCTCTGAAGCCTCATTTTCTCCTCTGTACGCACCTGTAAGCAAAAGATGCCCTCTTAACGTGGCATGATCATCCTGCCCTATGACTTGAATGCGCGGGTATAGTTCAATTTCCTCCAATTCCTCAATCGCAGGGACTCCCTCAGACAAATGAACGCGCTCATAAATATCGAACCGCAAACCATAAGGTTGATTCAACAAAGGTGGCGTCCTCCTTTCGGCATATGTTCACCATGATCCTTCTCATGGGACTGATCCATGGTCCAAATCCTTCGTTACCCCATCTATATGCCTTGAATGAGATGAGCATGCCACCTTTTGAAAAACCTTGTTATATAAAGCGAAATAGAGAATGTTGCACCTAGCCACTCGATGACAGAATAACCTTCCGATCACTGTTATCCCCAGATTTTTTTTGATTCCCTTCTTCAAAGAGCAAATCCGGGGATAACGGCGAAGCATATGCTTCCGATGCAGCGTTCTTTCAGAAAGCTTTTAGGCGAACGCTCCGCTTCTTCACGTTATTTCTGTCCTCTCCGTTCTCGTGTAACTATTAAAGTTCGCTCTATATCATTTATGAATACACCTTTTCACGTTCTGCCAATTGTGTGAAATCGGATGGCCAAGGATCATTCACTTCAATCATCGCTCCGGTTAACGGATGACCAAACTTAAGCATCTCTCCGTGAAGTGCTTGTCGTCCAATGGCATCCGCTCTACCTCCATACAACGCATCACCAATAAGCGGATGTCCCGCGTAACTCAGGTGTACACGAATTTGGTGTGTTCGTCCTGTATCCAGCTTTAATCGCACAAGGGTTGCTCGTTCCCACACTTCAACGATCTCCACACGAGTAACAGCTTCCTGTCCACCTTCCGAGACTCGTCTGCGCTGCTTGTGATGTCTATCCTTACCAATCGGAGCATCAATTTTGTGGAGTTCAAGGGGGATTTGTCCACCTGCAATGGCTATATAATGGCGACCAATCTCTTTGCGACGCATCGCTTCATCCAGTTTGGCGAGAGCAAAAGCATTTTTGGCATACAGAACAGGTCCGGTTGTATCCTCATCCAGTCGATGAACATGGCGAACGCTCGCCTGTATTCCGTTCATTTCATAATAGGAGGCAACCACATGATCCAGCGTGATGGCCTGATCGGTACGGCTTCCATCTGGATGCAGTTTCATACCTGCCGGTTTGTGCATAACCAGACAGAAATCATCCTCATACAATACATCCACATCAGCCCAGCGTGGCTCAACATCGATTGGCTGGGACGCAAAAAGGGCCAGCCGAAGCCGGTCCCCTGCAAGTTGTATTCCTTGGTTTGCTTTCAGCTGACGAAGCAATTTCTCCGGAAACTGAAGTTCAGACAATAACCATTGCTCTGCGGCCATCGGTTTGTCCGAACTGCCTGTCACGGCTTTCCCTGGCATCAGCTCAAGCCATTCCCCGCGGCGTTTCCAACTTTTGATGGTCATAGCGATTGAAGAGCTTTACGATTCGCCTCAATCGTATCGTCAATATCCTGCTCTGTGTGCACACCAGAGACAAACATGCCTTCGTATTGCGAAGGTGCAACACTCACACCATGATCAATCATGGCCGCAAAATAACGACGGAATTGATCCAGATTGCTTTCTTTGGCAATATCATAATTGGTTACTTGAACGGCACTGAAGAATGGACAAACCATGGAACCCACACGGTTAATGGTTATCGCAATACCCGTCTCAGCTGCATTTTTCTCGAATCCGGCTTGCAGACGTGCAGACAATGTCTCCAGACGATCATAGACCTCTGGTGTTAACAATTTGAGCGTGGTATATCCTGCTGCCATAGCCAGCGGGTTCCCACTAAGTGTACCCGCCTGATAGATCGGTCCTGTTGGAGCAATCTGTTCCATCAGATCTCGACGGCCACCATAAGCACCAACCGGGAGTCCGCCACCGATAACTTTACCCAGACAAGTCAGGTCAGGTGTAACCCCATACCGTCCCTGAGCACAGTTCAACCCTACGCGGAAACCGGTCATGACTTCGTCAAAAATAAGCAGGCTGCCATATTGGGTCGTTAAACTGCGCAGGCCTTCAAGGAAACCGGAAGCCGGAGGAACAACCCCCATGTTACCTGCTACAGGCTCCACAATAACAGCGGCCAGTTCTTCACCATAACGTTCAAAAGCAAGCTTCACGGACTCCAGATCGTTATAAGGTACCGTAATGGTATTCACAGCTACACCTTCAGGTACACCTGGACTATCCGGTAGACCCAGTGTTGCAACACCTGACCCCGCCTTGATCAGCAAGCTGTCCGCATGTCCATGATATGATCCTTCAAACTTCAGAATTTTACTGCGTCCGGTTACCCCGCGTGCCAGTCGAATGGCACTCATCGTTGCTTCCGTACCGGAATTAACCATCCGCACGATATCGATGGAAGGCACACGCTCACAGACCAGTTTTGCCATCTCGGTCTCCAGCAAGGTAGGCGCACCAAAGCTTGTTCCTTTGAGGGCTGTCTCACGCAAAGCTTCTACAACATCAGGGTGTGCATGTCCCATAATGAGTGGGCCCCACGATCCCACATAGTCAATAAAAACATTGCCATCAATATCGTAGATTTTGGACCCTTCGCCGCGTTCTGCATAGATCGGAGTAAGTCCCACCGATTTGAATGCGCGTACAGGGCTGTTCACACCCCCGGGTATGTACTGCTTAGCTTCCTCAAAGGCGCTGCGTGAGCGCTCATCATTGCGTCGATTACCTTGTTGTGCAGTCATGAATATCCTCCTTAATATAATTTATTTTATTTCTCAGCCAACCAGCGTGAAGCGTCTTTTCCGTAGTAGGTAATGATCATATCTGCACCTGCGCGTTTCATGCTGAGCAGGATTTCCATGGCAACTTTTTTCTCATCGATCCAGCCTTGAATCGCCGCCGCCTTCACCATGGCATACTCGCCACTTACATTATAGGCAACAAGCGGAAGATCAAATTGATCCTTGATGGTGCGCATAACATCCAGATAGGAAAGGGATGGTTTTACCATCAACATGTCCGCTCCTTCGAGCACATCCGTCTCTGCTTCACGCAAGGCTTCACGCGCGTTCGCCGGGTCCATCTGATAGGACTTACGGTCTCCGAATTGTGGTGTGGAATCTGCTGCTTCACGGAATGGACCATAAAATGCGGATGCATATTTAACAGAGTAGGACATGATCGGAATGTGACTGAATCCATTCTCATCCAGCCCGGCGCGGATCGCTTGTACAAATCCATCCATCATGTTGGATGGTGCAATAATGTCCGCTCCTGCTTTGGCTTGAGACACTGCCGTTTGCACGAGTAGATCCAGTGATTCATCATTTAATACATCTCCGCAGATGTGGCCGTCAATCTCCACGGTGTGTACCATACCGCAGTGACCGTGATCCGTGAATTCACACAGACAAGTATCCGCAACAACCAGCAATTCCGGGTACCAGGATTTGATCAATCTCGTCGCTTCCTGCACAATGCCATCTTCAGCGAAGCCAGATGAACCCACACTGTCCTTCGTCTCCGGAATACCGAACAATAACACGGCTGGAATTCCCAGCTCGGCAATTTCCGTTACTTCCTCCTGAAGACGATCCAACGAGAAGCGGAATACGCCAGGCATGGATTTAATTTCGGATTTTACATTTTCTCCATACGTCACATAGATTGGTTGAATAAAGTCATCCACGGTTAGATGGGTCTCTCTGACCATATTGCGAATACCTGTGGATTGGCGTAAACGGCGATGCCGTACAATTGGAAAACTCATACGTGTAAAACCTCCCTGAAAGTTAAATAGAGCAAAAAGGGAAGCGCGCTGGTATCCTATCGAATTCAGCACGCTTCATATTGTTGACATGATTACATGTGTATTAATTTCGAAGAGCTCCTTCTTTGGTGCCTGTCCGTTTCCAGTCGCATAGCACTGTGATCAAGCTATCCATCGTTGCTTCCTCTGCCATCAGTGTAACCTTTAGTCCAGCGGCTTCTGCCGTCTTCGCTGTAACAGGTCCAATACACGCAACCTCCACATCTTTCAATAAAGGCAGTGGATCTTGCAATCCCATACGTTTCAATATACTCATGAAATTGGTAACCGTCGATGAACTTGTAAAGGTCACCGCATGAATACCACCTTCTTCAAGCAGCTTAAGCAGTTCGTCATCATCCTCACCAGCGAGGATCGTATCGTAGGTGATGGCTTCGGTGACTTGAAGTCCCCGTTCTCTCAACTGATCACGTAACCATGTGCGTGCAAGATCACCGTGCGGGAGCAATACTCTCTGACCTTCCTTCAATTCGCTTTCAAAAGCCTCAAGCATGCCTTCGGCCTGGAAAGGACCTTTGACAACCTCTGCAATGATGCCATGTTTGCGCAAAGCATCTGCTGTGGAAGGTCCTACGGCAGCAATTCTCGCTTGATGAATCGAGCGAATATCCTTGCCTTCCTGTTCCAGATGGCGGAAGAAAAACTCCACGCCGTTCACACTTGTGAAAAACACCCAGTCATAGGTATTTAAAGCACTGAAGGCGTCTTTGACACTTTGCTGCGCAGATTCACTGGACGGCATGACCGTCTCAATGACCGGAAACTCATACGGTTCGCCGCCAAGTTCCTCAATGCGATTCACCAGTTCACTCGCCTGACTGCGAGCACGGGTTACCAGAATTCGTTTGCCAAACAGCGGCAGCGCTTCTGCCCATTTCAACTGTTCCCGCTGATTGACGACATCTCCCACCACAATAACAGCTGGTGGTTGGAAATTGGCTGCGATTACTTTCGCTTCTATATCTTCAAGGGTACCTGTAAGGGTATCCTGTTCCGCTCGTGTTCCCCAACGAATCAGAGCTACCGGTGTTTGCGCTGGACGACCATGACGAATCAATTGTTCGCTGATATATCCAATTTTGGCAACCCCCATCATAAATACAAGTGTGCCCGTTGCATTCGTCACTTTATCCCAATGGATACTGCGATCAAGCTTGTCCGGACTCTCGTGCCCCGTAATAATAGAGATGGAAGATGCATAGTCACGATGAGTCACAGGAATTCCGGCATACGCAGGTACACTTATTGCAGCGGTAACCCCAGGTACAATCTCAAACGGAATTCCGTTTTTGTGCAGCAAACCCGCCTCTTCGCCTACACGTCCAAAGATCGTCGGGTCGCCACCTTTAAGTCGAACTACAACCTTGCCTTCAAGCGCCAGATCAACTAACAGTTGATTGATCTCTTCCTGTTTCATCGTATGCCGATCCGGGCGTTTGCCCACGTAAATCTTGACTGCGCCGGGTTTCATTTGTTTCAACAATCTCGGACTTGCCAAACGATCATAGACTACAGCATCAGCTTTACCGATGGATTCCCACCCTTTTACCGTAATCAGCTTTGCATCCCCAGGACCTGCCCCTACCAAAAAGACCTTTCCCACCATGTCTTCATCCCCTAACTTCTGCCAGTATCTGCTCTGCTCCCCGTTCGATCAATCTCCAAGCCACTTCTTCACCCAGACGAACCGGGTCCTTGCCGATCATAGCTTCCTTAAGAATCAGTCCACCATCCGGCGTGCCGACCATACCTGTTAATTGTAACGTGTTTTCACCATTCAGGGAATCTGCATCTTGCTGAGGCACCCACACCGCATGAGCACCGATCGGAACCTGGCAGCCCCCATTCAATACACTGAGAAAACGGCGTTCCGCCTGTACAGGAAATGCTGTCTCGGGATCGTTATACAGCTGCAGCAAGTGCAATAGTTCCTCATCGTCTTCACGACATTCGATACCAAGCGCGCCTTGACCTACGGCCGGAAGGCAAGCTGTTTCCGTCAGGTACTCTGTGATTCGGTCTTCCCAGCCCATACGGTACAATCCTGCAGCTGCCAGAATAATCGCATCGAATCCTTCGGTCTCCAGCTTCCGCAGACGGGAATCAATATTGCCGCGAATCGATTCCAATTGCAAATCTGGACGATAGGCCTTTAATTGACTCGACCGGCGCAGACTGCTTGTTCCGACTCTAGCTCCTTCTGGCAGTTGATCCAGAGTAAGTCCACCATTGGAGATCAGCGCATCCCGTGGATCTGCACGACGGGGAATAGCACCATTGATTAATCCTTCGGGTAACTCGGAGGGCATATCTTTCATGCTATGCACAGCCATATCAATGGTACGATCAAGCATCGCCTGTTCAATCTCTTTGACAAACAAACCTTTGCCTCCCACTTTTGACAACGTTACATCCAGAATGAGATCTCCCTTGGTAACAATCTTATGTACTTCAAAGTCAAAAGCTAATCCTTCCCGCTCACAAATATCGCGTAAATCCTGAATGACATGACCTGTCTGGGTTAGCGCAAGCGCGCTCTGTCTACTTCCAACTTTAATTGTACGCATATCTACACTTCCTCCTGATTACGGGATATCCAGTCCCCGATTTCTTCTTCGGTCCACCATCGAAAATGGCCTGTACGAATATCTTCTAATATGTGCATTTCAGTTAATTGCCGAAGCAACGTACTTCTGAGACTTGAAGAAGATACGCGTGACTTCACCTCAGTCCTCATCTGGTGCAAAAACTCAAGGTACGTCTCATACTCATCCCCGAACTGTCGTTCGAGTGTGGCACGTATCTCCGCAGCTGCTGCCGGTCCCGCTCCTGCTGTGGATATCGCTATGCTTAATCTCCCACGCCTTACCACGCTTGGTGTAATAAAGCTGCTGTGCTCCGAAGACATTGCGTCATTCACCAATATGCCCGCAGCCTCCGCATCCCGAACCACAGTTGAATTGACCTCTGATTGGTCAGTCGCTGCATATACGAGAAAGGCCCCCCGCAAATCTCCATTGCGGTAGGACCGGTCTATCCATTGAATTCGGGATTCATGATGCAGTTGTTTTAATACGCGAGTAAGCTCCGGACTAATGACCGTAATCTGTGCCTCAGCATGCAGTAATCCCTTAATTTTACGTTCGGCAACACGTCCACCACCAACCACGCAGCACTTCTTGCCTGAAGTATTCACAAATATTGGCGTGTAACGGTCCATCCCCTTCACTCTCCCGTCCAACGATGAAACGCTGAATACGCATTGGATAAAAAACTTATAATGACAAATCCGTACCCGATCAGTGTCCATCTTGCCATGATAATTGTAGAGAACTGTTTCCTTCTTTTGGATACGAAGTAACCCACATAGATGGCTATAGCAAGACCTGTCGCAATAACTTTGAGATCCAAGAGTAGAATCCAGCGTCTTTCCGCCACAATGGATAATACGGCAAGCATCACAGAAACGCCAAGGAGCGGTGTACCTATCAATGTAGCACCATCCATATACTTACCGATCACTTCCAGGCTTGGCAGCCGTCGCATCGTATCATTCCACTTTTTTTTCTTCAACTTACGGTGCAGGAACAGATATAACATGGCAAATACCGTAGCAACGGTTAACGCCGCAAAACCAAGATTCGCCAAGGTAATATGCATAATAAGTAATCCATGTACCGTTTGCCAGTTATGCAGTGATATCTCTCCTGCCGTAAACCACAGTCGGTTTAATACCGTAACGGAAAAACCTACAACATTCAGCAACAAAATCACAAATTCGGAACGCTGGATGCGAGTCATGACGAGAGACATCAGCACAATACTGAATGAAAATATAAACAAAAAATCAAAGGTGGTATAGATGGGGAAATGGCCTTCAGTCCACATGCGCAGTATGACATGCGTTACCTGCAATCCCCAAACAACGACAAGAAACCCTGTGCCTGTCCGCTTCGCCCCCGCATTGCGTCGAATGCAGTCCGAGAAATAGAACAGTAGGCTCAGGGCATACATATAGATTAGAGCTTCATAAACTTGTTCAGCAAGGGTCAAGCTGCCCACCCGCCTTATACGCCTGCCGGAGCATAAGCCGGCACGGGGTCTTGCCGGTTTTCGTTAAGGTGAGCGGCTGGTTTCGCCAGAGCTGTAGCATCACTCTGACTCACTTTTTCAGCGGCCATCTCTACTGAATCTTCCAGAGCGAAAATCTGAGTAAACATGCGCAGAGCTTCATCACCTTGCTTCGTGCCTGCCATTTCCTTAATTCGATTAATCGGATCTGTCGTCATTTGGTTCACAATACTCTTGGTCAAACGACGAATGACTTTACGTTGATGTTCATCCAGCTCAGGCAGTTTATTAAACAGGCTATCCATCGTTTCTTCATGAATGGAGACCCCTTTTTCCTGCAAAGCGCGAATAACGGGACGAACACCCAACGTTTTGAGCCAATGGTAATAATCCTCCATCTCAAGCTCAATCATTCTCTCAATCTTGGCAGCTTCCACCTTACGCATCTCCAGGTTGCTCTCCACGATTCCTTCCAGATCATCAATGTCATAGAGAAATACGTTGGATAATTCACCTATCGCCGGATCAATATCGCGTGGAACCGCAATATCAATCAGGAACAATGGACGAGATTGACGACGCTTCATGCTCTCCCGTACCACTGCTGCATCCATGACATAACGTTCAGCTCCAGTGGAACTAATTACAATATCAACTTCATTAAGTCGATCTAATGCCTGTTCCATCGTACAAGGTGTACCCCGGAACTTGGCTGCCAATTCTTCAGCTCTTGCGAGCGTGCGGTTCGCCACGATGACCTCGGATGCCCCGTTGGCATAGAGATGTTTCACGGTTAGTTCACTCATCTTGCCAGCACCCAAAATGAGCACCTTCTTGTCTGTGAACATGCCAAATATCCTCTTACCGAGTTCAACAGCAGCATAACTGACAGATACGGCGCTCTCCCCGATGGAAGTCTCCGAATGTGCCCGTTTGCCCAGCGTAACTGCCTGTTTGAACAGCATATTAAACCAGGTACCTGTTGATTTCTCTTCCTGTGCTTTAAGAAAAGCCTGTTTCACCTGTCCAAGTATCTGAGTCTCACCGATGACCATGGAATCCAGTCCGCAGATCACGCGGAACAAATGGCGCATGGCTTGATCATCTTCATATATATATAAGTGTTGCGTAAATTCTTCCCGTGGTACATTAAACCATTGTTCCATGAATGTTCGAATAAAATAACCACACATGTGAAGACGGTCCACCACAACATACAACTCGGTACGGTTACATGTGGCTACGATTACACCTTCCAATACACTCTTGGTCAGCTTGAGCTGCTGCAGCGCTTCAGACAAATCCTTTTCTGCAAATGTGAATCGTTCCCTAACCTCTACAGGCGCCGTGCGATAATTCAAACCAACGACAACGATGTGCATTGCAAGTTCACCTGCCTAATAAATTTCCAATCAAAGTGCTTACTGCATATGTCTATCCATTTATGATTGACATGGTTAATTATATCACACATCATAGCCGTGACCGGGTCATTTTTATGAAATGTTTATGAAATCACCATGTTCATCATCATATGCACTGTCATTTATTGTAGTGTCTCACCAAAGTTCACCGTTATGCGTTAAAAAGTGTCGATTATGAATATTCATAACGATACGCATATTAAAACAAATAGCCATGGAATTATTCCATGACTATTTAGAGTTTGGGAGGTTATGTGTCCATCCCGATATGTGAACATTGTATATGCAATATACTTTTTATTTAAACCCGTTCAGTCTGGTTGTTCATCTCTGGTGTTTCAACTTGCAATTCGCCCAATCCACGTACCAACTTTTTTGCATACGTTTTTTCAGGCTTTAATACGGATACCAGGTAGTCAATAGCAAGCTGTGGATCTACGGTCTCCCCACAAGTGTAACAATCTATTGCTGCAAAACCTCTCTCAGGATACGTATGAATGGAGAGATGGCTCTCAGACAATAGTACAAGTACGGTCGCTCCCTGTGGATCAAACTGCTTGGATTGTACGGACATCACTGTCGCGCCACATGCCTCCGCTGCTTCAACCATTTGGGCTTCCAGATACTCTGCATTGTTCAGTAGATTAAAGTCGACACCCCAAGTATCAACAGCAACGTGTCTTCCGAAAGTTGAATATTCCATCCTTCGGTTCCCCCTTCCTAGGAATAAAATGTTTGAAGAATTTCATCCGCTAGGACCTACGTCATTCACTTCCCGAGGGAAAAATCTCTCGCAACATATAATGTCCTGAGTGAATCCTGGTTCCTATATTGTTTTCAACGAGATTAAAAATAACATTGAATTAGAGTGAAATCAACCCTTTTCCAGAAGATTGTAAAATAAATATTTTCAATTCGGCATATTCGATCTCACATCAAAAAATCCCCCTGAAAACCTCCACATTGGCGAGTGCCACTGCCCGGAAGATACAAGGGAATTCATTATATACATATACGTTTATAAACATAAAATTTCAAGCTAATAAGCTTCAAGCTCAAACAACCGTTTTTGATGGCGAGCAAGGGTCTCATCAATCTGATGGAGCTGATCAGCAGTCGCATCTTTTCTAGTGTCCAGCAGTGAATCGATCTCGGCATACACACGGTTGATTTCGCGTTCTACATCTCTGGCCTGGAACAGATGTTGCAATTCAAGCAACGTATTTTTGTATTCATAGATCACTCGGGTGTTCTCCCCGGTCTTCTCCACAATTTTGCGGACAGTGCCTTGAGCATAAACATACGTCATAGTGAACCCTTTATAAATCCGATGAACGACCCCGTCACCTTTAAAAGTCACAAAGAGCTTCCGGACAACGTTGGTCAGATGCAGATTCACCAGGCGGCAAGATAACTCACAGATATAAAACCCTTCTATGCGGTCAAAAGGGAAATGCACTTCTTCTCCACTTACATCTCCCAGCACAACCTCCTGACAACCATTGTCCAACACCTTAACCCGGTGATGAAGCCTGCCGTCTTCTGTCATGCGCAAAAACTGATGCATCTGGGGTTCTGACAATTTTATAGTGGCCTTCACATACTCTGTGGCTAACCGCTGAGCCATACAAATCCCTCAATTCTTCCCCGATTGTTTTGCCTTCCTGCACATGTAGCAGTTATCTCAAAATTCTTCAGGCCGGCATGGCCGGTAATTTTGGTACTGTTGGCAATATGCACCTATGCTCATTATACACTACCCTAACGTTATTTTTCTCCAGACCCAGATGATGAATTCTCACGAAATCCCTTAAAAAACCGGATTAATCTGGATCTCATCAAAGATTCATTTAGCATACTCACTTTCCTGCACTAAAACGGTATACTATCTCGGTTATCCGTTAATTTCGTTGCTTTCTTCCTCATCAGAAGCACCCTCTGCATCCAGCACTGGTGCATACTTATCTATCTGAGCATGCCGGGTTATGATGTCCCATAACTCTTCTTTCCCCAATCCCTCTTCGGATGAAAACGGTACAAACAAATCCCCTGAACGAAGACCCAGTGACTCCTTAATGACTTTGATATGTTTGGCTCTGCGTGTTTTTGGAATCTTGTCCATCTTGGTCGCTACGACAACCAAAGGCAATCCGTTATGACGAAGCCACTCATTCATCATCTTGTCATCCTTGGATGGCTCATGTCTCATATCCACCATCTGCATGACCAGTTTCAATTCCTCGCGTCCGAGCAGGTATTTCTCCATCATTTTACCCCAGGCAAAACGCTGCTCTTTGGAAACTTTGGCGTAGCCATATCCCGGGAAATCGACGAAGTAGAGATCTTGATTAATTTTATAATAGTTGAGTTGCTGTGTCTTACCCGGAGTTGAGCTCGTCCGAGCCAAATTTTTACGATTGATCAAACGGTTGATCAGGGAAGATTTCCCCACATTGGAGCGTCCAGCCAAAGCAATCTCTGGCAGACCGTCCTCAGGGTATTGTTCAGGCCGAACGGCACTGATAATAAATTCAGATTGATTTACTTTCATATTGTATCTTTCCTCTCTTGAACGCCTGTGCTTATGCATCACCTGTTGAAGGTATTATGCCATGGATTGTTCTATCATACCAAAAAAACCGTTCCAGCGGACGCCGAAGCCTCCGCAGAACGGTCTAATCTTCATACGAACCTTTCGGATAAGTGGATTACAGTTGAATTCCTGTCTGCTCAACAAGTGCATGCTGCAATACCTGATCCATATGGGCTACAGGGACAAACTCCACATCTTCCTTGATGCTGTCTGGAATGTCACGCAGGTCCCGTTCGTTATCCTTAGGCAATAATATTTTTTTATAGCCGGCACGATGGGCTGCCAGTGATTTCTCTTTCAGACCACCGATCGGCAGCACACGTCCACGCAGTGTTATTTCACCAGTCATCGCGATATCCTTGGACACATGTTTGTTCGTCAAGGCTGAGATTAACGCTGTTGCCATCGTAATCCCGGCAGATGGACCATCCTTCGGAATCGCTCCTTCCGGAACGTGGATATGGATATCGTTCTTCTCATGGAAGTCAGGCGAAATTCCAAGCTGTGTAGCTTTGGAACGGGTGTAACTGAATGCGGCTTGTGCCGATTCCTTCATGACATCCCCCAGTTTACCTGTGAGAGTCAATTTACCTGTTCCAGGCACAACAGTCACTTCAATGATAAGGGTATCCCCACCCACTTCAGTCCACGCCAGACCCGTTACGGTACCAATCTGATCTTCCAGTTCGGCCATACCATAACGGAACTTGCCAGGTCCAAGGTAGTCTTTGATCTCATCGGATGAGATGTTAATCTGACCTTCCACACCCGATACGATGTTCTTGGCAGCTTTCCGGCACAACGAAGCCATTTGCTGTTCCAGATTACGCACACCTGACTCCCGTGTATATTCACGAATTACACGCAACAACGCGTCATCCGGGATTTCCAACTGCTCTTCTTCCAGACCATGGTCCTGCTTCTGTTTGGGCAACAAATAGTTTTTCGCAATTTGCAGCTTCTCCAGTTCCGTATAACCAGGGATGTTGAGCATTTCCATCCGATCCAGCAATGGACGCGGAATATTGTGTACCGTGTTGGCAGTTGTTATAAACATAACGTTGGATAAGTCAAACGGCAATTCGACAAAATGATCACTAAACGTATTATTTTGTTCCGGATCAAGTACCTCAAGTAATGCTGCAGAAGGATCTCCGCGGAAATCTGAAGCCATCTTATCAATCTCGTCCAGCAGGAATACCGGGTTAAGTGAACCTGCCGTTTTCATCCCCTGGATGATACGCCCAGGCATAGCCCCTACATAGGTGCGTCGGTGACCACGAATCTCGGCTTCATCCCGCACGCCGCCAAGAGATATTCTTACAAACTCCCGACCCAGCGATCTGGCGATCGAACGAGCAAGTGATGTTTTACCGACCCCTGGAGGTCCAACCAGACAGAGAATTGGCCCTTTGAGCTTCTTGACGAGCTTCTGGACAGCCAGATATTCAAGCACACGTTCTTTCGGCTTTTCCAGTCCGTAATGATCTGCATTGAGCACATCTTCGGCTTTTTGGATATCCAGATCATCCGCTGTCATCTGACTCCAAGGAAGGCCAAGCAGCCAATCCACGTAGTTGCGAATGACTCCGCCCTCGGCTGAACTTGCAGGCATTTTCTCCAGTCGATCAATTTCTTTCTCGACCTTTTCTTTCACCTTGTCCGGCAAGCAGAGTTCTTCCATCTGAGTTCGAAGTTCCTCGACCTCACCCGCACGGCCTTCTTTTTCACCCAGTTCTTTCTGGATCGCTTTCATCTGCTCGCGCAAATAATATTCCTTCTGCGTTTTCTCCATCTGTTTCTTCACACGTTGGCTGATCTTGCGTTCAAGCTCCAGCACTTCGCGCTCATTGTTCAGGATATCCAGCAATTTCTCCAGACGTTCCCGAACGTCGATGGTCTCCAGAATTTCCTGTTTATCCTTGATCTTCAAGGACAGGTGACTTGTGATGACATCGGCCAGACGCCCTGGTTCTTCGATGTCAGACACCGCTGCGAGTGTCTCTGGTGTCACTTTTTTGGACAGATTAATATAATTCTCGAACTGGTTCAGAACGGTACGCATCAAGGCATCCGTCTCCGGATGGGTATTCTCCTCTTCAGGCAGCTCTTTAGCCAGTACTTCATAATATTCCTCGTTGTCCGTATATTCAATAATTTCAGCCCGTTCCAAGCCTTCAACGAGTACACGAATCGTACCGTTCGGAAGCTTCAGCATCTGTCTGACCTTGGCCACGGTTCCGATTCTGAAAATGTCCTCTTGTGTTGGTTCTTCAATATTTACTTCGGCTTGGGAACATAGGAGAATCAGATGTTCTTCTACCATCGCTTTTTCTAAAGCCTTGACCGATTTCTCCCGGCCCACATCGAGATGCAGTACCATACTCGGGTAGACGAGAAGTCCTCTTAAAGGCAGTAAAGGAAAACGACGACCTTTCGCTTTGCTCGGTCCCATCGCTTTCGCACCTCCAATGGCTCTCAGGTTGTAGTCATTCATTATTCTATCAAATGTTCACATAAAAAACCAATGAAGGGAAGCGCTTAGCAGCTTCCCGAATCTGTAACCTGTCCTGGACGAGGCACATCGGCACGCAAATAGGAAGCGGATGCCGGTGGAAAAATCTCCGGTGAAGGTGCAACTGTCTCCTCTGCAAGCTTCGTTTGTTCCATCTGTTGTGATTCCGGGACCCAGGCGAACACTTCACGGAATACGTCCTGTACCGTATCTACCGGGATAACGCGCAAGCCATCCAGATTCTCAAAAATAGACTGCCAGTTCTCCGCGGGAATAATAACGGTCTTCGCTCCTGCCTGAAAGGCAGCCTCGACCTTGGCCAGCACGCCACCTATTGGCTTAACCCGACCATGAATACTGATCTCGCCAGTCATCGCTGTCTCATGATCCACAGGACGCCTCTGAATGGCTGATGTAATGGCAGTCGCCATGGCAATCCCGGCGGATGGACCATCAATAGGCGTCCCACCTGGGAAATTCACGTGTAAATCGTAATCATTCGGACGAATACCCATGGCTTTTAATACGGTTAACACATTTTCAACCGAGCCTTTGGCCATACTTTTTCGCCGGAGTGTACGCGAACCGCCTCCAATCTCTTCTTCATCCACAACGCCTGTAATGTTGATTCGGCCTTGATCTTTAAGAGCCGGAACAGCAGACACTTCAATCTCCAAAATGGTTCCCATATTCGGTCCGTATACCGCCAAGCCGTTAACAAAACCCACCTGCGGCTGTGTAGGGACCTTCCGATCAGGCCGTGGCTGAATCTGACTGCTACCCGCCACCCACTCCACATCAGACGCCTGAAGCGTCTCACGCTTCTCTGTCAGCGCAAGTCCAGCAGCCAGCTGGATGATATTGACCGCTTCACGTCCATTGGTTGCATATCGCTTGACCACATCAACGGCATCCGGACATGGACTGAACCCTATTTTCTGAACAGCATCCTCTGCAATTCGCCCAATCTCCTCAGGCAACAGAGGACGGAAATAAACTTCCATGCAGCGGGAACGCAAAGCTGGTGGCAGTTCATGAGGCGAACGTGTCGTCGCTCCAACAAGGCGGAAATCGGCTGGTAGGCCATTTTGAAAAATATCGTGGATATAAGCAGGAGTATGCGTGTCTTCCGAGTTATAGTACGCACTCTCCAAAAACACCTTGCGATCCTCCAACACTTTCAACAGCTTATTCATCTGAATCGAATGTAATTCACCAATCTCATCAATAAAAAGCATTCCCCCGTGCGCTTTCGTCACAGCGCCCGGTTTTGGTTGGGGAATACCAGCAACGCCCATGGCTCCTGCTCCCTGATATATCGGATCATGAACCGAACCAATTAAGGGGTCCGCAATACCACGTTCATCAAAACGGGCTGTTGTTGCATCCAGCTCCGTGAATTTGGCGTCCGGTTTGAAAGGAGAAGATGGATTCTTCTTAGCCTCTTCCAATACAACCCTTGCGGCAGCTGTCTTCCCGACTCCGGGAGGGCCATAAATGATAACATGTTGCGGATTCGCACTGCATAATGCAGCTTTAAGGGCACGCAACCCATCTTTTTGCCCAACAATATCGTTAATGGTAGCTGGACGCGTCTTCTCCGACAGCGGCTTGGTGAGTGAGATCGAACGCAGCTTGCGCAGCTTCTCCAGTTCCTTGCGAGATTCACGCTCCACGGCACTGCGGTTCGTTTTCTGGCCACGCAGCAGGTTCCAGAAATACAAACCAATCACCACTCCAAAAAATAACTGAATCAACATGATGACCATACCAAATTCCATGTCTTCACATCCTCCTATTTTGTCGCTATTCTCATATGAGATCATGCTAATACTTGGTAGTATAGCCTTTTCAACGCGACGTAAACGGGCGATGCGGAATTTGTATGCGAGAAAATAAAAAGCCCGCCATCGCTGGCGAGCTTTTGTTGTAACAAGATATGAATCAATCAGTGCGAACGACCAGGAATAACACCTGTCTCTTCGTAGGCTTCGACGATTTTGTCGATCTCTTTTTTTAATTCCTCAACCATGATTTCTTCAGGCACTTTACGGATCATCTTGCCGTGACGGAACAAGAGACCTTCTCCACGAGCACCGGCAATCCCGATATCCGCTTCTTTGGCCTCACCTGGACCATTAACCGCACAACCCAACACCGATACTTTAATCGGCACCTTCAGTTTGGAGATATACTCTTCCACTTCGTTGGCAATGGAGAACAGGTCGATATCCAAACGTCCACACGTCGGGCAGGAGATCAATGTGGCTGCATTTGTAATGAGTCCAAATGTTTTGAGCAGATCACGAGCGACTTTGATTTCTTCTACCGGGTCCGCACTCAGTGAGATCCGCATCGTTGAACCAATACCCATGGAGAGCAAGGCTCCCATACCTGCGGAGCTTTTGATCGTACCGGAGAACAATGTACCCGCTTCGGTAATCCCGAGATGCAACGGATACGGAATGATTTGAGCTGCTTTGGTATATGCCTCAATTGCCATCGGCACATCCGATGCTTTGAGAGACACGATGATATCATGGAAATCAAGCTCTTCCAAAATACCAATGTGATACAATGCACTTTCTACCATAGCGTCTGCCGTAGGATACCCATACTTCTCAAGAAGATGGTTTTCCAGAGAGCCTGCATTTACTCCGATCCGGATCGGAATACCGCGGTCTTTACAAGCCTTAACCACTTCTTCCACTTTAGCACGTTTACCGATGTTCCCTGGGTTAATCCGTACTTTATCAATGCCGTTCTCAATCGCAAGTAAAGCCAGCTTATAGTTGAAATGAATGTCCGCTACGAGCGGTATATTAATGCGTTTTTTGATTTCCTTGATGGCTGCGGCAGCTTCCTCATTATTCACCGTAACACGTACAATTTGACAACCCGCTTCTTCCAGTCGCAGAATCTCTGCAACCGTTGCTTCAACGTCTGCCGTTTTGGTTGTACACATACTTTGGATAATGACTTCGTTACTGCCACCGATCGTTACGTTTCCCACTTTCACGGGACGTGTATCCTGTCTTAAATACATGAGTGATTTCTCTCCCCACAACGTCAAAGCTCCACCCTGACAGAGACATGAATTCGCCTTCTGCCAAAGTGGAGAACTGACAAGTCTATATTTCAGAGTTCAACGGGATTCAGGCCTTTATTAGGCGCTCTCTTCCTGCTTATCGTCCTTCGATTGGCTTAGTTCAGGCACGACTCTTTTCTCAACAACTTCTTCGGTAATGACACAGTTCGTAACATCTTCACGTGAAGGCACTTCATACATGATTTCCAGCATGATACCTTCAATGATGGCACGCAATCCACGTGCACCTGTGTTACGTTTAATTGCTTCTTTTGCAATCGCAAGCAATGCAGCTGGTTCAAAGACCAGATTCACATTATCCAGCTCAAGCAGTTTTTGGTACTGTTTGGTAAGCGCGTTTTTTGGTTCGGAAAGGATCCGTACCAGCGTATCTTCATCCAGCGGCTCCAAAGTGGAGATGACTGGCAGACGGCCTACAAATTCCGGAATCAGACCAAATTTCAGCAAATCTTCCGGCAATACCATACCTAGGTATTCACCTGGTTTCAGATCTTTTTGTTCAGAAACGGTATTAAAGCCAATGACTTTTTTACCAATCCGGCGTTTGATCATTTGCTCCAGACCATCAAAGGCACCGCCGCAAATGAACAGGATGTTCGTTGTATCGATCTGAATGAATTCTTGATGAGGGTGTTTACGACCACCTTGTGGTGGTACAGAAGCCACAGTTCCTTCAAGAATTTTCAAGAGAGCCTGTTGCACACCTTCGCCCGATACATCACGAGTAATGGATGGGTTTTCGGATTTACGCGCTACTTTATCAATCTCATCGATATAAATAATGCCACGCTCTGCTTTTTCCACATCATAATCAGCAGCTTGAATCAGTTTGAGCAGGATGTTCTCTACATCCTCACCCACATAACCAGCTTCAGTTAATGACGTAGCATCAGCAATAGCAAAAGGAACATTCAAAATTTTTGCCATCGTTTGCGCAAGCAACGTTTTACCAGAACCTGTTGGTCCTAACAGCAAAATGTTACTCTTTGACAATTCAACGTCTTCAATTTTGCTCTGTGTGTTGATCCGTTTGTAGTGATTATACACTGCAACAGACAATGATTTTTTCGCTTGTTCCTGTCCAATAACATATTGATCCAGAATATTACGAATTTCTTTTGGTTTCGGAATATCTTTCAGGTCTACTTCTTCATCATGACCAAGTTCTTCCTCAACGATTTCGGTGCAAAGTTCGATACATTCATCACAAATGTACACGCCTGGTCCAGCGACCAACTTGCGTACCTGCTCCTGAGATTTACCGCAAAAAGAGCATTTCAGTTGCCCTTTCTCATCGTTAAATTTAAACATGAAACCACCCCTTTAGGAATTGATCGGTCTACTGAGCACCTGGTCAATAATGCCGTACGTCTTGGCTTCTTCAGCGCTCATGAAGAAGTCACGGTCTGTATCCCGCTCAATTTTCTCAAGAGGCTGACCCGTACGATCGACGTATATTTGATTCAGTTTCTGACGTGTTTTAATAATCCATTCTGCGTGTATCTTAATATCCGCAGCCTGTCCTTGAATGCCGCCAAGCGGCTGATGAATCATTACTTCGCTGTTTGTCAGCGCATATCTCTTGCCAGGTGCACCGGCTGTCAGCAATAACGAGCCCATGCTTGCTGCCATCCCTACGCAAATGGTAGATACATCCGGCTTGATAAATTGCATCGTATCGTATATACCCATCCCTGCGGTGACAGAACCACCAGGTGAGTTAATGTACAAGCTGATATCCTTCTCAGGATCGTCGGCTGCCAAAAACAAAAGCTGTGCTATGACAAGATTGGCTACATCGTCATCAATCGCACTGGTTAGAAAGATAATGCGATCTTTCAGCAAACGTGAATATATATCGTAAGACCGCTCGCCTCGATTGGTTTGTTCTATAACCATTGGCACCAGACTCATGAGACCAACCTCTTTTCTACATGTAATTAGACATAGGCCACCTGTAAAGCAAACCCAAATTCATTCTAACACTTTCCTGTGACAATGTCATTTTTCACAAGAGGGGTCAGACATCGTTTGTTTACTTTTTTAGCCTGATCATATTTAACCATGTTTTCTATGTATGTGCAAATTGAAGCCATCCTATGCCGTCTTGCCGTTTTTTATTTGCATGAAGTACATAGGTATGTAAAAAGTGTACGTGGATCAATAAAATTAGTGTTCATCCATATACTTACTTCATTTTCTATAAAATGGATGTAACAATTTAAAAATAAGGCACGCAATAATTCACGTGCCTTATCGTTTATTCAACTGACAAGTTGATAACAGCTTGTCTTATTTTTCGTCAGCTTCTGCAACAACTTCTTCAGCTGGAGCTTCAACAGGTTCAACAACTGTGCTGTTCTCAACAAGAACGTCAATCGTTTTACGCAGTTTCACTTCATCGCGAAGGCTGTCCAGGGAACCATTACCCTCGAGGATGCCACGGATCTCATCAGCAGGACGCTTGTAAGATTCAGCCATTTTTTCGAGTTCTTGATTCACTTCTTCGTCAGACACTTCAATGTTTTCCGCTTTACCTACAGCTTCAAGCACCAGGTTGTTGCGAACACGTTTGGAAGCATCTTCTTGCATTTGTCCTCTCAGGTCAGCTTGAGTCTGGCCAGAGAAGCTCAGGAACATTTCAAGGTTCATTCCTTGATTTTTCAGACGGTTGTCGAAATCACGCATCATGTTCTGTACTTCGCTGTCAACCATTGCAGCAGGAATGTCCACTTCAGCGTTCTCAGCCACTTTTTCTACAACTGCATTTTCAGTAGCAGCTTTGGCTTCGTCAGCTTTACGGGATTCCAATTGTGTTTTCAGGTCAGCTTTGTACTCTTCAAGTGTGTCGAATTCGCTAACATCTTTAGCAAACTCATCATCCAATGCAGGAAGTTGTTTGCGTTTGATTTCGTGAATTTTCACTTTGAATACCGCTTGTTTGCCAGCAAGTTCTGCTGCATGGTAGCTCTCTGGGAAAGTCACTTCTACGTCTTTGAAGTCACCTGTGGACAGACCCACAACTTGTTCTTCAAATCCAGGAATGAATGTGTTGGAACCCAGTTCCAGGGAATAACGCTCAGCTTGTCCACCTTCGAAAGGTACACCATCAACGGAACCGTCGAAGTCGATTACTGCAACGTCACCGTTGGCAGCGGAACCTTCGTCAATTACAACGAGTTCAGCGTGACGTTGTTGAAGACGCTCAAGTTCTTCAGTCACTTCTGCGTCAGTTACTTCACCTTTTGCTACAGCAACTTCGATTCCTTTGTACTCACCAAGAGTAACTTCAGGTTTCACAGTTACTTTTGCTTTGAATTTGAACGTTTCGCCTTTAGCGAATTGTTCAACATCTACGTCAGGACGATCAACCGGGAAGATATCCGTTTGGTCGATTGCTTCTGTATAGGCTTCAGGAAGCAAAATGTCGATTGCTTCTTGATAAAGGCTCTCTACACCAAAACGCGCTTCGAAGATGGAACGTGGTACTTTACCTTTACGGAATCCAGGTACGTTTGCTTGTTTAACCACTTTATTAAAAGCTTTGTCGAGTGCTGCAGTTACACGATCTGCATCCACTTCAACCTCAAGAACCCCAAGGTTCTTCTCTATCTTTTCCCAAGTTGCTTTCATTGTATACTTTCCCCTCCAAAATTCACATGTTCACGTAGGCAATCACGTACAAAATAACCATTTTAGTATAAACAAGATTAGATTCTTTTTCAAGGGGAATCCCTTGATACAGTTTAAGGAAAACGTTTCCGGCCTCGATTAACCATCCAAACCGGCAGATACAAATTGTTTCATGGAACGATAAGCCTGCTCCAGTCGAAAGCGCATCGCGCCTGTCACAGCATACATTGAGCGGGTATTTTCCTCATCATGAGAACCACCCAGACTGTCTGCAACGGTCATATGTAGAGCTGCTGCCCATATATCTGTCATGGAATCATTTTCTTCCAGCATCGATACATAATCACGGGTTCCATACACCGCCATGACATATTGTATCCACAGTTCCTGGGCAAAATAAAAGAGCGTAGGTTCATGAACCTCCGTCTGATCTGCCACTCGTTCCAGAATCTGAACGATTTGGATTGGGAATTCCTCTGGTCTAAGAGGCACGGTGTCGATCTCGACTTCAACCTGCTCTTCGCCTCTCGTAAACAGGATCATACCTTGAACACCTCGGCGACGCAAGGTTTGCAGCACCCGGAATTGAAGCAGAGGGTGAAGCGACTTATCTTTTAACCAACTCGTAAGTGCCTCGTCAATCTTCGGCAGATCAAGATAGGCCAGCTGCTCCAAAGCCAGCATCGTCTGTTCAGACAGAGGCTCCTCCATCACTGTGCGAAGCATCTTATCTGCATAGCCATCATCCTGTTCAAGCTTCATTCGGGCATGATGCCGTGCCATGTCTTCCTCACTAATCTCTTCTTCCTCTTCTCGTTCATCAAGAACGGCAGGCAAGGTTTCTTCATATTGAGGAAACGCAGCCTGAAGCCATTCGAGCAGGGCCCGCCATTCATCATAGTGGCGCTCTTCCTGTCCCTGACATTGCAGCAAAAAGTGAAGCAATTTCATCGCTTCACCATACCGTTCATTTTCAAGCATAACTGTCAATTGAATCTGGTAATAGTCCAGCGTCTTAGGAAACAGCACAATATTGTTGTTATGCTCGGTTTCCGGGGTCGTGGATTCCTTAATGGGAGCACCTCCTCTATATCCTGAATCTCCAGTCGGAATCAACATAAATAGATGTATATATTAAAACGATTGTTGATCTATTTTCTGAGTTCTCCTGATATTCTAACATAACCTTAAATATAATGAAAAAAACGTTACTGCCGCCAAATATCATATACGAAAAATAGTTTAAAATAAAATGCTTGATATTCCTGTATGCATATGATAAAATCAATTTTGCTTGAAAAAAATCATGTCTCAGTAGCTCAGCTGGATAGAGCAACGCCCTTCTAAGGCGTCGGTCGGGGGTTCGAATCCCTCCTGGGACGTATTAAAGAAAACTTCCTTTGGGAAGTTTTTTTTGCGTTCTAGGGATGAGAACCCCTATGGTTCGTCGAAGCATCCGCTTCGTTAGCACCACTTCGCAGTCTCGACTGCAAGGAGAGTATCCCTCCTGGGACGTATTAAAAGAAGCTTCCTTCGGGAAGCTTTTTTTGCGTTCTGGGGATGAGAACCCCTATGGTTCGTCGGAGCACTCGCTTCGTTACATATCTATGTCGCTTCAACAAAATGTTTGCATTAGCTCATTTCATGGGTGACCATGTCTCAGTATCGATGTTCTAACGAACATCGGACACTTTATTTGACCCAAATTCAGCATCATGGAACTCTAACGAATCATAGAGAGCTTATTTCACCATTCCGGGGGATTAACTCACCTATTTGCAATTTATAGGCTGATTAAGGTCGCTGAGGTTCGTTAGAATCTGAAAATAGCGATTTTACCCATTATAAGACCTCGTGGATTCGTTAGAGTTCATAGGCTAGTCAAGGCACCCACGGTCCATTGGGTGTTTTTTCATTTCATTGCTCAATATTGACATAGAATGTTATGCTTACGGAGTGGATTATGTACCAATCCATACATATTAACTTCTTAGGAAACAGGAGATTTTATCAATGTCATCTTCATTACAGCAGCACTCATCTATCCATACCGAGGAAGAACATTCTTCGACATCCAAAAGATTCGGCCTGTTGTTAGCAGGCATTATCGTCATCGCCGCTACCATGAGATCACCGATTACAGCAACCGGACCTGTAGTGGAGATGATCCGCTCAGATACAGGTATCGGCCATACAATGGTCGGGCTTCTGACCTCACTTCCTTTGCTTGCCTTTGCAGCTGTCTCTCCTTTTGCACCACGCCTAGCCAAGCGTTTAGGACTCGAATCTGCTCTGCTATTGGCTGTTATGATTGTAACCATTGGGGTGGCCTTACGCTTGTTGCCTTCCGTTCTCTCCTTATATGCAGGAACTGCAATTTTGGGGTGCGGCATTGCATTTAGCAACGTGCTTTTGCCAAGTTTGATCAAACGTGATTTTCCATTGCGGATAGGTATCGTCACCGGACTATACTCTGTATCCATGAATATATTTGGCGCCATCGCCTCAGGTGTGAGTGTACCCGTAGCAGGAGCCACTTCTATGGGTTGGCGTGCTTCGTTAGGCATGTGGGCCTTGTTGTCCATATTGGCGCTTCTCTTGTGGCTCCCCCAGATCGCCGCAGGACGTCAGCGAATGTTATTCATAGCCACCCAGAGTGCAGGGACGCCTGTACGTCTACGGACCTCTTCCCTGGCCTGGTTCATTACTTTATTTATGGGTCTGCAATCTCTAATATTCTATACAACGATTACCTGGCTTCCCGAGATTCTCGCTGAGCAAGGATTCAGCCCCACCTCAGCAGGGTGGATGCTCTCCCTAATGCAGTTGGTTAGTGTCCCGGCTACCTTTATCGTTCCGATCCTCGCCGGCCGAACACGAGATCAGCGTGTTCTAACCGCGATAACGTGCTCTTCTTTGATAGTCGGGTATGCATTATTGTTAAGTGGCATCGCTTCGCTCGTTACCATTGGTGTCACGTTGGCAGGAATAGGTGCTGGAGCTTCATTTGGAATGGTAACGATGTTCTTCGTCCTTCGCACAAAAGACGCCAGACAAGCTGCCAGCCTGTCCGGTATGGCCCAGTCCTTCGGATATATGCTGGCAGCAGTGGGGCCTCTACTGTTCGGCATGCTTCATGACTGGACAAAAGGATGGACACTTCCATTGCTAATCCAGGTCATTCTGGCCATCGCTTTGCTAATCGCAGGGATTCAGGCCAGCAAAAATAGAATGATCGGTTAGTCACACAACTCATATATAAAAAAACAAAACGGCCTCCATCCTGAAAATCAGGATGGAGGCCGTATATGCATAGAACAATTCCTTCATTAATTTATTCAATTTTAATCAATTTCAATGAGGAATGAACTCACTTCATTTTTACCTTAATCGTGTCTGTGCTGGTAACTCCGGCAGAGTTAATTAACTCTGCCCGATACGTATACGTGCCCGATGCTTTCCCGGACAGTGTAGTCACAGCACTTTGCGCATAAGGTGTAGCCGAACGGAGTTCTTGCGTATCGATCAACTTATCATTTTCATAGAGACGATACTCTGTAGCGTTGGTCCCCCACCACAGGTTCATGGTCACCTTATAATAGCCGTCGCCATCCCAGTTATCGTGAGAGAGAACCGCTTTGCCTGGCGTTGCGTTGGTAACCCGAACAGTCAACGTTTGACTACGCGTTGTTCCCTTGTCGTTAGTCAGCTCAGCCACGTACGTATACGTGCCATTGGCTTTGCCCGTGATCTTCGTCTGAGCAAACTGCGCCCAAGGTGCGTTGTAAGTCAACTTTTGCGTATCAACCAAAACCCCGTCCTCATATAACTTGTAGCTAGTTGCGTTCTCGCCCCACCACAGGTTCATTGTAACGATATACGCGCCCTCTGGTAAGCCGTTGCCTACCCAGTTATTGTGAGACAATACAGGCGTACCTGGGGCCTTAGTTGCCGGAGTTTCTGGTTCGGTCTCCACGGCTTCCAATTTCAGTGCCGTATTGGCTGTGCCCGAAAGCCCCTGTTGGTCTTTTACCGTAAGTTCAACAGCATACTCGCCTGCTTCAATTCCCTCCAAAGGAAGGCTGAAGGTACCATCAGCTTGTACTTCAAAGACTCCTTCTTTATAAACCGAACCATCCTCTTTTTTCACAACATACGTTGCTTCCAGGGAAGCGGCCGGATCAAACGTGATGTCCCACCCGCTGGCAAGCGCAGGTGCTACACGGAAGTACAAGTCTTCCACGCTACCATTAAGGACAGCAGACTCATCCTCTTTGAACTCCAACGCTTCTGGTGCAGTTACAGCCGGAGCTGTCTTTTTCACCAAAAATGGCGAAGTGTCTTCCTTATAGGTTTTGCCGTCCGTACCAATAGTAGTGATATCAACGGTGTATAAACCATCCGGAATCTCTGTCACTTCATCAGTTGTGTAATCCGCATATGTGCCGTCCCAGGCAAGATTATATCTTGCGTTAGCATTGAAATTATAATAGTTACCGAAAATGGAACCGATATAACCATCTTGATAATATCCACCTTCCGGATTAAGACCATCAAAAATCTCAATCAGGGCGAATGTCATCGGATTGTAGAATTCCATCGCTACATTAAGCGTATCCAACGTACCATCAGCCTTCAATGGATAGTGAAAAGGATTTTTTTCAGTGCCTTTTACGGTTTCAATATATTTAACTCCACTCAACGTAACGTTGAAATGAGCAACATATGGCACAGTAAATGTATTGGTTCCGTTCGAGAACTCAATGTATCCTTGTGCTTCTGTAGTCGCAGTAACCCCTCGTGGAACGGTAATTGTCACTGCAAGCTCTTCCTCACCATTCAGTGTGAAGGAACTCTTGTCTACCTCAACGGATACACCAGCAACATTACGAGTTGGATTCACATTTACGGTGTAATCCCCTCCACTGCCATTCCGCGCTTCAACTTTAATCGTTTTGGTAATCGTCTTTTCATCTGTGCTCAGGAAATTACCGTAGTTGATGCTTCCGGTGATATTTTCCTTTTCAACAACAGCGCCACTTTCGGTGTACTGAGTTACATCAAGCACCTTGACAAAAGCAACAGGGTCAATAGTATTCACAGCCTGAATACGGCCAGCACCTTGATCAAATACATCAAATTGGGTTGTATCCAACACTTTACTATTGTTCATCAGCGCAACTTTGATATCAAATGGCGTCCATTCCGGATGCTTCTCGATCAGCAGCGCAATCAAACCTGCTACATGAGGTGTAGCCATACTTGTACCTGATTTACGATCATAAGCCTGTGCGTAATCTGCGTCTGGCTCATCCTTGCCGTAGGCAGGAATCGTAGACAAAATGCTTGTACCTGGTGCAACAATATCCGGTTTGATGTCAAGTGTTACCTTGGCAGGTCCGCGGGAACTGGATGAATTCATTTCATCACCCGGCGTTTGGCTGCGTTCAAAATCACTAAAGCTTACTTCAACGGCTTGGCCTGCGTCCAACTCAGCCTTGATCACATCCCCATCTTCCTTGGACATGCTCAGTGTTGGAATGAGTTCAAAGTTATCGCCCAGACTCACACCGATTGGACCCGGAATGTTGTTATATACAATAACAGCCAAGGCTCCGGCTGCTTTAGCATTGGCGATTTTCTCTACAAATGCGATTTCACCACGCTGTATTAATGCCACTTTACCTGTAAAATCCTGACCTTCAAAATCAGTTGGCTTACCCAGTGCTGCATATTCAAGCTCATATTTCCCTGTCAAAACAGTTTCAGGGTCTGCCGACAGGCTCCATCCCATCAGATCCAGACGGTAAACCGACTCAGTAATAGCCAGTGGAGCTTCAGTCGGAGCAACTACAGACTCTTCTTCCACAGGGGCAGCTTCAGGAGAAGCTTCAACGGGTGCAGAAGGTGATACAGATGGAGTATTTTCTTCCGTTGTAGCTTCTTCTACATTCGGAACTTCAGCTTCGTTAGAAACTGTGTCCTCCACAGCTGCTGCACTTTCCTCATCAACCGTTGCGGGTACACCTTGCTCTGAACCTTCAGGCTCTTCTGTTCCAGGTGCCGTACCCAGTTCAGGAGATTGTTCAACCTCTGGCACCGGTTGTTGTTCAGGTTGTGCCTCTTCGCCTTCCTCACCAATCCAGAAGTGAGTATCCGCTGTAATGAGCTGACTAGGACCTGTTGAGTTACCTACCGTAATCGCCATCGCAGACGCCCCTGGAGAACCAAGTGTATAACGGTTAGGTCCGTCATTGCCACTGGCAACTACTGCTGTCACACCAGACAGCATCGCATTATTCAGGGCTACCGAGGTAATATAACTTGGATCATTAGCGGCATTCCCCAAAGATAGATTAATTATATCCATGCCATCTTCAACGGAACGATCAATTCCGCCGAGCACCCATGAGGTTTGACCACTACCATACGGCCCAAGTACACGGTATGCATAGATATCTGCTTCAGGAGCAACGCCAACAATCCCGTAATCCCCTGCTTCACGAGCAGCAATGGTACCGGCTACATGCGTACCGTGGGATGTGTAAAAGGCACTTCCCCTTTCGTTAAACTCAGGTTCCCCTGAACTTTTCCATTCTTGATACGTTGCTTCATACGGATCATTGTCGTTACCAACAAAGTCCCATCCGCCTTTGTAAGCTTCCTGCAAATTAGGATGCTCATAGTCAATCCCTGTATCGATGACACCCACTTTGATGCCATTTCCTTTGTAACCCAGATCCCATACTTCAGGTGCACCAATAAAAGGTGCTGTGTCTTTCATGTACGGGTTCACTTCATCTGTCTCAGGCGCTATTGTAAATTCAAGGTCAGGATATACGCTGACCACGCCAGGTATTTGAAGCAATTGTCCCACCTGGTTTCCTTTAAGCTCAATCGCTACACCATTTAGGGCATATGCATATTCTTCCAATACTTCATGTTTGATTTTCTTCTGAGTGAGGCTATGTACAAATGACTGTTGTTGTTGCTCAACTTGAGTCACAGCCTTTGTTTCCATAGAGGAGGTAAAAGATTTTCCGGAGAGGGTTGATTCACCTTGCGCTACTGCAACAGGTTTATTGGAAAGCTCAACGATCACTCGGGTATTCTCTCCACCCAGGCCTTCCAAGCTTTTATCCAAAAATGGATCTGCGGCAAGTTTGGCTTCCCGTCCTGCAAGAATCTCTCTCCATTGTTTGGCTTCGGCTGTACTGGGTAAGTTCTCAAGCTGAATAACTGAATCTGCGGGAGCGGCTCCAGCCGCGGGGAGAATAATGGAAAAGACCATCAGAATACTTAATAAAGTGGATATCAATCGTTTACTCAAGGCTTTGCCCCTCCTTTTAAATGTGAATACGTCACCAAATGATGGGTTCCTGCTGTTTGTGCGTACTGCAATACACACTCCAATTTCACCACCTATCTGCAAGAAGTTTGACCCTTGGTAAATTATTCTATCAAAATACCACATTTTCCTTCTAAATACTTACAAATATGATATAGAAATTACTTATATGGGTCTTGAGTACGATAAAAATATCCATTTGTAATTATTTGTCGTTTGAATATTTCATTTTTAAAATAATGCATCAAAAAAAAAGACCAAGAGCCTCTTTATCCGAAAGAGATTCCTGGTGTATAGGGGAAACGTCGTTAGCATACAAAGGATCTTGATAATTCGTTTAACATCGATAAAAATTGCTACATATCACAAAATTCTACTTATTCTGGCTTCACGGCTTCAATACGCAGACGCTTGTAATCGGCATACAGAGCATCATCTTTCCAAAGGTGAGGCTTCACGATCTGACTGGTTTCCTTGCATATTTGTTGTATCTCTTCATGACTGAGACTTGCAAAATAGTCGCCTCCAAAATGAGCCAACCAGCCTACTATACCCTGCTCACCATCTGCCAGTCTGGTAGGACGCTCGTAGTGATAGGCCTGTCGCACCACAAATCCACGTTGTTCTAAAATATGGCTATATTCTCCGATCGACGGAAAATACCAAGGATTACGTTCCGATGCACGAATGTCCGTGCTCCGCTCCATAACCTGCTCTAATGCATTCACAATGGTCTGAACATTCCCTTTACCACCGAATTCTGCTATAAAACGCCCTCCGGGCTTCAAAGATTTCCATATACTATCCACCACTAATCGCGGGCTTCGCATCCAGTGCAGGGCTGCATTGGAGAAAACGGCATCATACAGTCTTTTCGCCTCAAACTGATGACCGTCTCCTTCCACGAACTCAAGTTCAGGGAATTTCTCCCTCGCACGGCGAATCATGTCTGGCGATGCGTCCATGCCAATAACTTCAGCTTCGGTCAGAGAAATTTCATGCGTCAAATCCCCCGTCCCGCAACCCAGATCAAGGATGTATTCCCCTTTTTGGGGTTGAAGCCACGAGATCAGGTTTTTTCCATATCCCGACACAAAAGCCAGTTTGTTATCATATTCGTCTGCTTGCCATTGATTTAATGATTTCATGGATACCACCGTCGCTTTCGTTATTGATATCCTCATTGTGGCATAGAATTGTTTATTCTTTAAATATATAGATTCTATATTGTTTATAGGTATAACCAATAGAACACTTCCTCTGAACGCAAAAAACTTCCCGAAGGAAGCTTCTTTTTAATACGTCCCAGGAGGGATATTCTCCTTCCAGTCGAGACTGCGATGTAGTGCTAAAGAAGCGAATGCTTCGACGAACCATTAGGGTTCTCTTCCCTTGAACGCAAAACAAGTCCAACGAACCATTGGGGTTCTCTTCCCCTGAACGCAAAAAAAAACTTCCCGAAGGAAGTTTTCTTTTTTTACGTCCCAGGAGGGATTCGAACCCCCGACCGACGCCTTAGAAGGGCGTTGCTCTATCCAGCTGAGCTACTGAGACAAATATGTATAATAAATTTTCGGCGCGGTTCTTATTATACTCTGATTTCTATATTTTTCAATAGTTTTATAAAAAAATTAATAATTATACTTAAACACCGGTTCAAACATGTACTTTACCGTATTATTCTCATACTCCAGCCCCTTTGAGAATATGATAGCTTGAACCAGGTTATATTGAGGAGATTGGGACATTTAGAGTAAGATTAACATCAGACATTTTCAATGTCAGAATTGCTGGGTAATCTTTTGCATACATACATTTCAATGATCCATTGAAGGAGAGAATCGTCATGAGACAGCTTTTATCAGCCCTATCCTATTTCAGTATTTTCTTTGCCCCGTTCCTGTTTCCGATCATTATATGGATTGTTGCCAAGGATGATTACATTGAGGGACATGCAAAACGCGCCTTATTCTCACATGTATTCCCCTTTCTCGCTGCCATTCCGTTATTTTATTTCTTCGTGACTGCGCATAGTCTGGGTTCCGCCGTCGGGTTTGTCATTCTATTCTTTGTGATCTACGGATTAAGCTTTGTGTACAATGTGGTTAAAGGGATTCAAGTACTGCGCGAGTATGCTTGATCACATCTCCACCTGATCTGACCATCGCATAACAAAACCCGCCGTTCAACAACGGCGGGTTTTTCCAGTTACAGATACAGTCAGAGCAACCGGCAACAGCAACAGGTCACATCTACATATAGCTCAACATTGAACTCTATCCCGCTAACACCACATGTATTGCTGGAGCGTTACCTGTTAAGCCTGCCCGATTAGATAACGTTGAAGTGTTGGACCAAGCAAACCAAAGGAAAACAACTCACTTTGAAACCGAGCTTTATCTTCTTCTACTGTCATACCTTCGCTGTTCTCAAATGCGGCTTCTGTCGCCTCTTCAAACGCAGTATGCATATTATTGTTATACCAGTCGATCGCCGAATCGGAGTGATTGCGTACAATCCGAACAACTTCCAGCGAATTTCCGGGCTGGGTTGAAGCCACGTATACAAGTAACAACGGATCTCCGGCATTTCCAGGCTGCACTTCAACCTCTGCACAAGACAATCCATCCACCTCGGTTAATCTGCGTATTTTGGCATCTTGAATGGCATACATTCGTCATCGCGCTCCTTTTCCTTTGTGCTTATCATGTACTTTGTTCAATCTGGTATCGTGTCTCTGGTGTGCCCAATCGGTAAATCTCTCGATACACCTGTTGTAATACCGTTTCATACGCTCGGTTTACGGACTCCTCCGGTGTATCTGGCCATGGGAATACCATGCCAGGAAAGGCCTCTTCCTCCTTTTCCTGCATGAGGCTCAGCAGTCCCAGTAATTGCTCCGCTTCCTGCGGCGTTGCCTGAATGATCCATTCATACGATGTTACCGACGGATCCGGAATAACGGAGCGGCCCATGACAGACACATAATACTTCATACTGTCCATTGCATGTTCTCTCCTTCACAGGCATGTTGAGGCCGTTGTCCCTAGAACTAGTTTCCGAAGAGGACAGACATTTTATGCCTGCTTTCGGCATATATTTGTTACGACCTCTGACGAAAAGACAACATTTGCTGGTTGCCAGTAACTAAGCAGCCATACGGATGAATGACTCGACCAAGAAAGGATGAACAAACCATGTGCGGTATTACCGGCTTCATACAGTGGAATCGGGATTTGACCCAGGAATCAGAGCTGCTGGTCCGTATGACGGATAGCTTGTCGAACCGGGGGCCCGACGCTTCAGGTACATGGATCTCCAATCCTTGTGCCTTTGGACATCGGCGTCTTAGTGTAATGGACCCCGAGAACGGCGCACAGCCCATGCATGCGTTACAGGGAGATACCTCCTATACCGTCGTGTATAACGGAGAACTATACAATGCACCCGAGTTGAAAAAGGAATTGCTCCAGCGGGGGCATCAGTTCCGCACGCAATGTGATACGGAAGTGTTGCTCGCCTCTTATATTGAGTGGGGACCGGCATGTGTTGACCGGTTTAACGGTATTTTTGCTTTTGCCATATGGGATGGGGGACGCGAACAAGTTTTTATCGCACGAGATCGCCTTGGCGTTAAACCTTTGTTCTACAGTAATAACAAAGACACACTCGTATTTGGTTCAGAGCCCAAAGCTCTGCTCATTCACCCGGATGTGGAAGCCGCTGTTGGCCCGGAAGGATTGGCCGAAGTGTTTATCGTAGGGCCTGCACGGACACCAGGACACGGCGTATACTCTTCACTGAGCGAACTCAAGCCTGCTCACGCGCTGATCTATAACCGAAACGGGATCCGAACCTATGCCTATTGGAAACTGGAAAGCCAGAACCACGAACATAACCTGGAAGAGACGGCAGCCGAGGTACGCTCTCTCTTGCAAGATACACTGGAGCGCCAGTTGGCTTCGGATGTTCCGGTATGCTCTCTTTTATCAGGAGGACTGGACTCCAGTGCCTTGTCTGCATTAGCCGTGGATTATTACAATCGGACCGGGCAAGGCCAAATCAGTACGTATTCTGTCGATTATGTGGATAACGCCAAGCATTTCCAGGCGCATTCCTTTCAGCCGGGTGCAGATGGACCCTGGATTAAGCGAATGGTGGATGAACTCAAGACCGATCATCACTGGATTGAGATTGAGAACGGAGAACTGGTTCATGCACTAACACAGGCCATGTTAGTAAGGGATCTGCCAGGTATGGCGGATGTAGATTCCTCGCTCTATTTGTTCTGTAAAGAAATCAAAAAAGGGGCCACCGTTGCCATCTCAGGCGAAGCAGCGGATGAAGTATTTGGCGGCTACCCCTGGTTCCATCGAGAAGATATGCTGAACTCCGGTACGTTTCCGTGGTCTGTAGCGCCTGATATGCGAGCAGCGTTGTTATCCCCGGATATTCGGGAATGGATTCGGCCACTCGATTATTTGGCAGACCGCTATTCGGATGCAGTGGCTGAAGTGCCTCTGTTGGATGGGGAAACAGGTAAAGCCGCACAAATGCGGGTGATGTCCTACCTAAACATTACCCGTTTCATGCCTACACTTCTGGATCGCAAAGACCGGATGAGCATGGGGGCAGGACTGGAAGTGCGGGTACCTTACTGTGACCATCGTCTGATCCAGTATGTGTTTAACATCCCTTGGGAAATGAAAATAACCGGCGGGCGGGAAAAAGGTATTCTGCGTAAAGCACTCGAAGGTGTCCTGCCTGACGATGTGTTATATCGCAAAAAGAGTCCGTACCCGAAAACACATAATCCGCAATATCTGGCCGCGGTCAAACAACAGGTACTTGATATCCTGGATGATCCCACATCACCTATTTTGCCTTTGATTGACAAAGCTCAGATCCGGAATCTTGCGTCTTCACCAGATGCAGCTTCCAATCTCCCCTGGTTCGGACAGTTAATGTCGGGTCCCCAGTTATTTGCTTATCTGACTCAGATCAATACCTGGTTGCGGACATATAAAGTCGCTATTCGTTAAGATCATGTATGCATTGATTCAGCATGATGAATTATTTAAGGGTGCCCAAACAGTAACTACTGTGTTTGGACACCCTTTTATTACTTTTTTATAAGAATCTCTGTACGTATGCGTTCATTCTTATCCACATTCCACTCATCTCATTTTATTGCACTTTGAAACGACTAACGGTCTGTTGCAACTGTTCTGCCATCAAGGAGAGATCATTGGCTGCGGAAGCGATCTCCTGCATCGCAGACAACTGCTCCTCTGAAGATGCACTCACTTCTTCTGTTCCGGCGGCCCCCGTTTCGGTCACTTCCATGATTGTTTTCATAGACCTATTAATCTGTTCTACACCTGTTGACATTTGCTCAATTGAAGCAGAGACTTCCTGTGTTTGCCCCGCTACGCTTCCAACCGCCTCACGAATTTCATCAAATGTGGCTCCCGCTTGGTGAACAAGTGCAATCCCCTCTTGAACCTCTGCGGATACAGCCACCATAGATTCAGCAGCATTTCGCATTCCCTTCTCAATCGATGCCACCAACGGAACAATTTGATTAGCAGAAAGCGCAGACTGCTCAGACAGCTTCCGAACCTCTGTAGCAACAACCTGAAACCCTCTTCCCTGTTCGCCAGCTCGTGCAGCCTCAATAGCGGCATTAAGGGATAGGAGATTCGTCTGTGCTGATATTTCCGAGATGCTGTCCACCATTTTTACAATATCCTGAGAGTGCCTGCTCAGTTCCTGGATCACGACCGACAGATTCGACACCGTCCCTTGTATAGAATTCATTTGACCTATCGCAGACTGAACTGACTCGCTACCCGATATTGTTTTTACGGAAACTTTGGTAGCTTCTTCAGACATATGGAGTGTGTTCTCCGTAACTTGTTGAAAGCCTGTCGTCAACTCATTCATCGTCTGGAATCCATCACTCGCCATTCGAACCTGTGTATCCATACCTGTTGCAATCTCACCCATTGTGATGGCCACTTGCTCTGTGGCGGTTGCTGTCTGTTCGGTGCTTGCCGTCAACTCCTCTGAAGAGGCAGCTACCCGTTCTGCACTGTCTCCTACCTGATGAATGAGTGTACGCAAATTGGCAGACATGATATTAAAGGCTTGGGCGAGATCACCAATCTCATCCTTGTTACGGACCACAATAGGCTCACCAGTCAGATCTCCGGCAGCAATCCGGCTCGCGGATTGGGCAACAGCAGCAACAGGCAAGGATATCATTCTGCCAATGACATACGCCACAAGTGCCCCGATGAGAAGAGAAGCCACTCCAATAATTGCAATCCACCTAAGGACTTGCACAATCTGAAGATTAGCCTCCACAACGCCTGAGTTCATGGCATTTTGTTGATGCGTTTCCATGCCTTCCACAATGCCTTCAAATTCAGAGATCAGACTTGGGGCTGTATCCTTCAGTAATCTTGAGATTTCACTGTTATTTCCCTGTCTTGTCAATATCATAATCTGCTGCGCAAGTTCATAATATCGGCTCATCGCTTCATCTGAGCGTGAAAGGTAATCTTTCATCTTTGAACTTGAAACTGTTGATTTTAATTCTTCATTTAACGCTATGTAATCTTCATAAGCTTTATTAAATGCCTGTTCGTTCTCTGCATTGTCTTCCAAAATATAATTTCTCAAAGCAATCTGCTGTGATTTAAGATCAATCGACATATTTTTAATGAGCAATAGTTTGCTTGTTCTATCACTGATTAATTCTGTATACGTTTTCTCAACGGCTATAAACTGCGTATATGTTATAACCGTTATAGCCACCAATAATAACAGCACAGATGAGAAACCCATAAGTAATTTACGGCTAATTGAGATTTTTTTCATGTGTACTCCCCCAAAAGTTCAGATAACGTGCATGATGCTTCCTACATCCACCCTCCTTTTAATTTAATTAAGACTTTAGACCCAATTAAAAATATAATTCGTGATTATATGTACAAATGCTATTCATAACAGGGTCTTTTTTCCTATTCATACTAACCCAAAAAATATGAAATTTGAATCATAAACTTAAATTATTATTTTTTCGAAATTGTCAAGTCCCTTTTAAAAAAGTACACAAACACTAACTCTAGTCCGGTAAAACAAAAAAAACACCTTCCAGTAGGCAAGTCCAAACCAAAGGTCTGATCTTGCCTATACTAAAAGATGCGTTTGAAGTTACGCTGATATGTGGTTTAGAAACAAATAAACATATTCCAGCTCCCCAGTGGAATAGCTAAATATGAAATGCCGGTCAACGAATCAATACCGGATTGCGTTCAAGCAGCCCGCTGCCAAACGTTTCTCTGAACGGGGAATCCTCCATATGGATATAACCGATGTAACAGCCACATTTTTTCATACGACAAGGCCGATCCGCGGCCAAAGCCTGCAGACCATCGCGATACAGATGTCCAATGATTCGACGATCCTTGTAACACCGCTTCACATGCCCTGACCCTTGTACATAAAATACTTCGGAACCGGCAGCACAACGTTTGCCCAAGCTCTCATAATCCTGCAGATTTCCTTCAAAAAGCGGATCAAGCCCACGTAAAAATTGAACCTCTTCCGGCGTGTAATACTTGGGCCGATCTTTGAAGGCATTTACCCACATATACACATCATCCGGCAAAGCCTGTCTCATGGACTCGATTGCGGGGAAAGCACTACGGAGTCCGACAGTACCGACACTAAAAGCAAGTCCCATCTGACGCAAGGTCAGACATTGTTTTACAAAAGAAGCCTCTTTTGTCTCACGAGGATGATACGTCGCCCAAAAGGCTGCTTTATTCGTATCCAGCTCTCTCGCCCAATCCAGTTTGACGGACAGGTTGGTTTGAATTGCAACTTTATCCACATGTGGCATATGTGACAGCTCAACCATCGCTTCCCGGTACCAACGACGCACCAAAGCTTCACCGTAGGGATTGAAGAATATTGAAAATTGATGCCCGGCACACTCTTGCTCCCTGACCCAATTCACAAATTGACGCAATTGTTGTTCATCCACTTCCAACGTCTCTTTGGAATCCACGGTTTTGCTAAAAGGGCAGTATGGACAGTCGTAATTACAGGAAGACAACTTCCCCCGATAATACAAAGTCGCTTTCATGAGAAAACAAACCCTTCCATCTGTTCACGAATTTCGGCAGATATAAGCCAATCTCCAATCGCATCGGAGTAACCTAGTCCTTCTTCTGTCAGACGCAGCACCTGCTTGTCCTCATCGCTCTCCAACTCCGCCATGCCCTCTGTCAACAGTTCAGCCAACCAGACATAGTCGGACATCACATCGGTACCAAAGCGCTGTTGGTAGTCAGACAACATCAATCCCTCCCGATGCAGCAAGGCTTTCAGAATAAAGCGGCGTCTCTGTTCCTCACGGCTTAACACGATACCATAATCCGCCACATCGTAGCGCTCAGTCGCCACATAATCGGCAATGATGCTCTGTGTGGCCTTGTAACTCACGCCGTATTTGGATGCATAGTGTACTTCACTCGTATAAGAGCGTGCACCACATCCCAGACCAACCATGCCCTCCTCCTGACAGCTATAAGGCAAGAGCACTTTGGAGGACGACTGTTCCTTGGCAAATCTGCGCATCGAATATTGCACATAACCTTTGCTTTTCAATGTCTCACGTGCAGCTATATACAGCTCCATCCGAATGTCAGGTCCCTGACGGCGAATATCTTCAGGCTTCACGATTGTATTTTCCCGTGTGTACAAGGGATAGATAAAGATCTCGCCCGGTTCATAGGCCAGAACTCTTTCCAATGAATAGATCCACGATTCCACCGTTTGACCCGGCAAACCATAGATCAGATCCAGATTTAACAATGGGAAATCGTAACGAGTAAGCTTCTCAAGCGCTCGTTCGACCTCCTGCGGTTTTTGTGGACGATAGATGGCAGATGCTTCAGTTTCAATGAAACTCTGGATACCCATACTAATACGATCCACACTTCGCTCCTTCATAATGGCCAGCTTGGCGTCCGTAACGGTATCCGGCGACGTTTCCACCGAAATCGATGCTTGCGAAGGGTCTAGTCCCATCACATGTTCGGCAATATCAAACAGACGATTCAAATGAACCTCATTTAATAATGTAGGCGTTCCTCCACCAATCGCAAACCGGGAATACGGTCTTCGAGATGTAATGGGTGCCCACTGCTTCGCCTGACGTTCCAGCGCATCCACATAACGTTCATGCGTATCATCCCGTCGATCCGGCAGGGTGAACAGATTACAGAATCCGCAACGTGCAGCACAAAAGGGAATGTGCATATATAAAAAATATGTATCGGTATTTTCTCTTTCCCACATTGGCCCCAGCGGCAGTGGTGGGTCAAGCTCCCGATATGCGGTCTTGTGCGGGTATGAGTACAGATACGAACGATAAGGGAATTCGAGTACTTCACGAAGACCTGTAATCGTTGTATTGGATCCGGACTGATCGGAATGGCCTGTTGTCATGGGTTGAGAATGATTGTCCATCGGTATCCTCCTGTCTCCGGTTGTTATCATCATCATAAGATTAATACGTTTAAGAGTAATACGTTCTATACTAAAAATTCACGGTATGGCACCGTCCAGACGACATCATGTGCAAGCCGGTGTCCTTGATACCCGTCTTCACCGTAAGCTGTACCATGATCGGAAAAAGCTAAACAAAAGGCAGGCCGAGAACGTTTCCTTATCGCCTCGAACAATGGCCCAAGTGCCTCATCTACATATCGAAGTGCAGCCCGCTGAGTCTCCACAGAGTCCTCCCTGGCACCTTCTACAAAGTATTTATTGGGACCATGAATGGCCGACACGTTCAAAAACATAAATATCTTTTCATCCGGCGGCGTCTGTTCAAGCAGCTTCAATGCATGCTGTACCTGATGTTCTGTCGATTTGGGGTTGGTTACCCCAAAGTTCATTCGCCAATAGCTGTGTTGGAAATAACCGGGCAATACTTTCGCAAGCGGGTTTTTTTTCGTAAAAAAAATGACGCCACCAATACAGATGGTACGGTAACCTTCAGCTGCGAACCCGGATACGATATCCGGTGTATCAAACAGCCAGGTATGCGGATGTGTCTTGAGTCCGGTATTCCGGGAATGGAACAATCTTACATGCGATGCCTTATCCGTATTGGCAGGAGTGGGCATAAAACCACCAAAAAAGGCGTGGTGCGCTGCATATGTAAAACTACCCGGGGTATGACGCTTCTCCCATGGACCCGAACCACACAGATTGGGACAATTCGCCTCTTCCAGCTTGGCTACGTCATATCGTAACGTATCCAGCGTAATCATCAACAGATCATGGGAGCCCACAATGGTGTTCATATCAGGCATGTTGAATAGGCTCCTTTCGTAAAAGTTCCATCTCCCACTCATAGGTTCCTAGGCCATGATGCTCAACCCTGTATAACAGATCTCCAAACGGATTCACATCCAGTACATAGGCACGCGGGTTCGAACCACTAGTAAGCATCACATCAATCCCGGCTGACCATGAGTTGGGAAATGCAGACATAGCTGCTTGCGCTGCCGTCCGAACCAGCGACATCCGGTGTTCATCCATACCAGCTTCAGCAGGCAACATACGTTCATTGCGCAGATGCAGATTGGTTATAGGGGTACGACTAAGTCGCATAATCGAATGGCCTGCCTGTCCACCCGCAACCAGTTGGCGAATATCATAGGCCCGCTGATCAAGCGTAGCTTTGGGCATCCACCGTTCAATCTGTGCACCTTCTGCACATAACCAGTTCATCAGCGTAGCAATCTCTTCACCGCGGGTATACTTGCGTAGACGTCCTTCATTGAAGAAAATCGTCTTGCCCTGTATCTGTTCCATCCCCATCGTTGTTACAGCGATCTCATCACCCGTTCGGGGATTGACTTGATAGCCTACAACTCCTGAAGCCCCGGAGCCACTTGCGAGCTTTACAAATACACGGTTCATACCGGCATATTGCATAGCTGTACGCAAGTCGGTGTAACTTCGAATCGGCTGTGAAGACTGGAGCGTAGGAGGTACCTGAACCCCATGAGAAGATAGATGCTGCTGACATGTTCTCTTGTCAAACATCAATTGGATATCCGCGGGATCATTCAAGAATCGGACTTCAGGCCATATTTTCCGAGACTCACGGCCGATTCGATCCAGACATGCTTTCCAGCCACGGAACCACTGGGCAGGAGCGTATATTCTTCCCCACTGCTGTTCCAGCGCGAGTGCCTGTTCTGCGGAAAATGCTTCTGCTCCCATTTCACCCGTTAATGTTGACGGTGACGTATCGTTCATAGCTCCAAGGAACAGTAGCTCACATTCCACTTTCCAATCCTCTCCAGGAGCATCTATTCGAATCAGGGGTACGGGCAGATTGGAATCTACTGTATCAGCGATGGTTCGTCCGTGCCTCCAATTCTGGAGCAATTGAGCATAGGGCAGTACAACCGCAGGTTTCAAACCCAATCTATGCCTAGCCTCTTGCAGCCCCTGTGTTCGTCGGTTATCAGGGTTTCCGAACAATAAAAAGGGCTGATCTTGCGTTAAATCAGGTACATCTATTGGTTGATGCAGATTCTCATTCATTTCCTTTACGCCTGACATCGACTATTCTGTTAACGATGGATAGCGCCAGTCATCCTCATCACTCTGTTGCTGGTCGCTAACATCTACAGATATACCGGATTGGTTCCAGCGACTGATCATTTCATTGGTCATGTAATGGTAACTTAGATCAAGATGTTTCAGTTTCTTGATCTTGTCACTGGCAAGCAACACCTCGGCCCCTTCATCAGACAACGTCCCTTGCGATAGATCCAGTACTTCAAGTTGATCCAGAATAGGTGCTTCAGCTGCTGCTTTTGCAATCTCATCCTGAATTTCACTGTCTTTCAGACCCAAGTAAACCAGCTTTGGAAATAATCCTTTTTCTAACAAAGGCAGTACATCTTCAAGTGATCCATTGAAACCATAATTATCCACACCCAGGTACAGTTCCAGTTTACGCAATTCAGGCAACTTGGCATGGGTGATTGAAGATAACACTTCTTTCGGCAGACCACCACAAATAATAATCAATTCTTCAAGCTTGGCATGCTGGAGTGGTTCCAGACTGAGGCCGCTACTGCCCATTACAGAGAATGATTTTAATTCTGGAAAGGCACCTAACAGCGGTGTGAGATTGGTCTGGATAATCCACGATACTTCACATTCTTCGAATCCCATATCTCCAATAAACAGTTTCTTCAATGACGGAAAACTTGGAGCCGACTCGACGAGCGTACTCATGAACTCATCAGGCGAATTTTCATAAGCCTGTCCCCAATCTCCGATGACCAGACTTTCCAATGAGCTGGCCTCCGGTTTAGCTGCCAGTTCCTTAATTAACTTTTCCATACGAATGCCGTCCTCATAATCATCGTAAGATACAACAAGCTTCACTTCTTGCATGAGTAGATCCCTCCGTTTAAGGTTCATATGTGATTCGTTAGTTTGAATGTTAACCCATACCACACAAGGCTTGCAACTTCTTCCAACTCCAGTCCCAATGAGATTCCCAATCGTGCAACGTAAACTAATTTTTATGTAGGTATAAGAACATGCGTTCTGATATGTAGTCGCAGAAATAGCTATCTTCAATTAGGTATATGGATGGACTATCACCAAACCCGATCAAATACTTTATTTCATACAAAAAGCGTTAATGGCGGATGAACCATCCCATCGGAATGCTTCTCTCCTTCCATTAACGCTTTGATGTTCACGTATCATGAAGTTAAATCAAGAAATCAAGATGTTTTGTTTATTCTTAGCCTTCAAGTCTGGATACAAGCGCTCTCAGCGCATGACCACGGTGGCTAATCGCCTGCTTTTGCTCCAGCGTCAGCTCTGCCATTGTCATTTCGTATTCAGGTACATAGAACAGTGGGTCATATCCAAAACCGCCAGCACCCGCAGCTTCAGCTGTAATCCAGCCTTCCGCAGTGCCTTCCGATTCATATTTATCACCTGTTGTCGGGTCGTACAGTACCAATGCGCAGACGAATCGAGCCGGACTTAAGAGCGGCTGCTCGGTGTCCTCACCGGATTTCAACGATTCCAGCGTCTCCAGCAACTTCGCATTGTTCTGTGCATCCGTTGCTCCTTCGCCTGCATATCTCGCTGAATAAACTCCGGGCTCCCCGTCCAACAGATCTACGCAGAGTCCAGAATCGTCTGCCAGTACGGGCAAACCAAGCGCGTCGCCTACTGCCTTGGCTTTCTTCCAGGCATTTTCCGCAAACGTTACGCCATCTTCCACCACATCCGGCAGCTCCGGATAGTCAAACATGCTCTTGACCTCTTTGCCAAGCGGTGCGAAAGCATGAGCGAATTCACGGACTTTACCCGCATTGCGGGTAGCAACAATGAGGATTGGGCTGTCCAAACTCATCTTACGCTTCCCCTAATCCACGCGCGCCAATCTTGAGCGCAATCGGGCCGAGCACTTCTTTTTGACGCTCGATCATCTCCAGAATTCCCTGCTCACCAAGTTCCAACATCGCGTTTAGCTCCCGGCGATCAAATGGAGCTTCCTCACCTGTTCCCTGAAGCTCGACGTATTTACCGCCGCCTGTCATCACCAGGTTCATGTCTACCTTGGCTTTGGAATCTTCATCATAGTTCAAATCCAGTACAGGCTGTTCACCCACAACGCCCACACTTACTGCGGCAATGAAATCCGTAATCGGGAACACTTGCAGTTTGTGCTGTTGAGAGATCTTGTTCACGGCAAGCGCCAGCGCTACAAACGCACCGGTAATGGACGTTGTGCGTGTGCCTCCGTCAGCTTGAATAACATCACAGTCCAGCGTAATCGTACGCTCACCAAGAGCCTGCAGATTAACTACCGAGCGCAGTGCCCGACCAATCAGACGCTGGATTTCCATGGTGCGTCCAGTTAATTTCCCGCGATTGGCTTCACGTTGGTTCCGAGTATGTGTTGCACGTGGCAACATGGAATATTCAGCTGTTACCCAGCCTTTTCCTTGCCCTTTCATAAAGGGAGGAACACGTTCCTCCACTGTAGCTGTACAGATCACCTTTGTATCTCCAACTTCAATCAGTACAGAGCCCTCGGCGTATTTATTCGTGTTCACTGTTAAATTCAGCGGGCGCAGCTGTTCGCTGGTTCGTCCGTTTGATCTCATATTTTCTGCCTCCTACGACTTAAGCATCCTGTAATGTTGAGCTTGTTAACATTTTTACGAATCCCTTATATTTTACCAAAGAGTTCGATTAAAAGCATCCTTAAGCATTCCTTGCTCATTAAATCGGAATTTCGTTGATATATTCAGGCTTGGAAACCGGCGCACTGTAATCCCGGTTGTCGTCACCCATGACCGTTTTTTGGCCATTCCATTCGATCTGCACTTTGGCATCCTTGCTGGCTGTGTTCTCCGCAGTAGTTAATACGACAGACTGTAACAGCTCGCTTGGCACAATATCCCCTTCGGCAAACATATCATCTTTCAAGGCAACCGTTACCGTGCCATCCTCTGCCGTTTTGACCGATTGCAGCTCTGTTCCGCCTGTCATGACCTCTTCCAATTCGCCACCTTTGTCAGGTCCCTTGATCAGTTCATTCAATGCTGCCTGCACCCGATCTTCACCAGGTGTAACCAGACGTGTCACCGGAACATAATATTGGATGCCTGCCGGCGAAGCAGCGGAGAAATAAACCGTTACCGGGCTGCTGTTCGTCACAAACGTTTCACCCAGATCCAGATTGATTCCCACAGCCCGATTCAGCGGTTCAGGCAACGGGGTGCTGTTCACCGGCATTTGCGTTAACTTTTTGCCATCTACCCAGATCTGCACATTCTCCACATCAGGCGTTCCCGTCAATGTCCACGTGACAGCTTCTAGCATTTTCCGTTCTTCCTTCGCATCATACTTGGCAAAATTACCCGAAAACTCAACAACCGCCAGCTTGTCATCCGCGTGAATCGTTACATTCTGCACAACCGTTCCCTGCGGGAGAACACCCTGGAATCCTTCAGGCAACATACCCGCATAGGCCCCGCCTGTGACAAGTGTATCCAGTGCTGTCTTTGGACTGCTGGCGTCTGTTCCAGAAGGAAGTGTCAGGGATACCGGAGCGAGCAGCCCCTGCTGGTCTTGCAGATATACCGTCGTTAACGGGAGCATTGCGAGTGCTCCATTCCCTTCGGCCGCTTGAATCATAGCTGCTTCCTGGATGGGCGGTGGTGGATCAACAGCTTCGGAAGACTGTGCTCCAAACATGCCGCAGCCTGACAATACCATAGGAATACTCAGCAGCGCTGCTGCCGATACCGTACGCAAAGACTGGATCTTTCTCATGATCACGTTCCCCCTCATCATTTTTACAGTTTGTACTACCATGTATACGAGCCTTTGTCCAAAAAATAACTAAAAGATAACAGCTTCGCTGAAAACTTATAAATTCTATGATCTTAAAGAAACGTAAAACAGGTTAATACGTATTAGGAAGCAAGAGTAGGGACATTGCTAACTTCAGAGGAGGAATCGCCCATGGAACATCCTGAGCAAGAAAAAATCCCTTACAGCCTGAATAGCCGCAAGGTGGCGGAGGCAACTAGGGAATGGCTGCATAAGCGGGGCGTCACGATCCCTGAGATCGCAGAACTGGTCATGTTATTGCAGAAAAAATATTATCCAGGTCTTACGATGGAAGAATGTATTGAAAATGTGGAGATGGTTCTCCGTAAACGTGAGGTACAGAACGCTGTTCTGACCGGGATTCAGCTCGATATTTTGGCAGAACAGGGGCAGCTCATATCTCCTTTGCAGGAGATGATTGAGAACGATGAAGGACTGTATGGCGTGGATGAGATTTTGGCATTCTCCATCGTCAATGTATATGGCAGCATTGGATTTACGAATTATGGTTATGTGGACAAGCTGAAACCAGGGGTGCTTGAACGTCTGAATGACAAGAGCCTGGGCCCTGTCCACACGTTCTTCGATGATATTGTCGGTGCGATTGCATCGGCAGCGAGCAGTCGGATCGCCCATCGCAAACAATCCGAGCTTGAAGAAGCACTGGGAGAAAAACCTGTCAGTGATGACACGGTATAATGCGTAACTCGTTTCATGTCTGATGCCATGTGGAACATTGAACATGTGTAAGGACGCTTCTTGAAATAACTGTTTAATAAAATAACTATTCATGGAAAAAGCGGCCTGATGGCCGCTTTTTTTGCATGTGTAAGATACTTTTTGATGATCCACATGTTATTATTTCAGATGTTTAGGTCGTACTGTTCCCATCAAACCAAAACCTTCAACCCAATTCTGCTCGGTAGGTGAACCAGATGTAGCCCGTTTCGGTCCAATCGTGATTTCCGGGCCTTTGCGCTCTCGCAACATGCCACGCAGCACAGTGATGCCAACGATGCTGAGTCCGGTAAATACATACATCATCCGCATGATAATATTACCAGAATCTGTGCCCGTCACCATGCCGTGAACCAGCAGACCAATGAACACCGGATAGGACAACATGTGGAACATGAACCACCATTTACGGCCCAGCTTGTTCCGCAGATCACTGGATAACAGGACAATCACTAATCCGTAGAAAGCTAACGTTCCAAGACCACTGCCGATCGGATGCACGGAGGCGGTAAAAGGAATCAGAAGTTCGCCCCAGGTAAACGGGCTATAGTGATCAATATATAACGTTAATGCGTGCACGAGTCCAAGTCCGAAGGCGAGCCAGGTCGTTCGAGTATGCCATTTGAACATGTCTGCTTTTGGTTTGCCTTTGGCAATAGGCATCCCTTGCGCAATTCCCAGAAACACACCGGCAAAGAGTAGCACATAAGCAGCAATTCCACTAATTCGAATGATATTCCACGTCGGCAGGTAATCTACAATCCATTGTGCCATAACCGACTCCCCCATATCTGTTAGACTTTTCCTAGATCAGACTGAAGCGATGATCCGGATCAAAACCCGGCCAATGCTCAACGAGCGTATCCGTATTCCCTCTAAAATAAATACTCCCATCCCGTGTCATCCACAGGACGTCATGCCGATCGTAATGTCGGTTTAACCAGCCCACGGCTTCGGCACTTCCCAGAATGCATACCGTCTTGGCAATGATCTCGCATTGCGAAGCATGCTGTCCCATAACGGTACACTGCAATACGTCCGTATCTGCCGACTCCATCGTCCGGGGGTCAATGAGGTGGTGTGCAAAGCTTCCATCCGTATTCTGCCATTGTCTGCGGGAAATACCCGAAGTGGCAACAGCTCCTCGCTGTAAGCGAACCGTACCTGACGCATCCCTCTGCCCTTGCAAAGGATCTGCTACTTTAAAGGTCCACTGGGGATAGTCCGGTGTACCCCATACCTGAATATCTCCACCCGCGTTAATTAAACCCGCCGGGATATGCAATGTTCGCTGCAACCAGTCCGCAATTCGCTCCACCGCCCATCCCTTAACGATCCCTCCCAGATCCAACTCAGCTCCAGGGTCCAGATGGACCATCCGGCTACCTTCCCGCTGAATCCATCCCGGACGACTATGGTCATGCCGATCCTCCATCATTCCTGAACTTTCAGTTGTTCTTGTTCGCAAAATGCGTTGAAGCAGCGGACGTTGCGGTTGTCGTTGTTGCACCTTCTCGAAGCTTATATCATATCCCGAAGCCTGAAGAGCCTGCGAGATACCCGGTTGGAAAATTCCTTCAGTCAGACCAATATATCCATAGGCCAGACTCAGCACTTCATCCATCGCAGCGGAGATGGGTATCCATCCGGTTGCATGATTCAGACGATTCAGTTCACTGTCTGCCACAAATCGGCTGAAGCGCTGCTCCTGCGTCTCAAACCAATTCTTGACCACGGTGGTTGCATGTTCAGCTTCTTCCCGCCCAGCGGACAGTTGCACTTCAACATCTGTGTTCATCGCACGGAATTGGAATCGGAGCGGACGAGCGACTTGCTCCGTGCGGCTCATGATGCACCTGTACGTGACTGATAGTTGCCACTGCTGTATCTGGGGTCTGTACCCTGGTTATTTTGCCCGATACGCTGAGAATCTGAATAATTATCCTTGTTACTCACGCTCTGATCTGGCCGAGCTGCTTGTGTGCTATCGGTTGTTCCATTATATTGACTATCATTATTGTCATTGTCCTGCGTGTTCCAGTTGTTGCTGTCCGTTGTACTGTTGATCCATTCGTCCATCACATCATCATGCGTATCCACCTGGCTTGAAGCAGTAACACTTGTATCTGTGCCATTTGCTGCTGCATAGGCCACATCAAAGGCATCCGAAGTTCTTACATATTGAAAGAGTGCAGCCACAGTCAACGTTGCTGCCGCTGAAGCTTGCCATTTTCTCCATTGATTCCGTTTTCTTCTGGTCATCGCTCTTCCCTGCTTTCTTTAGGGTGTGTCTCAAGACACGCCCTAGCGAAGTTCATAGATGTATGATAAGCGCGCTGGCTTAAAAATAGATGAATGAACCGTTAAGAGAGGCTAAAGCTTTATTTTAACGGTGCCCGTATCATACTAAAAAAAGACTCGGGACAGGTGAGTTTCCTGTACCGAGTCCCTATATAAGATCGCATTATCATTTCATATCGATATCAGTTATTCCATTTAGATTTGAAAATAGAACTTGCCATCCGGTTGCTGCTCTTGCTTCACTACTTGGCGCCGAATTAACTCCTGCAAATGAGCCAACGTCTCACTCATGGCAAACCTTAGTTGATGGGTACCAAGCCGATTGCCAAACATGTGTACACAGATGTCATACGCATTCGCTGATGACTCCTGAATTCGCTCCGCCAGCTTCTGAAGTCGTTCTTCATGGTGTACGAGCAGTTGGACGGTCCGTTCGTTAAATGTGGAAAAAGGATTCCGATGTCCCGGATACGCATGCTTGACGTTCAGCTCCCCAAGACGTTCCAATCCTTCCATATAAGACAATAATGGCTGAGGGTCACTGCCGGGTTGCAGACTGATATTCGGTGAAATCTGTGGCAAAACGGCATCTCCGCACAGAATCTCCATCGACTCCGGCGCATAAAAGGATAAATGGCCTGGGGCATGCCCACCCGTCTCCACAGCAACCCAACGTTTCCCGCCCATATCGATCCACTCACCGTCTTCAATGGGAGTCACCTTCGGAAGTGGTGTGATCTGCGAAGTAAATGCCTTCATATGTTCATGTATCTGCTCAGTCTTGTCTTCCGGCATACCGTGACGACCATAATAATCAGGTAAGATTGTATTAATGCGCGAATCAGATCCCCACATATAATCAGCCTCTTGGCGAGAACGTGTGGACATGCGAACGGGTGCACCCGTCATCTGTTGTATCCATCCCGACAACCCAAGGTGGTCCGGGTGATGGTGGGTCAGCACAATTTGATGAATATCGCTAAAGGTCAGGCCGAGATCTGCCAGCGCTTCTTCCCACTCCTGTTCCGTCTGCGAATTACGCGGTCCCGGATCTATGATAGTGATCGTTCCATCCGGTTCAGACAACACATAACTGTTCACCCATCTTAAGGGAAACGACATGCTGATCTTGACCCGGTGTATGCCCTCTGTCATGGGCATCTCTTCTGTGCGCTTCATGTTATCCCCCTTCCAGACTGTCTCTGTTCACTCCACAGGACGACGACCCACAAAAATCATGCGTGGAGAAGTCTGCTCGTCATATTTCTCTTCATCATAGCCGCCATGTACCTGGTCTACCCGGAGTCCGGCGGCACTTAACATCTGACTCAGTTGATCCCGTGTGTACAACTTCACACGCTCCTGATATACCCGCGGTTCATGTCCGGATGCGGTATCCGTAATACGAATTTCCTTTTGCACAAACCCATCCTCAATCTTGCGGAACTCCTCAATCCGCTGTCCTTCATCCTCTCGGACGGAGTGCGGCACCAGATGACGAGTCACATAAGCCGTATTCATAAAATCAATAATATAGCTGCCACCCGGGCGAAGCATGCGATGAATGGCACGTAATACTTTCAGTTGTTCTCCGTCCTCCAGGAAATAACCAAACGATGTAAACAGATTGACTACGGCATCAAAGCCACCTTTCAGTGGGAGTTCACGCATGTCCGCAAGACACCACGATACTCGGTGTTCAGTGTCCATTAGACGCGCTTCGCGTAAAAGCACATCGGACAGATCAACTCCGGTCACTCGCAATCCTGCATCAGCAAGTGCCATGGAGTGCCGTCCCATACCGCAGCATAGATCTAATACTTCAGCATTAGGCTCAAGCTTCAACCAATTGATCATTTTATGTACTTCCTGATGGGCACCCTGCACATCCCGGTGCTTGTATACGAGAAGGTAATCTTCTCCAAAACTCTTTTCATACCATTCCGTCATCCAATCTCGCCCTCCACTTGGTCACTGGCTCTTGTAGTACGCTATGTACAAGCCTGATCATTTCCCCTAGCTTTAATGTATTGTAACGTCTTTATTCTGCAAACTCAAAAAATTCCAGTGATTTTCCAACATTGAACAGCCAAAATGCACACGATATAATGTTAGACATATGCCTGCAAATCGGTTAATTATAAGCAACAGGAGGTGTTCTTATGATTCACATCGGACTTACCGGATGGGGCGATCAGGAAGATCTCTATCCAAACCGTACCAAAGCCAAAGACAAGCTCAGTCTATACGGACAATACTTCTCCACCGTGGAGGTGGATAGTTCCTTCTACGCCGTTCAACCCCGGGATCGAATGGCACGGTGGGCTGCAGAGACGCCCGAAGCCTTTGCTTTTATCATCAAAGCCTATCAGGGAATGACCGGACATCTGCGAGGCAAACCCTACTTCACCAGCACGTCGGAGATGTATAAGGCTTTTCGGGAATCACTGGAACCCGTCATTGAAGCTGGCAAGATGCGGGCAGCCTTGTTTCAATATCCACCTTGGTTTGAGTGCAATAAGGACAACGTCAAAGAGCTTCGTGAAGTGAAACTCAGAATGGAAGGTATTCCATGTGCACTCGAATTCCGTCATCGCAGCTGGTATGAAGATGGCATGCGCGAGCGGACGCTTTCGTTCATGAAGGAGCAAGGCTGGATTCATAGTGTCTGTGACGAACCTCAGGCGGGTTTAGGTTCCATTCCTATCGTGCCAGAGGCCACGGATTCGGAGATGACGCTGGTTCGCATGCACGGACGCAACGTGTCAGGCTGGCATCAGAATGGTGCGCCCAATTGGCGCGAGACCCGTTACCTGTACCGTTACAACAAGGAAGAGTTGTTGGAGTGGAGAGATTATCTGGAGCAATTGCAGGAGCAGAGCAAGGATGTCTATGTTATTTTCAACAACAACTCCGGTGGCGATGCAGCGGCGAATGCCCAGATGATGATGGACCTGCTGGACCAGCCGGTGAAGCCTTTCCCTGACCGTTCTGAACCGGAGAAGGAAGAAGGACCGGAGCAATTAGAGTTATTTTGATCCGAGCTAATGATGCAGTTATTCATATTATTGGGTGAAGGTAAGTGTATTTATCATTGCTATCATGCTGATCAAATTCGGGATTGGAATAACACTAAAAAGCGGCAAGCCTGAGGGCATTGCCGCTTTCTTTAGCTGGTAATCTACCTATAGAAAGCTATCCACATACATTCGTTTCGTTGCGTCAAACATCAGCGCTGCGCGGCTGTAACCGAAGAATCGATATGCGCCTCACGGAGCTGCTGATTCATTTTATGCGCTTCAATGCCAGCCAAGAGCACAATGCCAATCCCGTGGGTATCGTTCAGATTCCATCCCAGATCATCGCGATAATACAAGGCTGTAAACGAGTACCCGGAACCGCGACATACCCCGTATATATTACCTTTATAGTCAATCGACAAACGTGTCATGCCTTCCCATCCTTTGCGTACTGCCTCCAGATAAGGCTCTGGCTGTTCCAGCCAGCCTTCCCGAATACCACGGGCATAAGCGTAGATGAACATGGAGGTGCAGGAGGTTTCTTCATACGAATCCGGCCGGTTCAGCACCTGATGCCAAAGTCCATTTTCCCCTTGCAGCGCCAGATAACCTTGACTTAGATCACGATAGAAACGTAACAGTTCCGGCCGTTTCACATGATCATGTGGCAGGATGGATAACAATTCGGTTAATGAAAAGAGCACCCAGCCGTTCCCGCGTCCCCACGGAATGCCTGTCGCCCGACCACGCACAAAATCATACACATGGGACATGATCTGTTGTTCGGGAAGGTAGAGATACTTACGGAACATCAGGAACTGATTGATCGCATCATCCCAATACGCCCTATCTCCTGTCAACTGACCATAACGCATCAGAAAAGGTGTACTCATGTACAAGTCATCACACCACATCGTCTCTTGACGCATCTCCCCACTGCCGCGAACCCGGTATAAGGCACCATCCTCCAGACGTTCCTGCTCATCCGTAATGTAGCCCGCAATCCGATCCGCGGTATCTCTTCCCCCACGAATATCGCCCAACTTCATCGCAGCAAGCAGTGTAGAGCCAAACGAACCACAATCATCCAGACTGTCTATCGCAGACAGTTGATTATTAATTCCTGCCGCACCATACCCTTCCCGATCCCATAGGCCGTAGCGATCAAATGAAGTGCTCAGTTCAATATGTTGCCGCACATACTGAATGTAATCATCCCGCCCCAATTCCTGTCCCATCTGGAGAAGTCCAAGCAGGGTAACGCCAAGCGGATAATTCCACTTTCCGTAATGTGTATTCTCCAGATAGGGACGAACATGCGTATCGGGAAGATCTACACGCCAATACACACCTTGTGCGCCATCATCAAATACGGTATCTGTTCGCACGATGTCGGCGTGCGATGGTTCAGCACCGGGAGCAAACACACCTGTGTACAGCCAGGGATCAGAGCACCCCGCAACCGGATGAGGAGGTTTCAATCTCCAGCCTGTGGAACCCGAACGCTCGGCATCTTCCAACTGGAATCCCCATGAACCGCCAACTGCCTGAATTTCACCTTTCGCGACCAAATCAGATGAACCGTAACGGCGCGGGAGTTCAACGTGAAAATTACCACTACCTCCAGCAGAGTATACTTCCGTGCCATCCACATACAGAGTCAAAGCTCCATCATGACGGCCTTGTAAAATAACTGACGTTGATCCTGGCAAGGTTACATTCAGTTTGGACCACGCATAGGCAACAGCCCGTTGTTCGGTACCAAAGATGCGGGCAAAAGAACCCATGCTCTGCTCCTCAACTGTCCAGTCCCTTCGCGGATACCAGGAAAGGCCAGTTTCTTCTTCTGTCATGCCGTCACGAGGAAGAGATAATACAGGTTCATCGACGGGTTCCGAATATAACCAGCCCTCCTGTCCTTGACGATCTGCCCCAGGAGTGAGGAAGTGCAGCGGGAAATTTTTGAAAGAGGCTGTTCCGTAGATACCGCCGAATCCCACTTCTGTTTTGACAAAACATAGCAACACATCATTCCAGCCATAGTTAACGGAAATTGGAATCTGGGTTCTTCGCTCAGGAAATAACTCCTGCAACAACTCGGACTTGAATACCTCTTCGCCGTTCACGTAGATCGTCACCGGACTATAACAGTTCAGGCCTGTATTTAACGTTGTATTCTGCTCGCTCCATAACTTGCCCCATACATACACGTACTGCCCTGCATGCGCCTCTGCACATTTCTCATTCAGATTCAGGTCGTAGCGATAGTCCCCAAGTCTACGAAAACCACCCTGATGATAAGCTCTGAACAAAAAGGAATGTTTCGGATGATCACCAATATAACGCTGAGCCACCGTTGTCAATATATCCGGAATTGAATCGTACACCTTGCCTGCAATCGCCTCGTTCTCATGAAAATAACGAATGATCGTCAGCTCCCTTCCTTATACCTTGATTCGTTCGCTTAGCCGCAATGTCTCTCCGCCCTGCACTTCAACAACCTGTTGATCTGCCGTGAACCAAACCGGGATGGCAGACGGATTATGGATGATGGATCGATCGGCTGAACACTCCAATCGTTGCACCGCTTTCCAATAGGCAATCACTTCGATGTTCGTCGCGTACCAGATATCGTCCCTGCCGCCAATCTGCTCACCAAACTGTTCGATGATCTCCCAGTTGTCGTTGTCATTGAACTCATAACTGTGGCCCCAGACGTAGAGTAACAGTGGCGTACCTGTTTTGGAATGTTGGATAAAACGTTCAGCATGCCCCGCCAGATCATGGTTATGATGACACGTCGGATGCCATTCAAGCGGCCGATCTGGCAATGTGTATCTGCCGTGTGATTCAACGGTACGGGCATAATCAATGCCAAGCCACTCCAGCTTTGTACTTAACGCACGGTCGTACCCTCCGTTGGGATAAGCCATGCCTCGTACCGGATAACCGACGAGCTGCTCCAATGCTTTTCGGTCTTCGATAATCTCTTCGGTCAATAGTTCATTCGGAACATAAGGTAGCGTAGGGTGAGTAACGGTGTGAACGGCTACTTCATGCCCCGTATAAAGTTCAGCGACTTCCCCAGCCTCAATGCGGCCTGGATTACCCAAGGTACCGGAGTTCAGATTAAAGGTTCCCCGTAGACCATACCGATTACAGATCTCCACCAGTCTGCGATCATGCACCACTCCGTCGTCATAACTGAGCGTTAACGCTTTCATCACACCACCTGGATAGCGGTCAAACTGAATACGATGTCCCATCCCTTACTTCCACTCCTTTATCCTAATTCTTCAACAGGTAAATGACCTGCATCCTGTAATCGATGATGTTCCGAATCAAAATACGTACCTTCCAGCAGACCGATCAATGTGTTGGTAATCCGCACTTCAATGTCGTTGTCTCCCGGACGCAACCAGGAGGCCTCTCCCTTCCAGCGATACGGAGACCAGCATCTCACACCCAGACTATGTCCGTTCACCCGCACTTCTACCACATCCTGCACACGCCAATCGCTAAATTCCAGTTCAAACGAGGTAATATCTTCCCCTGGCTCATCCAGCCAGAACGTGCGTTTATAACTCATTTCCCCGGCAAAATAGGGATACAGCGGCTGCGGTTCAGGTCCGATACGAAGGGCCGTGTCCGACTCCCGTACAAGCGAAGTCATGCCTTCATGATGGAACTCCACGCCGAATCTTCCCTGTAGATACAGGGGATCCACGATGCCATCCTCATCTTTCGTTACCTGCACACTCACCGTCATTTCGTTAAGACCGCTGTGCAGCAGCTCTGTAATATCACAAGCGATATTATTGTGGTCGGTTATTTCAATTGGATCGAATTGTTCCTTTTCAAGCAGATGCCCATTAATCTCCATCGACCAAGTGCCCGAGACCGCCGCTCTGTCCATGAATAAAAGGCATGCAGGCAATGCCGTTCTCAGCTCAAATGTGGTCGTATAACGGCACTCGATCGGGTAAGCGACGGATGCCTTTTTCGGTGTGCCAAACACCTGATTAAACTGGACTGGCAGATGCTGCTGCTCCGATAATTCTGCCGCCTGATCAATAAACGGTTTTACAGCTACATGCTGGCTTTCCAGAATCACACCATTAGCATTGGAAGCCTGAAGATGGAATTGTCCCATTCGCAAAATGTTAGGCTGCACCGTTTCCAGTCGCCATGGCCCTTCCGAAGGGACCATGATCTTACGGGCCTGATTAGCTCCTGCCGATACAGCCGTTACGAACCCCGAACCGGTTTTGTCTGTTACATCCACCTTCGTTGTTAATGCCTCTTCCTTCGCAGGTTGTAAAGTAAGACGAACAGCATGTGCTTCATAAGGCGCCAGCGTAAGTGAAATACAACATTCCCCGCCACTGCTCGTATACGGTAATGTCTGAAGCTGTCCTGTCTCCAGATCAAGTCGTTCTGCCACCAGACAAGCACCCTCTGTCAGCTCTGTTCCATCCCACAGCTGTCTGGCGACCAGCTTCAACTGTCCCTTCAGGTCCTGACCCTCCTGATTGGTCAAAAAAACCATGTGCTCTCCAGCCGACAATTGACGGGTGTGCATCAACAGGGAGGCGCTCTCCTCCTCCATAATCCAGCAGATGGGTTCGGGCAATACCTGATCGAGCAGAAGAGAGATCAGCTCCAGCGAAAAGTCATCTCCCTGCCCCGTTCCTGCGGGTAGAAAATAAGAATTCCCCTCACCTTGATGCCACATGGTTTCACGCTGATCATGATCAGTTGTCCCGCTTCGACCCCAGTACACTTCTTGCGGCTGTTCACCCGCACCAAAGAACTGGGTAGCTTCATCTCCCTCCGGACTTCCCGACTGAATCGCAATATGCGGTGGCATTCCAACAGAGATGACAGTTCCTCCCTGCCGAACAAATCGCTTCACCTGTTCCCAAGCCGCTGCCTCCAGATTCAGCATCGGTGGCAGAATCAGTACGTCATAACGGGCAACGCCGAGCTGAATGATGCCATCCGTTAAGTCAGCTTCCGCCAACAACTCGGGATCAAGGTGATCATAGTCACGTCTGTTTTCGAGCAGATGGGTAGTAATCCGCATCCAGTCCTTCGTCAGGCGCTCCAGTTGCGCGCGTTCTAATTCGTCCTCGCCGCTATACTCAAATCCATGCAGCGGATTACCCATCAGACTCCAGAATGTCGTCGTTGGGTCAAGGACGGCAATACGAATATCTGCTGCTCCGGTGCTCATGAGATAGCTCAAACGTCCGGTATAATCCCCCAACTGCCGGAAATGCTTCCAGTAGGGATTCTGTAAAAATTGAGATGGCGGTGCGTCATGCTTCGCAAGCCCACCAATCGTATAGAAAAAGGCGTGAAAGTTATAAAAATTGGTGCCCATGGCGGCCATGCGATCAATCATCCACTTGGCATCCTGTAGCGTCATGGACCAGCCTACACTGTGAAAACATTCAATCAGATTGCGGCTTCGGCCCAATTGCCGGGCAAGCGAACTGACCATCTTGGGATTGTCACGCATCTTTTGGCCATATCGTTCCAGAATCCACGATAAGGATCGTCCAATTTTCTCATGGGCCGAATCACCACCTGGCATATGGCTGAACAACTGGGTGGTCATCCGTACGCCAGGCACCTCAGCCGCATACTGGATACCTGCTTCCTCACACCAATCATGCACCTGTTTGTGATAGGACTCCCTGAGAAGCAGGTGCAGTGACTGGTAATAGTCATACCGAATCCGATGCGCGTCCGGAACATCACCATATAACAGCGCCGGTAGCGAATCGATCAGACTATAACCACAACGCTCACTGAAATAACGGGGAAGCTGTTGGGACCAGGGGATACGGCCCAGCGGTGCAATCTCATCCGAGAACATGCCTTTGATTACGCTTTCAAATTGATCTCCAACCGCTGACTTATAACGCTCATGTGTCAGTTCAATAAAACGGCTCATCGCTTCCTTGTGACAAGGATCAACAAAGTTGCCGTAATATTTGAAGTCGTCGATTTCCATTTCTTGAAATATAATCAACTCCCAATCACCCGGGGGAACATCCCACAACAAGCGGAACGCTGTTTGGTAGGTGAAGAACCGCTTGCGGTTATACGATGTGAGTCCTGTCTCCTGATAGACCTGATCGGTCTGGATATTGCCGATTTTGCTGCGCAAATCAATGGATTCATGCCACAACCGTTTGCCCTGTGCATCCTTGGGAATCGCCTTGGCAACCAAGACTCGTCCCCATGGCAACTCCAGTTCCACAGCTTCTCCGCCCTGAACCACCAGCTGGTGATGTATGAGCTGTCGCTGCTTCGCTTCAGGGAAATCAAGGGTCACTTCCCCGCCAGCCATCCCGCTTGGATATGGATATTCGTCATATAACCATACCTGCATGCCATGGTCGGCAGCTGCCTGCACTGCAACCCGCACCTTATCGAACCATGCTTCAGAGAGATAGGGAATCTGTAGTCCCTGACGCGGACAGATGAAGAATCCGCCTACACCTTGCGCGGCCATCTCAGCCACCTGCCGCTTAATCTGCTCTTCTTCCATATCCCCGTTCCAGAACCAAAAGGGATGAACCCGGTACTGCGCCTCGGGATTTTCAAATGCATCCCCGTTCCACATGTTGCCTTCCTCCCTGCATGTTCAAGAGTGGTCGTTAAACTTTACCAATAACGTTCATTTAAGTTCAAATAGGTTTGTTTCGCTTTGATTATACATCAAAAACCATATTCAGGAAGTCATAATTTCCAGAAAGTTGGATGATTTTTTTGTTCACGGATCAAGCCATTACAGCGATAAAAAAAGCCCGACTGTCCCCGTTACCCTGAAAGCACGGCTGCCGGGCTTTTGCTTATAAGACTACTTCAGTGCAGCGTACAGTTCATTGACTTCTTTCACATAATCGTCTCCGCCGTTGTTCTTCCACAGGGTAACAGCATCTTCGAATCCTTTCTCATCAATCTGACCTACGATATATTTGATCCGTGCATCGTTAATGATATTGTCCAGCTGCGGTCCTTTCTGAGCATAAACATCAGAGATCAGCGGTTCACCAGGATTGGCGATGACAATCTCTTCGTTGGCCTTCTGCACCTGTGCAACCTTTTCACGGACAGGTGTCTGTTGTACGCGAAGCGTTTTGTCCTCGGGAACAAACATCAAAATCTGATTCAAGCCCTGCAGATCGCGGAGAGCAAGCTTGTCAGTGGATGGAATGATATAGTTTTCTTTTTTCTCATACTGCTTGCCTTCCAGTCCATTCCCAAGCAGCGCCTGCAATTCTGGCTCATTGAGTTGATCCAGAAAGCTTAGCACCTTCTTCAGTTCCTCTTCGGTTTTGACACTGCCTTTGGAGATGGCAATCATTCCGGAATATCCGGACGTTGGCATATCCCGCAGCCCCTTCGGACCTTCCATGGCTTGCAGCACATCCACACGTCCTGTCGCATTCGGGTCTTTATCCAGTATTTTCTGGTCCATGCGCTGGGCATTATCTGCCACATCGACCATGACACCCGCTTGCCCATTCACAAATGGGTCAGGCAGTTTCGTTGCATCCATCACGGCAAAGTCCTTGTTCACCAGACCCTCGCTGTAGATCTGACGGAAAAATTTCAGTGCTTCCATGTATTCTGGTGTCTCATGCGCCGGAATCAGACCTCCGCTGCCATCATCTCCCCATTTGTTGGGGGCACCGAACCATACCTGCATGTTATCCCACGGGCCCGTGAATTTGCTGGCTACCAGACCGTACGTATCATCCTTTCCGTTACCGTCCGGGTCATCCTTCGTGAACGCTTTCAATACATTGTAAAATTCATCAATTGTCTTTGGCTCTTCCAGCCCCAGATTCTCCAGCCAGTCCTTACGGATAGTCACCCCATTACGTCCCAGAGGGCGAGCCCGATAAATCCCATACGTTTTGCCATCGATAGAGGCATTGTTGGTGATGATTTCATTCATTTGGCTCAGGTTCGGATAGTCCTTCAGATAAGGACCCAGTTCCCAGAATGCTCCGGTTCGTGCCGCATTAATGAAACTTGGAGACTTCCCTAACACCACCATAATCTGAGGCAGCTTTCCCGAGGCCAGTGTAATGTTGAATTTGTCTTCATACGAGCTGCTTGGCACCCACTGCAGGTTCACGTCCACCTTGGTCAATTCCTCCAGCTTCTGAATCACAGGGCTGTTGTCCGGCGGATTCTCCGCTTCAAAGTTCGGTAGCATAATCGTGAGTTGATCGGTGCCACCCGCAGCGGTTCCTGAATCTGATTTGTCCGTGGAGCATGCGCCCAGAATTGTACTAAGTACCAGTGACGCAGAGAGCAGCAGTGCCCCTTTTTTGAATCCGTTTTTTTGTCCCATACGTTCTCCCCCTTGGCTTTAGCCTTTGATTGAACCTAACATGACACCTTTGGCAAAATGCTTCTGCAAAAACGGATACACCAGCAAAATCGGAATGGTACCTACAACGATCACCGCCATTTTGATCGACTGCTCTGGTGGCTGAACAAAATTGGGGTCCATGTTTGCCATATCTCCGACACTGGCTTGTGAGAGTAACACGATCTGTCTCAGCATGACTTGCAGTGGCCATTTGTCACTGTCGGAGATGTACAGCAGTGCCGAGAAAAAGTTGTTCCAATGTCCCACGGCGTAAAACAAGGCAAACGTGGCAATGACTGGCTTCGATAAAGGCAGTACGATTCGCCACAGCACTCCGAGATCCGAACAGCCATCGATGCGGGCCGCTTCCTCCAGCCCGGGCGGCATTTGCTGAAAAAAGTTTTTGACTACTATTAAGTTAAAAGCGCTGATCGCGCCAGGAAGCATAAGGGCCCAGTAGGAATCAAGCAGTCCCAGTCCACGAATGACGAGATATGTTGGAATCATGCCACCGCCAAATAACATCGAGAAAATTACCATGTTCATCATGACGTTGCGACCCCAAAAGTCACTTCTGGATAGTGGATAAGCCATCGTTAGTGTGAAAAACAGATTGACCAGTGTACCTGCCACCGTGATGAAAATGGAAACACCAATGCTGCGAAAGATCGTGGACGATGAAAAGATATACTCATACGCGCTGAAGGAAAACACCTTCGGAATGAGGAAAAAACTGCGTTCGGTAATCTCGGCTTCCGTTGCGAAAGAATTCCCTATAATATACAGGAACGGAAGGACGGTTAATATGCCCAGAATCCCCAGCATGACGTAATTGAAGATATCAAATACCTTGCCGGCAGGGCTGTTGTATAGACGGCTGTTCATGGGCGCTCCTCCTTAATAAATTCCGGGATGGCCAAATTTTTTCGCAAGTTTATTACTGCCAAGCACCAGAATAATCCCCACCACAGACTTGAATAGTCCAACAGCAGTACTGTAACTGAATGCACCTTGCGTAATCCCGACCGTGTACACATACGTATCAAATACGTCCGCCACATCCCGGTTGAGGGAGTTGGTCATCAGATAGATCTGCTCAAATCCGGTATCGAGGAAGTTCCCCAGTCTGAGAATAAGCAAAATGACTATGGTCGTACGAATGGCTGGAAGCGTGATATGCCACATCCGCCGTAATCGTCCGGCGCCATCCACAATGGAGGCTTCATATTGTTCCGTATCGACACCTGCGAGGGCTGCCAAGAAAATGATTGTGCCCCAACCCATCTCCTTCCACATCATCTGAACAATAATCAGCGGACGGAACGAACCCGGACTGGAGAGTACATCGATAGGTTTGCCTGTAATCCAGGCGATCAGGTCGTATAACACCCCGCCCTGCGGGGTCAGAAACACGTACGTGATACTGGCGATAATCACCATGGATACAAAATGGGGTACATAGACCAGCGTTTGAATCGTTCTTTTGAAGAAAGCGACCCGAATTTCATTTAATAATAAAGCTATAATGATCGGTGCCGGGAAAAAGAAGATAAGATCATACAGAGCAAGAACCAGCGTATTGCGTAATAGTCGGAAGAAGTCCGGGTTGGAGAAAAAGTTCGTAAAGTTCTCCAGCCCCACCCAGTTGCTCTCCCGGATGCCAAGGAAAGGCTGGTAATCCTGAAAGGCAATGATGATCCCCCACATGGGCAAGTATTTAAAGATGACAAAGTACAAAAAGCCGGGAAGCACAAGTACATATAACCATTTGTTTCGTTTAATCTGCCTTTTCCAATTGGACTCCTGTTTTAATGGCCTTGTGGCCATATCCGCTTGAGCAGTTGCAGCGCCGTTGGTATTCCAGTCCGTCTTCCCGTTCATCATGTCTCCCCTCCCTCAACGATGTAAGCGTTATCAATTAACCTGATACTCAGACTATACATCCGATCTTTTTCCGGCAACCTTCATTTTTTGCATACCTCCGGCATGATGGTCGGAAAGCCCGCTATAACGCCATTTTCACAAGAAACTGAACATAACGTAGCAGGTAGAATTGCACATTTTTGCGGGTTTATCCTTCTTTGTATCACCGTAAAAAAAAGAAAAAAAACGACATCCACTAAAGCTGAATGCCGGTCTGAAATGACAAAAATATAAACGGTTATTGTCCAAACCATTGATCGCGATACTGACTCGGGGTAACACCCTCCTGTTTCTTGAAAATCCGATTAAAATAACTATGCTGATATCCCACAGCCGCCGCAACATCATTGATTTTCATCGTTGTCTCCCGTAACAATTGCTTCGCCGCCTCCATTCTCACACGTGTCAGATAATCAATAAAATTGATGCCCGATACCTGTTTGAATGCCTTGCTCAGTGCATAGGGTGTCATCTGCTCCGCGTCAGCACAGTTTTCCAGCGAAATGTCGCTGCGGTAATGTGTATCGATGTACAACATCGTTCGTTCCACCACCAGTTTCAGCGGTTCCTGCGATCGTACCTCAACCTCTTGTATATAAGGTATGAATACCTCATTTATCATCCACTGTCTCATTTGTACAGGTTCACGAATACCTGATAAACGTTCATACATGTTGCAACCACCAAACAGCTTATAAGGTGTGACCCCCGTTTGCAACATCATGTGCTGAATACTGCCGAGTAATTGCAGCATCATCTGCTGCACCTGAAATTCGGTACTCCCCGTCCGCGTAATCTCACTCATGAATTGTTCCAGCACACGTTCAGCTTCGTCCTGCTTGCCCAGCCTGATCGCCTGTAGCAACTCACGTTCCAGTCCAAGCGGATAGGAAGCTGCTTCGTTTCTGCGGAAACACGCCTCATCCTCCAGATCGAGTATCTGACTTCCTTCCTCCACACTGCGATATGCCACGGCCTGTTCCATCTCCACGAATCGTCCAGGCAATTCCTGAAGTGAAGCTGCCGGGCGGCTGACCATCAAGGTCACCTTCATTTTGAGTGTTCGTCCAATGACCTCCACTAGCTCCTGTCCCCATAACATCGCTTGTGACTTCACAGGTTCGTCCTGAGGAGCAATCACAAGCATGGCGGAAGACAGGTCATGAAAGTTCATGACACTGATCTGCCTGAAATAATTTTTCGCCACTTCCTGAGTAATATTCACTGCTGCAAAGGTAACTAATCCCGTGTCCTGGCTTCCAAATCTGCCTTGCAGCTGCTCGTACCCCGTAAAATACATCTGCACCAGCAAATACTGCTGGCCCTCCAGCTCAAATCCGAGATGACGCATGCGCTGCTGGAGATCCTGCTCATTATAGGCATATAGATGTCCCTGCACAAGTTGTAAGACAAAGCTGTCGCGCAGATGAGGAAGTTGCTCCTGCAACTGGCGATGTGCCGTTACACTGCGGGAGGTCAGTTCGTTCCACTGTTGCTCCAGCAGCTCAAACTCGTCCAGCTTCTCATCCGTTGGTGTAGTTTCGTTTCTACCAGGCGTAAGCAGGTGCAGCATCCGTGCTACAGGCGAATAGATGCGGCGGGAAGCAAACCAGGATAACAACAATCCCAGGATGAGACTGCCTGCACTCGCAATGACGATGATCTTGGATACCAGCTTGACGGGCGAAGTGACTGAGGTCAAAGGTGCTGCGGAGACGTACGTCCAGTCCGAATCAATCCGACTCAACGAGCCATACGAGACAGAATAGGTCTGATCCTCATATCGGAACAGGAATGAGCGGCTATCGGCATGCAGGGCCACTTCTTTTTTTAGCTGCTGCTCAAAAGCAGAAGTCTCTCCCGCCGTTCCCGGATTCCCGGTAACCAGTGTGTTGCCTTCCTGATCCATAAGGAACGTTAAACCTTCATCATAAGGAGTAAGCGTTTTCAATAAACTGGCGACTTTCTCGTTATCCAGCGTGATGATCAGTGCACCAAATGGATTCATGCTCTCCCCCGGAATCTTATGTACAAGAACGAGTGCATTACCTGCATCCGTGTGCAGTAGACTATCGTTGGTCGAAGGTGCGGTATGATTGTTGACGCTGGAAACCCAGTCTGTCCAGTACACGTGGTTGCCCATGGAGAGGTAACGATCATACGCTTGTACTTTGGCATCATCGTTCAACTCGTTATAATCCCGATTAAACAAGATCGGCTTCGGTTCCTGCAAATACAGCTGGGCTGACTTGATCAACGGGTGGGAACCTTGTAATACATATAATGTAGTCACAATCTCCTGCGTTTCATTGAAATAATACACAAAATCCAGCGTTCGTAGTGCATTGCCAAACCTCGGTTCAAAAGCCCAATGGGATAAGTTCATCTCCAGATAGGCTAGTTGATCATCTACGTTGCGTGCCCGATTCTCGATCTGGTTCTGATGCATCCGATTGAATTCGGTTTCCATCCGGCCAACAACCTGTTGATACATGACGATCCCTGTGATTAGTCCGGGAATGCTGGCAATGAGTAAAATAAGCATCAGGCTGTTTCGATAAAATCGTCCTTTATGCCTTCCTGCCTTTAAATCGGATAAACGCTTGAATCTGCCAAATATTCGATCGCTCCTAGTCGGTTCCATCGCTGCTCACCTGCCTGCTTGCATCGGGTCTGACTGTCATGGAAACTTCCTCAACTCCCCTGAGAATATATGGATGAAATCCTTTTCTTGTATTATACGCACAATCCTCAGGTGAATGAAACGATCTGTAACCGATCATTTTTTTAACCAATGTTTTATTAACATGACAAAATGGATTACAATGAGATATAGCAAACATGAAGGAGGCCTTTTTAATGAAAGAACAGACTTATTTTGAACAAAATAGAGAAAAACACCTGGCAGAACTGAATGAATGGTTGTCCATTCCAAGTATCTCTGCCATTTCAGAGCATAAAGAGGATATTAACCGTGCAGCACAATGGGCAGCAGATGCGCTCACACGTGCAGGTATGGAGAACGTAGAGGTCATTCAAACGGCTGGACATCCGATTGTCTATGCAGATCACCTGCATGCACCCGGCAAACCGACGGCTCTGATCTATGGACACTATGATGTACAACCTGTAGACCCCCTTAACCTGTGGGAAACGCCACCTTTCGAACCTACCGTTCGTGATGGCAAGCTGTATGCCCGTGGTGCAACGGATGACAAAGGACAGATCTTCCTACATATCAAGGCAGTTGAAGCCATTCTCGCCGAAAACAAAGAACTTCCGGTTAACGTTAAGTTCTGCATCGAAGGCGAAGAGGAAATCTCCAGCCCGAACCTGCCCATCTATCTGAATGACAATACGGACAAGCTGCGTGCAGACATGGTACTGATCTCGGATACATCCCTGCTTGAAAAAGGAAAACCTGCGATCTCCACTGGCCTGCGTGGCCTATGTTCGCTTCACGTGGATCTGAACACAGCCAATACCGACTTGCACTCCGGTTCATTTGGTGGTGGAGTACCCAACGCACTGCACGCACTCGTATCCTTGCTCGCTTCGTTGCATGATGAGCAAGGCCGCGTGAGTGTAGATGGTTTCTACGACGGCGTACTGCCACTGTCTCCTGAGATGAGAGAAGAATTTGTGAAACAGGGCTTCAATGAAGAACAACTTCGTCAAGACCTTGGACTGGAGCAATTGTACGGCGAAGAAGGTTACTCGTTCGTGGAACGTGTAGGCGCTCGTCCAACATTGGAACTGAACGGCGTATGGGGCGGTTTCCAAGGCGAAGGTAGCAAAACGGTTATTCCGAAGGAAGCTCATGCCAAAATCACCTGCCGCCTCGTGGCGGATCAAGATCCACAACATGTATTGGATCGTATCGAAGCACATCTGCGCGCTCACGTTCAACCGGGTGCAACGCTGCATGTGAAACAGATCGAGAAAGCTTTTGCTTTCAACACCGATCCTTCCAATCCAATCCTGCAAAAAGCGGCAGATGCGTATGAGCACGTGTATGGCGTTCGTGCCCTCTTTACCAAAGATGGCGGCTCCATTCCGATTGTTGAGAAGCTCTCACGTGTACTCGAAATCCCAGCTGTCATGATGGGCTTTGGTTTGCCGGATGAGAATCTGCATGCACCGAACGAGCACTTCAACCTGGAGAACTTTGATAAAGGGTTGTTGACGATTGTTCAGTTTTTGAAGAGTTTATAATAGTTGGGGCTCATCGTTCTAAAATAAGTGCTGGGGCAAGGTGCTGAGTGGACGTTCCGGTGCCGAATCGTTCTTTAGATCGCTGTTATCCCTGGATTTCCTTGATTCCCTTTCTAAAGGGAGAAATCCGGGGATAAAGGCGAACGCTCCGCTTCTTCAGAATCGATTTCGTCCCCTCCACTACGTTGCAGCTCTCGCAGATTGATTTTAGGATTGATCCTAACTTTTTATATGGGTTAGGTAATAGGGAGAAAAAAAGAACGGCCTTCGGGTCGTTCTTTTTTGATTTGATTTCGTTTTTTTATTTGTTTTCTTGTGTTTTTGTTGCTTTGCTACTTTCGGGCTTTGGGGCTTTGGGGCTTTGGGGCTTTGGGGCTTTGGCGAAGATGTAGTTTTTTTCAATGGCTACTTTTTATGAATGGAGACGATGGAGACTTAATTTATATGGTTCAGTGTATTGGTGATAACAATATGGTGACTTATAGGCCGTTTCTTTGAATTTATTTTGTATCGATCATTGCGTACAACTTGCTTTATTATGGCTTCTTTAAAGGTATGGGTTTAACTTTGAAGGTTAGTGATTCACAAAATGATGGGCTACTGAACAGTTTTTCTTTTTTCTCGATAACTTCGTTATCGTTCTTCCTATGATTGATTTTATAGACGGGGGCCAGGTTTTAATGGTTCAGTGTATTAGAGAGAACATACGCGCCGGTTTATCAGCTTTTTTAGATGGATTCGGTATCCCCTCACTAGTTTTCAGCTTTTACTTTTACTTTTGATTCTTTATGGTGAATGATTTTGATGAGGCCTAACTTCTGAAGGTTGTAATAGAGAAAGCACAAGCGGCCTTTAGGGATGTTGGTTTGTAACGGTTGATATCTAGAATATCCCCTGCTGAAGTCATGTTGCGGATGGTGTAACGAAGATGTTGATAGCTCAGGGGGATATCTGGTGGGAGAATCTTTTGGGGTTCTTACGTTTTGGCCTGGTTATGTTAATTGACTTCGCTACAGGAATTCTGCCAACAGGTGTTTACCTCCTGTTATGCCCCGGCAAGCTAATCCGAATGATGAGGTGATTATTGTGTCTGCTTCTCACCTAACCAAACATGCGCTGGCTCACTCGCTTAAATCACTGATGGAGCATACTCCACTGAACAAGATTACGGTCAAACATCTGGTTGATCATTGCGGCGTGAACCGGCAAACCTTTTATTATCATTTTCAGGATATTTATGCGCTGCTTGGGTGGATCTATCAGACTGAAGCGGTGGAGAGTCTTATGGAGTACCGAAGCTACAGCACATGGACGGACGGATTCTATAAAATCTTTTGCTACATCGAGAACAACAAAACGTTCTGCTGCAACACACTCAACTCGCTCGGGCGTACCCACTTGGATTCATACCTCTATGAAGTAACCCATGATCTGATCATGGGTGTTATTGATGAACTGGCCTGCGGGATTAAAGTCCGTGGTGAAGACAAAGAGTTTGTCGCCAACTTCTATACCTTGGCTTTCACTGGGCTGATCATTCAATGGATGAGGGGCAACATGCAAGAACCGCCAAAACAGATTATTGAAAAGCTCAGTGAGCTGATCGAAGGCAATGTCCTGAGGGCACTGCACAGGTATGAGAATAAGCTGCCATCCAATTAAGGATGGGCGGCTTTTTTCGCATGTGGTCTAAGCCTGATTTTTAGACACTTTTCCAAAAGTGACCGAAAATTGGACACTCCCGTTCTTTTAATCATACCTTACGGAACCTGCAAGGTTTACATTAGGGATGTGATTACAGTAACTTTTGGAGGCGAATGATCGTGAAGAAAGAACATGGTAATAAACAGGTCTATTTTGTAGGCGGCGGCATTGCATCTTTGGCGGGTGCAGCTTATCTGGTCAGAGATTGTGGCTTTCCTGGAGAACACATTCACATTATCGAAGAAATGCCGATTCTCGGTGGTAGCAATGACGGCGCTGGTAATCCCGATCAAGGGTATATCATCCGTGGTGGACGGATGCTCAATGATGAGGCCTATGAGAATCTCTGGGAGTTGCTGGCTTCCATCCCTTCCATCGACCGTCCGGGCATATCTGTGCGACAGGAGATTACTGAATTTGACGATGCCAATCCCACACATTCCAATGCGCGGCTCATCAACCGTGACGGCAAGGTCGAAGATGTGCTCTCCATGGGGTTTGATATGGCCGATCGTCTGGCAATGGGCAAGCTGATTATTACTCCTGAAGACACGCTGGGGAAATTGCGAATCAACGACTGGTTTGGCCCTCACTTTTTCAAAACAAACTTCTGGTATATGTGGGCGACCACCTTCGCTTTCCAACCTTGGCATAGCGCCGTGGAATTCAAAAGATACATGCTTCGCTTTTTTCACGAATTCCCAAGAATTCAAACGCTGGAAGGTGTCACCCGCACACCGTTCAACCAATATGACTCGATTATCCTGCCATTGAATAACTACCTGGAGCCGTTTGGCGTAGATTTCACGCTGAAATGTACGGTTACCGATCTGGATTTCAAAGACGGTGACGGCATTACGGTAAGTCGGATGCATGTGCGACGCGACGGTGTCGAGGAGGTCATTGACATTAACGAAGGCGATCTGGTCATTGTTACAAACGGTTCGATGACCGAAGGAGCCGACCTCGGCTCTATGACTTCCGCACCGAAACTGAATGGCAAGGGCAGCTCATGGAAGCTGTGGGAGAACATTGCCGCCAAGAAATCGTTGCTGGGCAACCCTTCTTCTTTTAATGATCATGTGGATGAGTCCAAATGGGAATCGTTTACGGTTACCTTCCAGGATTCGGTTTTCTTTGACTTGATGGAGAAATTCACGCGTAACCGGGCAGGTACCGGTGCTCTGGTTACGTTCAAGGATTCCAGCTGGTTCATGTCTGTCGTTCTGGCCTTCCAACCACATTTCCGCGGTCAGCCCGAGCATGTCAAGGTGTTCTGGGGTTACGGATTGTATCCGGATAACGTAGGTGACTATGTGAAGAAAAAAATGAGCGATTGTACCGGGGAAGAAATTATGCAGGAGTTGATCGGCCATCTTCATTTTCAGGAACATCAAGAGGCGATCATGGCTACCGCCAACTGTATTCCTTGCATGATGCCTTACATCACTGCCCAATTCATGCCTAGACTGAACAGCGACAGACCGAAAGTTGTGCCTGAAGGCTCCACCAACCTGGCCTTTATTAGCCAATTCTGCGAGATTCCCGATGACGTGGTATTCACGGAAGAATATTCGGTCCGGGCAGCACGGATCGCCGTCTACACTCTTCTCGGAGAGAACCGTCCGATTGAGCCGATCAACCAGTATCAATATGATGTTCGGACGCTGTTCAGCAGTTTTGTGACTTCGTTTAGATAATTGCTTATATAGTGGATTCAGAAATAGGATGAAGGAATGGTTGGATTGATCGGTGGATGGGGATAGATCTTTGGAGATATCTGTAGGATTCGGTGAGTAACTTTGTGCTCTTTAGGAAGCTTAGTTATCTTAATTGTATTGATTTCCCAAGTTAGTATGTTATGAGTTACTACATGCGTTAGCTTCAGAAGCTTGCATCCCCGTTGAACGAGTCAATGAGTGAGTATGGTTGTTGCTGAACTGAGGAGTCGTTGTATAAAAAATAGAGAGAGTTCCGTCAGCGATGACAGGACTCTCTTTCGTTTAATCGTTTACTATCTAAGCCCGACACACAGCCTTCATCGGATTGCCAACTGTCGTCTAAAGAACCTCACAAGCCTTATTACTCGAAATTTCGCAGGTTTGAAAATCTAACGAATCGTAGACATCTTATTTGCGCTGTAGACATGTTTAAGTACCGAAATATCGCTAAATTGCATTAAATAGCGTGTCTGAGATTCGTTACATTTTCTATGACTGCAAAATCATTGGAATAAGGCTTCACAGATTCGTTAGCGCTACGCGACCTACATAGAAAAATACTTATGAGAATGGAATCGCAGTGATATGTTATTGTCGATATCCTAGTCCATTCTTTCTTGAAACTTAACTTATAACTCTCCCTAGTTACTCATGTATACTCTTGTGGTTGTTCTTGGTGTTTATTTTCATTTTTTCGTCGTCACTCATCGCTTATGAGAGCCACATATTATACTCTTCCTACTCACGCCGCTTATTACAGCCTACATATCACACTTCGCTTATGTCCGGAATGTTGTGAACTTCAGCATGTGCACAAGCTTGGATAAATGTGAAATCTCCTGCTGGACGCCAGACGTATCAGTTCCCGCCATGGCCTGATTCGCCCGCAGTGTTCTACGTGTGTTCAGCATACCTTCGATCAGTTTCATGACTGTGTTGCGTCCACGATGATCGACAATCATATACTTTTTGCGTGCATCCAGCTCTACCCATACGATGTTGCTGAATGATGTGAACAGATGCCTGCGGTACAGCTCCATATCGGTCTCATTGTAATGCTCGCCATAAAAGGCATAATATCCGTGTATGTGCAACTTCTCCGCCAACACTGTGATGAACGGATCATGTTCGAGCATAGCGTTACGTTCCATGTTTCACGCCTCCGTTATGCGTGATCCGCAGATCCCGTCTTTTTGAGATCTATTTTAACATATTGTGCAAGGTGTTGCCTCTACACAGATAAAAGCCAAGTTTTAACTCCGAAGACCGATGATCACAAATGAAAGTTATTAACATGATACTATTTTTCTAAATTTAATATGACTCGCCGACCCGTCTGCCCTTCACCCACACACCCTCAATATCCAGCTCCGCATTTAGCAAAACGATATCTGCCTGTTTTCCTTGAGCCAGGGAACCTGTCCGATGATCAATGCACAGCAGGCGTGCCGGTGTCAGACTTGCTGCACGTGATGCTGCGTTCAGACTCAGGCCCACTTCCTGTACCAGGTAACGGAAACCGCGAATCATCGTCAGTGTGCTTCCGGCCAGTGCGCCACCGTCCTTCAGTCTGGCCTCGCCATGCTTCACGATGACGGGCAGGTCGCCGATCTTGTATTCCCCGTCATCCAATCCCGCAGCAGACATGGCATCTGTGATCAACACGAGTTGATCACTATGTTGCTTCAACTGAGCCAGGATCGAAATCGCAGCAGGGTGTACGTGAATACCATCGGCAATCACCTCAGCACTGATACGCGGATCACTGAGCACAGCTCCTGCAGCACCGGGTAGCCGGTGATGCAGTGGTGTCATGGCATTGAACGTATGCACCGCATGATGAAGTCCGGCTTCCACTGCCCGTTCGACCTCTTCATAGGTCGCATCCGTGTGGCCGAGTGCCGCTGTAATCCGCTGTTCACGCAGCCACGAGATGACTTCCAGTGCGCCTTCACGTTCCGGTGCCAACGTAACTTGACGGATTAGACCGGGATATTGCTTCTCCCATGCTTCAAGCCAGGATACATCAGGCAGAATGATATGTTCCGGATTTTGCGCACCAGGCCATTTCGGACTAAAAAACGGACCTTCCAGGTGTACACCCTCAAGCTGTGCATATGGCATTTCGCCTGAACGGTAGCGGTCCACTTCAGCAAGTACGCTGTCCAGTCGCTCTTTCGGAGCGCTCATGGAAGTCGCAAGCATCGCTGTTGTACCCTGCGTACTATGGAAAGAAGTGATCTTGTCCAACACCTCCGGGCTTGAATCCATAAAGTCTTCTCCGTTCCCACCATGCACATGGATATCAATGAATCCAGGCACAATGAGACCACGTTCCGGTACTGACAGTGGCAGAGCCTCGCTCCGAATCCGTTCAGGAAGACCTTCTGGTACCCCAGCATAAAGGATTTTTCCATTCCTCCAGGCTAATACACCGTCTTCCAATATCTCATCTGCAAGGAGCAGCCTGCCCCGAAGAAGAGAAATACTTTCATCAAGCCGACTCCCAGGCTCATGGCTATTTGCTCCAGTCATCTCACCAGCCTCCCTGCTGCACGGTCCAGCAATACCACCACATTTGGATGACATTGCAATAGCGATGCAGGACAGGCCGTTGTGATTGGGCCCATAAAAGCTTCGCGAATAATCTCGGCTTTTTCCTCGCCACGGGCTATGAGCAGAATCTGTTTGGCTTTCAAAATGGTACCAACACCCATCGTAATCGCCTGAGCCGGAACCTCATCGATGCTGTCAAAGAAGCGTGCGTTTGCCTTTCGCGTCTCGTCTTTCAGATCCACGACATGTGTCCGCCCAGTCAGCTCCGTTCCCGGTTCATTGAAGCCAATATGACCATTATGTCCGATGCCCAGCAGTTGAAGGTCTACCGGTCCACGATCGTCCAACCGTTGTTCATAGGAATTACATTCCTGTTCCAGATCTGCAGCCTGACCATCAGGCACTTGCGTTCTGGCAAGATCCATATCAATATGATGGAATAATTGTTCATTCATAAAACTGCGGTAACTTTCACGATGTTCTGTTGGAAGTCCTACATACTCATCCAGATTGAATGAAGAAGCCTGCGAGAAACTGACCAGTCCCTTCTGGTACAACGTGATAAGCTGTTTATATATGCCTACAGGCGAACTTCCTGTTGCGAGCCCCAATACAGCCCGTGGTTTGGTCTGCAACAAACTGGCAATGACGCCAGCACCCGTGGCGTTTAAATCTTCTTCATTTTCAAAAATGCGGATATTCATCTTCATCTGTCAGGCACCTCCGTTGTGTTGGACTCGATAAGATTGTACATTGTGATAGGATTGTTCCAGTCTGGGGATAAAACGGTCGAAGTCGGCACTTACCATGCCTGTGAACAAAATATCGACCACATGCAGCAGTGCAATACGGGAAGCCATATCTCCACGCCTCATGCCTTCTTCCAGAGAAGAGGTGAACAGGGGGATATCCGATACCGTTGCGAGTGTATTACTTCCATAGGAAGTCAGTGAAATCGTGGAAGCTCCGGCTTGTTTGGCACAATGCAGCGCATCAATGGTCTCGGGTGTTTCGCCTGAATAGGATACGGCCATTGCCACATCTCCCTCAGCGAGCGAAGATGCGGATGTAATCTGCATGTGGGAATCTGAGAAAGCAGTACAGCTTTTGCCGATTCGCACCAGTTTCTGATAGAAATCCTGTGTAACAATTGATGAGGTAGCCACACCGTACAGATCGATGCGGCGAGCCTGGCACAATAATTGCACTGCATGCTCCAATCTGCCCAAATCCAGTAAGCGGGTGGTGTCTGCAATCGATGCGAGGTGGTTAGCTTCGATAGCTTCAACAATTTTGGATAGTGAATTGCCCGCGACAATATCCTGATACGCCGTTTCCTCTGACGCGTGGGACAATTCTGCGGCAAGCTTCATTTTGAAATCGGGAAACCCTTTGAAATGAAACGACTTGCAAAAGCGGGTCACCGTCGCCGCACTTGTTCCACTCTGCTCTGCCAGATGACTAATCGTCCAGCCGGGAATGTCCGATGGAGATTGCATAATGACTTCCGCAATACGGCGCTCCTGAGACGGAAGGTTATTCAGTTCTTGCTGCAACGCACGTAATATGGCTGCCATAAGGCCCTCACTTTTATGAAAATTATTTTTATATATTTTTAAATAAATAAGAAAATCATTTTTATAACTTTATTCTAATCAAGACGATCCTGTAAATCAAGAGCAATTTCCCAGGACTTTCGCAAAGATACTGAACGTGTATAGACACTCATCTGCTTTATACACATCATAGGTATCCTTTATATTGAGAATCGAGATATGATCGTATTAAAAAAGGAGCCATTCAATGAATCGAAGACAACGGAAAAAACTTATTCCTTCCATCTGGATTATTGCTACCAAACCAACAGAAGGTCACGCCTATTATGCCCTCTATGCCATCGACTGGAAACGCGGAGGTCGATTGAGTTGGGAAGGCTGGAATCAGCTCGAAGACCTGCTGCAATTTCATATTCCGATCAAACGAAAAGCCGGAGGAAGGAAATCCGCTTCCCAGCCTGCCGCAAAAATTGCGAAAAGAGCACTCCATCTTCATCTGAACGAAGTACAGTTTGAGGAACTGGAGCAGCTCTTTTATCAGCCATTTTCGAAGAAAAAATGGAGGACGTTCATTCAAATGAATAATGAATAGGAATCAATACGTGATAAATTGATATGAATTCGCTTGTTTCATTTTTTCATGCTAAAACAAAAAAGCCTCTTCTCTTCTTTGGATGAAAGAATAGAAACGACTTTCGCGGTACAACGATTCAGTTCAATTCGAAGAAGTTTCAACTCAAGTTAACTCGTTCTAATTCATGTCATCATATCGTTTTAAGAACGTGCTGACTAAGCCGGGTACAGTCATTTGATGAACCGATTGATTCTCAATCTCCTCCGCCAGATCGTCATCTGTGAGAGAAACAAAGAACGTAATGTCTGCTTTCGTTTGTCCATATCGAGCAAAAACGTCATCCGTTGTCTCATTGGCAACTTTGGCGATGATTCGAATGATCTCATCCTTGTACTTCTGGACCTCCTCTGTTGCATACAACAATCGGCTGATATGGTTAAAGTGCGTATCCTCGCCATACTGATATTCGGAGCAGCCCCATCTGTAATAGATCTCGTCCTCCTCACTATCACACAACCCTTGCTCTTTCATACTCGAAATGTGCCTAGCCAGGGATTCCTCGGTATTCACCGCCATAAACAGCGTTACCCAATCACTGTCCGTTCCAAATACACAAGCGTATGCTTTCTCATGCTCTACCTTAGCCAGAGTTTGTTCCAAATCGGGTAGAAAACCCGCTCGAAATTGATTTTCAAATTCACTTAAAAAGCGGTCCATTTAGCTCATCCTTTCATGTTTTATATAAGTTGAATACCGAGTAGTTACACCTGCCACTTCAATGCACAGAATAACCTTCCGATCACTGTTATCCCCAGATTTCTTGTATCACTTTTATAAAAGTGGAAATCTGCGGATAAAGGCGACCGCTCCGCTTCTTCAGGTCATTTCTGCCCTCTCCGTTCTAGTGTAACTGTATAGTCTAACTGATGGAAATGTGATTTAAGAACCCACTCGTCCGTTCAAACCATTGTTTATCTTCATATATGTAATCATTATGATCTACTAAAATAATGAAAACAAGCGATGCTACGTTTCGGATCTTCCCTCAATTTAGTATCGACTCCTTCATTTCATGGTCCTTAGCAGCAGAAAAGCCTTGCCCCATTCTTCATGACAAAGAATAGAGAAAGGCTTTCATGCTGCTACTTAATCCTAACTGTAATTCGCAACTAAATCTTCAGTTCTCCAAGCTTAATCAGCTCGACAACTGCCTGCGAACGACCCTTAACATTGAGTTTCTGCATCACATTCGAAATATGGTTACGCACCGTTTTCTCGCTGATGAATAACTGCCCTGCGATGTCACGCGTTGTTTTGTCTTGAACCAGTAATTCGAATACTTCGCGTTCACGGTGGGTCAACAAAAATTTGCTTTTATGATCGATACCCTTCAATGTTCACCCCTCCTTGCTCGGGTTGTGTTGGTGTAACAAGGTTAAGGGGATACAGTCAACTCATCTTATGTCAGGTCAAGGGCGTTGGTTCAGTTTTATAAGAAAAATGGGCAGTAAACATGTGATTCATTGTCCAAAGAGAACGTATGCAATTGTCTATGTATTCGATCATGTAAAACAAACATGCCTCTGCAGCGGATGTTACCATCTGCGCAAAGGCACACTTGTTCATGTCTTAAAAAACTACCGATTCATTCGGTTCATCATGCCGCCATCATTGTGATTACGGTTCATCAGGCCATCGTCAAGGATACCATCGCGGTGATTCATACCTGTACCGTTCGTTGGGAAAATGCGCTCCACCATCGATTGGAACGTATCGATCATGCCACTGACTGGCTTACCATTACGAATATCTGTGGCATAGTTCTCGACATGCTCCACAAATTCCGGATTGGCTGATACATATACATTCTCGATGTTTGGTGCAAACTGCTTGATTTTGGCTGAAATCTTACCCTTAATCTCAGCTGATGTGTTATCGTCCGTGCTATCTACACGTTGTCCCTCACTTTTCATACCATAATGCCCATCGTCCGTCCCACGTGCTTTGCCGCTGTTTGTCAGACCACGCATCATACCAACGGCGCCTGTACCCATGGTTCCATAGATGCTGCGGTCATTCCCCATATGGCTGCGATCCGTTGCTGAATTCGTGTTCAGTCCTGGAGCAATTCCGCTAGTGCTGTACGGAGACATTGTGCCCGTACCACCATTCACACGCATACCACCCATATCGTGATTCATGTTGCCCCCACGCATGGTATCACTGGCATGATTACGCATTGTTCCAGACAGCATGCTCGTACGACCATTGGACTTGCTTTCCAACTTGCCTGCATGACCATCTGCCAAACGAACCGCCACATAAGCATTACGATCCGTTAACATGACACGGGCGGATTTAACTTCCTTCATCTCCGTGATACGTTTTGCAAGCTCTTCACTGGATTTCAGGTCAGTCACATTATGCATGCGATAACTTTTCGCACGGATGCCATCCATTCCATTTGTTTCCACACCATAACGGTTAATGCCGTTGGCTTGCTGACGAACACTTTGCGTATGCATATTGTTGGTGTCCCGATTCGTGCCACAACCTGTCAAACCGGCCATTACAAAGATTGCAGTAGATAATGATAACGTAATAGCTGTTGCCTTTTTGACTGCTGGCATGTACTCATCCTCCAATGTATGTTGGTTTTGGTCACAAAGATAGGATGCGCTTCTGTACGTACCGATATGCTGAAAGGATATGGTACCTTTCCCTGTAGATTCAGGTGTTTCTTCGCTATATAAAATAAAAAACAGTGCTGCGTTCACAGCACTGCCTCCAAATAATACTTGCATCTCAACACAATAATATCACTTATCTTCCGCCCCGCTCATTTCCCGTCTGTTGATGAGGAAGTTGTTGCGTCATGTGCAGAACTCGACGACTCTTTCGAAGAAGTTGTGGATGCTTTAATTGTATCCGGGAATTTCTCTGCTTCCGTTAGACTTGTCGCATCCATGCCATATGCCCATCGACCATCCGGCGTAATGACCCAAATCTGATCCGGTTTGGATGGTACCGTAAGCCCCCGATACACATCTCGAACTTGTTGGCCATTTACCGTCTGTTCAACAGACAGGGTGAATCGTGGAACAGTACCTTTCAGCTCGGAAGCTTTGCGCACATCATCTGCTGTTGACAGGTTTTTGATTTTACCGATAAGGGATATGGCGTCTGTGGAATCAATCGTTTTTCCATTCAGTGTCCAGGCCTGCTCTGCCGCATCGTTCTCCGATGTTGATGTTAACAACCAGGTAGCTGCTTCACCTTCCCACTCCAGAGATCCAACATTTGTCTCATCCATGTTGAACGGTGTAGTATCCAACAAATCACGACGAGACAAAGCTATGTTGGTAATCGCCTCTGTCTGTACGGCAACCACGGGACCCTCATCTACGCGCACATATCGTGCGTCATCTGCTGGAAGCTGGCCACCAATAGCCAATTTGATCTCCCGATTATCTTTAAGTTTGATATCCATACGTGTAGCATCTGTTCCTAATCCATACTTATTCAGATCCGTTGGCGCTTCTTCCACCACCAGTTCCTGATTCGCACCACTCAGAGCATCTAACCAATTGCTAACACTGTAACCGTTCAGAGGATAGGCTTTTGGCTCAACCATCTGCCATACACCATTTTCAAGCGTCAGGGTCGAAGTTGCTGCTGTACCGGCTGTCTCCTCCGTTGTGTCATGTATTGTAATAGATTGAATATCCCCGGATTGAATACCGAGCAACTTGGCTTGCGCCGCTTCTTCTTCTCGAAAATAATTTTGACTGGCCGCGTACACCCATCCCACAATCAGTACGATGACCACCAGGATTGTTGGAACCCATTTTCTCATACTCGTCTGCGCCTCCACCATAAGAGTACACCTATGATAACAAAGAGGAGTGGGAATGCTACAATAGCCACGAAGAAAATTGTTCTGGCCTGTTCGCCATTCAGGTATGCCATCTCATACCCGGCTTGTACCCGTGGGCGAATCGTCAATCCATTTTCTTTCTCACTCAAATAGTTTACCGTATTCAAAATAAAGTCCCGATTGCCACCATTCGCAATTTCCGAATCCTGCATGAAAATGGACGAGCCCAGAATAACCGCCTTCGGTTTACCATCCTTCGTATCAGCTGCATACCCTAATTCCACTGGACCTTGAATGTCCTTTTCCGGATCATTGGTCGTTTCATTTTGCAATAAACCGCCGATATTTGTCTCCCCATAACTGTCACTGGAAGATTGAATTAATGGAGAAAGGGTATATTTATCCTGTTCTTTGCTGGTCAACGCAATCGACAAGGACAACATCGGATACAATTGGCTCTCAGCGAGTTTGTCCGTAATTGCATGTGTACCGTACTCCGGCACCACCCAGAGTGGCCCCATCGTACTGGCTTGCTGATTATCCACCATGACCGCATGCTCATCAACGACGCCATAGTCAGCCATGAGGGCATCGATGTTTTTCCAACTGGATTTCATATCTTCCACAAATCCGAGGGATAATAACAGCTTGCCTCCATTACTCAGATAGGTGCGAATGGCTTTCATTTCGGTATCACTGAGATCACGTTGTGGACCAATAATAGCGAGCACATCTGCATCCTCGGGAACCTTGCCAGCCTGATTCAGCTGCAATTCTTCCGTTTGCACATTATTTTGTTCCAAGGAGGATTGCAGCGTAGTCATCTGAGCTAGACTCAACTCTTCATGTCCAGTCAAAAAGACCATTTTGTGCATCTCCGTGGATGACATATTCATGAGCGCCTGCGTAAGTTTTTCCTCACCTGTGAACTGGTATGATCCGTCACTTCCGTCACCTGTCGCGGTGAACAAACTGGCGATATCAATCACTTTGTGTTGATCTCCCTGCTCCAGCACAATGGAGCTGCCTGTTATGCCATATTTGGATGCAAGCGCAGGTTCCTGCGTCAGATTATATTGTTTTATTTTCAACTTGCTGTTACGTTTCGTGTATTCCTCGACCATATCCGTGACCTCACGGTTCAGGACGGTGTTGTTGGCATTTTCGACAGTTAACACCAGAATGTTGACGTCATCCTTCACATTTTTGATCGCAGTAAGGGACTGGTCAGATAACGTGTATTGTTTGTTCGAGGTCAGATCCAGCTGGAAGCCGCCAAGTGAATTCAGGAACAGTGTTAGCAAAATAAAGATGCCAATCACCGCTACGGACAACACGGTACTGTTGGTATGACTTAACCATTTTTTCATCTTCTCACCTCCACCGCTTCCGTTCCACAATTTGAATGCTTAACAGCAGAAACACACCCGAAAGGGTGACATAATACAAGATATCCGGCCCACTAAGCACACCTTTCATGAAGCTGTCGAACCGGTTAGTCAGGGCAAACGGGTCCAGCCACTGCTGTAAAACAGAACCTGTATTACCTGCGAATGAATCAAGCATCCACAAAACGAGCAAAATAATAAAACCCGCCACCGCAGACACCATCTGATGTTGGGATAATGTAGATGCGAACAGTCCAATCGCCATCATGCTTCCGCCCAGGAAAAATAACCCCAGCGCAGACATCCATACCGTCGTCATATCCAATGTCCCATAGAACGACATGATGAATGGGTATACCAGACTACACAGGATGAGCACAACCAGAATGGCCAGAGAAGCAAGATATTTGCCAAAAATAATTTCTGTTACACGTGCAGGAGAAGTCAGCAACAATTCATCTGTTCCCTGTCTGAATTCCTCTGCAACCAGTCGCATCGTTAACAATGGCACAACAAACAGCAGCATGGACAACGTATCGCCCAACACGAGACGGTAATCGACAATACTCGGCTGGTAATATACAAAGCTTGAATAGAACAGCAGACTGGTCATCAGTACATATACGGCAAAAGCAAAATAGGACGTTGGTGACAGAAAATAAGCTTGCAGCTCTTTGTTGCATACCGCCATCATTCGTCTCATTTGGAGTCCTCCCTTTTGCTGGAATGGGACGAAGCATCCGTTGATGTACTCGTTGATGTTCCCGATATACTCGACAGGTCGTTGTCCGAAGATACGTCCTCCTGATCCATCTCTGCGTCAGCAACCTTATCCACATCTGCCGAATTTGCGTCTGTGTCTGTTGCCTCGGTTGTGGTCAGCTTCAGGAAGATTTGTTCCAGACTCAGGTTCTCCTTCTTCATCTCCAGTATCGGTAATCCTGCACCTGACAAAAGGTAGAACAGCTCCTCCCGGAAATCTTCCGAGTTTTCTCCAGTAAGCAGCATTTTAACCGTTTCTGCTGAATCTGAATTAAGTGCAGTATCTTTGGCGGTATTCGCATCCGACGCTTGAATGACTTCACTCCGCACCTTCTCCCATGGTGTCAGCACATTATGTAATTGCTCCGCAGTGGCCTTCACTTCAATCGACACTTTGAATTGATCCCCCATTGCTGATCCGAAATGCTGAGGTGAACCATCCAGCACGAGCTGTCCCTGATTGATGATCAACATTCGATTACAGAGTGTGCTCACTTCAGGCAAAATATGCGTACTGAGCAGCACTGTATGGTTCTCCCCCAGTTCTCGTATTAAATCCCGGATCTCGATAATCTGATTTGGATCAAGCCCCGATGTTGGCTCATCCAGAACCAGCAGATCTGGCTTGTGAATAATGGCTCCTGCCAGCCCAAGGCGTTGTTTGTATCCTTTGGATAACCCACGTACCATTTGTCTTTCCCGACCCAGAAGTCCCAGTCTGCTAACCATCTCACTGACCCGCAGCTTAACCTCACGTGCCGGGACATCTCGCAAATTGGCTACGAATTTAAGATAGGACTGCACCGTCATATCCGGATACAGTGGCGGCGTTTCAGGCAGATACCCAATCTTGGAACGAACACGCTGGCCCTGTTCATGCACCGATACCCCATCCACCATAATGGAACCCGCGGTTGGATGCACATAGCCTGTAATCATACGCATCGTTGTTGTTTTTCCGGCACCATTGGGTCCGAGAAAGCCAACAATCTCACCACGTTCCATGGTGAAATCCAGTTGATGTACGCCGCGTTGCCCTTCGTAAACTTTGCTGACCTGTTTCACTTCGAGCACATCATTCATCCTTTCCCGTTAAAATACCCGTGCACCATCGTTCGTTATATAAATTCAACTGAAAATATTTACACTGGCACTCCGATGGCAGAATAACCTTCCGATCACTGTTATCCCCAGATTTTTTTGATTCCTTCATTTCAGAAGGAAAAATCCGCTGATAAAGGTGAACGCTTCGCTTCTTCAAGTTATTTCTGCCCTCTCCGTTATCGTGTAAATGTTACGTTGAACTTATGTAATAGATGATAGACACGGGAAGTTCCTTGTATCTTACGTGAGGTATCCTAGCCTCAGCTTAATGACACTTAAAAGACAGCTTAAAAATATTTGTCCAAAATGTGAACATTCTGATCAACACCCACACCCTGCGCTTAAAGCCAACGTAACATAGAGTACAGGAGAATGTGCTCCTGACCAAAAGTCAGAGGGTGAATCGTGTGAAAGTATTATTCACGTTTTATGTTCCGAGCGGTGGCGTGGATACGTTAAATCGACTGCGCACCGCTGTTCTGAAACGCCATGGCATTGAAGCGCACCTATTGTATCTCAACACAGGCTCGGGATTGCAGAACAACAGTGATACGCCCATTTTCACCGCGTCCAGTGACGAGGATATCCATCATATCATTCATACTCATCATTATGATGCCATCATTGCCACTTCAGACATCGCTATGCCCGGCCGCTTGAGAGGACTTGGTTTTACCGGACGAATTATTTTTGAAGCGCAGGGACTTGGAACACGCGATCAGGCTCTGGAAACGATACAGATGGGTGTCCCTTACCTTCAAGCCCATTGTGATGCTGCCGTTATACCTCCCACAGATCACCTGCTAGATATGTTCATTCATATCTGTCCTTGGCTTCATCGGTTTGTTATTCCCAATATGCTGGATACCGACACCTTCGCACCAATCTTGGTGGATACCCCACCCTATCCGGTGCTGGCTTGGGTAGGACGACTTGAACACAATAAAAACTGGCGTGAATATTTAATCATATCGAGTGAAATCGTCAAAAAAAATCCGGAAGCCAGACTATGGTTATTCCACGATCCAACTTTGGCTAATCCAGAAGATGAGGTCATGTTCCGGCACATGCTGGCAGAATACGGGCTTGAGGATCGGATTGGGATCTTCATCAATGTTCCTCATTCTCAGATGCCTGCATATTATTCCATGATTGCCGCTTCAGGGGGCATCATGTTATCCACTTCCCTGCTTGAAGGATTCGGTTATGCCGTCGCTGAAGCCATTAGCTGTGGCTGCCCTGTGCTCAGCACAGATTCAGATGGAGTGCGCTCATTTATCACACATAATAAGACTGGAAAGTTTTATCCAATTGGAGATGTAAAGGCGGCCGTAGCCGAAGCAAGAGACCTCATGAAGAACAAGAAACTGCGGGAATATATTCGCATTCAGGGCAGACAGCATATGAGCTTGTCTTTCTCACCCGATCGATATGCCATTTCTTTCCGTGAAATGATGACAGCACTGCGAATTTTCCATTGAGCATAACAAAAAGGCAGTTCAGCAAGATTCTCTGAACTGCCTTACTCTGTTTTTATTAAAAGTCTTAGTGTCCCATCATCATCGCGGGATCAGGCTTGTCGCCATTTTGAAGTTCTTCTTCCGGCATCGGCTTAGGTTTGCGCAGAATCAGACTGAGCAAACATCCGAACAATGCAATACAAGCGGCCAGGAAGAACGTATCATTGAAACCAGCCACCAAACCATGAACGATAGCGGTCGGCTCTGTACTCGTTGTGTTGTCTGCGATTCTTGAAGTAAGGAAGCCTGTAAGCCCTGCAACCGCAAAGGACACGACCACTTGCTGTGCAGCAGCCGTGAGCGGTGTCACCCGTCCAACCAACTTACGCGGTGCAGCATTTAATACATGCGTATTGAGTGGCATCATGGACAGGCCCATACCCAGACCCATCATGACCAGAGCTGTTATAATCAGGCCAAGACCTGTCTCTGCCGTAATGGAGGACAGAATAAACAATGCTCCCGAGATAATACCGAGACCCACAAAAGCCAGAGGTCGAGCACCGATTTTATCAAACAACCGACCACCGAGCGGCATACCCACTCCGGAAGCCAACGCCTGTGGCAGTAAAATCAATCCTGTTTCCAGTGCAGTGTACCCTTTGATCTGCTGCAAATAAAGCGGGATCAGGATCATGGCACCGAATAGCGCCACTTGTGACACCCATGCGAGAATAATTCCCCGTGAGAAATCAGATGATTTGAATACCCGGAGTTCGAGCAATGGATTTTGATGACGAAGCTCCACAATAATGAACAAAATGAGCGCTACACCACCCACAATGACACCCGTCAAAGTTGTTGCAGACGTCCAGCTCGTTCCGCCCTCACTCACACCGTAAGCGAGCATCGAGAACGCAATTGGCGCCAGAATCATGCCGAGCAGATCCAGTGCAGGTGTGCGTCCACGATCTGTATCGGGCAAAAATTTGATACATAGAATGAAAGCTGCAATACCTATTGGCAAGTTAATCAGGAAGATCCAGTGCCAGCTCAGTGATTCAATAAACCACCCGGACAACACCGGACCCAATGCAGGGGCAAGCAACATCGGAATTCCCAGCATCCCCATGATGGAACCTCTTCGCTCAGGCGGAGCCAGACGAAAGACCATGGCCATACCAATAGGAGCAACCATGCCTCCACCAAGGCCTTGAATGATACGGTAAATGATCAATTGCTCAGGTGATTGAGCGATCGAGCATAACACTGAACCCAAGGTAAACATGGCAATGGTGAATAGGAACACTCTTTTGGCACCAAAACGGTCCGTTAACCAGCCTGCCAGTGGAATAACTGCAGACAAAGCCAAGGTGTAACCCGTAACGGTCCATTGAATGGTCTTCAGGTCGGTCTCGAAATATTGAACCAGATTCGGAATGGCCACGTTCACCACCGTGCTGTCCAATATAACCATGATCATACCGACGATAATAGCCAGGAGTGGCAGTATAATCGTTTTGATTGAAAACTCTGCGGGCTCCTGAGATACTGCTGTTTGTTCTTTCACGTTCTCCACACTCTTTTCCAGCCAGGAGATCGCAGGTTTAGCCATGCGTCTCACTCGGCCTATATTGACGACCAATTTCAAACTATCGTTTTAAATCGTCGTTTTAAACTTTCGTTTAATACTGATCTAATTCTAATGAAAATACCTTTGCTGTCAAGCTATTTTTTCAGATAATTCTCTATGGATGCACCACAAAAAAATGGAACAGGCACCTTCCCTGCTCCACACGTTGGTTAATCATGATTATGCAATGATGTCCATATCAATCTGCAAGCTTCATCATCTGATATTCTGACAGTATGCCCAATGTCTGACCGTGAATACTTCTGCAATATATTCGAATAACCAGATGATTTGGTGAAGAACTGTTGCTGATGATCCTCAGTTCATAAGGCTCGGATGACACATCCAGATTATGAATGACCTGATTACCGCCCGCTCCCCCCGAATTTGACGTTAGGTGAAAAAGGTGTCGGTACAGTTCTCCGTGCATGCTGGCTACACCAACAAATACATCCGTCCCTTCCTCGCCGCCCACATAGGCCAACTCCACATCCATGTACTTGACGGGAACAAATGTCTGTAACAGATTCTCATGAATCTCAAGTAAATATACCGCCACTGTAGATCCCTCCTTCGGAGCACATGAACCTTCCTGTACATAGGATATGCTTCCTCTCGTCCATTGCCATTTGCATTCACCCATTTTCGACCAATTGCACGGAAATGCCCGACCTTCCGGTCCTCTTTTTTCATAGAATAAAAGGATAGAAGCTCGGCCGGTGCAGGCCGTGACAAGGAGGTAGCTATGAAAGTTCTGCTCGTTACGTATTGGGAGCTTACACATATGGGAGGCATATGGACATATGTTAAACAACTGGCCGACAGGTTGATCGCACTTGGTGTAGAGGTTGATATCATGGGCACAAATGGCGCCAATAACGAAGTATATGTTCGTAATCTGAACCGCGCTTTCTCCAAGGATAAGGTGTGGCCCATGCTGCAAGCCAAACTCAATCCGACTGATCTGCCACAATTCACTGCCGATCCTCTTCTCGCTTATTATGAACTGAATAGATATGCCTTCGAGATGGCAGCCGCTTATCTGGGTGTGGACCACTACGACGTTATTCATGCGCAAGATCCAGTAGCTGCCGTAGCCATAAAACGCATCTTGAACCGCAATATCCCACTGGTTACAAGCTATCATGGCGCTCTTGCACGCGAAGCCTTTTACGATGCACAAAATTCCAACCCACAGCTTACTCTCCCTTCATATTTGCAATCCAAGCGTGGACGTTATTTTCTCTCATTGGAAGAGCGAAGTGCAACACAGTCCGAGCTCATTCTCGTGTCAAGCCACTGGATCAAGAGTACGCTTACAGAACTTGCCGTTCCTGAATCAAAGTTCAGACAGATTCCCTATGCCGTAGATCTCCCAGCCTACCGTGCCTCAGCAGCTGTGAAGTTCCGCCAGCGACCACCTGCGGGCAAGAAAGTCATTGCCTTTACCGGACGACTTGAATACATCAAGGGCGTTCATGTGTTAATCAAGGCCTTAGCCAGTCTGAAAAATAAACGTTCCGATTGGGTCTGCTGGATCGCAGGAGAAGGCAATCTAACCGATGAATTGCGGTCACAGGCCGCTTCAACGGGTATTGGAGCCGATGTTGTGTTCTGGGGCAAGCTGGACAATATTCCTTCCTTCCTGCGCCATGCAGATATCTATGTCCAGCCCAGCCTGCAGGACACCCAGCCGTTCTCCGTTACCGAAGCGCAACTGGCGGGTGTACCTGTTATCGTCAGTGGTACAGCCGGCATGCCTGAAATGGTTGAACCTGGACGTACGGGATGGGTTGTTCCTCCGCAGGATGTCGACTCACTCCGTGAACTGTTGGATGCACTACTTGAGGATAATCTTACCCGGAGAACAGTGGGTGCGGCGGCGAAAGCCTGGGCTGAACAACATCGTTCACTGGAAGTGATGGGATTGCGTACATTTCAAGTCTACCAAGAAGCCATCTACAGAGGAGGACATACGATATGACGTTACTTGTACCGAGTGATCTGTACAATCGCTGGTTTTCGACTCCAGTTTCCACACCTCACATCGACGTGGATTACGCTGTAATGAACGAATTGATGAAGAAGCTGCCTAAAGGATATGTATTTCCCGATCCTGCATCCATGGCGATCATGAATTCAAAAGATTGAGTTGTCCAATGATATGCCGTCTTTATATAACATGCCGAAATATCAAACAAGGGGTGTCCCATCTGTCATATGAATGACTGAGGACACCCCTTGTTCGCTTCAAATGTGTTCTAACGGACCGAGAACACGCTATTACAGATCTCTCTAATCTGTCGCCAACTTGGAATACATATTCAGATCACTGAACGTTTCGCCTACCCTCTCGTATGCTCTGAGGGTGCCTTCGCATGTGAAATTGAGCTTTTGTAATAGCTTGATCGAATTCACATTACCGGGATCAACCTTTGCTTCGATTCGATTCAGCTTCATAGTCGAGAATGCATGAGCTAATAAAGAAGAGATCGCTTCCGCAGCATATCCTTTCCCCCAGTGTGATCTGGCAATGTCATACCCGATTTCTGCTTTAAGATTGTCAAAATCCAGTGAATTATAACCACATGAACCTATGATTTCGTTGGACTCTTGCGCAAGGATAGAGAACCGAATGGCCTTATTTTCCTGAGAAAGATCATCCAGAAGATTAATCATGGCTATAGCTTGATTTTCATCCGTAAAATGAGTGATATTCATAAATCTAGTTACATCTGGATCAGACCAAATCTTAAACAAACTGGCCGAATCCGCTACGTCCATTTTTCGCAAATATAACCGTTCTGTGTGTAACTCTGTAATCAATACTCTTACCTCCATTAGTTTATTAATAGTTGGGTTTAAGATATTGATATCTGCGCATAGTCCAGTCCCTTCCGTGTATGAATCATTTCATTATACAGAGACTTCAGCAATCGTTCACCCTTTCTGTACACGAATCTGTCCATAGAGCAAAAAAGGAGCTTACCACTTATAACACTTAAAAAGTGTTTCATAAGGGTGCTCTCCTGTCCATTTAACATCTATTCCAATCAGCCATTTTTACCAAAAACATTTACTTCCAGTACCCGCCAACCTGAAGCAAATTGAGCAAAATAGGTCTATGCTTCTCTTGAACTTTTTCCATCTCGGCAACCAGTGCCTTGAAATGGCGTTTGGTCCCCATTGACTCATGCAATCGGTAACACATCAGAGGTTCATTGTAGTAGAACAGCTCATACATCGGAAACAGCCTCATCCACATTTCATAGTCATGGGTGTAGCGAAAATCAGTGTCGAACAGTCCAAACCGCTCAAATGCTTCCATCTCTAACATGACAGTACAGCCGTTGATCGGACAACCTTCCAGCAGTACCTGCAACATCTCCAGACGACTTCCCACTTCCGGCTGCACCGTATCCAACCATTCACTCTTCTCATTCACATAATGGTAGGCACCATGGCAGAATGAAGCCTTGACCTCACGCATAAACTTCAGTTGTTTCTCCACCCGATCCAGCAGCATCACATCATCTGAGCTGAGCCAGACAAAGTAATCCCCTGTTGCATGTTTGATGCCCTCATTTAATGCGGTCGCGGTTCCACCGTTTTCTTTGTGAATATAGCGGATAGAATCCATGAATGGCTCTAGCCGCTCCACATGCTCGGTTGACCCATCATCCACTACGATGACCTCGATATGCGGATACGTCTGGTGAATGGCACTGTAAACAGCCTGCTCGATGTACGCACAATTATAAAAAGGAATGACGATCGATACTTTTGGCTCCATTCGGGTCTTCCCCTCCTCTTACTGTCTTAGGTAAAATGCTGCGCAAAGAGGGCGTTAATCAGCCATCTTTTGGCTTTCATAACTGCCCTCCCTACGCTACCCGCCAAGCGTCGCTATTCGCTGCAACAGCGGTTCCCGATATCTGGACCATACCATGGATGCCTCTTTGCCAATGACATCCGCATGACGTACCGATCCCATTCCCCCATGCCACCGATAGGCAGTAAGCGGTTCGTTCAGGTATGGGAACCGATGACCATTCAGTATAATCCGCATCCAGAGATCCAGATCATGTGTGTAGGGCAGAAGTTCATCGAACAGCCCTACTCCGCTGAACAGATCCTTGCGAATCATGACCGTGCAGCCATTGACCGGATTGCCGTGGACAAACCGCCGCAGTAAGTCCAGATCCGACATCGGTTCAGGTCCACCATGCATTTTGGTAACGGCCGAATGCTCGTTGATATAGTGAAAGTTCGTATGAGAGACAAGCACATGCTCACGCTGCATAAACTCCAACTGATAACGAATTTTATCGGGATAAAGGACATCGTCTGAACTAAGCCAGGCTACATAATCACCAGAGGCATGACGGATACCATGATTAAGTGCCGAAGCTGTCCCGCCATTGCTTTTCCCAAGCACATGAATATAAGGAAGATAAGGCTGGAGCAGCTCTGCATGCCGGGTGGAACCGTCATTCACGACAACGATCTCCACATCGGAATACGTCTGGTTCAGCGCACTCTGAATTGCTTGAGGCACATAAGGGCAGTTGTAGAATGGAATGACAATGGATACTCTCGGATTCAACTTGTCGTCCTCCCTTGCTGGGCACGAACATCACTCAGGATATCCTGAAGTGATGTGGCAAATGGAATCATCGGCTGCCAGCCAAGCTTGCGCAGCAGTGATAATTCCTCCTGTTTCCCCGAACCGTCCGGACCAGATGATGCCCCATCCCAGCGAACAGGGACTTCCGCTTCTGTCATGGACAAGAGCAGATCTGCAATTTCACCTAGACTGCGCTCGACGCCAGACACCACCGGGTATACTGTACCGCTGGACCCCTGTATCAGGAGGGTTGCATACGCTCTGACTGCATCCCGCACATCGAGAAAGTCACGGGTATTGTCCCGTCCGGACAGACGGAATGCCTCCGTTTTGCCCGTCTGCTCACAGGCAACAACATGGCGTGCAAGCAGTGAACAGATGCCTGTGGAAGGACCCGCACCAATCAGATTGCCTGGCTCCGCCAGCATGATCTGTTGTCCGAAGAGCGACATCCACGACAAGGACACCATCTCTTCCAGCGCTTTACTGAGACTGTATGGATGCGGAGGCTGGGGAATCCGGCCAGGTTCCGGCGTATATTTTAACCTTGATCCTACAATAACGGTTCGTGCTGTCGGACAACTGCGAAGCGCATCCAGCAGATACAGCACGGCCATCACATTGGTCTCCAGGACCAGTAGCGGATCAGACCACGAATCAGGCACTGAATTTTTGCCAGCGAGATGCAGCACATAGTCGGGTTGCACCTCACCGATCAGATGACGCACTTGCTGTTTATCGTTCAGATCACAGACATGGACTTGTGCACCTTTACCAAATGAATACACATCCGGCCTCCGGACTACCGCCGCAACCACTGCACCAACTTCCCGAAAATAAGATACGGCATGTCGCCCGGTAAAACCGGAGGCGCCTGTAATTAGCACTTTCTTGCCTCTCAGCTCTGCTCCATCCATAATGCCAACTCCTTCAGCATTGTAGAATAATCCGGCAGGTCTGTCTTCACATCCTCGCGAGTGGACACCAGCGTACGGTCTTGCACTACACTGTCATCACGCACAATCGTCACATCCTGCTTATCCCAGGTCTGCTTGAACAATACAAGCAGGTCATGCTTGCTGACAGGTGCCGGATGAGCTAGGTGGATCAGACCACTAACCGAGGAGGCCAGGTAATGGTCTACCCATTTGGCCAGCTCAAGTGTGGTCACACCGTTCCAGAATACGCGGGTATACCCCCCGACTTCACCTGTGCTGGACATAAACCATTGCATCAGACCAATGCCGCCCTGCCGAATCTCGGGTCCAATGATGGATGTACGGATCGTCAGATGACCTTCATCCTGAACTTCGCCAAGTGCTTTGGTGATGGCGTAAGCTGAAGTCCCATCCGTAACATCATCTTCCCGGTATGCTCCCCGTTCCCCGCTGAACACACAGTCCGTGCTGATATGAATCAGGCGTGCACCAATCGTATCAGCAACCCGCCGCAGACGATGTGGCAGGAATCCGTTAATATGATATGCAGTAATTTTGTCCTCATCTGCGAAGTTGTTCAACACACCTACAGCATTAATAATCACATCCGGGTGCACAGCTTCTACCAATCGATCAACCATGAAGCTGTCGTTCACATCCAGGAGCAGACCATTGGGGTCCGTTACATCCCGAGATGTGTAGAAGACGCTGTGTACACCTTGACGGCGGAAATAGTCGACCAAAATATGGCCGGCCATTCCGTTTCCACCAAGTATCAGCAGTTTCATGACAAGAATCCTCCGCGTTTCAGAATTTCACGAATCTCCTCTTTGGTCATGAGTTGGTGTTCAGAACTGAAACTGTTAAAGGAGACCGGGGGACAATTGGTATAATGTTCACGCAGACCCGGTATACCCAGGGTAGGCAGAATAACCAGGTACTGCTCATCGTAGACAACGGTGGTCATGCTCTCGAATTCACTCATCAATATTTCATGGATTTTCTCCCCTGGACGAATGCCTCGTTCCACAATGCTCACATTCTCCACACCGGAATCCTCAATCAGCACTTCCGCGAGATCAACGATTTTGCAGGTAGGCATCGTCATGACAAAGATCTCTCCGCCGACACTTTCCACCGAAGCTTTGAACAGCAAGGTAATTGCATCCTTCAGCGTAAGAAAGAATCGAGTCATACTCATATCCGTGATGGAGACCTGCCCTTTCTGGCGGATCTGATTCTTGAACAGATGTACCACACTGCCGTTTGTTCCCAGTACATTCCCACCCCGTACCGTAACAAACTTGGTATCGCTGTGTAACAAGTTTGCATATACAATTAATTTCTCGCCGATCGCTTTTGTCATGCCATAGAAGTTGGACGGATTGGCAGCCTTGTCAGTCGAGATATAGATTACTTTTTCCACCTTGTTCTCAATAGCGGCCTCAATTACGTTCTGTGTACCAATCACATTGGTTTTGAGTGCTTCGTATGGTTGGTCTTCACACACCGGAACATGCTTGAGCGCAGCCAGATGAAATACATAGTCCACATGCTGGCAAGCCGCCGTCAAAGCGTCCTTGTCACGAATATCTCCAATCCGGAAATGAAGACGTGGGTCTTCAAATTCACGACTCATAGCCACTTGGCTTGACTCGTTCCGGGAATATACAATAATTTCTTTGGGCTGCTGGGGCAGTAGTTGAGCCACAAGTTCATAACCCCATGATCCCGTACCGCCAGTCACGAGTATACGCTTATTTTCAAACATGCATTTTCCCTCCAAGCAGAAATTTAACCACTTTACTGGATACATCTGTGGCTTTGTAACCTTGCGGGCAATCCCAGTCGCTAGACATCTTTGTCATGACTCTCACGCAATCAGCGATGCGCGCGGCATCCAGACCGGAGACTACATTGCTGCCGCAATCGACCGTTTCCGGCCGCTCGGTAGTTCGACGCATCGTTACGGTCGGCACGCCCATAATGCAACACTCCTCCTGCACGGTACCGCTATCCGTAAGTGCACAGCGTGCATGACGTTCAAGCATTACAAAGTCGAAGAATCCAAACGGCTCGTGAAACTCCACCAGCGGGTTCATCTCCAGTTGCAGATGCTCCGCAATCCGGATCGCGGTACGCGGATGAATACTGCAGATCACACGCAACCCGTGTTCCTCTGCGACCTGGTTCAGTCCTTTCATAATCTCCAGCAAATGAGGGGCATGATCCACATTCTCGGCTCGATGCGCAGTAACCAGGAAGTATTGCCCGGACTTCAGCTTGAGCTTTTTGAGTATTTTGCTGGAACTTACTTGCGCGTCGTAGTGCTGCATTACTTCATAGATGGGATTGCCCGTGAGCACGATGCGCCTGCTTGGTACCCCTTCACTGACCAAATGTTTCTTGCTCTGTTCCGTGTAAGGCATATTAACGGTGGAAATGGCATCAATAACCTTACGATTTTTCTCCTCAGGCACATCCAGGTCGAAGCAACGATTACCTGCTTCCATATGAATAACAGGAACACCCATGCGCTCAGCCAATATTGCACATAATGCGCTATTGGTATCACCAAGCAACAGCAATTTATCGGGTTTCTCCTGCAATATCAGATCTTCCATCTGCGTAAACATCGAGGATAACTGTCGTCCCAGAGTGGCCGCTTCATCCTGAAGAACGTAATCCGGTGCGCGCAGGCCCATTTCCTTGAAAAAGAGACCGCTGAGACTTTCCGTGAAGTTCTGTCCCGTATGCACCAGAATATGTTTGGACGCGTACTGGTCCAGCTTGGAGATGATCAGGCTGAGCCGTATGATCTCAGGTCTCGTACCCAGCACCGTCATGATCTTCATCGTAATCCCTGCCTTCATCTTGTATTGGAACCCTTGCGCCCTGCTCGGCTACGTCCCGCTTTGGCAGATTTGCGTCTGCGACTAGCCGATTTCCCCATATGCGGACGTGGTCCCTTCGTTGTACGAGTTTTCCTCTTACGTCTGCCAGTTCCGGAAGCACGCTTCAGCCCCTCACGGTCTCGGCGAGAATGAGGTGCAAGTGGCTTGCGACGACGTTTCCGCGTTTTGCCCCTCTGTTGAACCGGCTTTGCAGCCGGGCCAGTACCTGAGGCAACAGGAGCATCGTGCCCCAATGCGATTGGAGGTAATGAGGAATGTGGTAACGCCTGTATGACGGTCAGTGGGAATAATAGTGCTCGAACCGTAGTCGGCTCCAGGACCAGTACAGTGCGTAGTCCTCCCTCCCCATGGGTATACACAGGTCCATTCGGAGGTTGGATATAAGCAAACCATCCGGGAAAACGCAATAACCACTGTGTCACCATCGTATGCAGTTTCGTTCGGTAGGTTTCAACGCCGTAGAGCCTTTCCGCTTCTGTCCGATTACGCCACCCCGTATTTGAGGCCAGCTCTGCATCATTCAGCAAGGTTGTTGCCAAAGTGACAAGCGCTTCGGTATCACCCGGCGGGGCCAAAAATGCATCACTGCCTACGGATTCCATTAATTCCTTCAGTCCACCCTGAGCGAAAGCGATGACCGGTTTGGCAAAATAGAGCCCCTCCAGTGCGGTCATGCCAAATCCTTCTTTGACCATGCTTGGGATGACCAGGATATCCATCGCGGTATATGCCAGAGATACGTTCTCTTCAAATGTGGTGAAGGTAAACCGGCGTGAATACCCGGATTTTTTCACCCGTGATACACACTCGTCGTAGTACTTTTTATCCGATGCTGCCCCGATGATCCAGAAGCGACAGCGCGAATGTGTTTCACAGATTCTCAAAGCCATATCCACAAAAGGTTTCAACCCTTTGGCATCATATATAAATGAAGAAATATAACCGATACAGGTCTGCGATGATTTGAAACCGAGCTCTTTACGCTTGCGTTCGCGCAGATGAACCCAGCGGTCCGGTGCTGGTAGCGCGGGTTCCCAAGTTGGGGATATGATGGTCACTTTGTCACCCATGCCGGCTTCTTGGAATGGGGCTACCGCTGTCTCGGATATACCGATAATCCAATCCGCGTAACGGCCAATCATCTGGATTGCCTCGGTTGTATGTTCATTCGTATGAATAATCTCGGTAATCTTCCAGATAATCGGAATCTGAAGCGACTTCGCCGCTACTGCCGGCATCACATTGACACAGGTATTCGTTAACACGAGATCGGGAGCAGTCTCTCGTATTAGAGAGACCACTTCCTGATATGCTGGTGTATGGCGAAGCTGCTCTGCATCATCTGCAATGCCCAGGTAAGGTGTGTACACACCGTGAAGCATCGGCAGAGTGCATATTTTGACCTGAATGCCGAATCTCCGCGCAAGCCCCGCAAGCTTCCCCTCCTGAGGGACTACGAGCACACATTCAAAGATCGCACCGATCTCTCTCATAAAATGAAGCAGCAGCTTCTCGGCGCCTGTAATGCTGCGAGTATTGCACACATGTGAAAATAACATCATCTTTGGTTTCGTTGCCATGGCCGCACGGACCCTGTAAACGGGTATCGGATACAGGGTACTGTGCACACCTCCTCCCGGCCAGAATTAAGGGAATATGATGGTTAACATTTCATTAATTCTTTTGCCATACGTGTGGTCTTTCAGTGTACGTTCAAGTCCACGAAGTGCAATCTCACGGCGTTCCTTTTCATGAGTAAGATAATATTCCACTTTGTCGAGTAACTCCTGCGGCGAGGAATATGTCTCAATCTCCACACCCGGTTTGTAGAAACGCGCAATGTCATCCCGGGCGTCGGTCAGCTGTAGCGTCGTGGACGCGGCAATTTCAAACGTTCTCGGGTTCGGTGAAGCTGGCGGGATTTTGAGGTGATTATTATTGACGGAATCATCTTCGTGGGATCGATGCAGGTTGATGACAATTTTGGTGCCATTGTACACATCATTGGTCTCCGGCGGACTCATCCAGCGCCCGAGCTCAATCTTCTCTCCATAGGCAGTATAGTCAGGCAGACGGTCCCACCAGATTCCGTTAAATACCGTATTGTGTGACATCAACTGAGGCATGATTGGATTGAAGAAGTATACCCGGTTCCAATAGGCCGAGCCGATAAAGCTGACATCCCGTTTTAACGGGGAAGGTGTTGTAATCGGAAAGTAATGATTAGTGAATGCGGCAAAAGGGAGGTAGTGAACTGACGCGCAGCCGATTTGTCGATATAGATCAATACAGTTCAGTTCTAACGTGAAGACATGGTCAAAATGTGTCACAATATCCAGCGTCATATCTGTATAATACGGGTCATCCGTGAGCCAGATCGCCGTCTGAATGCCCGCTTGGCGAATCGCATCGATATGCTCGATGGGGATATCCATTCCATCCAGCACAAGCACAAGATCAGGACGCGTCTGCAGCGCAATTTCAGAAACCGGTTGACGCGGATCAGAGAGGGTTACTTGAGCTACCATACCCTGTAGCGTGGCCATAATGGCCTCATCCAACGGGGAGTAAGGGAAGCCTTTACCCGAGGATACATACAGCACGTGAAGCTGTCGGAAAGGCAACGGTTCCTGTGCACAATTCACAATATAGTTGGCGCGACCGCGCAGATATCCTTCTTCCTTACCTGCGTCATATCCGGCATGTTGCCCATTTTTGCGTGCTTGATCAGCCAGGCTCAGTACGGGTGCATGAACCTTTTTGGTTTTACGGTGTTTGAGAGACATACCGCCACTCCTTTATTTTTTGGGATAGGGTTCTTGTTAATGCTGCACTTCAGACTGGGATTACAAATGTTCCAGCAACTGACCGATCCGGCGAGTGAATGTATGCTGGTTCATCGTGGTGAGAAGTCCACGCCACGCCATCGCCTGTCGTTCTTCTTCATGCTTCAGATAATAGTGGATCTTGCGCTGAAGTTCTGCTGCGTTGGTGAACGTCTCGATGTCATATCCCGGCTTATAATAACGGGGTAAATCTGCACGTGCATCCGTAATCTGCATTGTGCCACATGCGCTAATCTCATACGTGCGTGGATTAATCGAGTGACCTTCAAGATGATGTGTGTTGCGATTGTCTTCCCCATTCTCGCAAGTCCGGTGAATGTTAATGACAATCTTGGCGCCATTGTAATAATCCACTGTCTCTCCAGGAGCAATCCATCCTTCGTGGATGAAACGGCCTAGTACATCAAAGCGTGCCAACCGATTCCACTGGCTACCCGCAATGAATACCTTTTTGTCCGCAAGAAAAGGGGCCAGCTCATCAAACAAGGCAATCCGGTTCCAGAATCCGGTACCGATAAAACAAATGTCATGCTGATGCTGCGGTGCCGCGCGCCGCGGTTGAAACATGCCTGGATTCACCGCGAGTGGCATATAGATGACCTGGTTCGCTCCATGTGCCAGATAGAAGGGCACCGCGGCCTCTTCATGCGTGAACACGACATCATAGTGCTGGCAAAGGGACGTTGTATCTTCGGTGAAATACGGATCATCCACAAACCACACGGCAGTTCGGATACCGAGTGCACGTATGCCATTCACCTGCTCCACATGATCTGCGGGAAATACATGCAGACCATTCATGACGAGCACAACATCGGGCCGATGCTGACTGGCTTCCTGCAACATCGCTGCTGGCGATCCAACAACGCATTCACGTACAGATTGCTGCAGAGCCAAGGTGACACCTTCATCGATGGCATCGAATCCTTGCGGGATATATAACACTTTCATGTCCCGCAGGGTCGGTTCAAACATCTGCACCCGCTCCATCATGGCCTGACAGCCGCCGAATCTGCGGCCTTCTGCATATCCGCCGCGGTAAGCCGTTTCCGCTTCGGTCAGCGGACGGTGCTTTCGTTTTGCCACATTCTTCACCCTGTCTTCCTTCAGGAGATCTCACTTCCAGACTCTCCCCGAGATTGGTCTTCCCTCTAAAGGATATGCCTCGGGGTCAGATGCATCATGGACGGGTGTCCTGCAAGGCGCAAAATTGGCGCTTGCCCTCCACATCCGCCTGTACGGGCATGTCCGCTTTTGCGGCGATGCAAATAGCCCGGAGGGATCTGCCCCCCTGGCTATTTGTTAGAGGATGTTCAAAAAGTCCGCTTTTGATTACGAAGGATGCCTATCGGCATCACCAGCATCGAATATGAAATTCAGCCGAAATGTCCGTTGCTCACGTAGTCTTCTCTACGCTCCGCTACTCCATTTCAGCTTCATCCCATCTTCTCGGTACTGAAAACCGGTCTTTTTGAACCGGCACTATAAGACAGATATCATTCCATGCAGAAATAATCCTGTCTACTCGGTTACTGTGCTTTGTACGCCAGCTGATGTCCGTCCTCGAATCCCTTGGCGAAACCCGCGTTGAATCCCTCGTTGTACGCCTCGTTGTATCCCTGGCTGTAAGCACCGTCCGGGTTCGGATCGGTAGGGGTAGCCGGGACGACTGGTTGTACGGCCTTTGGACTCCGGTGCCGCCGTACCGCACGTTTCTTTTTTTTGAGCCACGCACTGCGTCCTTTAAGTGGGCGTTTGTGAAGAACACGTTTGGCTCTGAGCGCACGCAGCTTGCGAATTTTGCGCAGACGGGCTCCACGGATTAACAAAGCTCTTTTGGTTCTCAGTCTTATTTTCTTCTTCTTTAACATGTCAACATTCCTCCTGTATGTCCCGAACGATACGAATTGCACACCCGGGGTCTTTGAGCCACGGCAAGCCAGGCTCCCCATGCTGGATTCGGGCCAGCCTGATTCCCGTAACCATACGAGACATTTCTGCCTGATAGCGACTCAGCAAACGAATGTTCTCGGCCAGACTGCGGGCGGATACTTCCGAATGAGCGGTTACACTGGCTACACTGTCCAGAATGCGTGCCAGCGCCTGCTGACTGTGTGCAATGGATTCAATGAGCGCCAGTTTGGCTTCCTGCTCACGCCGCATCAGACTCATTTTCCCATGTCTCCCAGATCCATGCCGCCAAACATGCCACCGTCCATACCGCCGCCATCTTCGCTATCGTTCTGCACCATCACCGCTTTGAGATTGTTGCACAGTCCGGTCTCCATCCGGGTTAATCCTTCCAGCAATTCCACCAGCTGATCATGCATTTTGAGCGGCTCCCCTACCTGATCCCCATGCGTCAGAAAGGTATCCCCATTCAAATGATTCAGCGTCCAGTTCCGTACCTTCTCGGCCTCAATCGCTTTTGCCTCCAGGATCAGGGCAATATTCCACTGCATTTTGGCTGCTGCGTCCAGCATCAGAATGAGACTCTGTTCTCTACTCATGTTTCTTCACCCGCCTTCCGGGCTTATTCTTCTTCTTGAACCGCGATCTCCCGCATGACTTGGGTCAGCGTTTCGGCTACAGCCTCTTCCAAATCTGCAAGGCCCCCCAAGTAAGAGATAATGCTTTTGTTGATTTGCCCAGAGCTATCCAGCAGACCGTCAACGCCATCCAACTCCGGTTCGATATCTGGCAAATGATTGATGATTTCAGACATGCGTACAGCGACTTGGCGTTTGGCATCCAGCACACGTGCGATCTGCTGGTGAGAGTGTGCAATATGTGTGATAATTTCATCGATTTTGCTCTGCATGGTCCTCCTCCTTACCGTCACGGCCTGCTTCACCCATAGAAAAACCCGGCCTATCAGCATTTGCCTGTTACAGCATATGCCGGGCCGGGATCGTCAGTTACTACAGCTTGCGCCTATATCGTCAGATGACATAACTCCAGTCGGAAGAATATCGACTGAGGAATTGGCGAGTACGTTCCTGCTTTGGACGTACAAACACCTCTTCCGGGGTTCCTTCCTCCACAACGGAACCTCCATCCATGAAAACAACCCGATTGGCCACCTCACGGGCAAACCCCATTTCATGGGTGACTACAATCATGGTGATCCCCTCCTGAGCAATGGAGCGGATGACAGACAACACCTCACCCACAAGCTCGGGGTCCAGCGCTGATGTCGGTTCATCAAACAAAATCACTTCGGGATTCAGTGCCAGTGCTCTGGCGATGCCCACTCGTTGCTGTTGCCCACCAGACAACATACTTGGATACTCATTGATTTTGGCAGACAGTCCGACTTGTTCAAGCACACGCAAGGCACGAGTACGGGCATCAGCTTTGGACATTTTCTGGGCAATAATTAAACCTTCCGTGACGTTATCCAGCACAGTCTTGTGTTTGAACAGATTATAATGCTGGAACACCATCGCCGTTTTTCGTCTCAACTGCACAATGTCATGTTTGCGTGCATGCTTGCAATCGACGCTTAATCCACTGATCTGAACCTCGCCCTCATCGGCACGTTCCAGAAAATTGACGCAGCGCAGCAGCGTTGTTTTACCTGATCCGCTCGGTCCAAGGATCGCAACGACATCGCCCTGTTCAACAGTCAGATCAATTCCCTTCAATACTTCCTGCTTGCCAAATGTTTTGTGTATGTTCGTTAATGTAATCATGACACGCCTCCTTTGCTGTACACGGCAACCCGACGCTCAAGCAAAGCGGTGATCCGCTCGGCAATGATGGTCAGCCCCCAGTAGATAAACGCGGCGGCGATAAAGGCCTCCAGAAATTTCAGACTGACGGATGCCACCACATCCGCTTTACCGAGGATGTCCATCTGAGATACGGTAAAAGCGAGTGTTGATCCATGCAGGAACCCGACAAACATGCTGCACAAATTAGGCAAGACCGCCCCGATCGCTTGAGGGATGATGATGCGCCTCAAAGCCTGGAATGTGCTCATACCCACAGCGTGAGCGGCTTCCATCTGGCCGATATCCACAGCTAGAATGCCAGAACGGATAATCTCGGACATATAGGCACCCGCGGTGAGCGAGAAGGCAATCAGTACAAATACGAGAATTGGGATCGATGAGGATTGGAAAGCCCAAGCGTAACGTTCCGCCAGCTTATCGATAATCATCGGAATGCCGTAATAGATGAGGAACAGATGCATCAGCATCGGTGTTCCACGCAGGAATGAAACGTAGAAGTCAGCAATGCGGTGAATCCACCGCACACGATAGATACGAATCAGAGCCGTAGCCAGACCGATTCCGAAGCCTGCAATCAACGGCACAATCGTAATGACGAGTGTCAGTGGCAATGCCTTCAGGATTTGAAAAAAAGAGGTATAGATAAACTGGAGATCAATCGACATATGCTCACCCCGCTATTCGTTTCAGTGAGAGTTCAAAAAGTCTGGTTTTCATCTTCGATGCTGATGATGCCGCCAGGCATGATTCGTAATCAAAAGCGGACTTTTTGAACAACCTCTTTCAGGCGTTTGGCTCGAATTGCCGGTTTGTGTACAACCCTCTTGCGTTCATGACGCTGGAGTCTGTGTTCTGCAAAGGCAAATCCTTTTTCAAGCACAATAACAATGACATAATAGACCACAGACAGACTGATATACACTTCAAGTGCATGCGATGTAGCCGAAATTAACGTCTGCCCTCTGCCCACCATATCCATGACACCAATGGAGAAGGCCAAAGAAGTATCCTTTAATGAACCGATTAACGTATTGGCCATGTTCGGAAAAGCAACAATCAGTGCCTGCGGAACAACAATCCGCCGAAAAGACTGGAATGTGGTCATGCCCGCAGCATAGGCAGCTTCCGTCTGACCTTTATCCACACTGCGCACCGCTCCGCGAAAGATCTCGGCAAAGGATGCCGCGTCACTAAGTGCATAGGTCACAATGACAAATAACAACGGGTCGGTTCTCGACAGGTCGATGCCAATGGGTTTGAGCAGCTCGGGAAGTCCGTAATATACCAGGAACAATTTGATCAGGATCGGTGTGCCCCGCATGAATGAGACGTACAGGGTAGCCAACTGGCTTAGTACCGGAATCCGATACAGCCGGGGAACGGCCAGAAGCACGCCGCCCACCAGTCCGAGCACGATGGAGCCACCCAGTACAATCAGTGTTATATGCAAATATCGTAGCAGTTCCGGGATGAAATCCAGAACCAATGACAGATCAAATGATTTTCCCATTACCGCTGCACACCTTTCTCAGACTACTCTTCAACCGTATAGTCAGCTCCAAGCCACTCTGTGCTCAGTTTGCCTAATGTTCCATCTTCTTTGACCGCTTTGAGGGCTTCGTCCACTTTGGTTTTGAGCTCCTGCTCATCTTTGTTCAGAATGAAGTACACTTTGGAATTGGAGAGGGCATCTCCTACCGTTTTCAGCTGAGCATCAATCGCCTTATTCTGATAATCAATGGCAAACTGCGTACTGATGGTGGCATCCACCCGGCCTGTTTTGATCTGGGTAATGGTATCCTCACCTGCTCCGGAATAAACGATATCAATCCCGTTGCCGTTCGCTGCATTCCATTTCTCAGCAAGTACAGCCGCATTACTTGTAGCACCAACAATCAGTTTTTTCCCTTTGAGATCCTCAATCGATTTTACTTCCTCATTTTTCTGACTTACGACAATTTTATTTGGAAAAATATTATAGGCTTCATCATTAAACAGGAACTTGGCCTGTCTCTCATCATTCACTTCCATCTGGTGAGCGATCAGGTCAATTTTTTTCGTTTCCAGACTCAGCAGCAGGTTTTTGAAATCCATGGTGCTGAATTCGAATTCGTACTCAGGCAAACGTTTGTCGATCTCCCGGATCAGTTCCACATCATAACCTGTTAACTTGCCATTCTCATCAATGAAGCAGACATTCGGGAACTGTGTACCTGTTCCTACAATGATCTTTTTCACTTTGGTGTCGCCTGCTGCCGAAGCAGATTCTGAATCATTGCTTGCAGTTCCTGTGCTGCATCCAGCCAGTACCGCCAGCATTGTAATGAACAGCAGTGCTGTCCGGAATTTTTGAATCCCCCGTTTTTTAACCATTCTCAATCTCCTCCACAGGCTGTTATCACAGCAAATATGATGTGCACTCCCATTCCTCTTCCCATTACCAAACCATTCTTACTTGTATAGTCGGAATTAGGTTGAACAAAGAATATCATTACAAGTCATCTTGGGGCAATAACTAAACTAATAGGACATCCTGATATGGTTATAGGACTTCTCTATAGTACAAGAAAAAGCCATCCCCCATATCCATTGGCGGATGGCTTCTTCCTGTATGTCTCTCACTGATTATACCATTTTGGCGGTGCATCACTTGGTGTGTACACTACTCATCTATCTGCGACTCGCCCATTTAATTTTACGTGCAACTTCCACTCGCTGTAATTGTAAGAGACCGATCCGTTCCTCGAACTTCTTGCGTTCGTCCATGGAATGAGCGGCATGAATCTGGTGGCACAGACCTGTCAGTTTGCTGTTGATGTAATCAAACCGTGTCCATAGTTCCTCTTCAGGTGTGCGTTGCTGCTCCGTCGCCGTCTGAAATATTTTGAGTTGGCGGATAAGGGATTGTTGCCATTCCTGATCCTGAATTTGGATGGCAAAATGCAAAAGATCCAGATAGTCATCAATTTGCAACGAAACGCCGTAATCAGATTTAGTGTTCATCGTCGTCTCTCCTTATTTCAGTACTTGGCTGGAATCCATTACTTCTATCTTACAGGAACAAGCCCACTGAAAGCGAGTACTGAACGATTAAATTTCGGGAAAATTTTTATTTTTTTATGTTAAAACAGCTTTACATTTCCATTAAGACCAATTTGGCAGGATATTGATATTGGTACATATGAAATTGGTAATAAAAAACCCGCGTTAAGAAATAAAGTTGTTTCCTCAAAACGGGTTTTTCATCATTTCATATATAATATAAACACATATCAAATTAGTCATTTTTTCCATCTCGCTGCTGTCTGGTCATCAGTAACATGAGAAATGAGATGATGATAATGGAAACAGTCCACGCCCAGGCCATGGTCTGATTGCCCGAATCCACAGCGACATAGATTGCCGTAGGTACCGTTTGTGTTTTGCCCGGAATATTGCCTGCAATCATCAGTGTGGCTCCGAATTCCCCGAGTGCCCGGGCAAAGCCCAGGATGAAGGCGGTCATCAAGGCTCTGCCTGCGAGCGGCAAGGAAATGTAACGAAAAACCTGCCACTCATTCGCCCCAATCGAACGTCCCGCATCTTCCAGATCCCGATCCACACCGCTGAATCCTGATTTCATGGTCTGATACACGAGTGGAAAAGCAACCACCACCGAAGCAATCACCGCAGCCCACCAAGTGAAAATAACCGGTGCGGAGAATATGGCTTCAATCCATTGTCCAAACAGACTTTTACGTCCCAGTATGACAAGCAACAGAAATCCAACCACCGTCGGAGGCAGTACTAGCGGTAGCATAAATGCCGTTTCCAGCAACGTCTTCCCCCGAAATGAAGTACGCGACATCTTCCAGGCTATCGCGATTCCCAGCACAGTGGCCACCACGCTGGATAACAGCGCAACCTGAAGCGACAGGCGCACCGGTGACCAGAATACGGACCAGTCTATGGCGTTCACATTCATTCCGGAATTGTGAATCCGTATTTCGCGAAGATATCGAGCACTTCAGGGGTTTGTAAATACGCATAAAATTGTTCGGCCTCTGTACGGTGTTTGGTTCCTTCAATAATGCCTATTGGATAATTGGCTGGTGTGTAGCTGTTCTTGTCCACCTCAAACGCAATTTTCACCTGATCCGAAGTAAGAGCATCTGTTTTATATACAAATCCTGCATCTGCATTACCTGTCTCTACATATTGAAGAACCTGTCTAACGTCTTTCCCCTGCACAAGTTTGCTTTCCAGTTCATCCCACAGCTTGGCATTGGTCAGAGCTTCCTTGGCATAGGTTCCCGCAGGAACACTTTCCGGAATCCCAATGGCTACCGTCTTGATGGAGTCGCTGGTGAGATCCTTTTCACTGGTTACTGTGTGGTTCCCATCTGCTGGCACTATGGCCACCAGTGAATTCTGTAGCAAATTCTTCTGATCACCCGATGCAATCAGGTTTTCATCTACTAGCGCATTCATATTTTTTGTTGCCGCCGATACAAAGATATCAGCCGGGGCGCCCTGTTCAATCTGCTGTTGCAAGGCACCCGAGGCGCCAAAGTTAAAATTAAGTTCTATATAAGGATTAGCTAGCTCATAATTGGTTTCAATCTCTTTCATCGCATCGGTCAGACTGGCCGCCGCAGAGATCGTCAGATCTACTGTTTCCTGCGGATCGGTATTTCCTGCTGATGAACTTTCACCTGATGCCGCTGGCGTTGAGGTCGTTTGTTCTGCACCTGTGGATGTATCCGTAGTGCCCGTGCTTGTGCCGCAACCAGCCAATACAAGAGACAGTCCCAGTGACATACTTCCCAACACATATCCGATTCTCTTTCTCATTCATTTCTCCCCCAACGTTATATTTAGATATAACTAGTTATAATTGATTATATCTAATTATACACAAGACAAAAAAAATGGGAAGGTGATTAAGATCACATTTGATTTTTGTTTTCTGTCCTATGCGTTTATTACGTGTTCTCAAGTTTATGGCATCCCTCAATTAATGGTATAGTACAAGAAACATTCCATTACGATGAATGATCGGATCATTACCTTTGAAGGAGGATCTTCACTTATGACGGAGGAGCAATCCTACACAACCGAAGAAATATCCAAGCTGCTCAAAATATCGAAACTAACGGTCTATGACCTGATCAAAAAAGGAGACCTCGTCGCATACCGTGTGGGTAAACAAATGCGAATTGATGCAACCGATCTGGAGGCATATAAACGTCGCTCCAAGCAACTTCAGTCCTCAGGTCAACGTATCCCGACCTCTGCATCAGGGACCCAGCCAGGTCATGGTGATTCTCAGGGAACTTCCTTACAATCAACTACTCCGGTTGGGTCTGCGCATGCGAATACTCCAGCGAGTTCTGCTCATGCAATGCCTGCTGTACCACGGCATCTGGTCATAACAGGTCAGGATGTCAGTCTGGATATTCTAATGCGCCATATGGAAAAACAAACTCGGGACATTCGTCCGCTACGCTCGTTCATGGGTAGTCTGGATGGGCTTATCTCGATGTATCACGGTGAGTCCGATCTGGTCAGCACCCATCTGCTCGACGGAGATACCGGTGAGTATAATCTGCCGTATATTCGCAAAATTCTGACGGGGCGGTCCTATGTTGTGGTAAACCTGCTGTCACGTCCTGCCGGATTGTATGTACAGCGTGGCAATCCACAGAACATACAGAATTGGACCGATCTGAGCAAGCCTGATCTTCGACTCGCTAACCGGGAGATAGGTTCTGGCGCGCGAGTATTGCTGGATGAGCAACTTCGGCTGCATGGAATTCCTGCCGCAGGTCTGATCGGATATCAAGTCGAAGAAACCAGTCACATGGGCGTGGCTGCCAAAGTCAGTTCAGGTGAAGCTGATGTCGGAGTTGGCATTGAAAAGGCTGCACGACTTGTGGGTCAGGTTGATTTTGTCCCGCTCACTCAGGAGCGCTATGATCTGGTCATGCTGAGGAAGCAAGGTAATGAAGCTTGGACAGAATCTGTACTGCGAATTCTCCAATCGCCGGAGTTCAGGCAGGAACTGCAATCATTCGAGGGATATGATGTATCCAGGACAGGTGAGATTTTGTACGAAGCATAGGTATACAAAACACAGCCAAAACACTCATGCTCAATGGATGTTACACATCACATCATGCATATACAAAACGCCTTGCAATGACTGCAAGGCGTTTTTAGTGTTTCTTTCTGTATATAATCACTCATGAGATGAAAGGATAGGCTGCTCATTGCGGCAAATCAATCTCCAGGATGAATACACCGTACGCGGGCATGTTGATCTCATTCTGAAGTGTTGTACCCGACAGTAACTCTGTGGCCTCCTTCTTAAGCTGGATGGCCACTTGGTGATCCGAGTAGTTGAGTAAAAATACATAAGCTTTATCCTTACCGGAACGGATACCAAGCTCAACTTCGGACGGTACCTCTACCAGGTCACCCACAGGTGAAGTTAGCCCTATTTCATCTAGTAGAGCATCAACGACCCGTTCATTGTAAGCCGCTCCATAATACCATACTTGCCCCTGACCTACCGTACGTTTGGTCAAAGCAGGACTACCTGCATAATATTCGGATGTATACTCAGCCATGACCTGCACGTCAGCATGCTCCACATGAAGAACTTCGTTAAATCCGGCCGTTGACGTTCCCTCCTGAAGCCGCTCACTCGCCCCATTCCAATGCAGTTTGGCTGCTGGAATGGTTCCTTTAATTAAGGTAAAGTCCTCTACGGTTACACCACACAACTCAGCGACAGCCCCAGGGAACGGTCTCATATAACAATGCCCCTTGAGATCCTTATATCCGGTGCGCGCACCGAAAAACAGAGTGCCTCCTTGACTGACATAGGCTTGGAGAAGTTCTGCTGTCTCGTCTGTCATAATGGCCGGGTGAGCATAGATGATCACCTTATATTCGGATAAATCCTCCAGTGTTGTCGTTGGTTGCAGTGTAACCATATCAGTCGGAATATGACGATACTGGAGCTGCTTATACCAGGAGCGTACACTCTGTTGCTGAAGCGGACCGTGCCACTCGTCCAACTCCCCGTCCCAGATGTTATCGTAATCCTGTAGGATCGCAACATCGGCTTGATATGTAGTGCCCGCAATAACACGCCCGATCTTGGCAAACTCTTCCCCTACTTGTGCAACCTCGCGTACCCTTCTGTTGGGCTGATTATGGTAATCATTGATGCCATGCCAGTACATCTCGGTGCCAAATGTTGCCGTCCGCCAGCGGAAGTAGACGAGCAGATCCGTACCATGCAGAACGGATTGATACGACCATAATCGGATCTGTCCCGGTCTTGGCGTACCCATGCCTATACTGTCAACCCAGCCTCCTGGCCCAGACTGTTGTTCCATGACGCAGAAGTTCGGTGACATGTTGCGTACGTTCGACAGTTTCATGCTCCAGGCCCGATCTTGTAATGAGTTATCGTCTGTCCCTGGGAAGATCGTGGCAAACTGCGGATACGAATCATAAGAGAAGAAATCCAATAAATCCTCTGTCATTTCATGATTATCCAAGTGTCCAAACGTACCGTTTGTTGTGATCCAATGTTTCGGATCCAGTTCCCGAATGATGTCCACCTGAAGCTTGGCAAATGAAATGGTATTAGCTGAGATGAATCTCTTTTCATCTAGTGCCAAATGAGGATTTGGCGATTGGCTGACCATATTTCGGGTAAGGTGAACTTGCTCCCAGTCGGTATAGGTCTGACTCCAGAAAACGGTTCCCCAAGCCTGGTTCAGATTCTCCAACGATTCATAACGATTCTTAAGCCATTCACGGAAGGCAACATGGTCCGCCTCAGCATAGAAAACATCCATATGACAATTGAATTCGTTATCGATCTGCCATCCAATAAGAGCCGGATGATCTTTATAGGCAATCACCATATTGCGCACGATTTTTTCACATTGCTGTCTGTAGATTGGGCTACTGTAATTGGTATGACGCCGCATACCGTGTTGATACAATACCCCGTCCTTATTTGCGTTTAATACTTCAGGATATTTTGATGTTAACCATGCTGGTGGAGTTGCAGTAGGTGTTCCCAAAATAACGCTCAAACCATATTGATGCGCCAGATCCAGTGCCTTCTGAAAAAAACTAAAATCGAACTGGTCTTCTTCCGGTTCAAAGATGGACCATGCAAATTCAGCCATCCGAATAACTGTGATATTCATCTCTTTCATTCTACGGAAATCGTCCTCCCACAACGCTTCCGACCAGTGCTCAGGGTAATAACAGACCCCCATTTTCAATTCATCCATTTGGATTGATTTTGCCACCTTTAATTGCCCCCTTAACCTGCCATATTGCCTCCATTCTATTGGAACCTTCACATATAATAAATGACAAGATTATGCGACTTATAATAAAATATTGTCATTGTCCAAGATTCAAATAACAGTAGGCTGAATTGATTTCAGTTCACTACATAAAAATATTGCGTTCAAATGGAGGATGCACGTGAAAGAACACATCTTTCTCCCCAAGCCGGTTTTCCCCAGACATGTATGTTTTCCCGATTTTATTGGAGGGTACAGTGACTTTCCGAAACATTATGTGAATCGGGAATATCGAACCAAAGAAATTAATTTGGATCAATGCTACAATTTGCACATTGTCCTGGACGGTAAAGGATTCCTGGATACGGGAACCACTCGTTATGAGCTAACACGAGGGCAGGGATTTCTCTATGGTCCCGGTCTCAGACAAACCTACTACTCCGATTTGGATGATCCGTGGAGTATTCGTTGGATTCATTTTTACGGCATTCGTCTCGAAGAACTGTTAAACGGAAAAGGCGTTGACGAGCCATGGCTGTTTCAATGTTCCAACTTCTCGGTGGTTACCGCGCTCATGGAGCGATTACTGGAGCTAGGCAGAGGCTATCAGGTGGAGGACGAGCACAGTGTGGCAGCTACACTCTATGAACTTCTGACCCGATTGCAATCCGCAGCGAGCCAAATCAATGTTTCGTTAAATCACACTTCAGAGCGAATTCGTGAAGCAGGGAATTATATTCGCTCCCATAGTAACGAGCACATTACACTAGACCACGCTGCCGGGATTGCCGGATACAGTACAACATACTTTAGCCGCAAGTTCAGTCAGACGTTTGGAGTCTCTTTCCCGGAATTCCTTTTGGAATCCAGGTTACTACATGCGAAACAGCTGCTCGCAACAACCAACCTTTCCATTAAACAAATTACGCTGGAAACGGGATTCTCTCAGTCAAGCTACTTCATCCGATGTTTTAAAACCCAGGAAAACGTAACACCTATGCAATTTCGAATGATGCACAATCATTCGTTATAGGCAGATGTTCCTTGAACAAGCTGACGCAAAAGAAGACTCTGCATACAACATGCAGAGTCTTCTTCGGTCATTTTTCACAAATGTTCATTTGTATCTTCGTCCTCGTCAGCCTTATATTCCAAAATATCTCCAGGCTGACAATCCAGTGCTTTACAGATGGCATCCAGAGTGGATAAACGGATCGCTTTTGCTTTTCCTGTTTTTAATATGGAAATATTGGCAATCGTGATTTCAACTCTCTCGGCAAGCTCGGTAACTGACATTTTCCTCTTTGCCAACATCACATCAATATTAATTATAATGGCCATATATTCACCTCAGACCACTAGGTCATTTTCTGATTTGATATCAATCGCTTCCTGTAACAATCTTTGGAGCACAGCGGAAAACACTGCGATGACCAATGAAGCAAAAACAGGAACCATTCCCATTAGAATGAGGCCTGGGGCATCATCTTTCTCTGCTACAACATAAACAAAAGGCAACATCACAAAATAAAGACTACTGATTACAATAGCACAATATTTTATTGTTTTTAAGGATTTCACTGATATTAGAGAGAACGCTTCATTTTTGTCGATGTAGCTCAGCAGACGGAATGCCTGGTACAGTGCAACGATAAACGGAATAACTGACACATACATAATAATCACTATGGGGTATAGTGCACCTGCATAATTCGGATTCACCGGATTGTTCGCTAACCAGGGTATGCCGAATATACATAAGGCAAGAATGGGAACACCAATAAGCAACACGGCCAATTTTAAAAAGATGGTTGTACCTCGCTTCACAAAAAGCACCTCACTTGTTTTAAGTGATATGAATTTATCATAATATTTATCGTTTTACAATAAATTTTTATTGTAAAACAGATTTCATTTATTCTTTTCCCCACTAAGGAAGAAAGATTAAAAGATCGTCCCCCTCTTTGCTTCAGTGATTCTTGGACACAAAAAAAGCCCGATGCTAGCCACTGATGTCGCTAGCTCGAACTCGATTGCATATACGCCATATTTGTCTGAATTAACATTAATTTTCGTGAAGGAAGTATTCTCTTAAGCGATCTCGCTCACGTACGCCAGAACAGTCCAGCTTCATCCCGTTCCACCTGCTCGAGCACATTCTCAAAATCGGAACAAGGTGTAATAGCATCTACCGGATTCCAGCTGCTCTGTTCATCTCTGGCAAACACCTTCCACTGATTTTCTTCCCAGTAAAATCGGGCAATATGCATCTTCTCCCATTGATACCGTTCCTCGGCGGGTCTTTCTTCGGTCAGGATCAATTCATTGTCATTCATCACATAGGTCAACTTCACCATCGTACGCAGTGGCGCAGGAACCTTCTCGTGAATATAGCCATTCATCACCGACTGAATTCTTCGTAACGTAAACGAGTCCAACATGAAGATGCACACCCTTTCAGCAAAGTACACCCCTTGATCATGTTACCAGCTGGATTTTGTTACACCAGGAATCTGTCCTTGATGTGCCAATTCACGGAACTTAATCCGAGATACCTTGAACTTGCGTAGATAACCCCGCGGGCGGCCTGTCACTTCACAACGGTTCTTCAAACGAGTCGGAGATGCATTCCGCGGCAATTTCTGCAATGCCTCGTAATCTCCTTTTTCCTTCAATTCCAGGCGCAGGTCCGCATATTTTGCCACGATCGCCTGACGTTGCTTCTCACGTACCACTTTTGATTTTTTAGCCATGAAATCCAGCTCCTTTATCCCTTGAATTTATGTTTATAAATTGAACTAAAGAAATTTACACTGCACACTCCGATGACAGAACAACCTTCCGATCGCTGTTATCCCCAGATTTTTTAATTCCTTTTATAAAGGGGAAATCCGGGGATAAAGGCGAAGCATATGCTTCCGATGCAGCTTTCTTTCAGAAAGCTTTTAGCTTCGCTTCTTCAGGTCCTTTCTGTCCTCTCTGACTTATACAGCTTCCACAGGCCATGGCAGTGGATTATCAAAATGGCCCCAGTCTGCCAGCATTTCTTCATCACTAAGCAGGCACTGGTCCAACTCATCTTCAATGCTCGCACGTTCCATGTCGATTCCGATCATGACAAGCTCCGTCTGGCGATCTCCCCACTGGGCATCCCATTTCTCCAGAACATCCGGTTCGTTACGTAAAATCTCTTCTTTGTCCGCTTCCGGCAACGCCGCGACCCAATGTCCCGCAGGACCAAATTGAATGGATGGTCCTGCCTGACTTAGGCTTGCAGCAACATCCCCTTCAGCCGCAAGCCATACCAAGCCTTTGGCACGTACCACTTCTTCCGGCCAGTAACTCATGAATTCAGCCAGACGGGAAGGATGGAACGGCTTTCTCCGGCGATAGACAAAGGAACCAATACCATATTCCTCCGTTTCCGGTGTATGCGACTCTTTCTCCAGCTCCTGAATCCACCCAGCGGACATGCTCACTTTCTCAAAATCAAAGCGGTTTGTATTCAGAATCTCGGACGGATTCACCTGTCCATTCTGGGTCCGAATGATCTTGGCGTTAGGCTGTAGCTTCCGGATGATACCTTCGAGCTTGTTCAGCTCGGTGTCATCGACCAGATCACATTTGTTCAGCAGTAGCACATCACAGGTTTCGATCTGATCGATCAACAAGTCTACGACGTCACGGGTGTCCTCATCTCCGGTCGCCTGGTTACGATCCAGAAGACTCTGTCCTGATCCAAAATCATGCCAGAATCGATTGGCATCCACCACTGTTACCAGACAATCCAATCGGGCCAGGCGAGTTAGATCAATACCCGACTCCTCATCGGCGTATGTAAAGGTCTGTGCAACTGGAACAGGTTCACTGATGCCAGTGGATTCGATCAAAATATAGTCATACTTGCCTTCGTTCACCAGCTTCTCAATCTCCTGCATCAGATCATCCCGCAAGGTGCAGCAGATACAGCCATTCGATAACTCCACCAACTTCTCTTCGGTTCGAGACAAGGTTGCCTCCCCCTTGACCAGCGCTGCATCAATATTGACCTCACTCATGTCGTTGACGATTACGGCAACCTTAAGTCCTTGTCTGTTGTTCAACACGTGATTTAAAACGGTTGTTTTCCCTGAACCGAGGTAACCACTTAGTACGGTTACCGGAATTTGCTTTTGTGTCATAGATCTCGACTCCTTATATGTGCAGTCTGCGTAACCCAGACTTTAATAGTAATTATTACGATTAACAACAATGACTATAATCCTGTTGCACGGTCGTTGTCAAACTATTTTTACGAAATACTCCAGAAAAATGGATTAAAAAACATCTATCGACACTTTCACAGAAGGAAGACCGCGTTCAGTTAGTTTTCCTTGCGATAATCGAATTGTCCTGCTCCGCTGAAAACTTATAAATGCTAGATATAAAAAAGACCCATGATCTGTCTCCTGCCGCTTGTATCCTGATGATACGTGCCGGAAAATTCAGTTCATGAGCCTTTACTTTACTGTTCAGCTTGCTACCACAGATCTGGCCTTATTTCCCGCTTCCATCCGTTGCCTGAATACCAACACCAGAACCATCGCTGCAATAGAGAGCAACGTGCAGATCATAAACATGGTCGAATACGAACTTACCTGTACAATAAGCCCCATCGCCAGTCCACCCAAAGAGAATCCAAGGTCATACGAGGACATGAAGATTCCCATGAGTACATATCTGGAATCCGCAGGCAGCACAAAAGATAGGTATGTGGTTAATGTCGGGTACAACAGTGCCAGGGCAAAGCCGCTGAACACCGCGGAGAGATACACCAATGGCCCGATGATCTCCATCAGGCTGAGTAACTGGGTTCCCAGTGCTGCACACAGCATTAACCCTGCCATCAGCCAGGTATTCCAGCTACCGTCGGACGGAATTTTTTTACGCAAAATAAACCTGCACAGGATCACAACCAATCCCTGTATCGTCAGAAATACCCCTGCACTCGCCAGTCCAGTGGATACCATATACAGAGGAAGAAAGGTCGCTGTCGCCCCAAAGACGCAGGACGCAAACAACATCACCACACTGCTGATCAGCAGTGGCGTACTGCGCCAAATGCCGCCGAATGAACGAAACATGTCACCCAAGGTGTACGATTTATTCTGCACCGTACTCCGGGGCAGATCCACATTGTATCCGATCAGAAGTGGCAGCGCCGCCAGTCCGATCATCAGCAGTGTAAACGCCAGATCACTGGCATTTTCCCAGATTTGTATGGCAAGGATCGGAATGACCAGAGAAGGAACCATCGTAAACAGGGTGTACATGGACAGCCCTTGTGCCCGGTCTTTGTCCTCCAGCTTTTCCACAATGCCTGCCTGCATCGTCATGGAGAAAAAGGCCGTAGCCACCCCTTGCAGAGCTCGCAACCACAGATACGTCTCCACACCAAAAACAACAAACAGCAGCAACGTCCCGGCGTGTAAAAGCAATAGCCATTGCATCACACGAAGCGGCCCATGCTTACCCAGCAGCTGTGCTGCAAAAGGTCTCAAGAGCATACAGGTGAACATATATGCCCCCATCATCAGACCAATCTCAGCCTGATTCAATCCCGCGGCTTCGCTTCTCAAAGGCAGAATAATCGTCAAAGCTGAATTTGCCGCAAAAAATAAAAAGGCCAGCATATAAAACCGGATAAACGAAAAGGATACCGGATTTAATTTTCCATTGGATGTTGCCGTCATTGAAGACTTCAAACGTTCGTCACCACTTTCTCTTCTGGCAGTCAATTCATAGATGTACCTGTCACGGGTCTACGCCGTTCATAGGCAAAAACGATCATTACCGCTCCTAGGATAGCACAGATCATGTACATAAATGAATAGGAAGAGAAGTCAGCGACGGGTCCCATAATCACACCACCCAGAGAAATACCCAGATCCGCCATCGCAATAAATAGGCCGATCAGAACGTTCCGGTTCAGCTTAGGCAACACAAAAGATAAATAGGTCGTGAGTGTCGGATACAGGATCGCCTGACCGATTCCCATGAATACAGCCCCCACATAGAAAAAGACTACGCCTCCTGTCACGGCATAACTGACACATAGCGCAGCTACGGCGAGCAGACACATGGTGCCCATCATGAAAGGAGAATGCCAACTGCCATCAGACGGAATCCTTTTCCTAAGCATGATTCGAGCCAGCACCACCGTCCCGGCCTGAAGCATCAGATATACACCCGCATTTCCGTTTGGTACTTGGCTCGCATAGAGCGGAATAAAGGTCGTAATTGCACCAAATACAACGGAAGCAGCAAGCATCAATACACTGCATCGAAACAGAAACGGATTCTTCACCAGTTGAGCAAAGGATTCCCACATACTCACGTTCTGCTCCGAAATATTCTCAGCAGGTTGCTCCTTGCTTGGTTCCATTTTGGCGGTATATCCGAAGACGCCGGTACAGACGGCAATGCCGATCAGAACAATTGTAAAATAATCCATACCACCCGTCTGCCAGATTCCTAACGCAATAACAGGCCCCACGATCCCCGGTATATAACTGAATAGAGAATAATACGAGATCCCCTGTGACCGATCTTTCTCCGGAAGTGCATCAATAATGCCAATCTGCAAAGCCATAGAAAAGAACGCTGTCGATACACCCTGCAAAATACGAGCAACCAAATAACCTCCGAGTCCCGTAAAGGTATATAAAACCAGCGCAAATCCATTGATGATCAGAATCAGACGCAATATTTTGATCGGACCATGCTTTTGAATAATCCGACCTGCCCATGGTCTGAAAAACATGGTTGTGAACATATAAGCGCCCATGATCAGTCCAATCGTTGTACCGCTCGCACCCAAAGACTCCCCTTGCAATGGGATGATCACGTTAAGAATGGCATTGGCACTGAAATATAGAAGAACCAGTATGTACAAGCGCAGAAAAGGCCAAGATATCGCTCCACTCACAATGGGTGTTCCCCCTAAAATGGTATTAAATGCTTCAATAATTTCTTCGCATAGTCTGACTGAACATCCTTTAGCTGCTCAATCGGAACGATCTCTTCAATCTGACCCTCTCTGAAAATGATCACCCTGTCACAGATATAGGCTGCCGCCTGTATATCATGCGTGATAAAGACGTAGCTCAGCTTGTAGATTTCCTTAAGCTCTTTCAACAATTGCAGCACCTGAATCTGAACAGACACGTCCAGTGAGCTGATCGCTTCATCGAACACAATGCATTTGGGGGCGGTGGAGATGGCCCTGGCAATGCATACTCTCTGAGCCTCCCCGCCGGATAGTTCATGCGGATATTTGGATCTATAGGAAGGGTCCAGTCCAACTTGGTTGAGCAACAGATCCACCTTATCTGAGTTGCCCTGATCCTTTCGTAGCTTTTGCTGCGCTTGCATCGGTTCCATAATGGCAGCTTCAACGGTAAGAAACGGATTGATGGAGGACGTATAATTTTGAAAAACGGCGCTAAGATTACCCATCCGTACACGTCGATCCTGTACGTCTTTACCATCCAGCGAGATCGTTCCACGATCCGGGCGTTCAATGCCCAGAATCAGACGGCCCAACGTAGATTTACCGCTTCCGCTTTCACCAATGATGCCCAAACACTCGCTCTGCTGGCATTCAAAGGTAACTTGTTTCAATACTTGTTTTTTGTGCTTGGAGAACAGTCCGCCCTGGTTATATGATTTTTCGATACCTTCCACCTTTAGCATCTATGCGTCCCCCTGCATCAACGACTTGAAATGATTGCTCAGCTCCAATCGGGTAGAGACCAAATACTGCGTATAGGCATGCTCCGGCTCTGTCAAAACAGAATGCATGCTGCCACGCTCGACGATCTTGCCGTCTTTCATGACCATCACGTCATCTGCAATCTTCTGAACGACGCCGAGGTCATGGGAGATGAACATCATGGAACAGCCCATGCGTTCGCGTAATTGAATCAATTGCTCCACCACTTCATATTGGGAGATCGTATCCAGCGCCGTTGTCGGCTCATCCGCAATAATCAGATCAGGCTCAAGCACCAATGCCAGTGCAATCATGATTCGTTGCAGCATCCCACCGGACAACTGATGTGGATATTGATTCAGAATCTCGCGCGGATGTCTGAGCATGACGCTTTCCATGGCATTGATGATTTTCCGCTCAATCTCGCGGGTGTTCCAGCCAAAATGTTGCTGAAGCGTCTCCCGAATATGGACACCAATGACACAGGAGGGATCAAATGCACTCATGCCATTCTGCAAAATCATACACAGATGTTTGCCCCGCTTACGCCGCATCTCCGGTTCCGAAAGCTGGTTCAGGTCTTCGCCCTGAAATAACATTGTGCCCGATTGGCGAATCCATGGCTTGTTCAGTCGCATGATGGCCCTGCACGTGACGGACTTGCCGCTTCCACTTTCCCCCACGATGGCCATACAGCTTCCCTGCTTGACTTCGAATGAACTGTTATGAATGATCACTTTACCTGTATTGGTATCCCATACTTTCAAATGTTCAACCTCGACTATATTCATAAGCGGCCTTTCTCACCTCACTTTCGTAAGACTTGTCAGACTTACCTTGAGAGGTCATCAATTTGGGGTCCAGAGCCACTTGAAGGGCATCTGATAGAAAATTAAAAGCAGACACCACCACTACAATGGCCAGGCCTGGTGCCAACATCAATTCAGGTCTGGAGAACATGACTTCCCTCGCCTCATTAAGCATCATCCCCCACTCCGCATGCGGAGCCTGAATACCAAGCCCCAGAAAGGAAAGACCGGAGATCTGCAACATCATCGAACACATGGAACCGCTGGCAATGACGGCAATATCGGCAAAGGTAACCGGAACAATATGTTTGGTTATAATTCTCAGATTAGGTGTGCCGGAGGCTTTGGCGAATTTTACATAATCCATATCGGAGAATTGCATCACAGATGTTCGAATAACGCGGGCAAACCAGGCCCATTTCATCCACACAAAGGCAATCAAAATGTTCTCCAGTCCTGCACCCAAAATGCCAACCACCGCCAGTGTCATCACGTATCCGGGAAAAGACAGCATAATATCACAGACTCTCATGATCCATGCATCCACTTTCCCCTTGAAGTAACCCGCGATGAATCCAACAATAGCCCCGATCAGAACAGACAGACTGAGCGCAATCAGAACCCATAACACACTTGGACGGATGCCATAGATAAGCCGGGATAATACACATCTGCCCAGATGATCATTGCCTAATAGATACTCCCAGGACGAGGAGGCATAACGAAGCTTCATATTCACTTGTCCAGGATCATGTGGTGCAATTAAAGGGGCCAGTATGCCCGCCATAATCGTGACAATAATCACCACCAAAGAGGTAATAGCAAGCTTGTCTTTACTCCAATTTTTCAGTATACGCATCAGAATTCCTTTCTCAAACGGGGATTCATCGCCGCATTAATGATGTCGGATAACGTATTAAACAAGACAAAGGTGACCGCCAACATCAGAACATACGCCTGAATAATCGGAAAATCCCTGCTTAAAATGGATTTCATGCTGAGTCTCCCTAGCCCCGGCCAGGCAAACACATTTTCGATGACTACCGTACTGCCCAGCACGATCGGGATCGCCATACAAAAGATGGAAACGGCCACCTGTAATGAATTTCTCAGAATATGCAGGGTTACTTTCTTCTCGCTCAGACCACTTGCCCGTGCATATAACACATAGTCCTCATTCATATTACTCAACATGGAACTTCGAACCGTTCGGAAGTAAATGCCCGTATAACTCACCGTGACTACGATCACCGGTAGAATGTAGCTTCGATACGAGTCCATGCCACTGGTAGGTAACAGGTCCAGCTTGACGGAAAAATACCAGATCATCATGGCTGCAAGCCAGTAGGATGGCATGGCGGTGAGGAAAAATGATACGCCTCTGACCGATTGATCCAGCAACTTGCCTTCTCTCATGGCACAGATCACACCGAGCAGAATGGACAGCGCAATAATGAATACTGATGAGACAAGTGTTAACTTCAATGTGTTCATAAAAGCAGGCCCCATCAATGACCACACGGGTTCACCAGATACATAAGAGTTGCCAAAGTCCAACTGCACAACAGCCATGATCCAGTTCACATACTGGATCATAAACGGCTGATCGAACCCCAAAGCCTGGTTGGTCTGGGCAATTAATTCCTCTGTAATCTGCGGAACTTCCTGTGCCTGTAACACAACAACCGCCGGGTCCAAGGGAGATAGATTAATCAGGACAAACGTTATAAATGAAATGATAATCAGTAAAGGGATGGTTAACAGAATCCTTTTGACGATATAAATTCCCATATCCATCTCCGCTCTATTTAAAATTCATTTGTTCAAATGGTAGTTCATATTGGGTCTGTTTGAATGAGATTCCATCGAGATTCTCAGGAGCGACAACGGTGACACGCCCGTTGGTAATCGGAATGAACACAGCTTCATCATGGACGATCTTCATAATGTCGGCATACAGGGATTGGCGGGAAGCCTCATCCGTGGAGACCATGACCGCATCAATTTTCTGATATAGTTCATCTGCTTCGGCAATTCCGCTTGTCGTATGCTTGTATGCTGAATCTGACGTAAAGGCAGCAATGGTACTCTGTGGATCATAGGCCAGTCCCCAGGTTTGATTGAACAGCAAATCATATTCCCCGGTTGCTCTCCGATTCGCGATGGAAGTAGACTCTTCGCCCACGATATCAAGCTGAACACCCAATTCTTTCATCGAATACTGAATCAATTCGGCCTGTATTTTCTGTGAAGACGAATTGCTGTCATAGTATAATTTCATGGCTAAAGGCTGACCGTTCTTCTTTCTCACCACCTCACCATCTGTCAATGTCCAGCCAGCTTGGTCCAGAAGCTTTTTAGCCATTTCCGGATCATACTCCCGTTTCTTCAGGTCCACCTTGGCGTAATTGACATTGGCTGAAAATAACGTGTCCGCTACCGTCTGCGTTCCGTTGAAAATATCTTTACTGATCGTTTCACGATCAATGCCAACCCATAGCGCTTCCCGCACTGCCGTTTCCTGAACCGGACTATCCTCGCGACTGCTATTGGCTACGATCATACTCGTATTCATCGCTTCACTTCGGACCACTTGATAATCCCCGGATTCAGCCAGTTGGTCCATGGCCTCGACATCGATACTATCTGCTCCCCGGTCATCGGTGAACACAAAGTTGATCTCTCCCTTTTGCAATGCCAGGAATGTTGTTTCACCTGCCGGAAGAACCTTGGATGTGATCTTCTTGATAGCAGGTGCACCACCCCAATAGTCTTCATTGGCTTCAAATGTGGCATTCTCTTCGACTTTATGAGCAGTAAGCTTGTAGGGTCCTGTACCGTGGAAACCACTTACCCCGTCTTTGGTTCCGTCATCTTTGAAATCCTTGGGTGATATGAAGACGTAAGGTCTTGTCATGGACAGTTCCACCAGTGCCGGATAATAGGCTTCCGACAGCGTCAGCTCCATCGTGTGCTCATCGATAACTTTTACACTCGTGATTTTGGTAGAAAGCTTGATCCAAGCATGTTTTTCGGCATTCGCCTGTACTGCATCGATATTTTGTTTAACCGCCTCTGCGTTGAACGGCTCTCCATCATGGAATTTCACATCTTGTCGCAGATGAAAGGTATAGGTCTTGCCATCCTCGGAGATATCCCATGATTCAGCCAGCAATGGCTTGATTCCGTCAGGTGTGTTTTCCACCAGCGACTCATATACCATTCCTTGCGCAGGCATGGAACCTGTATACAGATGTGGGTTCATATCATTAATATCTTTAGAAGAAGCATAGATAAGTTCTGTTTGTACCTGGCTATTGGCAGGCTCCGTTTGGGCGCTCTCTTTCTCTTTTGGGCTCTGTCCGCATCCGGCGAGCAGCGCAATGGCAGACACCAGCAATAGTATGGATGTAAAAGTAAGAGCCTTTTTCACAACATTTCCTCCTGATTAGTAAGCAAAACTAAAAATTTACACTTGCCACTTCGATGACAGAACAACCTTCCGATCGCTGTTATCACCGAATTTCTTGAATCTATCTCCTAAAGGTAGTATTTCGGTGATAAAGGCGAGCGCTTCGCTTCTTCAGGTTTTTTCTGTCCTCTTCGTTATTGTGTAAAACTAAATCAACTTACTTAAATTAATATAACTAGACCCTACTACTTACAAGTCCGGTGCAGATCATGCGGATATCTTCGTCAAAGGATTGGATCACAAAGGCATCGGATAAACGCTGATCTGTTTTTGTGCGGGCAACTTCCTGAATCTTCGCCTCGTATGTGGCGATAAATTGATCAATGGTTGGACAGCTTACATCCAGATGTCTTGCTATGCCCTGAATGATTTTGATGCGGTAGTAATCTTCCTTGGGCATGCGGGGAATGTCCAGTTCCCCTTCGCGGTTCATGAATGTTTTACGAAATGGCACCGCTGAAAAATCAAAATATTTCCCTTCCGAATCGGGTTCCGAGAATGGATCAATCAATAATGAGGTGTATCGTATGTATAATAAATACTCTTGATGAATGACCTGCAGCTGATTGAAATTCACGATATCCTGGTGTGATATACTCTCTAATCGAACCGGATAGTTGTCATCCGTCATGAATTGAAGCAGGTTGACTCCCTGAATATCAAGTCGTTCCGTAATATTCATAATCTCCTGCCACTGTGCCCGCATCTCCCGAATCAAAACTTGTGTTATCGGACCTTCGGGATACATCTTGTATACATATTTCTGAATATCCGATGCTTCAAAGATGGCCTTTAATGAGAAGTCGTTCATGAACAAGGGCGGATGTACATACAACGATATATTTCTCGTTTCCGCCTCCAGTGGGGAAGGCATGACTTCCAACGCAACACCCAAACGCTCATAAGCTTGGCATAGCTTGTTAACCTGTTCAGACGGGTATTGATTGGAACCGATATAGACCTTTTTCTTGACCCCCGTTGTCATGACATGATTAGACGGATGTTCGTGCATCCAACGGGTATCTCCAAGGTAGGTAGAGAAACTGATCACTTCCGGCTCTGATTTCCGCTCTCTCATATAATGGGTCACAAGTCGATTCGACCCAAACGTTGGAGAAACCAAAATGATACATTTCAGTTGTTTGATGAATTCATTTTTCATTTGTTCCAATACATCGATATAAGCATCCGTTGTTACAGCCAAAATGAGTGTATCCCATTCCCCCTGGGTGGTGTCATATCCCTGAAACACATGATCAACGACACACTCACCTGCGAGCGGCTGATGCTTCTCATTTTGAATGCTGACCTGAATACGTTGATTGCTCTCTTCAAGGGCTGAAAAAATCGATGCTGAACGAACCGATTGTCTCCCCGCAATGCCTATACAGCAGTTGAGATGATCTTTGAGCGTTACCGCAAGCTGAATGGATGCAGGCCCGGTTCCGAGTATCAGAATTCGCTGAAGATTGCTCATATATGCCTCCTATATTCAAAGTTCAATCTGTAATCCATTTGGACGCAATTGGATGCACTCGCATACCTATGCTTTTTGGTACAACGCAATATCAAACACATCATCCGGGCGCAAGATCGTATCCACCAGCTTCCACTTGTTGCTGTCCGTCGCTCTCATCGGATAATTGAACAAAGACTTCAACTGATCACCGTATCTCATGGCTACAACCACCTGTGTATTCGTCAGAGCATGCAGTTGATCGAGCAGATCATATTTAGCGGCCACGGTAGAGCTGAAAATGATATGGGTTGCTTCCCTGGTATAATCCAGATTCTCCAGCAATGTTGACTCCAAACGAATCTTCAAACCCGTGCCCAGTGTCTCCACCACTTTTCGCCCGAGTGTAATGGATTCTTCATCAATATCGATCCCGACGACCTCTGCACCTGAACGCTTGGCGATGAGTAATGGTGTCATAGGGAATGAACCGGAGCCTACCATCAATACTCTGGAATCAGAGGTGACATGGAAGCTGCCGAATTCTTTATCGATACACTCTTCAATGTTTTTGAAATAATCGGCAATCTGCACATCCCCGTTGTCTAGGGCGTGTCTGGAAGCTCCGAAGGAAGCAGATTTTGCCGAATTTTCGTTCCAAGCAAGGAAGTTTTCCGCAGGCGTGCCGGGGCACGTCAAGGGAAAGTGACGCAGCAGGGGGCGAAAAGGCGGTAAAAGATGCACTTCAGCGAGTTTCGAGACACGCCCTAACTTCAATGCACGATATTTCTCCATGATCGCCACACACTGGGCGGATTTATTTCTTAACTGCCATACAAGCGAATCCAGTTCTTCCAGCTCCGAATGCTCCAACTGTTCCCAGGCTGCCTTATTCTCCTGATTGGTCACAAAGCGGGAGTAGTCATTGATCACAGCTTCCAGCTCCGAACTATGCTGAATCGTATGATCATACTTGCTCGCGAGCTTATCGAATTTCTCTGCAAATTCACTCAAACATGTCTGAAAATGAACCAATGTGATCATTTCTTTTCCCCCAATACGTTGTCTCGATCATGTCATGTACCTCATGCGTTTATAACGCTCCATTCTGCTGGAGCATCTATGAAGGCTTTGCCTTGAGCCACGATGCCAACCGATCCCTCAATCGTAATACTCCCAAGTTCTGCGCCATCCCACTGGGCTACCACTTTGATCGCACCACCAGGCTGCTTGATGTACTGCGTAATCTGCCTCTGCTGGCTCCATGCGAGATAGGCTCCTACGGAGGCCGTACCCGAACCACACCCTCTCTCCCAGATCAGACTATCCAGCTCCGGAACATAGATGAGTGGGGCCATTTCTTCCAAGTGTGATTGATATAACAAGATACCGATCAGCTTATCTCCCAGTGTTAGTCCCAGTAATCTAGCAAGGGTCTGTGCCCTTCTCTTCATCGTATCGTCGAAGTCATCGACTTCGATCACGATATGGATGAACTCAGCGTACCGGATGATCACCATATCGAGCTCGATGCCTTCATATCGAATTGTTCGCTGCTCAATCTGCTTTGGAACCGGCATGGTTACCTGGCAGTTGTATTCATGCTGCTGCTTCTTCACATGGCACATGATCAATTGATCGGTTCCGGAAACCTCCAGCATGATATCCATAGACTCCTGTTGAGCCAGTCCTGCTTCAGATGCGTGGTGTGCTGCAAGTGCCATACAGGCATTGCCACAGAACTCTCCTCCGGCCATTTCCAGACGGGCCACAGCTTCCGGTCTCCTCGTTGGTTCAATGAATCCCACTTGTTCAGCGTAAACGTTATCATATGACATTAGGCGCGTAGCAATATGGTTGTAGTTCTCGGCTGCATGATCCGTTTTAACCAGAATCGTCATGTTTTGAGTGGGACTGAACTTGATAAAATCGATCTCCTGTTTCATCGCAGCGACTACTCCTGTTCTTCTTTTTTATCTAATAGTAATTATTACGATTAAAGGTCGAGAAAAATATAGCACATCCTTTTGGGGAGCGTCAACAAATATTTCCATTTAAAAAAATAAAAATTTCAAAATACCTTTAGCTGCCCTTCCTGTAAGAAAGCCCAAACAGAGCTCACGCTTCTGCGCCAGCCCTAGCCATAACTATACCGTCTGATAAGATTCAGCGAATCGCCGTTCCTACCCGCTCTCACTTAAAAAAGGGAATACGAAAAACGGCTGCCGTCGAACGGAACCGTTTCGATCTGGATATGATCCAGTGATTCACTATACTCATCACTCTTGATGTGCTTGCACATTGTGCAGTGCTTTCTCAGCCAGTGCAGCCAGAAGATGTGCTCCCAGCGGCAATGCCCGTTCATCCACATCAAAGCCAGGGTGATGCCACTCATGCGGGCCAGAGGTGCCCAGGAAGAGGAACAGGCCGGGAACTTCTTTTTGATAAAAAGAGAAGTCCTCACCTGCTGGAGAAGGCAGCGGTCTAACGCTACTTAATCCAATCTCACTTGCAACTTGTTCCGCCGCAGATGCGAGAGCTTCATCGTTGACCACGGCAGGTGGTCCCTGAATCCAGCGAACCGTAGCCCGTGTGCCATAGGCTGCGGCCACACCGGCGACTACCTGATTGAAACGTTCGCGAATCCGTGCACGCACTTTCTCATCAAAGGTACGCACTGTGCCATCAAGGATCGCTTCATCGGGAATAACGTTCCAGGCTGTGCCGCTATGAAGCTTGGTGACGCTGATTACAGCACTCTCCTGTGCTCCCACATTGCGGCTTACGATGGCCTGTAATGCCGTAACAATATGTGCGGCAACCACGATTGGATCAATGCCGGCTTCAGGCACGGCTGCATGGGTGCCTACACCTTCCACTTTGACAACAAAACCGTCTGCTGCTGCCATCAATGCGCCTTCCCGAATACCCACCGTACCTACCTGGAGATCAGGCTTGTTATGCAATCCAAATACGGCCCGAACATCGGACAATGCACCACTCTGGATCACTTGGCGTGCACCCGTTGCTTTTTCCTCCGACGGCTGGAATATCAACCGTACTTTTCCCGGCAAACTGGACTCGCGCTGTTTCAGTAATCGTGCAGCACCGATCAGAATTGCCGTGTGTGCGTCATGTCCGCAAGCGTGCATCTTTCCATCTACTTGGGAGGCAAATTCCAGCTTTGTCTCTTCCTGAATGGGCAGCGCATCAATATCTGCTCTTAGGGCAACAACAGGTCCGTCCCCTTGGCCCACTTCAGCGACAAGCCCTGTCCGCAGCACATATTCGTCTGCAATACGGACGCCTTCCTCTTCCAGCCAGCTGCGAATGGCAGCTGTTGTCTCCTTTTCCTCGCCGGACAATTCCGGGTTACGATGCATGTGTCGCCGAATGGTGATTAAACGTTCCGCGAATTCTTCCGCCCGTTCACCATGAAGTTCATGCTCGGGGCCCTGTACTTGTTGCTCAGCCTGCTGTTTAGGCTGTTCCAGATCACTTTTCATCACACGGCCTCCCATTCGTATATATTCACTGCTATATTCACTGTCTACTTCTATCCGATTGCTGCTTCTTCCTTGGATTCCAGTGCAAATTCGCTTAGTCCCTGCTCTGCCAAAATTTCACGCAATAATTCGAATGAACGAATGCGCTTGGCGAAGTCCCGTGTAGCTGTAGTCACAATGAACTCTTCTACAGCAAACTCCTGCTGGAACTTCAGCAGTGCCTGACCTACGCTTTCCTTCGTACCCCGGGTCACACTTGGCTCCAAAATTTCGATCCGATAGGTTTCGTTTGATTGCCGGCCGAATTCTTCCGCCTGTTCCACAGAAACAACCGTCAGCACCTTTCCACTCTCCAGATGAATCTTCACCAGCATATGCTCACTCGCAAGTCCTTCCGCTTCTTCCTCACTCTCGGCCACAATTAACGATATGGCTAGTGCAGCGTAGGGCTCCCGTCCCTGGGAACGATCAAATTGTTCACGATATACACGGATCGCTTGAAGTGCTACCTCTATATTACTGTTAATGAACAGTGAAAAGACATATGGGAGTCCCAGTTCCGCAGCCATGCCTGCACTATCAACACTGGCTCCAAGTACGTACAGTTCTGCTGGAATGTCGGACAGAGGCGAAGCGCTGAGACCTGCAAGTGGATGTGATGAATCTTCAAGCGGCTCATTGTGGATGTATCGTTTCACCTGAACAATTTTCTCTTGAAGAGATGCCGATTCCTGAATACCTTCCTGCAACGCCTGTGTCGAACGGGGCAACCCACCTGGCGCACGACCGATTCCCAGGTCAACTCTTCCTGGTCCGAGCGCTGCGAGGATATTGAAATTCTCGGCGACTTTGTATGGGCTGTAATGCTGGAGCATTACTCCGCCGGACCCCAGCCGAATCCGCTTTGTATGCGCAAGCAAGTGGGAGATGAGTACTTCCGGGGAGGAACCTGCAACATGCCCTGAATCATGGTGCTCCGACACCCAGAATCGATGGAATCCAAGCTGCTCTGCCCGCTGTGCCAGCTCAATCGTATGCCGAAAAGCATCCACTGCCGTTTCCCCTTCATAGATGGGAGTCTGATCCAAAATGCCAACACGAATACTCATATCCTTCTCCTCCTTGATTGTGCTGAACCGCTGTTCTTGAATCACTATTAAGTTGAACTAGAGATGTTACACTTTATCACTCCGATTGCAGTACCATCTTCCGATCACTCTTATCCCCAGATTTTCTTTACTCCCTTGGTTCAAGGGAAAAATCTGTTGATAAATGCGCACGCTTCGCTTCTTCAGATTGGTTCTGCACTCTCCGTTTTGGTGTAAAAATCAGATTCAACGTTAGATGCTCTATAACTGCCGCAGCAGTTCCCCGAAGGGCTCTGCCAATGGCGAATATTCTTCCTTTAAGGTAACGACGCTGATTTGCAACGATACACCTGCCACCTCATGTACCTGAATGGGGAACAGCTCCTGATTCTGCACTTCCTTCTTCACCGTGAGCCCCGGGAGAAAGGCAATGCCTGCCCCTTGCATAACCAGTTTCTTCGCCGTCTCCGAATTATCGACATGATATGTAATATTCGGCGGATGTTCGAGCGAGTCGAAAGCCCGGTGAATGCGAAGCCAGTCCAGTGAACCACATTCAAAAAAGACCAGTTGCTCATTCCGGATGGCTTCCATGCTGACATGCCCGCTCTCAATGAATGGATGCCCTTTATACACATAGAGCTGGATTGGATCTTCATAAAAAGCAACCGTACGGATCGCAGGATGCATGACCTTGCGCACAAAAGCAAGATCAATCTCCTGACCCAGCAGTTTGGCAATCAGCTGATCCGTCGTTGCTGTCGTCAATTTGATGTTAATCTCGGGGTAAGCATCCTTGATCTTGGGTAGAAAATCGGGAATGACATAATTGGATACCGATACTGTACTCCCCAGTCGAAGCGCATCCGGTGTTGTCCGGCGTTGCTGAATCTTCTGCTTGCCCTTCTGAATCACTTGCAGCACTTGCTGCGCATATGGCAGGAATTTCCGACCTTCTTCTGTTAGCACGATTTGCTTGCCAAGCCGATCAAACAACTTGCAGCCCAGCTCCCTTTCCAGTGACTGAATGCGAGCTGTGACCGAAGGTTGGGACAAGAAGAGTACTTCGGCAGCCTTATTGAAGCTTCCATAATGATTGATATATACAAATGCTTCAATATTCTCGATATTCATGAGTGCCTCCGTATCCACGTCCGCAGACGTTTGATCTTATATTGATTTATCCAATATACTTACTTGGTTTTACGATATCGTAATCCCATCCTTTTCCAGTGTCAATAACAATTCATCCAGTGAGCGATCCAGACGTGTAGTAATATCTGCCGAGAGTACGAATTGTCCATCATCCAGTCGTTCAATTCCCTGATCCACAGCATACACACCACCCAGGATATGTCTTCCACCAAGGGCCGCCAGTACAGGCTTCAATGCATAATCAATGGCCAGCAGATGAGCAACAGAGCCACCGATAACGAGTGGGAGTATCAACTTGCCCCGTAACCCTTCTTGCGGAATCAGATCCAGGAACAGCTTGAGCACTCCCGAGTACGATGCCTTATATACCGGCGTAGCCACAATAACTGCATCCGCGGCTTCCACGACAGCAAGTGCATCACGAATGAATGAGCTGTCGAACCGGGCTTGCACCAGATCCTCAGCAGGCAGATCCACAACGTGAATAACTTCGACGGTAATGCCTGCCTCCGTTAATTTTTGGCTGCTGTAATCTGTCAGACCTGTCAAACGCGAACGTTTGGAAGGTGATCCGGCAATAATGACAACATGTGACATGAATATCTCCTCCTCAAGCGTAAACGGCTGTCGCCGTCCTCTGGTGGCACAGCTACCGTTTCGCAGTGAAATATAAAAATGGATAGGGTGAAACTTATAAATTCTTATATTTTGGTATAGCGGTCAGACCGCTCCTTTTACTTTGGGGTCCAGCCGATCGCGAATATCGTCTCCAATCAGATTAACCGCCAGTACAAACAAAGTGATCGCCAGACCCGGGAACGTACAGATCCACCAGGCAACCGTCAGATAACCTCTCCCTTGGGAGAGCAATGCACCCCAATCCGGTATTTCCTTCAACACCCCAAGTCCCAGAAAACTGAGTCCGGAGCCCGTTAGAATTGATGTCCCTACGCCCAGCGTAGCCATGACCAGCAGGGGTGACAATGAATGTGGCAGTACATGTTTCCAGAAAATACGTGCATTGGAGCCGCCCAGTGAACGTGTCGCTGTAATGAAAGGCAGACCTTTAACTGATATGACCTGCCCACGCATCACCCGTGCGTAGCCCGGAATGGAGGAAACCGCAACAGCCAGTGCAATGTTTATCAGTCCTGGCCCGAGAGCAGCTGCAACAGACAATGCCAGGAGCACGCCGGGTACAGCCATCAGAATATCAACGGCACGCATGATGATGGTATCCACAATTCCTCCGGCGTAACCGGAGATAATACCAAGCGCACTACCAACAATGCCTCCCACAAGCACCGAAGCAAATCCAATAAGTAATGAATCCCTGCTTCCATGCACAACTACACTGAAGATATCCCTGCCAAAATAGTCCGTCCCGAACAGGTGCGCAGCAGAAGGAGCCTGCAGGATAACATCCGTCATCATCTGAGTTGGATCATAGGGCGCAATCCAGCCTGGCACAATCGCACATGCCACGGTAAACACCACCACCAGCAATGCTGCATAAAAGAATAATCGGGATACCGCGAATGAGACGCGATAGCGCCAAGGGCGGCGATTCCACAGACGGATACGTCGCACACTGCCCGCCCATGCCTTTTTGTCACCAGCCAAAGGTTTCATGCTCATGAGAAACAACTCCTCCTTTCATACTCCGCGTCAGGACACTTCTGACTGTTCCATCCATGATTATGTGCGGACTGCACGCCGAACCCGGGGATCAATGTACGAATACGAGATATCCACCAGCAGGTTCAAGACAACGTAGATGATAGATGTAAAGAAAACCACACCTTGCACCACGGGAAGATCCTTGGCCATTAGCGCATCGGCAATAATTCGACCGATTCCTTGTCTGGAGAAGACAGTTTCCACCACAACGGTTCCCGCAAGCAGATCACCGATCAGCATGCCGATTACCGTTACTGCAGGAATAAGTGCATTACGCAGTGCATGACCATACATGATCGCACGTTCCGAAAGTCCTTTGGCCCGTAACGCCACGATAAACGGTTCATTGATCACTTCCAGCATGCTGTTCCGTACCATCCGTACGATAAATCCTGCACCCACGAGACCCAGTGTGGCAGCCGGAAGAACCAGTGAGCTGAATCCGTCGGAACCCATCGCCGGGAACCAGCCAAGCTGTACCGAGAATAACAGGATGAGCAGAATCCCCGTCCAGAAGGTTGGCATGGAAATGCCGAACAGTCCAACGAGCCGGGCGACGAAATCAATCACGCCATTGCGATGAATCGCAGACAGTACACCAAGTGTTATTCCAATCGTGATGGCAATGATTGAACTGAGTGCGGTCAGTGCCAGTGTCGCTGGAAAATGTTCTAGTATTTTTGGCAATACCGGATCCGAATTGATCATGGATTTACCGAAATCCCCACGCAGCATATCACCGAAATAGTTCGCAAACTGGATATAAAACGGTTGATCCAGTCCTAGCTGAACCCGCAGATTCTCGATCATCTCCGGGGTAGCCGAGGATGGGTCCAACATGAGCAGCACCGGATCACCCGGCAGAAGATACATGATGCAGTACACCAGCACCGAAGCTCCGAATATAACCAGAAGCGATGTTGCGAGTCGTGACAGTATCGTTTGAACCATACCGGGATATCTCCTTCCTGAATCTGGATTGGCCGTTCCTATAGTGCGTGTTCAAAAAGACCAGTTTTCAGTACCGAGAAGATGGAATGAAGCTAGAAATGGAGTAGCGGAGCGTAGGAAACTACGTAAGCAACTAAAATGTTTCCAAAGGAAACATACTTCGTAAGCCTCCCGCTTATTTCGGCTGAATTTCATATTCGATGCTGATTATGCCATTAGGCATGACTCGTAATCAAAAGTGGACTTTTTGAACAACCTCTGTTAGGGCTGAATGCGGACGTCGTTAAAGAGCGGATACCCCAATGAATCAAACTTGATGCCTTCGACCTTTATGGATGCTGCGACGGTATACGGGAATACATAGATCGGCAGAATTACCGCTTGCTCAATCAGGTAATGCTGGATTTGATTGTAGATCTGAACACGTTTATCGGGATCTGTCTCAACCACTCCCTGCTCTAACAGTTCATCGATCTTTGGATCAGACAAACCGGACAATGTCGGACGCTCGCCCTCTGCACTCGTATGATAGAAAGCGTACAAGGCATTAGGATCAGAATTGACCTGACTGTTACCATAGAGATCATAATCCCAGTTCTGATAGATGACTGTTGCGATATCTTTTGTAATCTCGACTTCAACGGCAATGCCAACCTGTTTCAACTGTTGTTGGATAATGGCAGCAATGTCATTGCGTTTCTCCCGATTGGGCGAACCATCGACATAACGCAGGGTCAGTTTCTGGCCGTCTTTGGCACGAATACCGTCAGCGCCTTTCACCCAGCCTTGTTCATCAAGCAGCTGATTGGCTTTGTTGATGTCCGGGTTAATGCTACCTTCCAGCGATGCATCATAACCCAGGATTCCAGGAGACAGTGCGGACCACGCACGTTCGTAGTTGCCCAGATATAATGTTTTGACAATCGATTCCACATCTACAGCGGATTGTACTGCCTGCCTTACTTTCACATCATCCCAAGGTGCTTTGCGTAGATTGAAAAAGAGTGTGTACGGCAGTCCAACTGTGTTGGCCTGCAACAATTGCTGGTTCGGATCGTTTTTTAACACAGCGATATTCTGCGGTGGAACCGTCTCGGCAGCGAGTACCTGACTACTCTGTACACTTCCGATGCGCGTTGCTTCTTCCGGTACAATCTTGAATGTGATCGTGTCCACATGTGGCGCAGCTTTATTTTCAACCGTCTCAGGTCCCCAGTTGTAATCCTTGTTCTTGGCAACGACGATGTCCGCATTTTCATCCCATTTTACAAAGGTGTACGGACCTGTGCCCACCGGATTTTTACCCAACTGGTCGCCATATTTTTTGGCAGCTGTAGGGGATACGATCCCCAGAAGTGCCTGGCTCAAATTGCCGAGAAAGGCTTGCGATGGTGATTCCAGATTTACCTTGATCGTATATTCATCAATAACCTCGGAGGAGCTGTAGGGTCTAATCAGGGCAAGGGAATTGGCAGCTTTGGTGGCCGGATCAATCACCCGGTCCAGATTGTATTTCACGGCTTCCGCATTAAACGGTGTGCCATCGTGGAACTTCACGCCTTCACGCAACTTGAACGTATAACTCTTGCCGTCCTCGGATACGCTCCATTCCGTGGCAAGCCAAGGTTTGATGGAACCATCAGGCAGCTGCACGACCAGATTGTCGTAGATCGTCCGGATGGCACGCACCGTTACGGCAAGCCCACTGCGATGAGGGTCCAGCGTATCCGGTGAAGTTGCAAGTGCAAAACTCAGGTTGCCTCCTTCGACTTGCCCGGTCTGCCCCCCACCTGATGCCTGTGCCGTACTGTTCGTGCTGCCTCCCGCTGCTCCGCAACCGGATAATACCATCACCAATACTGCTGCCAATGCCATATATTTCATCCATGAGATAGACCTGTTCATATCGCTTCCCCCTCTGTGTATACAGGTGTCATTAAATTGATGTTTATACCAATACTTGATATATCCTATGAGTTAAGTCGGTTTTAAATTAGTACGAAACGTAGTGTACATTGAATAGGGTTCATCTCAGTTATGCCAAATCAGATACAACCTGCTTCTTCGCAGCCGTATAACGGTTAACCGGAATTTTCACCCCAAGGTTACCTCGCAATGTATCGTGTTCATAGTCCGTACGATACAGGCCGCGCTCTTGCAGAATCGGAACAACCAGTTCTACAAAATCAGACAATCCACTTGGCAGTTCGGAAGCAATAATGAAGCCATCTGCCGCTTCCGTCTCGAACCATTCCTGAATTTTGTCAGCGACCTGCTCTGGTGTGCCCAGAAATTTGCTGCGTGGTGTTGCTGCCCGCAGAGCCACTTCACGCAAAGTCAATCCTTGCTCCTTGGCATCCTTCTTAATCTTGTCCGTGCCACTTCGGAAACTGTTGCTTCCAATTCCGTTCAGCTCCGGGAACGGTTCATCCAGCGGATATTGGGAGAAATCATGATGTTCGAAGAAACGGCCCAGGTAATCCAATGCTTTGTCAATCGTGACCAGGCTTGCGATTTCCTGATATTTCTGTTCAGCTTCCTCTTCTGTCCGTCCAACAATAGGATTGATACCTGGCAGAATGACAATATCCTGTGAAGAACGTCCATAGGAAGCGGCCCGTGTTTTGACATCCTTATAGAATGCCTGAGCATCTTCAATCGTATCGTGTCCGGTAAAGACAGCATCCGCTTCTTGCGCAGCCAGGTTTTTGCCATCTTCCGAAGAACCCGCCTGGAATATCACCGGCTGTCCTTGCCGTGAACGCGCAATGTTGAGCGGACCTTGTACGGAGAAGAATTCTCCTTCATGATTAAGGGTGTGCAGCTTGGATGGGTCGAAGAATACACCGCTCTCTTTGTCTCTTACAAAGGCATCATCTTCCCACGAGTCCCATAACCCTTTGGTTACCTGCAGATATTCTGTAGCAATGCGGTAACGTTCCGGATGCGTAGGGTGGTTGCTCTTACTGTAGTTTTTCGCTGTACCTTCCAGCGGAGAGGTCACGACGTTCCAGCCTGCACGGCCATCACTGATCTGATCCAGGGAACCGAACTGTCTGGCTACGGTGAACGGATCACTATAGGATGTCGAGAGGGTACCCACCAGTCCAATGCGTGAAGTAACGGCAGCCAAAGCGGAGAGGATACTGATTGGTTCGAAGCGATTCAGGAAATGCGGAATGGATTTCTCGGTAATATACAGACCGTCTGCGATAAAAACAAGATCGAACTTGCCTTCCTCCGCTTTCAGTGCCTGACGTTTGTAGAATCCAAAGTTAACGCTGGCATCCGAAAGAACCTCCGGGTGTCTCCATGTGGTGTTGCTTCCTCCAACCCCATGAATAATGGCTCCAAATTTCAAACTGCGTTTCGCTGTCATATGCACTCCGCCTTCCTTGGATTAGAATCTTTAAAAGAATGATCAAGGGCCAACTGAACTGATTACGTATGCGAAATAACTTAAAAGTTAACTATTCCTATGAGTTTGGTTTGTTTTAATTTCACAAATCTTATCACTGCCCCGTAAAAGGGTCAACAGCGTGACTAATAGATTTTTTCTATATGAACATTGAAGATGTAAATAAGACCATTTACATCCCAAGTGAGCCTTAACTTATGAACGTTCCAGCTGCTGTACAAATGCGATCTTGCATCATGCAGCAGCCGGAACGGCTTGCTTCAAAGGTATATATCAACTCCCGTTAGACTGCTGCCGCTTCGTCCGCTCGTGCCAGAAGTTCAGCCAGCTTCTCCAGATCAGGTTCCAGCAAGGCTTCAAACTTGCCGTCCCCTCCCACTTCAATAACGGGTACATGCCGAATGCCATATTTTGCTTCAAGCACATCACGCAGCACGTCATTACCCTGCATTTCAATGTTCTCAAAAGGCTGGTTTCGCTCTGTCAAAAATGCTTTCACTTCCCCGCAGAAATGACAGCCTGTTTTGCTCCACAGCACGACTTTTTTGGTTGATGATGACATCGACATACCTCCTGATTGTTTTTAAGATCAAGATCTGGACGATTGAATATGAACGCCCTAGACCTTCAATTCCCATCTGTTAAATAAGAATTATGGCTCTAAATGTACTCCCGTGCCCTTCCTGCGTCAATGGATCTGCTAATAGAATAAACCTATAACCAAATAGAAAGATTAAATTATAAATTTGAAAGATGGCTCATTTTACAGGAATGAATCGCTATTGGCCCCTCCTAACCTGGTTAAAAGCTTGTTTTGCTAAATCAGTGTAGAACTCGATCTGATCCGGACTTCGATCTATGGCCCACCTCAGGGTATCAAAAGCTTTCAATAACAACACATACCTGGTTTGATTCAGTACACGCTCTTGCTCTTGTGTACTTGTCCCATATCCTTCTAAAAACGCTTTCAATTCTTCCTTGTCAGGACCCTCACCCCTTAGCTGGCATTGCATGAGTTGAGTGATATCGCCATACGGCGTGACGGTGACCTCCGCATTTCCCCAGTCCAGAAGGGTAATTTCTCCTGTCAAACTTACGATTGTATTCTTCAAAGAGAGATCGCCGTGGCATAAGCCAAAGCGGAAATTTTGCATGTTCAGTTGTTCGAATAATTGCCTTACGACCTGTGATTCCTTCATCGTCATCACACCAAGCTCGATCAGCGGGTCCTGCTCCGTCAGACTATTGATATTGTATTGCACATATCCTTGCCAACTTCCATCTGATCCTGCATGAGGGGGAGAGTAAAATTTGTTTTGTACGGGATCGTGCATTTCCCTTCCGAAACCTGTCACCGGGATGGATTGCATACGTTGTGTGTACTCACCGAGTTTCCTCCAGATCACGGACGGGGGCACTGTCGTATCCAATCCGTTATCCCCTTCCACAACCGTTTGAATCATATAGGCATTTTCAGCGTTGACCCCAACGGATAATGTCTGTGGCCCAGGAATACCGGCACTTGTTGCTCGTTCGATGCACCATTTTTCTTTCAAAAAGGTGGGATATGTATCTGGATTATTCATCCGTACAATCACTTTATGACTTGCCGTTTCCACCAGGCAGACCTGATTAACAAAACCTTTACCCACGATATGATGTGAGCATGTTACTTTTTCCAGCAAAAAATCACTGGCAATCTGTTCGGCTTGGTTAACTATAGAATTCTTCACCGTGCATCCTCCCTCAATCGCTATACTTTAAGTGGTCTATATACGTTGAACTAATCATTTATACGATAACGGAGAGGACAGAAAAAAACCTGAAAAAGCGAAGCTACAAGCTTTCTGCAAGAAAGCTGCCTCGGAAGCATACGCTACCCCCGGATTTCCCCTTGAGAAAGGGGAATCGAAAAAATCTGGGGATAACAGCGATTGGAAGGTTATTCTGTCATCGTAGTGTCAGTATAAATAATCTTTAGTTCAACTTATATAGCTACCAACTCATATGTAATATTCGGATGCGGAATGAATCAGAGCGATTACACAGGGTACCGCCACATTTTCCATTCCGCATCATGCTGCTGATTCGTATAACTAGATCGCCTGACATTACAGATCTGGGTTCAAGAGCTGAGGTGGGGCGATAATGGGCCAGCCTTCTTCCATCGAATTCAGTTGGTCCGCAGACACGCTGATAATATGCCCAGAATGTACACCCCAACGTTCTGCCGCATAGACCGAAACAAATCGTCTTCGCTTGTCTCCGCTGATCTGATATCGAATCTCGGGTGCATCCACTGCAGCAACAATACTTCCTTCTGCCCAGCTATTGTGAGAACCATGAACCGCTGTCGTATGCACCTGTTGTGATTCCCTCGGCCATCCATGCACGTCCCCCGCTGATATCAGTGCTTCTCCGGCAGGAATGGCGAGCAGATCCGGCTTGGCAACCTGAACAGGAGATATTCCACGCGGTACAGGGATGTTCAGCTTACGCCGCCGACCGCCAGTTAAAGTATAGACATCTCCTTTGGCATCGGACAGGAACGAACCTTCCGGGTAGAAGTCATAACTGTGTCTGAACTGTAATGCTGGATCTTGGCTGCCCTGCGTTGAGATTCGCTGACGCGGATCCATTGGGGTTGTGTCACCATCCTCTTGTTGACCGGATGGGGTACCAGAGGTTTGTTGTCTAGCCAAGCGGGAGGTTTCGGCAACCAGCGCATGGGGATCTCCCCACTTTTGACTATAAAACTGCTCGTTATCCTTATTCACTACAGCAAAGTCTTGCTCACCCAAGGCTTTCATACTGACACTTCCGAAGTGGTGGATAAAGGCATCCCCGGCTACCGCAAGCTGGTATCCTGCCAGCTTCACCCGGATGATCCAATCGTCATCTTCGAAATTGCCCACCGCGTATCCTTCGTCCAGATAACCTACCCGTTCCAGCAGCTCCCGTGAGAACAGCCAGCAGAACCCGACCAGGCGATTGGTTATTCGATGTTTGTCTGCATCCGGACGATTATGTGTGGCGGCAAAAGACCACATCTCTTCTACCTCACGGTACGGAACCTCAATCTGCTGATCCCCGCCAATATAGTTGGTCACCGGACCCACCACACCAATCTTCGGATCACTGGCAAGACAAGTCATCATGTTATCCAGCCAGCCCGGAGTAACGAGCGTATCGTTGTTCAGTACAATGATATGTCGTCCTCTCGCCATCATCAGCCCATGATTGACACCTCCGGCAAACCCCCTGTTCTGATCCAGGGCAGCAACCCTCACCATACCGCCTTTGCGGAGCATGGCCTCAGCAGTACCATCCTTGGAGGCATTATCCACAACAATGATTTCGTAGGGGGCAGGGGTATGCTTTTCGATACTGGACACACATTGCAGCACATACTCCCGCTGATTGTACGTGGGAATAATGATGCTAACTCCTTCAAAAACAAGACCAAACGAGCTCTGTCCCTGGCGGACACCTTCGTTGTATCCTCTGGTATACCCCTGTTTGTAGAGCCTGGCGCCTTTGGTTGTGCGCCTGCTTTTGCCTTTACGTCTGGATTTCCGAATCGAGCGACGACCTGCTGCATGCAGGACTGCCATATCAGATCGCGAGACATCGTGCTGTATGGCACGGCCGGCCGCTTTTTTTTCGCTGCTTATGCTGCCATTCCTGTTGTTTTCACTGTGGCTATTGTCACTGTGAGTGCTGATATTTGGAATGATGTTCAGATGACTGTGACCCTTTCGACGGACGTTTCGAGCCTTAACCTTGTCGCTGCGGCTATGACGTTCTTCCCCGCGCTGTTGATCGGGTGTGCTCATGTTGCTCCCTCCATTTCCACTTGTCCGTGAGGCCAACACGCACATGTCCAGCCCCCGGACGGTCCACTAGAGTTGAAGCTCTCCTGTTACCAGTTTGTCAGCCAAATGTCCAAAATCCAGAGCGACCTTACAGAGTTCACCTGCAATTCGCCGACACAGAATGACCGCCGGAATTCCCGCTGCCACCAACGCGATATCAAAAGCATGTTCTGCGGTTTGCTGCATCACTCTCTGAATATCCATAACTCCCGCCACAGAACCAATGATGCCTGTGACATGAACCCCCCGGTTATGCAGCAGTGCCGCAAGCTCTGGTGCCTGGCTGCCTATGAGCAGAACCCGCCGTCCTTGCAGCAAGGGCAACACCAGGCCGGACTGATGCAGACTGTAATTGATCGTGGAACTGGTCAATTTCAGCTGGGACCAGTCGATCCCGAAGTGGCGCAATACCGGAAATAACAGCCCCTGGAATGTCGGCGCCCGCGAGATCGGCACGCCAACCCAGTCGGCGGCCTGTATGGCTTCCGCAAGCATCGCGCGGATGTCTGGCGTTGAGCATGGCACCCCTGCATAGGGCAGAAACGGTGCCAGCTCCTGCACTTCCTGACCTGGCAGCACCGTATCGGCTGCCAGCGTGAGCAGTTCGCCATCTCCGAGGCGAACGACAGACAAGGGGCGCTGCGCATCCAGCGCCGCCGTGATGTGTCCAGCCATTTCATGGGGGCTGGACAGCCGGGCCAGGCTGGGCGCATATTGGCGGAATCCCGCCGCGATCAGATCTGCCGCAGCCACGGCTGGCAGAATGTGATCCGGCGGGATGTGCTGCGCCACCAGCGCCTCCCCGCCGGCGAATACGCCGTCGCGGTAGCCCTCGGCGTAGCCGCCGGGCACGGCCTCCGCCTGCACTGCGTGCTCCGCGGGCGGAGGCGCAGGCAAACCCTTCGAGCTGCCCGCATTCGCGCCGGCAGCGCCTCCCCGCCCCGCGGGGGCGACACCCTTCGGGTGTGTCGCCTGGCGCGGGGCGGGGCCAGCACCGCTGGCAGGCATCGCCTGTGGCGTGCTGGCTTGCG
>NZ_JACYVQ010000015.1:0-145598 GCF_014842675.1 Paenibacillus sp. CFBP 13594
CGTCCGGGTTAATGATCACGCCTGTGGTAATCCGGTTCGGATCGATACCTTCTGGAAGTGCAATATACTTCGGTGCATAGCCGTTCAACTGGCCAGATCTAACTGTCTGTCCATCTTTCGTAAATGTCAGATCCAGATCAACCGGTGTGACAAGTAGCTCGTATCCTTGGGATGCGGCTCTTGTCTCGGCGCTGTCAATCAAAGCATCCGAGGAACGTGCGATATCAACATGGACATCAATATCATTCAACGCTGCATTACCAAGCTGTCTGGACACACCATTCACGTCCATTTTACCGCCAGGTACCGGATAGATTGCCAGCGGATTGCTAATGTTCAATTTGGAACCTTGATCTACTAATTGTTTCAGTGCTTCCAGGGTTAAACCGTCCACCTTCATATCCCCATCATTCGGTGAATGAATGGCGAACTGCTGGCCTGTGCCTTGTGACATGGCAACATTCAGCTTGGCTGGATCAACTTGAACCAACGTTTCTTTGTTGTCAGATGATTTGGATGTAGCAAATGGTTGATGGCTACCATCCCGTGTTGTTTCCAAATTATCCTTCACGGGTGTCGGAGTTGGCGTTGGTACTGGCACAGGTGTAGGTGCTGGTGTACTTCCACTGTTACCTCCTGTATTCCCGCCACCATTGTTGCCTCCACCATTGTTACCATTGTCACTGGATGCTCTAGACACGTTAATTTTATACTCCGTAACATGGCCAAGTGAATCCGTTACTCTAACAACGATCTTATTTCCACCAACTTGGAGCGGTAGATTCTCACTTACAGTACCACTTGAAACCTCGTTCCATTCTCCATCTCCGACAGCTATTTCAATCTTCGCAAGTGGATCAAGTGCCGTTGGCGTGAGCTGGAATTGATATACGCTATTTGGCACAGAGATGGTGTAGATATCTTTAGCCGGATCAAAGGCCGGAGACAAGCCTCCCACGGAAGGGACCAGTGTTTGCAAGGTAGATGTATCCGTACCAATTACTTTGGTAAGTCCCGTTCTTGCTTCTGTCAGATCCTGAAGTGCCTTGTCTACCTGCGCTTGAGTTGCTGTCGGATCATTCAACACTCGCTCTGCTTCATTCATCGCATTATCCAGTGCTGTCCAGCTCGCTGGCGTATACGCTGATTCTTCCAGGTTTTCACCTGTAATTTCAGATACTTTCGCTTGCAAAGCTGATTTATCTACAACGGGTACAGATGTTGTAGGGATTAGGCCCGTTCTTGCATCTGTCAGATCCTGAAGCGCTTTGTCTACCTGCGCTTGGGTCGCTGTCGGATCATTCAACACTCGCTCTGCTTCATTCATCGCATTATCCAGTGCTGTCCAGCTCGCTGGCGTATACTCCTCTTCGTCCAGCTCGCCTGTTTCGATCTTATCTTTAATATCATCGAATTTGGCTTTCAACTTCGCCTTATCAATAGCAACAACATAATTTTTCGAATTCGACTCTTCTGAATCTGAATAGGCTGGATTGTTCGTCTTCGCTGTTACTGTCACTTTGTAGGTGCCAACTTCTAGCGACGGTACTAATTGCGACAGGTTAAGCGCCGTTCCGGTTACTTCCTCCGTCCGCTTCGTGCCGTCTCCCAGTTCAATCGTTACTTCATATTTATCTGCATGTGCAACTGCTTCCCATGTCAACTCATCGTCGGTCAGTGTGACGTCCGGTACCGTCAAAGGAGTAGCAGCAGTTGCAATGGTAAAGTACGAGTTCGGACCAAAACTAGAGGTACTCAGGGTTACTTGGCCGTTCTCAATCAAATGTAATGAGTTTGGATTACCAAATTGAGTATTATCGCTGATCACAACATACCGAGGCAACGCCGGGTTACCTCCCGTTTCGTCTACCTGAAGTGTAATCTGTGATTCAGTCCAGTTTGTTTTCTGTACCTTGTAGATACGCTCCATCCCAAGCAGTTTTTTCTCATCTTTCGTAATTGGTGTTTTGAATTCAGTACTTGCTCCATTGTCACCAAACGTAAAGAAAGAAGAATCCTTTGAGAATTCATTTTTATTTGCAGAATTGGTATCCTCAACACTGTTGCCCAATGCAATCGTCAACGTAGATCCCTGTTCCTGCGCCTTGGCTTGTTTCTGCATCAATCCACTCTGATCATCTCGACCGATGCTTGTAACGCGGTGGGTATAGACTGCGTTGGCAACTGAGTCCCAGATCGTATCATTATTTGAAATAATATATGAATTGGCTACTGTCTGATCAAGCGTATAGCCGTATTTGATCGCCAAATATGTGCTGACTTTTTGGCGTTCTGCGTCCGTCAGAGCATGGTCAAATACGATGATTTCTTCAATCGTACCCTCCCAATGCCCACTATTGGCCGCAGTTGCCGGAATTAGCTTACCAACTACGGCTCCGTCCGAGTTACCAGTATTCCATGCCTTAGCATTATCTTTTCCCCAACCACCCAGTTCCTGTACCTGCTTCATTTTACTGTACAATCTAGCTTTATTCGTTCCAGGGTCCCCACCTGTCCAAGTAACAAATAGCTCGGTCGGGAACGTCGTTCCCATAAACTTGTCGGGAGTGTATAAAGTCTGATTACTGTCACTGTTAAATGTCGTCAAGCCGCCCCTTGCGTCAACTTGAAGCATCCCCATACCCGTATAACCACCCGTTTGTACTCCCCATGAAATAATATAATTGAGGCCTCCAGTTTTATTGGTTCTACTAACGGTAATGATCGATCTGGGGCTCTTCCCTTGAGGAAGCTTACTTACATCCAGATTCATAAAACTACTCGTGCCGTTATATTCCAATACCGGATTGAAATTGATATTATGATTTTTATCATCCCAATAGGTCGGTTGGTTAGCTTCCGTACTTTGGGTTGCATTGTTTATTTTACTGCCTTGATCTTCCCAAGTACTCACCTTTTGGCCACTGGCAACTCCCATCCCCAGATCTGATCGTAGCCACAGTGCAGAGGCACCAATTCCACCTGGACCAACAGGAGTCTCGTTAGTCGCCTCCGCTTGAACAAAACTCATGGGCAACGTTCCAATCACCAGAATAAAGGAAAGAACCAGCATGGACATTCTTTGCCATGGTTTCTTCCGGATTTCTGCTGTGTACATAATTTCCTCCTACTTAATATGTTATTTTTGGACTGCTTACTGACTCAAAACATCATATCTACCCTCATCTTGCTTATTCTACACATGGCCTCTTACCAAACTCTTACCAAACCTTTCACTAGCAAATACGACAAAAAAAACAACCTCGCAAACGAAGCTGCAAGGCTGTGTATTTCAATCAAATATTCGAATTTTTCCATTGTTGGTACCATAACTCAACTTCCAGGCCAGGACGTATACCTGCCTCTTGTTCTAACGTAGTGACCAACTGATTATATTGAGCGATCACAGGATCTTTATTACCTAATCGATCATAGGTCTTCATTAAGGCCAATCCGACTTCCTCCAATGATGGCTCGAATTGCTGTACCCGGTGATATAGCGTGAGTGCTTCCGTATTCTGTCCCAGCTCGATGTAATATTGTGCGAGTTGCATGGCGTGGTTACGCCAGAGTGCATGCAATCGCTGGCGCTCCAACTCAGCCCAGACATAATCGTCCTCTCCATAATATTTGCCTTCATATTGATCTGAGGTCTGCCGATGTTCAGCTATTGTAGACGAAGATAATAGAGGCAATCGGTTAAGACGGCTCTCCCATTCTTCCACGTCAATCCTGAATTCACCCGTCTCCAATAGATAACCAAACTGTTGATAACGAATGACCATCTTGTCCTCACCCATGAACTCGTTCATCATGCTGCGTAAGCGATGGATGCCACTGTGCAGATTGGATATACCTCTCCGCTCATCCAACTCTGGCCACAACAGTTCAAGTAGCTTATCCCGCTTAATCGGTTTGTTCCGATGGTGGAGCAAATAGGCAAATAACTCTCTAATCTTGGTTGTTCTGAACTTCATATGTTTTGGCGTCTCATTTGGGTGCACTTGGACTTGGAGCATCCCCAGACACCGGATCAACATGGATGGCCCTTCTGCTATATTCAGACTTGCTGACACCGTTCGGCGTTGATACATCTTCATCGTTTTTTCCAAACGGTCACGCGTTACAGGCTTCATAATATAGTCCAGCACTTCAAGCCCATAGGCCGTCAGTGCATGTTCGTTATATGCGGTTGTGAAAATAACTTCTGTTCCAGGAGAAACCTCATGGATACGTTCGGTTGCCTCGATCCCGTTCATCCCCGGCATTTGAACGTCCATGAAGACGATTTCCGGCAGATGAAGTTTGATCTGATCTATGGCTTCCTGTGCCGTCAGAAAAGAGCCGATAACTTCGCAATCCTCTCTCTCTAGCAACAGTTTGTTCAACCTGCTCAGAGCGAGATATTCATCATCTACCAAAATCACTCTCATATGCACAACTCCTCTGGCTCACTGATCACCCTTTAATCTATAATTTTACCATAAATCCTGACGTGGGACCGCTATCATTTATATAGAATCTATGTTCCGGTATTCAAAAAAATGTTCATCTTTGGAAGAGGACATGCAGGAATTTGAAATAAACTGTCGAAAACTAAAGTCTGCCATGAAACCTATAACCTATAAAAAGATACCCCGATATGTATTGCTGTCGATTCTATTCCTGACTATTTTGCTTGGCTTTCGCTGGATATGGTCCGAGACTTTCACTATACCCGCACATCCTGAACCCATTGAAGGCTTGTTAGACCTTCGAGGCTGGGACCTCGCCAACACTTCACCCATATCCCTGGATGGAGAATGGGAGTTTTATCCTCAGGCGTTAATCTCTACTCGTGACGCAAAAATTACGGATAACCCATCCTCATGGATTCAAGTTCCTGGTGACTGGCGTAATGCATTACCACAATCCTCATCATCGTTCGGATATGGGACGTACCGTCTTCGCATACTTTTAGATCCATCTGTGGAGGAAGTCTCTCTCTGGGCTCAGAAAATCCAGACATCATCGATCATCGAGATGAACGGGACCATTGTTGCCGAATTCGGCCAACCTGCCACTCATGCCGAAGCCTATCGACCAGAACGGACTGCATTTACAACTTCCTATGTGCTTGATGGTTCTACCGAACTCAATCTTTTGGTGCAGACAGCCAATTTTGACGATCCTTATAGCGGAGGGATCACACGCTCTCTCTATTTTGGTTCTCCAGAAGCCATTGGAAGTGAACGAGGACTATCCATTGACTTGCAAAAGATTACATTCGCCATACTGATTTTGCACAGCCTATACGCTTTTGTCATGTTTCTGTTTATCCGAAAGGAACGAGCTCTGCTGACGTTCTCGATGCTAACACTGGTAGCTGCCCTAACGGTCGCCTCCGACCATGACAATCTGTTATTGAGTTGGATTCCACTCAACTTCACTTGGATCGTTAAGGCCAAAGCGTTGTCCTATCCGTTGTTCGCATTCTTTCTTTTACAGATGGCTAAGAGCTTCTCCCATAATCTACAATGGCGTAAACTGTTCCGTATGTATGCCAGCGTGCTTGGCGTTTACTGTTTATTTTTGCTCGTCGCACCAGTGACCCTAATCTATCATGTACTTGAGATTGGGCTTTCTGATTTCCTCTATCTGTTTGCTATCGGCTGGTCTGTGTACCTGTTCTTCCGAATGGCAGCAGAGAAACGAAGCGATGCAAGCTTTTTGCTCTTTGCGGCTACGAGCAGCCTATCAAGCGTGTTATGGGGAATTGTGAACTCACATAGCGAAATTACCAACGTGTATTATCCGATCGATGTGATTGCGGCCATGTTTGGCTTCTCCGCCTATTGGTTCAGAAAATACTTCCGCAATTCAAGTGAGATCGAGAAGTTGTACGAACAACTCAAAGAGGAGGATCGCCAGAAGGATCAGTTTCTTGTGAATACGGCTCATGAATTGCGTACACCGCTGCACGGGATCATCAATATCGCCGAGAGCATCGCGGTCCGTGAGCGTCGTAAATCAGGTGGGCAACAGGCAGAAGACATGAAGCTGTTAGTTACCATCGGCCGACGCATGTCCCAACTGGTTGATGACCTCCTTGATGTCATTCGTTTGAAGGAAAAACGTATTACGCTTCAGAAGAAACCTTTATCTCTTGCCTCTGTCATTCCAGGCGTGATCGGTATGTTCCGATTCATGGCAGAGGGCAAGCCCATCCATATGCAGGTGGATATTCCAGACTCACTGCCGTTGATTCAGGCCGATGAGAGAAGACTTGTTCAGGTGCTCTACAACCTGTTGCATAATGCGCTCAAATTTACCGATGAGGGTACAATTACCGTGTCCGTTCGGGAACATGGAGAGTACGTCTTGATTCAAGTTTCAGATACAGGTGTTGGTATGAGTGAGGAGATACAACAGCGAATATTCGAGGCGTATGAACAAGGGACTCCAGAGGCCCGTTTAAGCGGAGGAATCGGCCTCGGTCTCAATATCAGTAGGCAGCTTACCGAACTCCATGGCGGCCAACTCACCGTGCAATCCGTACCTGGGCAAGGATCGACCTTCCAGATCTCGCTTCCACGGGAAGACACTGCATCGCTATCGGACCAGACTGAGCAGCATTGGGACGCTCACAGCTTCGATGAAATTGCGATTGCAGAGCCGCAACAGCAGACCGTCTCTCAAGATAAGACTGCCGCAAGAATTCTTGCCGTCGATGATGATCCTGTTAACCTGCGAGTACTGATCTCCATGCTTGCGAATGAACCTTACCATATTCAACCTGCAGCCTCGGCGCTTGAGGCACTTGAATTGTTGGATAAGGAGCCTTGGGACTTACTGATTGCCGATGTCATGATGCCCCATATATCCGGTTATGAATTGACCGAGAACGTACGCAAGCGTTATTCGGTATCCGAGCTTCCCATCCTGTTGCTGACGGCCCGTAACGAACCAGCGGATGTATACGCCGGATTCATGGCCGGTGCTACGGACTATGTCACCAAGCCCGTGGATGCCGTTGAATTAAGGCATCGCATCGGGTCTCTAATTGTACTGAAACAATCCATTGATGAGCGACTGCGCATGGAGGCTGCTTACTTACAAGCACAGATTCAGCCCCATTTTCTTTTTAATACGCTCAATTCAATCATGGTTCTTAGTGAGATGGACACGGAGCGAATGCAGAAACTGGGCGATGCTTTTATCGAGTACCTTCAGACCAGCTTTCATTTTGTTAATTCGGAGAAAATGGTTGAGGTCACTCATGAGTTGGATCTCTCCCGCGCCTATCTCTACATTGAGAAAGAACGATTCATGCATCGGTTGAACGTCATCTGGGATATTCCCGATGATCTCGATCTATCCCTGCCGCCACTCACCATTCAACCGCTCATTGAGAATGCTGTTCGACATGGTATTCTCAGCAAAGTTGAGGGTGGAACCGTGCATATCCGAATTATCAACCAAACAGCGTCCACCTTGATTGAGATCGAGGATGACGGTGTGGGGATGCAGCCCGAGCAGATCGAACGGGCACTGGCGTGGCCCAAGAAAGGTCTCGGCGGAACCGGAGGCATTGGATTAACCAATACACATCGCCGGTTGACCCAGATGTACGGACAAGGTTTGACCATCGTCAGCTCGCCGGGCCAAGGTACGAAAGTTTCCTTTGTCATCCCTTTGGACCGCAGCATAAAAGCCTGAGCGATAAGATCGTTCTATGACTCTATAACGGCATACTGTACGATCGGTATCTGAATTCTTTGTGTAAAAGTTCTAAGGGGAACGCGATGATAGCGGACATGTTCAAGTTCAATTCCAAGCTCAAGTTCAGGTTCTGACATACCAAATAAACCAAAAGAGAGCTAAGCCGGGACGAAACCCGTGCTTAGCTCTCTTTTCTATGGCTTCATTATGATCTAACACGATAAGCTAAACGTTATCCGTGAAGGACTTGTTTTTCATCCGATAATCCCAGCGCCTTGGCTGTTGAAGAATGAACCTCTTTGAGGAGATCCAGATTCTCCACAAGGGATATGCCGTAGGAAGGAATCATTTCCTTGATCTTTGGCTCCCATGCCTGCATATGCTGCGGGAAGCAACGCTGAAGAATCTCAAGCATGACCTGAACCGCGGTGGATGCACCCGGTGATGCACCTAACAAAGCCGCAATTGTTCCATCTGCAGACGTGACCACTTCTGTACCGAATTGGAGCGTCCCCTTGCCACCTTGAACGGTATCCTTGATCACCTGCACACGCTGACCTGCCAGAACCATATCCCAATCCTCGCTCTTCGCACCCGGAACAAAATCACGCAATTCTGCCATACGTTGTTCTTTGGATAACATCAGTTGTTGGATCAGATATTTGGTCAAAGAAATTTCTTTGACACCTGCTGCAAGCATCGTAAGCAGATTATGCATCTTAACCGACGTGATTAAGTCAGCATTGGAACCCGTCTTCAAGAACTTCGGCGAGAACCCGGCAAACGGTCCGAATAACAGCGACTTCTTATTGTCGATAAACCGGGTATCCAGATGTGGAACGGACATAGGCGGAGCCCCTACCGAAGCCTTACCATATACCTTGGCATGATGCTGTTCCACGACTTTTTGATTTTTGCACACCATAAAGATGCCACTGACCGGGAATCCGCCGATATGTTTACCTTCCGGAATGCCCGTCTTCTGGAGCAAATGCAGACTTCCGCCGCCCGCACCAATGAAGACGAATTTCGCCTTATGGCGTTCGACTGCACCGCTCTTCAGGTTTTTCACGGACAGTTCCCATTGTCCATCGCTGGTGCGTTTCATATTCTTCACGCTATGTTGGTAGTGGATGCCCACGTGTTGTTCCTTCAAATGTTTGATTAGCATACGCGTTAAAGCACCAAAGTTAACGTCCGTACCGGAGTCAATTTTGGTTGCTGCAACAGGCTCATTACTTGTACGATCTTTCATCATTAGCGGCATCCATTTCGCCAGTTCTTTCTTGTTATCCGAGAATTCCATGCCTGCGAACAACGGGTGATTCGACAAGGAGTCATAACGTCTTTTCAAAAACTGGACATTGCTCTCTCCATGTACATAACTCAAATGAGGAATCGGCATAATGAAGTCCCGCGGATTACGAATCAGACGGCTATTGACGAGATAGGACCAAAATTGCTTTGAGATCTGAAATTGTTCATTCACTTTAATCGCTTTGCTAATATCTACGGTTCCGTCTGGTCGTTCAACGGTATAGTTAAGTTCGCACAATGCAGCATGCCCGGTTCCGGCATTATTCCATTCATTGGAGCTTTCCTCTCCTGCAGTGGCTAGCTTTTCGAAAACCTTAATATTCCAGTCTGGTGCCAATTCTTTTAGCAAAGTTCCCAAAGTTGCACTCATAATTCCGGCACCAATCAAGATAACATCTGTACTCGTTTGTCCCTGGCTCATGTCTACCGTCCTTATATCCTATATTTGCCAAAAGGATGTAAGCGTTATCGATTTGGCATTTGCAGCAAGCCCATTCTTGAACGGGGTCGCACCTTCTCTGAATGATTATAACCTTGATCTAGTGTATCAATAATATAGAGCAATTTAAATATGCAATTTCAAGATATTTGCTATTCCATCAGTATACGCTAGTTTACATCGGAACGTTAGCCCGGTTATAGGCCTGAAAGATTTATTTGTTCAAAACAAAGAAAGGAGCCCGGCTTTAGGGGGACTTGGCACATGAAAGGTTGTATAGCCTTATTTAGTCGTGAAAATGGATGCACGAAGAGCCACTCTCGAATGTTTCGCTAAGCGGCTCTTTATTGTTTTAAATGACTATCACAGCCAACGGCGTTTCGGGGAGTACTCAGAAAATTGAAATCAGTTCCTTCGTGTACGGATGGCGTTCTTCAGCGAACAACGCATCTGCGCCAAAGCGGTCAACGATCTGACCTTCTCGCATAACGATGATGCGCTGGCTCATGCGATGTACTGCAGCCAGATCATGCGAGATGAACACGTATGAAAGACCAAGTGATTTGCGGAGATCCGTAAGCAATTGCAAAACTGCACCTTGCGAGATCACGTCCAGGCTGGCCGTCGGTTCATCCAGAACAACAACGTCCGGCTCAATGCCAATAGCACGTGCGATCGTGACGCGCTGACGCTGTCCACCACTTAGTTCATGGGGGTATCGTCCAGCCAAATCGCTTGGAAGCTCGACCGCTTCAAGCAGCTTTTGGACGTAAGCATCCTTCGATGTGTAAGTAAAGTGGGACAGTTCGGCGTTCCGTCCAAGTTGTTCGTACGGATCGATTAGCGAGTCGGCAATCTTGAGCTTGGGATTCAGTGCTGCCATTGGATTCTGGAAAACAATCTGTATCTTCCGGCGATGAGGTCGCAACTGTCGGCCGCTCAGCCGTGCGATATCCTGTCCGCCCAGTGTAATCGAGCCCTTATCCGCATCTTCGATCCGTAGCAGACAGCGGGCTAGCGTACTCTTGCCACAGCCGCTCTCGCCAACCAGGCCTAGACACTCACCGCGGTTCAGGGCAAAGGATATATCATTCACAGCCGGTCGGTCTGCACCTGCATACGTTCGACCGAGATGTTCCACGTGAAGCACGGGATGACTAAGGATGCTGGGCGAGGAAGCAGTCTTTGCAACGGCGGTATCTATAACGGTATCTGTATGTGGATGATCTGTATCTGTAGCAGTTATGACTGCCTGATCTGTATCCACAGTATCTATGACCACATTGTCTGTATTTGCATGTTTTGCGCCTGTAGCAAGGTCATGGCTTCGATCAACCGATTCTTCGGACTTCACAAGTTCATCGCGTTCTTCTTCTGTGTTCTTCATTCCGTTCCCACCTCCTTCAATCCCGACTTCAGCGAGCGACTCAGAACGGGAGCCGCCTCGATCAGTTGGCGTGTGTATTCATGCTGGGGATGATCGAGAATACGATGCTTGCCGCCCGATTCGACGATCTGCCCTTCCTTCATCACAGCCAAGCGGCTGGCATAGCGACGTACATGACGCCAGTCGTGTGTAATAAACAGAATCGCACAGCCCGTCTCCGCTTGTTTGCGTGCCAGCAATTCCAACACGCGATGCCCAGACACACTGTCCAGTGCCGTTGTTGCTTCGTCAGCAATCAGCAGACGAGGGGAGAGCATCAGCGATGTGGCAATAGATGCCCGCTGAAGCTGTCCACCGCTCAACTGGAACGGATAGCGACGCAGCAATTCAGCGCCAAGGCCAACCGATTCCAATGCTTCCTCCGCCCGTTTCTTACGGATGGCAGAAGACTTCTCCCCATGAACCTTCTGGTATTCATCAAAGTGTCCACCAATGCTACGAAATGGCGTAAATGCTCCCTGATAGTCTTGGAAAATATATGAGATGCGGCTTCCCCGCAGGGCGCGCATCTCCTTTGGATTCCGTTCCAGCAGGTTGCTGCCTTCGAACATCACTCGTCCTGACGCATGCAAGTTGGGCGGCAGCAGACGCCCGATTGCTTGCGAGAGCAAGCTTTTGCCGCTACCGCTCTGTCCAACGAGTGCCATGAATTCACCTTCGCGAACAGCTAGAGAGACTTGATCTACAATCGTACGATCCCGGCTGGAGATGCTCAGTTCCTCAATGGAGAGAATCACGGCTGCACCTCCTTCTTCACATCAAAGCGGTCTCGCAGATAGTCGCCCAGCATGTTGGCAAGCAGGACTACCGAGACAATAGCGAGACCCGGGTAGATCATCAGCTCCGGCCGAGACTGGAAGTAAGGCCGCGAGTCGTTCAGCATCGCACCCCATTCAGGTGTTGGCGGCTGTGCGCCTAGGCCGATGTAGGATAATGATGAGATGAGCAGGATGATTTTGCCCAGATCGAGACTGGCTAGCACGAGCACATGGCCTGCGATATGTGGAAGCAGATGTTTTCTCATGATGCGACCGTCGGATAGTCCGTTGGTCCGGGCGATGCGAATGTAATCCTTTTGGGACTCCGATAAAACCGTACTTCGAACGAGACGCGCATAACTAACCCACTTCACGATCACGATCGCCAACACCAGATTGCCGATTCCCGCCCCCAGCAGGCCACTTAGTACAATTGCGACAATGGTATCGGGAAAAGCAAGAAAGGCATCCGCGATCCGCATGAACAGTTTATCAACCCAGCCACGTTTGTAACCCGCGATCAAACCAAATGGAATACCGATCAGCAGTGCAGCACCGAGTGCCAGTAAGCTATAACCTAGCGTTTGGCCGCCGCCAAGCAGCAGACGTGTCATTACATCGCGTCCCAGATGGTCGGTACCGAACGGATGGAGAGCACTCGCACCCTGCAATCGTCCACGCAGATCGGTTAAGGTGTGGTCATGTTTTAAGTATAAAAAGGCATATACGGAGGCCGCGATGACCAGCAGTGCAAACAGCAGACCAACGATCGCCTGCCAGCTATGTTTTTTAGATTTTGCAGTTGGAATGGGCAGGGGTATGGTTTTCATCGGTGGGCCTCCTTTTCCTTGAGTTTCATTTCAGGATTCAAATAACGATAAGATAGGTCAACCGCCGTATTCACGAGGAATACTACGATGGCCATGATCAGGATGTAACCCTGAATCAGTGGATAATCACGCTGGCGGATGGCGTCAACGACGAGCTTGCCGATCCCCGGATAAGCGAACAACACTTCAATCACGACAACTCCACCAATCAGGCTGCCAAGACTGACGCCAAATACCGTAATCACAGGAGGCAGACTGTGCCGAAACGCGTGAAGCATGAAGATCCGGCCTTCGGATAACCCTCTTGCCCGGGCGGACCGAACGAACTCCTGACTAAGAGAATCTAGTAGGCTGGAACGCAAAAGACGCACATAAACGCTGGAGATGGCAAGTCCCAGCGTCAGAGATGGCAGAATAAGCGAGGTGAATCCATCCCGCCCCATAGTCGGCAGATTGCCAAAGCGTACGCCGAACATGTCGATCAGGATCAGACCCAGCCAGAAGCTTGGCACCGCCGCACCCACAATGGACAACATCCGGCTGCCCCGGTCAATCCAACTGCCGCGATGGAGCGCTGACAGCGAGCCGAGCGGGATCGCTATCACGAGCATAACCAGCAGAGCGCCTATCGTCAGCTCGGCCGTGGCTGGCAGTGCACGCATCAGGGTCTGCATGACGGGCTGACCTGTCGAATACGATACACCGAAGTCGAGTCGAACGAAATCGAGCAACCATTTGCCAAATTGGACAGGAAGCGAATCGTTGAAGCCCATCTCCTCGCGTACAGCTTCGACCTGCTCCTGACTAACAGACAGTTCGTCCACGTTCAGGATCGTCAGTACCGGGTCACCGGGAGCCAGACGAATGAACAGGAAACTCACAAACATAATGAACAACAGAAAGATAAATACCTCAAGGAACTTCCGAAGCAAAATGCGAAACATTACATCACATCCAGCTTATTGGTAATCATGTAATATTCACTGCGAGTGGTAACCCAATTTTTGATCTTCTTGCCGTTATAGGCAACGATTGTACCTGGATGCAGCACAAATGAGTTCAGCACGTTGTCATGCACGTAGTTGGCTGCCTTTTCGGCAAGCACTGCGCGCTTCTCCGGTTCAACTGTGAGATTCAGTTCGTCGATGATCTTGGTCAGTTCTGGATCTTCCGATCCACTGAAGTTAAGCGCACCCTTCGGATGGTACGTTGCATTCAGGTAATAGCCTGCATCCCCACGAGGAGCCGTCAAATTACTGTACGTCGCAATATCCCAGTCGCGGTTGGATGCCATATAGTCTTCCGGCGTGTCAATCTGGCGAATCTGGACGTCGATCCCGATCTTCTTCGCATCAGATTGGAACACTTGAGCGATCAGCGGCAGATCGGCACGGGCTGAATATGTCAGCAGCGTCAGCTGCAATGGTTTGCCATCCTTGGTCATCACGCCGTTTTGCTGCGTGTACCCAGCTTCATTGAGATATTTTACAGCGACATCAGCTCCGGATTCCGTTGTTGTATCCGTATAGGTTGGTGCAAATGGCAACGATGGCAGGAACGGGCCGATGGCTCCTTCACCGTAACCAAGCAGGATTGTGTCCACGATACCCTGACGGTCAATCAGCGCGTCCAGTGCACGACGAACATTGAAGTCCTTCATACTCTCCCGCTGCATGTTCATGGTCAGCTGATGCACGCGGAACGTCGATGTAGACTCCACCTTCATGCCGTCTATCGCTTTGAGCGATTCGAGACTCTCGACCTCCGGACGGTATACGATATCTACCTGCCCAGATTTGAGCGCTAGTGTGCGAGCGTTGGCATCTTCATTGAATGAGAACGTGATGGAATCCAGAGGCGATGCTCCGTCCCAATATTCATCATAGCGATCCAGATCCAGCTTGCTGCCTGGGGTAAAAGAGGTCAGCTTGAACGGGCCCGTGCCAATGGGCTTGTTCACAACGTCCGGCTCACTCACGTCGATAATCGCCGTGTTGGGATTCACCAGTTCCGAAGCGAACTCCGGGAACGGCTGAGTTGTGGTGATCTCCAGCTTATCGCCCTCGGCTTCAATCGTATCGATCTTCAGCGCGTTCTGGATCGCTACATTCTCTTCCAGCGCCCGCTCAAGCGATGCCTTAACGGATTCACCCGTCATCGGCTTGCCGTTCTGGAAGGTCACATCATCTCGCAGATCGATCGTCCAGTGCTGTCCGTCCTCGCTCTCCCAGCTCTCGGCGAGCCATGGAGCAACCGTCAGGTTCTCTTCATCGAGACGCACCAAAGTCTCCGTAATGCCCGCGCGCAGCGGCACATAGCTGGAATCCACATGCGGATCTAGCGAACTGGTCGAGAAGTTATATAGGAAGTGAACATTTTTATTATCCGTGGATGACTGCGCAGCGGGACTGGACTCAGATGATCCGCAGGCGCTCAACAGTCCAGCGCTCAAGGCCAAGGAGACCAGCGCTAACAGTGGCGTCTTTTTATTCAAGGTAATGCCCCTCTCTCTTAATCGTAATCATTATGATCTAAACAATGAGTATTATCATATCGTAATGATTACGTTTTGACAAGAGTTATGTTGGTGTTGGAACGAGAAAAAATCCGACTCTCGGATGAGAGCGGATTCTTCATGTTTTTTGTTACATATGAGGGCTTATCTTGTTAACGATTTGCTTTCTAGCTCAATATTGTTTAGAAAGGCTCTACTGCAGTATACTTCGGCACTCTTCTTTTATATTCATCTACCTCTTCAAATGAAATCATACTTAAGCGTTCAGGTACTTTCGTTCGAGAAATGTGGACTCCTTGAAGACAAGAATTACACCATATATCTAAAAAACCTACTCTTGAACGTGTATCTCCCACATACTGATAATTAACTTTAGTCTCTTGGCAGTTAGGACATTTAATAGTAGATATATTTGGGTGGCTCTCAATGATCTCTGTGTTTACCTTGATCCAATCTTTAAATTTAGAGTTCGTCATAGTTATCTTTCCCTTCGCTGATAATACTCCCACCAAGAGCTCTCTGAGCCATAGGCTCCTTTCTCATACTCAAGCAATGTTTCGGGATCTTGAGGCTTACCAAAGACCTTAGTCTGATATATGTGAATCCTCTCATGCCCTAGGGTCTTAACTAGATTCTCTTTACTGCTAAATGCATCCGGATAGAGAACTATCCTGTTACCTTTCGGATCAGCCCATCCATATAAATCCTTCCCTACTAGTTCAGCATCCCGGACTATTTCTATCTTTACCCCTTTGAGTCCTATTCCTGCATCCCCCGCTACCTTATCAACATGTCTTAATTGCATAGGCTCAGATAATTCCTTAAAGGCTCCCGTATTTGAAGTTCTACGATATAAGTCATTGCCACTCTTACTGCTTATATCTGCCTTTTGTTCAGCCTTTTTTATATTATTCTGAATCTTAGATGTCAAACCAGATGACGACGTTTTAAATAATCCTGAACGTCCCGGCATACTCCCGCGAACCATCTGAATGGCCATGAATATCTGACTAAACTTCAGAGAGGTCACCATCATCTGAGCATACTTATCAGATACAGGCTCTCCTGTCGTAGGATGAATCCCCATCTCAAACGCCTTGATCTGTAACGCAAAAATATCTTCCCCAGGCGGTTCAACGTTCACAGCTTGCATACGATTCAAGTCCAGATGTCCCTGATCCCTCTCATAAGCCTGAAGGGCAGCCTGATCCGTAACACCTTTCTCATTCACAGGCATCATTTTACCAAGCATCGCGTTATACGCCATCCTATAGCCCTTATCACCCGAACTTGAATCACCTGTTGATTTGGTCATCATAGCTGCGGCACCGACTGCTCCAAACGCACCACCCAGACTTCCCTTCTGAGCATCTGCATCTTGGAAACGCGTGGCGATATCCTTCAATTCCTTGGATGTATTCACCATACTCTCTAGCGCTTTATCCAGTATAGGTCGTGACTGCTCGAACTCATAGTAAAATCGCTCCTGCGTCGCACCCATCCACATCATCTGAACGAACATGATCTGTCTCGTCAGATCACTTCGTATACTCTCCAACTGTTGTCTGGCTTGATCCACCTGATTTGATACGTGATGTAGTTGTTCAGGGGTAACTTTGATTGTACTCATACGTTTCTCCGCTCATTTGAAATAGGATTATCCTATGTTAGCAGAAGTGTAATATGTAAACTATCCGGCTAACATCCTGATTTCACCATGGTAAAAACACAAGCTGTGCTCCTAATCGGTGCTATGGTCCTATATGCATATACCCACTTCATATCTAAGATACTTAAAAGACGTGTAACCATTAAATTACCACTGGCCTTACTATCTAAACTTTTGAACCTTTATATTAATAGCCTCTGCATTTATGGGCAGAGGCTGGTTTCGTTCTATAAATATGAATATCCAAAGTCATGACTATAATCGGTCGTATCATTTCCTGTAATTGTAATCTCTTCTGCTACACTTTTAAATGCCTCGAGCATTCCTGTTGATAAGTTATTCCAATCTTTAAAATAAGGTTTTAGTAACTTTGTAGCAGCTTTATCATCATACTTAGTGAGGAAATCTCTAGTTGTATTCAATGAGATTATTAATATTATATAATCACCTTCTGGTATTCCACTGATTTTGTAATCACCTTTGCCATTCACTTTTGTGTAATATATACCAACTGAATTAGCTTTTATCTTTTTGTCAGAAATATCAATCATCTGTTGTGTAGTAATTGAAGCTTTCTTTTGTTTTTTTGGAATTAAGTAAACTACTGCTCCAACATCCGCTTTAGTTCCAATAAACTTATTATATTGATAGGTAACTGCCCCCTCTAATTTACCGACTACTGGTTTTTTAGTAGTCTTTGTGGCTGCATCAACACCTGTTGAAAATAATGTAGTTAACATAAAGACTGTGATTACAAGTAACATAACTTTACGCATGCTAAACCCCCGTTAATTTTATTTGACTTTATTATTTACTCAACTTAGCTTCGCCAAGAACAATATCGATTTGTTCCCCTTTATTCAAAGCTGCTTCAAAGACAATTTGGAGTTTTAGCACACCTGTAACATCAACGTTAATTTTTTCAGGTACGTCCCCGCCCTTCATTTCATCTTTTCTAAATAATTCTTCGCCATCGCCTTTTATCACTAATGATCCTAAATTTTTAGAATTACGTGTGTAATCATCAATTCCGATAAATCCAGTTAGCTTTTTATATCCACCATTTAAGTTATAATCTACAGATACTATTTCATCATCGTTGTAGAACGAATAACTATCTAGTATAGCACCAATCCCATGTAAATATTTTTGATTAGCTATAGTAAATTTCAACCCATCAGGATGCTTCCAATTCTTAAAATATACATTATCTACTCTACCATCAATCCTAGCATAAGAAACTTCATCTAAATACTTAAATGTTCCAGATTTAGTACCGAATGAGGCTGTTTTACTCTTTCCGTCATACGTAAAAGATTCACCCATGGTTTGGGCCGCTGTTTTAGCAGGTACGTACAAATTACCATTATAAACGATTGATTGGGCCGTGCTCTTATGTACTCCGTTGAACATCATCTTAACGTTCTCCATAACTACACTAATCTTAGTATTAGTTCCTGCAAAAGCTGTTGCTCCTGTTAATAATGAACCTATTAATACACCTATAACTAAACCTTTCACTTTGTCTTTCATGTCTTCTCTCCTTTTTGGGTATTATTGAATTTTGATAAGCATTCCAATAATACCCAAAAAGGAAGCTGTTGTATATAGTATTGTTGTTAGATGAGACACTAGCTTTATTTGTTCTTCTATCACTTCCCCTCCAGCATCACCCGATACCGCCCGATCTGCTCCGCTGTCGCCTCTTCCCGCAATGATTCCAACAATGCCATGCACCTTATAAAAAACCGATCCAACCCAAGCTTATCCGCTAACCGAATCGCCTGCAAAATGCACTCCACGGCCACCTGTGGCCTTCCCATCCACTGTTCATACAAAGCCCGCTGATAACAGTAATGGTACATATCATCATTGTTTGAAGAATTCATTTCTGTGCCATCGTCCAGTATCTGATCCTCGAACACATGTAAAAGCCGATCAATCTGCCATCTATGCCGCACTGCTGCTTCCGTAATCACTTTTAGACCCACCAACCATTCCTCCGGATGCTCAAGCAAAAAGTTCACAAACTCCTCCAGCAGCTCCAACTGCCCGGCTTCAATCTCAAGAGCATACCGATTCACCTGTGCCTTATGCTTAAACTCCTGCACCGCCTGCATGCCTACCTCATCCAAATCCTCCATCCAGCCTAGTTCTGCATATTGATCGATACATGCCCGCGCCTGATCTACCTGTCCCATCTTTTGGTGAGCCATACCCCGCATTAAGTGACTGAACCCGTAATAGTAGACCAAGGGCCTCTCGATGTGTATATGTGGTGCAGGCACTCCCTTTGACTGATACTCCTGCCGCTCTTCATGGATAGACTGAACACATTGATATAACATGTCCGCCCTCTCCATCACCTTGTTCCAATTTTCAAAAGCCACAGCCATGTCCAACATTTCAACAATGATGTCCGGTTTGAGTGATTTTAGGATAGATTTGCGCAAAGAGAAGTCCTCCTTAATTATCCATTTTTTTATAATTGTATAGATAAACCAAAAGAAGATCAATATAAATTGTACTTATAAGTACTTTTATTCAAGATAACACTTTGTACATATTAGTCTGTAAGGATGCTATAACCTCTTCTAACCTTAAGTGGAGGTGATCAAATGAGTTTACCAGAGGACGTAGGAAACCGAATACGTGAGTTAAGAAAGGCAAAAGGCTGGACTCAGGAACAACTGGCGGAAGCAGCAGGTCTTCATTACAGCTATATTGGTGGAGTTGAACGAGGTGATCGTAACATTTCTTTGGAAACTCTTGAGAAAATAATGAATGGATTGCAGGTCACTGCTGAAGAAATCTTTAAATTCAAAGAAGACTCTGAGTACAAAAGAGCCTTGGATGAACATATAACTTTAATAAGTGGTAAAAGTACAGATACCATCGTATCATTGACCAAAATTAGCAAAGAAGTTTTAAATGCTATCGAAAAATCACATAAAGATTCCGATTAATTATATCTGCAGCAGTATCATTCGCTAACACCAAAAAGAGTGGAGTAACGCCTCCACTCTTTTTTTATCTCTCTTTTCAAATAACTTCCCGCTCAAACTCCGCAAACTCCACTCTGTTCCGCCCATTCTGCTTCGCCTGATACAAGGCCTTATCCACCGCAGCGAACAGCTGAGTCAAATACCCCTCCGGATTCTCCGGCACATGCTCCACTTCAAAATCCTCAAAGGAAAGAATGCCAATACTAATCGTAATCGACACCTGCATAATCTCGTGATCCACCATAATGCGGTTGGACTCCACAGCGGTTCTCACGCGTTCCGCGATTTGGTTCGCCAAATCATGCTCCGTGTGTGGAAGGTAGATCATGAACTCTTCCCCGCCATAACGCGTCAGGATGTCGGTGCTGCGAATCGATTGTTTGACCGCCTCTGCCGTGCGGACGAGCACTTCATCCCCGATGACATGTCCATAGCGATCATTGATCGCTTTGAAGTAGTCGATATCAAGCAGGAGGAGTGAGAATGGTGTTTTGTATTGAATATTGGTAATGACCTCGTGATTCAAGTGCTGGGTCAGATAACGGCGGTTGTAACAGTTGGTTAAACTGTCTGTCAGTGCGAGTTCCTCCAGTTTGCGATTGGCCTCAGATAACTCCTGACGGATCAAGTCTAGCGCCTGATTGCGCTCCTGAAGCGTCTCGTTCTGGCGATTCATCTCTTTCACATAGAAGCGCTCCTGCGAGACATCCTGGAACGTAAGGATATGACCGATCGGCACAAGAGCCGAATCTACAATCGGAGACGATTGCAAGATATATTGCCGAATCGTATCGTCCCGTTCCACGATCAGTTCAATGTGAGACAGGGTATTCTCCTTTTGCCTGTAATGATTCAGGAACTCCCGATAGCTACCCGCAACATAGACAGATTCCAGGAAAGCTCCCATATCAAAAGAATCCCCCACATGCATTTTCATAAAGGATCGCGAGGCTTTGTTTGCTTCAACAATGACTTCATTCTCATCCAGTACCAGGATGCCATATGGAATCGTATTAATCACGTCCTCATGCGCGATGGAGACCAGATCGAACACATTGTATCTTTTGATCACATAGACAAAGAACAGGTCTGACATAAAGATCCCCAGCGAAGTCATGCCAGGAATGATGGGCAACCAGCGGGCTAGAACAACATTCAGAATCGCATCAATCGTTGCAAACACAGCCAAGACTAGGATACCCCATAGGGTGATTCTCACCTGTTTTTTGATCATGGCAGACGTCTGCGATGAATGCACCGCCTGGAACAGAATAACGAGAGATGCCAAGAAATAGCTCACCAGAATACCCATTACAACCCAGAACCAAGGGCCGTAAGCCCGCTCGATGTAACCGCCCTCCAGTGGAATGACGAACTCGTTCCATGGATTAAAGACCACACCTATAGCCCCAATCACCGCAGGGACAAATAGCAGGAAAGTGCCTTTTGCACTCAAACGCTCTGCATAACCGGAAATGAAGATCGTCAGCAGAAGCCAACCGCTCCCAAGCAGGGATACGGCTACAAAAGATAACGTTACATAGAACAACTGCAGGCCGGAATCATCCGTGAGCGTACTGGCGAATTGACAGAAAGGCCAGAGCATCATCAACCCGTGAAACAAAAAGTACACCTTATGTAAGTTCGTAATTCTAACCGTAGCAAACACATATAAACCTACACCGAACAATAGGACGAATAAAAAGAGATCATACCATACTAATGGGTTCACGAATCTTCTCCTTCTTAGATGCTACAATGACAACGTGATTGCTCATAATTCTATGTGATACCTATATAAAACTTCAATAAACACCTATACAATACCGCTACGACAATCATTGGTTAATTTAACCATATCTTATCACAGCACCATAAGGGTGAGTAGCCCATACACTGGAAGTCCGACCAACCTCTGATCGAAATCCTGATCTATTTTGCGTTTTTATGAAGGAATCTGACTGTTCCACAAAAAAAACCGCCCATATCCAACGGAGCGGCCAGCCAGCAATTGGTTTGATTCAAATAACCCATATCATTCGCGGAGTTTATCTCTCCGGCAGTAGTACTTAACCTTCTGATCAGGAACATCTACTCTTCCCGTACTTTGGCTATGATTTGCTCATGACCAAGTCAACGTTCGCCTTCAACCACCTGCTTCTCAGCGATCAACAGCTCCAATTGTTGCTTATAACGTGTCTCGTTTCTGAGATATGCTTCATGACTCATCCCGACCAGATCAGATTCATATTTAGGGGAATAAAAGGGTTCGTTGTCTGAGAATAAGTCTGGGTTATCCTTCAGCAACTCCGTGATTATCTCTGACGTCTTAGTCGCATCACACACTCTAACAACCGCATCACCGAGCTGTCCTTTACGCATCGCACCTTCGCGAACCAATACCTCGTCTACTTTCCAGAAATGCTCCGACCATGGCAACCCACAATGTCTGCGGGACGGTACTGAAATCTGACTTCCATCCGGTAAAACCGTATATAACATCTCATGCTCGTCCGTCATTCTGCCAGGGATGTCCACCCACTCTTCGACGCCATGGATAAATGTGTTCCGCTTCAAGTCAACGCCCACTAACAAGATTGTCGCTTTCCGATCCAACAGTTTCCCCCATGCGGAACCTCTCGCACACGGTGTATCGAAGAGATGATCGTCCTTCGTAAATGCCTCTGCATCCCTCCCCAGTGCCGCTACCGAGTGTGTAGGATGCCACGAACGAACCACTCCCGGACGTTTACGGAAAAGCTCAGGCAGAATCCCTACGCAGCATACAGAATTTTCCACGTGGAACATTGGGTTATCCGCATTGATGGTAGACCACGTATGAGTGGGAAGCACCAACAATCCGTCTTTCATATAATCGCTGCAGGCATCCAGCACCGTATTTGCTCCACCTTCAACCTCGCCCAAACTCTTCATTGAAGAGTGCATAAGCAACGTACCTTGGCGATCCAAACCGAGCTGCTCCAGTTGCTGCATCAAGCTTTCTTTTGTGTACATATCCTTTCCTTACCTCCTACATTTCTTATCTCTTTTCGATGGAAAAGCAAATTCTTGCTCAGCTTCACATCATGCTTCTCAGCATAACAAACAAAGGGCCGAGGGTTAACCCCCGGCCACAGAGAAAAAATCGTATAAGTTCAGGCAGTCAGCTGCCAATCCACTTTTACTTAATAATAACGTACTCCAGATTCACCAGCTTCGCATATGTCACGATCTGATCTGTCGTCAGGTTCAAGGATACAACCGTATGGTGACCGCCACCATTTTCGATCCATGCTTTTACCCCGTCCTGGAAGTTCGGCTTCACGCTCCACAATACACGCGCTACCGGCAGATTAGGTGCTGGAACGGTAGGCTCGAATGCAGATACTTCATTGATCAGCAATTTGTAATGTGTACCGAAGTCTGCCATGGAAACCACGACACCTTCGCCTGCCTTGCCATCGAATACAAGACGCGCCGGATCTTCACGATCGCCAATACCCAGTGGGGACACGATGATTCTTGGTTTTGTACTAGCCAGTGTAGGATCTACTTCAAGCATATGGGATTGCAGGATCGCTTCCTGTCCAGCAGCCATCTCGTAGGTGTAATCTTCCATGAAGCCGGTGTTCTCGTTATGGGCCATGATTTTCAGCAAACGATCCAGTGCAGCTGTTTTCCAGTCACCCTCACCGGCAAATCCGTACCCTTGCGCCATCAGGCGTTGCACAGCCAGACCCGGAAGCTGTTTCATGCCATGCAGATCTTCGAAGTTTGTCGTAAAGGCACTGTAACCACCTTCGTCCAGGAAACGCTTGATCGCAATCTCATAGCTTGCTTGCACACGTACGCTGGCTTCCCAAGCTTCCTTGCTGTTCGTGCCATAGTCGAATTCGTACAGGTCTTTATATTGAGCGATCAGATCGTCGATTTCCTGCTCCGTTACGGCGTTCACGTATTGCACGAGGTCGCCAATGCCGAAGTAATCAACCGTCCATCCGAATTGGATTTGTGCCTCTACTTTATCACCTTCGGTCACGCCAACGTTGCGCATGTTATCTCCGAAGCGAGCAACTTTGAGGTTGAAACCTTCGTTAAAGGCAACCGCTACGTCCATCCAGTCTGCAACCTGCTGTTGCACTTCCGGGCGCTCCCAGTAGCCAACAACGATTTTATTTTGTTTTCTCAGACGGGCATTAATGAAGCCATATTCGCGGTCACCATGCGCCGCTTGGTTCAGGTTCATGAAATCCATATCGATGGTTGCCCAAGGAATGCTTTCGTTGAATTGAGTCGCCAAGTGCAGCAAAGGTTTTTGCAGCAATTTTGTACCACGAATCCACATTTTCGCCGGGGAGAAGGTATGCATCCATGTGATGACACCCGCTACTTCGTCGCGGTAGTTAACTTCCTTCATAATGCTCGTGATTTTATCTGCGGTTACCGCCAGATCCTGCAATACGAGCGGGTACGGCAGTACGCCACTTGCATTAAGGGCATCCGTGATTTTCTGTGCGTTGGCCTTTACTTCGCCCAGTGCTTCTTCTCCGTACAAGTGCTGTGAACCAACCACAAACCAGAATTCTTTTGCTGCTGTTGCTGACATATAATCATCCTCATTTCATTATTTTATAGTTGAACAATATGGGTTTACACTTTGCCACTCCGATTGCAGTACCATCTTCCGATCGCTGGTTATCCCCGGATTTCTTTGATCAATTTTAATAAGGATGATATCCGGTTATAAAGGCGAGCGCTTCGCTTCTTCAGATTGGTTCTGCACTCTCCGTTATCGTGTAAAAAGTATAGTTGAAGAAATGGGTTACACTGGACCACTGCGCAGCCAGAATAATCTTCCGATCACTGTTATCCCCAGATTTTTTTTGGTTCCCTTTTCTAAAGGGAAAATCCGGGGATAAAGGTGAACGCTCCGCTTCTCCAGCTTTCTTCTGTCTTCTCCGTTATCGTGTAAAAGTTTTATACAACTTCGTTGGCAGTAGTAGCACAAGACCTATTCGATTGGATTAGTGTCATCCGATCGATACGCAAACTAATCACTTTTGTCCGTAATACGCGTCTTTTCCGTGTTTACGCAGATAGTGTTTATCCAAAATGCCTTGTGGCAGTTCTTTTGCGAAGTTATTCAACTGCCGCGCGTACAGGTTCATTTTGCATACTTCCTCCAGCACGACACTGTTCACCACCGCTGACTTGGCATCTTTCCCCCACGTAAACGGTGCATGACCATGGAGCAGTACTGCCGGAACCGCCATCACATCAATTCCGCGCTGTTCGAACGTTTCAATAATGACACGTCCTGTCTCCGCTTCGTATCCGCGATCCACCTCGTCCTGGTTCAGGAAACGTGCGCAAGGCACAGCCCCATAGAACGTATCCGCATGTGTGGTTCCCATTACAGGAACATCCAGTCCGGCTTGCGCCCAGATGGTTGCCCATGTGGAGTGTGTGTGCACGATGCCGCCAATCTCCGAGTAATGCTTATATAGTACGGCATGTGTTGCGGTGTCCGAGGAAGGTCTCATCTCACCCTCCACCACGTTACCGTCCAGATCAACCACAACCATGTCGCTTGCTTTCATCACATCGTAGCTGACGCCACTTGGTTTGATTACGAACAGACCGCTTTCCCGATCAATTGCGCTGACGTTACCCCAAGTGAATTTTACAAGTCCGTGCTTGGGCAGTTCCAGATTCGCCTGAAATACCTCTTCTTTCAGTTGTTCTAACATGTTATTCCCTCCCGTTCTCTACCAGATGATCTACAGCTGATTGCTCAATCGCAAGTCCACTCCGATAGCGTTCGATAAATGCTTCAAACCCTTTCACATCCGATGCATCCGGCGCCACTTCGACTCCCTCAACATCGTTAAAGACTTTCTGCTCCAGGAATACATCCAGGCTCTCCTCTTGATCCTTATTGATCATGTACGAAGCCAGAAGTGCCATGCCCCATGCGCCGCCTTCACCAGCGGTAGACATTACCGAGACCGGTACGTTCATCGCAGCAGCTACAATCCGTTGTCCGACGACAGGGGTCTTGAACAGGCCACCGTGAGCCAAAATGCTGTCAATGGCTACATTCTCTTCCTCCGTCAAAATGTCCATACCCAGCTTGAGTGCACCGAAGGCACTGAACAGATGTGTCCGCATGAAGTTTGCCAGATTGAAGTTGCTTTCCGGGGAGCGGACGAACAATGGTCGGCCTTTTTCAAGGCCTGTAATGTTCTCGCCGGAGTAGTAACCGTAGCTGAGCAAGCCACCACCATCTGGGTCTGCCTCCAAAGCTTTGTTAAACAACACGCTGAACAACTTGCCGTTATCCACTTCATATCCCATCGCTTGAGAAAATTCACGGAACAGTCCCACCCATGCGTTGATATCACTGGAACAGTTGTTGGCATGCACCATCCCTACTGGGCTACCATCCGGTGTGGTGACCATATCGATCTCCGGATACACTTTGGATAGTTCCTTCTCCAGTACGATCATGGCAAATACCGAGGTGCCGACCGAGATGTTCCCCGTACGTTTTCTCACGCTATTCGTTGCTACCATACCCGTTCCGGCATCGCCCTCTGGCGGGCAGAGCGGAATGCCTGCTTGCAGATCTTGCGAAGGGTCGAGCAACTTGGCTCCCGCTTCTGTCAATGCACCTGCGTTCTCACCAGCGAGATATACCTTCGGAAGAAGATCCTCAACCTTCCACGGATAACCTTTGCCTGCGATCCGTTCATCGAACTGTTGGATCATGGATGGGTGGTAATTATGTGTAGACTCGTCAATTGGGAAAATGCCTGACGCATCGCCGATGCCAATCGCCTTATTGCCCGTCAGCAACCAGTGGATGTATCCAGCCAAAGTTGTCAGATGATCGATCTGAGGTACGTGTACCTCTTCGTTTAAGATGGCTTGGTACAAGTGAGCAATGCTCCAGCGTTCAGGAATATTGAATTGCAGAAGTTCCGTCAGCTCCCTTGCAGCTGCTCCCGTCGTCGCGTTACGCCAGGTGCGGAAAGGTACCAGCAGTTCGCCCGCGCTATCCAATGCCACATATCCGTGCATCATGGCCGAGAATCCGATCGAACCGACCGTTCGCAGCGTAATTCCGTATTTCTGTTCCACATCTTGCTTCATCTCACGATAAGCCGTCTGCAGACCTGTGATGATATCTTCCTGGTTGTACGTCCAATATCCGTCTTTCAGAAGGTTCTCCCATTCATAACTGCCTGACGCGATGGTCTCAAAACGCTCGTCAATCAACACCGCCTTAATCCGCGTTGATCCAAATTCAATTCCGAGCGAAGTAGCGCCCTTGGTAATGGCTTCTTTCAAGTCCAATTGACTCATAATCACGTGTATCCCCTCTCCGGTTGTGATTCCTCATCCCTAAGGATGCATATATAAGGTGAAGCTTCTACTTATGCAGTAACTACTCATGAATTTTGTATAAGAGGTTGTTCAAAAATCTGTGTTTTCAAAGAATGCGCTTTCCTTTTCTGACAGCCTTAGTATATTTTTTGTACGTACATTTGTCAATCATATATAATAGTTATACTTACAAAGGACACATATTGTACTCTAACTGACCATTCAAAGGTCTTATACGGCTATAAAGTGGCTATGCTGTAAGGTACACCTCTCTGCAAAAAGGCTGGATATGTACGGTTCATTTCGAAAAATATGCTGTTTTATATGCATTCAAACTGAATCATGCTAAAATATGTACGTACAACTATTTGAACAATAAGGTTGATATAGATGAGTAACGATGAAAGAAGTGGACTACGTGAAGCCAAAATACCAGGTCATCATTGATGATATAAAGAGTCATATCCTCTCGGGGGCATATAGCATAGGCGAACAGATTCCAACCGAGTTGGCATTACAGGAGAGCTACAATGTAAGTCGCCAGACGGTGCGGAAGGCTATTTTGGAGTTATCGAACGAAGGATTTTTACGAAGCGAAAAGGGTTCCGGAACTTACGTTAGCAATCAGTATCGATCACGATCAGGCGGCAATACGTCAAAAAAAACCATTGGCGTGATTACAACATACATCTCGGATTACATCTTTCCTTCCATTATCCGCGGTATTGAGAGTCGTCTGAATGAGGACAACTACTCGTTACTGCTCGCCAGCACCAATAATGATGTGGCACAGGAGAAAAAAGCACTCGAAATGATGCTCTCCTATGGTGTGGATGGCCTGATTGTGGAACCGACCAAAAGTAATCTGTATAATCCCAATATTGCATACTACCTGTCATTCAAGGAGCAGGATGTACCGTTTACGATGATTAATGCCTTTTATGAAGAGCTGGAGGTTCCTTTCTTCTGTCTGGATGACGTGCAATCCAGTTATCTCGCCACACGTGAATTGATCGCCAAAGGCCATACCCAGATCGGCATTATTGCGAAAATGGATGATTTGCAGGGTAAGTACAGGATGAAAGGGTACATCAAAGCACTTGGTGAAGCGAAGTTACGGTTCCATCCTGATCAAGTGCTTTCCTTTGATACCGCATCGAAACCGGAGTTATCCTCTAATGTAGCAACGTATCTGGATGAAAACAGGGATTCGCTCACCGCAATCGTCTGTTACAACGATGAAGTAGGACTTGAAGTCGTGCACGCCTGTAGGCAACTGGGTATCTCGATCCCGGATGAGTTATCCATCATTGGACAGGACAATTCATACATCGCCAAGAACGCCAACATCCGGCTTACCACGCTGACTCATCCCCAAGAACAAATGGGCCGTGATTCTGCCGATTGGGTAATCAAGAATCTGCAAGGCAAAAAGGATCTGCCAACGAAAACCTACTATCAGCCGGTGCTGGTTGAGGGGGAGACGGTGAAGGAGATCGAAGTGGAATAATATTGGTGCGGAAACGGAAAAGCGAGAAAGTTGTTACCGAGCGTTCCTGTCCAACACACTTAAAGAAGGCCGTCAGAATCATCTGCGGCCTTCTTTGTTCTTGTTCCATATAATGAGGGATTAACCTTTTCCGATATAAATAATTTAATCTGCTTTAGCCGAAACAGACACCACTTACTGCGCCTGATCCGCTTCTTCGCTTACCAAGCTTACAACGATGCCTTTCTTCTTCAGGTTCTCTACTACCTGCTCAGCACGATCATTCAAAGGATTGTTCGCCAGATATACCTCTGTCAGATGTGGGATGGTTTCGAGCACTGCAATATCCTCAATGAGGTTATCTTCTACATATAGATACTCCAAGGTCGGATGATTTTTTAAAGGTGTCAGATCCTGAATTTTATTATCATTCATAATGATCCATTCCAGCTTTAACTTCTGAAGAGGACTTAGATCAGTCACCTGATTCCCACTGGCGAGCAGACTGGTCAGCTTACGCATATTTTTTAATGGAGCCAAGCTTTTGATTTTGTTATCATCCATAACCAGATTTTGCAGATTAGCCAGACCTGATAATGGCGAGATATCTGTAATCTGATTGCCCTCAACCGCTAAGAACGTCAATTTCTTTAACTTGTTGAGTGGTTTAATATTTTTTATATTTTGGCCAGGCAAGAATAAATCCGTCATATTAACGGCATGTTCAAGACCTTGCAAGTTGGAAATCTTACTTTTCGTTTCCATAGCATATATGGATTTTAATTTTTTCAAATCGGCAGCCTTTAGTTCCTTCTTAGCAGGCAGCTTCAAATCTGCTCGAATAACTTTGGCCAAGACCGGGTCTTTGATAAGCGATGCAGCCGAGATAATAGTGGTCGGTAATAGTACAAAAACCAAACATAAAACGATCATACTTTTGATGAATTGATTACGCATATAGATTCTCCTTTTAAGCATCTTAATTAGTGGCTCCGTTTCAAGGAGTTGAGGTCAGCCGTAACGATTTTACCTGTATTTCCAAAGACGTACACTTTCCCTTTAAACTCCACCGCATCGTACCAATCGTCTACCGTCAAGACATCCTGCTTGGTCCATTTCTCAGCGTCATCGGAAAGGAAGATGGAACCTTCACTGCCGACAGCAATAAAGAGATTGCCCACGTATGAGATGCCAAAGAATCCAGTGTTCATTCCACGAGCATATAATTCGTCACGGAACTCTGTCCTCGCCCATTTCTTACCGTCCTCTGAAGTCAAAATAACCGCACTCTGTGCATTCCCATAGTGACTAGCAGTGGTCACGACAAATTTCCCGTCACCCCATACCACATCGAAATTATGTCCAGGGAACCGTGCCGGGATTTCGTTCCACTTCAGACCATCCTCGGAGACGAGCAAAAGCCCTTTTTCTCCAACGGCTACCAGTGTTGTGCCGTTTGATGCCATCGCATTGATTTTTCTCTTTACATTAGTGTTCAATGTTCTCCACGTCTTCCGATCCTTGGAAGAAAGAATCGTGCCGGCCTCCCCTGGCACGTAATACGTATTATTGGCATATAACACACTCGTAAGTGATTGAGTTGTCGGTGATTTAATGACTGTCCACTTTACCCCATCAACAGAGGACATCATCTTCCCGTTATCTCCTACCGCAAAAAAGTCCTTCCCTGACCATACAACTCCCCGAAGTGGATACGCTTGATCCACATAAGAAGATTGCCATTTGCCAGCCGTGTTCATCTTTGCAGAACCCTGCGAGCTGACGGAAAGGAAGTTAAGCTGGCTACGGTACCCACCCACCAGCACCAGCCTATCCTTGCTCACTGCTGCTTCATATACGTTACTTGGAAGCACAAAAGAATATCGCTTTGTCAGCTTCCATTTGCGCCCATCCGCAGATGTTTGAATACCAGCATTCGTAATCGTTATATACTGTTTGCCGTTGTGAATGGTAAACAACGGGTTCTGCTTAGGGCTAGTTGCAAACCCAGCATCGCTCCAGCTCTTACCATCCTTGGATGTCCAGTTGACCTCCTTCAGGACATGATTAGCTTTATTCACATATTCAAAACCAAAAATATAAAACCTGTCCTTTGCCCAGTACACCTTGGACCAAAAGGCTTTGGACGATACGTATGTCCATTTCTGTCCATCCTTCGAGGTCATGATCGTTGCATCCCCTACAGCAACAAAGGCTCCACCGCCATAGGTCATATCCCAAACTTGCTCATAATTAGGCTGATTGGTCTTCACCTTTTTCCAGGTAATTCCTTCTTTGGATACCGCTACGACTCCACCTTCATAACCTTGAGCCACGAAGGTATTATTGCCCCATGCTACTGCTGTAAAATTGGTGGAGATCCCTGTTTTTCGCTCGGTCCACGTTAATCCATCCTCTGAAGAGAAAATCTTTCCTTCATATGTTGTTCCACCAACTGCAATATATCGTTTCCCGTTCCATACGGCGTCTTTTAAAAATCTTATATGTATTGAATTATTTAACTTCTCCCATGACAGACCATCAGTGGATGTCCATACGGTTACGATATCTGCTTCCTCACGAAAACCCATGAATTCTGACTTTCCACGAATAATCAAACTAAAATCTACTGGATTGCCGGTATAGATTGTCTTCCATGTAACTCCGTCCTTAGAGGTTTTCACATAGCCTCCAGCAGCTGGCATCATATAAATCCCTCCACCATAGGCAATGGAATAAGAAAATCCACTATTTAACTCATCGAACGAAGACCAATTAAGGTTCAACTGACTTTTTACTACAGTATCCTCAATGTTCGCAACTTCACCCTCTGCCTGGGCAGGATGTACAGAAATTAGGGAAAACAGCAGAATCGTAGTTAACAGCAGAGGTATTACTTTTAGTGAAAAAACTAGTGTGCGACTCATAGTTATCTCCTTACATTATTTAATACTAGAAATATACCATGATCTGGAATGAAACACATGGATATTATCTTCATCCTAATTTAATAGAAACCCTCCCGCTCTCATCCTATAACTGTTCCGTTAAGAACGGATAATGGACTACTTCATCCAGGAATGTAACCCTAATATAATATAGGCGTTTATAATTTTTTCATTGACACTGCCTTTAATAAAAAGATATATTCATTGATGTTGATAATCATTATCAGTTATATAAAGGTTTTATATATCTACTTGTTCACATCCCCATGGATGGGATGGATCAACCCGGATATTCAGCACCACCAAATATAATTTAAGATTCAGGAAGGGGAAACACATGAACACGAAGAGAAAGCTGCCCAATGTTCATTAGGCGGTTTGCTACTTCATGATAATTCGGAATCACTCTTTTTATTGGGAGACTTCTCCCTGCGTATGATAGGATTACTCCCGCTACCTATAACGGCAAAGTCATGAGCCCGGGCAACCGCACTAACACGATTATGTACCTCAAGTTTCGAGAATATATGTCTTACATGAACCTTGACGGTGCTCAAGCTGATCTGTAGCTGTTCGGCTATTTCTTCATTAGTCGATCCGGCTGCAATGCCCTGTAGCACTTCTCTCTCTCGCGATGTCAGTAGTGCGACCAGCGCCGGTGCTTCCACCACATGTGATGTATTGGATATAGACTCGTCTTCATTGCCTGCATGGTTACCAGCCCATCCCTCAATTGACTCCTCCGACGATATACTGCGTTTATTCATTGCTCTTGTGATCGTCTGAGCCAGCCGAATTCTAGAAATTGGCTTGACCATATAGTCTAATGGATAAACGTCATAGGCATTCAGCGCAAATTCTGCGTGGGAGGTTGTAAACACAATATCAAGTTCAGCACGAATTGAGCGCAAGTTGCGAGCCAACTCTAATCCATTGTCCCCAGCGATCATGATGTCCAAAATAGCTAGATCCACGTTGCTGCCCCGGACAAAGTCCAGTGCCTCTGCCGCATCTCGGAAGCTTCCGACAAGATTAACGCCTTCCATATTCGACAGCATTCGCTTCATAGCGAGCAGCATCGCGAACTCATCGTCCACGATAAGAACTTTCATCTCCTGTTCCGCCTCTCATGGTGAAGTGAAACACACTTCCTTCGCCTAATTTGCTATCCGCCCACAAGACTCCGCCGCTTCGCTGGGCGAATTGTCGGCTCACGATCAGTCCAAGTCCTGTACCTTTCTCGCCCAAGGTGCCCGGCAATGAACCCAGCCGCATTTCTCCGAATAATTGCCGAACGTACTCCTCTTCCATACCGATCCCATTATCGCGGATAGAAACAGTTACCTTTTCTCCCGATAGATGAGCGGATACATGGATGGAGCCGCCAACCCCAGTAAATTTAATAGCATTGGATAACAGATTGCGAATAATTAATCCAAGTGCTTCTCGATCTACATACGCACAAGTGCCTGGAGCAATACTGTAATTCACCCTAATCTGTTTTACCTCACTTTGAATATGCAGCATATGAAAGCATTCCTCCACAACTTCAGTTAACTCCAATAACTGTGGACGAAGCACCATGTCTTCACTCTGACTGCGGAACCATTCTAATAAATTATTCGTCATTCCCAGTGTAGTGCGAGTCTGGTTCCCCAACTGCTCAATGATTTCCCGATGATCTGGCCTGAAGCTTTCTCTATCTTCTTCCAACAATTCAACGAGTTGAAACTGCACCGCCAGCGGAGTACGAATATCGTGTGATACGATTGTAACCAGTTGATCTTTCAATTGGCTGAGTTGAGCAATTTGATCCAAATGCTGCTGTTTCTCCGTAATATCGAATATCAGAGAGATAACCCCTTGTCTCTGCTTACGCTGCGTATGCAGCGGATATACGTTTATACTGTACATTTTTCTTTCGCCATCCAACCAAACTTCAATCTCGACATTGCCCGGTTGCATAGACTCGCACAACGTGTACCAATTGGGCCATCTTGCAAGCAAATCCGTAATATTCTGACCAGAAATGGAGGGTTGACCCAGCTTCGTGAACCACTCGGAGGCTTGTTTGTTGTTGTCGATGATCTTGCCCGAAGCATTCGCAATTAGAATACTCTCCTGTAGTGTATCAAGCACCATGTTCCTTGCAAATGGAACGATAGAGAAAAACTTGAATCGCAACACAATCACGAGCATGATCATACCTATAAAACTGCAGTAAACCGTAAACGAAAGGAGCCACGAGGACCATGCAGGGTGCACGAATCTAATAATCTCAAAAACAACAGAAAAAGAGGCGAAAAACAGAACCCACATGATCGGTTTTCGCAAATCACCGCGAATATTTCGAATATAATGAAATAACAAATAAAAAGATATAGCTACAATACTATAACAAATCATAGAGAACATAATGGAATATCCCGTTTTGACTGTGACCAAATGACCATCATGAAGTTCTAATGATCGATAGATCATATGTAACTCTGAATTGAACCACATGAGCAGTGACCAGAGTGCGAATATGATGAAAAGCCCAATCTTCCAGCGGGGTCTAAGAAACTTGTCTCGGCCGATTAATTCGAGGGTGAACAATAAGAAGAAAGGCACCATTAAACTAAGAGCCGTTTGATGTACATTGCGAAAAATCAGCTTGTCTCCTAATTCATAGCTGCTTCTCTCCAGAATGACACCGATGGAGTAAGTAATTCGGCATACAATGACACCGAGAAGATACTTTACACCACGCTCTTTTCTGAACCCGTATACCGAGATAAGAATGATGCAGGTCATCATTACCGAAGCAATCATAACAACAAGCTCTATTGTGGAATTCATGAGGGAGGTCCTTTATGGATGAATTAGAAAAATAATATATAAAAAAACCTATATAACAGGAGTTTCTCTCCACATTATATAGGTCTCTCTAATACAAGACAACAAATTGCAGTAAGTTCTATCTCACCTTGAGATTAGTACAGTGACTTCCAGAGTCTGAGCATTACGACGGCTGCTTCCGCTCTGGTTGTCACTCCATCCGGTACGAATTGGTTGTCTCCCCGACCTTGCAGGAGTCCATTTTCGTGTGCAGCTTTCACATAAGATTGTGCCCAAGCTGGAATGCTTGCACGGTCAGAGAAGTTTAGATCAGACTCGATATCTGTCTCCCACTTCAGCGCTTTTGCAAGCATTACTGCCATTTCTGCCCGATCGATCTCCTGCTGCGGGCGAAATGTTCCATCTGGGTATCCGTTGAGAATTCCCTCGATTGCTCCCGTGTGAATGGCCAATTGCGCCCATTCGGGTGTACTGTACTTATCACTGAAGGGATTGGCAACTGATTGTTGCACGCTTGGAATCTGGAGTGTTCGCAGCAACATGACGGCAAACTCTGCCCGTGTTACGGTTCTATCAGGAGCAAAGCTATTTGTATTCACCCCTTCAACGATCTGCAATCTCGCTGCTTCACAAATATCCGTATTTGCCCAGTGAGCCTGAATGTCTGTAAAAGCACATTCGGGACTCGCAGATGTGTTTTCGTTATCGTCAAGACGTGTAACCGTAATGGTGTAGACCTTGCGGGTTCCATTTTCCGCTTGAACGGTAATCTTAATCGTCTGAGTTCCCATTACTAAAGGAATGCTTGTCGTATCAATTACAGGCTTACTCAGCAGCTTAACGACTGCCTTCGAATCAGCAGCAACCCAGTGAAGCACCAGTTGTTCACCAGATGTCTCCATGGTATACTCCGTAATCTCTGGAGCAAATTGAGGCGTTAGTTCCTCTGTGGAACCTCCAACACGAAGAGTTAATTGAGCCAGATTTGCGTTAGGAGATTGCTCTACGCTGGATGATCCCGATCCTCCTGCTCCTGCTCCTGCTCCTGATCCTCCTCCTGATCCTCCACCGGAGCTTACGACATCTACTGTTCGAAGCACGGACGCGGCTGCATTTCCAGAGCTATCCTGCAATTTGTAAGTAAGTACATAGCTTCCCGCTCGATTCACATTTACCGTTCCGGTCACCTTGATCTGCGAGGTCAAATCACCATCAACCGCATCTTGCGCTTTTGCGCCAGGATCTGTGTAGGCACTGCCTATCTTCATTTGCATGGACGGACTTCCAATCAACGTAATGATCGGCGGCGTCACATCCACTGTGAACGTATGTATCGCGGAATCCGGGCCCACATTGCCCGCTACGTCGCTTGCCCTCGTCTTCACCATATGCGTGCCTTCTGGCAATGGCGATTCTACCGCCCACGCCCAGCTTCCGTTACTCCCTGCCGTTGCCGTTCCCGCAACAGTTCCGTCCAGTACAACCGTGACCGTAGCTCCCGCTTCCGACGTGCCGCTAACCGTTGGCGTCGCATTATTCGTCATGTGTCCGTTGCTCGGAATCGTTATGATCGGTGCCGCTGGAGGTGTCTTATCCTCTACCTCAAACGTTAAGGATTGCAACTGCTCATGCGCTGGAACCGAATCGCTTGCTGTTATTTTTATCGTATAGGTTTCCGGCGTGTAGGTGCTCTCGTCGATCGTGACCGGAAAGTTAAAGGTTTGATTGCTACTTGTAGCGTTAATTGCATATACATCTTGAGTTACAGTACCATTCGAAGCATTCTTGATCGTATAGCTAACTTCCAGAGGCTCACCAATGCTACCATCCCGGACATAACCGGAGATCATGAACTGGTTATCCCCTAGTTCCGTGGAATACGTCGCTGATGAGAGCGGATCCACCCTCAACACGGGAGAGAAAGACTTCAAGTAGGGGTGGCTCATGTCTTCTTGAATTCCCCAAATCGCGGAATCCCACCCTATATAAGTGACCCACTCTTTCATTGCGTCCAGACTCATTGCTCCGTCTATTCCCGATTGGTTGCCTGTCGTATTGAGCCCGGGATTGTCGCTCAAGTTCCAATAAGAGTTGGCGATGGACATACCGCTGCCAATGATGATGTTGTTATCTCCGACCAAACCACCAGCTAAGCCGTTGTCACGCGTGACAGTCCCCGTTGCATAACTATCCTCAACAGTTCCAGAATTCCCTGCACCTATTAACCCGCCGATAGCCGCATTACCAACGCCCGTCACATGACCTGTTGCATAACTTTTGAGAACATTGCTATTAGAATAACCAACTAACCCGCCAGCATTTCTGTCGCTTGAAACGTCACCTGTTGCGTAACTCTTTTCGATAATACTATTACCGTTATACCCCACTAATCCCCCTACATGAGTATTGCCAACCGAATATATGCGGACGTGCGCATCGCTATTCACTAGAGCAATTAATGAAGTTTGTCCGACTAGGCCGCCAGTTGAGAAACCATTACTATGTATGTCACCGGTTACTGAAATACGGTCTAACATAAGGTATGTACTCGAAGCAGAGGCTATACCAACAAGTCCACCGACTTGGCCGTTTGCATTAGAAGATGTAATATTCACATTCTCCAATCGCACATTGTAAATCGTTGCAGGCTCGCGCACATAACCGAACAGACCAATGTAATCAGCAGATGAGACGATTGTCATTCCACTAATCGTGTAACCAGCTCCATCCAATTGACCTTCAAACGCATTAGCGGGTGAAGTCCCGATCGGATTCCAATTGTCATAGGAGGTTAAATCAATGTCAGATTGGAGCTTGTAACTTGCCGTCAAGTCATCTCGAACATGATCCAAATCCTCTGCTGCACGAATGATATACGGATCGGTTGGACTGCCATTTCCCCCTCCGCTGAAAACATGTGCCGCCTGAACAGGCACCGGCCTCAATCCCATCCAAGGCCCAATCGCCAGCAAAACAACGATAACAACCATCCATTTTCTTTTCATTATGTATTCCCCACTCCTTCTCCCGCTTTCACAATCCGTCTCTCACCTCAACGCTTTTGTAAGCATCATCGGTCATTCATATTAAAGTCCTACTATACATTGTATTGCCCATCCTATCTATTGACCGAAAGGAGTAGAACAAGGGGACAAGGAAATGGGACAGGATAATTCGTGCGAATTGCTTGCTCAATACCACGAGATGGAATGGACGAATTACTCCTAACATGGCAAGGCCTTCATTAGCAAACAGTTAAGAGAAATAAACAAGCCAACTCCGGTGACTGGAATTAGCTTGTTTATTTCTCAACTACCAGAGTAGCTGCTTAGTTTAGAAAGAGGCAGATGCTAGCTACGCGTAGCATTTTGCCTCCTTTCCTCCATCCAGCATCATGAATGACTTGACCAGAACAAAATCATCTATATCCTACGTCAACGTAAGAACGATCTGATCCCCGGAATGGGTGATTTTGTAGATACCTTCCTGCATGTCGATGCCATAGTGCTTTTTCAACAAATACTTGGCGTTGAGATCCGTCTCGACGACCACCAGGTAATCATAGCCACTCAGAAGGTTGTCCATATTATCCTCATAGAACAACACGATTCCGTCCACATGAGGAGCATACAAGAAATACTTTCCTACATATTGCATGTAATAGTTCGTGACCTGCTGGTCCCTGTCTGAGGCGTAGAAGAGATATCTATTCTCATCCTCCTGCCCGCCTGGGTACCACCGATCACCAGTAACCGCATGAATCTTGTAAGGGAGCGTTGTATCGTAGGTCTTGGCAATCGAGACGATCCCGTTGTATTCCGATAAAAGGATGGTCGCCGCAACAGCCATACAGCCGATAATCCCTTTTTGATAATGACCCTTCGTCTTGACCGTCTTAAAGGATTGATAATCAGGCACTTCACCGATCCGATAGTGGAATGAACGCTCCAGATCGATCGCAGCGCACAATACCAGCCCACCGGCGAACAGGACCACGATACTCGATGCGTAACGCTCAAATCCTGCCAGGACAATGGCTTCATCCAGTGGCATGGAGAAGAGATATAACGCCAGTATGCCTGCATAGTACAGTAACACTACAACGTCCAAAGCAATTAATGCTTTCCATAAGTTCCACTTCTTCTTGAGCACAACAACGGCAAAGATCGAAGCGCCAATCGCGACAAGCTGGAAAAGTACAATGCCGAGCACTGGCCTGGACGTGATATCCATGCTTGATTTCAGGAAGAGCATCAGAATCTCCCATTTCTGTTCCCCCGTCTTGCCCGCTTTGATCACCGAGGCTGTGCCCTCGAACTTGTTATCAATCCCTTGGAATACCGTCGCCATTCGCCAGCTCCAGCCGAAATACGGAAGTAATGAACCACCAAGGGTACCCAGCACAGCCAGTCCGACTTTCCAGTTCGAGCGTTGCCCATTTCTCAACCATGTATACACCAGGAAGATTAGGCCGATCGCGGCAAAAATAATCCCTGTGCTTTTGATAATGGTTAGCAATCCGGCAAGCGGAAGAACAACAATACATGCCTTTTTGATCTCATGACGATATTGGTAAATAACCGCCAGGATCGCGAGCGCGTAGATCGGAAGCAAGAAATCCACGAGTAAATTGGTAATCCGAATCGTAAGATTGAAAAAGGAAAGCGTCGATAAACCGAGTCCGAGAAAAGCGTACAAAAGAAAGCGTTTCTTCTCCGAAACGATGCCGAACATGGCATAAAAACAGGAAAAGATCAGCAGACCTTGTGCCAAAAGCATCACGGACTGGGAATGCCCCATGAAGCGACAGACATAATAAATAAATGACGAAGTCCCAAGCGGATAGTTTTTAAAATCAATCAGGCTAGAGTCTGGCGTCGGAAAGGCATTTGTACTCAACATCTGCTTCAAAACGATAGCCCAGTGCGAGAAATTATCGTAGTGTGTCAGTTCATTTTGGAACAGAATCAGCAAAAAGATGAACGTTCCGCCCAGAAAAGAAAACTGAAATAACGAGAACAATACATTTGGTTTGGTCCCTTGTAGGACAGCTCGAACCAGCGTACCTCTAACAAACACCAAGCCTAGTATCAACACAATGATACTTCCTATAAAGAGCTGACCTGCCAAGCCAGCGAAATATACGATGCAGGCAATCGAGGAAAACACAAATACAGGGATAAACTCCCACCGTAGTGCAAGTGTCTTCCGAACAAACTGCATATAACCAACAAAGGAGATTATCAATAAAACTCCCATCACAAAATGAAGCACAATGAGCATTGTATCTCTCCTAACCCTCTCTGGTGGAACGATCGGAATGTGGCTGAATCAAATCAGTCAGCAATTGGTCGATCAGGCCCTTCTCCACAATATCATCGATATTCTCCACCGAGAGAAGCACTTCGCGCTCACGGGCTGTCGTTTTTCCCGTATGTTGCAGAATGACTTCAATATTACTCTTCGTATAAAAAGTAACGACCGCTCCTGCCGCAATATCACCATGGAATCCCGTCGCGGAGAAGAAACGATAATTGAAGCTTCGCAGTGTACAGCTAGCATCATTGGTGAAATGAACTGGAAGCTGAAGGGAAAGCCGCGGCATTTTTCGCTGATCCGATCTGGGTTGAACAATACGTTTTTTCACATTACGTAACATATCGTCATAAGCCGTATCCCACAGATTCATCTGCTCTGGCAAGGAGTGTTTACGGTCATAGATGATTTGCATATATTGGCGGTTATCATGCTCATCGACCGGCTGAACCGTTGCCGAGTAACGCCAGCCCTCTCCATCCTGTTTCACATAAACGATAACTGCATCGAGGTTGGCCTCATATCGCTCAGTTTTGACGACCAGAGAGATGATCTTCTGCTCAGCCAAATAAATGGGATAAGGGACATAGAAGGCAATCCCTTGTTCCGATACATCCACCGTCTTGGCCTGATACCGCAGATTGTTGGCTTGATCGTGGATCATGACATCTTCCTGCGCCCGAATCCGTTCTGTCTCCCGATACGCACGACGGCCAATCATGAAGAACAGGGCGTAACATAGCGCGATCATGTTATGAACCAGCCAGAAAATAATGATACTGCTGAAGAACAGCGCGATCCCGTACTTGCCGTTGACATACCGAATCACGGCCGCAATGGAAAGCAACAGCAGGAAAATATGCGGAAGTGCATATAACAGAGCAGACATCCATTGTCGACCGTTCGCTCTGCTTTTGTTGGTAACTTTGAACTTTTTCTCACGAATGCCCACCGTCTCCAGGAGAACCGGCCAGATCAGATAAGGCATAAATATCGTATCGATAACCTGACTCCATCGCTGATTCCGAATATTGCTGGACAGATATCGCATGGATAGACTATAGAAGAAATAGGACGGAAGCCAGAATATTAAGATTTGCCAGAAGGTTGTATTTACAATCTGGAAGTCGAATAACGCAAACAAAATAGGCGCCAAAATGAATATCAAGCGGTTAAAGAAGGACCACCAGTATAAGAAACTGCTCAAGTAGGTTACTCTCGTCCAAAAAGGAAGCTTCCCAGATATAGGTGCACGCGTATTCTGCAGGCTCTGAATGATACCCCTTGCCCAGCGAATCCGTTGCTTAATCATACTCTTGACTGTGGTTGTCGTCTGCCCGGCAGCTTGAACTTCCTGAGTAGCATAGGTAATATAACCTTCCTGCTGCAAGCGGATGCTTGTCTCAAAGTCCTCGGTGATCGTATTAAGCGGAAAACCTCCGATGTCTTCCATGCCCTGCCGGGAAATGATCGTATTACTTCCTGTATAGGCTACCGCATTGGAGGCATTACGCAGGATGTTCACTTCTCTGGAGAAGAAATCCTGTTCATTCGGAATACCTTGCTCTGCATACAGGTTAAACTGGAACAGATCCGGATTGTAGAAGCTTTGCGGGGTCTGTACCAGACCAAGCTTGAACTTAGGGTCCATCTCGTCCTCTCGGAGAGGACGCCATACCTCATTCTCCTTAATAAACGTGGAGAGCATGAAATAGGGTACCGTTTTCATCAAAAAGGTGTGCTGTGGAATCATATCCGCATCAAACGTTGCAATGAGCGGCGAAGAGCTTTTGCTCAGTGCATTGTTCAGATTACCAGACTTGGCATCCTTGTTTCCGGGGAACCCCAGATATCCCACGCCAAACTGTCTGGCAAGCTCCTCCACCTCTGGTCTCGCTCCATCGTCACAGAGATAGATATGAACCTTCTGCTTGTCCGGGTAATCCATGAACGTACAGGCATTAACCGTTTTATATAACAGATCAACAGGCTCATTATGCGTAGCAATAAATACATCCACATCCGGATAATATTCCGGTGGCACAATTGGAAAGTCGAGCTGTGTACGTTCTTTTTGCATCTTTTGAAAGAATAATTCAAAGGTTGTCAGTACGGTGACCGTTTCAGCAACAATCAACAGCATACCAAAAATGACGTTCAGAACGCCTTCACCCCATGGCAACGTAAAGAACGTACGCCATACCAAATAAATCGACATCAGGATCATCGTGATGACAAAAAAGATATTCTGCCTTTTTTCGTTTTGCACTACAACTGCTTCCTCCTTGCTGCAAATACCCATCTTCGCTGCAATTGGAAACTGAGCAGGAACAGCAAGGCATCACAGACGAATTTCGCCAATTTCTCATCTACGAAGAGAACGGTATGGAATATATATACACCGGTACTGGAAAGCAAAATCACTACTCCACATAACGTTAGATAGCGCCATAAACTTCCCTGGCTATCCTCCTTGCGGAATACAAAATGTCTGTTCAGTACATAGTTGACTACAATGGAAATAACTCTCGCAATCACGGTTGCAAGCAGAATTCTTAAATAGTGCTGCTCACCCAACACGGGCCGCAACGCGTCTATTAAAAACCAGGCAATGCCCAAATCCACAACAGAACTAGCCACCGATGATGAGATGAACCGCAGGAAATTGGAGAACAACACCCCCATGACCCGAGCACTATCCTGGATCGCTTTAAAATGAGTGCCCGCATTGCCATTCTCATAGATGACTTGGATTGGCATGGTATGAATCGGTATCCCAGACTGAATGCACGAGATAAGCATCTGCAGCTCATATTCAAATCGAGTGCCGCGAACATCCTGCATAAACGCAAGTAACCCTGGACCGAAGGCACGAAGCCCAGTCTGGGTATCTGACAGTTTTTTACCATAGAGCATGGCAAAAATAAAGGAGGTCATCCGATTGCCTAACAGGGACTTTGGGGGGATATTCCCTTCGCTGAAGTTCCTTACCCCGAGCACCAACGAATCCGGATGAAGCCTTGTTTCTTGGGCTATGCGGTATACATCCTCAGCTGCGTGTTGTCCGTCTGAATCTGCGGTTACGACGAAAGAAGATGCGTCGAATTGCTTCCCAATATACTCAAATCCGGTCTTGAGTGCAGCACCTTTGCCCTGATTTTCCGCATGTGTCAGCAGAGCACAACCGTTCTCACGAAGCTCCTCGAAAATCGACTGGTAGGCCTCACCAGATCCGTCGTCCACAATAACAATATTAGTAAATCCATACTCTCGCAATTGCCGTACATAGGCTGGAAGTCTCTCATCCGGTTCAAGCGATGGAATGAGGATGATCGTTTCGCCGTTTTGTCTATCTATAATCATCCCGATAAGCCTCAATTCGACATATTTTCACAAATTCTTTTTTGAATATTGTGAGTATAACATCGAAAAGGCATACAGTAAACGAATAACTTGTATATATATTGGTAAAAAAGTTGCACCCTTTTATAAGCTAGTTTATAGGCGGAAAATACTAGTTGAGGGTTGGTCTAGCACCACTCGAACAATTGCACATTTGGCTCTCGTTTCAGCACATGTACAAGCATAGCATGCAGTTGTCCACGGTGGTGATAGAAGTGCGCCTGCGTATCCAGAAGCCACTCGAAGCGTGAATGAACGCCTCCCCAGAATACAGTCTTTTCTCGTAATAGTTCATCTTCTGTCTCCATCGACCAATTGGACATGCTTCGACTTACAAATCTAGACGGATGGCCACTTATGCGGATCACGAATTTGAATTAGAATGACCGTAGACGATTGAAAAAGGCTGTGATTCCAATGTTATTCGAAAGAGACAAATGGTTGCAGTATGGCATTCTGCGCGATGAGCCTTCTCTCGCTGAACGATTGCCAGAAACACAGTTGCTTGAGAAGGAAACGCTAACGAAGATGCTTCTTCAATATCCCAGCGTTGTACTGAAGCCTCGCAATGGGAGTTACGGAAGGGATATCCTGTTCATTAGACGAGACGGCGCAAATGCTTATCGTATTCAAAATGAAAATAACACGGTCACCATGAGAGACAACGAGCAGTTACTCGAATGGCTCGAACAAACAAACAAAACTGATGAATATATTGTCCAAAAGCGTCTGCAGCTTGCTCAAATTAAACACAGGCCGTTCGACATTCGGATCATGGTTCAGCGCAAAAAAAGCCCCTCGTCCACTTGGAAGGTGACAGGTTCCTATGCTAAAGTTGCAGCACAAGGATATCAAGTCACCAATGTGAATAACCGCCCCATTCCAGTGCTTAAGGCACTGAAATTAGCTCGAATTGGGGATCGGCGCTTGCTTGTTAGAGCGGAACAAGTTGCACGATTAGCCGCTAATCGATTGGGAGAGCATTACCCCATGCTTAGACAAGTCGGGTTCGATATAGCCGTCGACAAGAAACGGCGAATTTGGATCATCGAAGGAAATTATCAACCGGATTTGCGCCCTTTCCGACGTATGAAAGACTCCTCGATGTACCGCAGAATATTATGGTACAAGAAACATTAAAACGAAAAAAGGCGACCTGCCTGCTAGCCCGGGCAAGTCGTCTCTTCATATTTCGTACCTAATCTCAATACTAACCCTCTTCGGTTATTTCCGGCATTTTCTAATCGCACTTGTAACACGTGTCACTCGGAACTGATTTACCCCTACCTGTATAATGGCGAACTGGCTGTACGACGTACCTGAAGAGGTATATGGCTCGGCTTCAATATTCCCACTCGGTGTTCTAACCGTCGCGGTGATTCTAGTTACCAGGCACACACCACGGTCGGAAGATCTCCAAGTCTCGTCACGCTGAACACTATATCTATCGTTGCTACAAAAGATGGATGCATACTCCACTACCCCACTTGCATTAAACGAAGTAGAGTTATAGATCTGAACAGGGTCATAACCACCTCTAGGTGCTCCAGGTCTTCTATTTCCCATTCTCAAAACCTCCTTTTTTATTGATAGTCTATTAAATGCAATTGAATGGTTTTGGTAAGGTATAAATGTGGACAAGGTAGAAAAAGTGTGTTTGTACAGTGGTCGCAAACACGAAAAAAGCCACCCTTTACTGTACAAAGGTGGTTCGCGAATTATAGAACACTGCCACTATCATCTTATTGGCCAATTGAGTCGAAATGGTACATCATAGACGGTCAAAACTCCCCACATGCAGATACTTCTATTCTGCCGCCTCCACCAACCATGCTTGCATAGCCGGAGATTCCGCCCGATTTAAACGTAAGGCGATTTCAGTATTGATCTCATCTGGCGGCATGACTTCAACAAGGACACATACGGACTCTCGCGTTTGATTTAAGGCAAATATGCCTTCATCATCGAGCATTTTCATCGCCAGCTCCATGGCGTTCAGCCTCACATCCAATTCACGATTCCAATCATCATTCTCCAGTTCCGCAATGAAAGGACGCTCGTTATATCGTTGTTTGACACCGTCAAAGTGATCATCCCCAAAACAACAATAGGGCGAATCCGCATACGACCATTTGATGAGATCCGCAATCGTGGATACCGGCGTATCACTTTCCTCTGCTTGCCTAGCCGATTCCAACGCCAAAGCTTCCCACGACCAAGCGGAGATGCTTGGGGCATGTCCCTCGCCAGTAGTGTACAACGTACAATAATAGTAACGTTCACCATTTTCAAAAAGGGTGCAAAATGACGTTCTGGCGGCAGCGGCGATCTCTATGGCCAGTGTCTCTATTTCTTGCATTGGCTTCACAATTAGAGTTCTCCTTTCCATTCGTTGATCATTTGCCCCTTCGATATGAATTGGCTATTTGGACTAGATACCAGACACCTGCACCCACAATGGCAGCAAACACCAGATTAATGCAACCGAACACGATGAGTGACTTTGCTTGGCCTGGACCGATCCGGAAAGCGGTAGCTAGCTGGAAGACAGCCGGTAGCAAAAATGCCAGCCAGGAGATGGTTATAAGCTTTTCTGTTCTGAAACTCCACCATACTGCTGAACATGAGGCAAATAGCAGTACCCAGGTACAGATAAGCTTTAGGGCGAACATCATTTCGTCCCCCTCCTATTTGCCATGAATCACAAGTCCATATTTACTGAATATCCACGATTGGCTCAAGTCGTGCATTGCATCATGGCTTATACGCACAGAGGGCTTTTGCTCCTTCATCGCATCTGCATCATAGGCTGAGAAGCGAAGGGGTTTAGTCATTTTTTTGATAGAGTCTCTTATTTCATCGAAAAGCGCATAGGTCAGCGGCTTATGGTCCCGGATATCCTCATAAACATAGTACTTTCCTTTTTCATCTTCCAAATTAACTTGAAAACCTTTCGGAAATGAAAGCAAGATACACGGCAGTTCATCCTCTGCCCATTGTCCGTGGTATGGAAAAGAAACCCCTTCATTTCTTACAAAAAATCCTGAACTTTCTTGATCTGATGCAATAGAAATAGAGTAAACAAAGAAGGGCTGGATGTCATCTCTCTTTTCTCCTGCCACAAAATACTGATAGAACGTCTGATACTCCTCGTACACCTGATTATAATCATGCTCTGTTCGGGCAGCATTGGTACGATAGAATTGCGCTTGCCGATGCTCCAAAAGCTGTAAAAGGCTTTTAAACTCTTCAGGAGTGATGAAGAATCTCAGTTTATAGAATCCGCTATGCTTTAATTTGTCCATTTCTTTTCGCTCACCGCCCTGTTTAGAAATGTTATGCCAATGACCTTAGCGGTTCAGGTTCAACTATATATGTATCTTATTTCCATTATAGTGATTACCTTTCCTGAGTCTACCTACTTTACACCTGAATTTGCGAATGAACTTTGAAAAGGTAGCCAAATATAATGATCATTACGCTTGTACGGGAGCAAAAGACATACGTGAGGTAAATTCCAGACTACCCGCCTTGTGAGGATGGGAGCACGCCAACATCTCGTAATCAGCACAAATTAGCCGTACGGATGATCACCCGTACGGCTAATTTTGAATTATTCAGCTTTGCGAATTTGGAATTGTTAAGGTTTAACTACAGAGAGTAGAGACTCATTCCCCTCAGAGATCACCGTCACATCTGGTGCAAACGTAGCATCACTTACATGTAGCGTTTCTCCAACTTCCATAGCACTAATGTCAAATTCAATCGACGTTGGCAAGTGTCTCGGCAATGCCTCCACTTCAATAGAAGATAATTGAACTTGCACGACTCCGCCTTGCTTTGTGCCAATCGGTGTGCCATTGAACTTGACAGGAATTTTTGTCCGCATGATCTCATTGGTCTGCACCTGTTGAAAATCCACATGAATCAAATTTCGTGTAACCGAATCCCGTTGAAGGTCTTCCAATAATACGGTCAATGAGCCTTTATCTTCAAACTGCAATTCAATAAAACCAGACGCTCCATGCTTCAACCACTTTTGAAATTCTATTGTTGGAATATGAATCATCTCATTCTCCGTATTTTTGCCAAACACAATACCTGGCAAGCGCCCGGATTTACGTAGATCCTTAAGTCGAGAAGAATTTAATGGAATGCGGGTCTCCGCTTGAAAACTAGTAGTCATGCTATGTTCGCTCCTCTTTATTAAATGATATTTTCACATTTTTCATACTCATCCAACCATCCCCTGTTGGGGCTAAAGAGAGAAACATAGCATCACCACCTCCATATACGATCCAATTGATTTTAAAATACATTTAATGTAAGCACCCATAATATACATGAAGGCACTCTACTCCGAAGAGTAGAATGCCTATGGGATGCTTCAACCCTATCATAGAAACATCGATTTGTCGATTTAACCCGCCATATCCCATTTTGACGACTGGAACAGGCCTTCATGTCCTCATCTCAAATGTATACATCCTCGATACTCGTTGGATTCGTCAGAATTTATCGACCTGCGTAATTCCTCAAGCCACATGTCCATGAGCACCTTATTTCGGGGACAATAAAAATCGCGTCCTCTAAGGAGAGAACGCGAAATAAAGCAGATTGATTTTGTGTTTCAGCATCGTCAATTAACGCTTTCGGGCCACCACCGCTAGCCTACCGTTTTCGGTCGAATACTCGCATGTGGACAGTACAATAAGCTTGTCACCATACTGTGCTGTTACGCCTGTGTCATAAAGAGAGAGTTGTTTGATATTCTGAACATATGAATCGAACTCGGCGGGCGTATTTACATTCTCAATCTGGTAGTATTTAAACACGTCGTCCGATTTGCGATAAACTTTTGACAGAATAACGGCAACAATCTCATACTCTTCCTTTTCGTAAAGCGTGCTGAACTGGAACGTCGCATGCTCTTGATAAAAGCTTTCACCCTTGTACTTCATTAAATCTTTAAACATCCAACCACTTTTCATGTGATGACCATGAATCAGCAAAATGTCTGAATTGTTGGTCGTACTAGACTCGTCCAAAAAAGGAAGGCCGCCTTGATTTTCATTTTTATCAAAATCATGATTGAGATAGTACTCCGAATCCTGTGGGCTCTGCATGACTGGGTACTCAATTCGGGTACCATCAATCTTCAGCCAGCCGACGATGTCTGAGTTCCTCTCGTAAAGATCTCGAAATTCGGGAAGCATAACCGGCTCATTGCCTTTATTGAACAAAAGGGAGGGGATTGCATCCCCTCCACCTTGTTCTGATCCTTCTTTCCAAACCTTTGTTAACTCTTCGATTTTCTGCTTCTCTGCATAGTCTCGCAAGAAAGTCCTCGCAAGACTAACAAGTGAAAATACCAACACAAGCAAGGAAACAGCGATAAGAATTTTTTTAGTTTTGCTCATTTTCTTACCGCCTTCCCTTCCATTACTGGATGTGCTTTTTTTTCTTGTGCCCGAGCAGACAGAACCCGATCGTCATTAAGGACATTAGCGACAAAACCATATACAAGAATGGCGATACGCTGTTATCTCCAGTTTTCGGAGCATCGTCCAACGCGTTGCTATCGTTCTTAAGCTGATCGTTACCATTGTCCGGATCTGGCGTTACGATGCCTGGTTCAGGCGTTACCGTGCCTGGTTCAGGCGTTACCGTGCCTGGTTCAGGCGTTACCGTGCCTGGATCTGGCGTTACGGTGCCTGGATCTGGCGTTACCGTGCCCGGATCTGGCGTTACGGTGCCCGGGTCTGGCATTACGGTGCCTGGATCTGGCGTTACGGTGCCCGGATCTGGCGTTACGGTGCCCGGATCTGGCGTTACGGTGCCCGGATCTGGCGTTACGGTGCCTGGATCTGGCGTTACGGTGCCTGGACCAGGCGTTACGGTGCCGCCTCCGTTGTTACCATTGCCGCCAGTGCCACCACCAGAACGAATTGGCTTCATTGGCACATCGTACCTGACAATGTCAAAATCGACTGAAATCGTACCACTTGTATGCGTTTCGTATCCGTCCTTCGTTACGATCAGATAGTAATCCGCTTCAGGAAACACCATGTACGCATAGAAGCCATTTGCATCACTATTCTGCTCCGGGCTCTCGTTGTCGTACGGCGGGAAATTTGGAACCTTTGGAAGCGTTACTTTCGTGCCCGGAGTGCGGCCGTTATCTCTATTCCGCTGCGTATCCGCATAATACAGTGTAACTTTGGCTCCATCAATTTTCTTGCCAGTGACGGCATCTCCTGTCGTTTCATCATAGACCGTACCGTAAGGGTCGACTAACTCCTCTGAAATATTCAGCTCTCCGTTAGCTTTAACGTCAAGTTGCGCTACTTTGAGGAGCAATTCCTCGCCTGTCTCAGCTTGATAGCGAACTTCCATTGTGTACTTCTGCTCGCTTAGCCCTTCCACAGAGAAAGTTCCATTCGAAGCCATAGGAAATGCTTTAGGTTGGCCGTTTTCCTTAACATAAATGCCATCCTTGTCTTTCAAATAGATATGCATCTGACTAGTCAACAAATCGTTGAATAGCACTGTTGTTCCATCCAGTTGTTTGAACAGAATGATCCCCACGGCCGTAATGTCCGCTGGAACAGTCTCGTCCGTTACACTGCTGTTCACATTTGCTTTTTGCGTAAACTCAACAGGTACATCCTTACCGCCTACCCGATACATCTTCGTATATCTGATCGTATAATCGGTATCCGCTACGGCTGGAATTGAATATTCACCCTTCTCATTCGTCTGCGTCTGAATCTCTTCGCCTGTCTTCAGATCGGTTACCGTAATCGGTGCATTCGGAATGACTTCTCCTGTGTTATTGTTACGCAACACGCCTTCCAGATACGGTCTTGTATTGTCAAAATGTGCTTCAGACAACTTTTTCTCTGGAATAGTGCCAATGTGAATGAGACTCTCTGGATCAGTCACATAGCCATCTTGCGCATAATCATCTTGGGTCACTTTGTACTGAAGATTGGTTGGAAGCCCTTGGACAATGAGCGTCTGGCCATCTGTAAGCTCAAAGCTCTCACCGCTCTTGATCATGCCCTTGCTGCCGTCTGACTTCTCATAGACGTAGGATTCGTCCGATCCCTCGCCAGTGAAGGCAACCGTGTACTTAAACAGCTTCTTCTTGTCTTCATCTTTGCCTTTAACTGTGTTGCTAATTAATAGGCCGCCCTTCAAGACTCGCACGTTCGTGAATGGGGTATCATCATCAATGCCTTTCATGACTCCGGTATAATACCGTTCCTCAGGAGTAGTCATGTATTCATCGGTTGTGTAATCTTGTTGGGTAACGGTGTATTTCAGATTCTTAGGCAGGCCCAAAATATCCAGTGTCTCTCCATCCTTGAGGCGGAAAGTACCGCCGGACTTGATCGTACCTGTGCTGCCGTCCGTCTTCAAGTAAGAGTAACTTGCCTCTTTGCCTGTATCCTCAAAGTTGACGGTGTACTCGAACTCCTTCGTTTTATCACCACCGTTGCCCATGACCGTATTGCTGATGGTCAGCTTGTTAACGGTCCGTTCATTGATGAAGTCCGCCTTGTGATCACCTTTATTCACGATTGAGCCAGACAGCTCTCTCGTACCCGGTATCGTCGTATAACCGTCAACGGTTGTATAATCAGCCTCGGTTACGGTATAGACCAGATCCGCAGGCAAGGCTGGGAACGTCACAGATTCCCCGTGCTTGAGGACAATCTTGTCTCCGCTCTTGATCGTGTCAAACGTATCATCCGACTTCTTATAGGTATACTCTCTGTCCTTACCTTCGCCTGTGATGGTCACGGTGTACTCGAACCCTTTGTCCGGATCACTGCCGTTACCTTCCACCTTATTGGTAATGGTCAGCTTGCCTTGGGCCGGTGTAGGCACGATCAGTGGATTATCAGAGGTTAATTTCACCCCGTCTACCCAGATGGGCTTCCCTGGCGTATTCCCTACATATACTTGGTATACTCTTGTAGTTGGCAGCCAAGTATTGGTGTCAATATAAGTTTCTTTCAGCTCATAATACCCTGGATCAGGGAATAGCAGATTAAGTTTCCCTCCGCTATCGGTTTTTCCTTTGGTGATTATAGTTCCGCCGTCTTTCTTATAGAGTGTAAACTCTACGTCTTTTAGCGGATTGCCATTGGGATCTACCTTTTTCAGAGGCAATAGGGCATTGGAACTTGAACTGCCCGCCACGTCCGAACTGTCCAGCGTGCTTTCACTTCTGGCACTGACAGATTTCAGATTGTCATCGCCCTCCAGTTTTACCTCGTTGCCCATTGTGTCTCCAGCTTTCGCTGTAGATGGATCAACTTCTGTTTGGTAAACAAACTGGTAAAGTTGATTAGGGTCGTCCATTTTAAATGTTAGAACCGTAGTGCCACCTGCGCCTGGTACAGCTTCTACTTGAACTTCAGCATTCGGGTCGCTGAGGTCCAGTGCTGCGCCCTCTCGTTCAAGAGTGCCGCTTGCGGTCAATTTAGCAGGATAGACTGCCATACTAGGTGATGTCAGCACAAGATTTCCGTTTTCTTCATAACGCAAATTCATGCCTGCACCCAGGGTATCCTGCAAATAAACACCCTGCTTCATGTTAAATGGCGGGGTATAGTTCACCGTCCATTCCAGCACTCCTGGAACTGGCTTAGTTACCGACTTTCCAAGGGACTGAATTGGTACAATAACTTTGCGCTGTTCGGTGACAACCTTCTCCACTCCACCCCATGTCATATAAAGGTCGGCTTTGTTATACAGCACCTGTTTGTCTGTACCGTTGATGGTGTATTCCTCTAAATACTTCTGCAGAGCATCATTGGAAGGTCTTGCCTTCACCAGAATGATATAAGGACTTTCCAACTTGGAGAAGGTGAAAGTACCCTCGTTTCCAATGTGTGAGAAATGGACTACATGAGAACTAGTACCTGGTTCAATTAGAGTTCTAGCATCGTTTCTAACACCATATTCTGTTCCTCCGCCATTGTCCGAAAATCCTTTCCAAAGCTCGAAATCCTTAGTTTCAGAGAAAGGAACGAATTCCCAGCCTTCGGGAAGTGTATCCACTAGCTTAACATTACTAATGACTCGATTACCGCCATCCTTAGCCATTTCTTCTGTGTTATATCCAGGCATATTTACCCCTAAACGGAATGTGACCGTTTTGGTTGTTCTGTCATAGCCAGAAATCGTCCATGCTTCATTATTATCATTTCTAATGTAACTGCTAACGTTATTCGGCGTCACATTTTCAAATGTACCATCTACTTTTAATGGCCTCGAAGCAAAGAGCATATCCTTGTTCAACATACGCAGGTGCAAGTTGGCGCTGTTATTTGCTTGTTTTACGCTTTCGCCATCAATGAGCAAAGCCCGATTCGAGCTTATTTTCCCTGCGTTAATGTCCTGTCTGAAGAGAATGTTTGGGTTGGTCTCAAGTGCACGGAAGCTGAAGGATGCAGCTTCTTCGGTGTATCCGGTCACCTTGATCAAATCGGCCACTACTTTACCGTCTACGGTTAATGGAATAGCTTTCATCGTCAAACCGGTTGCATTCGACTTCAGAGTTCCCGCTTTGTACTGCTTCCAAAGCTGCGCAGAAGTGATATTTGCTTTAATTTTCGCAATTGTCTCCGCACTCACCTCGCTGGTTTCATCTACAGCGTTGTCCAAGACGTTTAAGTCACCGCCATGCACAAGGACATCGTATATTGCCGCGTTAGGTAAGGCGTACTGTGGTGTTAGATTAACGGTCCACGTGATACTACCCAAGTTATAATCCTCGGTTGATACTGCGCCTGTTTTTGTAAACGTGTGTGCGCCAATGCTGACGATTGCCTCATCCGTCACGGCAATAGGTCTTTTACCCGTCATTACATCGTTGTTCTGTATCCCCCCTGGTGTATCCAAATTCCAGTTGGCACGAGGGTCAATTTGGAAGCTGGAACCACTTATCGCCTTGCTTTTGATCAACAATTCGACTTTTCCGTTAATATCCCCGAAGGAATAAACGCCGTTGGAATCTGGTGTAATTGGCGTTTCTTCAGATACAGCGCCATCTACCCATGTCTGCCATGCAGCTGATTCAAATTCCAGCCCAGCCGGTAATACATTTGTGATGGTAAAGTCCTTTAACCCTTTTTTGTTATATTGGTTAACCGCGATCTTCCATGTAATGGTTTCATTTGCATGATCATACGAAGCGCTGGCTTGAATCCAATCGGGAGCAAAGGCAATCTCCAAACCTGACTGCACCAACATATTATTGTCTTTTCTCAGTTCCACTTTGCCATTCATATCCCGGTGGCTGCGACCGAGATTGGCTGGCGGATTCCGATACTCGTAATAATAAGCTTCCTTTGAAATCCATGTTTTATATTCAACCTTTGGATCCAGACCTGTTCCCTGTGGAAAAATGTAAGTCAGCGATCCGTCTGGACCAACGACTGGAGTTACATTTTGGTCATTTACTTTAAATGAATCCTCCATATAGGTGCCGCGGACATTTCCAGAGCTGGTATTATACGTTGAGGGATTCGTATAAAAGGTCTTTCCGTCTAGTGGCAATTTGATTGTTTTATCAAACTGATCAAACGCAGATACAGTTGACTGCCAGGTAACAGCTCCCTCAACAAATTGTGCTGGTTGAATTCCGCGATAGCTATACTGATCCCATCTGATCATTCCAGGCGAGCTTAAAGTAATGTTATACTCTGCTGTAACATCTGGGTTCTCTAGCTGATATGCACCACCAAAGATGTTGATCGGCTTTTTATCCCCATACGCCAATCCCGTTATATCTGCATTGGCAGTAGATTCAAAGCTGAAGGCAATGCCTCGTCCAACACCATTGAAAAAATAATCATCACCGTTAAATACAATCTTGATGCTATTTGGAGTAAAATGGGCAGTACCCAGCTGTTTTGTACCTGATTCCGTCTGTGCATTCAAGGTTTTAGTAGCTGTTGGCAGCATCACTTCCTTGAAGTAATCTTCTCTTTTCAGCTCAATCCAGTCACCCTTTTGGATGTATTTCTCAGGATCTGCATTAGTTGGATTTGAGTCATCACCATTCACTGGTACCTTGAGCCCTTCCGATTTGAGCGTAAAGGGCTGTCTACCCTGAATAATACCGTTTGGATTAATAACAGCATTCCCCTGTGTCACTTCCAGCGGGAAGGTTGAATTAGATTCCATAAATACCGCTGTTTTGTCCGTTGGGACTGCCGCCATCGCTACGAAATTGTTCGGCGCATCGTACATTGCCTCAGGTACCGGAAGCGGTTCCTCTTGCACTGCCACAGGTTCCGAAAGCGGTTCGTCGTTCACTGCCTCAGGTACCGAAAGTGGTTCGTCGGCACTCGGTGAGTCAGATTCAATGACGGCTTCCATTCCGGAATCGGTTGGCACACTCTCCGCATATGCGGCGGTGGAGTATATCACTGTCTGCAAGACGAGCAACATTGCCAGAAATAAAGACAATAACGGTTTACCTATATTGCGTTTTTGTTTCAAACGAAAATCTCCTCCACTTCTAAAATTATTGCAGCAACCAGAAACTTTTTCCCTTTCCTTTGGCCATTCCATCCTTACAACAGAAACTGATAAAATTCATCAAGTTCATATGGCTTGCCTTACCATTTTACTTTAGAGCCCTTACCAAATTCTGAACACTAAGCGGTAACCAGAGCATAGAGCCAATTCTGACATGGATTTCTCCATAGAATCGTGGGTTTTAAGCATAAAAAAAACATCCTAAATTGGAATATGGCATTCTCCTGGATAAACCCTTTTCACCAATTAAAGAACTACTTGATGAGAGGATTTATCCGTAGAGGAATGCTCATTCTCCCGATAGGATGTGTTTCTCTGTTTTAATATAAAGTTTGAATAAGTTCTACATTATGAAGCTTTTGCTGCAACAGCTTTTTCAATCAATGCTTTTGCATCGTTAGTAATCAGACCTTGTTTAGGTTGAAGTGATTTTTTATCTGTTCCAGCAAAAATACCTTTGTCAATCAGTTTTGCCATAGGTTTAATTGCATAAGCAGACACGGATTTACCATCTTCAAAACTAGCAATAATCGTAGCAGCATCTTTATCAGTCGCTTGATCTTTTACCAATTTAGCAAGAATGGTAGCAGCTTCTTCACGCGTGATATCCCGATCAGGATAGAAGTTTCCACCATAACCTTGAATGAATCCAGCATGCGTAGCTTCAGCAATCGCATCTGCATATGCAGCATTAGCGGCAACATCCTTGAATGCAGGTGCTGTAGCTACTTCGTTAAGTTTCAACATGTCGACCAGAGCACTTACAAATTCAGCACGAGAAATAACTTCTGTGGTTATAGGTGTTTCTGTCGGCTCGGTAGATGCAACCAGGTTTGTGATACGTCCTTCATTTTTAGCTACGATGCTACCGCCTTTATACGTGTCTACGATGTATTGGTAGAATACATCCAGATCGATAGGACCTGCCAGAGATGATTTAGCATCCAGCAGCACTTTATAGTTATCTCCACCTGCAGCCATAAAGTTGTTAACTACAGCCGTATATGTTTTTGCAGGATCAATCGTTGTTCCATCTTCCAGACTGAGACCAGTAACGCGTTCTGCGACCGGCTTATTGAAATCTGCAGTGTATTTTAAACCAGAGATTTGGAGTGTTTTGGTATTAGGTGTACCGTCAGCATTGGTACCCCATTGCTGCTGCAACAAGGTTTTAACCTGTTCGCCAGTCAGCTCCAGTTTTACTAGAGTATTACCAAACGGTTGGATTTTGGCAAGATCAGCAAAGGTTACATCGCCTTGTGGCAGATCCGCACGAATACCACCTGGATTCATAAATGCAAAGTCAGCAGCACTTGCCTTATCTCCAAAGTCTGCTTTACGCATTGCATCTGCAATCAGGTTGCCTAGAGGCGCTTCATTATTGTAGGCATCTGTACGCAAAACAGAACCATCTGTTGTACCCACTGGCTTCGTCAGTTCAGGGTGCTTGTCCAATGATTTCTTGATAATTGCCAATGTTTCAGAGTCTTCTTTTACACCCTCTTGGAGAGTCGTTGTAACAGTCGCTGATTTTTCAGTTACATCCCCGGTAGCAGGGTCAATCATCAACTTGATATCTTCAAACGCCGTACCATAGGAATAAGCTTGAACGATCAACTTTCCATTCACTTCACCGTTAGCCAAAGCATGATTGTCACCTGCAACGATAACATCAACAGGGGAATCTGCTGGTAAAGCTTTTGCCAGATCAGCTGCTTCTCCAGTCGTTACGCCTTCTTTGGTGGTTGCTGGATCATGTGCCAACACGATGATCGTTTCTACACCTTTATCTTGTAATTCTTTTGCATATTTATTAACGGCTTCAACTTCTTCTTCTGGACTTAAGAAACGTACGCCAGCTGTCCCCGATGGAGATACTTTAGCAGGTGTGGATTTCGTCACTAGTCCGATGAATCCAATTTTGACTCCGCCTACTTCTTTGATTACATAAGGCTTGATCAGTGTTTTTCCGGTAGCGGTTTCAATGACGTTTGCATTAACGTAATCAAATTTTGCACCGGCATGCGTTACCTTACCTTCTTTTGGATCAAGGCCACCAAAGATCTGTGCCTTTAAAGCAGCGACACCTTGGTCGAATTCATGATTCCCTAAGGACCCTACATCAAAGCCCATCATATTCATCCATTCCATGGTAGGCTCGTCACGATCCAAAGATGAGGCTGGAGCAGATGCACCAACAGAGTCCCCATTATGGAAGAGTAGGGAGTGTTCATATTTGGCTTGAGCTTCTTTGAGATAGGTTGCTAGAATTGGAGCCGTTCCTGCTTTCTTATCACCCACGATTGATGTTGTATCTAGCTGACCGTGGAAATCATTGATTCCAATCAAGTGTACTTCTACATCGTTACCTGCGGCAGAGACAGAACCCGCTGCGCCCAATAGTTGCGTGAGTAATAGTGCGGCAGTAGCTACACGCAGTGTGCTTTTGCCCAAAACTTTTTTCCAAAACATGAATGAAAAAACCCCTCTCCAATTATCGATCCTGAGATATTTTACCATAGTTCAATTCAGAAAAGTCATAGAAACTATCAAATGGTTGTAAAAATATTTGGGAGATTGATAGAGAAGAGGTATGTTTACTACTGGCTAAACATAAAGACACCCCGCAGGGTGCCCTTATTACCTTCATATAACGGCTCATAAACTAGCTCAACACGTTCAACAACAAGAGTATCTTTCATCCAAGTTTACTTTCAACTCTATAGAGATTGAGATATTGCTCAGTTAACTACGATTCCTTTATGCTCTAACATGTTCATTAATAGAACGACGGCCTCTGCTCTGGTGGTTGGTGATTTAGGTATAAAATTGTTGTTTCCCATTCCTTCGACAAGGCCAAGTTCCTTCAACGCTGCCACAGAGGTTTTTGCCCATACAGGAATAGATTTTTCATCTGAAAAAAATATTGTAGCATTGCCTGTTGTAGGTACCTTGAGCGCTTTCGCAACCATCACTACCATCTCGGCACGTGTGATATTGGCGTTCGGCCGGATCGTGTCGTCTGGATAACCGCTAATAATGCCTTCTTGCACGGCTTGCGAGACTGCCATTTTGGCCCAAGTTCCGATCTCGGTTTTATCTGAGAATACCAATTCCACTTCTGCTTTTTGTGAATTCAACGCACCCATCAGCATGACTGAGAACTCGGCACGTGTGACGTTCTTCCCCGGATTGAACGTTCCATCCGGATAACCGGTAATTATACCCTTGCTTAAAGCTTGTTGAATTCTTGCTTCAGCCCAATGTCCCGAGATATCGCTAAAGCCAGATTCCGCCGTCGGTTCAACTGGACTATTCAAGATGGGCTTTCCACTAGTTTGATCAACAACAAGGACAGCATACTTCGTGAAGTGATTGACCTCGACTGCGATTTGATTCCCTTGAATAATACCGCCATCCACTTTCTCCCATGCCTTGTTCACTTCATCATAATAAAAAACAGCTGCCGAATGATGACGCTCAAGACCTGTTGAATCAAATGTAAATGTCATTTTTACCGGCTTGAGAAAGTTCTCCGTAAAATTCTTTAGAAGCTCAAATACTGGGCTGGCCAGAATCTCTTTATGTGTTAGCAAAGGTTCCGTATTGGAAACTTTATCAATGGATAATGTCAGCTCGCGAGATGATGCCCCTGCTGGAATTGAGATTTCAATCTCTTTGCCCAGGCTGACCAACCCTGACTTACCAATTGGCACGGTTATTTTACCCGTTGTTGATTTGACTGTATTGTCTATCGGGGCATTTGGTGCAGAAGGACTGCTCGGACTTGTTGTTTGTACCGGCTGTACAGTAAAAACAGAGTACGGATTCGACTCCGTTATTCCCTCTCCTGCGTTACCTGCACCATTGGACACTCCCGTATTTTGAAGGGTGATGACATTGACCGATTTGCTCACATTCGCTTGTGGGGTTAAAGTTGCTGTCCACGTCACTCCCCCATCGGTTGAACGGACAGTAGTCAGTGTACCGCTTGCAATCGTCAGATCTGCGTTATCAAAACCTGACACTGCCTCAGAGAATGTGATTGTTATCAAGGATGTTTTGCCAAGAGTAAGCGTTCCATCAGCTACAACAATCGTTGCCGTTGGTCGGGAGGTATAGACCGCGTAATTATTCGAAGCAGTCGTTCCCGTGCCTGCGTTGCCTGCCATATCGCTAATACCCGAATTATCAAGCGTGATGACATTGGTTCCATCATCAATACCTACAGTTGGTATCAATGTCGCAGTCCATGTAATCCCCTCATCAGATGTACGCACAGCACTCAGCGTGCCGTTTGCAACGGTCAGGTCCTCATTGGTAAAGCCTGTAATTGCTTCCGAAAACGTAAAGGTGACCTCTGATGTCTTGCCGGCAGTCAGGATCATATCGGCGACGTTAATCGTTGCTGTCGGTCTGACCGTATCAATGGCGAAGTTATTGGAATCCGTTGTACCTGTACCTGTTATGCCGCTTTGATTCATTACACCCGTATTATGGAGTGTAATCTTGTTCGTTCCCGCAGTGATGCCGGCGGTAGGGGTAAATTTTGCTGTATACGTAATATTGTCATTCGTAGCCAGATTGGTAATGGTTCCATTCGTCACCACAAGGTCGGCTAGTGTAAAACCGGTCACTGCTTCAGAGAAGGTGAAGGTCACATCAGACGTCTTGCCAATATTCAACGTTGTATCGGCTACGACAATCGTTGCCGTTGGCCGGGCGGTATAGATCTCATAATTATTCGAAGGCGTTGCCCCCGTGCCCGTATTGCCCGCAATATCACGAATGCCTGTATTATCAAGCGTGATAATATTGGTTGCATCGGTGATACCAAAAGCTGGCGTTAGTGTCGCGGTCCATGTTATACCTCCATTGGAGGAACTAAGGCCACTCACCGTACCATTCTCAACTATTAGGTCGTCAACGCTAAAGCCGGTCACTGCTTCGGAAAATGTGATGGTGATCAGTGATGTCTCCCCAGCGGTAAGGACCGTATCGGCTACGACAATGGTTGCTGTCGGTCTTAATGTATCAATAGTATAATTACTCGAAGTGGACGTGCCCACACCTACAATACCGCCTAGATTCATCACACCTTCGTTGTTCAGGGTTATGACGTTGGTTGCATCTGTAATATCTGGTTTAGGTGTGAGAGTTGCGGTCCACGTATAACCTCCATCCGAAGAGACCGGTGCAGTCAGTGTGCCGCTTTCCGGAACAGTTAAGTCTCCATTGTCCAACCCTTGTACCGGTTCCGAGAACGTAAAGAATACCTTTGCGGTGGTGCCAATTCCCAGCAGCGCATATTCCATCGAAATTGTTGATGTTGGAGCCGCAGCATACACCTTATCTGATGCTTTGAGGCACAACAATCCTGCCATTAGGGATACCACGAGAACAATAATTCCAATCTTCTTCCTTAAATACATATGCTCCTCCTCTTAACGCTCTCTGGACTATTCAATAAAATCAATTCCCTCTTAAATACTTCAAATTTAATCTAATCAATTCGACACATACGTCCGAATTCCTATACCCACAAATAAAAATAAATCCTTTCCTAAGCTGAAATTACGAAATGTAAGTCGAGATCGAAACTAGTAGCATTATTCATTGATGTCTTCCTCTATCGAACAGTTAGAGTTTCGTAGAAAATAATGTATTTTATCTTTTTAGTTGCTATAATGGAATAAAAAGTAATATACCCATTTACATATAGTGCATTGAAGCAACTAATTTTGTCTATTAAAGGAGGTGAACCGGAGAGCACTGTATATCTGATTTCCCTTTAATTATCATTGGGGGATGTGTTGATTGCTCTTTCACCACTCCTAACCGAACACTGCGTCGCCATATGCATTATCTGTAAGGGTTTATGGTATTAGGTATGAAGCCTCAACCATTCTAAGGAATATAGGAGTGTGTCCAATGAATAATCTATTTTTCCCCAAATCTTTTCGAGTTGTTTTGGCTTGCTTGTTGATTCTTGCATTTGCCGTACCAGCGACCGCTTCTGCCGGCTATCTTGGAGATAAGCTCACGATCGGCCAAAGTATGGCTAAGGGAGACTATCTCACTTCGCAAGATGGCAGATTTTCAGCCATATGGCAGAATGACGGGAATTTTGTCATCTATCAGAATGGTTCTTCTCTTTGGAGTAGCGGTACCAGTAACAGTGGGGCTCTTTCGTTCAAGTTTGAACCACAATACGGGAAACCTGTCATGTATAAATATGGAATGAAATATCAAGATGTGTACCAATATGGCTATCGCTATGGTTTCAACCCGGCTACAGGAAAATTCGAATATTACACCGGCTGGGGATGGGATAAAGTTTTGATGATTGATACTTCTGTACAGGTAGCTGCTTGGTCTCCCAATACCACCTCATGGATTCCAGGTCATCACGGGAGCAGCTTACCAGCTAACACAACGGGTGACACACTAGTCATGCAAAGTGATGGGAATTTAGTTCTCTATAACACAACTCTGACCAATGACTATTATCCAAATAGTTGGATTCCTGTCTGGGCTTCGAATACGGGCGGGCGCTAAAAGAGAAGAGAACTGGAACGGAATGAACTAAAGTACGATGGAGAGCTGCGTGATAAGCGGCTCTTTTTTTGTTTTCCGAGGAAGTTGATAGACCCATCACTTAACAAAAAGAGGCCACCCAGTAAAAACGGCTGACCTCTATACATAACGTCGTATGAACTATCCCGATCTCTATATTTCGGGGAATTATAAAAGGCTAGAGATTCTATTACTTTGCCGCCTGAGCCTTTTTCAATTTATCAGCAACGGCTTGAGTGTTGGATTGGATAGCAGCAGTTGCTTTGTCCAATGTTTTCTTCCCGTTTGCTACCTGTGTCAATTCTTTCAATACAATTGACCGAAATCTCAATTCAAAATTTGGTGACTTGTTCATGAGAACATAACTTGTTATCGATGAATCCAGATTAGGTTTTAATTTGTAGAATGCATCCAACTTGTAACCGGAGTACTCTTTAATCATGCGAGATAGAGGAGCACCGATACTATTATTCGAGTTCTTGGGTTTATAGTATTCATTAGCGTATTCTTCTCCATTGAAATATTTGATGAAATCCCAAGCGGCATCAACATGAGATGCGCCTGCTGGAATCGCGAATATCTCATGAATATATACGTTGCCTGTTAATTTTCGATCCTTAGCCGCAGGGCCGGCAGCAATACCAAGTGTAAAAGGTTTGTAATTCTTCACACTATTTTTTGCTGCTTGCAGGGACTGCAACTGACTAATAGAGGCTACTTTCATAGCAGATCGTCCCATAATGAACGAATTACTTTCCAAGTAACTTTTGCCGGACAGACTGATCAGCTCGTCAAGTACTCCAGACTTCGTTGCCTCACTCGATAGACGATAAGCATTTTTCCATGCAGTTGTATTTGCAGTAGCCTTTAGGGTGTTTGGATCCAAGTACGTTAATCCTTCTGTTCTGGCGATATCCATTACCAAATTGCTGGATCCAAAGGAGCTTAGGCCCCAAATTCGGGAGTTCTTATCTCCCTTGGTTGGGAATTTCTTAGCAAGATTCAATATCTCTTCCCATGTCATCCCATCCGTTGGTGTTTTAACATTGTACTTTTTAAATAAATCAGCATTATACAGAAGAGCGTACGAATCCGCTTTTGGGCTTAACCCATAAAGTTTGCCACCGCCCTGTTCCTTCAATTCATCAAGCAAGCCGGGGTATAACGTTGTCGTGTCATACGTATCTCGTTTAATTAAAGGTTCTAAATCGACCAGTTTTTTATCTTTAGACATTTGTTGGTATTGGTAAGGGGGTAGCATCACAAGATCCGGTGAATACTTTTGGATGGCCCCGTTGTAATCCCTAATCGCTTCCATACCTCCAGGTGTAACTACTTCAATATTTACATTCGGGTACTTCTGACTAAACAGATCTCCATATGTCATTTTGAAATCATCTTCATTCCAGTACAATACTTTTAAAGTACGTGTCGAATCTGCCTCGTTGTCCGAATTTGCAAAAACTTGCTTGCCTGTGCTGAAAACGGTTGAAATACCGATTAACATAACACTTAGACTAACGAGCATGGCCTTCTGTAATACCTTATGCTTCAAAAATAAAACCTCCACTCATGTATTGTTCAAACGATTATTCGCTTGTGTTGTACTCAGTATAGAAGTGAAAGCTTATCATCTCACTACCGAACTTCTTATCATTTCCTTAAATCATCCTGACGTTATTCAATGCATAAGAAATATCGCTTATAATTATCGTGCTACTCTTCAATTTAAGGAAGATACAGGAATCAAGGGAGGATCTATGGCGGAAAGCACAATTCTAATGGTGGATGATGAAGCGGAAATTATCCAATTAATGAGTATTTATTTCAATAACGAAGGTTACAAGCTTCTGCAAGCAGCGAATGGGATGGAGGCGCTGAAGATTCTGCAGACCAAGCAAGTTGATCTAATTGTACTGGATCTAATGATGCCCAAGATGGATGGTTTGCAGGCGTGTATGAAAATACGAGAGACGAATCCAATTCCCATCATTATGCTGTCCGCTAAAAGCCAAGATATCGATAAAATATCAGGCCTCAGCATCGGCGCTGACGACTATGTAACCAAACCATTCAACCCGCTCGAGCTGATCGCACGGATCAAGTCGCAGCTTCGAAGAATGAACCAGTTCAACTCCGTTTTGGGCAATGCGAACGAAATACATATCGAAAACGTAGTGATTAATAATGCATCCCACACGGTAACGGTCGATCAGCAGGAAATCAAATTGACTCCCCGCGAGTTCGCGCTCCTTCATATGCTGGCTGTCAATAGAGGGATGGTGCTGAGTATGGATCGCATCTACGAAGAAGTCTGGAACGAGCCTTTTATGGAGTCGAAGAATAGCGTCATGGTTCATATCCGTAAGCTCCGTGAGAAGATAGAATCCAATCCACGTGAACCGCGGATCATTAAAACCGTGTGGGGGATTGGATACAAAATCGAAAGCGATTTAAAAGCAAGGGGTGAGTAGGATCCAACCACAGTGGCTGTATACGATTCGGTGGAGATTAATGCTGATCATGGTTGCAAGCCTGGTTTTAACAGGCGCAGCTATTTTTTTGGCGTATGTCATGGCGGGAGCGCTGCAAAAAATTGAATATGTGGCTGTCCCGATTAATTGGCTCATTGAGTATGCCGGGTCCGTTCGCGTGATGATCATAACCGGTATCGTTCTATTCCCCATTACTTTCTTCCTTGCCAGCCTCCGTTTGATTCGGGATTTACATGAAATTAACACCGGATTGCAGGAAATATCGGCAGGGCGGTTCGGGCAAGTTGTAAGGGTTAAGGGTAAGGATGAGTTAAGCGTCATCGCGGAGAGTATGAATCAATTGAGCAGCGAATGGGATCATTATCTTGCGGAAATCACAGCTAGTCTGGGGGAGATTGCGAGCGGGCAGTTTGACCATCAAATCCCGGAAATTGCCGATCATCAACTGGGAGAGGTAGCACTCAGCATCAACCGTATGAGTATGCAGTTGAAGCACTCGATTGCAGAGGAACGCAAGACGGAAAAGACCAAAAATGATCTGATCACCGGTGTATCTCATGACCTGCGAACTCCACTGACCTCGATTCTCGGTTTTCTCGAAGTCATTGAGAACGATCGTTATCAGGATGAGGTGGAGATGCGTTATTACGTCAACATTGCATATGAGAAATCTTTGGCGCTTCAGCGATTGATCGACGAATTATTCGAATATACACGGGTCAACAACGGCATGCCTCTGGAACTCAGCGAGCTTAATATGACCGGGTTAATTGGCCAGCTTGCCGAAGAATTCGTACCGATTACCGAGAGTGCAGGCATGGAAATTAGGCTGAACGTCCAAGAGGGAGACTTCAAAATTCAAGCGGACGGGGCATTGTTGGTACGGGCTTACGAGAATATACTCGCCAATGCCATCCAGTACGGGCGGACGGGCAAATATATCGATATTGATATTGCACAAGATGGAGATATGCTAGTTGTGCGAATCCAAAACTATGGAGTCCCCATTCCCGAGCGGGATTTACCCTTTATTTTCGATCGTTTCTACCGCGTAGACAGCTCCAGGTCGAAGCAGACCGGAGGTACAGGTCTCGGTCTCGCCATAACAAAAAGTATTGTCGAGGTGCACGGAGGAGGCATCACTGCGCACAGCAGCAAAAAGGCAACCTGGTTTGAAACACGGTTATCGAGGTTCGGACCTAATCAGACGCAAGTGGCTGTTGCGGAAGAAGTTCAAAACGAAATCAATCGGTTGCCGACCGTGCTTCCGGAACAAAACCTTTTACCAAAACAAAGAATATTTCCTTGGCTTCGACACCTGTCTCTCTCCAGGATAGCTGCTGTACCCATGATCTTGCTGCTCGTCTGTGCAGTGGTACTATTCAGTATGAAGAATTCATTTACCTCTAATCTCGTGGTGAAGTTACCTTCCGTCTTCTCTGAAAATGAAGATTCAACGTTGACGTCAACAAGCGGAAATAACGAGATGGCTTTAATAACAGGCAAGACAGACAAAGGCTATACACTTCTCATTCATGATTACCTTTTCGACGGTCAGAGCCTGAGTATCCAATACTCAATGAAGCATTCTAACCAGATATCGGAGTTGCAGTGGGTGAAAAAAAAATCGGTCAAGCCAACTTTTACTTTGGATGCTTCAACGATAAAGGCGGTTCCCGGCATCGCCACGGATTCAGGTGTAGTTTTGGCCAAAAACGGAACTATCCGATTTCACTTTACTGGGAGCTCGCCACCTCCAGACCAGTTCCTGTTGAGGATCAACGTAAACCAGTTAATCCTATCCGATGGCCCGGGTCAGCAGGATCTGCTCTCCGGAGACTGGAGCTTCGAAATTCCTGTGAAGAAAAATTATGAACGAAAAGCTAATGGTCAAAGCGCACCCTTACAGGATTCAACTGATTTTTGAAATTAATATTACATTTCAGTACCACTGAATTACAATAAGAGTATCGCCGGACAGACCTAGTAAAGGAAATCAGTATCGGTATGTTTAACCCTACAATATTAAGCCAGGAAGAAATTATATTCTTATTCATTCGATACCACAGCTCCTTTTCCTTTACTAAAGCACTGTTCATAATAATCCAGCTTTCGTCTTCTTGGGAAAATCATAGTACTGAACGGCAGACAGATCTTACGATAAACGTAGGTTAGAAAGGAAACCCCATGAATAGTTCCTTAAAGCAACTCATGAAATCACCCGCATTTCCCGGTGGAATCATAACCATTCTGATATTTTATCTGGATTACTTTCAATTCGAACTTGTTGAAAAATTTCTACTGTTTGCGGCTTTCGTCATTGTGCCTCTTGTGATTTCGCTTTTGAACCATGACGAAAAGAATACACATCAACGAGTGATTTATGCTGCTATGAAATGGCTTCAATTTCCCGCTGCGCTTTTTACTCTAGCTTCGGTAATGAGTAATAAGATGTGGGGGTTAGAAAGTACGGCAATCCCAGGAACTCTATCCCTTGGGTGGCTACTGTTCACCCTACTGCTTGGCATCTATGGCTTGGCCACGATTGTGAGCTCTAAAGGAAGAGCAGCAGAAGTAGCGATTGGCGCGGGGCTCGTTTATTTTTTTATCGGGGGCATATGGTTTACCTTATATCAATATCAATTGGACCTCTTCCAAGCTAATCCTGCAACGCACGCGTTAAGCTCGGTTCACTTTCATTTCTCATCTGCTATTGTTCCCATTTTTATTGGTGCACTGGGACGCATCATGACGAAAAAAAGCTGGTATCCCTGGGTCGTTGCCATCGATATCATCGGACCAATCTTGATTGCTATTGGTATGATTTTCTCCAAACCGATTGAATACGTCGGTGTTACTTTGTTCGCCTGTAATATTGTGGTTTACACCGCTTATCTCCTTGCTTACTTAAGAAAAAACACTTTGGATATTAAGGCGGCCTTCTTCTTAGGCCTTTCTTGCCTAGCCTTTTACACGGTTGTTGTCATTTCCATCTTCTATCCGTTACTGAAAAATATGTACTCCTTAACCATACTCGACTTCATTCCCATTTACGGATCTCTGCATGCGTTTGGCTTTGTCTTATGTGGACTAATTGGTTGGGTGTTTATGGTGGACTTCATTAAGGAAAAAGCTAACCAATCGGCTTCATAGGAGTAGTTTAGTCAGGTTCGTGCTATAATAGTGATCACATAAATAACATTCATCATTCTGCCGAGATGGCGATGATTAAGGAGATTGAATTTTGACGAACAACCATGATATTGGAGCAGTTAACGAACTACCGGAGAACTTTGAAGAGCTCAAACGAGCGGCTAATCGGACGTCAAGCTGGAGAGACAGACTGAATGCGGTGAACGAATTGGGGAACTGGAATACAGAACCTACCATTAAGTTGCTGCAGCATGTTTTGAAAAATGATCAAGTGTTTCAAGTGCGCGAAGCCGCATATCTCAAGCTGAACCAGTTGGATGAAGATGTACAAATGCCTGCCAAAAACAAAGGTGAGCTGTTTAAAGGGACTAACAAAATTTTGCTGCGGATCAAAAAAAGCCTTCCTGAAGGTCACACATTTGAGGAATTTAAGGAAAAACTGCAAAAGACACGTCTGGATCTCTATGATACTTACGAGGGCGACAAAGATGCTGAGTTCGACTCCTGGCTCCATGGAATTTGGGAGACACTAGGTAGAAGATAGCCGCGGTTCACCGTGTAATAGCTGAATACAAAGCCACTCCAAAAATGGAGTGGCTTCTTTATTTCTTCTGTGTCATCTCCATCAGATATGGTTTTTTTCTCTGAAAAAAGTCACCACTGACAAACTGATCTGACAAAAAAACGCCCTGTCTACTGATTCGTAAAAATCAGTAAACAAAGCGCAAAGTTAGAGCCTTTTTGAACAACCTCTATACCATTTATTCTGGTATATAAGGAAGATCCAGTGTCTTCGGAACGTTGATGACATGTTTTTCTGTATACGTGCGGATCCCTTCTGCGCCGTATTCACGGCCAATTCCCGATTGCTTGAAGCCACCGAAAGGGAACCGAACGTCGAGCCCCTGCACAGCAGCGGTATTGATCATGGTCGTTCCAGCTTCGAGTTGACGTGCGACGGAGATAGCATCCTCTTCTTTCCCCCACACAGAACTCGTCAATCCATATATGCTTTCATTGTGTAGATGAATAACCTGCTCTTCATCGTCAAATGGCAGAATCGGAACCGTAGGGCCAAACTGTTCCTCTACGACAATCGGATCATGAACATCGCAACCCAAAACAAGCGTAGGTTGTAGGTAGTAACCTTGGTCAAACAGCTTCTGATCCAGAATTTGCCCGAGAGGGATGACCTTAGCCCCGCGCTTTTGCGCATCTTCAACCAAACCAAGCACAACATTTTTCTGCTTCAGGTTATTAACCGGACCTACCGTCGTATTTGAATCGAATGGATCACCAATTCGAATCCAGCGATTCGCCGCCTCTATATATTTTTCCACAAACTCATCATAAATAGAACGGTGTACATACACACGTTTGGCGATCATACAGATCTGTCCTGTTGTTAAGAAATTAGAAATGACAATCCGTCGCATGGCTCGCTCATCATGAACATCAAAACTTTCCAAGAAGATCGCCGCATCATTGCCACCAAGCTCAAGCGTCATATCCTTAATCGTTTCCGAAGCTGCTTTGATAATATGCTTAGCGGTTGCGGTTCCACCTGTGAAGGCGATCTTCGTAACATGAGGATTGGTAGTCAGTTCAACGCCCACATCCGCATCACCATGAACGACATTGATTACACCAGCCGGGAACTCACTCGCAATAATCTCGGCCACTTTCGCTGCAGCCAGTGGCGCAAATGGACTAGGTTTAAGTACAATCGTGTTGCCCGCAAGTAAGGCAGGAGCAATCTTAATCGTAGATAAGGCAATGGGGTAGTTCCATGGACTAATCGCTGCAACCACACCCATTGGATCATAGGAAAGAATGGTTTTACCATTCTCATGCGTTTTGATCTCTTCCTGTAGAGCCGATGTAACTTCATTACAAGCAAACTCCATCCACATTAGCGAAACATAAATTTCGCCGTGTGCATCATAAAGGGGCTTGCCATGCTCTCTAGACAGCAAATGTACAATTTCATTCTCAGCTGCTCTAATCTTCTCGATCGCCTTGCGCATCATAATAATGCGTTCGTCAATCGAGGTCTGCTTCCATGTTTTAAAAGCCCCTGCCGCCGCTTCAATCGCTTCAACGGCTTGTTCTTTCGTAGTGACAGGGAAATAGCCTACGATCTCAGTTGGGTTGGCCGGATTCTCTTTTGCTACCTGCGAAAGGGATTTTACATTCTGACCATTAATGAACGCTTCAACTATAATTGTCTCTTGGTCTGCTTGAATTGTCATTTTACATCCCCTCCGTTATTTAAATGGATTAATTCCAAACTTCTTCTGCAATTTCCTTAACGTAACGAAGTTTACGCCATTGTTGTTCTTCCGTTAAAATATTGCCTTCTTCTGTAGACGAAAAACCACATTGCGGGCTCAAACATAGTTGCTCAAGTGGTACATAGGTTGCCGCCTCTGCAATCCGAGCTTTAATTTGTTCTTTATCCTCTAACTCGCCTGTTTTTGATGTGAGTAAACCAAGCACAATTTTCAAATCTGTTCGATTCACATATTGTAATGGCTCGAAGCCACCTGAGCGCTCATCATCAAATTCCAAGAATAATCCATCTACGTTTAAGCCTCCAAAGATAACTTCAGAAGCGTACTCGTAACCACCGGTTGAGAAATAGTTTGATTTATAGTTACCTCGACAAATATGCATCGTCACAACTAAATCTGCCGGTTTATGAGCCAAAGTTTCGTTAATCATTCGCTGCATCGTTTTCAACTCTTCTGCCGGTTCCAGACCTTTAGCACGTAGCTTATCGTGACCAGCTTCTGAGAATAGGTCTGCCCAAGCGGTATCATCTAATTGCAGGTATCTACATCCTGCATCATAGAAGGCTTGAATGGCTTTTTGATACGCCGCAATTGTATCCTGAAGGAATTGTTCTCGGTCCGTATAGACATTGGCGCCATTTTCCAATCGATATAGAAGCATGTTTGGACTTGGAATGGTCTGTTTCGCCACTGCGTCACCTGCATGCTTTTTCAAAAACTCAAAATCCTTAACAAAGGGATGACTCGAGAAATCAACTTTACCAACAACACGAATCCCGCCCTTGCGAGTTTGCATATTATGGAATTTTGGTCCGTCTATTTGCTCATACAACTCTACGCCATCCAAGCCACTCAGAAAATCAAAATGCCACCAGCTTCTGCGGAATTCACCATCCGTAACGGCCAATACGCCATTTTCCTTTTGCTTTTCAATAATTCGAATAATCTCTTTATCTTCTATAGCTCTTAATTCTTCATATGTGATGTTGCCTGATTTATATTGTTCACGTGCCTGACTTAAGTTTGCAGGGCGTAGAAAGCTACCTACATGATCATTACGAAATGGTATCATAACTATTTCTCCTTCTAACTTTTTGGTTCACTGAGTATAGCATGATTGGAAAAATAGTATGTTATATGAAAAATGCATGGCTGGTTATAGCTTTTAATAATAGCTAAAAGACTTTAATACGCAAAAATCCACAACCTTCTATGGTAGTGGATTTATAGGTTGGAGCGAAGTGCAGTGGTCATTCGTTTCACTTGAATCTTACTAGGAGGCTTTAACATGACGACAGAGCGCAACCAACGAGGATGGAACAAACTAATGGAAGTAGGCGGAGGCGGAAAGCAGTCTTAGGCATATTTATATAAATCAACAAAGCTTATGACTGAGACAAAATTCCTTTAACAAACAATGAGACACTGTGTTTGTAGAACTCTTCCTCGGTGACGAGTTGGAACTGATATTGCTGGTGAATCAGCTCGCTCATCTGAAATCCGTAACACATCGAGAGAAAAGACATAGCGGTAAGACGTTCATCCTGTCTAGCTATAACTTTTTTCTTCTGCAGGCGTTCAAAATATTCAACCAGCAAGGAGTGCAGCTTCACTGGCGGATCGGCCAGCACTCTGTCCAATTCGGGAAGCATTCCTTTGTCACGGATGCCAATCAAAATGATGTCCGCATTTTTATGGAAAAACAAACGGTACTGCTGGCTTACATTCAGTAGATCGACTTCCGGATTATCGGTCGCGTCCTCTTTTAACAGCTTCTCAAATTGCGGGATATCTGCATGCCTTTCAACGATGGCTTCCAATATGCCTTGCTTGCTTCCAAATTGCCGAAAAATCGTAGATTCATTGACTTTAGCTTCCGTTGCAATGGCTTTGGTGCTTACTCCCCGATAGCCCTTCTTTTTGATGAGCCGCGTCGCGGCTTCAATGATTCTGTCTGAAGTATTCATTGTATTTCTCCTTTTTGCATATGTTAAGCCTATTCTACTACAAGTTTTGCATATGCAGCAGGGTCGGGGTTAGTCTTTCAAAGACGTTGATTTAAGGAAAATCGCTTCTTTTTTCCCAGCGGCTTGGTTCCGTAATCTTGACATGTTCAGGCACAAATTGCGTCAGCGTTCCTAATTTATCGAATGTAATCTGGATTCGGTCAGAGGGCAACAACCATTGTTCGGTCTCGATTGCGCAGCAATCTGGTATCGTCCCCATACCTATAATCGTGCCCGGGAGCGGCGTGAAAACTTTGAGAACCTCCTCCATCACTTTCCCAGGGTGTGCAGAATACTCGGAAGTGCTTCCCTTCCAGTGCAGTCTCTCTCCGATGCGTACATCCACATCTAGTGCCAGCGGGTTGTCGATTTCATCCGGCGTAACCAGAAATGGTCCTATTCCTTTGCTGCGATCAAAATCTTTGCAGCGCGTCGGTCCGGTCAATGCCTGGAAATCCGGCCACTGCACATCACGGACAGTACTGTCGTTAAAAATAACATAACCTGCGATGCAATTCCCCTTCCCTGTAACAAAGGCCAGTTCCGGCTCGATATCCAGGTATGAAGAGTATGATGGCCAATGAATGGTATCGCCATCGCCAATTAAAGCATTATGGTTACACTTGTAATAACTGAAATTCACTTTATTCGGATCTTGCTGGAATTTTTCGGCGATTTTTTGTTTAAGCTCTTCTCTTTCCGGCCCTGTATATTCTCTTTGCAGCAGATTTACGCCAGCATTTCTTAGATGTCTTGGCGTCAGCCCGAAATCGATAAGCGCAGCCAGATTCGGAACCGGCGGCAGCAGTTTTACCGCTGCAATCGGACAGATTTCATTTTCATTGAATTGATGCGACTGTTCGACAGCATATTGCATCAATTCCTTAGCGGCAGCATAACTTGCCGGTAAATAATGAAGATAGCTGTCCATACTTTCAAGACTGTCAGAGAATGTTCCCTGCTTTTTCATGATTGCAGCAAAAGAAACGACAAAGTTCTCGTTAATTACGACCCCAAACAAAGGTACCTGGGATGTCTTGGTTTGAAAGGTTACTAGCTTCATGTTGCATTGCCTCCATCCATGTAGTGTGATGTTGTTCTGTTACGATCATAAATCATAGAGTAAATGCATGCAAGCACTCGCTTGCATTTATGTTTTCCATTCTCTATACTACAGACATAGTCAGTATGCCTTATCCCAAAAACATATACCTAAAGGAGAATTTTCATGAAGTATGGACGTATTATCCAAAAACCTCGCGTTAAATTTTTTGAAGTCGCAGATGGCGTCTTTGCCGGTATTTCGCCGTATCGCGGCATCAGTTGGGCCAATGCCGGGTTCATCAACAAGGGTGAAGGGCTGGTGTACGACACGTTTTTCGATTTGTTCCATGCGCGGGAAATGCGGGAGGCTTTTAAGGAAGTAAGCAACGGCGGCTCTCCCGCATATGTGGTGAACTCGCACTATAACAGCGACCATGCCTGGGGAAACAAAGTGTTTGAAGATGCTTGCATTATTATGCACAAGGAAGCATCCAGAGAGCGTCTCACCGAAAATATCACCTGGATGGACAACGTCATCAGAAGAGGAAAGGATTCTAAGGAATCGACTTCGGGAGAGCGGTTTTTTGCAGCGGAATTTGAAGGATTCAACCTGGAAGGCGTAGAATGGGTACACCCGAATATTGAGATAAAGGACGATATCAGCATCCGTCTAGACGATACGGAAGTCTTGATTTACAACGTAGCTCCGGCCCACTCCGACAGTGACTTGCTGCTGTGGATGCCAAAAGAAAAAGTACTGTTCGCCGGCGATGTCGTGTTTAACGGTTGTACGGCATACAGCGAAGAGGGAACCCTCAATTGGGTTAAGGTGCTTGATCGCATTATTGATGAAATTAAACCCAAAATCGTTGTTCCAGGACATGGCGCCATCTGCGGCCTGGACTTCGTGAAGGAGCAGAGGGAATACCTCCTGAACCTTATCAGCGAGTTCAACAAGCATTACAATGACGAAATTGATTCCTTGTCCCTGACCAAGCAAATTGATATTTCCCGCTTCCTTCATTGGATTCAGCCAGAACGCTTGTATGTTACAGTGGATATCCTATTGAAAAGCAAACGAGGGTTATCACCCCTTCCAACTTGGAACGAGGTGCCTGCTAAGCTGGAAGACATGAAAGCTTTTTTGGCCGGAAAATATGGCAATCAGATCAAGCCATGGGACCCTATGAGCGTTTGGCAAGAATAGCAATTCGAAGCTAGCGTACGAACAACAAAAAACGGCCCTGTCGCAAACGATGCGAACAGCGGCCGTTTTTTTCAATTGTTCCACGGAAATAGAATCGACGCTTAGAACCAATTATGAAGATAAAATGGATATGGCTGATTGATTCCTTGGTTTACGCAATCAAATGCTTTTATTCCCAAATTTTCGCTGTCACTTATAGTATGGTTCACCGTGATGTATCTAAGCACAAAGTACAGTTTGACCACAACATATAGAGTATATTTCTAACATATTTCATTCTAACTCTGAAACTGATTCGCCACTAATTATCGTACCGTTATTCTTACCTTCACAAATTTCTTTCATCGAGCCTGGTTTATCGAAGTTAAACACATGCATTGGCAGATTGTAGTCTCTTGCTAAAATGAAAGCTGATTGGTCCATTACCTTTAAGTTGTGTTTTAAAACGTCATTGTAATGAAGCGAATGAAATTTCCTTGCATCTTTATCAAATTTAGGGTCTGCATTGAGGACACCATCAACACCTTGCTTAGCAACTAATAAAGCGTCACAATTAACCTCGATGGCTCTTTGTACTGAAGGATAGTCTGTTGTAACGTAAGGTTGACCGTTCCCCCCTGCAAAAATTACAATATAGCCTTTTTCTAGATGGTGGATTGCTCTTAGACGGATGTATGGTTCTGCAACTGAAGTAATAGGTATTGCCGTCATTACTCGTACTTCCTTTTTGGTCTTGGCTTTAAGAACTCCACGAAGCATTAAACTATTTACTACAGTCGCAAGCGTCCCAATGTTATCAGCTTCTGCCCTTTCTATCCCCCAGCTTTCCGCCATATTACCTCTGAAAATGTTACCCCCACCTATAACTAACGATACTTCAACGCCTAAATTTACTACTGACATAATTTCATCCGCAATATGGTCTAACCTTTCTGGCTCAAATCCAAACTCGGTATTACCAGCTACTGCACCACCACTTAGTTTAATAAGAACTCTTTTGTACCTTATCAACTTTTACACCATAGGCTCAAACTGGAGAACAACGCGGGGAGCGAATTCCGTTTGGGCAGGCACCTTTCGTGGGATGTGACGAGGATGCTCCACTCAAAAAGCAATTGCCCTGGGTACTTTTTCAGCATATATACAAACCCAAGCCCCACAAAGAATTCCACAAAAGGACTTGCCCGCGTTTGTGGTATGGTTCCCCGCGTTTGATCTTCAACTCTCCTGCCCGTTCGTATTATGAGATCAACCAGTTCTTTCTGGTTGATCCTTTTTCATTTGCATAGAGGATTAAAGTAGCCTGGTCGAACGTACCTGCCCGTGGGACTTGATCCCGAGAGCTATAATGTTCACCCCTACTTGTCATGACCATGATTGAGGCTGGTTGGGACGTAAGATCCCGTATAACAAGCGATGCTATGGAGCGACAAGAGATCAACCTTAGGGGATGCCGGTGAATCTACACTTACAAGGGGAGATGAAATGAATCCAATTATCGGTCTAGATATTTCTAAGAAGAAATCCATGGACAAGCCTTTCTAGAGCGCGGAAAGCCATTCCAAGGGATATTCCACTTCGAGCACACTCGAGATGGTTTAGCAAATTTCCTTCAAGCTTTAACAGAAGTTGAATTTGCATCTCAACAACGTCCTTTGCTTATTCTAGAAGCAACCGGTCATTATCAAAGTCCCGTAGTTCAGTTCCTAGAGGAACATCATTATATTTATATTGTTATTAATCCGCTCATCTCAAATCGGCTTAGGAAGTCTTAACTTAGCGATTTGATTTGTGCCTCGCATTTAAAACGTTCTGACTTTTGATGAGAATTAAACCCTAATTGATTGAGAAATACAGTAGCTCCTCTCTCCTAAAGATCAGGGAAACAATAGACCCAGATTTATGCAGTACCAAAAATCCTTTTAACAATTCTTTTGTTATTTATATTTCCTCATTCTGTAATATTTTTTTTGCAATGTTGAAATTTTAGCCCCTCTTCAGATGAAGCGATCAATATTCCAAGCCTTCTTAAGCGTGTTTCTTCTTTCTTGGCGCTCATTACCCACCAGATAGAATCTCTTTTATAGGATGGTGATAAATTAGTGAAGAATAGCCAGGCTGTTTGATTTGCCTTGATTTGTTCTTCATATTCTTTGGCAAGTTCCACGTTTCTTTGTTCAGAGGAATAGCCTTGTGCATCGGTTCTGTTGTTAAAGACGTGGATTCCTTCTGGTCTCATCTTTCCAAGCTGTATTAGTGCTTTTACCTTCTTTACGTTCACAGCACTCCATACACTATTTACTTTGCGCGGAGTAAAGCGAATCTTATAGCTTTGTTTATCAATGGTTTTTCGTATACCGTCAATCCACCCAAAACAAAGAGCGGCATCTACTGATGCAGACCAAGTAAGGCTTGCACGCCCTGTACTTATCCCAAAATAGCCCACCCAAATTTCACTAGCTTCAGCATGATGTTCTTCTAACCAATCATTAAACTCTTCTTGGTTGTTGAAAAACACTACATCTCCCATTGTTCCAGCCATTTTAAAATCGCTTGGTTTGTTTCTTCCGGCTTTTCTTCCTGGATCCAATGACCGCAATCCAGATTGACCACTTCCACATTGGGCACGAACTTTGTCAGGTTTTCAGACTTCGCAACCACATCCCGGTCGCCGTAGATCATGAGGGTCGGCTGCTGGATGATTGGGTTCACTTTCGCCAATAAGCGCCAGTTGCGGTCAAGGTTCCTGTACCAATTTATGCTGCCCGTGAACCCTGATGTTTCAAAAGCGGAGACGTAAACGGCCAGCTCGCTTTCGCTCAATATGGGCTCACCGAGCGGTGTTTCTGCTCTGGCGAGATTGATCAACGCCATACCTGGCTCAGGTGCTCTGAGAGGCTCGTTCTTCCGGTACAGGTTGCGAAGGAACCTGTATGTATTGTCTTCGAATACGGCGTCCGCGACGCCTGGCTGTCGATTGAAGTGGACGAAATAGAAATCTCCGCCAAGTATTTCTTCCATGAACTCGATCCAGGGTTTTTCTCCGCGCTCTTGATAAGGCAAGCTCAGATTTATCACTTTATTGACGCGGTTTGGATGCAACAAGGTCAGTCCCCAAACGACGAATGCACCCCAGTCATGACCGACAAAGGTAGCATCCTCGTATCCATAGTGATCGAGAAGCGCGATGAGATCACCCGACAAGTGTTCAATGTCATAGTCTGTTACTTCGGTTGGACGGGATGAGTTGCCGTAACCCCTCTGGTTGGGAACGATGACATGGTAGCCTGCTGCGGCAAGTGCGTCCATCTGATGGCGCCAAGAATAGGCATGCTCTGGCCAGCCGTGGCAGAGTACAATAGGTTTTCCAGCGTTTTCTCGGCCTGCTTCAAACACTTCGAGTTCCACACTGTTGACTGAAATAAGGCTGGGCTTGGGAAAATCGGTTGGATTAAACATTGAATTAAAACCTCCTTCTTGTGATACATGTAGTATAATGGATAAAAGGTGACACCTTAGTGTCACCTTTATAAAATCATGTAAAAAAAGAGGGCAATTATGAATAAAGTGGAGAGACTCATTTCGATTATCATGATATTGCTGAGGAAAGAGATTGTTTCTACAACGGAATTCTCACAACTATTCAATGTCTCCAAAAGAACGATCCTTCGCGATATGGAAACATTGAGCTTATCGAACATCCCAATCTACTCTGTCAATGGCGTCAAAGGCGGCTACGGCATAATGGACGAATACAAGGTCGATAAACGCCTTCTAAGCAGCACCGATTTACAGAATATATTGGCTGCGCTCGGCGGATTGGAACAACTCCTCCTTACTGAAGAAGTGGAAAGAACGATAAAAAAAATAGAGGCAATGGTTAGTCCATTGTCTCTGAATCGTTCCATTCAACTGTCGTTTATGTTTGGGAAGGTCGGTCCGAGATTCTTGAAACCTTAAAGATATGTCAAGAATCCATTTCTAAAAAAAGGCTGGTTTCGTTTGATTATACAGATAAAGACGGGGCTGTAACGAATAGAATGGTCGAGCCCTATGAGCTGCATTTCAACGAATCAAGTTGGTACTTGAAAGGATTCTGTTTACATCGACAGGGATATCGAACATTCAAGTTATCGCGGATCGATCATATTACGATGGATGAACGTACGTTTCATCCTAGAGACGATTGGTCAGAGCAAGGTCGCGTTGCAAGTTATCTACCGCAATTCGTCACGATTAAGGCATGGATATCGCCTAGCATAAAAGATCAAATCATCGAAAGGTATGGTCGAAGAAGTATTGAAGACCATAATGGTGGATCTTTATTAGCAACTATTTATGTCCCACAAAATCATATGGGATTTCAATTGTTAGCAAGCTTCGGCACTCATCTAAAAATTGTAGAGCCCAAGTCCTATGTTGAAGACTTTCGAAATTATTTATATCAAATGATGGAGAACTATTCCTGATATATTTAGCATTAAAGCTTCAACCTTCAACTCAACTTTTCGCCCTACTTGTGGTACGGTTCACCCCGATTTATCTTCACCGCGCGATAAATCTGCTCCACCAGCACCAGCCGCATAAGCTGATGCGGCAGGGTCATGCGCCCGAAGCTCAAGCGCTGCTTCGCGCGGCGCAACACCTCATCGGAGAGCCCATGGCTTCCTCCGATGACAAACACGACATGGCTCGTCCCATACGTGCCGAGCTTGTCGATCTCCAATGCCAGCTCCTCAGAACTCCAGAGCTGGCCATCCAATGCGAGCGCAACAACATGCGCCTCGCTCTTCACATGCGCGAGGATACGTTCGCCCTCGCGCTCTTTTACCGCCCGAACCTCAGCTTCGCTCAGGGTATCGGGCGCCTTTTCGTCTGCGACCTCGATCATCTGAAACTTGATGTACGGGGCGAGCCGCTTGGTATATTCCTGAATGCCCAGCGTCAAATATTTTTCCTTCAATTTGCCTACGCCAATAATCTGAATAAACATAACAATCCATTCCTCCTAAATTGTCTTACGAGATATTCTATAAGTAAGATGCTTCATCGCACCGTTCGTTCCAACTGTATTGTACCTATACTACACATTTCTCCAAATTCTAACGAACCCCACACCTTAATCAGCCCCATTTCGGCTTCTTTAAAATCTAACGAATCTGAAACACGCTATTCCGCACCCACCGAGCTCTCCCCACCACTTTCGAGGCCATTTCAGCAATATAACGTGTCTACGATTCGTTAGATTTCAACCAGGCGGTATTTGCCCCGAATAAGATCCGTCAGGTTCTTTAGAGTTACTCCGCCCCGCCACACCCACGTCCCTACCCACATCGCCGTCACCCTACGTCACTTTCCCCATGCCCCAGCGGCTTCCATTTTTATACCTACAACTTGCAAATTTACTACAACCTAGTTCAATCCCAACTCGGGACTCGGCACCTACCTACCTTAAGCTTCTTCTACTCTCGCCTACTCCCACGTTAACCCCTACTACCCTTGCCAAGCTCCACACAGCCTACCAACTACACTAATACCCCCACAAACACAAAAAGAGCGCTCATCACGCTCTCTTTGGCTTCTTGCTGTGATGTTCATACCGGATGGAAAGTCAGCCCGAAGTGCCACATTAAGCACGCCTCCAGCCGTCTAAGTCCTACAGTACGCTAAACGACGAGAAATTCCGCATGCTGTTCGCACTCTGCGCATTTCGCAGGCGGGTCCCAATCGGCAAATTCCGTCTCCTTCAGATCAACGATATCTGGAGCGTCCTCATACTCATCGACAAACATGTCGATGGCAATGTCCACGTGTTCTTTGCATACAACGTACATCCGTTAAGCATCCTTTCTGTAACCAGCTATGTTCCCGATTCACAACCGCTTATCCCATTACAGGATAGCCACTTCTCAGTTCTATCACACCTGCCACCGAAAAGAAACCCCCTGCCCTAATTTATCGTACCCAACATCTCCCAAACCCCTCCGTACGCCGTAAAAGAACACAAAAAGCATTCTTCCTGATACCTCCACGGTACCGAAAAGAATGCTCCTGTAACAGCAACAATCACTCAACATAGCGAATGAATCCTGCTCCTGTGCCTGAATTACGAAAACAGAGTTACTTGTCCCCTGTTCCATTCCATGAATTGTCTCTATTCCACGCTCTTTAATTCAATCCCGACTGTGCCTTCGTCAACAGCTTCCCGCCTTGAAAAGCAATAACAGCATTGGCACCATTGCCAGCTGTGCCTTTATAGTTGTAAACCACCATATTCTCCGCTTCACTCAGCGCTTCACCTTCGCCGCCGAGGATCTCGATGACATCTCCCACCGACATGCCAACCTCAAGCTTCTCATACTGGGCAAACGTAATCAGCACCCCATCGCCTTTACCGGCCGATCCGTTGTTTCCCGATGTTACAGGCGTTTGACCACCAGCCTGACCTACCGCAATCACATTTGTACTTAGCTCATTTAACTTGGCCTCAAGCTCTGCGATCTTTTGTTCCTGCTCACTGTTCTTGGCCCCCTGTTCCACCAGTTTCTTCTCTAAGCCAGTAATCTTCTCTTGCAGAGCACTTGTATCTACAGATGCTCCTGTCGTAGCTACCTCAGATCCACAGGCAGACAGCATAAACAGGGACAGCGCCAAGCTCGTTCCCCCAAGCATCTTTTTCTTCAAATGTTTCATCAAAAATACCCCTTCCATTCGGAAATAAAATTAGATCGACAAACAGATGTTATTGCATCAGCGACCGTCTCCAACATATTGACAACAGTTTACCACAGCCCTAGTCTTATGTATCTGCTCCTTTGGCTCCGGGTCTAACTGATCATGAGAACATAAAAATGGTTAATCTACTCATTTACTGTCGAATGCATACGTTCATCCATAATAACTAAAAAAGAGTGGTCAGTAGATCTGATCACTCTTCTAGCATTGCCCTATTTCAATCCACGCAACAGTAAAGGTTTCGTTGAACTTCCCTTATTCCGGTTTATCCGTCAGCTTCACCGATACTTTCTCCGCTTTGCCATCCCGGTAGAAGGTCACTTCAATCGTATCCCCAATCTTCTTCTCATCGTACAGATATTTCCGCAGATCCAGCGTGGAGCTAATTTTTTGCCCGTCAAATTCCGTAATGACGTCATTCAGCTTCATACCTGCATCAGATGCCGGACCGGATGCTTCCAGCACAACCACACCGCTGTCCACATGAGATGGCAGCTTCAGATCCTTACGCTGCTCGTCATCCAGTGGTGCATAAGGGTTGCTCAGATCAACCGTGTACACGCCCAGGTATGGACGAGATACTTTGCCGTTCAGTAGCAGGGAATCTACCGTTTTCATCACTTCGTTCATCGGAATCGCGAAGCCGAGTCCTTCAACCCCCGTATCCGAGATCTTCATGGTATTAATTCCTACGACTTTGCCGTTTAGATCAACCAAAGCACCGCCGCTATTGCCTTCATTAATCGCCGCATCCGTCTGGATCACGTTTTGCTCCCAGTCGTACACGCCGTCCTGATTAATCGATACAGGCAGAATACGATCCGTGTAACTGACAATTCCGGATGTCAGCGTACCGCCAAGACCGAGCGGGTTCCCGATCGCCAGCACCGTTTGACCGCGCTGAAGTTTGCTGGAATCACCGATCTCCGCCACTGCACCCAGCCCTTTATCTTCTGCGGATAGTACCGCAATGTCACTTACCCGGTCTTTACCAACCAGCTTCGCTTTGTGTGTCTCCCCATCTACGGTCACAATCTCCAGATCACTCGCACCCTCCACGACGTGGTGGTTGGTCATGATGTAGGCCTTGCCATCTTCCTTCTTGAAAATGACCCCTGAGCCCAGCGCCGAATCTTCCATCGATAGACTGCTACCCGTTTTATGGTTCACAATGCTCACCACGGAAGGACGAACATGGGCTGCTGCCTGGATAATCCGGTCGTATGGATCAGCTGCCTGCGCTGTCTGTGCACCGCCTCCACCACCGTTGCCTGTAGCATTCGCCAGCGGTAACGATGTGGGCTGTGTGATGAAGCTAAACAGCATGACGGTCACGATGGAGCTGATCACCGAGCTAATCACAGCTACCTTCACTGTGGAACTGATTCCCGTACGCGATCTGCGCGGATTGCTCCAGCGGTCACGTCCACGTGCTCTGCCCCCAGGGCGGATGATCTGAAGTTTGCCTTTCTGTTCAGGTTCGGCGCGTCTTGATACTTTGGTTGAATAAAAATCGTCTCCAAACAATCCCATCGTGATCCTCTCCCCTTCGTTGTCACGCATCAAGACCCTGACTGCCGCCTAAGTTGTCGCATGGATCAACGATGGAGTTCTCACATACACCACTCCGCCAACAGACGAACCTTCCGATCGCAGTTACTCACAAATTTTTTTGCTCCCCTCTTCCAAGGTAAAAATTTGTTCCTAAAGGCGAACACTTTGTTTCTTCAGGTTTCTTCTGTCGTCTTCGTTACGTGAAGACTCCAACGGTTTCCCATGCTTTTTTGCAATTTTATAAAATGGTCTTGCATATCGCCGCATCCCGGCATCAAATCAAGATACAGCGTCTATGTACAACAGAACGGACACGCCATTCTGTCAGTGACTCTATCAATCATGCTCTCGCATTCTATGACATGCCATTTCACACGCAAAACAGCCAAAATCACAATGCTCCTCATATACTAAACACGTCAAATCACAAAAAGTTGCATATTTACGAAAATTAAAGCAAATTTCCGCTATAACGCGCTTAACAATAAAGGTCCATAGTATCTATCACCACAAAATCCGGTCCGCTAAGCGCCATTTTGGTTAAATTTGAAGAACTTTTTCACCCCTGCATCGTCACAGGTTCAGCATACACGTCTCATCACACAAATGTTAGCGGCAAAAAGAGGAATGTTTTCCATCAAGCCTGACTACAATAATAGTAAAAGACAATTCGAAGCTTCATAGAGGAGGATATATATGGATCGCACACGTACACTCACAGCCATGGATGAAGTTCATATGGCGGCCAAGCTGGCCGATCTCAAGGAAGAACACTATCGCAATACCCTTGCACTCAGTACCATCATTGAACTGCTTATTGATAAAGGCATCCTGACCCGCGAGGAAGTTGAGCGCAAAGCCGCCGAACTGGACAGCTTTATGGCTCACCCACCCTATCCCATGGCGTAGGACGGTCGTAATACGTATCACAGAGTTTGAACTCATGATCCCGGTAAAAACATCCACGGCTCTCCATCGCGTCGCGCACCGACATTTTCGCCAAGTCCATCATATTATGATCTCGGCTAAGATGTGCCAGATACGTGCGCTTGATGCGTCCGTTCATCAGTTCACTAAGCGCTGCTCCTGCTGCTTCGTTCGACAAATGCCCAATATCGCTCAAAATTCGGCGCTTGGTGTTCCACGGATAACGCCCCATACGCAGCAATTCGACATCATGATTCGCTTCCAGCACCAGTACGTCAGAATCAGAGATGGCATCGCGAACCTTGTCGCTCATGTACCCAAGATCTGTTGCAACAGACAGCTTCTCCGTACCATCATCGAACGTATACCCTACCGGCTCAGCTGCATCATGCGATATCCCGAAGGATTCCACGCGCAGTGACCCAAAATCATGCTTTTCACCCGTCTCAAATACCCTCCGGTTTTCCTCTGGAATCGCCCCAACCGACTTCTCCAGTGCCGCCCACGTATTCAGATTCGCGTAGATTGGTAAATTATATTTCCGAGACATCGCGCCTAGTCCTTTAATGTGATCGGAATGTTCATGTGTAACCAGAATCCCGTCCAATTCTGCCCCAGAAATCTCCCTTTCCTGAAACAGTGCATCCAATCGCTTCGCACTAAGACCCGCATCAATCATGAGAGAGGTACCCCCATGCTGTATGACTGTGGCATTACCTGTCGAACCGCTGGATAACACGGTAAAATATATCCCCATAACGCATTACTCCCCTGGTTTGTCTGTCTTGGGACTGAATACATCCCCACTGATGCCCTGCACGTACAACACTTCGCCACTTTCCAGCACGAACCGCCATGCCGGCATCGCTACCTGTATATCTGAATTGAACAACTGGCCGTAATAGCCCAGCTGAATATCTTTGACAATTGCATCATTTGGCAAAAAGTTCTCGATCAGCGTTCCCAGCGCCTTCGACGCCGGAAGCACCTGCTGATCGCTCTCCTCTGCGGTTGTAATCCGCACTGGAGTTTGACGGTAACCTGTTATTTTCTGGTCGCTGTAGAACAGCTCCAGACTCACATTGAAGAGCGGCCATTTGCCATCCACCAGTGGGTGAAGTACAAAAGCTCCATCCTCGGCCATCAGCTGATCCAGCCGGTATGTGCCGATCTGTGGAATCTCTCGCTGTAAAGCATCTTCCAGCTCACTCTGCGAGAAGATCAATTTGCTATCTACAGGCTGTTCCAGCTCCATATCCACACCAGCCTTGTCCTCTTCAATGAACTCATAGGACAACTTCGGCAGCTTCGGCGTTTCATTCGGAATCGGAGCCAGCACCTGGATGCCCTTCTCTTCCATCGCCTGCTGTGTATTATCTGCCAGTGAGGTGAAGTCCAGATTGGCTCCGGCCGTCTCTCGTGCATCCATCCAGATCTGGTAACCCAGCACCAGATTGAGCAGCAGAAAGGCATAGATCAACACATTTTTCGCCCGTCCCCAATCCATAACATTCACCCCCTAAACTAGCTGCTTGCAATACTTTCTCAAGTTGCCTACACCTTCCACCGGAACTGGCCGTTTATAGCCTTTGAACTTAAAGCTATACGATAACGGAGAGGGCAGAAATAACCTGAAGAAGCGGAGCGTTCGCCTTTACCACCAGATTTCTCCCGTGTTAAAAGGGAATTCAAGAAATCTGGGGGTAACAGCGATCGAAAGGTTATTCTGCACGCGTAGTGATAAAGTACAGCTACTCTTTGGTTTAAAGACTATAACCTATCAAGATACGGTAGTCTCTTCACCGTTTCCAAAACGGATCACCCATACCGGGATCAGCTTTAATCCGTCCTCAATCGAAGAAGGACGATAAGCCGGGTATACGTCCACAACCTGACGATTCTCACCTGCTACCTTTTTAATAAGAGCCTTCAGCTTGTCTCCGCCAGGCAACTTGACCGATTTCTTCGTCTCTGCACCTTCGTTCAGGTATTCCAGCGATCGTTCATAGCTGGATACCGTCTCCTGCTGCATCTCCATGCTGATCGTTCCAAAGCGGAACTGCATGGAATCCATAATCGGATAACTGCCGTAATACTGCTGGAATTCAAGCCGTGTCTTGTTTTCCACGGTCCCCAGCATCATCCGCGAACGGCCTTTCCAGCCCCCGTGCTGATTCACAAAATCAACCGCAGACAACGCATCCTTCGCAGGATCAATCTGTCCTGCTGGCGGTGCTGCCGGATCAGTATAACTGATCCAGCGCTGTTCCTGTTTTACCTGCAGACTACGTTTACTGTCCGTGTAGATCTCCGATCCATCTTTTTCCCGGATATTCCGGGTCATACTTGGATCGAAGAACAGACTGCGCTGCATCTGCTCAACCGTGAACTGACCTGTTGGTACATCCGCCTCAATCGTCTCCAACGCTTCCGCAGGGATATAATACCCGCCATCCATCAAGGTATATGGCGTCCAGTTCGTACCGAAGTCAACATGCTGCTGTATGTCTTGTACTGTCAGATCCGCCTGCGTTGCTTCGTATACCACGTCTCCCTTGGCGCTGAAGAACAGCGCATGGGCCTTCGTTTCATTTTTGGACGTATAGATCGAGATTCGGTTAATGGTCTCCCCTTGGAATAAGGAATCCGTCCCGAGCCTCATCACTCGCTGTAACAATGCTACTGGAATACCTTCTTTGAACGATAGTTCAAACCCAGGGTTCTCCTTGCGAATCTGATCCCAGTTCACCGATTGCACACTGCGGCGCTGAAAATCATCGAACGCTCGCCCCTGTAGCCGTGAATAGATCAACTGATAGAACGTATTGCCAGGGTAAAACACCGTATGTTTATCCTGACCCAGATGAATAATCATCTGATCGGGGAAGATCAATTCTTCAATATTGCGTTCCTGACCCATATTTTCCGTCTTCACATAGTTCGTCTCTGACGTCACGATGGAATCACCGCCTCCGGGCAAACGGTAGATCAGAAAATAACTCTGAACCAGACTGGCTACAACAAGGGCAGCAAGCACCAAGGATTTAATCCGTTCCTTCACGGTGCTCACCCCCTTTCTCACGCATCGGCAAAGTGAACGTTACTGTCGTTCCCACGTCTACCTCAGACTCCAGAGAGATACTGCCATCATGTGCCTTCACAATTTCCCGGGCAATGGACAGTCCTAGCCCTGTGCCTCCCATACTGCGGGAACGAGCCTTGTCCACCCGATAAAACCGCTCAAAAATGCGATCCAAATCGCGCTGTGGGATACCCATTCCGGTATCCGATACCGAGATGGCAAGTGTGTGTTCATCACTGCGTCTAGCCGCAATCGTAATAGTGCCGCCTTCCAATGTATATTTCAGCGCGTTGGACACGACATTATCGAGCACCTGATCAATCTGGTCACGATCCAGTGGAACAGCCGGAATATCATTCTCCACAGATAGTACAGGCTGAATATCCTTCTGATGCATCTGGAATGAGAAGCGATCCGTCACTTCCTCCAACATTTCCAGAATGTCAGTTGGTTGTTTCCGCAGCAAAGCCTCTTTGGAATCCAGCCGCGATAAATGTAGCAGATCCGTAACCAGTCGTATCATTCGCTCAGTCTCGTTCTGTATAACACCAACGAAACGACCGGCAAGCTGCGGATCTTCCAGTGCACCGTCATCCAGTGCTTCCGCGTAACTCTTGATCGTAGTCAGTGGGGTACGCAGTTCATGGGATACATTGGCCACGAATTCACGCCGGGATGCCTCAAGCTCTTCCTGCTCGGTAACATCCTGAAGTACGGCAATCGTTCCCGTGATCCCCCGTTCACGCCGATGAACTGGTGTGAACGTCATCCGAATAACCACGGGCTCTTCTTGTCCAGCGGGTGCAATCTGCAGCAAAGTTGAACCTGTGAAACCACTCGCGAGGGCTTCCGCATCCTCCGGATCAATGCCGAGTAATATGGCGAAGTGTCTTCCTTCAATATCCGCAGGATGCATACCCAGAATGCTGCTGGCACGACGGTTTACGAGAATGACTTTACCGTACTCATCCGTAGCCACCACACCATCACTCATATTGGTCAGAATGGAAGTCAACTTCTCCTTCTCCTCTTCATTCAGTGAAAGTGCATCCCTAAGTCGGCTGGTCATATAGTTAAAAGCCCGACTGAGTTGACCGATCTCATCCGTGCCAAATACAGGTGTCTGCTGATCAAAGTTACCTTCTGCGACCGCTGTCGCTCTCCGAGTCACTTCTTTAATCGGCTGCGTGATCGTATGAGATAGGATCACGCCAAGCACCGCCGTTAACACCAAGGCAATCAGAATGCCGGAGATGAATATTTTGTTGATTCCCTCCATCGTGGAATACAGCTCGTTCATGGATGCCGCGATGTAGACCGCGCCAATGATCTTGCCGCCGGACAGCACCGGCTTGGCGACGACTTTTTTGCGAACATTATCCTCGTCCACGATATATTCCTCATTGTCCCGAATGCCTTGCAGTGCACGGCTGACAACGGTCTGGGTGTTTTTGCGCCCCACATAGTCTGAATGTGAACTTAGCGAGGTCGTCAGTACCTTTCCGCTGGCATCCAGCACCTGAATCTCGGCACCGTTAATGTTGAACAGGTTGTTCACCAGCACACGCAGATTTTCCGTTTTGTCCTCGCCAGCCTCTGCTTCTCCGCCCGCCATCGTTTCCCCCACGAGAACCGACAGCATTTCCGCACGCGCCTGCAGGTCTTCCGTAAAGTTGCTCGTCAGTGAGTTCTTCATCGCGCTCACAAAATAAACGCCGATTAATTGCATCGCAATCAGAATCAGCAGTACATAGATAATGATCAATTTCGCCTGAATCGTTCGGAAGAACGAGAATCGCGCGAATCGGCCCATTATATCCCCACGCTTTTGGCACTGCGCACGAGATAACCGAGCCCGCGGCGTGTCAGAATCGTTTCCGGTTTGCTTGGATTCTCCTCAATCTTCTCACGCAGACGACGAATCGTAACATCCACGGTGCGTACATCACCGAAATATTCGTATCCCCACACCGCTTGCAGCAGATGTTCTCGTGTCATAACCTTGCCAGAATGCTTCGCCATATAATAGAGAAGTTCGTACTCACGATGGGTCAGATCGAGCGGTTCCCCGCCTTTGTAAGCCGTGTACATGTCCATATCAAACGCCAGATCGAATAGCCGCATGACCTGCTTTTCCTCATCTTCCGGCGCTTCAGCCGTAATCGCGAGCTTTTGCCGTCTGCGCATCTGTGCCTTCACCCGTGCAAGCAACTCACGCGTACTGAACGGCTTGGTCACGTAATCATCCGCACCCAATTCCAACCCGAGTACCTTGTCGATCTCGCCATCCTTGGCGGTAAGCATAATAATCGGCATCTCCAGATGAGCGCGCACCTCACGACATACATCCATACCATCCTTGCCCGGGAGCATCAGATCCAGCAGCATCAGATCAGGTTTCTCGGATAACGCCAGTTCAACCGCACGAATGCCATCAAATGCACAGATGACCTCGTACCCCTCTTTTTCCAAATTAAACTTCAGAATGTCTGCGATGGGCTGTTCATCGTCCACCACCAAAATCTTCCCCTGCATCGGCTAAGTTCACCCCTATATCCTGCTTAATCCGCGTTAGCGTTTATATCTCTCTTCTATGTTTAGCTTGTACCAAGCCTGCTTGATTTGTTTCTCTAGTTTGTTGTATATACTCTCTAGTTTAACATACCTGAAGCACCGTCACATCCCGATCAAGGGCTTGGAAGGTCTTTCATCTGAAAATTTTTTACAGCAGCAAAAAACAAGGCCAGCATTATAGCCAACCTTGCCTCCTTAAGCTCTATATTAGTTCAGATACGTTAACGGATTTTCTACTGTTCCATTCTTAATAATCTCAAAATGCAGATGTGTTCCGGTAGAACGACCCGTGTTGCCCATAACGCCGATACTCTCGCCTTTTTCAACCACTTGTCCAACCTTAACGCCAATGCTGTTCAGATGTCCATACAATGTTTCGTATCCGTTACGGTGGTTAATAATGATGACATTACCATAACCACTTTTCTGTCCTGCAAAAGTAATTACACCCTCATCAGACGCTTTCACATCGCGGTTACCTACCAGATCGACACCTTTGTGTTGGCGACCCCAACGTTGGCCAAAGCTGCTGCTCATCGTTGCATTGGATACCGGCCAAGCAAATTCACCTGTGCCCTCACCAACAACTTTTGTTCCGCTAAGGACCACTTCAGTTACAGCTGCTTTAATCACTTCCTGACCAAGCCACTCTTCCTGAACAACTTCACCATTTTCTTTGGTTATACGGTACTGCATGCTTTTCAATCCACTTTGTCCTGGGCGCACAACTTTTGTGATACCCGCTTTCAACTCAGCACTTTTGCGTACTTCCACTTGCGGTTTAATCTCAATCTGTTCAACAACCTGCTCAACTGATTTAACGGTTACCGCTGGTTTCGGAACGGTCAAGGTCAGTTCGTCACCGATTTGAAGCGATGTTTCCTTGATGCCCGGGTTATGCTGGCGAATCTCGCTTTGTGTAATTTCATACTTGGCAGCAATCGAAGAGATTGTATCTCCTTCATGAACCACATAAGTTACAGGCGCGTCTTTACCAACGGTTAATGCTTTAACCGCCTCGGACACATCCCATATTTTGTTTGGATCAGCCTTCACCACATCCGTCGCTACATCTTCCTTGATGACTACCGACTTCAGGGTTGTACTTGGTCCCTCGTTTTTCTTCGAGGAATTAGCCGATACCGACTTCGTCTTAAGCGAACTTCGCACAGCCGATGCCGATATGTATTTGCTCTGTACTTGTTCCAGGATTGCATCTGCTGTTGCCTGATCTTTCACAATACCAATGACTTCACCGTCTACCTTGAGCTCCACACCTTTGGCGTAGGCTGTCAGCATGTCACCCAGTTTGTCCAGCGTCTCGTCACTGTTCACTTCGGGTTTGTACGCTCTTGCCGTTTCGGTTGTGATGCCATCCGTGTTCAGCACCATTTCTGCATCCGGATATTTATTTTGATATTCCTCAGTTTTGTTTGTAAATAGTTGTTGTAATTGTGCTTCATCTGCAATGGTACCAATCTCGCTACCTTTAACCATTACTTTATAATACGGCACGGTGTTTGCAGTAACATATTGTTTGCCTGCGAACCCGAGCAATGCTGCGATGAATACACCACATGCTGCTGTAATGATCCATTTGCGCGAGGCCAGAACGCGCTTCTTATTCACACTGAAAGTGGACATGCTCATGTTGTTTTTGTCTTCGGCCGTCCGGTGTTCCCCGGATTGTTCGTGTACCCGGTCTTTGCCCGGTTGGCGTATGCCTCTGAAACCTTTCATGATTCTCTCCTTTTCAGCACTTCTCAGTTCGCATTTCTGTCAAGACATCACCCATCGTGTCTGTCCCATGCTCGTTGATAATTGTATTGGGTGTCCGCAAAATCAGGACTTTAACTGCGCTCGTAAAAGTGTCAAAATTTTAACCTTTTATCACACCCGTATACTTTAACACAGGTTTTACACTCATTTCAACTCTACACGTCACACCGCAAAGCCACGCCCCGCTTGGTTTCCCTGTATTATCCATAAGATCGTACGGCTGATCCATCACCCATTATGCCTCAACATCCGCTGTACTATGTACTTTTACTCACAATTTAAGACTAGGTTCTAAGACCCAGTGAAATATGCTTTATTTTTCATAAAAATACAAATAAAATCCCTCACCAGATCAACTCTGATAAGGGATTACGTAAACAACTTGATTGTGGTTTATCTTAGACTGGATTTCATCTCATGCCACAATAGAAATTAACTTTTATGTCCTATTCTTTGACTGCAAGAATTACAAATCGCTTCTGCTGTACTTCCCAGAATCCATTTTGCTCCATCTCCGTATAAATATCCATTAATGGCTGACGGAACCGTTCCACTTTGAAATCAGGTACTTGCCACGGGATGGTCTTTAGATAATATACCAGTGCGCCTATATCATAGAAACGTTGCGCAGGGGTTGCTTCACGTTGCTCCAGAATCCGGAATCCACACTGCTCCAGCTGAAGAACAGCACGATCCAGTTCCCATCCAGCGTAATCCGCTGGCATAGGAATGCCGAGCCGATCATTGATCTCCCTGCAATCTGACCAACCAACCTGTTGAGTCAGAAACAGTCCTCCTGCGGATAGAATCCTCCTAACTTCCTGCTCATCATACGACTCATGCCGATTAAGAATCAGATCAAATTCTCCGTCTGTGAAAGGAAGTTGCGAATCATCAGTCACCGGAAGTACCTTCACACCTAACGGCTGTAAACGTTCCTCTGCAATCGGTATATTCGGGAGATAACCTTCGGTCGCACATGTGTATGGAGGAAGTGGAAGGAGTCTGGAAAGCATTTCTCCTCCACCAGTCCCCATGTCGAGCATTCGTTCTGTCTGATTCAACAATCGGCGCGCCATCGTTCCAAAGGACCAAGGCAACATTCCACTCTGAAGTCGCTCACTCCCTGTTACATAGCTAAAATCCCAACCAATAAACGGCTGATTCGCCTCTTGCAACCCTTGCTCGAATCGATCACTCGTCGCCTCGGTGGACTTTTTTACTGACAGTTCTGAATTAGTATGATAAAAGTTCATGTTTAATAAAACCTCCAATTCGTGTATTCATAAACACAAGTCCATCGGTTCTCTTGAATGCACATATGAACGGAGGTCCACGAATTGGACTGGAGGTTTCTGCAATATTGCCTGAACGTTTTTATATGTTGTGTTCTTTACCTTTATATTTCATACACTGTTCCCTCCTACAGGCATTTTCCAGTATTTATTTAAATCGATTATATTCAATCATCCTCGACAAGTCCATTACATTATGAATCAGGCGATACGTCTATAAGTACGCCTGTCTTCCCTGCCTATCATCCTATTCCGTTTGCAGTACTTCCATCAGGTTGTCGTACTCTTCACTGGTCAGGTACTTCGAGATCACCTGTTCAATCTCACGTAATTCCTGTTCCGTTAGGCCACCTTCCATGGCACCTGAGATCTGCTGCATTTCTTTCTGTGGCAGCTTGTTCATGAGCAGGCTGAAGATTTTTTCCTTCTCCTCTGCTGGCAGCTTGTCCTTCGCTCCTGTAATGTCATCCGGTGATACAACAATGGCATCATTGCCTGAAGAAGCACCGCCGCTGGCCGCTCCGGTTCCATTGCCTGAAGCTGAACCACTACCCTGATCTGTTCCTGAGTCATTACCCATGCCCGTATCCGTCCCATTGCCTGCACTTGTGCCTGAGTTTGATCCTGCGGTCGTATCTGTACCTGAACCTTCCCCTGTGCCCTCGTTTGAGCCGCTCCCTTGGGACGCATTATTGCCCGCATCTACACCAGATTGACCGCTCTCTGTCCCATTCCCCATAACTGAAACAGCATCTTCCGGAACCTGCTCTTCGTCCGCTCCTGTCGGCTGATCTGTCGTCCCATTTCCTGATTTGTTCCCCTCGTTGGTTTTACCGCCCAAGGCACCTTGGAACATGGCGGTTAACCCCATGGGTTGACCTTCCCACTGAATATTGAAACTCGCGAGTAGCGACTTCGCATATGACTGTACAATTAATCCGGTCGTGAGCAGTGTCAGTGAACTGACCAGCAATACGGTTAGCACGATTTTGACAAACCACACAAGCAACTTCATTCCGTTCTCTCCCTCCAATTATCCCACCCGTCTAACATGCACATGTCCGGGTCTGTGACTCTACTGTTAACCAGTATTGACGGAAATCTCGGGATTATATCCGAAAAACATACAAAAAACCTCCAGTCATCGCTATAAAAGCAACAACTGGAGGCTCTACTGCCCGAATCGGCAAAGTATTCTATTTTATAATTCAAGAAACAATCTCTCTATTTCTTCGATTACTCGTAGATTGGAAGAACTTGATTTGTTTGCTCACGGTTACGACCAACGGAGAAGATGGCAATTGGAATGCCTGTCAGTTCGGAAACACGTTTTACATAATTCTGTGTGTTCACTGGCAGGTCTTCGAGTTTCTTCGCTCCAGTGATATCTTCGCTCCAGCCTGGCATCTCTTCGTATACCGCTTCACATTCTGCCAGCATTTTAAGGCTTGCCGGATAGTGTGTGATGACCTCGCCGCGGAATTTGTATCCTGTGCAGATTTTTACGGTCTCAAGACCTGTCATTACGTCCAGAGAGTTCAGGGACAGACCTGTGATTCCACTGACACGACGCGCGTGGCGAACAACAACACTATCAAACCAACCTACACGACGTGGACGTCCAGTTACCGTACCGTACTCATGTCCAGTCTCACGGATTTGGTCACCGATTGCATCATGCAATTCCGTAGGGAATGGGCCATCTCCTACACGGGTTGTGTAAGCTTTCGCTACCCCAATGACTTGCTGAATACGAGCCGGGCCTACGCCAGAACCGATACATACGCCACCTGCGGACGGATTGGATGATGTAACAAATGGATAAGTTCCTTGATCAAGGTCCAACATAACGCCTTGTGCGCCTTCAAACAATACTTTTTTGTCCTCATCAATATATTCGTTCAGAACAACGGATGTATCACGTACGTAAGGACGAAGAATTTCGGCATATCCGAGGTAATCTTGCAGAATCTCCTCAACATCAACAGGCTGGCCGCCGTAGACTTGCTCGATGACACGGTTCTTTTCTTTGACCAGATGACGCAGTTTCAGTTCGAAATCTTCAGCATCCATCAGGTCAACCATCCGAATACCAATACGAGCTGATTTATCCATGTAACATGGGCCAATTCCTTTGCCAGTCGTACCAATTTTGTTCGGACCTTTGCTCTCTTCTTCCAGTGCATCCAATACCATGTGATATGGCAGGATGATATGTGCACGCTCACTGATGGACAGGTTCTTCGTTGTGAAATCATTGTCATGAATATAGTTAATTTCTTCGATGAGTGCCTTCGGGTTGATAACCATTCCGTTACCAATAACACACGCTTTATCCGTGTAGAAAATCCCTGATGGAATCATCGTCAGTTTATATTTTTTGTTATCAATCAGAATTGTATGACCCGCATTGTTACCACCTTGGTAACGAGCCACCACATCAGCGCTCTCCGCCAAATAATCCGTGATTTTACCTTTTCCTTCGTCTCCCCATTGCGTTCCCACTACAACTACCGTTGACATAGTTAACATTCCTCCGTGGGTGCCTTGCGCACCTTTGTATTGGTCTGTCCGTCCTCTATCCCGGCAGGCATGTTACGCAATAAACCGACTGAGAAGCGTGCTAACGGACAGTAAAAATGTCCTTCCGTTACATTCAAGGGAAGGTTTGCGCTGCTTTAACGCAGCAGTATTAGTGTACCAGTACCCTTTTTCAAAGTCAAATCAAATGGCGAACAATTAGATATAGTACAACCGTAATGTTCGGAATTTACCCATTATTTCAACACAAAAAACCGGAGACTTCAGTCCAAGCTTGCTTGACTGCTATCACCGGTTCAAGGATACCCATTTCAATGTCAATCTATATCTGGTATTTATAACACATGTTTGAGTTCAGTTGCTCTAATGGTTGATCTTCGGGACAGACGATTTTGGCTTCTTGATCGAAGCCGTCAGCACCTGCCCATTACATCGCGAAGGCATCATTGTGTGCCCTCTCGTAATTGACGAATTTATTAAAGTTTTTCAGGAAGACCAGTTCTACCGTACCTACCGGACCGTTACGCTGTTTAGCGATAATGATCTCAATAATATTTTTCTTCTCGGTCTCCTGGTTATAGTAGTCATCCCGGTACAGGAACGCTACGATGTCGGCATCTTGCTCGATCGAACCCGATTCCCGCAAGTCACTCATCATCGGACGTTTGTCCTGACGTTGCTCTACACCCCGGCTCAGCTGGGACAAGGCAATAACCGGAACTTCCAGTTCCCGGCCAATCTGTTTCAGTGTACGTGAGATCTCGGATACCTCTTGTTGACGGTTCTCCCCTGCTTTACCACGTCCACTAATCAGTTGAAGATAGTCGATCAGGATCATGCCAAGGCCTTTCTCTTTCTTCAGACGACGGCATTTGGCACGAATATCCGCTACGGTAATCCCTGGCGTATCATCTATGAAGATGTTGGCTTCTGACAAAGCTGCAATACCCATCGTCAGCTTCTGCCAATCTTCATCGCCCTTGAAGTCACCCATACGCATCACGCTGGCATCCAGATTGGCTTCCGCACAGATCATACGTTGCACCAGCTGGGCGGCTGACATCTCCAGACTGAAGATGGCTACCGTCTCCTGTGCCCGAATGGCCACGTTCTGAGCGATATTCAGGGCAAAGGCCGTCTTACCTACGGAAGGACGGGCCGCTACAATGATTAAGTCACTGCGCTGGAATCCGGCAGTCATTTTGTCCAAATCGATGAACCCGGACGGAATACCTGTCGTTGTACCCTTATTCTGATGAAGTGTTTCCACACGATCGAATACTTCCATCAGTACGTCCTGAATGGCTATAAAACCACTACTGGAGCGACGGTTGGAGATCTCCAGAATGCGACGTTCAGCTTCTCCAAGCATCGCTGCAACATCTTCGCCACCTGTATATCCTTCGCTCACGATCTGTGTTGCCGTACGAATCAGGCGACGCAGCATCGATTTCTCTTCGATAATCTGAGCATAATAGTCTACGTTTGCGGCTGTAGGTACACCATGGGCTAGCTTAGCCAGATAACTAACGCCCCCGATGTCCTCCAACTCACCTTTATCCTTCAGAAGCGAAGTCAGTGTCACGAGGTCAATCGGTTGATTTCCCTCACCAAGCTGGATCATCGCTTCAAAGATTAATTGATGGGGTTTATCATAGAAATCCTCGGTTTGCACCCGTTCCATCGCTGTAATCAGGGCCTCGCCCTGCAACAGGATTGCACCCAGCACGGCCTGTTCGGCTTCCAGGTTCTGCGGGGGAATCCGGTCGAATAACATTTCTCCGCCCATCTTACTCTTCCGTTACCTGTACCTTCAAGGTTGCCTTCACTTCAGGGTGAACCTTGACAGTTACTTGTGTTACGCCGAGTGTACGAATAGGCTCGTCCAGCTCAATTTTACGTTTGTCTACTTTCAGACCTTTTTTAGACAAAGCTTCTGCGATCTGTTTGCTGGTAATGGCGCCGAACAGACGACCGCCTTCGCCGGACTTCGCTTTCAGTTCAGTCACTTCTGCTTCCAGCTTTTTCGCAAGTGCTTCCGCTTCCGCTTTCTCTTCCTGTTTGAGTCTTTCTTCAGCCGCCTTCTGGTTGTCCAGTGTCTTCATGTTGCCGTCTGTTGCCAGACGTGCGATTCCCCGTGGCAATAGGAAGTTCTGTGCGTAACCCTCAGATACTTCTTTCACTTGCCCTTTCTTGCCTTGACCCTTCATATCTTTTATAAAAATGACTTTCATTCGAACAGCCCCTCTTCCTTTTCGATTTCAGCCAGTACGTTCGTCAGCCGTTTTTCTGCCTCTCCAAGCGTTCCTTCAAGCTGCACGGCAGCATTTGTCAAATGCCCGCCACCGCCCAGTCGTTCCATGACAACCTGAACATTCATGCGCCCCAGCGATCTCGCGCTGATGCCAATCAGTCCATCCGGACGCTCACTAATTACAAATGAAGCGACCACGTCAGTCATGTTCAGCAATGTGTCCGCCACCTGGGCGATCATCATCTGTGAAATCTTGCTGCCAGGGTCTGTGACCGCCAGCGCAATGTTTCCATATACCATTTTAGCATGCTTTATGATTTCTGCCTTAGCAATATATTCTGACAGATCCTCTTTCATCAACCGCTGGATCATAATGGTGTCTGCACCGCTACGGCGCAAGAAGCCTGCCGCTTCAAACGTTCTGGACCCCGTGTGCAGTGCAAAATGCTTCGTATCTACCGTAATCCCGGCAAGTAGAGCCGTAGCTTCCAGAGGAGTGAATTGTACCTTGTCATGAATGTATTGCAAGAGTTCGGTTACCAGTTCGGCAGCAGAAGACGCATAAGGTTCCAGATAGATCAACACTGCGTCATTGATGAACTCTTCACCCCTGCGATGGTGATCCACAACTACGACACGGGTAGCAGACTGTACCAGTTTCGGTTCCATGGTCATGGAGGCCTTATGCGTATCCACCACCACCAGCAACGTGTGCTCGGTCATCATCTGGGTTGCCTGTTCCGGTGATACAAATGCCTTGGACAACTTCTCGTCCTTGTTTACTTGCTCCATCATGCGTTCAATCGATGGATTAATTCCATCCAGAACAATCCGTGCTTCCACATTGTACAGACTGGCCGCTTTCCACACTCCGATGGATGCGCCGATCGCGTCCATATCCGGAATTTTGTGCCCCATGATGAGCACCCGATCGCTCTCCTGCATCAGATCACGCAGCGCGTGCGCAATAACGCGGGCTCTTACCCGTGTCCGTTTCTCCACTGCGTTAGACTTACCGCCGTAGAAGGACAGGCGTTGTCCGGACTTCACAGCAGCCTGATCACCACCACGTCCAAGTGCCATGTCCAGACTGGACTGTGCCAGTTCTCCCATCTCGCTGATGCTATCCGATCCAAACGCCAGTCCGACACTGAGTGTCATTGGCACTTTGAGGTCAGCAGTCATCTCCCGAACCTCATCCAAAATGACAAATCGGCTCTGCTCCAGTTCCTGCAAAGACTTATGATTCAGCATCAACAGATAACGATCAGAAGACAAACGGCGCAGGTACACTTCATACCGCTTGGCCCATGACGTAATTTCGCTAGTCACACGGGCAATCAGCGCTGTACGTTGCTGATCGTCCATACCTTGGGCAGCCTCGTCCAGATTATCCAGAACAAGAATCCCCAAGGCAAGGCGTTCATTTTCATATTTATCACGAAGAATGGCTAACTCCGTAATCTCGTATACATATACATACCGCTCCTGCGGGTTATGAATAACTCCATAATGCCGATCATCCAACTGGAATTCGTCATGGAACTCCTTGGATGAATGTTCCTTCGTCCCATCCTTCTTCTCTTTAGGCTGAGGAAGTTTGGGAAACAAATTAAGTAGCGGATTACCCACCATTGTCTTCTCCTGGAACATCTCCGCGACAAAGCGGTTATGCCACTCTACCGTACGATCTTCGCTGTACAGCACAATTCCGAATGGAAGCATGCTGACCGCTTCCCCCTCCATCCGTTTGATCCGAATAGATAGGCCATTAATGTAGTCGTTAAGCTCACGGCGGAACGCGAGCTCCGCCTTAATCATGACGATTCCCAGCGCCGAAGCCAGTATCAGACTAATCAAACCAAGCGTCCAGTTATAAATGGTAACGAACATAACGAGCAACAGCAGCAGTATGAACGCCCATACGGTATAGTAGCCGTGCCAGCGTTTCTTCAGAAATTTAGGCATGACTCATCACCCTATCGTTTTGATTTCGATATTGCCTCACGAAGCGGGAACGCCAGATCGATAATTCCGATAATCCGAAGCGGACCAATGAAGAAGACCGCAGCCGCCAGGAAATATGGTATAACCGGATTCCATTTCTTTGTATGTGAGAGAAAGAAGAAGAAACCGATCGCTTGAATCATGAAGCCCAGATTAATTAACGGGGACAGGTTCATGGCAATCATGGTCCAGTATGTTCCATCACTTTGTCTGGAGATCACTTCGATCAACAATGCGAGGAAATAATACCAGATCAACGCACGCGGCATACGCCATTCTCTCGCTGGTGGAAGTTTCGATACCACCACACCCATCACGTTCAGAATCGGACGAGCAATGGCGTGCGTAATAAAGGCCATTACCATCGACGTGACAACGAGAGCAAACGGAATCATAAGCTGTGTTTGTTTGGCAACATCCTCGGTCATCTCAGGTGTCCATGCAAAACCGTTAATCATCTGATTCGATGTATTGGTTAACGGTTCAATGGTCAATTTGACCACATCTTCAATATAACTGGACAGGTCGAATTGGAAAATGACACTGCCGACCAAGAGCAACAACAAGTATTCTGCCAACATCATGCCACTTCCCGCCATCAGCGCGAACAGGGCTGATTTGCGTGTTTTATACGCGTGACCCATAACGATCGCAGGCAGGGTAAAGACGAGCAATAGTAACAGATAGATGGGGTGGAATACGACTAAAATAACGGCTACGGGCACGAGATGCCATATAAATGATTTTAAAGATAATGAAGCATACAAAATAACTCCCGGAATCATCATAAAAAATATGGCAAGTACCGATAAAGGAGTTAACAGCGAAAGTAGCAAGAGCAGATAGACTGCGCTCCAAACAGCTGATTTAAAGCTAAATTTCAACAAATTCACCTCTTACGCATATGATCTTCTAGCGCGGAAATATCTTGGTACCAGTCTTCAAGCTGGTGACCTTCCTGTTTATGCTTTTTCAACTTCTCAACTAGCAGTGCATCCAGATCCTTGAAAGGAATACCGAGCCTGCGGCCCAATATGTAACTACTCATAATCAAACTGGCAAGACTGTCCCCGATTCGAGTTGTACTGCCTTCCCATAACGCCTTGAATAATCGGGATACCTGATCAAGCACTTCGGTTTTCAGCCATTCAATCACTTTAGCGCGTTTGGCTACATCCAGTTCTTTAGGCATATTGGCGAAAGTCACTCTCCCCCGAAAAAGCTTTATTCTCGATTATAGCATAAAAAGAGGGCCCGCAAAATTACCCCAAAAAACGGAGAAGTTCTCCGAAACTGATGTCAGGTACTTATGCGGAGTCCTCCGTACATCCTATCGACCTATATATTTGTAAAAAACTTCGAATGCGCCCTTGGTTCAGGACTTCTTAAGTTTAACATGATACCGGACGGCTGTGATTATCCATCATGACACAATAATATTTAAATTCGGTACAGCCTTACTTAGCCTTGATCGATTCTTTGGCTACAATGCCCTCGCAGTACTCAATTATCTGACTCCGTCTGACAATACCAATGAACCGATCCATATCATCGACCACAGGAACAAAGTTCTGAACTTTAGCCAGATTAATCAGGTCCTCCATGTTGGCATTAATGGATACGGGTTTAATATCCAAGCGAAGTGGAACGTCCTTGAGCAAGAACTTTGAAGCGTTTTCAAATGAAATTTTTCCCTCGGCATTCTTCATATACCACAGTAAGTCGCCTTCGGTAACCGTACCAATATATTTGCCCTCTTTATTCAAAATGGGTACCGCCGTAAAACGATGATATTCCATCCGTTCCAACGTTTGCCGCAGCGTAGAATCCGACGTCACGCACGTAACCTCTTGTTTGGGTAGCAAAAAAAATGCGATGTTCATACCCTTGTGTATCCTCCTTGTGAATTTCTTCGTTCAACTTATCTCGCTCAACTTATATTATACGGATCAGAACGCAGGATGTTCCAAAAGGATAATAGTTCTCAATACAAAGAAAAAAAACAGCAGCCCGCGAATAAACGTACTGCTGATTGTGGTCTACAACACATCATTGGTATGGAATTGGTTATTCAATCTTTTGCCGGTCAGGGATCATTACTTCACCGGCTGGGGTCGATTGATCCATCCAGTTGTTAATCAGCTCTTTGGCATATTGGACATCTTTCTCGTCAGCCTGACCATAATAGATACCGTCTTTTTTCATTCCCTCACCCAGGATGGTGAAGCTTGAAATCTGCGGTTTCTCCTGAGTAAGCACTTGTTTGGCCAGATCAATAATGAAAGATGCTCGCATATCCGTCTGGAAACTGTCACCCATGATCTGAATCAATTCCGGAATTTTGGCGATTTGATTCAAATTCAGCATCTCATTCGCCATCGCGTTCAGGAAAATCTGCTGCCGCTTGGTACGATTAAAATCGCTATCCTCACGGTATCTTACATAATACAGTGCTTCCTGCCCGTCATAGATCGGCTTACCACCTTCAATCGTGAATTGCACATGATCCGGATTCTTGTTCACAATGTCCTCATCAATTGGCAGTTTTACACCACCAAGTGCATCAACCACTTTTTTGATTCCGTCGAAGTTGATCGTTGCATAATAACCCACATCAGCATCAAGAAATTTCTCCACGGTATTGATGGACATATTCTCCCCACCAAAAGCATAGGCATGCGCCAGCTTATCATAATCATCTTCGCCGTCCTTGTTGGCATCCCGTCCTACAATCTGCACATACGTATCACGTGGAATGGATACCAGAAGCACACGGGATTCCTTGGGACGTACTACAGCATAGATGACGGTATCGGAACGTCCACGCGTTTTCTCATAGGCGCGTTTGTCCGAACCGAGCAGTAATACGGAGAAAGGTTCCTTACGGTATACCGTTGGATCAGGCGTGTTGTTGCCTTCTTGCGGTACATAAGAACGGGATAACTGATCTTCTACCGAACCGGCGAGAAACAGATCAAATGCTGCTACAGCCAGCTGCTGACGGAACAAATAACCTCCGATTAACAAAACAACAAGTGAAACGAGCGTTATATATAGGCCTTTTCTTCTTTTCTTCTTATCTTTAGTTCTGCTTTTCATCCATTGATTCCTTCTTCACTATCAAAATGATACTGCCTGATATATAAGTTTCATCTAATATTTACACTAAAAACGGAGAGGTCAGAAAAAACCTGAAGAAGCGTAGCTAAAAGCTTTCTGAAAGAAAGCTGCATCGAAAGCATACGCTTCGCCTTTATCACCGGATTTTTACCTTTGGAATAAAGAAATCAAAAAATCTGGGGATAACAGCGATCCGAAGGTTATTCTGAACTCGCAGTGATGAAGTGTAACGATTCGTTCAACTTATATAATACCAATTAAACGTCTGGGATGTCTTGTGACTCGGTGTTCACTGAAGTTTTCTCTCTCTTGAATCAAGACACCGCTTACGCTCGTTCTATTGTAATCATTGCGAGAGCAAGAAAAGTTACAATCCGGTTAAATTGAAAAGAACAGCGACTCCTTTTTAGCTACAAAAGGTGCACTGTTCTCTTCATTTTCACATGCGATCCTATCCGTTCGTGGATATACTTTCCACGTGTTGGCTCTTCTCTTTTTGACGCAGACGTCCCGTTATAAGCGCAGCTACCAGCGTAAGCACACTGAATACCACCGCAGACCAGAAAAGGCCATTATAACCCTGCCCTGTCGTTTGATGCACTGCCTGGAGCAACACATCACGGATACCTGCATCAGGAATCTGGGACAGGCCCTCTGTCAGACTGGATACATCACTCCCTGCTGCTCCACCCGAGGCATATTGCTCCAGCATTTCAGGCGGCACCTGAATTCCTTTGTCAGCGAATCCTGCCTGAATGTTGGACCCCAGATTAATGAAAGAACGTGCCAGGAATCCAGCGAAAATCGTAGGTGCAATAGCCATCGCCATCTGGCGGAATAACGAACTGGTCGCTACCGCGATGCCTTTGTTGTTCTCCCCCGCCTGTTCCGTGACAAGTACGTTAACTGGCGCACCAAGCATCATGCCGAAACCGATACCTACGAGTGTACTCGCGATGACAAATTGCCAGATATGCTCCACCCATAGCGGGAACAACAGGAATCCAATGGCAGATAACAGCCCCGCAACCGATAACGTCCAGATCGGCCCTTTGCGGTCAACGAGGTATCCACCTCCACCTGCCCCGATGCCGGATGCCAGCGCGAGTGGAGTAAACCAGTACCCGGAAGCTGTATTGGATACGCCGAGATATTGCTCAACAAATCCGGGAATAAAGATCACTGAGGCCAGAATGGCTCCCGAGAAAAAGGCAATTAGCAACGTCCAGCGAAAGGACGCAATGCCCAGAAGCTGTGTCGATACAACAGGTTCACGTTCAGATCCTTCCAGCCTTTTTTCCATGAAGTAAAAGAGCACCAGAATGATCACACCTGCCAAGAAAAAGCCGTAGAACATCGGTGATCCCAGGCTTTGAAGCATGTTCACACCGTCCAGATTGCTGAAGCTATACATTAAACTGAGTACACCCAACGTTAGGACAGCAATGCCGCTCCAGTCCACTGCTGCACGATTCAGTTCCTGCTCTTCCTGAATAAATCGAATACCTGCTATGAATAGCAGAATGGCGATAGGCACGTTAATCAGGAATAACCAATGCCAGTTGCCAGTCAGATCCAGTATAAAAGCACCGACATTGGGTCCCAAAATAGCGGCAACACCATTCATCCCTCCCAGCAGACCCAAGGCTGTACCTTGTCGCTCCGCCGGGAACTTGCTTAATACGTATGAGCTGGCAATGATAAAAATCCCACCACCGCCCAAAGCTTGAATGACACGAGCAATCAGGAAAAAGGTAAACGATGTGCTCAGCGCAACGAGCAGGGACCCGATCCCAAACAACGCCACTTCAATCAAAAATAGTTTCTTGCGACCATAACGGTCCGAAAGTTTGCCCGCAATAGGTACACTCACCGCAAGCCCAAGCGTGTAAAGCGTAATCGTCCATGCTCCCCATGTTGGCGACACACCAAATGATGCATTTAAGGTGGTCAGTGAAGAGGTGATGATCCCGTTATCCAGCGCAGCCATAAATACCCCTATGGCAAACAAGACTAGCGGCCATTTAATTTGTTTTTGCATCACATGTTACCTCCCGATCAGATCGTAAATTCAGTATCGTACAATTGGTGGTTTGGTACATATATATTAAACCGAGTTGAATAATAATGACTCACTGGTCATTTTAAAACAAAAGAAAACCATATGTCAATTTAATAATATGGTTATATGGATCAATTTACCTCCGATTCGATAAAATAGAGCTACCACATGTTCAGTCGAACCTGCGGACAGCCCTCATATCTTATCTAACGTACTAACGCTTGCGTAATGCTTCAATAATCTGGTCTGACTCGGTTTCCCGAAAACCCATAGTTGAACAACTTCCGAGTCTCCACAAAACGCCCTTCACGAGTATCTGTTCCAAATACAACTGATATCAGTCTTTTGCCATCACGTTCAGCTGTCCCCACAAAATGATATCCGGAATCTTCATCATACCCGGTCTTTAATCCGTCATTCCCATCGTAAGCATACGGCCCACCAATAGAGGACAACATCCAGTTCGTGTTACTCATGTACATCCCTTTTTGATGCATTGATACTTGCATTTGACTGGATATTCTTAAAATCTCGGGATGGTTATTCAGCAAATATCGCGCAAGCTTGCATGCATCTATAGCCGTCATTAAGGTCTGCCCTTGTATATCCATCGGACGGTTAGGACCAAGCAGCTTTTCACTGAGGCCCGTTGAATTCGTGAATTGTGTATCCTCCGACAGCCCAATCTGAATTGCTTTCTGATTCATCTGTTGCACAAACTTCTGCTCTGTACCACTGATGTGTTCAGCCAGAGCAACAGTTGCATCATTGGCTGAATAGACAGCTACGATCTCGAACAACTCCTGAACGGTGAACTGCTCTCCCTGTTTCAGGGTCAGTTGACTGCCCCCCACGGAGCTGGCATACAGACTCACATTAACAAGATCATTCCACCCTATATCCCCATTGATCACGGCCTCCATCACTAACAGTTCTGTCATCAACTTACTGACGCCTGCCGGAGCAATCTCTTCGGAGCCGTTAAAATCCATTAAGATCTGTTCAGAGTTCATATCCATTAATACCGCAGATTCAGCTTTAATTCCCGGTTTGCCTACCAGCATGTCCGGTTTCACACCTAAATATATAATAAGCAAGAGAGCTAGCAGCATACCTGCCCGTTTCCACCATTTTTTCATAAGATGATCACCTCTTACCTATATAGACGAAGTAAAGAGGCATTTTGTCTGCACTTTTTTGAAAAAAAGTTAAATTTTTTTTATTTTTTGGTTACAAAAAAAACATGAACCCCACACACCCATGCCAGAGTGTACAGAATCCATGTTTTAAAGACACTTTTTATTCATTTTCCCAGGAGAATTCTTCATTAATAATCTAGCAACCGGCTTCTTAAAGGACCCCAATCCTTACAGCTGCTAATTTAAGAATGTTTTACTGAGCTACAACTGCTTTGTCTGCATTAACTTGCAGGTCGCTCAGGTAAACGCCTGTTCCATCACCAATCGCATAGTTCATTACACGTTTGTTAACGGGTGCTACAACTGCACGATACAGTGTAGGGAATACAGGAACTTCATCTACCATGTATTGTTGCCATTGATTGTAGATCTCTTTACGCTTGTCTACATCGAATGCTTCAGCAGAGATACCTTGTGCCAGCAATTTGTCATTCTCTTCGCTGGAGAATCTGGAGAAGTTGTAGAGTGCATCGCGGCCATACAGACCAGATGGATCTACGTCAATACCAACGCCCCATGCTGCTTGATACACATCAATGTTTGGATCATCTTTACCTGTGTTACCTACACGGTCATAGAAGCTGTTGAACTCAACCATTTCCAGGTTTACTTTCAAACCAATAGCTGCCCATGATTGAACATAATAACGAGCCAAAGGTTCAGCTGTGTCGCCACCAGTCATGGATACAAAGTTGATTTCGAGTGGTGTTCCATCCGGATTTGTACGGAATTCACCATCCAGTTTGTAACCAGCTTCGTCGAGCAATGCTTTCGCTGCTTCTGGATCATATGCTACACCCGGATTGTTGGAATCATGGAATTCTGGGTGAGACGGTGGAATCAGGGTTGTTGCATTCCAACGCAGACCATTATAGAAACGTTTACCAACTTGATCGTTATCTACAGCCATCCACATGGCTTTACGCAAGTTTTTGTCGCCCATTTTTGCTTCGGCATTGCTTACAACTTTTCCGTTCTCTTCATCCCACGTACCCAGTTTGAAACCGATGTACGTATAAGCACGATCGATTGTGCCCAGGAATTCTACGTTGGACAGGTTAGCATTGTCTTTGTATTGATCTGTCGGGAATGCATCCACGAGATCTACCCCGCCAGATTTCAGTTCTTGAACAACCGTTGTCGGGTTGATAACTTTCAGAGTTACACCATCCAGTTTTGGAGCTCCACGCCAGTAGTCATCGTTTTTAACAAAAGTTACAGACTCACCTGGAGTGATCACATCCACTTTAAATGGACCAAAACCAATTGGTTTTTCACGTACTTCTTTGGAAGAAGACATTTTTGCTACATCCATATCACCGAAGATATGTTTAGCCAGAGGATACGTCCATACGCCACCTGTCAGCAGGGACGGAGTAGATTCTTTATACGTAATGCTGATTTGTTTGTCGCTCAGCACTTTAATACCAGAAATTGTTTTTGCTTTTCCAGCATGATACTCGTCCATACCTACTACACTAGTGAAGTTGGAGTCGTAACGTGGACCATCATACGCTTTGTTACCAATAACTTCATAAGCAAACTGCAGATCTTCAGCCGTTACCGGCTTGCCATCATGCCAGTTTACATTGTCGCGAATGGTTAGTGTGAACGTTTTGCCATCTTCGGAAGTCTCATATGTTGCAGCACCATCATTGGTGTACACATAGTCTTTATCCCAAGTCAGCAAGCCTTCATCAAACCATTGAAGAACCTGTGCATCCGGGTTACCGGAATAGAAGTTAAAGTTCAGTGTACCTTCAAAAGCAGTATCCGATACAAGTCCGAATGTAATCGATCCACCCTCGATCGCAGTACCCTCATTCGTTTTGACATTGTTGAAGTCATCAATGGAGTAAACGCCCTCTTCATTAGCAGGTTTTTCCTCCGTTTTCCCCTCTTCTGTGTTGGAAGCTGGAGCTGGAGTAGCCGCTTCTTTCTCAGAGCACGCTGCGAGCACCAATACAAAGACCAACATCATCGTGAAAAATAGTCCCCGTGAAAATAATCCCTTTTTCATGAACCTTTCCTCCCTTTTTTTAACCTCTTCTTTGTCTTGCATCAGTCGCACGCTTTAGGGCTTGACCGACATTATTTATACTCAACATCAATACCAGAATCAGTACCGATGCGGGTAGCCATATCCACCATCTGGATTCCAGGGTTTGCGGATTACGTGCATAACTTACGAGTGTTCCAAGACTAGGCGTACTTTCGGGAAAACCAAACCCAAGGAAAGACAGCCCGGATTCGAGGCCAATGTTGGCAGCGAGATTCAATGTCATCGTTACGATGATAATGGAGCTCAGATTCGGAAGAACCTGTGAGAGCATAATCTTCAGATGAGAAGAGCCCAATGTTTTTGAAGCTTTTACATAATCCAGTTCCCGTTCCTGTAATGCTTTGGAGCGAATCAACCTGGCGATACCCATCCAGAGAAATGCCGTCATGATTAGAGAGAACGAGATGATATTGTATTTCGGTACTGCCGTAACAAACGCGATAACAATCATCAACATCGGAAGGATCATGAAGAAATCAACAACACGCATAAACAGGTTGTCTATCATTCCACCGAAATAACCGGATAAAAGGCCAATTAAGATACCTATGAAGCCAGTCATTAACGTTACGATAATTCCAATGGTCAGGGAGTTACGTGTACCGATGACCAGTTGGCCAAATACATCACGACCTCCATAGTCCGTTCCAAGCCAATATTTCGCGGATGGTGGTTCATATAAGGCAAACAGATCCACGCGTACGATATCATCCTGATTCAGAATGAGAGACGTGCCATATACCAGCAACATGACCAAGCCCAAGAAAATGAGCGAGATTAGTGCCACCTTATCTCTGACAAGCTCCCTCCATAAAATACTCAAGCTGGAGGGGCTTTTATCAACCTTTTGTGAAGTTACAACTACCTCGTTGGCCTTGCTCATCTTGTTTTCACCCCGAAATCTTCAAGTTCTTACTTGATCCGTATACGTGGATCTACAATTCCCAGAATTATGTCAGACAGCAATGCCCCGAGAATGGAAGCTACGCCATACAACAATACGAGTGCAGTCACAACGCTGAAGTCACGCAATGAGATGGAACTCAGGAACAACTGCCCCATACCTGGATAACTGAATATACTTTCGATAAATACCGTGCCTCCGATAAGTCCTGTGATCTCATATCCAAAGAACGCGGCGATAGGTAATAGTGAATTCCTCAAGATATGCCTGTTGTAGATCCGAGATTCCGAGGCACCTTTGGCTCTGGCAGTAATAACGAATTCCTTATGCTTGATATCAATGATTTCACTACGTAAATATTGAACCGTAGATACCGTTGTAATCAGTGCCATGGATAGTGCCGGCAATAATAGATGATAGAACTTACTCATTACGTAGCTGAATGTGCCTGGTGTAAGTCCTGGCGCAACGCTACCTCCTGTCGGGAACCAGCCGAAGTGGAATCCGAAGATCCATACCATCACCAGTGCGAAGATGAACAATGGTGCGGCAAACCCCAGATAGGTGTATCCCGTGATCAACCGATCAGACCAGGTATCGTTGTAACGACCGCTGATGATACCCAGTGGAATAGCGATCAGGTAAGTCAGTACAAGTGTCGCCAGTGCGAGCCAGAATGTATTTGCTACACGCTGACCGATCAAGTCGGTAACCGGCATTTTGAAACGGAAGGATTGCCCAAAATCACCTTGGATGGCGTTTTTGATCCAGTCCCAATATTGCACATACCAAGGATTATTCAATCCCAATCTCTCTCGCTGGGCTTCCAATGCTTTGGGATCAACGCTTGGATCAAGCAATCCCGTTAGTGCATCGCCCGGCATGGCCTTGGCCATCAGAAAGACCAAAAGACTAAGTAAAAAGATCTGAGGGATCATTATGATAATTCTGCGTACTATCGTTTTCCACATATGGCCTTCAACCTTTCTGAGGTAGAGCTACTCGGTGAGTATCGGAAATGGATTTGAGCGAGTATGCAAGCCCTTCCTCATCAAAGAAATTTCGGTATGAATGTTCATACTCGGATTTGACCTGTTGACGGAAGGCTACCATTTCCTCTCGTTTGGTTGGGTCCATATCCGGAATGGCTGCAATGAGACGTTTGGTATAGATGTGTTGCGGATTCTCAAAAATATCATTTGTTGTGCCCTGTTCCACATATCGACCTTTATACATAATTCCAATCTGATCACACATATGACGGATGATGCCGAGATCGTGACTGATGAACAGATAGGTCAGATTTAGTTCTTTTTGAATCTCCTGCATGAAGTTGAGTACCTGAGCCTGTACCGACACATCGAGTGCAGATACAGGTTCATCCGCGATAATTAGCTTCGGCTTCAGTGCAATAGCCCGTGCAATGCCGATCCGTTGACGCTGTCCGCCGGAGAATTCATGCGGATATTTGTAGATTGATTCCGGACTCAGGCCAACCTTTTCAAGTAATTCTCTTACTTGTCTTTTTTCCTCGGTAGCTGTCAGACGCTCATAGTTACGGAACGGCTCAGCGATAATATCGATAACCCGCTTCTTTGGATTCAGTGATGAATATGGGTCTTGAAAAATCATTTGTACATCCCGCTGGAGCTGCCTGTTCTTACGTCGCTCCGTAGCCAGATTTTTGCCGTTAAACAGGATCTTTCCGTCAGTGACATGGTTTAGCCCAATAATGGCTCTGCCTGTTGTTGTTTTTCCTGAACCTGATTCGCCAACCAGACCATAGGTCTGTCCTTCTTCAATGGAGAAGCTAACATCATCAACAGCCTTTACACTGCCAATTTCCCGTTTAAGCAATCCACCGCGAATCGGAAAGTGTATCTTAAGCCCTTCTACTTCGAGTAATGCCATTATGTTATTCCTCCTCAGCTTTGGTCAGGGAAATGAAAGTGCTGGTAACAGGTACACCGTACAAAGTGACCTGGTGCAATTTCATGCATCTGTGGGTTCTCTTCATGAGCCGATTCACTAATCCATGGAATTCGGGCTTTGAATCTGCACCCTTTGCGAGGAAGATTTTTGAGTGATGGTACGATGCCTTGGATGACATGTAATTTGGATCTTTCTTCAGACAGGGTGGGAATAGAGTTCAACAATGAGCGGGTATATGGATGCTTCGCATCGTTCATCAATGTGAAGATATCTGCGATTTCAACAATTTCACCTGCATACATAACTGCTACGCGATCAGCCATCTCAGCAACGACACCCAGATCATGTGTAATCAGAATAATGCCTGCGTTAATTTCACTCTTCAGATCACCGATCAGCTCCAGAATCTGTAGTTGAATCGTAACGTCAAGCGCCGTCGTTGGTTCATCGGCTATGAGTAATTCCGGTTTGTTGGCAATCGCAATGGCAATAACAATTCTCTGTCTCATACCACCAGATAGTTCGTGGGGATACTGCTTGTATATTTGTTCGGGACGTGGAATCCCTACCTGATTCAATAAGTGAATGACCTTTTCTCTCTTCTCTCTGGAAGACAGCTTGGACTGATGAAGTGTGAGAATCTCTTCAATCTGTTCACCAATAATCATTAGAGGATTTAGTGCGGACAATGGGTCCTGAAAAATCATGCCCATTTCTTTGCCGCGTAGCTTGTTTAACTTGCTTGGGGAGATGTTGGCAATATCTTGTCCTTTATAGAGAATCTGGCCTTCGATCTTTGCTTTGTTATGCAAACCCATAAGAGAGAATGCAAAAGCACTTTTACCTGACCCGGATTCACCTACAATCGCCAATACTTCATTTTTCTTCACCGTAAGGTTAACGTGATCCACTGCTGCATAATAGTCATCTTCAATTCTGAATGATGTTGTTAGATTTCTGACTTCCAATAGCTCTGTATTCAAATCAATCACCCTAACCCCATAATTTCCGTAGATTGTATTCGTGTGTAGAAATGCATCCACTGTATATTTCCAAGTTCTTGAAGATAACGAACAATAGCTTATACAAAATACCAAATTGTTAGGAGAAACAAGTTTAAGAGACTTATATTTAGACCATTGGTCAATTAATGTTGATAATTCCTAGCGGAATTATATATCAAAATAATTAATGTAATCATACGTGTAATTTTAGCTAACGTCAATGCTTATTTTGAGATTTTTGGTATAAATGTTTTTTATACTACAGATTTGGATATTAGTAATACTATAAAGGCTTATAGCAGGGAATTTGAGAGGCGTTATCTTGTTTTTGGCTGTGAGGTATACATAGGCAATTGGTCAAAATAACATATACATAACATACTAGTTACATCTAGTGTATGTGTATGCTTTGTATTAAGTAGACAATCTTAATTTTGCGTGAGGTAAATGTTACATATATGAGTGATGATTATATCTCGATCTATAGCTAAATTTTATTTAATCAGAGCCGTTATGCTTACAATTGAAATAATATGTGCGATCAAAGTAAAAAATCTAGTTAATCTAGTATAGTTTTATTTATTTGCTAATGTAAAGACCAAATTGTCATCTTTTATCATTTATTTTACAAAAGAAAGAAAAAAGCCCTGCATAATGCAGAGCTTATCTAATAATTATTCATTTAAGTGTATATATAACACCTTTTACTGAGAGTCAGGAGGTCTTTTACCACGTTTTAACTCATTAATACTCAAACCAAAATCCATCTGCAAGTGAGGATAGTCCGGAAAGTTTGCCCAATCTCCACCCCAAGTGAAACCTAACTCTTTGGCGAGGTCCACAACTTCCATCCAGTCTGCCTTGCCATTGCCGTTATCATCCCGTTCCATATCCCACACCACATCACCCTCAGGCGTCCTCAATGCAAAATCAATTGCTAATCCGTAGTTATGATATGACTCACCACCACGCGCATTAGTAACGATATTGCCTGCGCTTGAGCGTCCTTGGTTGAATAGTGCATCTTGCTCCTCGGAACTTCGGTAGCCGTGGGTGATCACAATCTCTATTCCACGTCTGGCTGCCTTACGTACCAATAACTTCTCATTCTCTGCTACCACAGGATGTAAGCCGATGATTGGCACAGCTTCTTGGATTGTTGTCCCGGGCCACATGTTATCTATATCGCCTTTTTGCTGTAACCACACATATATAATGGAAAGTAAAAGAGTAGCTATAATCCAGTTTTTCAGACTCTTTTTTCTCTGTTTGCCTTTACGTTTTGATGTATTCATATCCACTCCTGGTGTTTATTCTGAAACAAACAGCTATTCCTGCTGCCTGAACCTTTTCAGTAGATTAGACTCTATTATAATTCATTTGAGCCTTGAATGCTTCTATCACCACAGTATTGAATTTTTCCGTTTGTTAGATTGGATCGTTATTTCTAATACTTCTATTGATATATACAAAAAAGCAGCCGGCTATAAGCCGACTGCTTCGTATGCAAGCTGAGTAAAGACTACTCAGTTGTGTATGGCAATAATGCGATTTGACGGGAGCGTTTGATTGCAATCGTCAGCATGCGTTGGTATTTAGCGCTAGTACCTGTTACACGGCGTGGCAAAATTTTTCCACGTTCGCTGATAAATTTACGAAGCAAGTCCGTATCTTTATAATCGATGTGAGTAATTTTGTTAGCTGTGAAGAAGCACACTTTACGACGTTTATTACGGCCGCCACGACGTGCCGGTCTTTTATCGTTGTCTCCGCCTTCTCTTTGCTTGAAGCCCATGCTTTTCAGTCCTTTCCTATCATGTAACCCATATCTCCTAAGAGTATCAGCTCATGTTAAAATGGCAAATCATCATCCGATATATCAATCGGTTTTCCGTCATCGGAAAAAGGATCCTGATTGTTGCTACGCGAATTATTGTTATTGTTCGCGCGTCCGCCGCCTCCATAAGAAGGCTCTTCACGCATTGGTTGCCCACCGCCGCCACCGCTGTTATCACGGTTAGCTGACTCCAAGAAACGGACATTATCGGCAATAACTTCGGTCACGTATACACGTTTTCCTTCGTTATTCTCGTAGTTCCGTACTTGAATGCGTCCTTCGACTGCAGCCAAGCGTCCTTTGCGCAAGTAGTTCGCACAAGTCTCGGCAAGCTGTCTCCAGGTTACGACCGGAATGAAATCGGCTTCCTTTTCTCCCCCTTGGCTTGTAAACGGTCTGTCCACTGCCAAAGTAAATTGCGTAACTGCTACTCCTGCTGGAGTGTAACGCAACTCAGGATCCCGGGTTAACCGTCCGATCAGAATGACACGGTTCAACAATGTAATCCCCTCCTTCAGAGCGTATTGGTGCGTTAATCACGAGTTGTCTTAAGCAGACTTAACGTCATTGGTAATGAGATAACGAATTACTTCGTCAGAAATCTTCATGAGACGCTCAAGTTCAGTTACAACTGCTGGTTCAGCAGTGAAATGTACCAGAACATAAAAACCATCACGGAATTTCTTGATCTCATACGCAAGACGGCGTTTACCCATAACGTCGTGAGCTGTAACTTCACCACCGCCGTTGGAGATGATGCCTTGGAATTTATCGACTGTAGCTTGAACAACTTCTTGCTCAATGTCAGGACGAATAATGTACATCACTTCATATTTGCGCATAATTTTCACCTCCTTATGGACTCTGGCCCTCAATCTAGGTTGAGAGCAAGGAACGAGCACAAACTCGAACTATATTAATATAACAAATACCGAGTCAAAGTGCAAGCAAACGTTCCCTGTACATATTGGCACATGATCAGCCCGGCTATGGAGCACACTACAGAAGCAACAAAGTAACATAATCTGCAGAGGAGGTTTTATCATGGGTGAAAAAACCGAGTTTGAACCAGGAGACAAAGCCCCAAACGATGGAGAGTACACGGAAGTTGGGGAAAAAAGCTTTGTCACGGAAATTCAAAACCCGAAGCGGGTAACGCTGCAAAAAGGTGAAGCTTTTCCTGAAACAAGCAATCATAATCGCAAGTGGAAGAAGCTGACCAAAGCCCGCGTCCATTAATCGCAATACTTTTTTTACGATCCATGTATATAAAACGGAATAAAGCACATAATACAATCAGGCGGTGCACGAGAGAGGTGTGGTTCCGTTGGACAACGAAGCCGATCATTCGCTGTTGGAGATTCATCACGTAATTTAAGAAGCAAGTGGTTATGTGTAGTAAGGCCCTTCGTCTGAAGCACGCGTATTGCTTCGTGCAGTACACCAAGTGTCTGATTGTTACGACCGATTGTTTCCTAACAAACAAATGCACCGCCGGATAAAGAGCCCTTCGGGGCTCTTTATTTTTCGTTCGAGTCATTAATGATGAATCTGATATGGATACATGTTCAATACATGTTCAATAAAACGTTATACAAAGAAGACTTTCCTAATGGAAAGTCTTCTTATCGATCTTTTTATTAAACTCAATGTGTATTGAGTAAGTTACAATTGAAGTGGCGGAAAGGGTGGGATTCGAACCCACGCACGCTGTGACACGCCTAACTGATTTCGAGTCAGCCCCCTTGGGCCTCTTGGGTACCTTTCCGCAGCATTATTGATTATAGCATGATCATTTACAGAACGCAACACTCATACGGAGCCTGCATGTAAACGTTATTACGCACACTGCATACCGAATTGTTGCAAGCTCAGGATTCAGTGAAATCTTCGGCTGAACGCAGTACCTTCTTCATGTTTTTCTCAAATTTCGCTCTTGGAATCAACACACTGTGTTTACATCCGACACACTTGATCCGAATGTCCATACCCATACGAATGATCTCCATCTCATTGCTACCACAGGGATGCTGCTTCTTCATCTGCACGATATCCCCAAGCTGGAAACTTTTACGCTCCACCTGTGCCATCCCCCTCATCTTTCTCCAAAGCTACTGCCTGTTCCAATACGGCTTGATTGCTCATCTCATGATACTCCAGCGTTTTTTTCACATCGCCCTGAATCTGACGTTCCACCGAAGCACGAGAGTTAGGCATACATTCAGCCACAATTCGCACCACATACTCAGATGTAGACATCGACTGTATACCGAGCACATCCGGCACCTTCACAATATTTAGATCACGCTCTTCAATCCCAACCAAAGACTTTTTCACCAAATGTACTGACTCATCGAGACTTAAGTCCGCCTTCATCGGAATATCCACTACCGCCAGCGAATTCGACATGGAGTAGTTCGTTACACTTGCAATCGCCCCGTTTGGGATAATGTGTACCTCACCTTGCCAGCTGACCAGTTTTGTTGTTCTAAGTCCGATCACTTCAACCGTTCCCTTGTAGGTTCCCGTCTGAATAACATCCCCCACAGCGAACTGATCCTCCAATATAATGAAGAAACCGGTAATAACATCCTTGACCAGACCCTGTGCACCAAAACCAATGGCAAGCCCGAGCACACCCGCACTCGCGAGTAGTGGTCCAACTTGGATATTGATCTCAGATAACAGTAGCAGAATCATAATAAAATTACATGTTATGGAGGTCGCATTTTTCAACAGTTCCCCTACGGTTACGAACCTGCGCGGATTCACGCGAATCTTGCCTTCCTGCTTGCGTTCCATGGAACGATCTATGATTCGATAGACCACCTTAATGACAATACGGGTGATGATAAAAATAATGATGATCCGGATTGAGCTGAACATTATGTTAAGCCACATATCGGGATCTGCAATTTTGTTCCATACTTTATCCGTCCAACGAAGGGCTTCACCAACGGCGGTTGCGGTACCACTAACTGTAGTCCCTTGAGCAAACTGAAATGGCAACATCCATCATGCCTCCTCTACATCGGTATGTTATCATAGCTGTCTTCTGTTTTGAAATAGAGGCCTCGGATCTCTACGAACTCGTTACGAATGATCTTTTGCACTCGCTCCAGATCCTCCTTTGGAAACTGAATACATAACGCACACCCTGCTGTAATTTCTTTTGGTGTAGGGAACAAATCAATCTCTATCTCAGCAAACTCCAGCAGCATTTCAGCACGCAGTGCCTGCTGGGTTGAATCAAACGCAATCAGCATCCAATCGTTAATCCATTCGTCCATGTTCGGCTCCTTTCGCCATACGTCCAACCCTAGAGAAAAAGCTTGTCCTCGTGAAGTATAAAACGCTCTACCTTTCCATATACTGTTACTACTATTCCAAGGGAAAGGATAGATCCTATGAATCCTACTTCGCGTTCCTTTTCATCACAAGACATGACCAGTTTGAAAATCCCCCATACCGATCCAGGTATTCACTCAGCCATTACCCATCGTTTAATGTTCCATCTCTATAAAGCCCATTCTCTGCAAAATGTAGTGATTGTCTGCATCGGCACAGATCGCTCAACAGGCGACTGCCTTGGTCCTCTGGTCGGATCAGCCCTTTCCAAGTGGGACAGCCCTTTATTCCATCTATATGGTACCTTGGATGAACCAGTCCATGCGATGAACCTGCAAGATACACTCCACAACATACAGAAAACACACCATAACCCTTATGTGATTGGCATCGACGCCTGTCTTGGGCAGTCATCCAGTGTGGGATGCATTCAAGTTGTGAATGGTCCACTCAAGCCGGGTGCGGGGGTAAATAAAGAATTACCGCCGGTCGGCGATATCCATCTGACAGGTATCGTTAACGTCGGCGGCTTTATGGAATACTTTGTTTTACAGAACACACGGCTCAGTCTTGTTATGCGCATGTCCGAGATTATTTCCAGCAGTCTGTACTCGGCCATTCGGGAATGGCATACACGTTCTACTCTGCTTGCTGTGCCAGAGTAATAGCTTCCTTTTCCTCTGGGGACAGAGTATACGTGGACTCTCCCCCTTTAAGAGGTTTGGCATATACATAAGAACCGTCGCGGTTATATATCCCCGTAAGAATCATGCCATCCTGGCTATCGTTAATCATGGCCATGGAGAAGCTCAGATCACTGCCACGCTCTCCATATGCATTGTACCTTTTCACGCCAACTTTACCTTGAATGCGGGTCAGCTTTTGCATGACAACTTGCAGCTGATTCGTTTGCAGTTTGTGTTCATCCTCAATGCTGTCCATCTGAATTTTCAGATTAACCAGCAACGATTCCAGGTCCTCTACTCCACTGCCAGCCATCATGGCTTCATATTTACGTTTAAACTTTCGTAACTTCGCCCCTTGAACAATACTCACAATCAGCAAGATCACCGTAAGTAATGCCATTCCGCCAATAATCCATAACAGCTGTTCCAGAATCAGCTCGTTTAATTCAGCCATGTAATTGCAACTACCCCTCTATATTTTTGATCAGATTAACGTCTGTCCTGTAATATTATCATTCATTATAAATCAACCCGATATCCATAAGCTTAATCAAGCAGCCCTGTATCCAATGAGTTCATCATTTCAACTCTAATCTAGTCTGCTCCAGTCAATTCCAGCACTGCCTTAACGAGTGCATCCACATGCTCTCTAGTTGAATTGTATCCCACACTGGCCCTTACTGCTCCGGTAGCAGTTGTACCAGCAGATTCATGTGCAAGCGGTGTGCAATGAAAACCGGAGCGAACCGCAATCCCATAATTCCGATCTAATCGGAAAGCGAGTTGTGCCGAATCATACCCATCTACAGTAAAAGATACTAATCCGGTGCGTGGCTGTCCAATCTCTGGACCAAGCATTCGAATGCCCTTAACGGATGACAGCCCATCCATCATATGTTGGGTCAGTTCCCACTCATGTTGGTAGATGACCGCTGGTGTCATCTCAAGTACATGCTTCACACCCGCATTCAGCCCTGCGATCCCGACTGTATTCGGCGTCCCCGCTTCATACCGATCAGGACGCACCTTTGGCTGCTCCAGAGCTTCTGACTGACTTCCTGTTCCTCCATGAAGTAAAGGCTCTATATCGAGCCCTGGTGCAATGTACAAGCCCCCTGTACCCTGAGGACCAAGCAATCCTTTGTGCCCTGGAAAAGCCAACATATCAATGCCCAATTGTTGTACATTCACAGGCATAACCCCAGCACTCTGCGCTGCATCTACCAATAAGATCGCCTGATGTTTACGACATAGGAGCGAAATTTCTCCAATTGGAAGAATACTGCCAAGTAGATTGGAACTATGTGTACATACCACCAATCTGGTATTGGAACAAAACATACGTTCCATTTGCATCAGATCAATGGCTCCCGCAGCATCAACAGGTACATAATCAATCTCCACATTTCGGAGTCTGCGCATATACTCTAGTGGTCGTCTGACTGAGTTATGTTCAGCCATGGTGGCAATCACATGGTCGCCCTCTCTGAGTGAGCCTTGAATCGCCAGATTCAGTGCTTCTGTCGTATTTGATCCGAATGCAATATCATTCGCATTTTTGATTCCAAAGATATTGGATATGGATTTTCTCGTCTCGAACAATACACGACTTGCCTGAACAGCCATCCGGTGACTTCCTCTGCCAGGATTTGCTCCGGCAATCTCCAATGCACTCAACATCGCATCACCGACAGCAGGTGGTTTGGGCCAAGATGTTGCTGCATGATCTAGATAGATAACTCCCTCCACCTCACAACCACCTCTGTCCCATAAATTAATAATTCCCCTGCACGTAGTGCACATAACCCTATAAACAAAGAATGACATATCGTTTCTCCATGGTACAGAGGCGATATGTCATGACATGAGTAAGCCCCGCATGTTGTTAATGAATCATAGAACCGACTGTTATTGTAACAATTCCAATAGCCGTTCCAGATCCTGTTGACTGTAGTAGTTGAGCTCAATTTTACCTTTATCTTTATTGTGCTTGATTTTCACTGTTGTTTTGAAACGTTCACGCAGAGATTCTTCCAATGTATCAATGAATGGATCTTTCTTTTTCAACTTCGATTTGGCTTTAGCCTCACCTGTTTTGGAGCGATCCAATTGTTGAACAGCTTCCTCCAACTCACGTACACTCCATTGCTGATCAATGGTTTGTTTGGCAAGTTGCTTCACCACAACCTCGTCTTTCACACCAACGATCGCACGTGCATGTCCCATAGATAATGTTCCACGTGAAACATGGTCTTTTACTTCTTCAGGCAACGATAACAGACGCAAGAAGTTAGCAATGTGAGAACGTGATTTACCTACTTTTACAGACAACTCTTCCTGAGTCAACGCGAATTGATCCATTAACCCCTGATAAGCAACTGCAACTTCCATGGCGTTCAGATTCTCCCGTTGCAGGTTCTCGATCAACGCAATCTCCATTACCTGCTGATCACTGAAGTTGCGGACTACAGCCGGTACCGTGGCATTACCACAATATTGCGAAGCTCTGAACCGTCGTTCTCCGGCAATAATCTCATAACCTCGCAATACAGGACGAACAATAATGGGTTGTATGACACCATGCTGACGAATGGACTCAGCCAGTTCATGTATTGCGCCCTCATCAAATACTTTACGTGGTTGATAGGGGTTAGCCCGCAGTTGACTAATCGGGATTTCTACGACTTTATCATCGTCATTAATTGAAAGCGAAGGAATGAGGGCATCAAGACCTTTTCCAAGCCGCTTACTCATAAGAAATCACTTCCTTTGCGAGCTCTAAATACACTTCCGCCCCTCTTGAACGAGGGTCATACGTGATAATGGATTGACCATGAGATGGTGCTTCACTAAGCCGTACGTTACGCGGAATAATTGTTTGATATACTTTTTGTTGAAAATACTTTTTCACTTCTTCAATAACCTGAATCCCCAGATTGGTCCGTGCATCAAACATCGTCAGCAATACCCCTTCAATCTGCAGGGATGTATTCAGATGTTTCTGTACCAGACGAACCGTATTGAGCAACTGACTTAATCCTTCAAGTGCATAATACTCACACTGAATCGGAATGATCACCGAATCGGAAGCAGTCAACGAATTGATCGTTAACATACCAAGGGATGGTGGACAATCGATCAGTATGTAATCATAGTTTTTTTTCACCATGGCGAGTGATTTTTTCAGGCGAACTTCCCGTGATATCGTGGACACCAATTCGATCTCGGCTCCGGCAAGCTGAATCGTTGCAGGTATGATATGAAGGCCTTCAATCTGAGTCTCCACAATCGCTTCTTGAGGAGGAACCTCATTAATAATGACATCATATATACAATTAGCCACATCTGCTTTATTGATTCCGACTCCGCTGGTTGTATTCCCCTGAGGGTCAATATCGACAAGCAATACTCTTTTCCCGAGTGAAGCCAGTCCTGCACCCAAGTTAACAGATGTCGTCGTTTTCCCCACACCGCCCTTTTGATTTGCTACGGCCATAATCTTAGACAATTACTTCACCTCAAATAAAATAGGAGTCTTTTCTGTAGGTTGTGAGATATTGTTAACAAAAAGCAGGCGACTATCGTCCACACAAACAACAACTACCGTTCCATCAATATACCGACCGTTCTTTATAAATGTCAGACCTAACTTGCTTTATAGACATAAAAAGCGGCCCATTGCCGCCATAAGCTTCAATTATTTGCGTTTTGGAATATGGATAACGATCTCATAATGATCCTCATGGTCTGCTTCTTTGGTTTTGATGTCCAGACCAGAACCAGTTACCATATCAATGGATTGGCGAATTGTATTAAGTGCAAGCCTTACATCCTTGGTAAAGGAAACACGTCTAGATTTTTTAATCTTAGAAGATTCCTTGTAGAAGGCAACACGTGCCTCTGTCTGTTTCACATTTAATTCTTTTTCAATAATTTCACCGAGCAACTTCATCTGCAGTTCTTCCGTATCCAGAGAAAGTAATGCTCTTGCATGCCGTTCAGAAATTTTGCGTTCCATCAATGCGGCCTTAATGCCCTCCGGAAGCTGTAACAACCGAATTTTGTTTGCGATGGTTGACTGGCTTTTGCCGAGTCGTTGTGCCAGACTTTCCTGTGTCAATTGATGCAAGTCGATCAGCTTCTGATAAGCGACAGCTTCCTCAATGGAAGTCAATCCTTCCCGCTGCAAGTTCTCAATCAGTGCAATGGATGCGGCCTGAGAGTCGTTGAATTCACGCACAATAGCCGGAATCGTATCCAAACCCAATTTTCGAACTGCACGCCAGCGACGTTCCCCGGCAATAATCTCATATGATCCATTTCGCACGCGAACGACAATAGGCTGAATTACACCATGTGTTTTGATCGTCTGCAACAACTCATCAATTTTATCATCATCAAAAATAGTACGGGGTTGATATGGGCTGCTCACAATTTCATTAACCGGAATCTGTTTGATCTCATCTCCGTTATTGCGCTCCGCCAAACCAAACAACTTCGAAAATTGTTCTTTCATTCCGCAGATTACCACCTAGTTTCGTAATAGCTCCCACAGTCTTTGCAGGTGCTTCTTATTCAATAAGCGACCTTTCACATGCATCGTTCTTGGAATAAGTTTTGCCTTTCGTAACGCTTCCTGTCATGCAACATCGAACGCATATCCATCTATCTATACATATAATCTATGATCGCTGTGACCCAGGATCGGATACTTCTATTCTATCATCTTTTCTATCATAATCCTATGCTTACCTATTCTTTAAACTCTGCTAATTTTCCTGCTTTTTCTTTGTGAATATTGGAAATATGACGACTTGCACACATTCAATTAATGAAATTGTTCATGAGTTACTGTGCGTGAAATTCATCATTACAATTTCTTTAAGGGATATGTAATACGAAGTATTTGTAATGTTGATCCAGTCCTCCATTTCAGAAAACAAAAAAAGAGAATGTTTCACGTGAAACATCCTCTTTATCTATGTCTATAATTCTATTTCGTTTTGACTCACTTCAAAACCATCAGGCAACTATATCAGCGGAGTCTTCATTGGAGTGCCTGGTTTGCGCGGATACTTATATGGTGTCTTATCAAATTTCTGAATCAGAATGATGTGACGCTCTGATTCTTCAACCGGCAGCTGGAATGGATGAACGGCCTTAACCCGTCCTTTCAGCTGATTGAAGCTGAACTCCGCTTCCTTCATTTCTTCACGCGGATCTCCACCCTTCATGGCAGCGAATATTCCACTTTTACGAACAAAAGGAAGACAGAATTCATTTAGCACAGCCAGCTTGGCTACTGCACGCGCCGTAACGAGATCGTAGCTGTCACGATACCCTTCCTTGCGTGCAATCTCTTCAGCACGTCCATGGACCAATTCCACATCAGTCAGGCCAAGGATATCTACCACATGCTGTAGAAAGCCAATACGTTTATTTAATGAATCAATGATCGTCAGCTTAATATGCGGGAAACAGATTTTCAGTGGCAATCCCGGAAAACCTGCTCCTGATCCAATATCAGCAAGCTTATTCACTTTGGTCATGTCTGTATAAAAGGCCAACGATACCGAATCATAGAAATGTTTTGTATACACTTGCTCCCGATCCGTTATGCCCGTCAGATTCATCTTTTCATTCCAGGATACCAGTTCCTGATAATACAGTTCGAATTGCTCCAACTGGAGTTCGCCCAGCTCTAATCCATGTTTCTTTAAGCGCCGCTGCAGTTGCTGTTGAATATCGTCCATTATTGTCCCCTTGCTGCGGTTACACGGTTATAATGCTCCAGGTAGACCAGCAGAATGGAGATGTCGGCAGGAGTAACTCCAGCAATACGAGAAGCCTGACCAATCGAGATTGGACGAATCATAGTGAGCTTCTGTTTGGCTTCCATAGCAAGACCATGAATCTCATCATATACGATAGTGTCCGGAATTTTCTTTTTCTCCATCTTTTGCAAACGTTCCACGTGGATCAACTGTTTCTCAATATAACCCGCATATTTAATTTGTATTTCCACTTGTTCTTTCATATCTGCTGTCAGTTCTACCTCAGATGGTGAGAGCTGTTCAATCAGTTCATACCCCAGCTCCGGGCGGCGCAGCAAGGTAAGCAACGTACTGCCATCCTGAATAGGTGTAGATCCGTACTCTTCCAGCTTGGCATTCACTTCAACCGGGCGAGCTTTAGCCACTTTCAGACGTGCGACTTCTTGCTCGACTTTCGCCTTTTTATCCAGGAATTTCGCATAACGCTCTTCAGGGATCAGGCCAATGTCATGTCCGATTTCCGTCAAACGCATATCTGCATTATCATGGCGAAGCAACAGACGATACTCAGCGCGTGAAGTCAACAGACGATACGGTTCATTTGTACCCTTTGTCACCAGATCATCAATCAGCACGCCAATATAACCTTGGGAACGATCCAGTATTACCGGCTCTTTCCCCTGTACTTTGAGTGCAGCGTTGATTCCAGCCATAACACCTTGTCCTGCTGCTTCTTCATAACCGGAGGTACCATTAATCTGACCCGCCGTAAACAGACCTGGTAAACGTTTAGTTTCCAGTGAAGGCCACAATTGTGTAGGCACCATCGCATCGTATTCAATCGCATAACCATTACGCATCATTTCCACTTTTTCCATACCTGGAATTGAACGCAGCATAGCCAGTTGAACGTCTTCTGGCATACTCGTAGACAACCCCTGTACGTAATACTCGGATGTGTTCTTGCCTTCCGGCTCAAGGAATATCTGATGTTTCGGCTTGTCACTGAAACGAACAATTTTATCTTCAATGGAAGGGCAATAACGTGGTCCGGTTCCTTCAATAAGCCCCGAGAACATCGGAGCACGATGCAGATTATCATTAATAATCTGATGTGTATCCACAGATGTATACGTCAACCAGCAAGGCAACTGCTCATTATCGGAAGATTCTGTTTCATAGGAAAAGAACTTCGGCTTGTCATCACCAGGCTGAATTTCGGTTTTGCTAAAATCAATCGTATCCTTATGCACGCGTGGTGGTGTACCCGTTTTGAAACGAACCAGATCAAAGCCCAGTTCACGCAGATTCTCTGACAATTTAAGAGAGGGTTGTTGATTATTTGGTCCACTCTCATACATCAACTCGCCCATAATCACTTTGCCGCGCAAATATGTGCCTGTCGTTAGAACGACTGCTTTAGCCCGATACTCTGTTCCGGTCTGAGTCACAACGCCTACACATTTTCCATCTTCAACGATTAGTCGATCAACCATACCCTGACGCATCGTCAGATTACGTTCATTCTCCATCGTTTCCTTCATTTTATGCTGGTAGGAGAATTTATCTGCCTGAGCACGAAGCGCGTGAACAGCAGGCCCTTTGCCCGTGTTAAGCATTCGCATCTGAATAAAGGTTTTATCGATATTCCGTCCCATTTCTCCACCAAGTGCATCAATCTCGCGTACAACATGTCCTTTGGCCGGTCCCCCAATAGATGGGTTACAAGGCATAAAGGCCACCATGTCCAGATTGATCGTAATCATTAGTGTTTTGGACCCCATACGAGCTGCGGCCAGCGCGGATTCTACACCAGCATGTCCTGCACCAACGACGATTACATCATAACTGCCGCCATCAAAAGCCATTCCCGTTTACCTCCTTATTCCGCTGCATTTGATGTAACTCACACAGACGGATCATGTTCTACAATAATGAGACTACTTCTAACCGTTAATCGGAACTTGCATTCCTATCTATATGAAACCAACACGTAATGGCTACAATATCATTCTATCCTTTGACAACAGGCAGAAATTGTACCTTTCTATCATACACCACGATTTAAGTCAATCGGCAGTATATTTTTTTACTTTCCTAGACAGAACTGGGAGAAAATCTGATCAATTAATGCATCATGTGCTGTATCCCCAACAATCTCGCCCAAATGCTCCCACGCCAAACGAACATCAATCTGTATCATATCGATTGGAATGAACTGCTCTGCTGCTTCATAGGCATCCACCAGGGATTGCTTCGCTTTTTTGAGCAAAGCAATATGACGCACATTACTGACATAGGTCAGGTCTGCGGACTCCAGTTTACCACTGAAGAATAGCGTAGAGATGGCATCTTCCAGTCGATCCACACCCAGATCATCTTTCACCGACATCGGTACAAGCCGTTCTTCCGGAATGTAACGAAGCAACACGTCACGTTCCACCTGTGGCGTTAAGTCCATTTTATTCATAATGATTATCGATTGTCTACCGCGGATTTGTTCCAATAATTCAATCTCATCGGGATGAAGTGGCTCCGCAGCATTCACAACCATTAAGATCAGATCGGCTTCACTTACCGCAGAGCGAGAGCGTTCTACCCCGATCTTCTCTACAACGTCCATTGTTTCCCGGATTCCTGCCGTATCCAGCAACTTCAGTGGGATATTATTGATCGTAATGAATTCCTCGATCACATCACGAGTTGTTCCTGGAATGTCCGTGACGATAGCCCGATTATCTTGAGCGAGTGTGTTCATTAATGAGGATTTACCTACGTTAGGTCGTCCAACGATAGCCGTCGTGATACCTTCTCGCAGGATCTTTCCTTGCTCTGCTGTAGTCAGCAATTTATCAATTTCAGTCATAACGTGACTGGACTTTTCTTTAATAAAATCAGACGTTAACGACTCCACATCATGCTCGGGATAATCGATATTCACTTCAATATGAGCCAGTGTTTCCACCAGTGTATATCGTAGATCACGCAATTTGGAGGATAGTTTGCCTTCAACCTGTTTCAATGCAACCGAGAAAGCTCTGTCCGATTTGGAACGAATAAGATCCATGACACCTTCAGCCTGAGACAGGTCAATCCGCCCATTAAGGAAAGCACGCTTTGTGAATTCACCGGGTTCAGCCAGACGAATATCAAGCTGCAACAACAGGTCCATGACCCGTTTTACAGACACTACACCGCCATGCGCACTGATCTCCACGACATCTTCTGTTGTGAACGAGCGTGGTGCTCGCATGACCGTAACCAATACTTCCTCAATCTTTTCCCCATTAACGGGATCTATGATATGACCATAATGAACCGTGTGAGATGCTGCCTGAGTTAAAGGGGTTTTGCTGCGAAAAATCTTTTCCGTCTCCGACACTGCTTCCGGGCCGCTGACCCGGATCACGGCGATACCCGCCTCTCCGACAGCCGTTGATATCGCTGTGATCGTATCACTGATCATGGTTATCTCTCCTTGCTCTATTTTAAAATTGCCATCCCTTTAAGGACGCCATATCCATTTTCAAATCTATTAATGATATATCATATGACATGCTGCTTATCGTATTAAGTTCACTCTTTACTTGTTCTACGCACCTTATCAAATTGCTTCTGTACGAAAAAAGCAATGGCTTCTGCACCGGGCAGGAAGCCATTGCGTCTTCAATTTCGTGTTATTTCGTCGTAATAACCACACGCCGATTAGGCTCCTCGCCCTTACTTAACGTCTTAATCTGCGGGTGATTTTGCAGTTTTGCATGGATGACTTTTCGTTCGAGCGGAGGCATTGGCTCCAGTACAACTTCCTTACCGGTACGGATTGCTTGCCCAGCCAACCGTTCAGCCAGATCCTCCAGTGTCTTCCGCCGACGTTGACGGAAATTCTCCGCGTCGAGCACAATTCGAACGAAGCTTTCCGAATATCGGTTCGCTACAATGTTCGTTAGATACTGAAGCGCATCCAGCGTCTGTCCACGTCTGCCAATAATCATGCCCAGATCTTCGCCGGCAATATTGAAGATATGTCCATCCCGCTGTTTTTTGATATGCACTTCAACATCCAGTCCCATACCTGCTGCGACCTCTTTCAAGAAAGCAGCCGCTTCTTCATAGGGATTTTTAGCTGCAACATCCTCAAGTAATGCATCTACCTCAGATTTGTATGCAGCTGGCTTGATCGGCTGTGGAACAACTTCCGGTACAGGCAACAATTTCACTTCAACTTTGGCCGCCCTCACCCCGAACAAACCCAGGAATCCTTTTGACGGCTGCTCTAACACTTGTATCTCGACCTTGTCCCGACTTACGCCAAGCTCGGTCAATCCTTGGTTTACAGCATCTTCAACGGTTTTTCCTGACGTAATGACTTTGGTCATTTCGATTTTTTGGCCCCTTTCGACCCTTTTCCAGAGACGGTCGCTTTGCCACCGTTTTTGCGTTTAGCTCCATTTTTGGAAGAGCTATTCTGCTTCACGTTGACCTCAGCCACGATTTTATCATTATTCCGGTAAAGGAAATAGTTTTGTACGATCGTGTAGATGTTACTGTAGAACCAGTACAGCGGAAGTGCTGACGGGAACTGATAAGACATCACGAAGATCAAAATCGGGTATACCCACAGCATAAACTGCATCGGACCCACTTGCTGTGCAGGGTTCATACGCATCATCATCCATGTTTGAATGAATGTTGTGATGGCAGCCAGCACTGGCAAAATAAACAGGTGATCGGGTGATCCGAGCTGGAGCCACAAGAAATCATGCGTTCTCAGACTGGAGTTTCCGTAAATTGAGTTATAAAGTGCGATGTAAATCGGCATCTGAATGATAAGCGGCAGACAACCGGCCATCGGATTAACTTTGTTCTCCTGGAACAACTTCATTGTTTCTTGCTGAACTTTCTCAGGTGTATCTTTAAACTTCGCTTGAATCTCCTTCAGCTGCGGCTGAATCGCCTGCATAGCTTTGGAGCTACGGACTTGTTTCATTGTTAATGGTAAAATCAATGTCCGTACAATAAGCACCATCACGAGGACGGCCAGTCCATATTCACCGTTGAACCAGTTGGCGAAAGTATCGAGCGCTAGTGAAAACCAATATACAACATTACTTTGCCAGAATGAGCCACTGTTCTTTAGATCTTCCGTAGTAACCCCGGCTCCTTGTGGAGTACATCCGGCGAGTACGGTGACCATTGCAATGACTGCAATGAGGAGAATCCACTTCCCCTTTGATGTCTTCAATCGCGACACTTCATAACCCCTCTCTTAACCAATCCATTCCATCGTAAAATCATACCATAATTAGGAGGACAAATAAACCGAAGCTTACCGCTTGCCCGACTTCAAAAGAGAGCCCTTACGCAGCGCATGCAGCAGGCTTTTTTCCATTTCCTTATAGGGCATGTCCAGTGCACCTTTTCTGACGATAAAAATCAGATCCATCTGCGTGACGATCTCATGCTCATGATGACGAATAATTTCCTTAATCATGCGTCTCATCCGGTTGCGTACGACAGCGTTTCCGATTTTCTTGCTGCATGATACGCCGACCCGAAATTGTTCCGTATCTTTACGGCGACAACCATACACCACGAATTGATGATTGGCAAACGATTTCCCATACCGGTATACGCGGCTAAAGTCCGCCCGGTTTCGTAGACGCAGTCTTTTATACACGGCGCTTCTCCTTGCTGTTCTCCACCAATGTTATTGACGGAGGCCTCATTACTGATTTAGTATAGGCTTTCTTGAATGACGGTAAACCGTCTTGGCGACAACTTCATTTGGGATGATGGTTGAACGGCCATATGAGCCACACAAGCATTCATCCGGGATGATAGTAGATCGGACATTTAACCGAACCAACATTCATCTCTATATAAGGTAAGTTTTCGAAAATGGAAAACTCACTCAACATACATAGATGTATATTCAGAGCTTTTTCGCAGACCATTCAGACCTGATCTGTACCAGCATCCAGTCTGAAATGATCCAAATTAAGAAAAAAAAGACCACCTCGGTGGTCTTCAATGCATTAAGCACTCAGGTTTTTACGGCCTTTAAGGCGACGTGCGGCCAAAATTTTACGGCCGTTGCTCGTGCTCATTCTTTTCCGGAAACCATGAACTTTTTTACGTTTGCTAACGTTCGGTTTGAATGTAGGTCTCAATGTATTGCACCTCCTCACAAGGAAATACTTATGTGATGAATCACTTTCATCTTCACAGAAAACACCTTTATATATTTAACCATGATCACCTGGAAAAGTCAACTGCATGGCGCAAGGCTTCTCCCTCTTTTATATACACTCTCCATCCCACCCAAAGCAATGACCACAGTCCGTTCACTTCAATACCATTATCAAGCCCCGAAGACAGTCCTGAAAGTTATCCCCAGACCCTGATAAAGATCACCATTTTTCAGCGTTTACAGTTATCCACACCCTCCAATACCTGCTATCTCCTTTATGACATCCTGTTTGAAGTTATTCACATGTGGATAATGATTATAGGCTATAAATATCGTCGAATTCTAATCCGGTTGTATCCGCTTCAATTAAGGTTTACAAGCTTTTGAGAAAGGTGTAGGATAAAAATCACATCTTGTATACAAGTAGTCCTTTGAAAAAAACAATTAGCCGTTAGCTTGTAGCTACAGACTATGGATTGAACTGAATGTCCAGTCCGCAAAATAGTTATGCTATGATCAGTAATGAACTGATTACTTATTAATAGGAGCGTTAGCCATATGTTATTTCCTTCTTCCTGGCTTCAAGGGGCTTCCCGTGGTGAAGCCATTGCCTGCGAATTAAGGCTGCGGATCATCAGCGGTACCCTTCGACCTGGAGAGATTTTGTCGGAAAACCGAATTGCGGCTGATTTTGACAGCAGTCGTTCACCTGTCCGTGAAGCATTACGAACTTTGTCTAATGAAGGACTGATTCGACTTGAACGTATGGGTGTTGTTGTCATCGGACTACGAATCAAGGATGTCGAAGAATTGTATGATGTCCGTTTCCTGATTGAAAGTTTTGTGCAGCAGCGACTTGCTGGTGATGTCCCAGAATCATTAATCACCCAGCTACGTAACGTGATTGACAAAATGCAACTTGCGGGACGGCATCAGGACGCCGTCGAATTTGCCTATCAGGATCTCGTTTTTCACGAGACCATCATTGAAGCTGCTCAGCATTCCCGTATTTCACATCTATGGAAGAGCATTCGATATGTTGTGATGACCGTGATGCTGCTCACAACGCGCAGAGTTTTTGTTCAAGGCGAGCAGAAAGTAAGCGCTGTAATTGAAAAGCATCGTTTGCTCGTTGAAGCACTTGAATCAGGTGACAAGATGCTCATTCAGGCTGGCGTCCGCACGTATTTTCAAGATTCTGGAAAAACCCTGCACGAAAGCTTTGATTCTTAATCGATGCAAGGCGTTTGCAATCATATCCGTCGTGAATGATTGCGGCTTAACTTGTCGACAAGTATACAAAATGCGATTTTGTTTCAAATTCGGGCATGATAAAACTGATAATTTCACTTGTAAGCGTTCTATATCAGAAATAAAGGAGCACACACATCATGAGCACTCTTTTTGGACTATCCCATAACGCAACATTATTGGTTTGGACGTTAATTGCGATCATTTTTCTGATCGTTTTGATTTCCAAGTATAAATGGAATCCCTTTATCACCCTGCTGTTGTCCGCATTAATGCTCGGTTTGCTTACAGGCATGAAACCTGCCGACGTGATCTCTTCCATTACAGGGGGACTTGGCGGCACACTTGGAACCATCGCAATTGTTATTGCTCTCGGTACAATGCTTGGTAAGATGATGGCCGAATCAGGCGGTGCCGAGCGCATTGCAACTACATTGGTTGATCGGTTTGGTGTGAAACGTGTGCACTGGGCCATGATGATTGTTGGATTTATTGTTGGTATTCCTGTTTTCTTCGAAGTCGGCGTGATTTTGATGATCCCCATCATTTTCACCGTTGCACGTAAAACCAACATGTCTTTGCTGCAGATTGGTATTCCCATTTTGGCGGGTCTGTCAACTGTACACGGTTTGGTTCCACCCCACCCAGCACCAATGATAGCGATTGAAGCCTACAGCGCGGATCTGGGTAAAACCATTTTGTACTCCCTGATTGTTGGTATTCCTACAGCGATTATTGCAGGTCCTTTGTTTGGTAAATTCATTGGAAAAAGAATACACACCGAACCGCCAGCTGAACTGGCTGAACAATTCGCAACAAAAACAAATAGCAACATGCCTGGGTTTGGTATTACCCTGTTTACCATATTGCTGCCGGTTATTTTGATGCTGATTGGTTCCATAGCAAGCATCATTGACCCAAACGCCACGAGCGGTTTCACCGTTTTCAGTGAATTTATCGGTCATGAGATCATTGCTCTGCTCATTTCAGTTGTATTTGCCCTCTTTTCACTCGGCTTTGCACGTGGGTTCACCAAACACGATATTTCCCGCTTCACCAGTGAATGTCTGGCGCCTACGGCGACCATCATTCTCATTATTGGCGGAGGCGGTGCTTTCAAACAGGTATTGATTAACAGTGGTGTAGGTAACGCCATTGCTGAAGTGGCCACCCATGCCAACATTAATGTAATCTTCTTCGCTTGGCTTGTCGCTGCACTTATTCGTGTAGCTACCGGTTCAGCAACCGTAGCCATGACCACAGCTGCTGGCATCGTCGCTCCGGTGCTTGCACTCACACCAGGTGCCAATATTGAGCTGGTTGTACTCGCCACAGGTGCAGGGTCACTCATCTTGTCCCATGTGAACGATGCCGGATTCTGGATGATCAAAGAATTCTTTAATATGAGCGTTGCCCAAACATTGAAAACGTGGACCGTTATGGAAACACTATTATCCGTGGTTGGACTGATCTTTATTTTGCTCCTGAGTACAGTCGTATAAAGGGACTCTCTATAGTAGAAAGAAATTAAAATCTCATCGCTTTCTGAAGAAAGAAGGATTAAATATATGAACAACTACATGATTGGGATCGATATTGGTACCACCAGTACCAAATCCGTATTATTTACCGAGCAAGGCTCCGTCATCAGCACCTCAACACAGGAATACCCTTTGTATACCCCTGCACCCGATGTTGCCGAACAGGACCCTGAAGAGATTGTACAAGCGGTCCTCCGCTCTGTCCGTGGAGTCATGGATCAGAGCGGTGTTGCTGCCGAGCAGATCCTGTTTGTATCTTGCAGCTCGGCTATGCATAGTGTCATTGCCATGGGACAGGATAACAAACCCTTAACCCGTTGCATCACCTGGGCGGATAATCGAAGTGCAGCTTGGTCTGCCCAGCTGCAAGAGAATGGATTGGGCCATCGCATCTACCTGCGCACAGGTACACCGATCCATCCCATGTCACCGCTGACCAAATTAATGTGGCTACGCCACGATGAAACTGAACTTTTTGGGCGTACCGCAAAATTTATTTCGATTAAAGAATATCTGTTCTTCCGTCTATTCGGACAATATGTCGTCGACCATTCCATCGCTTCCTGCACAGGCTTGCTCAATCTGGAACAACTGGACTGGGACGCAGATGCCCTTGAGATTGCAGGCATTACACCCGACCATCTCTCGAAGCTCGTGCCTACAACATATATATTAGAAGGAATGAATCACGAATCGGCTGAAAAAATGGCTCTCTCCCCCTCCACGCCTTTTGTTATTGGCGCAAGTGATGGGGTTTTATCCAATCTCGGCGTAAACGCCATTGAACCTGGTGTTGTCGCAGCAACCATCGGAACCAGCGGGGCCATTCGCACTGTCGTGGACCGTCCAGTTACCGATCCCAAAGGTCGAACCTTCTGTTATGCCCTCACAGAGAATCTTTGGGTCATTGGTGGACCTGTGAATAACGGTGGCATGTTGTTTCGTTGGGTACGGGATGAATTCGCCGCATCTGAAGTGGAAACAGCGAAGCGACTTGGCATCAATTCCTATGATGTGCTGACCAAAATTGCCGAACGTGTCCGGCCGGGATCGGAAGGGCTTCTGTTCCATCCGTACCTTTCGGGCGAACGTGCCCCTTTATGGAATCCGGATGCCCGTGGTTCCTTTTTTGGCTTAACACTCCATCACCAGAAAGAGCATATGATCCGTGCTGTCCTGGAAGGGGTTATTTTCAACCTATATACGGTACTGCTCGCCATGGAAGAACAGATTGGACAACCTACCTCCATTCAAGCTACCGGTGGGTTTGCACGCTCTCCTCTCTGGCGCCAGATGATGTCTGATATCTTCAATCAGGAAGTGGTTGTACCCGAGAGCTTTGAAAGTTCCTGTCTGGGTGCCGTCGTGCTTGGTTTGTACGCTACAGGGCGGATTCAATCGCTTCATGCCGTTTCTTCCATGGTCGGTACAACGCATCGGCATACCCCTGTCAAAGAGAATGCTGTACTCTACCAAGAGCTGCTACCCATCTTTATTCGGATCTCTCGCAAACTGGAAGAGGAATACGCAGATATCGCTGAATTCCAGCGTAAGATGTCCCTTCCCCGTCTCTAAATCATCAATCCATACCTTCGTCTCTGTACGAAAAAAGAGGGTATCCCCTAAAACCAAAATCGGTTTTAGGGGATACCCTCTTTTAAGATAAATTCATAAAATGTCGTTCGGATCCATATTATATAGTCATACACTTCTACCTCAATATTTTAGTTTCTGCTTACCTCTTATTCCGGGTAATTCATATTCCACTTGTCTTAAAATCAATTCCTCTTTGTTAATTTTCCATCTATATATCGATGTCTACAGATCGCCATCTCCTCAGAAACCAGATCATATTTCTTGATTAATGATACGTCAATTTGGATTTTTTCTCGCCTTCCAGTCTTACGCTGAATTCATGAATTTTATCATCTGGCCTTCGCATTAAAGTACGAGGGTTAGAGATCACTCTTTTTCCGATCTTGATCATGCCTCATTTTCACTTCACGGTTATCCACAGATAGGTTATTCACAAACGAAGAATACTTTTACACACAATTTGGCATCATTTGACGGATAACCTGTGTATAAAACATTTTTGGTTTTTGGGTCATTCTGTCGAAAATTAAACAGTTTATAAACAATATATTGTGTTGTGACTAAAAATTATACACAAGTTATTGAATTTGTGGATAAAATCACGCGATACGTTGAAATGCGGGGTTTCTTTTGCTATGATTGTATTACTTTTGGATGTGAATATGTGATCTGACCCATAATATTATCAACAGCCTGTGGATAAAGTTGTGAACAATTTTCCGTTGTTCATACTTTTTTTGTTTTCGACCTGCGGGGGTTTGGGGATAAATTCAACAATATATCTCGTATTTCGACACTGCATCATGGCTTAAGCCACACTTGGAACATGTAAAAGGAGTGACAGTCTGTGGACAGCCATACTTCTGATTTATGGCAGCAAATTTTATCAATCATACAAAACAAACTCAGCAAACCCAGCTTTGACACCTGGTTCAAAGCAACCAAAGCCACCAAGCTAAATGACCGTTCAATCGTCATTTCCGCACCAACCACGTTTGCCGTCGAATGGCTGGAGAGCCGTTACACGAAATTGGTTGGCTCGACGGTATACGAGTTGCTTGGCAAGCAAGTCGATGTGAAATTTGTCATCGAAGAGAACAAACCTGCTGAACCGGACCCGCAACTACCGGCGCCAACGCCTACAGTTGTACAGGAAGAAGCCGTACTCAGCATGCTGAATCCGAAATATACGTTCGATACATTTGTCATCGGGCCGGGCAACCGTTTTGCCCATGCCGCATCGCTGGCGGTCGCTGAAGCGCCCGCCAAAGCTTACAATCCTCTCTTTCTGTATGGAGGAGTAGGTCTCGGTAAAACTCACTTGATGCATGCGATCGGACACTATGTTCTGGAGCATGATCCGGGCAGCAAAGTCGTTTATTTGTCGTCTGAGAAATTCACGAACGAATTCATTAACTCAATCCGTGACAACCGCGGGGAGAGCTTCCGTAACAAATACCGGAGCGTCGACATTTTGCTCATTGATGATATTCAGTTCTTGGCGGGAAAAGAATCAACACAAGAGGAATTTTTCCATACGTTTAATGCGCTGCATGAGGAACGGAAGCAGATTATCATCTCCAGCGACAGACCACCAAAGGAAATTCCGACACTGGAAGAACGACTTCGTTCTCGCTTTGAATGGGGGTTAATTACGGATATCCAGCCTCCAGATTTGGAGACAAGGATTGCAATCTTGCGGAAAAAGGCACGTGCGGAAAACCTGGATATTCCGAATGAAGCGATGATGTACATTGCCAACCAGATTGACACCAACATCCGTGAACTGGAAGGCGCCCTGATTCGGGTCGTTGCTTATTCTTCACTGACTAATCAAGATGTAACCACTCATCTGGCAGCTGAAGCACTGAAGGATATTATTCCTTCCAGTCGTCCCAAAATGATCACTATTCATGACATCCAACAAAAGGTCGGCGAGTATTATAGCCTTAAGCTTGAAGATTTCAAAGCACGGAAACGGACCAAGGCAGTTGCTTTTCCAAGACAGATTGCCATGTATCTCTCTCGTGAACTGACAGACTTTTCTCTGCCCAAAATTGGGGAAGCATTCGGAGGACGAGATCACACCACTGTCATACATGCTCACGAAAAAATCTCCCAAGCGATTAAAAACGATCAGGATCTCTATAAAGTTATCAACAACTTAACCGAAAAAATAAAGAATCCAACCTGAACAAGTCCCAAGCCTATGCACAACGTATACACATGTGGATAGGCTTGGGTGTACGGGTTTATACCCACTTATCCACATATTCAGTGCCCCTATTACTATTATTACTAAAAATATCTTAAAGATATCATCTCCAAAATAGCCATTTCGGAGCTTAGCCTTCGGCCTTTGAAAAACACCTTTTAACACCCCAACACCCAAAAAATCAGCTAGGAGTGAAACCATGAAAATCAGCATAATGAAAAACTACTTAAACGATTCCATACAGCAAGTATCCAAAGCGATCTCAAGCCGTACGACGATTCCGATTCTGAGCGGTATCAAATTCGACGTGAATCATCAAGGTGTAACGTTGACAGCAAGTGACACCGATATATCCATTCAATCCTTCATTCCGCTTGAAGATGGAGATAAAAGCGTAGTTCAGGTAGAACAACCCGGCAGTGTCGTTTTGCCAGCCAAGTTTTTCGTGGAGATCATCAAGAAGCTGCCATCACAGGAAGTGCACATGGAAGTCAAAGAGAACTTCAACACCTTTATCTCCGCAGGTGCTACCGAAATTCAACTGGTAGGTCTTGATCCGGAAGAATTCCCTGTACTGCCAAGCATCGAAGAAAACCAAACGGTCTCCATTCCAGGAGATTTGTTGAAAAATATGATCAAACAAACGGTCTTCTCCATTTCCACACATGAGACTACTCCAATCCTGACAGGTGTACTCTGGAGTTTGGGTGACAACGAATTGAAATTTGTGGCAACAGACCGTCACCGTCTTGCTACTCGATCAGCAATGCTGGATAATGCAGAAGGTATCCGCTTCAACAACGTGGTTATTTCCGGTAAAACGCTGAACGAGCTCAGCAAAATTGTTCCGGATCAAAATACCCTTGTGGATATCGTTGTTGCAGATAACCAGGTCCTGTTCAAAATCGACCGTGTATTGTTCTACTCCCGTATTTTGGACGGAACATATCCGGATACTTCTAGAATTATTCCAACGTCATACAAAACAGAACTTGTTTTAGATACAAAAAAATTAAGTGAATCCATTGACCGGGCTTATTTGCTGTCGCGTGAAGAGAAAACAAACATCGTGCGTATGCAAACGATGGATTCTGGATCCGTTGAAATTTCTTCAAGCTCTTCCGAGCTAGGTAAAGTAAGAGAAGAAATCGAACCTGCCGAGTTTACAGGAGATCCGTTAAAAATCTCGTTCAACTCCAAATACATGCTGGATGTACTGAAAGTTGTTGAAAGTGAGCAGCTGATGATCGCTTTTACAGGAGTCATGAGTCCAATTATCTTGAAACCGCTGGATGACAGTCACAGCCTTTACGTGATATTGCCATATCGAACGACCAACTAACGAAAGGAAGATCACAGTGAACCAAGTTACGATTCGTACGGAATATATTAAGCTTGATCAATTTTTGAAACTGGCTGATTGCATCCCAACTGGAGGTATGGCCAAAGCTCTGCTTCAGGAAGGACTTGTACGTGTGAATAAAGAGCCTGAGGAACGCCGGGGACGTAAGTTATACCCTGGGGATATCGTTGAAGTGGACGGAGAAGGCACATTCGAAGTTGCTGCAGAATAAGAAGACCAGTTCGATCCTGCTGCCTCCTGACGGACGGGATAAAAGGGAGGTTACCGCGTGTTTGTGAACAGCATTGATCTGCAGAATTTCCGCAATTATGAACATCTGAGACTGGATTCTTTTGGTCCCGTAAACTTGTTGATCGGGCAAAATGCCCAAGGAAAGACCAATCTTGCAGAGGCGATTTTTGTACTTGCACTCACCAAGAGCCACCGTACATCTCGTGACAAGGAGCTGATCCGTTTCGGTGAGGAACGTGCCAGACTTGCAGCAGAAGTTGACAAAAAGTACGGATCGGTCAAGCTTGAACTATCTTTGTCGCAACAAGGCAAAAAAGCAAAGATTAACGGCCTGGAGCAGCGCAAGTTAAGTGATTTTGTCGGAGCGCTCAATGTTGTGATGTTTGCACCGGAGGATCTGGAGATTGTAAAAGGCACACCGGGGGTCCGCCGCCGGTTTCTTGACATGGAGATTGGACAGGTTGCACCTGGTTACCTGTACCACCTGCAGCAATATCAAAAAGTGCTCGTTCAACGAAATAATTTGCTTAAGCAGCTATGGGGAAAAGGGGCATCGGCCCAGACCATGCTTGAGGTCTGGAACGAACAACTGGTCGAGCATGGTGTTAAAATCGTCAAAAAAAGGAAACAATTCATAAAGAAACTGCAAAAGTGGGCAGAAACGATTCATCAGGGGATTACCGGAGGCGGAGAAGTCTTGCGGCTGGCCTACCTTCCTTCCTTCAGCGAAGCCGCTGAGGAAGATGAAGCTGTCTTAATGGACCAATTTATGATAAAATTATCACAAATGAAAGAGCAGGAGATTCGCCGAGGCACAACCCTTAGTGGGCCGCATCGGGATGACCTGTCCTTTTTCATTAACGATCGGGAAGTACAAACATATGGCTCGCAGGGGCAGCAGCGCACAACGGCGTTGTCCCTTAAACTTGCGGAAATCGAACTTATTCACGAAGAAATCGGAGAATATCCGGTCCTGCTACTGGATGATGTTCTGTCAGAGCTGGACCCTTTTCGCCAGACGCAGCTGATCGAAACGTTCCAGAGCAAGGTGCAAACCTTTATTACAGCTACGGGCATCGAGAGCCTGAACGTTGACAAGCTCAAAGATGCCAGTATTTATCACGTTCATGCCGGACAGGTTGAACGCTAAGGAGTGAAGGGCTTATGTACATTCATCTGGGCGGTGAGAAGATCATCCGTTCTTCCGAATTGGTCGCTATTTTTGATATATCGATTGAAAAATCCTCAAAGATCTCCAAGCAGTATGTCACGCATGCCGAGCAGGAAAAAACAGTGGAACACATCGGCGAAGAGGAAGCCAAGTCCATTGTGGTGACCAAAAACATTGTGTACTACTCGCCTATTTCCTCAGCCACGCTGAAAAAGCGGGCTCACATTTTTCCGGATCTCTAGCGTTGTGTGGCATAAAAGATGTCACTTTTGCTGCTTGTCTTTAAATTTGAATAGCTGCTGAAATGAAGGACGTTGCCTATTTCAGCAAACAATTATTAGTTAACGCATATTTACGATATTGAATCTATAGAAGTAGGTGAAAGGCATGTCTATGAATCAACCGTCATATGATGCGAATGAAATTCAGGTCCTTGAAGGATTGGAAGCCGTACGGAAGCGTCCGGGCATGTATATCGGTTCCACCAGTTCCAAGGGCCTGCATCATCTGGTCTGGGAAGTAGTGGACAACAGTATTGACGAAGCGCTTGCAGGTTACTGCGACCACATTGAGGTCAGTATCCATGAAGACAATAGCGTGACTGTAGTCGATAACGGACGGGGTATTCCTGTCGGCGAACATACCAAAATGAAACGTCCTGCACTTGAGGTAGTTATGACTGTCCTCCATGCAGGGGGAAAATTTGGCGGCGGCGGATATAAAGTATCCGGTGGTTTGCATGGTGTTGGTGTGTCCGTTGTGAATGCACTCTCTGAAAAAGTGGTTGTAACGGTTAAACGTGAGGGACATATCTATCAACAGGAATATCGCCGTGGAGCTCCACAGTACGACCTGAAAGTGATCGGTACAACCGACGAAACAGGAACAACAGTTAGATTCCATCCGGACCCTGAAATTTTCACGGAAACAAGAGTTTATGAATATGACATCTTGCTGGCCCGTATTCGTGAGCTGGCGTTCCTGAACAAGGGTATTGGTCTTACACTGACGGATGAGCGTACAGGTGCAACCAACTCATTCCTGTATGAAGGCGGCATTATCGAATACGTCTCCTTCCTCAACCAGAAGCGCGAAGTACTGCATGAGAATCCAATTTACGTTGAAGGTTCCAGAGATAACATCCAGGTGGAAGTTGCCCTGCAATACAATGACAACTACACCGAGAATATCTATTCCTTCGCGAACAATATCAACACGCATGAGGGCGGAACGCATGAATCAGGTTTCAAGAGTGCCCTTACGCGGATTATCAATGACTACGCCCGTAAGGCGGGAGTTATCAAGGACAGCACGGGGAACCTTTCCGGGGATGACGTGCGTGAAGGTTTGACAGCTATTATTTCGGTCAAGATTCCGGAGCCGCAATTTGAAGGACAGACAAAAACCAAGCTGGGCAATAGCGAAGTGCGTGGAATTGTCGAATCCTTGTTTGCCGAGAAACTTCAGGAGTTCCTGGAGGAGAATCCTTCCGTATCCCGTCGCATTTTGGAAAAAGGTCTGCAAGCAGCACGTGCGCGTGAAGCTGCCCGTAAAGCTCGGGAACTGACACGTCGTAAAGGTGCACTCGAAGTAAGCTCACTTCCAGGTAAACTGGCAGACTGTTCATCCAAGGATGCTTCAATCAGCGAATTGTACATCGTCGAAGGTGACTCTGCAGGCGGATCAGCAAAGCAAGGCCGGGATCGTCATTTCCAAGCCATTTTGCCACTGCGTGGTAAGATTTTGAACGTGGAAAAAGCTCGTCTCGACCGGATCTTGGGTAATGCGGAGATTAGAGCAATTATTACGGCTATGGGTACGGGTATTGGTGATGACTTCGATATTGCCAAAGCACGCTATCACAAAATCATTTTGATGACCGATGCCGACGTTGATGGTGCTCATATCCGAACACTATTGCTGACGTTCCTGTATCGGTACATGCGTAAAATCATTGAGGCAGGTTATGTATATATTGCACAACCGCCATTGTTCAAGATTGAGCGTAACAAAGTGATTCGTTATGCCGGTTCCGAGAGAGAGCGCGATGAAATTATTGCAACGCTCGGCGAAAATGCGAAATTCAACGTTCAGCGTTACAAAGGTCTTGGCGAGATGAATGCCGGACAATTGTGGGAAACGACGATGGATCCGGAGAGTCGGACCATGATGCAAGTATCGATTAATGATGCCATACTTGCTGATACCATGTTTGACACCCTGATGGGGGATAACGTTGAACCGCGTCGTGACTTTATCCAGGAAAATGCAAAATACGTGAAAAACCTCGACATTTAACATATTCGAAGAGGCGCCTGAGAGGGCGCCTTTTTTATATTAGGGAAGGTAAGAACAGGGAAGGCGTAAACTTAGATCTCCCTATCCCATTGTTATCTGCGTACACGTTTTTTGGCAGATGAAGCCTTTGCTTTAGGGGATGGCCGGGAGCTCTTACCCTTTTTGGAGGGCAAACGACCGTACGCAATCGCATAACGTTTGATCTTCCGGTACGCCTCCTTGTCCGGTAATAAGCCAAAGGCGTAAATGCCTGGCAGTGTGTTGACTTCAAGAATCCAGGGACGCCCTGCTTCGTCTAGCGCAATATCAATACCAATCTCTTTGAGTCTTGGAAATGATGTTTGCAATTGCACAGCGGTATGAATACCTAAGCGGTACAGCTCAGTGCGAAGTTTCTTGAAGCCATCCTGGTGAAGATGGGGGAGTACGAGTTCTTCAAACGTGGCCAATCGCCCACCGCCATGAATGTTGGTGATGATTTTACCCGGGGCAGCAATACGTCCCAGAACACCTGTTGTTTCCCAGTTGTGCTGCAGATTTTTCTGAGTTAACACACGCAAGTCAAAAGGCAAATCTTCATGCTTCATCAGCGAGATTCCCTGTTGAATGATATACTCACGCTCCTGAATGCGATCATTCAGAACTCGTTCGAGTTCATCCAGGGAATGAAATGATCTCTCCTCTGTACCGTATTGGAGTTGATATGTTGTTGTGAGCTCGGTAGCTCTGGAGGTAATACCACTTGCTTCGAGTTCATCAGTTGGGTTCCGATCAATGGGTTCTTCCGGAACCTCTGCTTCTGTGGTGGGATCTTCGGAATTAACGACAGGTACGTATAAACGGGTTGTTTTCACCCGCATGACTCCATTACCGTAAGTACCACGGTCTGGTTTGATATAGTTGGACTCAAATAATTCAGTCATTCGTTCCAGAGTTTGACGACTATATTTTCGGGTGACTGGGATATATTCATTCACCATGCGACTGCGTTGTAACACAGTTGTTTTGGCCCATTTGCTGGAGACACGTTGGATACCCAAGATGCATCAGTCCTTTCATGTTTTGCTCAGTTCTTAAGAGGGAAAGACACGGAGAAATCAAAGGACAAGAGACGATTTCAGTGGTATAATAGAGAAATATGGCGTTTTGTGCGATGAGCTGCACAATTTGCAGTTTGATCGTAGGACGGGAATGGCTTTAGCCCCGGTAGGCACAGTACATATGCCGTTTTTCTAGCATTGTATGTGCAATTGGGGAGGAAGGCAGGGCGTATCCCCAGACACGCAGAAGTTCCCGGAAGAAAGGCTATTGCCCAGCGGACGTTTAATTATGTAACTTTTGTGAAAGTAATATAATAAAGAGTAGCGTTCTTGCGCGGTTTTAGCCTTGTTAGGCTTTTCACATATAATCAATTTTCTTGCATGACGGAATGGAACGTTTGTTGAAGGACAAGAAGGAGGTCCAGCATGGCGGAAGAAATGAACTCTCAGATTACAGATCGGGATATAGGCGTTGAGATGCGTGAATCGTTTATGGATTATGCGATGAGCATCATTGTTAGCCGTGCCTTACCTGACGTACGTGATGGATTGAAGCCGGTTCACCGGCGTATTCTGTACGCAATGTCAGAGCTCGGCATGACACCCGATAAACCACATAAAAAATCAGCCAGAATCGTCGGCGAAGTTATCGGTAAGTATCACCCACACGGTGACTCTGCTGTTTACGAGACGATGGTACGGATGGCACAGGATTTCTCCCTGCGTTATATGCATGTAGATGGACATGGTAACTTTGGATCGGTCGATGGTGATATGGCAGCAGCCATGCGTTATACCGAAGCACGTTTGTCCAAGATTGCTATGGAAATGCTCAGAGATATCAACAAGGATACGATTGATTTCCAACCGAACTATGACGGTGAAGAACATGAGCCAATCGTTCTGCCTGCTCGTTTTCCTAACTTGCTTGTCAATGGGGTCGGCGGGATCGCGGTAGGTATGGCTACCAATATTCCTCCTCATAACCTGGGTGAGGTCATTGATGGTGTACAGGCCATGATTCAAAATCCGGACATTACATCCATGGAACTCATGGATTACATTCAAGGACCAGACTTCCCTACGTCCGGCTACATTTTGGGCCGTTCAGGCATTCGCCAGGCGTATCAGACCGGACGTGGTTCAGTAACGATGCGGGCTAAAACCAACATCGAAGAGAATAACAACAAGGCACGAATTATCGTTACAGAGTTGCCTTATCAGGTAAACAAGGCGAGACTTGTTGAGAAAATCGCCGAGTTGGTACGTGATAAAAAGATTGATGGTATTACTGACCTTCGTGATGAGTCTGACCGTAATGGTATGCGGGTTGTAATTGAGCTTCGCAGAGACGTGAATCCGGGGGTTGTCCTGAACAACCTGTACAAACATACATCGATGCAATCCACTTTCGGGATTAACATGCTTGCGATTGTTAATAAAGAACCTAAAATCCTGAACTTGCGCGAAGTGTTGTATCACTACCTGCAGCATCAGATTGAGGTTATTCGCAGACGTACGCAGTTTGAACTGAAAAAGGCTGAAGCTCGTGCACACATTCTAGAAGGTTTACGTATTGCGCTGGATCATATCGACGAGATTATTACGTTGATTCGTTCATCAAGTAATGCGGATGCAGCAAGAGAAGGTTTGATTGAGCGCTTCTCACTCAGTCATGATCAGGCCCAAGCTATTCTCGATATGCGTTTGCAACGCCTCACAGGTCTGGAACGTGAACGTATTGAAAATGAATATAACGAACTGATGGTCAAAATCAGAGAGTATCGCGAAATTCTGGCCAATGAGCATCTGGTGCTTGAGATTATCAGTACGGAGCTACAAGAGATCCGCGACCGCTTCAGCGATGATCGCCGTACGGAGATCACTGTAGGTGAAGAGAGTATTCTGGATGAGGACCTGATTCCACGTGAAGAGGTTATCATTACGATTACTCATACAGGCTACGTGAAACGTCTGCCGGTATCCACATACCGCAGCCAGAAACGTGGTGGACGTGGGGTCGTTGGTATGGATACGAAAGATACCGACTTTGTCGAGCATCTGTTTGTGACCAACTCGCACAATTACCTCATGTTCTTCACTGACAAAGGTAAAGTGTATCGTCTCAAAGCGTACGAGATTCCAGAGCTTGGACGTACCGCACGGGGAACGCCGATTATCAACCTGATCCAGATCGAGCAGGGCGAATCGGTCAATGCCGTAATTCCGGTCCAGGAATTCGAAAGTGACAGATACTTGTTCTTTGCTACCCGCCAAGGGGTTGTGAAGAAGACGCCACTTGAGGATTACACCAATATTCGCAAAGGCGGCTTGATCGGTATTTCCTTACGTGATGATGACGTTCTGATCGATGTTAAGCTGACCGATGGATTGCAAGAGATCATCATGGGTACAGCTCACGGAATGTCTATTCGATTCTCGGAAGGTAACGTACGTTCCATGGGGCGTAGCGCAACCGGGGTCAAAGGGATTACCTTGGATGAACAGGACTCTGTTATCGGTATGGATGTAGTTGATAAAGAGCTTGATGTTCTGATCGTTACAGCCAAAGGTTACGGTAAACGTACACCTGTCAGTGATTATCGGATGCAGACTCGTGGCGGTAAAGGAATCAAGACTATTAATGTCACAGAGAAGAACGGCTCAGTAGTCAGCCTCAAAATGGTTAAAACCGAAGAGGATCTGATGATTATCACGTCCAGCGGTACGTTGATCCGGATGAGCATGGAAGGCATATCCACTATGGGTCGATACACGCAGGGTGTGAAGCTGATTCATATTCGTGACGAGGATTCAGTAGCTACAGTTAGCCGAATTGACAAAAATGAAGAGGAACCAGACGATGAGTCGCTTGAAGGCTTGGAAGGTGAGGAGTCCCAAGCTCCGGTAGTAAGCTTGGAAGAAGGCACCGTTTCTGACGCTGAGGTTAATGAAGTTGAGGGCGACGACGATTCCGGTTCGGAAGCATAAAATAGAATTTTATAAAGATTGATCTCTTTGAGATTGGAAGAAGATTGCGAGGGCTCCCACGGGGAGCCCTTTTGTTTGTATAAAGGAATCTCTTCTTTTATTCTTCCGAATCTGGGATGTACAGCCTGATTCCTGAGTAATATAATGGGAAATATCATGAAAAACCGGGACTATGGTCTTGTTTGTATTAACATAGAAGAACGATGAGTGAGGGGAATACACATGGGATTAATCACCCTGTCAGAAGTCAAACCAGGACTCAAACTTGGGAGTGATGTGCAAACACTTCGCGGCAACGTTCTGCTTCAGAAGGGAAAAGTCATTTTACCCAAGGATATGGAAGTGCTCAAAGCCTTTATGATTCAACAGGTAGATATTGAACAAGAAAGAACGGTGTCGAGTAGTACAGGAACCAAAGGTGCATCTGTGTCCGCAGGAAGTTCTGCCAATGACAACAATGGTGAACGGGCAGGGAAGACAGGAAACGTCACCACAGCTCCTGTAGTAACGTCTTTGCAGGATGAGTATGAGAAGATGGTCGGACTAACCAAAAATGCTTTCCTGTCCTCTCTGGCGGCTGAATTACCGGTCTATGAGTTACGTACACAGTTGGAGGCAGTGTTTGCACATCTCAAACAATATAATGTGCTTACCTTCAGTCCACGAGTAATGCAAGAACATGATTATGTATATCACCATGCCGTACTGAGTGCGATCACATCCTATCAACTGGCTCAATGGATCGATCTCCCCTCCAAGGATTGGATGCAAGTGGCTTTTGCAGGCTTGTTCCATGATATTGGTAACAACAAGGTAGATCCGCAGATACTCCATAAACCATCCACGTTGACGGCTACAGAGCAGGAAGAGATTCGTCAGCATACGAAGTATGGCTATCAGATCCTTAAACAGGCAAAGGCCATTAATGAGGGAGCCAGACTTGCAGCTTTGCAGCATCATGAAAAAGTGGATGGATCAGGCTACCCGTTGCAGCTTAGTGGGACGCAGATTCATATTTATGCCAAGATTGTAGCTATCGCTGATATTTTCCACGCCATGACGCTGGAGAAGATCTACCGCAAGGCACAATCACCATACCTAGTCCTAGAACAGATCCAAAGTGAGGCATTTGGGAAACTGGACCCTGCAATCGTAAGTGTATTTGTTCAACGGTCGACCCAGATCCATAATGGCATCCGAGTGAAACTCAGCAATAACCAAATTGGAGAGATCGTATTCTCTGATCGAGATCATCCTACACGGCCTATGGTGTCAGTAGAAGGAAACATCGTTAATCTTATGCAGCAACGGCAGCTTCACATCCAAGAGGTTATCGGATAACAATAGATATTAAAGGAACTTGATGAGAGGGTCTTTCTTTTATAGAGAGGCCTTTTACGTGAGATAAATGTGGAAATGTAGAAAAAAACAGAAAGATTATAGAAAGATATATAATTACTCAAAAAAAGACTTGCATTCAATAACTGTACATGGTATATTCTAATTCCGGCCAAGAAAACACGGTTTACACGGTGCGGCAAGCGAATGAAATAAGCTTCGAAAGAAACTTAAAAAAGAGCTTGCAAAGTTGGTTCGGATGTGATAAGATATAAAAGTTGCTGAAGAGAA
>NZ_JACYVQ010000016.1:0-84178 GCF_014842675.1 Paenibacillus sp. CFBP 13594
ACAGCGATCGTACCACGAGCAGTAACTTCACGAATGAAAGTCGTGGAAGCTTGGATCTGGGTCTGAACGCGAAAGCAGAAGGTGAGAGTGCAACAATGACTCAAACTGAACGCAACAAAAGCTTGAACGACCGTGAGCGTAACACGGGCAGTAACTTTGCTAATGAAAGTCATGGAAGCTTGGATCTGGGTCTGAACGCGAAAGCCGAAGGCGAGAGTGCAACGACGGCTCAATCTGATCGCACTAACAGCGTGAAAGACAGCGATCGCAACACGAGCAGTAACTTTACGAATGAAAGCCGTGGAAGCTTGGATCTGGGTCTGAACGTGGATGCGGATGCAGAGAGTGAAACTACATCTGTGGTGGAGACAAATCGGTAATATGAGATTTTCACTGTAATATGAAGAAGCAGGGGCTCCGGAACCCTGCTTCTTTTTTATGCTTTTCAAAATTCGAAATAATATGCAAATGGACAAGGATTTCAGTATAATTGTTATAACAGTTGAATAGTATAACTAAGGAGGGAAATGAATGAATAGGGTGAGTGAAATGGAACGAAAAGTAACGAAATTTGGTAATAGTCTTGGATTAACCATGACGGATGCCTTCAAACAAATTGGTCTTGAACAAGGTGACATGGTTCAAATTGAGGTAAATCAGTCTAACGGGGAAATTATTATTAAGAAGTCTACAAAAGTCAATTTGCCTAACGGAATCAGTAGTGATTTTATGGATACATTAGCTGATGTGATAGGTGAATACGATCAAACTTTGAAAGGTCTCAAGGATAGATGAGCATGACCCGGTATTTGAGCATACAAGAGGTTATTGCGATCAATGTCGCTATGATTAAGCGTTACAGTCCTGGAGAGCAGATTGGAGTTAAAGATTCTGGTCTGCTTGAATCCGCGATTATAAGAGCGCAATCATCAGCTTTTGGTAACGAAGCCTACCCATCTGTATATGAAAAATCTGCTGCAATTTTTCAATCTTTGGGCCAAAGCCAAAATCATCCTTTTCATAATGCCAATAAAAGAACGGCTTTTACCGCACTGGTAATCTTCCTGCGTTATAACAATGTGTATCTTAAAATGGATCAAACTTTTGCTGAGGACTTTACTGTCGATACGGTGAACCACAAGTACACATTTGAAGAACTGGTCTCGATTATTCGTACATACTGTGTTACTGAAAATGAAATATAATAGTAAGCAATAAGTCATACTTTACTATGATTTATTGCTTTATTTTATTGCGGAAATTTACACGAGAACGTAGAGGGCAGAAAGAACCAGAAGAAGCGGAGCTAAAAGCTTTCTGCAAGAAAGCTACTTCGGAAGCATATTCTTCGCCTTTATCCCCCGATTTTCACCTTGTCAAATTGATTCAAAAAATCGGGGGATAACAGCGATCGGAAGGTTGTTCTGTCATCGCAGTGTGCAGTGTAACTGGTCTTTAGTTCAACGGATATAGATTACAATAAAACATAAAGAACGAGTTAAACACCTGATCAGAACAGGGAGTGAATAATATGGGAATGGAATATAAAAGCAAGGAAGTACAAGAGTCCATATTGGACGTACATATTACCGAGGCAGGATACGAGCCGGGACAATCGACCATACGCAATATTCGAATGAGTGTGGCGCGAGGAGAATTGGTAGGTATTATCGGACCCAATGGTGCGGGCAAAAGTACGACGATCAAAACGCTTCTTGGTCTTCTGGAACATGCGAACTATGAAGTGACGATTGGAGGAGATGGTCGTTATGCCTATATCCCGGAGCAACCGGTTTTTTATGAATATATGACGCTATGGGAACATCTTGATCTGGCGGCAGCGGCATATGAAATGGAGGAAGAAGCTTTTGTTGCCAGAGCGGAGGAACTGTTGATTCGTTTCGGGATGGACCATGTTCGAAATGATCTTCCAGCCAGTTTCTCAAAGGGCATGCGGCAGAAAATGATGTTGATGATCGGATTTCTGTCTTCACCGGATATCTATATTGTGGACGAGCCGTTCATCGGGTTGGACCCTCGTGCAACCAAGGATTTTCTAAAATTACTTGATGATGAACGCCGTCGCGGCGCGGGTGTGCTCATGTCTACGCATGTGCTGGATACCGCTGAACGAATCTGCGACCGGTTTATTCTGATTGCTTCGGGCAGATCTGCTGCCGAGGGAACATTGGATGAGATCCGTGAAGCAGCAGGATTGCCGGAAGCCTCTTTGTTTGACTGTTTCGATGTACTGACGTCTTAGATAGAGAGAGGGTGAGAGAGAATGGAAACTTCCCAGCGTTATACCCCACTTCGTTTATACAGACGAAGACGCAAAGAGCACTTCAGGGAACAGATGAAAAATCTCAGACTCGTCGTGGATTGGACAGTGTGGGTATACCTGCTTGTTCCGGGTCTGCTCTATCTAATTGGATGGTACACGAGTCTGTGGACCAAACCGCTGCCTGCATGGGCGACAGGATTACCGCTCCCCGTACTGACTGGGCTGATTGACGTCGTTATGCTTACCGGTGGTGTGTTGATATTTGTGGAGGAAGCGGATGTATTGTTTCTGAAATCAAGGCCGTTGTGGATGCGCACGTTAATGAGGCAAGGGCTCTACCGGTCCTGCCTGCAACATCTGGGCAAAATGATCCTGATTACAGCGCTGACCGCACCCCTGTGGTCCCGTGTCTATGAGATGTCGAATCTCCAGATTGCACTTATGGCTGTCTGGTTTGGTGCAGTAGCTTCATTCCAAGCCATAACATTACATATGACGAAGGTTCGACATACAGGATGGCGGCGTTGGATTCAGATGATCCCTCTCGTCGTTGGCATAGGTTACATGACCATTCATGCGACATCACGGATGTATGGACAGACGTGGAAAATCAGTTTTGGAATCGTAATTATCATGCTTCTTCTAATTACAGTTGGACAGATGAGGCTATTGATGAAGGGAACGTTTGAAGGGGATGTGCGGGAGGATCTGCGGAGCAGGCTGCAGCTTACAGCTCTAATGTTAAGCCGGGCGGTGAGCAAGCCGAAAGCCCCACGAACACGGTCCATCATCTTCCGCAAACCGCGTAAACTGTTACGCAATCGTTCCATCGCGAATCGGACAGCGGAGATTGCGTTCAAGGCATTTTTCAGGAACTCGGCCACGATGAAATTGTATCTGCAGCTTGGCGGACTATCCATCGCAGCAGTTGCCTTGCCACCTTTTCCGGTCAATGTCATTGTGTGTGCGTTATTAATCATCATGTTGACGGTGATGTTTTATCGTTCCTGGGATGTTTTTGCAACCTCGGACTATGCTCAGCTCATAACGTATGATTCGGAGGCGCTGCATCTTGCGGGTTCAATGATGGTTCGGATGTTGTTCATCCCGATTGGTATTCTTATGGGATTCACGCTGGGATTGGCCTGGCTCGGCTGGATCGTCGGTATTCTGACAGCTGCAGGTGCGGTGGCCTTCGGACTTTGTGTGTTATCTATTGCCGGGTGGGTTCGGCTTACCCGTGGCTAAAGGAATTCCTTTCTAATTCGGAGCATATCGTGCGCTATAACTGACCATGCTATAGAAGAAGAATCTCATCCATGGATGATGAGAGATTAGCTGTAGCAAGGAGGAAGAGACGATGATGGATAATAGCGAACTACAGGTGCACTTTTCAGACGATTCAGCGTTGAATGCCGCAAGGGCAACCTTGGAGGAATTGGGATATAAGCCATATCAGTCCGGCCCGCTGGAATTGTACATCCCTACAGATCGCCAAGATCCTCAGTCTGCCGTAGAGATTGTACAATCTCATGGAGGCAGTGCCGTATTTGCCTCACAGACGGAAGAGCTGGATCAGTTTCAGAATATATCAATTCCGGCTCATCTCGTGAATGAAGACTGGAATGAGGGTTATGCAAACGGAAACCAGGGAAGCCAGACGGAGCAAGGCAGACATAACTATAGCGATGACCCGACATACGATGATTCGGCTGATGGATTTTCAGGCAGTGTGAAAGCATAGAAGCATCACAAGCTAAGAGCAGTTCGAGCCAATTTTTCTAAAATGGAACAATGCCCAAAACCCCCGATCTTCCACAGATGTGGATATCGGGGGTTTTGGCATCTGAAGCAATTCATCGCTGATGATGCCATTAGGCATGATTCGTAATCAAAAGCGGACTTTTTGAACAACCTCTATTATAGTTTAGCGTGTTTATATTCAGCTGCATGCATACCAGCCGTATATCCTGTGGAGAATGCAGCGGTGATATTATACCCTCCAGTGTAGCCGTGAATATCCAAAACTTCACCGCAAAAGAATAGTCCAGGCAGCAGCTTGGATTCCATTGTTTTTGGGTATATCTCCTTTAAGTGGATTCCTCCCCCAGTAACAAAGGCTTCTTTGAGCGATCTTGTTCCGTCTGCACGGAAGGTAAAAGCCTTCATTAGCCCACACAAGTTGCTTAACATACCTTTGGGAAAATGGTGGAACGTAAGGTCATCGCTGATCTCTGCCCGTTTCATCATTAAGGGAATCATACGTTCAGGAACCCATGTTTTTAAAATGTTTTTGACAGCCTTGCGGGATTCTTGTTCCAATACCTGTTGCACCTGTGCTTCCAATGCACCTGGGGACAGCTCCGGGAACAGATCAATGCTCATAATGACCTGTGGGTTTCCAGTCTTCATCTGTACCTTGCGGATAAATTGGCTGCAGCGCAGTGCAACCGGTCCAGACACTCCAAAATGCGTGAAGATCATATCCCCGCGATGAGAGATGACTGTTTTTCCTTTGGCATCCACTACGGATAGAGCGATATCCCTCAAAGACAAACCTTGCAGTTCTTTGGACTGAATCCAACTCTCCCCAGACACAATGGGCACTTCGGTTGGATATAATTCTGTAATGGTGTGGCCCGCAGCCTCAGCCCAAGGATAACCATCTCCGGTAGATCCGGTTTGGGGTACGGACTTGCCGCCGGTAGCAATGATGACAGAGCGCCCAAGAATGGTTTTACCGGATATCAATTTAACACCCTGTACCTGTTGACCGTTCTGAATAATTTCCTTGACCGGTTCTTTGGTGCGAATCTCAACGCCGAGGGAGACAATCTTGCCTACCAGCGCATCCACAACTGTTTTCGCTTTATCGGTTACAGGGAACATTCTGCCGTTGTCTTCTTCTTTCAGGGCAATTCCGAGATTCTCGAAGAAACGCATGATTCCCTGGTTGTCCAGATTCTGAAACGAACTATATAAAAAGCGTCCATTACCGGGAATATGTCGGATGAGTTCATCCGTTTCCTTGGCATTGGTTACATTGCATCGACCTCCGCCAGAGATGCCGAGTTTACGACCCAGTTGATCTCCTTTATCCAGCAGAAGCACGGAGGCTCCATGCTCGGCAGCAGCAACGCAAGCCATCAGGCCCGCAGATCCACCACCAATTACAATGACATCATACATATGTTATTACCCTCTTTTTTCATTGATTTTGTCTGTTTTACGTAAAATGTGTCTACTCCTGGCTTTTTCTGAAATATAATGGAGTTATGAGCAGTTCTATTGTGCAGTCTTAAGGGATATATTGTAATATACTGTCGCCTATGTTTTAATCAGAAATACATGAGGGAATGTGCAGGCAGAGGAGGAGATGGCATTGTGGTTGCGTTAAAGGACATGCTTTTACAAGTACTGCTGGCAGGGTCGGCGGTATTTCTGATTCCCTTATTCCGTCTGGTACTCTCCAAGCGGGTTATTGCCAGAATGGAACATGACGGAACCGTTCATACCAGTTTTGCTGTGACAAGTGCCCTGAGCATGTTATTGTGTCTGCTGTTTGCGCTCTATGCAAGCCCGGTGGCCGTACCCATATCATTAAGCATCGTACCTGTGATACTTGTTATTTTGTATTGTAAGTCCGCTATAGGCGTAACGCTGTCCATTCTACATATTCTCTTCTATTTTCTTTTTGCGCATCCCTATGAGCTGTACGGATTTCTCCTTCATACGGGTATTCTTCTCTATCCTATTGTATGGTTGTCTGCCAAACGATTCAAGCATAATACACCTTCACGCAAAATGGCGATCCTCATCATCCTGATTACAATGGAACTGGTTGTAACGAGTCTGTTATGGATCGCATCCCTCCAGAATGAATCCACGTACTCTGCGACCTACATGATACTTACAGCACTTGGGTATACCGCTGGAGCCATTGTTGCGGGCAGTCTGAGTCTGCTATGGCTGGAACGGATGAAGCACTATCGCGGGCTGGAGCAGCATCTCTCGGAAGTCCACCATCGATACATAGCCGAAACGGAGAAACTTCATCAGATTCTGAACGCAGTGCCTCTCTCCATTGCCACTGTAGATAAACAAGGTACAGTGATGTTTGTCAATGAGATGATGGAGCATACCGCAAGGGAGCAGCTACCTTGTACCTCCACACCTGATCTCATTGGACAGCCTGCCAGTCAATTTGTTGAACAAGGTCAGGCGGATAAGATGGATAAAAGCATTCGCAGAGCCGTCCTTCATGGTGAGATTAGTGGGTTGACCGTTCGTTACGGTGCACACGTATTTCAGTCCCGAACCGTACCGATTTATGCCTTTTCAACAGAATCTGCGAGAGAAGTTACAGGAGCCATGCTGATCATTCAGGATATCACGGAGCTTGAGATGTTGCGAAGTGAACTGGATAATGTGGATCGTCTCAGTCTGGTGGGGCAGATGGCTGCAAGCATTACGCATGAAGTGCGTAATCCAATGGCGGTTGTGCGGGGTTTTCTTCAACTTATGCAGGAAAAGAGTCCTGATTCCCTCGATCACTATTACCGGATCGTTCTGGAAGAGCTGGACCGGGCCAACAGTATCATTAATGATTTCTTGTCTTTGGCTCAGAATCGTATTGCCGAGAAAGAAGAATCCCAGCTTCACGATATCATACATGAACTCAGTCCGTTGTTATGGGCGGATGCGAACCTGCGTGGTCAGAGTATAGAACTCATGTTGGCCCATAATGTGCCGAAGCTGCATCTCAATTCTAAGGAAATCAAACAGGTGGTGTTGAACCTGGCTCGTAACGGGATGGAAGCCATGAATGAGAAGGGCGTGCTTACGCTGGAGACGCGGATAGTGGATGATAAGGTCGAACTGTGTGTACGAGACACAGGGCCTGGTCTACCCAGGGTGAAGAAGGAAAAGCTGTTTGAACCTTTCTATACGACAAAAGCCAAGGGGACCGGACTTGGATTGTCCATGTGCCTGAGTATTGTGGAACGACATAACGGAACCATTACTGTGGAATCGGAGGAAGGCCAGGGCACGACCTTCAAAGTGGCATTTGAACGTTAGTCATTCAGCATATTTTGCCAGACATTGAGACATAATATTATGGAAGAAGCCTTTCCGCAGGCGGTTTCTGAATCTTGCTTTCATTGCTTATGGATGTATAATAGGAATAGCACATCATTACATCCATAATGTTCGATATGAATGTAACGTTGTTTTGGAGAGTTTATTGGCCTTTAATTCGATCGAGATCATAGAACAACCATTTATAAGGAGTGAAACCGAATGTCGATGTCATTTGATCAATACATGAAAGATATGGTTCAACCGATGCGGGATGATTTAACTCGTCTGGGAATCCAGGAGTTGCGTACTCCTGAAGAAGTGGAAGCAAGTCTTCCGGATGCAAAAGGAACAACGCTGGTTGTCATTAACTCTGTCTGCGGATGTGCCGCGGGTCAATGTCGCCCAGGTGTGTCCCAAGCACTTCAGCACGATATTACACCGGATCACCTGTACACTGTATTTGCTGGTCAGGACAAAGAAGCCACTGCAAAAGCACGTGAATTCTTTGCACCGTATCCTCCATCTTCACCGTCCATCGCTCTGATGAAAGACGGAGAACTCGTTCACTTTATCGAGCGTCATCAAGTGGAAGACCGTTCTGCAGAGGATATTGCGGCTGATCTCAAAAGTGCATTTGACCGTTACTGCCGTTAATTCGCTCCAATAGAACGCCCCGCCCTTCGGATCACCGATGCCGGGGCGTTTCATTTTGGATAGATAAGGTTATTGAACCATTCGGACCTTTCAAGCTGGACATCAAATTTCATTCATTTAGAAACGGGGTGTGTGAACGATGAGTTTGCAACAACAGATCATCGCTGAATTGAAGGTTAAACCAAGCATTAATGAGGAAGAGGAAGTACGCAAGCGTGTTGATTTTCTGAAGACGTATGTGAAAAATGCGGGTGCCAAGGGTTTGCTGATTGCGATCAGCGGCGGTATCGACAGTGCAGTGGCTGCGGCGTTGTGCAAAAAAGCAACGGACGAGCTTACGCAAGAGAACAACCAAGAGTACAAAACGCTTGGTGTGTTCCAACCTTATGGTGAACAATCCGATATCGATCACAGCTACGCTGTAGCCAAAGCATACGATCTGAAGCATGTCGTGGAAACCAATATCGAAGATGCAGTGAACGAGATTGCGCTGGAAGTGGAGCAAGGTTTCAAATCCTTGGGCAGCCCACGCCATATGACTCACCAAGGCAAAGGTAATGTTAAGGCGAGAACTCGTATGGTTATGCAATATGCGCTTTCGTTTGAAGAGAACCTGCTCGTTGTAGGTACGGATCATGCATCCGAAGCCATCACAGGCTTCTATACCAAATGGGGCGATGGCGCTGTGGATATCACGCCACTAAGCACCCTGAACAAACGTCAGGTGCGCCAGCTGGCAGCATATCTGAACGTGCCACAAGCTATTTTGGACAAGGCACCATCTGCAGGACTATGGGAAGGTCAGACGGACGAAGATGAACTGGGAATTTCGTATGAAGCGAACAGCGACTATCTCGAAGGCAAACAGATCGATCCGGCTGCACAAGAGCGCCTCGAAGCGTTCTATACGCGCACACATCACAAACGTAATGCCATTCCTGGTATCTAATACGGGTGGATGAACATGATCGTTATAGGCTGTTAACACCAACATTGAAATACCGTCCCTCTTAGGGAATGCAAAAAGAGTCACTGCTCACGCAGTGACTCTTTTTGTTATGTGGAACGAGAAACCGCAAAAATCCAGGTGACTACTATATAAAGATGTGTTAGCTATTCCAGTCTTTGATCTGTTGCAGGGTTTGGGTGATGGCTTGCTCCAGTTGCGGAGTGGTTTCTTTAAATGGGTGAACGGTGTTGAAGGTGTGGTTTCCCTCATTAATCTGGTGCCACGGGATATCAGGGCGTGCTTGCACAAGTGCGGCAGAACCGTCCCGCAGACGTTGGGGATCTTCTGTTCCCTGAATGAGTGCGACTCGCACAGGTGAAGAAGCCAAGCGGTCAATGATAGCGTAACGTTCGCTATGCTTGTCCAGGTCTTCCAGAATAGCTACGTCCAGTGGCATCTGCTGGCCTGTTCGTCCGTTAACGACATGGCTGCGGCCATGCGTACGCATTTCTTCTTTTTGCTCCGCTGTAAAGAGATCCAGATTGGTTACGCCATTCCAGGAGATGACACCTGCCACCTGCTCGGGGTGATCCAGTGCATAGACGAGACTCACGCCTGCACCGCGGCTATGGCCAACCAGGTATACAGGAAGTCCAGTGAGTTCAGGTTGTGTAGCCACATATTCCAGTACCAGGGCCAGATCGGAAAGCTCCCGGCTGTAGGTATTCACTGCGAACTTTTCAAGTTCAGAGAATTGCTCCAGATATTCGCCGATACCGTTGTGAGAGAAATTAAAGGTCAGCACATGATGCGTCTGGCTTAGCTGTGCAGCTGCGTAGGGGAACATACCCCAGTCTTTGAAGCCTTTGTATCCGTGAGCCAGAATGATGACACCTTGAGCGGGTTGTTGTGCAGGGAAAAAGTCTCCGCGAATGATCGCATCTACGTCAGTGGGCAATTCAAAAGTTATGGGCATTATTCAGACCTCCTAAGAATTTCAGACGATTCCTGATTCATATTTTAGCATATATGGTAATGCGGATAGGTACTCGCTTCTGATCGCCCCTCCTGCTACAATAGAATACGTGTTCGGAGAGTTACGGATCATGTGATTGAATGGAGATCTTTTACAATGCATGTTCAAAAAGAGCGGTTTTCAGTACCAAGAAGGTGGAACTTTTGAACAACCTCTTACAGTATAAAAGATTAAGCGGGTGAAGCGTTGATGATATATGGCATAGGCAATGATGTGCTGGAGATTGGACGTATGCGGAAGCTGCTGTCCGGTCGCCATGCGGAAGCTTTCATAAAACGAATTTTAACGTCAGCAGAGCGGGAGATCGCAGTTCGTCGAGGGAAGCGGATGACGGAGTTTGTATCCGGTCGATTTGCAGCGAAAGAAGCGGTGTCCAAGGCATTTGGCTGCGGTATTGGTGGCATAATGGGCTTCACTGACATTGAAGTGCTGCCTGATGGGACAGGACGTCCAGTGGCCTCGTTGTCCAGTCAAGCCTGGGAACGTCTGCAGTTGCCATATGATAAGCAATATGACATTCATTTGAGCATTACACATCAGACGGAATTGGCAGCGGCCTTTGCGATCGTGGAGCAGATGGAAAAGTAGTTAGCTTGGTAATAGGAGAGGACGGAAATATGGGTTTACAGGAACAGAAACAACATTTCAGCGTGAATTTGCTGGACTGGTATATGATCAACCGACGGGATTTGCCGTGGCGGCGCCACAACAATCCGTATTTTACATGGGTATCGGAGATTATGCTTCAGCAGACTCGGGTGGATACGGTAATTCCGTATTTCAATCGTTTTATCGGGAATTTCCCGACCGTACAGGCGTTGGCGGAAGCACCCGAAGAGGATGTGTTGAAAAATTGGGAGGGACTCGGTTATTACTCCCGTGCACGTAATCTTCAGGCAGCCGCGAGACAAGTCATGGAGCTGCACGGAGGCGAGATGCCGCAGGACAAGCCTGCTGTCTTTGCATTAAAAGGGGTTGGCCCCTACACGGCCGGGGCCATTCTCAGCATTGCCTTCAACCAGCCGCAACCTGCGGTAGATGGCAATGTCATGCGGGTACTGTCCCGATACTTCCTCATCGATGAGGACATTATGAAGGGCAGCACCCGGGTGTTGATGGAAGAGCTCGCAGGAGAGCTCATTCCGGAAGGGCGGGCGCGTGATTTCAATCAGGCGCTGATGGAGCTTGGCGCGCTGGTATGTACACCCAAAGCGCCGCACTGCCTGACTTGCCCGGTCATGGAGCAATGTTCCGGCCGTATTGCCGGAAGAGAGCTTACACTGCCGGTCAAGACCAAGGCGAAGCCGCCGCGCCCTGAGCAGCGGCTGGTCGCGATTGTGGAGGGCCGCGGTGATCATCGCGGCCAAGTGCTTGTGCGCCAGCGCCCAGACACGGGCCTATTGGCCCGCATGTGGGAGCTACCGCATGTGCTCGCGGCGCCCGCCGCAGCAAGCAAGAAGGCGGCGCCGCTGGCGGATGAGCCGGCCATGGCATTGCTGGCCGGCAGTCTATGGGCGGAAGGCTTCGCTGCCCGCCCGGAAGGGCTGGCTACCCATGCGGAGCATGTGTTCAGCCATATTGTCTGGAGCCTGCAGGTGTACAAGTGTACCGAGCAGGACCAGAGCAGTGAGCTTCCGCTAATCGCAGCGGAAGCCAGAGCCGCCTACGATGCACAGGCGGCAACAAGGGAGGGCACAGCCTCATTATCAGCTGTGTCACCTGAGTCAGACATAACGCATTCATCGGAGCCAGGCATGCCTAAGGCGCAGAACATCGCAACATCGCTTAACGAGGGAGAGATGTTGGCACCATCTGATGTTAGTGACCTAGCGCTGAGCACTCCGACACTGACTGGTAAAGGCGATGGCTTGACCTACCGCTGGATCGGACCGGAAGACATGGACAAGATGGCATTCCCTAACATATTTCTGAAGCTGATCAGCAGTTATTTTGCCGGTGCGTATGATCAAGTGAAGGATTAAATGGGGAAGCTAACGAACCCCAGAGGTCTTATTATGTGGATATACCACAATTATAAATTCTAACGAACCTGAGTGACGTTATCTTAGCCAAATCAACCCAAAAGTGCGCATCAAAGCTCGTATTTGGGGAAATAGCTACTCTGAGATTTGTTAGGTTCGCGATACGATGAAATATGGAGCAATAGCGGGTCCTGGGTTCGTTAGAAACAAAACACCCATTAACTATAGCGATAGCAAAAAGAGAGCCTGATCACGGTCACGACGACCGAATCAGGCTCTCTTTTATGTTAACTGTTGCATACTAAAACAGTCTTATTTTGCAGAAGCGTAACGTTTGTTCACTTCATCCCAGTTGATTACATTCCAGAAAGCGGCGATGTAGTCAGGACGTTTGTTTTGGTAGTTCAGGTAGTAAGCGTGCTCCCATACATCCAGACCCAGAACCGGAGTCAGACCTTCGAAGAGAGGGCTGTCTTGGTTAGGTGTGCTAGTGATGGACAATTTGCCATCTTTGCCAACTACGAGCCAAGCCCAGCCGGAACCGAAACGAGTTGTAGCTGCTTTAGCGAAATCTTCTTTGAATTTATCAAAGCCACCCAGTTCGCTATCGATAGCTGCTGCGATATCGCCTGTAGGAGCGCCGCCGCCGTTAGGTCCGATGATTTCCCAGAACAAGCTGTGGTTAGCATGTCCACCACCATTGTTGCGAACCGCTGTGCGGATGCCTTCTGGTACGCTGTCAAGGTTAGCGATCAGATCTTCCAAACTTTTTTCTTGCAGTTCAGGAGCGCTTTCCAGAGCTGCGTTCAAGTTGGTTACATAAGTATTGTGATGGCGATCGTGGTGGATTTCCATCGTTTTTGCATCGATATGTGGTTCCAGTGCGTCGTTAGCGTAAGGAAGTGCTGGTAATTGAAAAGTCATAATGAAATACCTCCTGAGATTTTAGTTTTTTTGAAAACAGGTACATATGTAATAATACCCTTGCCACTAATATTAAACCGCATTCGGGCTAATTAAGCAACATTTTTGTTTATTAAGTCCCCCGAGGCGTTGATCTAATGATGGGCCAGAGATAACAAACATATTTTACCCTTTATGAATATATTTATGTGTTTTCAGGCGTTTAAATAGAGGTAAAGTTTAATATTCGTATGTAAACGGTTACAATTAAGCGCTTTCAAAAGAAAATGCGTGTTTTATGGAGAAAAGTATGGTTTAATTGACGAAGAAGCGGTATTTTCTCGTTTTTTGTCATTATATGAACATTGGGTTTTTGGTAAAAAGGGATTCCCTTTTTGTAAAAAACCTCATCTAAGCTAACGAAAAGGGAGATTTAAGACATGCACGTTCGTTCCTTTCAGTTGAGTGATGCAAGCCAGATGACGGAGCTTCTCCAGGTTGCACTATCGGAAGAGTGTTATGAGAACACGATGGGCCCGTTTGCCCGTCAATTGTCATGGGATTCTGACCTGATCATGGTTGCGGAAGAAGAGGGAGACCTCGTAGGCGCTTTGATCGGTACGATTGATCACAACCAGGGTTGTATCTACCGTATTGCGGTACATCCAGACTATCGTCGCCGTGGAGTCGGCAAAACACTTGTCGAGGCTATGGAACAGCGGTTCCAGCAGCGTAAAGTCAGCCAAGTATGGGTGGCGGGTGATGAGCACAACAAAGTAGCCATGCCTCTATATGAAGCAATGGGTTACGGTGCGAATCAGATTATGAGCGCTTTCCAGACTCTTAGTATTTTGTCCAAAGCTTAGTTTGCATGTTTAAAAAGAAATAAAAAAAGATTTTCATTTCATATTAGGCATATCTCTTTAACGTGTAAAAAACGTGAGGGATGTGCCTTTCTATTTGTATGAGCGTTCTTTACGTAATATTCCTCTGGTTTTCTCATTCTCTAACATACTTCGGAGTCTCCGAATTCTATTTAAATTAACGCGGTTATCCCGGCTGTATTCACGATAACGAAGGTACTGGTGCTCATAACCAATTGTTTCACTCTCCCAAATGGAGTAGACTGAAAGGGAGTATGGTTACCATGTTACAAGTTTAATTCAACTATTTAATAAATGAGGTGTCCCTTTGAATTCCAATAATCATTCAATGGAACATGTGACTTCCGAGGAACATAATGAACCGCCAAAGCCTGAACAACCGGGAAAATCCTGGGTTGTCGAGCTGTGGGACTGGGTCAAAACGATTGTTGTTGCTTTTGTAATCATGATGCTGCTGAACCTGTTTGTGTTTAATCTGTCAATGGTCAAGGGACAGTCCATGCAGCCGACACTGGTTGAGCGAGATCGCCTTTTCGTCAACAAAATCGTATACCATCTGGGTACTCCTTCCCGATCAGATGTGATCGTACTTCGTGATCCAAGCGAAGGCTTGGAGAAGAAGGATTTTCTGGTGAAACGGATCGTTGGACTTCCGGGAGATACAATTGAAGTTAGGGATCACCATCTATATGTGAACGGTGAGCAACAAGCGGAAACGTACACCGATATTGAGGTGCAGGACCCTGATTTTGGCCCAATCACACTGGAGCCGGATCATTTCTTCGTGATGGGGGATAATCGTCATGAAGGCAAAAGTAAGGACAGCCGAGTGTTTGGCAGTATTACATCCGACCAGATTGTAGGCAAGGCTGAATTTATTTTCTGGCCGTTTTCTGAATTGAAGAAATTGTAAAATTCTTACAGGACAACAACTTCAGACTGCATTTTGCGTTAAACCATATAGACTCGTTCCGTTTGAATTCAAATATGTAAGGCATATATAGAAATTAACGCCTGTCCTCTTACCGTGAGGCGGGCGTTCACTATTTACGGAATAAGTGTCGGAAGAAGAGAGGGAAGAGAAATGACGAGCGTACAGACCGGGGCAGCACAGGATGCCTCCATATGGGAGAAGTTAAAACAGGAGATCAAGGCAGCTGGCCCCGGACTGGGCATTGATGATATCGGATTTGCTTCGGCTGATCCCTTTGTTTCCCTGAAGTCGCTGCTGGAGCAGTCGCGGGATAAAGGGTATGCTTCAGGTTTTGAAGAGCCGGATATTGAAAAAAGGGTGCACCCCGCCTTAAAAGATGGCGAGCCTGCTTCACTCATTGCAATAGCCGTGGCATACCCATCCAAAATGGTGAATCCGCCGAAATCGGAGCCTGGTGCGTATCGAGGCATTTTTGCCCGTTCGGCTTGGGGTCAGGATTATCATCAGGTCCTGCGTGCAGCGATGGACAAGTTGGTCAATTTTATAAAGGAACGCGTACCTGAAGCCATGATCGAAAGCATGGTAGACACTGGAGCATTGGTGGATCGTGCGGTGTCCCAGCGTGCGGGGATTGGTTTTAGTGCCAAAAACTGTGCCATTATATCACCCAAATTTGGTTCATGGATTTTTCTCGGAGAACTGGTAACGAATATTCCTTTTCAACCAGACACACCTGTGACCGAAGACTGCGGTGAATGTACAAAATGTATCGATGCCTGTCCTACAGGAGCATTGGTGGGGCCGGGGCAGTTGAATTCACAGCGTTGTATTTCTTTTGTAACCCAGACGAAAGGGTTCGTGGATGAAGAATTTATGCTGAAAATAGGCAACCGTCTGTACGGTTGTGACACGTGTCAGATCGTATGTCCGAAGAACCGGGGCAAGAACTGGGATCACCATCCCGAATTTCACCCTGATCCGGAGATTGTGAAGCCGTTGTTGCTACCACTACTGGACATTGGTAACCGGGAATTCAAGGAACGTTTCGGTCAGAGTTCCGCCGCTTGGCGGGGCAAGAAGCCGATTCAACGCAACGCCGTTATTGCCCTGGGCAATTTCAAAGACAAAAGTGCTGTACCCAAACTTACAGAAGTATTAAAACGTGATCCGCGCCCCGAGTTGCGGGGAACCGCAGCCTGGGCGTTAAGCAGAATTGGAGGAGAAGACGCCATGAGAGCAATTGGGGAAGCTGCCGCTAACGAACAAGATGGGAACGTACTAAGCATGCTGCAGAAGGCCGAGGAGCGACTGAGTTCGTCCGAGACCTTACCCAAACAGCCACAGGCTGGGCAAGTGAGTGAAAAGCAGCCAGAGGAACAGAACAACGAGAACAATGCTTTACGTGCGTTACAACAGGATTTGAAAATGGAAGCTGGGATTGAACCGGGTAGTGAGCAGTCTGCACAGCCTGACAAACCGGAAGCCGCAGCGTGGAAACCTTCAGCCGTTACGGGTCTTCATGGCAAGCCCGTATACTACGATGAGGTACTGACACCGATTGGTACTCTTACGTTATGCGCGACGGATGAAGGGCTGTGTCATATTGATTTTGGCGCCTTTCACGTACGGGAAGCTCATCTGCAACAATGGGCCCGCATCTGGATTGGCGAGTATCGATATGAGAAGAATGAAGAGAAGCTCAGCGAAGCTGCAAAGCAGTTAAAGGAGTATTTTGCAGGGGAGAGAAAAACGTTCGACTTGCAGCTTGATCGGCTTGGAACACCATTCCAGCTACAAGTATGGCAAGTACTGTCCGATATATCTTATGGAGAGGCCTCATCACACCAACAGGTTGCGGAAATCATCGGCAGACCCAAGGCTGTTCGTGCAGTTCTGGACGCCATTAGCAAGAATCCGATTCCGATTATTATTCCCTGTCACCGTATCAGTGGTAAAGACGGTACCCTGGTGGGTTATGTAGGCGGTCTGCAAACCAAGGAGCAATTGCTCGCATTGGAGCAGCTATCGTAAGAGCGGGGGACGTTCATGAAGTATGTAAACGTGGAGAGCGTGGAAGCGGGGGAGCTTCTGGGCAAGACGGTATATTCCAGTAACGGCACGGTATTGCTGTCTGCCGGAGTCCAGCTCACCGTATACATGGTCAATACGCTGAAGCGTATTGGCGTGACCATGTTATACATCCAGGATGAAGCGTATAAAGATGTGGATGCAGAAGACATTCTGGATGAAACCACGAAACGGGCAATAATTAACGAAATGAGTGTCACACTCGAATCCATTCGATCCGGGAAAGACTGGAGTCCGAGAAAGGTTGCCCTCAGTATAGAGAAGTTGCTGAATGATGTACTGAACGGGCGTGAAATGCTTGTGCAGCTCACCGATATTCGTACCAAAGACAATGCACAGTATGTTCATGCGATGAATGTATGTTTGTTGTCTTCGGTCATCGGACTGAATATGGGACTCAATTATAATCAACTGAAGGACCTTGCTGTGGGGGCATTATTGCATGATATTGGCAAAGTGGGGGAACCTCCTGGCAGTGGCTCTGCTGCAAATTCTTCGCTGCACCATACATGGCGTGGATTTGAAGTGATTAAGAACAAACGGGAGTTCAGTCTGTTGGTCGCCCATACGGCCCTGCAACATCATGAGCATGTAGATGGTACAGGCATGCCGAGGGGAATCAAAGGGAGTGACATTCATCTGTTTGCGAGAATCGTTAGTGTGGCTAATATCTATGATAATCTCATTAATGGTTTATCCAAGGACAGTTTGATGCCACATGAGGCCTGTGAAGAGATGATGGCGTTGTCTGGTACAAAGCTCGATCGGGACATTCTGATTGAGTTCAACAAGAGTGTATCCGTGTATCCCAATGGTACAGCGGTACGACTGTCCACCAAAGAGACTGGAGTCATTGTGCGTCAACATCGGGGATTACCCGGCAGACCTGTAATCAGGGTGGCACGCGGAAGTACGCGTTATTCTCTGGATGTGGTTGAAATCGATCTGGCTCAGCATACAACCGTTTTCATTGAAGCTGTCATGACGTAGCTTATGTGCGGTTCAACTGGAAAATCCGTTTGCTCAAGGCGTGCGGAAATGCTATGATACTTTCAGGAAATCCGGTCTGTGTCAGGTTTGCAACATGTGCGCTTAACATCATGAAGTGACACGGATTATCAGGCTTTTTAGAATGCATACAGAGGTGTCTAAGAGATGGATATTGTTATACCGATTATTACATTGATTGTTGGTCTGGTCGGGGGATTTTTCATCGGGGTGTTCTACTTGCGTAAACAACTTGAGAAAATGCAAAGCAATCCGGACATGCTTCAGAAAATGGCGAAGCAAATGGGCTACAACCTGAATGGCAAGCAAATGCAGCGTGCCCAGCAGATGATGAAGAATCAGCAGCCAGGAGCGAAAATGCCTCAGCCGCAACAGCATCCTGCGCGTAAAAGTTCGGGCCGCCGAAAATAATAGCAGGGAATAACTGCTTAAAGTGCGTGTTCAAAAAGTTGGGTCGCACTTTTTGAACAACCTCTTACAGTAGTGGTTCGAAAGGAGGCGTTTGGCAGTGGCTGGCGTTAAAGATTATTTGAATTCAAAAGTATCCGACAATCGGGAGAAGATCGAGTATCATGTAGAGCAGATCCTGAAATTGATCGGGGAAGATAGTACACGTGAAGGGCTGCTTGAAACGCCTGCACGTGTGACCCGAATGTATGAAGAAATTTTTGGTGGTTATGAAGTAGATCCACGCGATGTGCTCGGTGTCACGTTTGACGAGAATCATGAAGAACTGGTTATCGTTAAGGATATCGTCTACTACAGTCAGTGTGAGCACCATATGGCGCCGTTCTTCGGCAAGGTACACATTGGCTATGTACCAAGCGGCAAGATCGTTGGTCTGAGCAAAATGGCTCGTCTGGTCGAAGCAGTAACACGTCGCCTTCAAGTTCAGGAACGTATTACTTCACAGATTGCTGACATTCTGACAGAGGCCGTTGAACCTCATGGAGTTATGGTCGTTGTGGAAGGCGAGCACTTGTGCATGTGTTCCCGCGGCGTGAAGAAACCGGGAAGCAAGACGGTAACGTCTGCTGTACGTGGTTCTTTCCGTGAGAATCCGGCACAACGTGCGGAGTTCTTGTCTTTGGTGAAAGATTAAGATCAGGTATGTCCACACGCTGGACAAGCCGGATGTGTAAGTTCCTTTGGTTTTGGAAGCAGTAGTTTCTAAGCCATAGGATGTGATATAAATAAGCCGTGTTCCCTGGGAACCGGCTTATTTATATATGTGTTGTCATTCCTATATACTGGATACATATGAATTCGTTAAGCCGGAGGTAATGGAACGATGAGTGTACCTTCCCATTCAGATCAACCGGTTCAACCGGAAAAGGGACTACAGGCAGATCAACAGGCTACATTGCGTCTGCAAATCTGGGAGACACCACTCATGCGACAAGGGAGTAGTGTACTCGAAGCTTTTGCTTGGGAAGAAGTTATGTGCAGGCGGGTTGGGGCAGGGCATCTACCTGTTGCACATATATGGAGACACCCAGCTGCCTTTGTAGCGGGTCTGCGTGACCGCAGGTTGCCACAGGCTGTAGAAGCGATGGAACAGATTAGAAGCCAAGGTACAGCGGTCTGTGTTCGGCCTTCCGGTGGAGCGGCAGTACCCTTGAACCCAGGGGTAGTTAATGTGTCACTGATTCTGCCTAATCCCGGACATGCCATCAATATTCATGATGATTTCCGGGAGATGGCTTCAATTATTGCCGAGTCGCTAACGCCGTGGTCGAATCAGGCGCAAACTGGTGAGGTTCAGGGTGCTTTTTGCCCGGGAGATTATGATGTCAGTGTAGGTGGCCTAAAATTCTGTGGTATTGCCCAGCGTAGGCAAGCAAAGGCGTATATTATTACTGCTTTTATTATTGTGGAAGGTCAGGGAGATCAACTGGCAGCGGACGTGCGACAATTCTATCAGCATGCAGCAGGCGGGGCGAGTGAAGGATATCCCGATGTTCAGCCTGGCACGATGGCAAGTCTGAAAGAATTGGCAGGTGTACCTTCAGCTGCGGCATATACTGCGGCTTTGGTTCGTACACTGCGCGATCGCTATCCACAGGCGGAGACTAGCAGGGTGCTTAGCGTTCGTTCTGAAGAAGTGCGCCTGACAGCTGAGCAGATGAAGCTGCGCTACGACTAACACTTTTTACTAGGGCTTGGAATTGGTTAATAGAGATGATATGATGTGATTTCGGAAGGAGAGTGTTAGGATGGACACATTGAGATATACGTATTTATATGAGGTTGTATCAACAGGCGAAAAATCCGAGTTCAGCCAAATGGCAACAAGCAAGGAAGAGGCTGCTGCACTGATCGTTGCACGTATAGCCGATCTGGAGTTTACAGATGAGTCTGATATCAAGCTGGGCGATCTGATCTCCATTAGCAAACAGGTTGGCGACAACTATGTGGCGTGCGAGGGCTGTGCTTCTTAAGTGAACATTTAGAAATAGGAAGTCTCTCAAAATACAAGCAAGTCTCTTTTTACAGGAGGCTTGCTTTTTTGTATACACCAAAAAGAGATATCTTTCAGTCATTCGGCTGGAGATATCTCTTTTTTCTCTAATCGATCTAACTCCAAGCTTAGTAAGGCGGCCACAACAACTTGCGTGCCGTTTCGTAACGCTCCGCAACAGCGGGCCAGTAGACAACGTTCCACCAATCCTCGATATATTTTTTGCGTTCATTCTGATGTTTCAGATAGTAGGCATGTTCCCACACATCCAGTGGCAGGAGCGGTACGATATCGGACTGGGACAGGTTCTGGTGTTTTTCCGCCTGCAAAATCTCCAAACGATGTGCTCTCGGGCTCCAGACAAGCATCGCCCAGCCACTGCCTTCCACTTTGTTCGCGGCTTCTGTGAATTGATTCTTAAACGCTTCATAACTTCCGAAATCTCGCTTGATCTGCTCTGCCAGCATACCGGAAGGTTTGCCGCCGCCAGCAGGATTCATAATCGTCCAGAAGATCGTATGCAGGTAGTGGCCTGCCCCGTTGAAGGCGAGTTCACGTTCCCAATGTTTGATGAGTTCAAAGTTATTCTTTTTTCGCGATTCCGCCAGCTTCTTCTCTGCTACATTTAATCCGTCCACATAAGATTGATGGTGTTTGTCATGATGGATACGCATCGTCAGCTCATCAATATGTGGCTCCAGCGCATTGTACGCATAGGGAAGAGGGGGCAGTGTGTGCCCTCCAATGGGAACCGGCTTTTCTTTTACGGGAGGTGCTGTAGTGCTGGGTGTGGCTTGTGTTGTTCCGGTAGAAGGCGGTTGAACGGTTGCAGATTGGATCTGAGCTGAAGCGGCAGGTGCATTTACATTCCCCTCTGGAGAAGTTGGAGCTTCTGAAGCTTGGCGATGGACGCTTCCGGACCCTGACGTATGAAGCGCATTTTCCAGAAAAAGTGATGGCTCCGAATCCGTTTCACGCAAGATGCCCGGTTGGCCAAGCGTATCCAATACGCCCAGAAAATACTCCGATTCGCGGATAAAATGCAGAATGAGTACTTTGGCAAGCGGAACAGCTTGCACAGCAGCACTTTGTTCCAGAAGAACATACAGCTGTTTGATGAACTCTCTCGATTGCTGCCGAGCTGCCAGCACAAGTTGATCGATACAACGAACCATGTAGGGAGCAGGTGGATGGGTTGCGGGCAATAGTTGTTTTAAAAGCTGATTGGCTACTCGCTCACTGTTTGCAAAGGTAACCTCCCATTCCTCCAGCAGCTTGACGTATGGGGGCTCCAGATCAGGAACCAGGGCACGGATGACGAGTGTATGTTCTTTCTCTTGCTCTTTCCAGAAACGAATTTCCTCCAATGTCCGCAGAGGCAGCAGGTGACCATATCCATACCAGTTCATCTATGTTGAACCTCCTTCAGATGAAATTCATTGCATGCAGACCGTCTGTTCATGCGTCACAAGAGTATATTCCGCGAGCTTGTTGTCCTATGAGTACAAAAAAAGAGCCCCTGAGGGCTCTGGAAAAAATTCAATGATTAAAATTTGGTTATTGTCCATTATTCGTGTTCTGCACATCGTCACTGCTTGTTTTCGTTACATGACTGAGGAAAGTTGAGACACGACGCAGATATTCCTTTGGATGCTCCCGGAAGATCAACTCATGATGCGCATCCTGGACAATCCATACATCGGAGTACGGATTGGTCTGGTTGGCGGCGAGTTGCTCCGCAATTGGATAAGGTGCCTTCTCGTCCTCTGTACCATGGATGAAGAAAATCGGGAACGGATAATCTTCCTTTTTCACTTCCTGGTATGGAATCTGTTGTAATCCGGTACCATTCAGAACAGGGAACAACAGCTTCATGATCTCCAGTGTAGGCTGACGTGGCAGATCGATCTGGTTGTGAATGTTGTGGTACAGTGTATCTGGCTCCAGCAGGAACGCACTGTCCAGAATCATTGCATCCACTTCCTTCGTAATCAGTCCGGTTTGTAACGCTGTACCGGCACCCATCGAGAAGCCCCAGACAACCAGTTCCTGCGCACCACGTTGCTTGGCGAACTGGATCGCACCGAGCAATTGCTGTGACTCAGCTTTGCCACCTGTGGCTACAGCTTTGTTCACCTGTGAGGCGAAGCCATAATCGAACATGACCACGTTGAACCCAAGTTGATGAGCATAGTGTGCCAGGTCATACATGGGAACCCATGTTTCTTCACGATTGGCACCATAGCCGTGACTGAAAATAATCGTTTTGCTTGCAGCATTGTCAGCAGGTATATACCATCCCTGCATCGTCCGGCTGCCATCTGCTGCCGGGAACGTGATGTCTTCGTACTTCATGTTCTTGGCTTGCATCGGATTGGAGAAGACCGGCGCTACAGTAGGATTGGATAATACCCATGCGATATAACCATGCAGTGCAATAAAACAAAACAGTAGAAAAAATACAACGGAGAGCAGCAGCGCTACGATAATATGTTTGAACCGAATCAGCCTCGGTGATAGGGAAGAGGGCAGATCGGACACTTTTGTTTGCAGCGGGGCTTCGCTCTGGGATGTTGGATACATGAATGCCCCTCCTTTGAAGTTCAGTTGAAGATAACAACGACATGAAAAGAGAATTGCGTCGATTTCAGAGCCTGCTTCAGAGCGATATCTTAATGTAATATATCTTTATCGTATGTTCCAATATAGTCAAAGTCAATTGATTGAGGGCATTTGTTACGCAATTGTTATATAGTTCTTAAGATATATGGGTAACATTACCTTAGTGTGTAAATTACAGGGGATTAACTCTTATAAAAAGGAAAAATTTACACGTTGGCCTATTTTAATTTTGGCTCTTTTTGGTTTACAGATGAGACCGTTTCTCATATAATTTATGTAACCAAGTTTCATGTGATGAAACATGAGGAGGGCATTATGCCATGGAAGATCGCAAGTTAACCGTCCGGGCTGTGGAACGGGCGCTGGATATATTATTATGTTTTACCACACGCAGTGATCTGGGACTCACCGAAATTGCCAGCCAGATTGGCCTGCACAAAAGTACAGTGCACCGTTTGATGGCTACGCTGGAGGATCGAGGGTTCGTGATCCGCGATGCAGCAACAGAGAAGTACCGACTTGGCATCCGAATCTGGGAGCTGTCAGCTCATATGTCCCGCAGTGATGATCCCGCTATTCTGCTGCTGCCTGCGATGGAGCGACTGAGAGATCGATTGGGGGAGACGGTAAGTCTGTACTTGCGTGATGGGAGTGAAAGGATACGGATTCAAGCTGTGCAAAGTGATCAGGCGATCCGCCGAGTCGCTCCAGTGGGTGTTAGACTCCCGCTGTCTGTGGGCGCTTCCAGCAAAGTTTTGATGGCGTTTGCCACGGACGAGGATCGTGAAGAACTGATGAACGGGCCGGAATGGCCGGTGTTTATTGATCCCGCGGTGTATTTGGCGCAAATGGGAGATATCCGGGATAACGGATATGCGACGAGTTATGAGGAGCGTGAGCCGGGAGCTGCCGCGGTATCTGTACCGATTATGGATCGCCGAGGCAATATTGCAGCTGCTCTCTCGGTCTCAGGGCCTGTCAGCCGACTTTCGCAGGAGACATTGCATGAATACGCACCTGTGTTGAAGGATGCTGCTACGCAGATGGGGCTCATGTTATCCTGATGCTGATGTAAGTTTGTTTCCAAATTGAGTTGGTGTTCTGGAATATAAAGGTTGTTTTTGTGTTCCGGTTGCGCTACTCTGTAATGGACGGCCCATCGGGGTCAGCTTCATTGAATATGAACGGCGGCATGTGTGTGCCGCAACTTGTTAACGTTACTGGGGGAGTCCGAACTGTCCGGACTGAGACGGAATCGCATGAGATTCCGGACCCTTTGCACCTGATCTGGATCATACCAGCGTAGGGAAGTAATCGGCGATATGACCACAACCACCACATGATGTGACCCTTGTAGGGCTCCGTTTAGGAGCCGCGTGAAGGTGCATTATTGGTGATGGACATAAAAGTCGGTTCCTTCGGGGACCGGCTTTTTTATATACAGTGAACGGGCGATATAGCACGTACTCCATCGACTTCTTTTTCAATAACCTGCGAAAGTGGGCTTGGATGATGAGAGAGAAGTCACCTTAGATCCATGATCTGTGGTAACCTCCGTTCTGTTGTTAACTGTACATGAAAAGTGTCTCTCCTGGTCTGGCGTAGGATCGCTCTTTCTTCTCTGCATTGCGCATGATTTGGGACAGGTACGTAAGCGAGCTAATGACGATACCAACCAAACAAGCGATGAACACTGAGGAGGAGACAAGCGAACATGAGTACAGGAAATCAAACGGGACAACAAGCGATGGAACAGGAACATAACGGTCAGCAGGTGGAAAAAGAAACAGGAGCGGCCGGACGGGTTCAGCCCTTTCCGGGCAGCCGCAAAGTCTACATTCAGGGCTCACGGTCGGACATTGCTGTACCGGAACGTGAGATAGCCCTTCATGACACGAATACTCCCCAAGGGGTGGAGCATAACGAACCGCTGCGTGTCTACGATACGAGCGGCCCCATGACCGATCCCGCATTTCATGCGGATATCCGTGCAGGTCTGCCAGCCCTGCGCACCCGTTGGATCACAGAGCGCGGCGATGTTGAAGCTTATCGGGGCCGTACGGTTAAACCGGAGGATAACGGACTGAAGCCCGGAGGGAAGAGAGCCGGCGCCGAAGAGTACCCCGGATTACGTGGCAAACCGCTGCGGGCACAGCCAGGACGCTGTGTGACCCAGATGCACTACGCGAGACAGGGAGTCATTACGGCAGAGATGGAATTCGCCGCCATTCGTGAGGGCGTGGAACCGGAATTTGTACGTCAGGAGCTGGCGAGTGGACGGGCCATTCTGCCATCCAACATCAATCACCCGGAGAGTGAGCCGATGTTGATCGGTCGTCATTTTCACGTGAAGATCAATGCCAACATAGGGAACTCTGCCGTATCCTCTTCCATCGAGGAAGAGGTGGAGAAGATGACTTGGGCAGTACGCTGGGGATCGGATACCGTGATGGATCTGTCCACAGGCAAAAACATTCATACGACCCGGGAATGGATCATTCGTAATTCTCCTGTGCCGATTGGTACGGTACCGCTGTATCAAGCGCTGGAGAAGGTGAATGGCGAAGCGGAGGCGCTGACCTGGGAGTTGTACCGTGACACACTCATAGAGCAGGCAGAGCAAGGCGTGGACTACTTTACGATTCATGCAGGTGTACTGCTGCGTTATATCCCGATGACGGCCAAACGGATGACAGGCATTGTGTCCCGGGGCGGGTCCATTATGGCAGCATGGTGTCTGGCGCATCATCAGGAGAATTTTTTGTACACTCATTTTGAAGAAATCTGCGAGATTATGAAAAGGTATGATGTGGCGTTTTCGCTGGGAGATGGACTTCGTCCAGGCAGTATCTACGATGCCAATGACGAAGCTCAGATGGCAGAACTGGCTACGCTCGGGGAACTGACGCAGATCGCATGGAAGCATGATGTGCAGGTGATGATCGAAGGCCCGGGTCATGTGCCGATGCACAAGATCAAAGAGAATGTGGACTTGCAGATGGAGATATGTAAAGAAGCACCGTTCTACACACTTGGGCCGCTAACAACTGACATTGCGCCAGGATATGATCACATCACGTCTGCCATTGGGGCAGCCATGATTGGCTGGTTTGGCACGTCGATGCTCTGTTATGTTACGCCAAAAGAACATTTGGGCCTGCCCAACAAGGATGATGTGCGCGAAGGGGTTATTGCCTACAAGATCGCAGCTCATGCCGCCGATCTGGCGAAAGGCCATCCACGTGCTCAACGCCGCGATGACGCATTGTCCAAAGCGCGGTTCGAGTTCCGTTGGCGTGACCAGTTCAACCTGTCACTGGACCCTGAACGTGCGCTGTCCTACCATGATGAGACGCTGCCAGCAGAAGGGGCCAAAGAAGCTCATTTCTGCTCCATGTGCGGACCGAAGTTCTGTAGCATGCGCATTACGCAGGACATTCGTGCCTTTGCGGCGGGTAAAGGATTGTCCGATAATGAGGCTGTAGCAGCGGGCATGCAAGAAAAGGCCGAGGAATATCGGACACGCTCCTAGGCGTCGGTACAGCGCAAGCTGGGCAGTCTGAAATAGAGATAAAGCCGTTTCTCTCTGTCATTGCAGAGAAGAACGGCTTTTTTGGTGCTATGTCATGTATGTATTCTTAACTTACTCAGCCTTTATCAGAATTAGCTTTGTGACTGCATGTGGCCCATATCTTATACAGAATTCCTGCGATAACGAATAAAAGAGCATCACTGAGTTTTGGTGCTCCTCCGTATAGAAATGCGGAACAGGAAAAACCTACTATAAACAGTAAAACAATATAGAGGAATCGCATATTAGTTCACCTCGTTAAATTACTGTCGAGCCAGGCCCAAATTCTTCTCCAAATACGCTGCAAGCAATGCCAGCGGACTATGGATTGGAATACCGCGATCTATTGCAACCTGTGCAGCGGCGGGAGCCATAGACAGTTGGGCCGCCACTACTGTTTTACCCGGATACTGCTCAGCAATCTGCTGTAAGCCTTCACGTACCGCTTCGAGATACCCTTGCTGATCTCCACGCATAATCAACTCAAATGTCCCAGGGATGCACACCGCATCCGTCTGAGATGTCTTGGCAACGTGTAGTTGCCCATTCTCATCCTCTTGCTGTAATGCCTGATTCACCCGTGCCATCGTTCCTTCAATAGTTGCCGGGTTGGTGAATGCTATTATGTAATCTCCGGGTACTCGTCGCATCTCCTGCAATAACGGATCATCTATGCCGATCACAGGCACAGGGACCTGTGTGGCTTCCTGCTCCAGTACTGTCGCAAACAGGGTACACGTGACCAGAATGGCATCGGCATGACACTTAGCGATCCATTGGAGCGTCTGGGCTACCTTCTCGTGAATGACGACCTCGGAAAAGTCAGCGTCATGTTTAAGGCGGTCCAGACCTGGATCGACGTAATGGACTAATTCAACTTCATAAGGAGCAAGCGTCTCTTCAATTAAGGCAATGTTGGAATAATGAGCGTGAAAACAACCAATGGTGATCATGTGCTAAGTCCCCTTTTACAGTTCGTATATGTCATGGATCTCGTAGATATTTAAAACCATTATAGAAACATGACTGAGGACTGTACAGTTGTTTATTGCTCAACGCCAATAACCGCCCTTCCGCCAAGCTGCGGAAAGACGGTTGATAAGCGGACTCGAATAGGGTCCGGTGTCCATTTTTATCTAAGGGAAGGAGAAGCATTTTTCTTCGCCATTTTTTGCTGTAGAATTTCATGAAAGGATAGACCTTGAGTGTTCTCATTCTCCTTTTTAGGAGCAGTGGTCGCCGTGTTGCGCGGATATTGGTGATGGTACGGGATCATTTGCTGAATAGGCATGCGGATCATCTTGGTTCCTCCTTTGATGCGTTTTTTCGAATTATGTATTTCGACTGGTTACCATGCCAGGTGCGCATATAGGTACATGTGACTTGTTAGACGAAATAGAAGAGTTTAAAGCGTAATTCCAATTGGATTGTAGTGATTTTACCCGGTTTTAAGGAGATGTAAACGTTTTTAGGGAAATTCAGGAGTAAAGGACCTGATATGAGAGGGTGTACATGGGAAGATCGAATCGGTTGTTATGCGAATAGTCCCAATTTTAAGGAAGTCAATGGTACCCGCATATGAGGCATATTATCTGGTTAAATGATGCAAAGCATGCTAACTAACTTGGTACCATGGTCGGGTTGTTTAGGGAGTAATGTAGTTCCGGATATAACAAAAAAGCTGCCGAGTGTACTCGACAGCTTGCGTGATATGAAGAAGGATGCGAACTAACGTTGATTCTGACTGAGATGTATATCGTACTACTTTTATCTACTTTGGCGAACAGCGATGTATATATCCACTTGTACACTTTCGGGATTCAGGCTGCGTTCATCATACAATTCAAAATCCCCGGTGAACGTACGATCGATTTGTTTCTCCCATGCCCACACGGCTCCCCATGCTTCACTAACAACCTCTGCCATTGGCCCTTTTCTGGAAGTGAATACGGCGTAAGTTGCAGGCGGGAGCAGAATGTCGCCCAATCCTTCAGGTAATGATTCCTCCGAACTTACCTCATGCCCTACCAGTATGGTGTACTCTCCGGTTATGCCATCGGTGTAATCCGTGTAACAGCCATAGCGGGCAGCTTCGGGTGCAGGGAGGTGCTCTGAGGCAAAATAATTGTTCCAGAGTCCCTGAATACAGCCTTTGCCACTAATCTCAATGGCATTGGTTGTGCGGGCGGATATGCCGGCCAGGCGTTTGCCCGGAAGGGTGACATAACGAACGGGCTGGGCAGATAACGATTGAGTTGTTGTAACCTGACCTGGTATAGCGGAAGTGACAGAGTTTTCAGCTGGAGATACTTCGTGTTGATCCGTTGTATTCGTGCGCCAACGTTTCAAAAAAGGAAGCTGATTACGCAGCATCGAACGAGCGGATTCCTCATCCATGCCCTCGTCCTTCAGAATGGCGGTGCACATCTCCGTCATGCCTTCCAGTGAAATACCGGGCTGCGCGAACTCGCCCTCTTTGTAACAATAGATACAGTATTCGCGGGTTGTGCTTCCATCTGCTTCCGTTCCGAATTGTGCAGGGGTGGTGAGTGGCATACCGCAGCTTTGACATACCGTAACATTCATCTTTCATTCCTCCTTGGGTATATATGCAACTTCAACCTGAACATATTTGAAGTATACGGGGAGGAACTGGACAACTGTCTGTCAGGTTTGATCGGAGGTTTTATAATTTTGAACAATTTGTTCGGCTATACGGCACACATTATCCCGAATATGCAAGGGTTCCAGGACCTCGACATCCGCCCCAAAGCCCAAGATGAAGCCGTACAGCCAGTTATCTTCTGGAAAAGCGACCTGGCTGATATAATAGCCGTTCCCGTCAGGCAATACATTTTCAATACCGAACCATTCCTCCGCAACATGATGGATACGGGCATGGAATCTCAAGGTAATCCCAATCTGGTTGTCTGGCCTGCTCCATTCCTGCTGCCACGGCCGGTCTTGAAGGTTGATGGATTTTCGTTCATAGTGCTCTGTAGTAAGAGAGACGTCTTTCATACGAACCAGCTTGAACATGCGGAATTCATTTCGTTCATGGCAAAAAGCATACAGATACCACGCGTGCCTCTTCAGCACAAGCGTGTGGGGTTCAACTGTACGATAGGTCTGTGCACCTTCGGCGCTGCAATAGGCAAAATAAATGCATTGTAGTTGATCGATTCCCTGATCAATGACTTTTAATTTTTGTTGCAGCGCTTCAGGGTGCGTCCACGTTGAATGATCCACGATGAATCGGTGCGTGCTGGCCTGAAAATCTTCATTTTTGGCTTCCGGGACGATACTGCTTAGCTTTTCCACCAACAGTTCACGTGCAGCATTTGTATGTGAGGTCGATATACTGCGCAGGGCGGTGACGATGGAAACAAGATCCTTATCGGTTAACAGATTGCGATCCAGACGATACCCTTCCGCTAGGCCGATGCCTCCGCTTGCTCCCTGATAGGTCACGACCGGAATCCCGGCTTGTCCTAATGTGTCGATATCTCTATAGATCGTCCGGATGGAAACTTCAAACATATCGGCCAGGTCTTTGGCCTGTAATCGCCCCCGGTTGATAAGCAGTACAACGATGGCTAACAAACGCTCCAGTTTCATAGCTACCTCTTCCTTTTTTTATTTGTGTTTATATAAATGAGCTATTTCTTTTACACTTGAACGGAGAGGATAGAAAAAACCTGGAGAAGCGAAGCGCTCGCCTAAAAGCTTTCTGGAAGAAAGCTGCTTCGGAAGCATACGCTATCACCGGATTTTCCCCTTTGGAAGATGGAATCAAAAAAATCTGGGGATAACAGCGATTGGAAGGTTATTCTGTCATCGGAGTGAACTGTGTAAAACTTTTGTCCAACTTATATAACATTGCTTTCAATTGTTTATCTGGTACTTATCTGTTAGATTCATAGGTGTTATATTGCCCAGCATCCCATATAGGAGTGAAATAAGCAATGAAGCGAATTACGATTCTGATTGCGGACGATGAGGTAGAGATCGCAGATCTGGTGGCTTTACATTTACAAAAAGAAGGCTATCATACCGTCAAGGCATCTGACGGACAGTCGGCACTACAGGCGATTCAGACACATGCCATTGATTTGGCTGTACTGGACATTATGATGCCGGGTATGGACGGGTACGAGGTGACCCGCAAAATACGGGAGCAGCATCATTTTCCGATCATTTTCCTGAGTGCCAAAACCTCGGATATGGATAAAATTACGGGGCTGGTAATGGGTGCCGATGATTATATGACCAAACCATTTAACCCGATGGAGCTTGTAGCACGCGTGAATTCTCAATTGCGACGCTCATTACAATTCAGCCAGTCCACAGCGGCGGTTCAGCGCTCGATTCTGGAAAAGGGCGGACTTGTCATTATACCTGAACAGCATAGCGTGACGCTTTACGGTAAACCGCTGGAGTTAACACCGAAGGAATTTGATATTTTAGTGTTGCTCGCGAGCAATCCAAAACAGGTCTTCAGTGCAGAAAGCATTTTTGAAAAGGTATGGGGAGAGGCTTATTTCGAAAGTGGCAATACCGTTATGGTACATATTCGGACGCTGCGCAAGAAGCTCGGAGAAGATGTGGACAAGAACAAGTTTATCAAAACGATCTGGGGCGTGGGGTACACGTTCAATGACTAAACGCAGAAGCTTTCGCACAACGATGATTATGCTGCTCGGTCTAAGCATGCTGTCTTCTGGCGCCGTAACATTTATCGTTTACAGGCTCTTGCAGTTGTATTATTCAGGTGTGCGGATGGAAGATCCGCTGGCGGAATATCGAAATATCATGAGAAGTATTGGCGATTTATATGTCTTTATGCTGCTCTTCATCCCGCTTGCGATTTTATTTTTCTACTTGTTTACGAGACCCTATGTCACGTATTTCAAAGAGATTTCCACAGGCATTAATCACTTGGCGAACGGAGACTTTCAGCATCGTGTTCAGATTTCGTCCAAGGATGAATTGGGTTCGATTGCGGAGGGTATGAATATGGCAAGCCAGAAGCTGCGGGAGGCGATGGAACGAGGTGACTTTGCCGAGAACAGCAAAGACCAGCTCATCGTAAACCTTGCGCATGATCTGCGTACACCGTTAACCTCCGTGCTGGGCTATCTGGATCTCCTTATGAAGGATGATCAGCTGACAGAGGAACAGGTTCGGCATTTTACGTCGATTGCATTCACCAAATCACAGCGTCTGGAGAAGCTGATTGATGATTTGTTCGAAATTACCCGCATGAATTATGGCATGCTACCGATCAATAAGGCTCCACTGGATCTTAGTGAATTGCTGAAACAGATGAACGAAGAGCTCTATCCTGTATTTGAAAAGAACCAACTGGTCACCCGCTTGAAAATAGACACTGACCTTACCATCTCTGGTGATGGCGAGTTGCTGGCTCGTGTGTTCGAGAATCTACTGATTAACGCTGCACGGCACGGCAAGGACGGCATGTACGTGGATATTAACGGATATCGTGATGCAGAACAGGTTATCATTCAGGTCATTAACTATGGCGGACATATTCGTCCAGAGGAATTGCCACATATTTTCGATATGTATTATACCGGAGATCGTGCCAGAACCCCTCAGGAGGGTGGGACAGGCCTCGGCTTATTTATCGCCCGTAATATCGTGGAACAGCATGACGGTACGATTTCAGCCCAGAGTGATGTGGTACGGACGTTATTTGAAGTTCGTTTGCCCCTATTACAATGAGGTTCGACGTCAAATTTAAGAAAAACTTTAAAAATGCCCTGCTTTTTCTTTAACTTGTTTTGTCTATCCTTGATGTATGAGGTAAAAGGAGGAACAAGCATGAAGAAGTGGGGCTTTTTAATATGTATCGTTTTGATCGGATATATCGTTACACAATCACCAGGATGGATTCATCAAAAGGATGAGCTACCTATCGAGATTCAGAATACGCGTGAAAATCCCGCAGGTTATACGGTATCTGTCACGGGAAATATTCAGGATCAGGTACATAAGGGCAATTTGTTACTGGTTAATAAGCAATACCCCGTTCATGAGGAAGGGGTTAAATCGGATATTGTATATGTGGCGGATGAGGATGATCTGCTTCGTGGATATGGAATACTGGATCGGAAAATCATGTTATCCCGGCAGGTGGCACAGGAGTTTCGGAAGATGGTTGAAGCAGCAGGCGAAGAGGGAGTCCGATATTTTCTTGTCAGCAGCGGGTACAGGGACTTTGCGAAGCAGGACGAGCTGTATCAGGAAAAGGGTGAAGACTATGCACTGCCTGCCGGTCACAGTGAGCACAATCTCGGGTTATCCCTGGATGTCGGTTCCACATTGGCTGCTATGAATGAAGCACCAGAGGGAGCATGGCTGGAGAAGAATGCATGGAAATACGGATTTGTTTTGCGTTATCCGAAGGATAAAGTGCGCATCACGGGAATACAGTATGAACCATGGCACTTTCGATATGTAGGGCTGCCGCACAGTGCTGTCATGTATAAGAATAATCTGGTGCTGGAAGAGTATTTGGATTTGCTAAAAGAGAAAGAGAACATTAATGTGGAGGTAGAGGGTGAGGCGTATCATATTCGCTACTATGGAGCCACCCGAGATACGACCGTTTACATACCTGAGCAAGGCCAAACTGAAATCTCGGGTGATAACATGGATGGCGTAATTGTCACCGTAAAGAAATAACAGGGCAGCACAAAGGAGGAGGAGCAGCAGCATGAAGCACAACAACCAGAAGAAAAACAAACATTACATCCTTTGGATTGCCGTTTTCATTATCTATGTATATCTACTTACGAAGCTGATCCTGTTCAAAGGAAGCCCGGTCGATTTTGGCATCGTGAAGGTTCGACTGATGGCGTTCTTGCAACAACCGGATCTGATCCATACACGAACTGTCAACCTGACGCCATTTCAGGAAATTTCACGAGACTGGAACAGTCTGTCGTTACATCGTCCGGGCACTGCAATCCATCTGGTAGGCAATATATGGGCCTTTATTCCACTGGGCATCTTCATCCCTGTGTTGACGGGCAACAAGTTATTCTCTGGAGTAAAGGTACTCCTGCTGTCCCTGCTGCTCAGTTTGGGTTATGAAGTGACACAGTTGTTGACGGGGATGGGAATATTTGATGTGGATGATCTGATGCTTAATACACTCGGCGGCTTGATTGGATATATTGTTTTCACTATGGCTATGGGTCTGAAAAAGGTGTTGTCGGGAGGAGAATCCCGCGTGACGACGAAAAAGTTAAATTCTAAGGAAAGTCACGTGTAAGGAGGGGAACAACTTGATTATAATAGCTGCAATCTTCATTAGCGCAGGGCTAATGTTTCTCGTGTATCCACACAAGGTAACAGATGCTTCGGAAAAACAGATTACGGAGCGAGTAATCATGTCTAGATGGGTCGGCGGCTCGTTAATTGTTCTGTCGTGTTTGTTTCTGATCATGGGCACGATTCAACTGTTAGATCAAGCATCACATCACATTGGGCATTAAAAGGCAGTTGGCCTTGAAGCAACGGAGAACACACATACTGAAAACAAAGGCTCTCTATCACTGTGCAGATTGCACGTTACGGGGAGTTTTTTTGTTGTTTCATAAGGTATCGAATATAGCATAGGACCAGTGAACTTTGCGAGTAACATCGCAAATGAGGTAGAGTAGAGATGATGCGTTAGTACCTATTCCTTACAAAAAAGGAGGATATACATTGTATTCATTAGCTAAAGAACTAGCAGGAACCATGAAAGCCATTATGCAAATTGAAACCGAAATTGCTGAAGCTACGAATAATCACTACGATAAAGAAGTAGTACGTGATGTAGAACAGAAAAGAACTGATCTGATAAGAGCTTGTACACGTGATGAGTTGCTGGTGATAAAAACAGTCATGAAAGTGGGACAATCGGAGAGAGGATATCGTCATTATTTCGATTCGAATGATGTTGAGATTATTTATCTCCCTGTTGAGTTAAACGAGCATGAGTTGATGCAGAAATATTCCTATTATCTTATACATAAGACTGAACGCGAACTTGCGGATAGCATTGAGTACTATACCGCTGTGTCGGAACAACTAAGAGAAGGTATGGAGATCTTAAAACTTTAAACTGTGATCTGTAAGTTCTAGGAGGCTTGTAAATGTTAATGAAAATTGTTGTATATCACTTTGATGTGTTCTACTATTACGTTCCCAATCAATATGCAGGAAAAATTGGCGAGTGGAGAGGAGAATTTATCGATTTTTTGCAGAGCCTAGAGTATAAGCACCCATTCACCCTGTATATCGAGTCTATTGATCATGAGGGAAATACGGAATATGCTCACTTTATTCGTAGTTACGGGGCGGATGATTTTGTAGACTGGATTAACGTAGAGAAATTAAACTGCAGAGGTATATATCGTATAGCTGAGCCACCTGATGATTCGGAAGTTGGCTTGAAGATTGATTTTTAACCATACCCCGATTATAAAAAGCAAAGCCAAAAAAGCTCCCCGCCACGTGCTGATTGCACGTAATGGGGAGCTTTTTTGTATAACTTCATCGCATTAATGATTTATATCATTAAGCTTTTTTCATCATTTGACGCAATACGGTTTGCAGGATACCGCCGTTATGGTAGTAATCCACGTCAACCATGCTGTCCAAACGAGCGATGACAGGGAATTCGAACTGTGTACCGTCTTCACGAGTTACGGTAACTTTCAACTCTTGTCCTGGCTTCACGTCATTGCTGAGGCCAGTAATGTCGTACGTTTCACGTCCGTTCAGACCAAGGCTGGACCAGCCGTGACCTTCCTGGAATTGCAATGGCATTACGCCCATGCCGACCAGGTTACTACGGTGAATCCGCTCGAAGCTTTCTGCGATAACGGCTTTGACGCCGAGCAGGAATGTTCCTTTTGCCGCCCAGTCACGGGAGCTTCCTGTACCATACTCTTTACCAGCGATAACGATCAGGTTCTGTCCTTCATCCTGATACTTCATGGAAGCATCGTAGATGGACATTTCTTCGTCTGTTGGCAGGTACTTCGTAATGCCGCCCTCAGTACCCGGAGCCACCTGGTTACGAATACGAATGTTAGCAAACGTACCACGCATCATGACTTCATGGTTACCACGGCGTGAACCGTACGAGTTGAAGTCTTTGCGCTCTACGCCATGTTCTTTCAGGTACAGTCCAGCTGGGCTGGATGGTGCAATATTACCTGCTGGCGAGATGTGATCCGTTGTTACGGAATCCGCAAGCAATGCCATAACACGTGCAGAACGGATATCTGCGATATCGTTCAACTTGTCGCCAAGCTCTTGGAAGAACGGAGGATTCTGAATGTATGTGGAGTTCGGATCCCACTCGTACAATTCACCTTCCGGTACAGAAATTGAATTCCAACGCTCATTGGCTGTAAATACATTCTCGTACTTGTTGCGGAACATCTGAGCGTTCAGGGAACTTGCGATGGTATCCTTGATTTCCTCGGAAGTAGGCCAGAGGTCTTTCAGGAACACAGGTTCATTGTTCGTATCATAACCGATTGGATCGGTTTCAAAGTCAATATTCACGGTACCCGCAAGTGCATACGCCACAACGAGTGGTGGTGATGCCAGGTAGTTGGCTTTAACCTGTGCATGCACACGGCCTTCAAAGTTACGGTTACCGGACAATACAGCCGCTACGGTCATATCGTTCTCAGCAATAGCTTCGCTCACTTCGTCCGGCAGTGGGCCGGAGTTACCGATGCACGTTGCACAACCGTAGCCGGCAACGTTGAATCCGAGTTTGTCGAGATACGTGATCAGACCTGCTTTTTCCAGGTACTCGGTAACCACAAGGGAACCTGGTGTCAGACTGCTTTTCACATATCCTGGTTTGGTCAGGCCGCGTTCAACTGCTTTTTTCGCCAGTAGTCCCGCTCCAACCATAACACTTGGATTCGAAGTGTTCGTACAACTTGTGATCGCCGCGATCACAACAGCACCTGCCTTCAGTTCACTGTTGGAACCGTCCGGATGCTTCACAGGTACGGATTGTTCGATTTTCTCATCGCTCAGACCGTAGCCGCCTTTATCTACAGGTGTGCGAATGATGCTGTTGAAGCTTTCTTTCATTTGTGTCAGCTCGATGCGATCCTGTGGACGTTTTGGTCCGGCAAGACTTGGTACAACAGAGCCGAGATCCAGTTCAATCACATCTGTGAATTCAGGATCAACGGTGCTTGAAGTACGGAACATGCCTTGAGCTTTGTAATAAGCTTCAACCAATTCTACCTGCTCGTCAGGACGTCCAGTGTTACGCAGATAGTTCAACGTTTCACTATCAACAGGGAAGAAACCGATTGTTGCGCCATATTCTGGTGCCATGTTGGCTACTGTAGCACGGTCAGCCAGACCGATGTTGGCAAGACCTGGTCCGTAGAATTCTACGAATTTACCAACAACACCTTTTTTACGAAGCAATTGGGTAACGGTGAGTGCCAGATCCGTTGCTGTTGCGCCTTCGCTCAGGCTGCCTGTCAGTTTGAAACCGATAACGTCCGGTGTTACAAAATAAAGCGGTTGGCCCAGCATACCTGCTTCGGCCTCAATACCACCAACACCCCAACCAACAACGCCAAGTCCGTTGATCATGGTGGTGTGGGAGTCTGTACCTACGAGGGAATCCGGGAATACAACGGTTTCGCCGTCCACGGTTTTGGTTGCTGCCACGGAAGCCAGATACTCCAGGTTAACCTGGTGAACGATCCCTGTGGATGGTGGAACGGCACGGAAGTTGTTGAATGCCGTTTGCGCCCAACGCAAGAAGCGGTAACGCTCTTCATTACGCTCAAACTCAACTTTGATATTGTAATCAAGTGCATCGTTGGTACCAAAAGCATCAACCATAACGGAGTGGTCGATAACAAGATCGACGGGTACGAGCGGGTTGATCTGTTTTGGATCGCCGCCTGCTTTTTTCACAGTATCACGCATTGCAGCGAGGTCAACGACAACCGGTACACCGGTGAAATCCTGCAGAACGATACGTGCAGGGATGAATGGAATTTCCTTGTTATTGTCACGGCCATCTGCCCAGCCGGTCAGTTGTTTTACGTGTTCTTCGGTGATAGCACGTCCGTCGAATTGACGAATTGCTGCTTCAAGCAACACTTTAATGGAGAAAGGAAGCCTGGAAAGATCGCCGTGGCCGTTTTCCTGAAGAGCATCGAGACTGTAGTAGCGGTAAGACTTGCCTCCAACCTCAAGACTGCGAGCGGCGGAGAAATGATTCTTTGCTGACATACATGTACCTCCTTGGGATGTGTCGGTGAGATGAAGAAAACGTTCATTTAGGTGAAGAACAGGCCTTCATCGTTCCGTGTTCTTGTTCGTTAGTTTCATCAGATGAAACGTAATTTCATAATCATAACTTTAGTTTTAAGTATACCGTTTTCACCTCCGTACGTAAAGGTCTTTTTGCCTGATCAAGCAAGCTTTTGGAGCGATGAAGGCGTTTTCGTGAAGCGAGCAGGAATAAGATATCTTGTGTACCTGTATTTGCCGAATTTCGAATCTCCCTCCTGAGCCGTGTACATACAACCGAAGACCCTTTCATATGAATAGTAGGAGTTTATATACGCAATGAAATATTCCAGACAGAACTCATGCCAAAGGGGGACATAGGCTTGGAACGGGAATGGAAGAGTGCCTTATATACTTACGTGAACCAGTACAATCGCTGTGAGATCGACTACCGTCCACAGACCAGCGAACGGATCGTTACCGATCCTGACTTTGTGGTGGAACGGGGAGAGCGTATGGCAAGGCTGGACGAATGGTATCGTAAGCGCCGCGCCGTGCCTCTTCGCAGCGAGACCAGCGCCAAGCTTGTGCGCACGCTTATGGATGGTCAGGAAGAAGCGGTGGTGGATGTACAATTGTACAGCAGACTGTTCTACGAGAAGAGCGGGATCACCCACCGGGAGGACCGGATTGAGCGGGAGCGGTTAACCTTTCTGAGGCAGAGTGGTGGATGGATCATTGGACGGGTTGAGCGAGAAGTGCCGGAGCGTCGCCCTGCTGGGGAAGGACGTCCGTTTCAACAAGCTGATTTTGTACAGGCGATGAATCGGCCGCTGCTGAATCGGGAAGTGTTGGGTCAAGGAAGAAGCTCACGGCAACAGTCATATCGCAGAGATCTGGCAGTTGCCTATGCAGATCGGTGGTGGAATGCGGGCAATCCGGCATTTGAGGAATTTGATGTGGATTGTACCAATTACGTGTCCCAATGTCTCTTTGCAGGGGGCGCACCCATCCACTATACTGGTAGAAGAGAAGCCGGCTGGTGGTATAAAGGGTATGTGAACGGCTCCGAAATGTGGAGTTACAGTTGGGCAGTTTCCAACAGTCTGGAGCGTTATTTGTCAGGCAGCAGCTGGGGTCTGACCGCGACAGAAGTGGAGCGTCCTGAGCAGCTGATGCTCGGCGATGTTATTCTCTACGATTGGGATGGAGATGGACGATTTCAGCACAGCACCGTTGTGACCGCGTTTGATGCGGGCGGTATGCCGCTTGTTAACGCACATACGGTTAGCAGCCGTCACCGATTTTGGGATTACCGGGATTCTTACGCTTGGACGGAGCGGACGGTATACCGGCTTTTTCATATTGCAGATGAGTTTTGATGACGAAAGATTTTCGGGATGCGGTGACGCAGACATTCAGTTCCGTGTAAAATAAGATCAGATAACGCAAGCAGAATAACAAGGGTGCTGAGCATGCAAACATGACAGCATCAGGCACAGATAATCGGAGGGTACACATGAGTATGGATAAATTAAAAGTAGGCGTCGTGTATGGCGGAAAATCGGGCGAGCATGAGGTGTCGCTGCAAACGGCGTTTGCTGTAACAAACGCATTTGATTATGAAAAGTATGAACTGGTTCCTTTTTATATCTCCAAGCAGGGGACATGGAAAAAAGGACCTGTCATGCATGCGCCGTTCGCGCAGATTGAAGATCTGAAGCTGGAGCAATCGGCGGGTGGAACGCAGGATGCGCTGAACGCCCTGTTTGGCCGTTTGTATGGCGGAGCAGAAGCGCTGGATGTGATGTTCCCTCTGCTGCATGGTACGTTTGGAGAGGATGGCACCATTCAGGGCATGTTCGAGATGGCGGATATGCCATATGTAGGTGCAGGTGTACTCGCTTCGGCAGGCGGCATGGACAAAGTGGTCATGAAAAAGCTGTTTGCACAGGCTGGCATTGACCAATGTGCCTTTACGTATTTTAACGCGACACAATGGAAGCAGACTGAGCACGAAATGATCGTACAGGTCGAAGATCAGCTGGGGTATCCTTGTTTTATCAAACCGGCCAATCTGGGCTCCAGTGTAGGCATCTCCAAAGCACGTAACCGCGATGAACTGAAGACAGCTGTTGAGTTCGCACTTCGGTATGATACGAAGGTTGTCATTGAGGAGTTCGTTGAAGCACGCGAGGTTGAAGTCAGTGTCCTCGGTAATGACGAGCCCATGGCTTCCGTTCCAGGTGAGATCGTATCCTCCGGTGAGTATTATGACTATGCAGCCAAGTATATTGATGGTCAATCACAGATGCTGATTCCAGCTCCACTGGACCCAGAGGCCGCAGATCGCATTCGCGAGGCAGCTTTGCAGGCGTTCCGTGCGATTGAAGGTAACGGTATTTCACGTGCGGACTTCTTCATTCGGAAAAATGACGGCGCTTTGCTTATTAATGAAGTCAACACCATGCCTGGTTTCACACCGTACAGCATGTATCCACTTCTTTGGCGTGAGACAGGTGTATCGTATGCCGAACTGCTGGATCGCATGATTGAGCTGGCACTGGAGCGTTACAACCGTAAGCAGGCACTGAATTACGAGAACGGCGTACAGGCGTAGCCTGCGACCACAAGATCAGGAGGGATATGCATGGGATTTCAGACTGAATTCAATTCCGTATGCAAGTTCAAGAATGAGCAGGAGCTGTTCGAACTGCTTGAATACGGACGCGGCAAAATGGTCAAACAGGGCTTCCGGGTATTTCCTACCGGCCAGAAAGTGATTGCATACACACCGGATAACGTGGCTGTAGCCATCGTCAAGATCGTGGTTTCCATTGCGGAGATCAACTTCCAGGGGCAAGAGGTAACTGAGGTGGAGATGCAACTCATCCGCAAATTGACTGAGGAAGAATCACGCATTCAGACTGCCCTTGCGGATGAGATGTTCTTTGGAGAGCAAGCACAGGAATAGTTGTTGACTGTAAGTGCGGGTCGGAAGGACGGATTTGCCAGAATACGATTATGGTCACTCTTTTAGGGTAAAACTTGGTTATATACAGTGACGGTACATCCTGACGGCTGAATGCCGTGCGGGTTCTCCGCCCTAATAGAGAGGAAGAGATTCATGCTCGTACGCTTTGGTTACGTGGCCATGTCCGTGCTTATAGAGAATGCCTCGCCTTCCCGGACCATGACCATGTCGAGTTTTAACAAAATCGGTGACAGGGAAGCAGCGATCCGCAAGCTCGAACGGATTGCAGCTGAGAACCTGCACAATACATTACGTTTGCTCAGGCACAACAAGGGCAGCCATATTCATGTATATCGCTTCTCTTCCAAATTGATTCCACTGGCAACACACGAGGATCTGAATGACTGGGACCCGTTCCCGGCACTGAAGCAGGACTTTGCGGCCATTGGTGATTTTGTGAAGGAAAATCATATGCGTGTGTCCTTTCATCCAGATCATTTTACCGTACTTAGTACCCCCCGCGAGCAAGTTCTGCGCAACTCGATTCGCGACCTTCGTCATCATGTTCGGATGCTGGATGCCATGGGGCTGAATGCCACTGCCAAGAACAATATACATATTGGTGGTGCATACGGGGACAAGCCTTCAGCGGCGCTTCGTTTTGAAGAAAACTTTTTGAAGCTGGATCGGGACATTCAGGAGCGGCTCACACTCGAAAATGATGACAAAACGTTCAATGCGCCTGAGACACTTGCCGTGTGCCAGCGCTTGGGATTGCCCATGGTACTGGATATCCATCACCATTGGGTGAACAACGAAGGAGAACAGGCATGGGATCTGTGGCCTGATATTCTAAAGACCTGGCAGTCACCGCTTGCCCAGGCAGATTCACCGGCTGATCAGCCATTGCCACCCAAAATCCATGTCTCCAGTCCAAAGAGTGAGAAGGATCTGCGAGGTCATGCCGATGGTGTGGAGGTAGAGCCTGTGCTCGATTTCTTGCGTCATATCGCAGCAGACACCCCAAGACTTGACGTGATGATTGAGGCTAAACGCAAGGATGAGGCTCTTGTGCAACTGATGCAGAAGCTGGCATTCTATCATGAAGAGGGTGTGGAGTGGGTGGACGAGTCTACCGTCATCATTCATCCGTAGTGCCAAAAGGGGCCTGGGCAACGAGAAACTTTACGACCTGTGGGGCGTATACTTTTAACAAGTATTTCAACTTTTCGTAGATTGATATAGAAAGTAGAGTGAACGCTTTGAATGAGAAGGAAAAGACACCTTATGTCGTGACAAGCAAAAGCTATACTGCCGTTGCCATTAATGCAGCTTCCAAAGCTGGCGAATGGATCAAAAGCCGTCTTGGGACGGTAGCTGAACTTGGCACCAAATATTCACCCCAAGATCTGGTGACCGAAGTGGATAAAGGAGCGGAACAGATGATCCGCCGCCTGATTCTTACGCATTTTCCCCACCATGCCATTCTGGGTGAAGAAGGCGTAGAACCGGGACCGGAAGCTTCGGCAAAAGCACTGAAAGAGGCCGAGGAAGAAGAGTTCCTGTGGATTGTTGATCCTGTGGACGGAACGACGAACTTTGTACACGGATTCCCGTTTTATTCGGTGTCCATCGCATTGGCTCACAATGGTGAAGTCATTGTTGGCGTGATCTACGACCCTTCCCGTGATGAAATGTTTGTTGCGGAAAAAGGGAAAGGGGCATATGTTCACGGAAACCGGATGCTTGTATCTGGTGAACAAGAACTGGCTCAGAGCCTGATTGCGGTTGGATTCCCGGCAGACACAACCTTTGCGTTGCCACTGAACATGGCAGCTGTGCAGGCGCTTGCTCCGCAAGTCCGTAACTTGCGTGCAGGCGGATCTGCCGCTCTTCATCTGGCATATGTTGCCGCAGGACGCCTCAGCGCCTACACCGAAGTTGGATTGAAACCGTGGGATATTGCCGCAGGTGCGCTGCTGGTTGAAGAATCCGGCGGCAAGGTGACCGATACCATCGGAACGCCTTACCAACTGTCTGTGAATCATGTCGTTGCCAGCAATGGCAAAATCCATGATGCACTGACGGATGTGCTGAAGGAAGCGAAGGCTACCGGGTTGGAGTGAGTTAGTTCAACTCATTGATGCTTTAATAACCTGTAATTGTACATTAACGGAGGGGACAGAAAGCATTTGAAGAAACGAAGTGCTCGCCTTTATCACCTGATTTCTTCCTTGGAAAAGGGAATCAAAGAAATCTGGGGATAACAGCGATCGGAAGATGATTCTGTATACGAAGTGAAAGTACAATAGCAATATTTAACGCATGTATGACTTTAATTAAAGGAGCGAGAACAATGGATGAATCCAAAGAACTGGAACGACGGCTCAGTGATATGCTGACGGAAGGGGACATGGAAGAGTCCGGCGACACCGATCAGCGTGAACGCCAGCTGATTCCTCCCAAGTATGAAGTGCGAATCCAGACAGAACGTGATCCAATTGTCGAGGAAACGTTAAAGTACCGGAAGATGGCACGTGAAGTGGATGATCGTTATGATCGATATCTGGAGCGAGCTGCCGGGAACAAACCGGAGAGCGACAAGGGTCATTCAAATTCTGAGGACTCGAATAAGCCGCAATCTTAACTAATCAGTGAACGTCATAGCTGAGCTTAACCAGTAACAGGCTCCCCTTTAGGGGGTCTGTTATTTCATGTGTGTTCTCAGCAGAGAGGACAACGCCTACTTTAAAATGATAGAATAGAGTAACACGAACCTATGTCATTGGAATGACCGATGTACACTATATTAGTGTAAATTATTATAGATTTGCGAGAAGGAGTGTTACCTGAATGAAGCGTAAACGTATATGGGAAAATACAGCTGCCGGTTTAACGGTAAGCATGTTGGCAGGAATGTTGCTCTTCACATCTTCTGCATTGCCTGCACACGCGGCTGACACCAAAACCGGTGTATTGCCAGCGGGCACAAATGAGACTTCGCTGACAGCGAAGAAAGATGCAGTAGCTGTAACCAAGGAGTTCCGCATCGTCACATTGGGAGATTCCATAACGGTAGGTTATGAGCCCAACACAAAAGAATTGTCTTATGGTTATGTAGAACGTTTGCATGAGCAAGGTTTGCTGCATGGACGTACACAGGTGGACAACTACGGGATCGCCGGATTGAAAACCAGTGGCCTGAAAAACTTTACTACTGCAATTAAGGATGGAAAAACGCTGACTTCAGAAGCCATTCAACCAACTCTTCCTGATCCAAGAGCGGGACAGATCGGAGCCAATACTGCTGCAATCCGTGAGAGCGTAGCACAGGCCAATCTGGTTGCAATTACCATTGGGGGAAATGATGTATCTGAGCTTCTCGGTACAGCAGACAAACTGAGTGATCAGGATCTGCAAGCGAAGGTAAAAGAATTACTCGCAACATATACAGCCAATGTTAGTGCAACGATTAATGATATCCATGAAATTAATCCGACGGCTACAATTGTCATCGCCGACCAGTATCAACCGATGCCGGAAGTAGCAGGCAAGGCAATCTATGCCAAACTGATGGAGGCATCCCAAGGTTTCACACAGACCATTGATGGCATTGCAGCACAATTCACTGCTCAGGGTACTGATGTCAAAGTCGCACACGTGGCCAAGGAGTTTGTTGGTGGTGAAGGCACGATGACACATATGATCAAAGATCGTGATTTCCACCCGAACCAATTTGGATATGCGGCCATTGCCGAAGTATTTTCCAAAACGATCTGGGGCGACTACACCAAGCTGACTGCACCTGCGACAGGTGAGCCGATGAACATTATTGTGAGTGGCAAAACATTGAATACACCGTACAAACCGATTATCCGTAACGGCAAAAACTTTGTGGCGATCCAAGACATCGTGAATGCGGTCGGTGCTACTACAGTGTGGGATAACAAAACTTCAACCGCAACCATTACATATGGAGACCGAAAGGTTGCTGTGAAGATTGGTGCCAATGCTGTGAAGGTAAATGGAGCATCGGTTACTGTGGATACACCTGCATTCCTGAATAAGGTAGGCAAAGAGTCCAAAACATATGTACCACTTGCCATGGTGGCTGAAGGTCTTGGCTTTGATGTGCAATATGTAGCGAAGCTGAAAACTGTTTTTGTTAATCCGTAAATTGTATTTCATGCTTTAACCTGATGTTATTCAACAGCCAGAATACCTTGATCTGTTCAAGGTATTCTGGCTGTTTTGTGTTCTTTTTGAGTTGCTGACACAGATGTATACCTTCTCTAATGACCTAAAATGTTGCATAAATATATCTTGTCAGATGACCAACGGATGTGTAAATATGAAAATAACTTACAATAAAACCACTAATGCATAGGATGACAGGCACCCCTCGCAAGCCAAAGGAGCGCTTAGGATGAACAAAATTAAGAACGCTTTCACAACACTGCCGATTCATCACAAAACGATTCTTCTCATCGGACTTTTGATGTTGATCAGCTTTACGTTTTATGCGTCCGTACTCCGATATGTGTTCAGTATCTATGACCGTCAGATCTATGAGAAATCATCGCAGGTCCTCAATATGTCCTCGGTAGGTATTGAGAATCAACTACGTGAAGTTTCCAATCTCTCCTTCAAGGTGATGTCAGACGAGCCGCTCCAACAATATTTGCTTCAACTTGAAAAGGCCGAGACGGGATATGAGAGAAATGGTCTGCGCAAGAAAATTACCAATCGATTGGTTGCTTATGCGGGTTCTGAGAAGTACGTCTATTCCATGCTATTTATCGATAATGATAATAACGTCATGGCCGCAGGCAATCGGGAGGGAATTTCGGAGTCGAAGCAAAAAGAACTGGTTGCACTGGGACAGCAATACTCGGGCTCCAATGCCTGGCATACCAGTGGGGATAAACAGTCCCGACTCTTGTCGGTCCGGCAGGTGAAATCCTTTATTGGGGGAGCATTTACATTGGAAGACCTCGGCACACTGATCATCCGCGTACGGCTGGACCGAATTGTACAGGACCAGATGCAAGAACCGGCTGAGGACTCCCAATTACTCATTACGGATGGAAAAGAAGTGATCTATCCAACAGAATCGTCGGTCAGTGAAGCTGAGATTGAGTCTGAACTGAAGCGCACCCAGCCCTATGGGATTGCCATGTTAGAGCAAGGGAGACACTTTGTAGCTCGTGCTCATTCTTCCTATACGGATTGGACCTATTTGTACACAACCCCGTTTGACCAGATGTTTAAACAGATCCAGTTTGTCAAACAGTTGGTCACGGTGATTTTCATCATGATTTTTCTGGCGGCGCTTATCATTGGAGCGAGATTCTCTCGCAGTATTACCCATCCGATTGCGCAGTTGATCAAGAAGATGCGTAATATCGAAAAAGGCGATCTGGATAAGCTGGAGGAGGCTGCTCTCGGAAATGTTCCGATATCTCCACAGAATGAGGTTGGGCTGCTGCATCGCACATTCAAGATGATGCTTCAACGGATACGTGAATTGATTGATGAGAATTATGCCAAGCAACTGGTGATTCGTGAGACTGAATTGAAAGCGCTTCAGGCTCAGATTAATCCACATTTTCTCTACAACACGCTGGAATCGATTAACTGGCTGGCTAAAGTACAGAAGCAACGACAGATCTCGGAAATGGTTGAGGCTCTCGGATTCCTGCTGCGTAGCTCTGTGAATATGTCCGAGAAGTGGATTACGCTGGAAAGAGAGCTGGACATTGTCCGCAGTTACGTGACGATTCAGCGCACTCGTTTTGAGGAAAGACTGGATTTCGACATGGAAATTGCCCCAGAGGTAGGAACGGCGCGGATACCGAAGTTAACATTACAGCCTTTGGTGGAAAACGCCATACATTATGCACTTGAACCAAGCATTGACCCTTGCCGGATCCGTATTCGGGCGAGAGCAGATGGAGATAAGGTGATTATTGAAGTCGAGGACGACGGTCCGGGGATGACACCGGAATTCCTGGAACAACTACACGAAGGACGTATTCAGACAAGAGGACAGGGCATTGGGTTATCTAACATCCAGGAACGAATCAGACTGACCTTCGGCGATGAAGGTGGAATGGTGATGAGCAGCAAGCCCGGATCAGGAACTGTAGTATCGATCAGCATACCTTGGATCAGAGAGGACGATGACGATGTACAAAGTGATGCTCGTAGATGATGAACGTGTCATTCTGGAGGGGATTTCCCAAGTGGTCGATTGGGCCGCGGCAGGTACGGAATTGGTGGATACGGCGAGGAACGGGATCGAAGCATTGGATAAAATCGGACAGTCGAGGCCCGATATTATCATTACGGATATTTCCATGCCGGGTCTGGATGGTCTCGGACTCATAGAGAAGGCATCTGAAGCATACCCGGGTGTACGTTTCATTATGTTATCCGGCTATAAGGAGTTCGAGTATGCCCGCAGAGCGATGCAATATGGTGTGAAGCATTATTTGCTCAAGCCCTGTAACGAGAATCAGATCCATGATGCATTAACTGAACTGTTGCAGGAACATCAGGATGCCCAGGTGAAGGAGAATGTTGCAGGGGAGATGAAACAGCGATTGCAGCGAGTCCTTCCACATGTGAAGGAGCAATTTCTGCTGGAGTTCATGACCAACCGCACCTATGGGCCGGTTGATCTGGAGTATTATCAGGAGCTGTTTGATCTGGAGCTTGAAGAGAACGCAGTTCGGTTACTGTTGTTCCGAATTGTAGATGAACATGATTACAGCCACTTATTTGCGATCAAAAACATTGCCAGTGACCTGCTCCCACATGTCCTGTTAAGCACAACCATTGAAGGTAAACTCCTCATTCTGCTCGCGGATTCAGCTGATCCGGCTGGACTGAAAGAAAGTATTGAAGAGGTTCGGGCTGCATTTACCAGACTATATAAATTGGAAGTGACCGCTGCGCTGAGTGAAGCAGATCGAATGATTCAGTCCCGGCGGTTGTTTCGTGAGGCGTTGCAGTATCTGAACCATCGCTTCTTTATCGGTGAAGGCAAGCTGATTACGAAGAATGATCTGGTATTGGCGGGAGAATGCGACGGATTGCATGTAGAACAGGATGCCGAGCAACTGTGTCAGTTGATCAAATCGGGAAATACCGAGGAAACAGCGGTAGAGGTGGAGCGTCTGTTTGATCTACTATCACGTCAGCAGCTGGAAATCGAGGTGACTCGCTCTTATGTAGTGCAGCTCTACTCGGCGATGGTTCATGTTTGTCCACCTGAGGAGGCAACGGAATTCACCCAGCGTATGGCAGAATTGCCTCATATCGATACGTTATCCGGTTTGAAATCTTTTGTTGCAAGCAGTACAGCCCGATTAACTTCCGGTTATTACAAAAACCATATCAGCCGCCAGTCTTCAGCCGTGGAGAAGATGATGGATATCGTGGATCGTCATTATGGAGAGGCGGATCTCTCACTCAATGGAGTTGCTCATCAAATGTTGTATATGAATCCGGATTATTTGGGTAAGATTTTCAAAAAAGTCACAGGCGAGAATTTTTCCAACTACGTGAATCGTCTGCGCATTGAACGCGCATGTGACCATATTCGCAGAGGCGGGGATGTGAAAGTATTTGAGCTTGCTGAATTGTTCGGATTCGGCGGGAATTCACAATATTTCAGTCAGGTGTTCAAAAAGTGGACTGGGATGACACCTACGGAATTCCGTAGGATCGGCATATAACAATGGACTACCAATCATGTAATTCATGTCTGAGGAGGACGAACAGCGACGAGAGGAGGCTGTTGTCCTCCTCTGTTTTTTGAACCAACTAGACGGTTTTGTGTATTCAACTATGGTCGTACATTTGCGAAAATGACATTAACAAGTTTGTGAAAGCGTTATCAGAAATAAAAGGATAACTCGTTCACACAACCATATCAACATAAAAGGGGAGATTGGCATGGTGAAAAAGGCAATATTCCTGATGATGGCTGCTTTGCTCGTGTTTACAGCGGCATGTAGCTCAGGTGGAGGAACTGAAGGAGCATCTGGAGATGACTCAGTTACCCTGCGGATCGCTTGGTGGGGCTCGGATGCAAGGCATGAATATACACAGAAGGTCATCGACCTGTATAAATCGAAAAACCCGAATGTCAAAATCGACGTGGAATATGCTTCATTTGATGACTACTGGAAAAAGCTCGCACCACAAGCAGCGGCAAATCAGTTGCCTGACATCGTTCAGATGGATATTTCCTACATCAGTCAATATGCACAGAATGGTCAGCTTGAGGATCTAGCGCCTTATCTTGGCAACCAGATCAAAGTGGACGATGTGTCCGAGAATGTTATCAGCACAGGTGTAATTAACGGTAAACAATACGGTGTACCTGCCGGTGTTAACGTTCTGGGCTTCCAATATGATCCGGCATTGCTTAAAAAAGCAGGCGCAGATGCAATTCCTGACAATATGACTTGGGAGTCGTACGAAGCACTCGGTAAACAAGCCGCAGATAAAGGTCTGTATCTGGATGGAGGCGTAGCTCCGGATATTTTCTTCCATTACTTCCTACGTACCAAAGGGTTGTCGCTATACAATGCGGAAGGCACAGGTCTTGGTTATGATGATGACCAATTGTTTGTTGAATTCTTCGGACTTATGCGCCGCATGATTGAACAGGGCGCAGCACCTACACCGGATGTAGCCAACCAAACCAAAGGCATTATTGAGGAATCGGATCTCGTGAAGGAAAAAGGAATTGGCGTATGGCAGTGGTCCAACCAGTTCGTAGCCTTGCAACAGGTAGCGAACCGTCCGCTCGAAATCGCCCCAATGCCAGGACCGGATATGGAAAAAGGACTATATATGCAACCAAGTATGTATTGGGGTGTAACGTCCAACTCCAAAGTGAAGGAAGAAGCGGCTAAATTCATTGATTTCTGGGTGAATGACGTGGAAGCCAACAAACTGATCAAAGGTGAGCGTGGTGTACCAATCTCCGGAGCAATCAAAGAAGCTATCGCACCTGAGCTGAGTGACGCCACGAAACAAGTCTTTGAATTCGTAGCAGCCATGGAGCCTAAGGCTTCACCAATGAGTTCTCCGCCACCGGTTGGTTCACCTGAAGTAATCTCTTCCCTAGCAGATGTGGTTGAAGAGTTGAACTTTGGCAAAATTACACCTGAACAAGCAGCAGAGACATTCCGCAAGAACGCCGAATCTGTTCTTGCGAACAATAAATAACAGTTGAATGATGGCTTGCTCATCCTACTTCAGGGATGGTCGGGAATGGGGCTACTCGCAAATGCGAGGGCCTTTCCCCGTCCAGATGACCGAAGCCAGGATGAGGGAGCAAGCTGATCCATGAAGGAGGTTCGTTCCATTGAGGCAGTATTCGTCGTTACGTAGAAACTTAACTGGATATGCGTTCATAAGCCCGTTTATTATTGGATTCCTGGGCTTCACACTCATCCCCATGTTTGTGTCCTTATATATGTCGTTCACGAGTTATAATTTGTTCACTTCTCCACGGTGGATTGGGCTTGATAACTACACCAAAATGTTTTTTGATGACCCGAAATATTGGAATTCGGTTAAAGTGACGTTTCTGTATGTATTCATTGGGGTACCGTTAAGATTGATCTTTGCCCTCTTCGTAGCGATGGTCCTGAACACTGGCTCTCGTATGATTGGAACGTACCGGACGTTGTATTACCTGCCATCCATTATCGGTGGTAGTGTGGCCGTATCCATTATGTGGCGTAACCTCTTCAGTAATGAGGGTGTTATCAACAGTGCTCTAACGGCAATCGGGATTGGGCCTATAAGCTGGTTTGGTGACCCGAATGCATCCTTGGTTATGCTCATCTCACTGTCTGTGTGGCAGTTTGGTTCGTCCATGCTGATCTTCCTGGCTGGTCTCAAAAATATCCCTACTGAGATGTACGAGGCAGCAGGTGTGGATGGCGCGAACCCTATACGGAAATTTTTCAGCATCACCTTGCCACTACTTAGCCCGATCGTCCTGTTCAATATGATTATGCAGACGATTGGTGCATTCATGACGTTTGTACCTGCCTATATTATCTCCAAAGGCGAAGGTGGTCCAATGGACGGTACGATGCTGTACTCCCTGTATCTGTTCCGTCAGGCGTTTATGTTTAACAACATGGGTTATGCTTCGGCAATGGCCTGGATCATGCTAATCATGATCGGTATACTCACGGTAGCTGTGTTCCTGACATCCAAGTACTGGGTGTTCTACGAATCTGAAGGAGGGAAGTAACGATGGTTTGGAGAAATGTAAAATGGCCCATTTATCACCTGTTCGTTGCAGCTCTTGCCCTCCTGATGCTCTATCCCGTCCTATGGATGCTATTTAGTTCATTCAAGGAAAGCCGTACGATTTTTGTCACAGCGGATACCCTGTTTCCTGCGGAGTGGATCTGGAGCAACTATGTGGATGGCTGGAAAGGCACAGCTGGAAGACCGTTTATGGATTACATCACCAACTCACTTGTAATCGTGGTTATTTCCACGATCGGTGCCGTAATATCGTCATCGCTGATCGCTTTTGGTTTTGCCAGACTTAACTTCAAGGGACGCACGTTCTGGTTCTCCTTAATGATGTTGACGCTGATGCTGCCACATGATGTGGTATTGGTTCCTCAGTACATCATTTTCACGAAGCTCGGCTGGCTGAACACTATCTTGCCAATCGTTGTACCTACATTTTTCGGAATGCCATTTTTCATCTTCCTGATGGTACAGTTCATTCGAACGATTCCGAAGGAGCTGGATGAGGCTGCAACCATCGATGGGTGTAACAAGTTCAGACTGTATATTCAGATTATTATGCCGCTGATCAAGTCTTCTCTGGCGACTGCAGCCATCTTCTCCTTCTATTGGAGATGGGAGGATCTGCTCGGTCCGGTATTGTACCTGAACTCGCCTGATAAATACACCGTGTCGATGGCGCTGAAAATGTTCCTGGATAGCGAATCTGCTTCCAACTGGGGCGCAATGTTCGCGATGTCCATCGTCAGTCTGGTTCCGGTTGTAGCTGTGTTCTTCATCTTCCAAAAACAAATTGTTCAAGGGATGAGCACCAGCGGATTGAAAGGATAAGCCAGATTACTGTATCTTCGTATCTTCGCCCGAATGAACGTTTACGAAAGTTAACCAAGGAGGGTATCGCTTTTGAATAAAGCTCAAGGTAGTCAGGCCGTTGCCATGGAGGCAGCGGCAGAGGGCCAGGCAGTTTCCGTGACCAGCTGGAAGTTTAACTTTGGACCGGACTCGGGAAGAGCAGATGAGACAGGGGATTATCTGAAAGTAACTGCAACAACCGCATATGAGGAACGCGGAGGATACGGATTCGAAGCAGGATCTCTGGTGTATGAGAAACAACGCATTAGTGATGACGATGTGTCGGATCCCACGAAACAACATCATAACCATCCGGGGCAGACAACCATGTCTGCCCGATTGCGTTCGGGCTTCTGTATTCCACTTAAAGCATCCTTCATCGTGGATGTTCCCGATGGAACCTATCAAGTTTTACTTGTTGCAGGTGATGAATTGGCTGAGACAGTGACCCGTGTGAAAGCTGGTGAGGGCAGGCTTGTACTGCCAACCATTCGTACACTTCCCGGGCAATTTGCAGAGATGCGATTCTCGGTCGTTGTTCGCGGCGGCAGACTTCGTCTGTCATTCTCCGGTCCTGCACCGAGAATTAATGCTTTGGAGATTACTCTTGCGAATCAGACCATGACCGTATTTCTTGCCGGGGATTCAACCGTAACAGATCAGCCGGAAAGTGGATATCCGTATTGCGGTTGGGGCCAGTTATTTCCAGCACAGTTCAAACATGATGTGGCAGTAGATAATCACGCCCAGTCAGGGCGCAGTTCCCGCAGCTTTATGAATGAAGGCAGGCTCAGGGCCATTCTGGAGCTAATTAAGCCCGAAGATTTTCTGTTTATTCAATTTGGACATAACGATGAGAAGCCGGACCCTGAACGTGGGACCGACCCATTCACAACATATAAGGAATATCTGAAAAAGTATATCGATGCTGCCCGTGAAGCCAAGGCTCGTCCGGTGCTCATAACCCCCGTGCATCGTCGCTATTTTGCGGATGATGGCACATTGAATGATACACATGGCGATTATATCATCGCCGTTCGTGAGCTTGCAGAAGAGGAAGGTGTTCCGCTGATTGATCTGGCTGAGCGCAGCCGTCTTCTGTTCGAACAGGCGGGCGTTGAAGGCACCAAGGACGACTTTATGTGGGTGCTGCCAGGCGAGTATGTGAACTTCCCCTCAGGCGTGGAGGATAACACGCATTTTCAGGAACGCGGTGCCCGCCGCCTTGCCCAGCAGGTGGCAGAAGCCATCCGCGAGTTGCAATTGCAACCGCTGCAGATGTATCTGCGGTAGGCGAGTAATCATCACAGTTGTAAAGGTTCTAATTCTATTGCACTAGTGGATAAGTTCCCGCAGGATTTTAAGTCCTGTTCGTCCGTATTTATGCAAAGCGAGTTAAACGAAGTAACGAGCCAGCAAAAGTTGCCCAGCGAAAGAGCGAAGGCAATAATCTTTTAAATCAGTCCGGCGAGCGTAGCAGCGGAGGAGGGCGGAATCGGGTAGAGGGAGCGAAGCGTCCGCCTTTGGAGCGGGATTTCCCCTGCTGAGGGGGGAATTGAATAGAAATCCCGAGCCAACAGCGGCCCACAGCCCGATCCGCCCGCCGAAGCGACTGTCGTGCGAGCCCACCAGATTTTTAACCTATATTGCAATCGCAAAAAAAGGAGGATGTATTTCAATGACACCTGACCAGACAGAATCAGGCACATCTGCCCGTAAGAACGTTTCAGCAGCTACAGGTCACACCTACTGGGTCATTCCGGATGGTTACATTCCCCCGGAGAGCCGGGGCACATTGGAGAGTCATGAGAGCATCTGTGTACTGAACACCAGTGCCACGGATGCGGAGCTGCACATCACGATTTACTTTGAAGACAGAGAACCACTCGAAGGTATGGTCGCTGAAGTGCCAGCGAGAAGGACGAAGCATATTCGCACTGCATCGCTACGATCCGGGGAGCAGTCTATTCCGCCGGGCGTGCCTTATGCGATTACGGTTTCGAGCAATATCCCCGTTATCGTCCAGTACAGTCGTTTGGATACGACCCAGCCTGAATTGGCTTTGATGAGTGTCATGGCGTATCCATTAGGATAACTTCCCCAATCGACAGCAGTTGGAGATGGTAAGAAGCCCCGTAACCTTGCATCCAATGCAGGCACGGGGCTTCTTTTGCTTCATTTATTCGCTGTATTTATACGTGCTCGCATTAAGGATATCCACGTGAACCTCCACTTTTCCAAGCTTAAAACGTTGGAGTGGGTCCGCCCGGTTGTAGACTTCCTGTTTCCATAAGGGAAGGTTGTGGCGATATAAGTGTTCCACAAGACCGTATGAATCAATCTTGTGTGACTTGGTTTTTTCAAACGTATCTCGGATTTGGGATTCGATTTGTTTCTCCGCTTCTTGTTCCATGGCCTGAGGCGTGCGCGGGGCTCCATGGTCTTCGGTGATGGAACTTTTGACCGAGGTAACCAGATCAAATGTGACGCCATCTCCTTGTTTCCTTGCCTTGATTCTAGTCTTGGGATCACGAAGCATCAGGGTTAAATCAGGAGTTTTTTGACCATTCCCATATACGTATAGTGGGTACTGATGTACGCGCTCATAATTTACGTATCGTGTACCGTCCGCGTCTGCTCCTGCAACTCTACCCTGACTTGTTCCTTTGGAAATAACATAAAATCCATCCATTCTAACAAGGGGGGGAGTTTTATCCCCGTTGAACCAAGTCTCGTTCCTTGTTGAAACAGAGGGTAAAAGAACAACGGAAGCTGGCTCCCGTAGTCCATCAAGAAGCTGATGGAGCCGGATTGGTTCGTAACCGGAATGCTGTTTGTATAGCCTCATGGGCTCAAATAACTCAATGGTCTGGGCGGATTGGTTCAGCAGCGCAGAAGGGGAGAGCACGTCCGGAATGTTATGTTCTGTCGCGTAAATCCAAGGTGTATATCTCAGTTGACCTGAATGCAGCAACGTGTTAAATATATCCTCCAGCTTCCCGTTGAGAGCATTTTTCGATAAAACAATGGCTTTAACATGAGTCCAGAGCGTTTGCTGCTGTGACGTTTCATACAAGTCGTTAATAGCCATGCTCAGTGTTGTACCCTCGCCCCGTCCAATCCAGATATCCCTTGTCTCCCGGGAAGTTGGTGTTTCCTGTTTTGCAATACTGGAGAAGTCAATCAGTTGGGCATACGCAATATACTGTTTGTCTACATAATCAATTCCTATCGCCGTAATGAAGTTTATACTTTGCACCTCTTTGGAATCCCAGCACCCCGTTAGCAGGATCAAGCAGCATACAAGAAGGCCGCTTATGGATACCCATCGTTTCACGGACGTTTCCTCCGGCGGGTAGAATCCTGTGTATGAAGTGCTTCTGGGCGCTTGGTTCTTTTCATGGAAGGTGGCATGGATACGGCCTGAGTGAAGTCTCCGGGAATGTAAGGAGATACAGGTGACAGATAGGATACGCCATAACACTCCAACGATACGAGATGCACCAACAGGGCGAATAGTCCGATCATAAAACCGAACAATCCAAGAATGGAAGAGACGAGTAACATCCCGATCCGAACATGGGCAGTAGCCCCGCTTAGCACAGTATTCACGAGAATATAACTAGAGATGACCGAGATCGCAACCGTGACTATTATGGTGGGAGAAGTAATCCCTGCACGAATAGCGGCATCCCCAATAATAAGCCCGCCAACAACGCTGACCGTTTGCCCCAACGCACGTGGTAATCTACGCCCTGCTTCGTTGAATAGCTCAAACATAAAGATCATCAGGAACGCTTCCAGCGTCACCGGCATGGGCAGGCCCATTCGAGTACCAGCAATTGTAGCCAAGAGAGGTAGTGGGATCTGTTCCACATTGAAACTGGTCAGGCCGATATAGAAGGCTGGGAAGAAACAGGCAATCAGCAGTCCGGATATACGCAAAATTCGTTCGAAAGTAACGATGAAAAAGGGTGTACTTTCGTCTTCAGGAGATTTCAATTGATTGAAAAGTGTAGTTGGCGCGATGACCGCTACAGGAGAGCCTTCAATAAGAACGGCAAACCGTCCATTTAACAGGGAATCGACAACAAAATCAGGACGTTCAGTGTTATCCGTGAGCGGAAAGATGCTCCGAACCCCTCCCATGACAGCCCGCTCCATGATCGAGGTACCCAGAATGCCATCGATCTCAATCTGATCCAGATTGTGTCGTGCTTCTTTTAGAATGTCTGGATTAATAATATCTTTTACATATACAAGTCCAATGGCAGTTTGAGTACGTCCGCCTTTGACATATTTCTCATAACACATCGAAGATGTTTTCATTCGTTTGCGTATAAGGGCCACGTTGGTAGTGAGTTCTTCGGTGAATCCATCGCGCGGGCCTTTAACTGATGTTTCAATGGCTGATTCTTCGGGACTGCGTCCCGGGATATCAGCAATATCTACACTGCAGGACTGTACACCATTACCGAAAATGATCAATAGTTGTCCACTAAATATCAACATATTAAGCTTGTTAGTATCTTTGAGGTCATCCAACGGATTCAATGTTAATCCGAGTTCTTTGGGATGTGATTCCTCAATGATCAGGGAGTGCTGTTCCAGACGGGGAATGATAAATTGGTTAATTTGTTTACCGTCGACGAGACCGTCACAATAAAGCAGAATTACGGGCTGATCAGATTTGTCTTTAACAGGAAAGGTCTGAATAACGACATCTGCACATGGATTGAATTGCTCTTTCAAAGAGGCAAGCAGTGTTTCATGGGACGTGGTGTCAATCGCTTGATGCTCCATGATGTTTCCTCCTCTGATGGCGTGAATGGATAAAGGCAACCGTCGTCGCGATAATCGCAAGTCCGCTCAGATACACGAGATTGAACGGAAATATGTATTCAACCAGAAGCTTTTCGAAGGTCATATCATCCATAGGATACAACATGGTCAGGATAAAGAAGACACCCAACGAGATACAACTGATAAGCCTTTTGGTAGAGCTCTTAATATTCCATATTTCAACTACAATATACATGGCAAGACTAATTCGGGTGAATGCACCTGCCAGCCATTGGTAGATGGAAAAGAAGTCGGTCTGGGCAATGTATTTGCCCAGAGAGGCAATTCGCCATTCTTCAAAGGCGGGATATCTCATTTTGGCAGCCTCAAAAGGATCGAATTCCACAATCGCCCCAATGAGTGGGCCGACAGTCAGTCCTACGAGAATGAGTGCGAGCATCAGATACTGCCATACACGTATACGTTTGGTGAGATGAGGCTGGATGTACCAGATGAACAGCAGTTCAAACATGCCTGCAAGACTGTAGACCATGCCATTAAGAATAGGATGCCATCCATGTTCAAGAACGGGCAACAGACGACTGTAGTCCTTGTATTGGGTATTTACGATAGCAACATAGAAACCTAACAAGACAACTAGTGGCAGGACTAACCCTGCGGTAAAGGCCAGCGAGCGAATACCTTTATACGCAGCGTAGGCACAGAGAGACATCAGGGCAATACTGGTTACCAACACGGGCGTTTCGGTCAGATAGTTCGTTTTAGCCCATGCCGTGGTATCATGCAGTGTGAAAAAGATTACGCTTAGAAAAAAGAGACTGTTACCAACTCGAAATAACATGCCAATGGGCTTCCCGAGACGGGAGGTTAACCAATCATGCAGGGTTTGATGCTGTAGGAAACGAGAGACATAGGCGAGCATTAGCGCAAATATCAGAAATGGTCCGGCTGATAGCAGGACGGAAATCCAAGAATCCCTTTTGGCCGCAGCCAAAAGGGCAGGAATAATCAGAACATGGCTGATCAAGCCAACGGACAACATGATCAACATCATAGCTTGTAAAAAAGAAGGCTGTGTTCGTTTCATGCTGAGGGGTCCCCTTTTCCCAATAGACTGTCCTCAGCAGTGTTAACGTGATTGGGGCGCTTCATACCGTCAGTTGAAATAACGAATACCCATGGCTTCTCTTACCTCTAGCATCGTTTCCCGGGCCGCTCTCCGATCAAAATGCGAGGTTCGGGGAGGATGGGAGCGTATAACTCGTTGAACCGGCGAACCAACTCCCGTTATCTCAATATGGGGAATCTTACTTGATTCCAGTGACCAGCCTATGTTTGCGACCGCTCATATTGGTGCCAAGCACACCAGCGATAATCAACAATGCACCAATATAGTGGTAGCTACCCACTGGTTCATGCAGAATCCATGCCCCTCCTATAATAGAGATGAGCGTGGACAGATTGCTGAATACACTCATTTGGGAAGCCTCCAGATGGGTCAGGGCATAGCTCGCAAGCAGGGTGGAGATCATGGTGGAGAGGATCGCCAGATAAGCGAGCGCACCCAGATAGGATGTATCTCCAAGTGGTTTGATGTAGTCCATCATGGAGCCGCTGGACGCATGTCGGATCAGGGAAGCGGCGTTAAATACAATACAGCCAACCATCAGTGTGACCCAGGTTAATTCCATTGGTTTATACTTCTGGGTTAATGGTCTCGCAAGTACGCCATACCCTGCAAAACAGACCGTGGATAGTAGCAATAATGCAATACCCTTCAGGTTACCTATAGACATGCCACTTCCTTGCATTATGAAAATAAAGACCACTCCAGCGACAGACAGTAACAGGAACAGCTTCTGCATCGTGGATGTGCGTTCTTTCAGGAAGACTGAAGCGAGAACGAGTGTGAATACAGGAGCCATAGCCTGAATAATTCCGGCTTCCGATGAGTTGGAAGATACAAGTCCAAAGGCTTGAAAGGCAAAAAATAAAACGGGAGATAGTAGCCCCAGCGGAATAATTCTCCACAGATCACGAAGGCTCAGTCGGATTTTAATCCAGCCAAAAATGACAGGAATGCTGACAACGATCAGCGACAGAGCGAATCGATGGGCAAGCACATCAATGGGATGTGCAACAGTGACGGTCATTTTAACAAATAGAAAAGATAGACCTATAATAGCCGCGTATAGTATAGCTGCGATATAAGCGTATCCCCGAGTGTGTGTTGTGTTCATGAATGCTCCTCCAATACAGTAGTCATAGCTCTTTATTTTTCAATATCCTGAATAATGTCAGGTTCGAGGCATGTGCTGGCCTTATTCAATATACTGCCAGGTGCATCGTGCTACAATAGATAAAAGGATGAACTGTAACGGTACAATTGTGGGAGAGGGATGGGTGCAGTGAGAAAATACGAAGTGATTGCCGAAGCGTTAAAGCAATGGATTCAGGAACAGATGCACCAGCAAGATCGTCGCCAGTGGGCAGATAAGGGCATTCGACTGCCAGCAGTTCGAGTTGTAGCAGAACAATATCAATGCAGTGTAAGTACAGCAATTCGTGCATATGAGTGGTTGGAACAGCGGCATTTGGTGTACGCCATACCTCAATCCGGTTATTATGCCGTACAGAATGGGACAGGTGCTCAGGATATGGACTGGCAGGGATCGTTGGACTTCGCTTCGGCTGCCCCTGATCCAAGGGTGTTCCCTTATGCAGACTTTCGTCACTGTGTGGATCTGGCGATGGAGAAGAAGCAGGCAGAGTTATTTATGTATGGCACGGATCAGGGATTACCTTCGCTAATTCTGCTGTTGCAGAAGCAGTTTGCGGATTATCAGGTGTTTGCGAGAACAGAGCAGTTCTTTATCACATCAGGTGTGCAACAGGCGCTGGCTGTACTTGCATTAATGCCTTTTCCCAATGGAAAGAGAAAAGTATTGCTTGAACTACCGACCTATCACAATATGCCCTCGCTACTGAGTGGATTAAATGTGCCGATTGCCGGTGTGAGACGTGCCCTGAATGGGCTGGACTGGGCATCGCTTGAACGTCAGTTCGCTGAGGGAGATATCAAGTTTTTCTATGTCATGCCGCGCTTTCACAATCCGATTGGCACATCGTTGACTGTTGCTGACAAGAAGAGACTGATCCGGCTTGCACAGCGGTACGATGTCTATCTGATAGAGGACGATTATCTGGCTGATCTGGAGGACAATACGAAACAGGACCCGCTATGGTCCTATGATACCGAAGGTCGGGTCATCTATCTGAAGAGTTACTCCAAAATTTTGTTTCCAGGCTTGCGCATTGGTGTAGCTGTTCTGCCCTCACCACTCATTCAATCTTTTGGGGCTTACAAAAAAATGCTTGATATCGACACTTCCGTTCTGTCTCAAGCTGCTCTGGAGATCTATGTCCACAGTGGAATGTTTGCTCATCACAGGAAAGTGATTCGTAACCGCTATGCTGCCCGGATGCACACGGTGCATGAGCAACTGGACTCATATCCAGACTTTGCTCCGTTTATGGACACTCCTCGAACAGGAGGGGAGCATACCGTATTACCTTTGGCGGGTGATATGCCGCTTCGTGTTCTTCTGTCCCGGCTTCAAAAGCGCGGAGTCATCGTGGATACGATAGAACGGTATTATCCGGAGGGAACATATCAGGTGCATCAGGATCAGATGCTGCGCTTGAACATCTCCAATGTGCCGAAGCAGCGAATTGAGGAAGGGATGAGGAAGATCCGGGAGGAAATTTTGAAACTTCAGATCAGGCAGAGATAAAGACAAAGCTATAACAGCAAGGCCATTACAACAAAACGCATATAGTTGTTACACTTAGCATCTATCTAGTCGTATTGGCCACATCACCACTGTCTGTATATAACAAAAGGCGTCCACACAAGTTGATCACTTGTTGGACGCCTTTTCCATGAGTTGTTATCCATCAACGATGTAGCTTGTACGCTATATTGTAGATGGAAATAATCCGATCTATTCCTGAGCCATCGCTTTGAAGGAAGCTTCTGCGGCTTCCAATGTAGCCTGAACATCCTCGTCTGTATGAGCCGTGGTCAGGAACCAGGCCTCATATTTGGATGGAGCGAGGTTAATGCCCCTGTCCAGCATGTGACGGAAGAAGGAAGCGAAGCGTTCCCCGTCCGTATCTTGGGCATGATCGTAGTTCGTAACTGGGTGATTACAGAAATGGGTGGAGAATGCACCACGAATCCGGTTGATCGTCAGTGCAATCCCATGACGGTCAGCAGAAGCTTGCAGACCCGCTGTCAGGTCGATAGCAAGACGTTCCATCTCTTCATATACACCCGCGCCTTGCAGGACCTCCAGACACGCGATACCAGCCGAGATGGATGCAGGGTTACCAGCCATCGTTCCCGCCTGATAAGCAGGGCCGAGCGGAGCAACCTGCTCCATAACGTGTTTGCGTCCGCCGTAAGCACCGATTGGCAGGCCACCACCAATAATTTTACCAAGAGCCGTCAGATCCGGTTCAATCTCTGCATGGTTATCGAGTCCGGCATACGTCTGAGTAGAACCGTAATGGAAACGGAAAGCCGTAATGACCTCGTCATAGATAACCAGTGAGCCGTTAGCCCGTGTCATGGCACAGAGGCCTTCCAGGAAGCCAGGTTCCGGCATAACCATACCAAAGTTACCAACGATCGGTTCAACCATGACCGCGGCAACATCATCACCCCAGCGCTCCAAAGCATCCTTCAGGGCTTCCAGATCATTGTAGGGCACAGTAATGACTTCTTGTGCAATACTGGCTGGAACTCCCGCGCTGTCAGGAATTCCGAGCGTGGACGGGCCTGAACCGGCAGCGACAAGCACCAGATCGGAGTGACCATGGTAACATCCGGCGAATTTTACGATCTTGTTGCGTTTGGTGTAGGCACGAGCGACCCGAATCGTAGTCATGACCGCCTCCGTACCGGAGTTTACAAAACGCACTTTATCCATGGAAGGAATAGCTTCCTTCAGCATTTTGGCGAGCTTGATCTCAAGCTCTGTTGGGGTACCGTACAGTACACCATTTGCTGCTGCTTCCGTAATGGCCTGCGTAATATGCGGGTGGGCATGTCCTGTAACAATCGGACCGTAAGCGGCCAGATAGTCAATATAACGGTTGTCATCGACATCCCAGAAGTGGGCCCCTTGGGCTTTTTTCATAAATACAGGTGCACCGCCACCAACGGCTTTGAACGAACGTGAAGGGCTGTTAACACCTCCTACAATATGCTCAAGTGCTTCTGCGTATAGAAGTTCGGAACGGGAACGTGATGGTTTCATAAGATAACTTCCTTTCGTAATTCAAAATATGATAAATTAACAAGCCACAGAAAGATATGATGATTTTCTCATAATAGTATAGCCGGGCACAACGAGAGGGCAGCGTAATGGCTGCCCTCTGCATGTTTAGATTACTGAGCCGGTTGTTCTGACTTTTGATCGTCACCACTGGCTGTTTTATCTTCGGTACTGGTCGTACTATCATCCGTTGTAGCAGGCGGGTGAATAATATCCTGAATATGCTGCTTCAATTTCTCTTCATTGGTAACCGTCAATACTTGCGCACCGCCTGCTGTACGTTCTTCTTTCAGCAGGTTCATTGGCGGAATCTGCTCACTGCCGTTCATGCTGCTCTGGTAACCGAGGCCACCCAGCTTCCACATATCGGAGAGTGTCAGATTCGTATCCACATAAGGATTAACCTGTTCCAGTATGGAAGGCAGTTTGGCAATGGTAGTTGTTGACTGCATTTTCGCTGTTACAGCTTTCAGCAACTCACGCTGACGCTCGGACCGAGCGAAATCAGACATTGCATCATGACGGAAACGAACGTACATGAGCGCTGTCTCGCCATCCAGATGCTGATATCCTTTTTTGAGATCAATATCGTATTCGTTATTGTCTGCTTTACTTGTATAGTGCATGTCTTTCTCCACATCAAAATCAACACCGCCAACGGCATCCACCAATTTGATGAATCCCTGGAAATCCGTATACACATAATACTGTACAGGAATGCCGAGCAGGTCGCCGGCAGCTTGCATCGCTGCATTAGGACCATGGGTGATGGCAGTGTTGATCCGTTCCTTGCCATATCCGTCAATATTGACGTAAGTGTCGCGCAGAATGGAGAACAGATTTATTTTTTTGGTAAGTGGGTCGAGCGATACAACCATCATGCTGTCGGAGCGGGGAACTTCACCTTTTTTCAATCCGCGCGCATCGACACCCATAACGAGAATATTTACCGTTTCTGTACCTTCCCATTTGGGTGGGTCAGGAGTATTTACTTTCTCCACATTCTCGATACCTGCGAATGGTGATTCGTCACCGTCTTTTGCCAAACCGTCCAACTGATTGAGAATAGAACCGAAATAATATGCCGCTGCTCCTCCAATAATCAACACGAAGGCGGCAAGAGAAATCCATATGGTTCTCTTCGTCTTTCTGGTCATGCTAGCTCTCCTTTGTATTTGAGATGAAATAAAAAAACGAGTTCGAGTATTCAAGTAAGATCTAGTCGGAGCTTTCCGTACACGTCTTTTCCCAACATAAGGGGAGGAACGCGGCTCCAGACTATTTTAAAGCTTGCTGAATTTTGACTGATACCATTATAATTTCTTTTTGGGCTACAAGCAATTTCAACAAAATCCAAGTGAGGTATAATCATGCTGGCGATTGATGTCAAAGATTTGCGCAAGTCGTTTAGCGTCCAGAAAAGCCGAGGTGGGCTGAAGGGCGCGTTCCAGGACCTGTTTGCACGTCAATACCAAGAGGTATTGGCTGTAAATGATATTTCATTTCAGATTCCGCAAGGCGAAATATGCGGATATATCGGGGAGAACGGTGCCGGTAAATCAACAACGATCAAGATGTTGACCGGCATTTTGGTGCCTACTTCAGGGCAAATATCGGTTGGTGGCTATGTTCCGTATCAGGAACGGGAGAAGTTTGTACAGAATATTGGTGTTGTTTTTGGTCAGCGCAGTCAATTGTGGTGGGATATTGGCGTTATCGAATCCTTCCATTTATTGCGCAAAGTATATCGTGTCGGAGAGGTCGATTTCCGTAAACGGCTGGATGAACTGGTTGAGCGATTACAGCTTCAGGATCTGCTGAGTCGTCCGGTACGGAAGCTCAGTCTTGGTCAGCGTATGCGCTGCGAGTTAGTTGCAGCATTATTGCATAACCCAAGTATTGTTTTTCTGGACGAGCCAACTATTGGTTTGGATATTGTGGTGAAGTCGGAAATTCGGGATTTCTTGAAAGACATGAACAAGGAGCATGGAACGACCATTCTGCTCACAACCCATGATTTGCAGGACATTGAGGCACTGTGTTCCCGGGTCATCATGCTTGATGCAGGCAACATCATCTATGATGGAGGTCTGGATCATCTCAAGTCCCAGTGGGGTAAGGAGCGGGAGATCCGCTTCAAGTTTGGTTCAGCTCACAACATCAGTCAGATGCAGGAATGGACTGCTGCGTTGCCTGTACGTTGGACGGTTGAGAATGAACTGTCCGCATCCGTATGGATTCCGCTGGAACTGAACGTTTCGGATGTACTCGGACGTGTCGTTGGACAAGCCGATATTACCGATATTCAGATTATCGAGATCAACACGGATGAGATTGTACGCAGTATTTACCAATCCGGTTCCGCCGAGCGTCCCGAGATTGTGGGAGCAGGGAAAGAAGCGGTGGGTGTATCCTGAGATGAATAGTGCATTTATTGATTTTATGCGCATCCGTTTTCTAACGATGCTGGCATACCGGGTGAATTATTACTCCGGCATTTTGATATATACGCTGAATATCGGCGTGTATTACTTTACCTGGCAAGCCATTTACGGTAGCAGTGGTGAACTCGGCGGCTTCACGGCAGCGCAGATGACCACTTACATCGCTGTATCCTGGATGGCACGTGCGTTTTACTTTAACAACCTGGACCGGGAGATTGCCGCAGATATACGGGATGGCTCCATTGCGATTCAATTCATCAGGCCGATCAATTACGTTATGGTCAAAATGATGCAAGGGCTTGGGGAAGGTATTTTCCGCTTCCTGCTGCTCATGATTCCGGGGATGCTCATCGCCATTTTGCTGTTCCCGGTTGAATTGCCTACGGCGCCATCGGCGTGGATTGGCTTTCTCGTCATGCTGTTCTTCAGTTTCCTCATAAATTCCCAGATTAATGTGATCACGGGACTAGCGGCATTTTTTGTGGAAAACAATGAAGGCATGATGCGTATGAAACGCGTCGTGGTTGATTTGTTCTCTGGTCTAATCATCCCGATCAGCCTGTATCCAGGCTGGATGTCCGCGGTGATGAAAGTATTGCCTTTTCAGGCCATTACGTATCTGCCCGGTTCCGTCTTCACTGGAAGAGTGGAAGGTACCGCCATCTGGAGTGTACTCGGTATTCAGGTGTTCTGGTTTACCGTACTGCTGCTTCCGATGGTATTGATCTGGCGTAAGGCGCGCAAGCGTCTGTTCGTGCAAGGGGGATAACAGATATGTACTATATGGGTCTGATTTGGGAATATTTGAAAAATTACATGAAAACACGACTCACGTACCGTGCTGATTTCTGGGTGGAGATCCTATCGGATCTGCTGTTCCAGGCAACCAACCTGATCTTTATCTTTGTGGTCTTCCGTCATACGGATAACCTGGGCGGCTGGAGTGAGAGTGAAGTGCTCTTTGTTTATGGATATTTTATGGTGCCCTATGGCATTTTTAGTTGTTTTATCAATCTGTGGGGATTCAGTGAGCGGTACATCGTCAAAGGTGAGATGGATCGTATCCTGACACGCCCCGCACATAATTTGTTCCAGATCTTGCTTGAAAATGTAGATCCGCCTGCACTGGTGGGCTCGTTTATCGGCTTGATCATCATGATCTTTAGCGGAGCAGAGATGGGCCTGGTGCTGGAGTGGTGGCATATCCCTGCCTTAATTATATTGGCACTCAGCTCAGTCATGATCTATGCCGGCATCTATACTACGTTGACTTCACTATCCTTTTATTCGGACGCGCCAACAGGTATCCTGCCATTGATGTATAACATCCAAGGGTATGGGCGTTATCCGGTAACGATCTACAACCGTGCCATTCAGGTGCTGTTAACCTGGATCATTCCGTTTGCCTTTGTGGGCATCTATCCCGCAGCCTTGTTCCTGGAAAGGTCCGAGATGCATCGCATGGCGCTGCTTACACCTGTGATGGGATTGGTGTTTGGCTCCATGGGCTTGCTTTTGTGGAATTTTGGCGTGAAGCGGTATCGCGGAGCAGGTTCATAATAACGCCCTATAGCAATTCATGGGGGAGATTAGGGAGGAACTGACATGACGTTAAAAGTAGGCGAATTGGCACCGAATTTTGAGCTTCCGTCCAGTACGGGAGAATCAGTAAAGCTTTCGGATTACCGCGGACAGCGGGTGCTGCTTTATTTTTATCCCAAAGATATGACCTCGTCCTGTACACAACAGGCTTGTGATTTCCGGGATCGACATGCTGAATTTGAAGGGCTGAACACGGTCATTCTCGGAATCAGCACCGATCCGATGAAACAGCATGACAAGTTTATCGCCAAATATGGACTGCCGTTTGCCTTGTTGTCGGATGAAGAGCACGTTGTAGCCGAGCAATACGGTGTATGGCAGCTGAAGAAAATGTATGGCAAGGAGTACATGGGTATGGTTCGCTCCACTTTTCTGATTGATGAAGAGGGGAAGTTGATCAAGGACTGGTCCAAAGTTCGGGTCAAAGGACATATCGAGGCTGCGCTTGAGGCTTTGAAGACATTGTAATTAATGATATAGATATGTGTGAGTAAATACATCTTAACCGTTTCATCATTAAAGGCTGTGCTTCGCGGAATTTACCGTGAACACAGCCTTTTTAGGTGGGCAATCGTTTTTGAGTGGTTGAATTGTTCTTCTTCTTGCCAGAACGAAGACGATGCACGAGCAGTAGGAATAGCGGAATAATAAAGCTTACCGTGATATCCCAATCCACCCAAGCGGGCATAATCGTATTGGTGTAGAAAATGACATTGGGAGAAATCAGTACAGCTAAAGCGAATAATAACATGGCTGATGGCAGGATGAGAGGTTTATATGTCTTTAATCGAAATAGCTGAGCTGTTCCAACGACAAAGGAGAACATGTACAGCAGACTTTTAAAATAGGTAGCAATTAACCAAGCGGTCGCCATGAACGCCTCAATTCGCTCGAAAAAGTTGCCGATATTAATTTTCTGGGACAGGGTATAGGAGATGTAGATGTCATGCTGGGTCAGAAAGGGGCCAAATATCATCAGTGAAATGACCAACAGTGTGGTTAGCAACAGCCCTCCACATAAAGTAGCGAGTAACATGTCCCGTTTGATGTGAGGCCCGGACATCACATAGGGAAGAACCATGGTGATCACGATTAGTTCACCAAAGGAAGTAAAAGCCCCTCTTATGATAGACTGTATCAGATGAAGCCAAGGGGTGTTCAAGTAAGGCTGTAGATGTGAACTGTTTACTTTGGGTAACAGCCCCATGAATAACAGGATCATAAATACAACAACGATCGGTGTCAGCAATTCACTGCTTGCTCCTATGGTATGCAAGCCATGCATAAGCCCCCAGACCAGAGCGCACATAAGGATAATTATAATGACCCGGATGGGGGTCTGAAGATAGATCTGTGTGGTCATAAAGTCACCGACTTCACGGATACATATGACAGCGCCTATGGCGAAATAAAATAGATATGCAGCCGACAAAACAGACCCCGCCCACCGGCCAAGTATTTTTTGGCAGACTTCAATAAGGGAAAGATCAGGATGTGTTTGATGAAGTTTGAATAGAACCCATATGATGAGTAAGCCGATGGGCTGACCGATAAGAGAACAGATCCATGCATCTTGTTGACCCGAAGCAGTAACCACGGAGGGATAGAGTAGAATCATGTCCCCAACCATGACGAGAAAGGTAAGGACTGCAAATTGCCTAATGGTGATTTTCTCCTTAATTAACATAGACACCGTGCTCCTTCTCTATATTCAGCATGGATGATCTTCATAGACTGACCCAAAAAATAGTACTCATTCCTGTGATGAATTGTTTGGAGTAACCGATGATTTTCTGTGAGACTTGAGCAATTGTATCAGCAGAAGACAGCCCGGCAGAATGATCCCCAGTGTGGTATCCCAATCTACCCAATATGGAACAATGGTGATCACGATAAAAGTAATGCTTGGTGAGATCAGATTGGCTAATCCGAAAATGAGTATAGACGCAGGGAGTACCAGTATCTGATACTGCTTAAGCTTGAACAGTTCCGCACAACCAACAATAAAGGCGTATAAGTATATCATCGCTTTGAAGTACGTAGAGATCAGCCAGGAAGAAGCCATAATGGCTTCAATACGTTCAAAAAAGCTCCCAATACTAATTTTCTGGGACAAAACAAAAGAAGCATAAATGTTATGTTGCGTAAGAAAGGCACCCAAGACCAGCAGAGATATGGTAACGAGCGTTGCCAATACCAAGCTGCCTAAACCAGCTGCAATAATTACGTCCCGTGTTCGATGAGCCTGCTTGGCAACATAGGGCAGTATCATCATGATGGGAACGACTTCACCGATCGGATATATAATGCTTACCAGAATGCCTTGTGAGATAGAGACAACACCCGTATCACTTACTGGCTTCAAATTTCTAGTATCAATCTGAGGAAGCAGGCAGACTGCAAGGACGACAATAAACACAATAACGACGGGCATCAGTAGTTCACTGCTTCTCCCCATCGTCTCTAATCCGTGAGACACTCCCCAGGCGATCACGATGACAAACATCAGAATGATGATGCGAATGGGAGTGTACGGGAAGATTTGAGTGGTCATGAAATCGCCGACTTCTCTCGTATGCGTTGAAGCACCAATAATGAAAAAGAACAGGTAGAAGCAGGAAAAGAAAGTACCTGGCCAGAACCCTAGAATGCTTCGTGCCATCTGCACCAGATTTTTTTCTGGATGCATACTACATAGCTTCAGGATCATGGCCATCAGTGCCATCCCCAGAGGAACGCCTATAAAAGCACAAATCCAGGAGTCTTGTTTGGCATAGGACGTGATGACTGAGGGGTAGATCAGCATCATATCCCCGACCACCATCATAAAGATGAGCGTGGTCAATTGTCTTGTTCCAAGGCGCCCCTGTTCCAGCATAATGGTCCTCTCCTTTTTCTAGGTTCCCGTCAGATGTGCCAGGAATTGATTAACAGGTTCATAGATCCACATGATGATATAGAGTGGACTGGGGAAATCCCACAGGTTGGCTGCAATCACACTGAACCCTGTGGCTATGACGAGCATTCCGCTGTACACAACTGTTTCCCTCCATTCCTTGCGACGGATGAGACCTGGAAGATCAACCATGCCTACGAGGCCCCCTATGACAATGACAGTAATTGTAATCAACATCCGGCCTCACTCCTTCAAATCCTCTTTGAATGAATCATCCAGTGTACCTACACGTTTGATCTGTACATTGACTTCATACTTAACATCCAGATTTTCAAAATATTGATCCCAATCTTTCTCAATCTTTTTGAAAAATTTAGGATCGGCATGATACACTTCCTGACCGAATCCAAAAATGTCGGTATGGAACTTTCGCCGCACGGAATTCACGGATTTTTCCATCAGGTCTATCAGTCCCTCCTCACTGTCCTTTTCCAACTCTTTGAGTGTTTTCATTGAACCAATTCTGACTCCACACTCTACTGCACCTATGGAAGACACATTTTTAATTTTGATGTTGATTACGGGCTGTTCTCCAATGACCTTTGCTTTTCGTTGAGTCTTGGTGCGAAGGGTTTTAAAAGTCACATTTCCTCCTTTTCGGCAAGGCAAGTGACCTATGGTAGATACTACATTGTCGCGGATATAGTTGTATCCTTTGGATTCATCTTCTGTTAACCAGCCAATTAGTTTGTCCTTCTTGAAGACACTTAATCCTGTTGAAACCAGGCGAGCTGGGGACTTGATTGTCGCAATATTATCCTTGCTTCCGCTTCTCTCTGTGTTGCCTGCAACCTCCACACCTGTGATGACGGGTTGTATTCCGGGAGTCAACATATATTCCATTAACTGATCACCGGTTACGGTAGTTGTGGGAGACCAGGTTTTGGTGGATACGTCCAGGGAATTAAATATCTTCTCCGCAGGTAAATTTTCAAGTGGAGTAAGTGTGTCGAGGACCTTGGAAGCTGTTGTATTTCGAGCAACAATGACGTAATAATCGGGTCTCGCAGTAGGTTCTCGCATTAACGCTTCAGTGACATCGTAGATGCCCTCTTTGCGAGCATATTCTTCACCGAACACCAATACACGGATATGTGCCATGAATATGCGGCGTGGGCTTGTCTCGGTCAGCTTTTGAATCGCTTCAAACAGCGTGGACGCAGATGCTTCGTATAGCGTGACAGGAGTGCCATTGCCTCCCCCTGACTTGGAGGAAACTTCATTTGGCACAACGACCTGAGCACTCACTTTAATCAAATCGCCATCCTTGTCTACACCAAGACCCAGCATAATGCCAAGTTCATTCAGTTCCTGGCGATCCCAGCATCCGGTAAGGAGAGGGAGCAGGAATACAATGCATACAATTAATCGGAAGCACTTGTTCATACGTTCTTCTCCTTACCGAATTAACGCTTCATTTTTTTGCTTGCTTGTCGGATTTTGTTCGGGGTACCCGTAGAGAATGGACGTGTTTTCATATGGGACCAGGGTACACGAAACAGCGTATCTTTCAGATCTTTCTGAATTAGAGGTGCAAAGGGGGACATATACGGTACGCCAAAAGAACGCAAGCTACACAGGTGTGTAACCGTAATGAGCAGAACAATTAGAATACCGTAGAAACCAAAAGCTGCCGCGAGTATCATCAATACAAATCGCAAAATTCGGACAGAGATAGAAAGTCCATTCTCTGGAATGACATAACTGGATATGGCCGTTATGGAAACGATAATCACCATTGCGGCGGAGACAACTCCTGCATCTACGGCTGCTTGGCCAATCACCAGTGTTCCGACAATGGAAACGGCCTGACCGACCGTTTTCGGAATACGTATACCTGCTTCTCGCAAAATTTCATAGGTCAGTTCCATCAGTAGGGCTTCAATGAATGCTGGAAAAGGAACGCCCTCACGTTGAGCCGCCAGACTAATGAGCATATTGGTGGGCAACATTTCCTGGTGAAAGGTGGTAATGGCAATATAGAAGGATGGAGCCAGTAAAGCGATAAAAAAGGACAGATAACGAATCAAGCGAATCAATGTGCTGATATCGGCCCGTTGATAGTAATCCTCCGGCGATTGGAAGAAATGCACGAACAACGCGGGAACCAGCAGCACAAAAGGCGTACCGTCCACGATGATGGCTACTCTACCCTCAAGCAAAGCAGCACAAACCGTATCTGGACGTTCACTATTGTAAACCGTGGGGAATAACGTTCTGGTTTCGTCTTGTACAAGTTCCTCGATGTACCCGCTCTCCAGAATCCCGTCAATATCGATCTCTTCCAGCCTGCGCCTTAGTTCCTCTACCACTTCTGGATCAACGGTATGCTTCAGATATAAGACCGCAACCCTTGTTTTGGTGATACGACCAATCTCCTTTTCTTCGATCCAGAGATGAGGGTCACGAATCCGTTTGCGAATTAAGGATGTATTTGTACGCAAATTTTCATTAAATCCCTCCATAGGACCACGAACAACGGTCTGTGAGATGGGTTCACCAACAGCACGGTCTTCCCAACCGGCTGCGGCAATTTTCAATCCTCGTACACAGCCTTCGAGTAGCAGGATGGCCGAACCGGACAGGAGAGCATTAAGCACATCTTCCATGTCCTCCACAAATGTTACATTGCTCGCAGCCAGAATGTCATTCTGGAGGTAGCTAAGATGCTCATCATCTGCCGAGAATTCCGGAAGTTCATGTGTCTTTAACAGGGATTCCAGGATGGAGTGATTCAGAATCTGCACATCCACTAATCCATCAATGTACAACATGACTGCAGGCCATTTATGTAAACACTGGAGAGGGCGCATCATCAAGTCGTTGCTGTTCCCCATCACTTGTTTGCAGTATTCCATATTTTCGCTTAGATCCGGAGAGATTTGCCTCTGATCTTGGCGTTCCAGCGACGATTCACTCATGCCTTCACCTCCCTATACACCCTATATTTTCAAGTTAGTATGACCTGGATGAATTCGGATTATCACAAAAAAAAGGAGCCGCGATTATTCGCAACTCCTTGCCTACTTATTATAGATGGACGTTTGTCCGAATTTACTTTTGTCTTTGTCGAACAGGGGCTGGCTTGGATACGGTGGATCTTGCTGTCCATGCTTTGCGGTAACGATAAAGCACGGCTACGATAAGCAATAGGCCGATTCCTCCCACGATATATGCTGCATATTGGTGAGCCAGATGGAATACGGCATTCCATTGGGGGCCGAATATTTTGCCAATACCCAGAAACAGCACGACCCAGAACAGTGCGCCTGAATAGGCATAGAGAGCGAATTTACGAAAGGGAACAGCAGCTATGCCCGCAAAATATCCGGTGAAATGCCTTACACCCGGAATGAAATAACCGATGAAGATTAAGGCATTACCATACTTGGCGAACCACTTTTGCGTTTTATCGAGTTTGTCCTGCTTCAGCAGAAACCATTTTCCGTATCGTGTTATAAAGGGCAGTCCTGCTTTGGCTCCAATAAAATAAGTGATGGTCATGCCAATCGTTGTTCCCAGAAAAGCCAGTATGGTGAGGATTCCAAAGTCGAGATGCCCCTTGTAGGAGAGAAACCCTGCGTAAGCCATCGTTGTTTCACCAGGAAAGGGAAGTGCGATGAATTCAAGCAACAAGCCAAAAAACAAGACGCTGTATCCGTAGGACCCAAACAGATGCTGGATCTTCTCAAGCAATTCCAATAGATTTCACTCTCCTGAATACGGGGTGGGAGCATGAATCCTCTCCAAGGTGTTTTGAATACGTTCTGCCTGTCCATTATGCTACCTAATCTGAAGCGAAGAATCAATCACGCACCATACCATATTGTGAAAAATTATTAAACAAAATCGAGTCTTTTTTCAAGGAAGCCTCCATATAATTCTAACAAATCTGCTGAAGTCTATCAGCAAATTACTAGAGACGGTGGAGGTCGATTCGTAAATGGTACAGAGACCGGAATTCAGAATCAAGGAAATAGGGGGAAACTCTGCAACAACCATACATATGTTTTTAACTGGACAATGGACTGTCATTCTCGTGCGAATTGCGATATTGTTATGTGCATTTGCTGTATATGCAGGCACGGCTTATGCATCTTCTGCTTCCGGCTCAGGTGATCCAATCCCGGAAGATAAGAATACTCAAGACAAGGTAGTCTATCTGAGTTTTGACGATGGACCGGGTAAGCATACCCGTGAAGTATTGGATATTTTGCGCAAGGAGAAGGTTTTGGCTACATTTTTTGTGCTGGGTGAGCAGGCAGAGCGTTATCCGGAGTTAATCCGCACGCTTGTTGAGGATGGACACGCTTTGGGCAATCATACGTTCAATCATCAATACGAACAGCTGTATAGTGATTTCAAAGTATTCTGGAAACAAATCAAGCAGACAGAGGACGTGCTGGAGCGTATCACGGGCTTCCGTCCGGATCTGGTGCGAGCACCTGGCGGTACCTATGGACATTTTGACCAGAGTTATTTTGATTTGCTGCAACTGGGTGGATACACCGTCATGGACTGGAACGTCGACAGTGGGGATTCCAAGCGTAAAGGTGTTCCGGCCAAAGAGATCCTCAGCAATTCGACCAAAGTACCTGCGGGAGCACGTTCGGTCATTGTCCTGATGCATGACGGTGGTGCACATGCTGAAACGGTAAAAGCACTTCCGGGTATTATCAAATATTATCGTGATCATGGATATCGTTTTGACACCATAAAGAGTACAGATCAACCAGTTCAATTCCGTGTACATCCAGATGGTAAGTATAAGGCCCGCAAGGCGCCGGGAAAGGCCTGGATCGCAGAGCATGTAGAAGCGAACGCGACGTTATGGCTTGCAAAGCTGAAGGTAGAGGTGGGATTGGCTGCGGCTACCTTGCAGCCGGGTGAGTTCCGCATGGAGGGCCAGCGAATCATGGTGCCTTTGCGTACTTTTATGAAAAAATTCGGGGGCAGCACTCGCTGGGACTCTGAAACAAGGACAGCCATAGCAGTATGGAAAGAAAGAATGATTCATGCAGACAGTGTGAGCGGAACACTAACAACAACAGGGGCAATTGAAACGGGGGCAGTACAGAGTCATGGTGGAACCATCTGGGTTCCATTACGTGAGTTACTAGAACAGATGGGGCTGAGGGTGAATTCCTTAACCAGTAATGAAGCAGAGTGGACGGTAAAGGCGGGCGTTTCCAGATCCATTTCGGCAATGAATAACATATTTAAGTATAAAATGATCTGAAGAAAGTCATTCTTGCAGGACTATTCTCTCTACTTCCGGGCAACACTGAATCATAGATTACTATGGTTCAGGAATGCTGATGAACGGAAGGAGATCAGGAGAAATGTCTTATATCCGAATGGAACATGAACATGCTGTTGAATTGTTAAACAGGGTCATGAAGCGTGTTGAGAGTGTGATTATTGGCAAAAAAACAGAGATTCGTTATGTCCTTACTGCAATGCTCAGTGGAGGTCATGTACTTCTGGAAGATGTGCCGGGTACCGGGAAAACGATGCTGGTTCGTGCCGTTGCTTCTGCACTGGACTGCTCCATGGGCCGGATTCAATTCACGTCCGATGTCATGCCGGCAGATGTTACGGGCACTTCAATCTATCATCCACATACATCTGAATTCAAGTTTCGGCCCGGACCTGTCATGTCCAACGTTGTCCTGGCTGATGAAATAAATCGCGCTTCACCACGCACTCAGTCTGCCCTGCTGGAGGCAATGGAGGAACGACGTATTACGGTTGATGGCACAACCTATGCCTTGCCACGCCCGTTCTTTCTGCTGGCGACACAGAACCCGTTACAGTTTGAGGGGACGTACCGTCTGCCTGAAGCGCAGCTGGATCGATTTATCATGAGAATTGGACTGGGGTATCCCGATCCGGAACAGGAATTGGAATTGTTAACCCGCATGCAAGGTAGAGAAGCGCTTGATGAGCTTCGTCCTGTCCTGCTTGCTGAAGAAGTCGTAGCCATGCAGCGTGAAGTCAAACAGGTACATGTTGACCCGGTCGTCAAGCAGTATCTGGTGGCCGTTGCTGTAGCCTCTCGCAGCCTTCCGGCGGTCAGACTGGGCATCAGCCCGCGTGGAACACTGGCCTGGATGGCTGCGGCGCAGTCATTTGCCTATCTTCAAGGACGCAGTTATGTCATTCCGGCTGATGTGAAAGAGGTAGCTGTGCCTGTCCTTTCCCACCGTATTCAATTGAAGGCCCAGAACAGAGCGGAGGTTTGGGGGCAAGTACAAGTCATTGAAGAAGCATTGTCATCGGTCCCGGTACCTGTACAAATGACATCACAGGGAAGGGGACGGAGGCAATGACTGCGCTGGGACAACGGATTGTGAGTGCTGTCTTGGTGGTGGCTTTTGCTTCCTTGTATCAGTGGCATGGGGGCAAAGCGGCGTTGTTTCTATCCGTTATAGCTTTCTTGATGTTCACAGGAGGTCTGCTTCTCCATTGGTTCGGACCACGGCGTATTCACATCCGTCGGAAAATAAACGCGAACCGGATTGAGGCAGGCGAGCAGGTACGGGTTCTGGTCGAACTGGAATTCAATTGCCGTATTCCATTGTTATGGATCGTTCTGTGTGAGAACACACCTGCAGGTGTTCATCGCAAATTGATTTTCCCGGGCACACGGCGACAATTTTCCTATCAATATGAATGTTCCGGTTTACGCAGAGGGGTCTACAGATGGGATACGGGCAGATTGTACTGGGGTGATATGTTTGGCTGGAATACCCTCTCCGCAGAGACCGCAGGAGGTACACCCTTGATTGTTGTTCCTCAAGCAACGGCTTGGGGGAAGGGGGATTCGGTAGAATTCGCAGCGATGATCGAAGGGACTCTGTCGGAGCGAAGAAATAGCCAAGGGAACCGTAGCCCTGAGTTTCGTGAATATCAGCAGGGTGACCCACTGGGACGAGTTCATTGGAAAAGTACAGCCAAAACGGGAAAACTTCAGACCTTTCTGCCCGATACCACGGATCTTGCCTCACTGGGTATCCTTGTGTATGAGGGCGCGTCGGGGTATGACGTAAAACAACGGGAGAACATGGATGCACCTGCTTTTGAACGAGTGGTTCGTGCAGCAGCCAGCTGGATTCATACCGCTGAGCGGGATGATATTCCTTATCATCTGTGGATGGAAGGCGGAGATAAGAGCCATGGTGCACAAGATCAATGGCAACATGGGTCATTCCTTGCAGATGATGAGAATCATGGACTGGACAGACTAGCGGGGGCACGAATATCCAAAGCACAATCTGTGTCTGTTTCACTCCGAACGGAGATGTTGGATGGACTGGCGAGCGGTTCGCGAATTGTGGTTCTCACAGGTAAGATGGATCAGGTTCTGGCCGAATGGATCATAACTGCAATCGGGTCGGGTTATCGTGTAGAGGTGCAATTGACTGAAGCGAACCAGAGCGAATTAGGATTAACGGACAGATTGATGAATGGATTGGGATATGACAGCTTAAGTTTGGAACGGCTTCGTCACAGCGGGGTGCCGATCCACGCGGTTACAGACATTGCGTTATCTTCATTGGGAAAGGTGGAGGTAACGGATGTGGGAGCGTAATGGTAACCAGCAACCCAATTTCACTGTGGCCGACTTAGAGTCAACGGACCGTACGAGAATAGAATCGGCCCATTCCGTATATAAAGCTGTGAACCCGAATTCAGTGACGGACATAAAGGATGAGGGATATGTGAGCGTACCTGTCCTGTACAAAATTGTTATTTCGGCCATTTTACTAATACTGTCTCTGGAGTGGATATATCCTGTTACATCATCAGGTCAGCAGGGCAGTGAACGGTTCTTGTCCGTAATGGCGGGATTAACGGGAGCATTGTTGCTCGCGGGGTTAATTCGTACAGGATGGATCACCGGAGTGCTGATCCGATTATTCATTGCACTCCCTGCTTTATGCCTGATGTACGGAGGAAGTGATCCTGTCCGTTGGGCGATCGCTTATCCGGGGATATTTTCAGCGGATATGGACACTTTTATAAATAACTGGCGATTTCACTCGATTAGTACAGAAACGAGAGGTTTGTTCATGATGTGCGGCTGGAGCATGCTCATGGCTTCTGTGCAATCCCTTGTGTTGTTACGTCGAAGTGTTATGCTGTTTGGCAGTGCAACGCTGCTCTATTTGCTTTTGCTTGAATCTTTTGCGGGGCTGGATGTGTATGCTTCTGTAATGCGGTCTGTCCTATGGACTTTTCTTATACAGGCTCTGCTCCAGCTATTACGTCTCAATGCAGCAGTCACTACTCCGAGTTATCGCGGCAGCCCCTATGGCCGTTGGAGTGCAGTAACTATCGTTGCATCTGCAGGTATGGTGTTTTTATCAGCGTTACCTGGCCAGTTTGCTTCCATTCCTCAACCGGAACGCATATCTCTGGAACAGATGGGTGAACGCATAGCTCGCTGGGCAGGTTATACACAGCACAGTAGTATCCCTGCTGCAACGGCAGTCACGGGATATAGCACAGCGGACGCGCCTATGGGAGCACCGTTGGTGCAGGGGAACTCCATCTTTTTTATAGCAAAGAGTCCAAAAGTGACGTATTGGCGAGGGGAGACCCGTTCATATTATAACGGTAGTACTTGGAGTGATCCGGGTCAAAGCTTCGAAACGGCAAGTCCATCCGGAATGCTGCGTGCTGATGGTTGGGAGAATCCAACCTATTGGAGTCGCATTCGCCAAACCGTTACGATGCAGCGAGAGTGGAAAGGACCAAATCCACTCTTTACCGGGGGCATACCGGTCAACGTATCGTTCCAGGACAAGAACAAGGATAATCAGGAAAACATGTTTTCTTTGCTGTCTAATCGAGATTCGGCAACATTGTGGCTCGCAGGCTCCGGAAACGATAAGATAGTTAAAAATTATTCGGCAGATGTCATGGTTCCTGTCGCAACACCTGAACAGTTACGTCTGCTTGAGGAAACGAATAAAGAGAAAGATCCGGCAGCCATTCGGAGGGACTATCTGCAATTGCCTACGTCACTCCCTGGTCGAGTGCAGACGCTCGCCAAGGAAGTTATTCAAGGTAGTGAGACCCGGTATGACGCTGTGCAGGCCGTCAAGACTTATCTGGCTGCTCATGCCGAGTATACGTTGGATACCCGTATGCCACCGCGAGGAACAGACTTTGTGGACGATTTTCTATTCGTCACCCGGCAGGGGTATTGCAATCATTTCTCCACAGCCATGATTGTGTTACTTCGTTCGGAAGGTATCCCCGCACGCTGGGTTAAAGGTTTTGGCTCCGGAGTTGCTGACCCGGATGTGCCCAGTCAGTATGTGATTTCACAGGGAGATGCACATTCTTGGGTAGAGGTGTATTTTCCGGGTGCAGGCTGGATGCCGTTTGAGGCCACGCCAGGCTTCACCATGGCGCAAGGCGCGGGCGAAGATGTCGCAGCGCTCGCCGGGCCGCAGCCTGTTGTGGAGAATCCGCCGTATATGATCGGCGGATTGGCTAACGCGGGCGCATGGCTGCTCGCCCGCGCACGGGCCATTGCCGCGGAGCCATGGCTCGCGGCAGCCCTTGTGGCAGCGGCCTTGCTGGGCGCCGCTGCTCTGGTCCGCATGCGGCGGCTACGCCCCGCGCTGCGGTTAGGGCTGCTGCTGGCGTGGCCGCGCAGCAGCTTTCCAGACCGCGAGCGGCTGCTGGGTGCCGCCGCTCCGGTCTGGTCCGCGCTCGCGCGCCGGTACGGCCCGCGGCCGCCGGATATGACGCTGCGTGAATATGCAGCGTCACCGGCTTTGGCCGCAGGCGCGGACGGCGCGGACATCGCGCGGTTTGCAGCCGACTGGGAACGGCTGCTGTACGGTCCAGACCGTCCGCTGCGCACGGACAGTCTGGACTTCCTGCGCCGGGCACTTCATCTGGCCCGGCGCTTACAGGCGTTGTAACACAAGGATGTTACAACGTTACACCAAAGCATACAATCGCTATCGATTTCCAATAAAGCTTGGCCGCTTGAGGGTAGCTTGTGGGCAGATGAAGATCGCCATTGCTGGCGCACTGTTTTTAAATGCAGCGTTTGGTTCATCGCTGCATGCCATACATAAGACGCCTTTCGCGCTGCGCTGCGAACGAGGCGTCTTTCCACGATCATACACTTGAACCAGCATCTTGCTGCCAAGCTTTTCTATTCGGAATTTCATATTTAGAGGCATTTGGTAATCCTGTTTTGATATGTCGAAAAAAGGAGTTTCGCCTTTCCTTGACGGTATGTTTTGTCGTTGCGTATAATTAGTTTCATTGAATTGAGGGAGGCACGGTTATGAATAAGCAGAATGAGATTGTGGTTGTCCTTGACTTTGGGGGCCAATACAACCAGTTAATCGCCAGAAGAATCCGGGATCTTGGCGTATACAGCGAGCTTTTGCCGTATAACACACCGGCGGAAAAGATCGCAGAAATGGCACCAAAAGGAATCGTATTTTCAGGTGGGCCGTCCAGCGTATACGCTGAGAATGCTCCCCACGTGGACCCAGGTGTCTATGACCTGGGCTTGCCAATCTTCGGTATCTGCTACGGAATGCAGCTTATGGCCCAACAGCTCGAAGGTAAAGTAGAACGTTCCGAGAAGCGAGAGTACGGTAAAGCAGATCTTGAGTTTGCTGCTGGATCTACACTGGCAAAAGGTATTGAAGGCGAACATACGGTATGGATGAGTCACGGTGACCACGTGGTTACACTTCCTCCAGGTTTCAAACTGGATGCAGGCACGGAAAGTGCGCCAATCGCTGCCATGAGTGACGATGAGCGTAAATTGTATGCTGTTCAGTTCCACCCTGAGGTACGTCACTCTGTTCGCGGTAACGACATGATTCGTAACTTCCTGTTCGAAATCTGTGGTTGCGAAGGCAACTGGACGATGGAGACATTCATCGATGACACCATCAAAGACATTCGTGAAAAAGTGGGCGACAGTAAAGTACTGTGTGCGCTTAGCGGCGGTGTGGATTCTTCCGTTGTAGCTGCATTGCTTCACAAAGCCATTGGTGATCAACTGACATGTATGTTTATCGACCACGGTCTGTTGCGTAAAGGTGAAGCAGAAAGTGTAATGGAGACGTTTGTCGGCAAATTCGACATGAAAGTTGTCAAAATTGATGCACAAGAGCGCTTCATGTCCAAACTGGCTGGCGTGGATGATCCAGAACAAAAACGTAAAATCATCGGTAACGAGTTTATTTACGTATTTGACGAAGAGTCCAAGCAGTTCGATGACTTTGCATTCCTGGCACAAGGTACACTCTACACGGACATCGTGGAAAGTGGTACAGCGACTGCACAGACCATCAAATCCCACCACAACGTGGGCGGTCTGCCTGAAGACATGAATTTCAAACTGATCGAACCGCTGAGCACGTTGTTCAAGGATGAAGTACGTAAAGTCGGTACCGAGTGTGGCCTGCCGGACGAAATTGTTCATCGTCAGCCGTTCCCTGGTCCGGGCCTTGCGATCCGTGTTCTTGGTGAGGTTACCGAAGAAAAACTTAAAATTGTTCGTGACTCAGACTACATCCTGCGTGAAGAGATTGCCAAAGCCGGTCTCGACCGTGAAATCTGGCAGTACTTCACAGCCCTGCCTAACATGAAGAGTGTTGGCGTTATGGGTGATGCGCGTACGTATTCCTACACTGTAGGTATCCGTGCAGTAACATCCATCGACGGTATGACTGCGGACTGGGCACGTATTCCTTGGGATGTGCTGGAGAAAATCTCCGTACGGATTGTTAACGAAGTTGATAACGTAAACCGTATCGTTTATGACGTAACATCCAAACCACCTGCAACAATCGAGTGGGAATAGGGTATAGACTCTGAACGATAGATTATAAAAATGCTCTTTTATCTGCGGTATTTCGCAAATAAAAGGGCTTTTTTTTATAAGAAGAATATTGTGATCAAGTTTTCATTGGGTACTTTTTTTACAAATAGTACACTCTCAAAATTAATCCCATTTTAAAGTTCACTTCATGATCCTTTCAGGTCCAGCCTGTACAATAAGTACATACTAAGAGCTATATGCCTACTGAAAGGAGATTGAATGTATGCGTAAAACCGACTATATGAGCAAATGGAAGATGGGCATTGGAAGTGCATTTCTGATGGTGATGCTGGCAGGATGCGGTTCAGGTGTGCAAGATCTGGCTTCCGGTTCGGGGGACTTTCCATTTACGAATTTAGAGGCAGCGGATGCTTCTTCCGATCAGACCAGAAACCAGGAGTTATCCTCTGACACAACAACAAACGCGAATCAGGAACAACAAGAGATACAGGATACTCCTCAGACAGAGATCTAATTAACATAGGACTGATCCGGCAAAAAAAATTCTCCGGAACATGTCGCAAATTGCTCCATATACCTAATGAGTATATGCCTTCGGAATACGAGACATCGTTATTCCTAGATCATCATTCACCTGACTGCTAAAAACGCATCAGAAACATAAGCTAGCCTGATTAGAGCGCTTCTGCTCTTTGATCAGGTTAGCTTTTTTAGGTTGAAATGCTGAACTTTCAGTCTGACAGAATGAACATATTCCATTGAGATTTCACCGAAAAAAACGCATACAATTGGGTTGTAAACCGCTGAACTGGTTCAATCTGTTAAATAATACGAACGATATTATACAAGGGTGAGATTAATATTCGTTTTTCTCATTGACAAAAACATACTGCCCTCCTAAAATAGTGATGGGAAACAAACAAATAGCGCATACTTATTCGTATAATCCTGGGGATTGGCCCGGGAGTCTCTACGAGATCACCCTAATGATCTGGCTACGAAGAGGAGAAGGCTAAGCACATGAATTCTACATGATTGCGGGGACATCACGCACATTAGAATTTTTTTTGTTCTTAGTAAAGGCATCATGCCACTCCTTGTCAGCTGAACCCTGGGTGAAGAATCTTCATCAGGGTCATTTGTCGTTTTTCAATATGGCTTCAACATCTCTAAGGGGGAGTTAGTAATTATGGATCGTTTCTTTAAATTAAAAGAAAACGGAACAAATGTTAGAACGGAGATTGTTGCGGGTCTCACTACGTTTATGACAATGGCTTACATTCTTTTTGTGAATACGTTGTTCTTGGGACAAGCCGGTGCGGGGATGTCGGATAATGCAGTATTCTTTGCAACAGCCGTCGGCGCCGGATTAATGACTATTATTATGGGATTGTTCGTGAATATTCCGATCGCGCTTGCACCAGGTATGGGATTGAATGCATACTTCATGACTGTCGTTCTAAGCTCGAATGGAGCGATTACTTGGCAGGCAGCTCTCGGAGCGGTATTCCTTTCCGGTATTGTGTTCATTATTTTGACCGTGACGAAGATTCGGCAAATGCTGCTGGTAGCAGTTCCGCAGTCGATCAAAATGGCCATTACGGTGGGTATCGGTCTCTTTATTACCATTATTGGTTTCAAACTTGCTAATCTCGTGGCTGTAACAGTTAATGTTGCACCAGACGCAGATCTGAGTCAGCCGATTCCAGGTAGCAGTTTTAACCTGTCATTGGGCAACTTTGTAACACATCACGATGCATTGCTGGCCCTGATTGGTTTGCTCCTTATTGCTATACTGATGGTTATGCGCGTCAAAGGCGCTCTGCTGATCGGGATCGTAGCAACAACGCTGATTGGTATTCCGATGGGCGTTACGAATCTGAGTGGTCTTTCAGGCGCAAGCTGGTTGCCTAATTTCAGTGATCTGGCGGTTGGACAGCTAGATTTGAAAGGAGCCATCAGTCTCGGATTGTTCGAGATCATCTTCATCTTTACCTTCGTTGAGTTGTTCGACACGTTTGGTACGATGGTAGGTACTGCAACACGTATGGGGATTATGAAGGATAAGAAAAAAGGCGAGAAAACGATCGGTAAAGCGATGCTCGTCGATGCAGTTGGTGTCAGCGCAGGTGCTGCACTCGGCACAAGTACCATTACGGCATACGTTGAAAGTGCTTCAGGAGTTGAGGCAGGTGGACGTACAGGACTGACTTCGGTAACGACAGGTTTGTTGTTCATTTTGGCTCTGTTTATCGCGCCTCTTGCGCTTGTTGTTCCATCCGCTGCGACGGCTCCGGCATTGATCATCGTGGGTGTGCTTATGATGAGTCAAGTGCGCAGCATTGAGTGGGATGATTTCCTGCAAGCTTTCCCTGCGTTCCTTACCATTGTATTGATGCCTTTCACAGGTGGAATCGCAAACGGGATCTCCGCAGGTATCGTATCTTATGTGATTTTGGCGGTGTTCAGTAACTTGGTAACAGAGCGTAAAGTGAAAATTCACTGGCTTATGTGGATTTTGGCGCTCATTGTAGTTTGCCGATACGTATTTATTGGCGGGGAGTAGGGTTCGTTAGGTGTAACGAAGAAATATCTCAGATACGTTTGCTATCCTATAAATGAAGAAGCGGAAGCCACGGGATTTAGACCCTGAGCTTTCGCTTTTTTTATATTCTTTTCTTGGGAAAAATGAATCTCAGAAATGTTTTCCTTCTATTATAGAAGGAATGAATAATAATGATCTATGAGTTGTTGGTTGTTTATCCAATGAAATCATCGGTTAATAAGTTTCTATAACGTGATGAGTCTGTACTGTATACAATATGTGTTTCTCTATTACTCCGATTCATTAAAATTTATATCCGGATGTATCATCTGGTCGATAATAAGGAGATACTTGCTAAAAGGACAGCAGGGAACTTATTTTATAAGATTTAATGTTTTTCGAAAAAAGACTTGCGTTCCGTAGCTGTACATGGTATATTCTATTTCCGGCCAAAAAAACACGAGATACACGGTGCGGCAAGCGGTTGAAATAAGCTTCGAAAGAAACTTAAAAAAAGAGCTTGCAAAGTTGGTTCGGACATGATATTATATAAGAGTTGCTGAAGATAACAACATTCGGTAACGAAACAAGTTTGATCTTTGAAAACTGAACAACGAGTGAGTAAACATTCTGCTTGCAGAATGAACGCGAAAGTTGAGACAAGCTTTGGCTTGGATCGACTGGAGCACAAATGAGATTTTTAATCTCGTCAGATTCAAAATGAGCTTATCGCTCTTTTCAATACTTTATTGGAGAGTTT
>NZ_JACYVQ010000017.1:0-68294 GCF_014842675.1 Paenibacillus sp. CFBP 13594
ATGGTACTTGGACCGCAGGGTCCTGGGAGAGTAGGACGCCGCCAAGCGAAGAACCACTGCCGATGTTATTCGGTGGTGGTTTTTATTTGTTTATAAGGATTAAGTATGATAAGTGGAAGCTCTGACATGATCGATACTGGAAGGTAACATTTTTGTTACGGATAACAGCGGCAAAACCAGTATAATAGGACTATGTTAAATATGCTAAAAGTACCTGACCACAGAGCTGGAATGTGCAGCTGTGAAAAGGAGGGTGTGTGTGTTAAGTTGGCGGAGACTTGGACTACAATCATTTCTGTTGCTTTGTTTGACCGTTGTTCTAGCAGGATGCGGTGAAGCATCAGGATCTGTATGGACTTCATATGAAGGTGCGGTGAACGAGAAGAGTTTTCCGGTGCCTAAAGTAGCGAATAAATCTGACCAGTCTGAAAATAATTCGGACATGGATTATGTTCGATATACGCTGTCTGGTATTAGTGAGAGTACTAGCTTGCCTGAGGTATATCTAGACGAGATTAAAAGCTGGGGTTGGACAGAGAGGCAAGCCAAGGGTACATCCAATGAATCCAGTACCTTGCGTGTATTTGCAAAGGAAGGACATACTGTGCATTTAGCAGTACATGATGGTTCCTTTACACTAATGGTTCCTAGAAATGATGCTACTCAAACGACAGTTAAATCATTGGCTGAAGACGATTGAGCTGTTGCGGGTAAGGTTGTATATGATTAATTAACGTTGTGATGTTCCTTAAAATATAGTAAAGTTCCCGTGTACTTGAACGGGGGCTTTTTGTTATTTAGCGAAGTAGGCTTTAGTAATGATGGGAGAAGCTATCACGTATGGTGGATCAGAGGTCATACAGGTTCAGAAGGAATGGAGCAGCGGGAGGAAAAGAGGAGAAGAACGGAGACTCGAATGGGGATAACTCATTTTACTATACCCATACTGTGGATAATGGATGAGAAAGGAACAATAAATAAAGGTTATCCACAGTGGATAACCTTTATTTGAGCATGTGAGGCTGAGTCAACTGAACGATACAACGATCATGTTTTTGTATCAGATTATTCGAAGGGCTCAGCGGTTATGTATTACAAGTAAGTGAATTACATTGAGTACTGCATAAATGAGGGAGTGTTATTGCAGATAGTATGAGACATCTTGTTCATTCAATTTGATAAGTCCGTCTTTGCGCTCGCGGGAGAGAACCATTACAACATATAAGCGAGGGCCCAGCAACCACAAATGCCAGAAGATCAGCGAGAGGGTGAAGGACAATGGCGACCATATCAAACATACTGTAATGATACATAGTCCAATCCAGCTCATGTTAAGGTGTACCCGGACAAACATACGGAAGCTAAAATGCTGATCAGGGATATAACCTAACCAGGGCATACGCAGATTCCAGCGCCAGCGTTTGGCGTAAGATGTACGGACCAGAAGTAATATGGTTCTGGCGATGACATAATGAATCCAGATGGTGATTGGACCTGCCAGTACAAAAAAGAAGAGGCCAGTCCAGGAGAATGCGAGTAGATTGAATAAGAGCATGATGACCGGCAGACACAGATAGCTGTAAATGACACTGCGGGCGATAGCCTTTTTTTTCAGAAGCCGGTATTGATAAAATGTTGCTTTATTCTCCGGTTCGGCGATCATACGATTATATATCCTCCTTCGGATTCACGTTTGTGTGGGGTAGGTATTCATTGTTCTTACACGAGTAAAAGGGAATGAATCATGCATGTATGTATATGAACCTTGTATCTCACACCATGACGATTGTACAAGATATTGAGATTCGACGGAGCTTATCTCAGTATACTCCCGAATACACGGGCTGTCAGGCTTTGATATCGCTATCATGTATTATATATCGGCTGGGATTCCAAGTTTTTTTAAGGAAATTAAATATAAGTTTGAGTCAGGCCAAGAGATACGTGATGTAGAGGTAAATGCGATGGATTGTAGGAGTACTGTATATAAATAAGCAGGTGAATGTTCTTGTAGGGAGTTGAATGTATTTTTCGGTACAGACACCCACGAGGGGGTGGGCGAATATATATATTTTATAGAAAGAAAGCACTATGAAAATGTTTAAAATAATAGAAACTGTGCAATACTGATAGTAAACGTAAAACAAGGTGGGATGGTTCATGGAAGAACATGCCGAACACACATGTATTATCTGCGAGCAAAGAAAAAGAGAAGGCATTTTTATTGTATCTGAATTCATATGTGACACTTGTGAAGCAGAAATGGTTCATACCGACGCGCAGGATGCCAAGTACAATTATTTTATTCATCAAATGAAGCAAATTTGGGTACAAAAAAACGCATAATGAATGTTGCTAATAGAAGTAGAAGCGAAACATCACATTGTAACGATGCTGATGTGTATAGAGGCCCAATGGGCCTTTTTCTGTTTTTAAGAGAAGAGAATGTCTTGTTTGCCATCTTGGGAAGGCGTATGCTGATATAATGGTATAGATCATTTGCAGTAGAGCGTGTGGAGATGGGGAAGAGTGCGTTCCCTTGGATTAGGAAGCATTTTGAAGCGCGTAGGGCGCACATTATATATGTACAGGATGGTTATTTCATGGATCATAAAAATAAATCAAGTAGAGCCCCTTTATATGAAGCGTTGCTTGCGTATCGTGATTCGAAGCAGCGTTCTTTTCATGTGCCTGGGCATAAGAATGGTCAAGCTTATCGACATTTGGTAGAACAAGCAGAAGCAGGGCAACCTCCAGTTAAGGATATCGTTAATGAGGAACACCAGCACAACGGAGAGATTCAGAGCGATGCAGGAGGGAACGTTAACGGAAGGATAGAGCAATTCAGTTCAGTGGAGAAACATGGGGCTAACATGGGGAGTGGGGAACGACTCAGCGATGAAGGGGCTCATTCGGAAATAGAACTGACACCAGTGCGTTCATTTCTCGAGATGATGGAGATGGATGTCACGGAGATTACGGGCACCGATGATTTGCATCATCCAGAAGGTGTGATCCAGGAAGCGCAGGAGCTTGCGGCAGATTGTTTTGGAGCAGAGGAGAGTTTCTTCCTTGTGGGTGGAAGTACGGCTGGTAATCTATCCTTACTTCTTACTGTGTGTGATGAGCTGAATAGTATTGTGCTGGTGCAGCGGAATGTACATAAATCCGTTATTCACGGGTTGATGCTGGCGGGCGCAAGAGCTGTATTTCTGGAGCCGTGGGTCGATCCTGCGTCTGGACTTGCGGTCATGCCGTCGGTAGAGACGGTTCAGGCTGCTGTCCAGTCCTACCCTGAGGCAAAGGGCGTATTAGTCACGTTGCCCAATTATTACGGCATGGGCGCTGATCTGACGCCCATAGCCGAAGTATGCCACGCTGCTGGCATGCCACTGCTCGTGGATGAAGCGCATGGCGCGCATTATGGGCAGCATCCGGAGCTGCCAGTCTCTGCACTGTCATGCGGAGCAGACGGTGTTGTGCAGTCGACGCATAAGATGCTGACGGCTTTCACCATGGGTGCCATGCTGCACATTCAGGGACCACGGTTAAACCGGTCCCTGTTAAGGCAGCGCCTGGCCATGGTGCAAAGCTCAAGCCCATCATACCCCGTGATGGCTTCGCTTGATCTTGCGCGCCGGCTACTGCATGTGCAGGGCGCGAACACTTTCACGGCGGGGCTCGCCGCCGTGAAAGCCTTTAAGCGCGGCCTCGCGGAGCTGCCGCGCTTCCAGTTGCTGCAGCCTGCACAGCCGCTGCAGCCAGAAACGCCAGCCGGAACAGCGAAGCCGGCTGGCTTGTCCGTGTCCGCTGCGCAGCAGACACGGGAGGGCCTGACCGCGGCGGCGATGCCATCTGCCGCGGGGTATACCGCTCAGGACCCATTCAAGGCCGTCATCTATGACGGCACAGGGGTGCTGAGCGGTTATGGGCTACAGCAGCAGCTGGAAGCATGCGGCTGTGTGCCCGAGATGAGCGACGAACGGTACGTCGTCTTGCTCTTCAGCCTAGGCTCAACGGTGCAAGATGCTCAGCACCTGTTGCAGGCTTTACACCATATCAGCTCTGCCGATGGGCATGAGCAGGTCCAATCCAATGCAGAGCCATCGCAACAGATTGCGAAAGGTTCGGCCCATTATATTTCCACGTGGAACAATTTACAAGAAAATACTTGCCACTCGGAACCGATTTCCTTTACACTGCAACCGATTGTAGAGATGGATACGATCAATGTCCCGATAGAAGAAAGCGCGGGTTGTAGATCAGCCGAGATGGTTATTCCATACCCTCCAGGGATACCGCTTGTATATTCTGGTGAACGTATTAGTACATCGATGGTGGCTCGTATACACCTCCTTCGGGATGAGGGTGCAAAGTTTCATGGGGTATCTGATGCATCTCTACAGGTATTGAAGGTTATGAAGGAATGAAGGGAATACATGAAGATCTGAATTGCATTCACCAATAGGTAGGCAATATGACCAATACGGATAGCGATATCGGACCCTACATATGTGAGGGTCTCTTGGTCATTATTTTAATTGCTAGGGTGTGTCTTCAAAACTCAGGCATGCAATACGCTGAAGAATGTCAGGTTCAACATCTTGAAGTCAAGGATTGCTGACCTGGCGAATTGTCCAGACGATTTTCTAAGGAACCGAGGACGTCTTATTTGGGCCTTCGAGTCCTCCTTTTATTTTGTAAGGAACCTGAGACATGTTATTAACCAAATTCACCCAACAAACACGCTGTAAACGGCTGGTTATTCCAATATAGCGTGTTTCAGATTCCTTAGATTGCTGCGGACGCTTCAAATCGCTGAATAAGACGTCACAGGGTCGTTAGCGCTCCGCCCCGTGCTCTGCTCCAGACACGTTCAGTTACGTTCCTGCTTTCGGCAGGTATGAAGATCCACTCTAGTTCAACTTATACAGATAGACATAAGAAAGAAGGGAACACTTTGGGTATTCCGCTAAAAAAATATACAGGAATAGTCCTGCAAGTTTTGTTGATGTACGGTTTTTATTGGATTGGAAACTTGATTCAAGCTGTATTACATCTGCCGTTAACAGGTAGTATTGTGGGCATGCTGGTATTGTTTGTCACCATTCAACTGGGATGGATCAAAATGAGCTGGGGAGAAGAAGGGTCAACGTGGCTTCAATCCCATTTACAATTATTGTTCATTCCACCTACTGTGGGCATCATTAATCATTTTGATTTTTTTAGAGCTAACACATTATTATTAGTTCTTGGTTTGATCGTTAGCACATTAATCACATGTCTGATATCTGCCAAATTAAGTGAGTGGCTTATGACATGGAGATCGTCTCATTCAGGCAAAAAGGAGGCGATCACTTGTCAGCATTCATCCTCGGAATTGGAATGATCGCGCTAACTATCGCTGTATATATTCCAGCCACTCGTCTATATAAAAGGCTGAGATGGCCAATACTTATGCCTGTACTTACAACGACTGCCATACTGATCCTTATCTTGGTGATTTCCGGTATAAAGCTGGATACGTACATGCTGGGTGGCAAATGGATACAGGAGCTCTTGGGCCCAGCAGTTGTATCTCTCGCTTTTCCCTTGTCCAGACACCTGCATGTGCTGAAGAAAAATATCATTCCAATTGTGGGCGGAACGATCGGAGGCAGTATTACAGGTGTGTCCACAGGGGCTTTAATCGCCATTCTGCTTGGCTATCCTCAGGAAATGGTCATCGCTTTATTGCCAAAATCCGTGACCACTCCTGTGGCTATTCAACTCGCTAATCAGGTTGGAGGGAATGCCTCATTCACATCGCTTTTTGTGATGATTGCAGGATTCTCAGGGATATTATTGGGGCCGATGCTCTTGAAATGGGCCAAAGTTCGCAGTAAACATGCCTATGGAATTGGACTGGGTTCAGCATCTCATGCCCTCGGCATGGCAAGGTCTTTTGAGTATGGAGAGAATGCGGTAGCCCTCAGTTCAGTTTCCATGATTGTAAGTGCCATTGCCGGATCAATTATGCTTCCATTATGGGTATGGATCATCTACGGTTGAGCGCTTTAGTTTGTTGTTCATGTTGGAGTAACTGCTGACCTATAGTATGATAGAAAGAAACAAGCTTGTATGATCTTGGTGTTATTATTACGTACCGATATAGCTGTAGCTATACACCTCTGGGCGGGGGAAATCATATCCTGTAGCAAGAGGGTCTAAGCATTTTCAATTACAGCAGCAATAGATGCAATTATCGACATAGAAAGCAGGGAAGCATATGCAGGGCAGAGGTAAATTCATTACGCTGGAAGGGGGAGAGGGTTCCGGTAAAACAACGATGATCGGTAGAATAGGTTCTTATTTTGAAGAACGGGGTATACCTTACGTAGTTACCCGAGAGCCTGGTGGAATTGAGATTGCGGAGAAAATACGTTCGATTATTCTGGACCCTCTTCATACGGCAATGGATGCTCGAACCGAAGCGCTATTGTATGCAGCTGCACGCAGCCAGCATCTGGCGGAGAAAGTAGAGCCTGCGCTGAGAGCTGGAAAAGCAGTCATCTGTGACCGATTTGTCGATAGCAGTCTGGTCTATCAAGGCTACGCCCGTGGACTCGGGATAGAGAATGTATGGGCCATTAATCGTTTTGCGATCGGTGATCTCATGCCGGATGTGACCTTATATCTGGACATTGAGCCTGAAGTGGGGCTTGCCCGGATCGATGCTCATGATGGCCGAGAAGTGAACCGTCTGGATCTGGAAAATCTGGAGTTTCACCGTAAAGTGCGAGAGGGTTACTTCCTATTAAAAGAGCAGTTCCCGGAACGATTCAGAGTTATCGATGCTTCCATGAAGCAGGAGGATGTCTTGGCAGCAATGATTTTGTCGCTGGAGACAGGGATTTTGAAGGATTTTGACGAGTAATTGTCTAATATATAGACAGGGCATTTGATAAAGGTGCTTATTCTAAAGGAGGTTATGCAGGATGAAACTGATTGTTGCGATTATACAGGATAAAGACAGCAACCGATTATCCAGCGCATTGGTCAAAGCAAACTTTCGGGCAACGAAGCTTGCCAGTACGGGCGGATTTTTGAAGGCAGGCAACACGACGTTTATGATCGGTGTCGATGATGGTCAAGTCGAATCCGTAATGAACGTCATTCGCAGCAGCTGTAAGGTTCGTGAACAGCTCGTGACTCCGGTCACACCGATGAGTGGAACAACCGACTCTTACCTGCCGCTACCTGTTGAAGTTCAAGTAGGCGGAGCTACTGTATTTGTTCTCCCGGTAGATCGCTTCGAACATTTCTAATTAAACCTATTGCATGGATCTCATGAGGGTCCTTCATGATCGATAGCATGTTGGAAACGATGGATGCAAGAAGAGTTAACAGAGTTCGTGCGTGCCACTTACGGAACGCCTTTCTTGATGAGAAGAATCAGCATACTCTTTCCGGATTGCATTTCCCAGCTGGGGGAATGGTTCATTTCGGAAAGAGGTTGACTACAAAGAACAAGTCCTTGATGGTGATGTGTATCTACCATTATATATAGAGTGTGATCAGCATATATAAAAGCCTCATTCTCACGCACAGGCGCAACGCGCACTGTGCTGATGGGCGATTGGCTAACTATGATAGAAAGCGGGCGTATCCATGAAAATCAATCCTGGATTCAGACCGATTCAGAGCGGGATCAGTTCTACTGATTCAGGTTCCAAACCGGTTCAATCCAAAAATTTCTCTGATATGATGAATCACCAGGGGGAACGGGCCTCACAAGCTGAACTGAATCGCCGGTTTAGTGAAATCCAGCTTCAGGGAGATCGCTTGGCACGTTCCATGACGATTCGTGAACTGAAGGCGTATAAGCAACTTGTTAAAAGGTTCCTGGAAGAGACCGTTCGTCGCGGTGTATCCATGAAAGAGACAAGGGGTTGGGATCGTCGTGGCAGAGGCAAGCGTTATAAGCTGATTGATGAAATTGACTCCGCTCTGTTATCCATGGCTGATGAACTGCTGGATACAGAAGAAGGAAAAATCTCTCTATTACAACAAGTAGGGGAAATTCGGGGGATGCTTATTAATTTAAGCTTCTGAGGAGGAAGTATGTCCTTTCAACAGATTATGGGTCAACAAGCGGCCAAGCAAATGTTACAAAGCAGTTTGAGACGTCATGCAATAAGCCATGCGTATTTGTTTAGCGGTCCAGCTGGTAGTGGGCAACGGAAGACGGCAATTACCTTTGCCAAGGCAATATTCTGTACAGAGCTTGAAGATGACGCTTGTGGGCAGTGTCTTGAATGCCGTAAGGTAGATCATGGTAACCATCCGGATCTAACCATGCTTGCGCCAGATGGAAACAACATTAAAATAGATCAAATCCGGGATCTGCAGCGTATTTTTTCATACCGATCAGAGGCAGGACATCCCAAAGTATATATTATAGAACAAGCTGAGAAAATGACGGTGCAGGCAGCAAACAGTTTGCTCAAATTTCTGGAGGAACCGCAGGTACCAGCAGTCGGCATCCTGATTACAGATAATGGACAGGCCATGTTGCCAACAATCCGCTCACGCTCCCAATTGGTGCCGTTCAGCGCACTTAATCCGGAAGAGATGCTGCAATCCCTGATCGAGGAAGGGAACCCTGCCAATCTGGCTCGCTCTGCCGTCCATTTAGCGTCAGGATTGGAAGCATGTAGAGAAATTCTCCAGCAGAATTGGTTTGCAGAAATTAGAAACGTAATGTTACAATTAGGGAAGGAGTCCCTGGGTAGAGGAAGTACATCATTGATCTCTGCACAGCAGAAGCTTTTTAAAACCGGACTCTCTGAACACCTGGACATGTTACTCAGTTTGTTCCATCTATGGTTTAGGGACATGCTGTATGTTCAGTACGATAGGCATGAACATATCGTTTTTATAGATCAGTTAGACATGTTATCTCAGTTGGCACATACCCGCAGCACAGAGCAGTGGGTCTCCTATATGGATATGGCCGCAGCATGCAGAAAAAAATTGCGTTTCAACGTCAATGGCCAGCTTTGTCTGGAGCAATTTTTGATCGGTTTGGCATAAGACTGGGAGAGGGCAAAGTTAGCTCCAATCATATGCAAACGGTTATAACTTCGGCCGGTTCCCTAAGAAGACGGGGCTTCAGACGAAGTGGGGTTGGCTTACAAGGGGGTTAATTTTTTGTACAGTGTAGTGGGTGTCCGTTTCAAAAAAGCGGGCAAAATTTATTACTTCGATCCCCTGGACCTTCCCATTGAGAAAGAAAACTGCGTTATCGTGGAGACAGCGCGGGGGGTTGAGTACGGTAAGGTTGTCGTAGGTAAGAAGGAAGTGGGCGAGTCCGATGTGGTGTTGCCGCTGAAGAAAGTCATCCGCGTTGCGGGCGAGACAGATGCCCGTGTGGTTGATGAGAACAAACGTGCAGCCAAAGAAGCATTCGGTACTTGTTTAAATAAAATCAAAGACCATGGCCTCAAAATGAAGCTGGTCGATGTGGAATTTACGTTTGATCGCAATAAAATTATATTTTATTTTACAGCTGAAGGAAGAGTTGATTTCCGGGAGCTGGTCAAGGATCTGGCAAGCATATTCCGGACACGAATCGAGCTGAGACAGATTGGTGTACGTGATGAAGCGAAGATGCTTGGTGGAATCGGACCTTGCGGCCGTGTGTTGTGTTGTTCTTCCTGGCTGGGAGACTTTGAGCCGGTATCAATCAAGATGGCTAAAGATCAGAGCCTGTCACTGAATCCGACGAAAATTTCAGGGTTGTGCGGAAGACTCATGTGCTGTCTGAAATTTGAGCATGATAACTATGAAAGTGTGAGAGAAGAACTGCCAGCTGTAGGCAAATTGGTCGTCACCTCATTGGGTGAAGGAAAAGTTGTCGGAATTAATGCCGGTAGCCGCACAGTCCATGTTCAACTGTTCGACATCAGTAAAGTCAAAGAACTTCCGCTGGATGACGTCGTTATCAAGTAAACCATAAAGGTTGCTTCGGGGTGGAAACTTGGAAAAGAAAAATCTGTTTACGCACATTCATGAAATGGAAACCCAACTGGGTCAGTTGCACGGTGATTTAGGAGAGTTAAAAATGATTGTGAAGGAGCTGCTTGAAGATAATCAGCGGCTTACCATCGAGAATGAGCAGTTACGCAAACTGCTCAAACGTGAGGCTCCGGCAGATCTGCCGATCTCCTCAGCACTCGCTCCTGTAGCAAGACCAGCAGGTCCGGCTACAGGCGAGGATGTTGTGGGTGAAGGGTATGATAATCTAGCCCGGTTGTATCACGAAGGCTTCCATATCTGCAACGTCTATTATGGACATTTGCGGACGGAAGGCGATTGTCTGTTCTGCCTGTCTTTTTTGAATAAATGAAGTGACCGTAGGGATCCCCTACGGTTTTTTTTCAAGGTTATAAACCTAAACTAAACGAACATGAGATATAGAGTACCGGAGGATGAGCGTAACATATGAAAGCAAATGAAGTTGTGTTACATGAGTCAGAGCGGATTGATGATCTGCTCTCTCATGATCTGAGAATCATTCAAAGTGATGAAGTGTTTAGTTTTTCGATGGATGCCGTATTATTAGCCCGGTTTGCTTCGGTACCTAAACGGGGTCGTGTACTTGATTTGTGTACGGGTAACGGGGTGGTTCCCATTTTGCTTACAACACGTACGCAGGCTAGTCTGGAAGGGATCGAGATTCAGCCACGTTTGGCTGATATGGCGCGTCGCAGTGTGCAATTAAATGCATTGGATGAGTCGATTATGATTCGTGAAGGTGATTTGCGAGAACTCGTGAAAGAAACAGGACATGCTGTATACGATGCAATAACGGTTAATCCTCCATACATGCCTCTGAATGGCAGTGATCTCAAGATGAACACACATCAGGCAATGGCACGTCATGAGATCGGATGTACCCTGGAAGAAGTGATACAAGCTTGCAGTCGACTTGTACGTAATGGCGGCAAAGTATCGATGGTTCATCGTCCGCAGCGCCTTGCAGAGATTATCTCGCTCATGCGTGAGTATAAGCTGGAACCAAAACGGATTCGGATGGTACATCCCCGTGCTCATTTGGAAGCCAACATGGTGTTAATTGAAGGAATGAAAGATGGTAAACCCGAAGTAAGGATGCTTCCTCCACTCATTGTCTACAATGAAGAGGGGAAATACTGCGAAGAGATTATGGATATTTACTATGGTCAGCAACCTGAGCGTACTACGAAAGGAGGGCTTTAGATGACTTTGCATATTCAAAAAAGCTATGCGGAGCAGCCTGAAGGATCAGGCAAGCTCTATCTGGTTGGAACACCCATTGGTAATCTGGAGGATATGACCTTCCGTGCCATCAAGACATTGCAGAGTTGTGACATCATTGCAGCAGAAGATACACGCCAGACCCGAAAGCTGCTTACCCATTTTGAAATTACACCTTCGATGCTGTTTAGTTATCATGAGCATAATAAGGGGGCGAGTGGACCTGAACTGATACGCTATATAATAGAAGGAAAAAATTTGGCACTCGTCAGCGATGCTGGTTTGCCAGCCATTTCGGACCCTGGTTCTGACCTTGTGCAGCTTGCACTGGAAGCCGGAATAACGGTCATTCCCATCCCGGGGCCCAACGCTGCATTGTCTGCTCTGATCGTGTCCGGATTACCGACGGAGCGTTTTACATTCGGCGGTTTTTTGCCGCGGGAGAAAAAGGACATGCGAAAAGTGCTGGAGGCGTTTGACGAATCCAACGGGACTTTGTTATTTTATGAATCGCCTCACCGTATCCGGAAAACATTAGTCCACCTTGAAGAAATTCTGGGTGATCGCTCGATTGTCCTGGCACGTGAACTAACCAAGCGTCATGAGGAATTCGCAAGGGGCACTGTGAGGGAATGCATAGACTGGCTTGAAGAACATCCGCCTCTTGGCGAGTACTGTTTGCTGGTAGAAGGCATTAAGGAAGAGGAGCGTAAGGCTGAGCGCGAAGCATGGTGGCAGCTCATGTCACTCGCGGATCATGTCAGCCATTATGAGGGTGAAGGACACAACCGCAAAGATGCAATGAAAAAAACGGCTACCGATCGCGGTCTGGCGAAGCGGGATGTGTATAATGCATTAATCGAGTAGTAATCTTACCAAATATCTTCTGTTGTGGGGAACATAACCTGAAAAGAAGCTTATATCCAACCTTAGTGGAATATTAAAAAGAGCAGAGTGGCTAAAAAAATTCCGAACAAATTTCATCGTTGTCTCCCAGTTCGCGTGTGACAGAATCACTTTGGGTAATGGAACCCATAACAAGGCAAAAAAATACCTTCCGCGGTGGGGTTCACACCGGGAAGGCTATTAAGGAATATTAAAAGGTTAGAAATAACAATTTAGATAAGTCCAGTATACCTGGTTTTTCTTATTTTGTCACAGGTGCAGGGATTTCGGAAATACATTCGTTACAAACAATTTTACCTTTGAAGTAAGTAACGTTCTCTGCATTACCACAGAAGATACAAGCAGGCTCGTATTTTTTCAACATGATGCGCTCGCCGTCAACGTAGATTTCCAGAGCATCTTTTTCACCAATACCGAGCGTACGGCGCAATTCAATTGGAATAACTACCCGTCCCAGTTCGTCCACTTTTCTTACAATACCTGTTGATTTCATCATTATAATCAGTGCTCCTCTCAGCTAACTATCTTTGTCATTATTCGACATTATTTTATGTTTTATGATACTCATCATACCAACGATTCCCAAATCAGTCAACCTTAAAATTAGCTTAAAATTAAGGGTGTTTTTCACAAGGTTACTGGTGGTAAGGGATTGGCAGCAGTTTTTCGCATTTAAACCTCAATGTCAGCTTTGTCGATTTGGAAAACGACAAAACTACTTCATTCGACAAAGTTCGTCATATGGTGTCGAATATTAGGTGAATCGCAGAGCTCAAAGCGTTAATATAAAAGGAATTAAAGGAGTGAGTCGACATGGAACAACGTTTAACGGAAGAGAAAGTATTCAAAGATCCGGTACATAATTATATCCACGTGCAAGATCCGGTTATATGGCAGTTAATTAACACCCCGGAATTTCAGCGTCTACGCCGGATTCGTCAGCTGGGTACTTCTTACCTTACCTTTCACGGAGCAGAGCATAGTCGGTTCTCACATTCACTAGGTGTTTATGAGATCACACGCAAGATCATCTCTCAATTTGAAAGAAGTCATTATTCGGATTGGCCGAAGGAAGAAAAGATTGTAGCTCTGTGTGCAGCTCTACTTCATGATCTCGGGCATGGGCCATTCTCTCACTCCATCGAGGAAGCTTTTGACATGAATCACGAAGATTGGACTTGTCGCATTATTACAGGTGATACCGAAGTAGGGGCGATCTTAAGACGGTATGCTCCTGATTTTCCTGAGAAAGTAGCGTCTGTCATTCAAAAAACGTATGAAAAGCCGATTGTGGTGAACTTGGTGACCAGTCCGCTTGATGCAGACCGAATGGACTATTTGCTCAGGGATGCCTATTTTACAGGTGTAAATTACGGCACGATTGACCTTGATCGTATCCTTCGGATGCTGCGTCCTTATCATGGGCGGATTGTAGTCAAGGAGTCAGGCATGCATGCTGTGGAGGATTACCTCATGTCTCGGTACCAGATGTATTGGCAGATTTACTTCCATCCGGTAACTCGTAGTTCTGAAATTATATTGCGGCAAATATTCAAGCGAGCAAAAACACTCATACAGCATGGTTTTCAATTTCGCTTCATGATTGATCCACTCCCTCAATTATTTGGAGGAGAATTATCCGTAGATGAATATTTGCAGTTGGATGAAGCCTTAATTCAGACGGCATTTACACAGTGGCGAAAGGAGGACGATACTGTTCTAAGTGAGTTATGCGAACGTTTTATGGATCGCAAGTTATATAAGTATGTAGAGCTTGAACAGGTCGACTTGACAATGATGGAAGAGATTCGGGAAGCTTTTGTACAGGCTGGTCTCGATCCCGAATATGATCTTGAAATTGATTTTCCCTCGGATAATCCGTATGATGTGTTTCGTCCGGATGAATCCACAGATAAGCAGATTCTTCTTCTGGATCGACAGGACAATTTACGTGAGTTGTCAGAAGTATCTGACATTGTCCGTTCCATCAGTGGGCTTCACCGAGGGAAACATCATTTGTATTACCCGCAAAACAAGGTGGATGCGATTATTCACGAATTACCGTCACATATACGCCCCTATTTCTTGTAATCGTGTGGGTATAATCCGATGAAGAATTTCGATATCAAAACACTTTCTAAAAGAGCTATTTTTCATGATACAGTAATCTGCTTTAATGGGGCGTATATGTAGATCGACATAATTTTGTAAATGCAAGCAGGGAGAATAAGCACAAATAGCAATATATAGATCAGAATATCCGTATATCTTCTATATATTGTAGTTGTGAAGAAACAAACGTAATGATGTAATACACAGATACCCAAAATGTTTTATGTATGAGTCATTGAATTATTGAATTTTACAAATGTGATTTTGAAAAAGAAGATAGTCGTTATTTCGACATGAAGGGAGATACAGACATGATGCTGTTCGACACACATACACATCTGGATGCACCACAATTCGACGAGGACCGCGAGGACATGATTCAGCGTGCTGTGGATGCAGGAGTTGGTCGCATGATCAACATTGGTTTTAACCGGGAGACAATTCCAACCACAATGAAACTCGCTGAAACATATGACTTTATATATGCAGCTGTAGGGTGGCATCCCGTAGATGCGATCACAATGCAGGACGGCGATTTGGAGTGGATTGCATCTTTATGCAAACATGAAAAAGTGGTTGCGATCGGTGAGATTGGATTGGATTATCATTGGGATACATCACCAAAAGAAATACAGCATCGCGTATTACGACAACAAATTGCTTTGGCGCGTGAAGTAAACATGCCGATTGTCATCCATAATCGGGATGCACATGAGGATATCATAAGAATTTTGCGTGAAGAGAAAGCGGGTGAAGTTGGTGGTGTGATGCACTCGTTCTCGGGTAGCTGGGAAACAGCCAAAAGTTGTCTCGATATGGGCTTCCATCTCTCCTTCGGAGGACCGATCACATTCAAAAATGCAAAGCAGCCCAAAGAGGTGCTGGAGAAGGTTCCTATGGACCGGTTTTTCATTGAAACAGATGCTCCATATTTGACACCTCACCCTTATCGTGGAAAGCGAAATGAGACAGCGCATGTACGTCTGGTTGCAGAGGCAGCTGCGGAAATTAAAGGCATTTCGGTGGAGGAAATTGCTGCAATAACAACCAAAAATGCCATGGAACGATTTGGAATTCGTTAAAAAAACGAGCAAATGAGGCGAAAAAGGCAGGTAAGCGGAGGTAATTTGCTCTTTGATCCAAATAAATCAAGAATATTACAATATTTTAACCAAATATTCAGAAAAACGTACTTGATCAACGCTTTACAACATGCATCAAAACAGGATATCATCTTTTCAGTGAATTGTTGTGCGGAAAATTGGACAGATGTTCGGGGGATGAACAAAGGGACACTTTCCGATGAAACAACATTACTTTCATGAATCAGTCTCGCTGAGTCTCCGTTAACGGAGAGCGGGGGAACCAATAGGGCTTAAACATCGGTGTATTTGGCCGATGCGCAACGTTCGCTGACCCAAAAGCAGCGAAGGGATCTGCGAAGCCGTATTTGATTTCTTCTTTGGGTCTCGGGGTGAATTCAAGGGCGTCCGCCATGAGCGGGTGACCCAAGATAGGGCGGCTCTCTTTCGCCCGAACCCGACAGCTAACCTCGCAAGCGGAAAAAGAGAGGCAACCTCGTGCATGAATTTCCGATATTCAAAATCATTCGGAAGCCACGAAAGAGTTCCTCTTACACTCTTTCTTTGGCTTTTTTGTTTTTGAATAAAAGAAATATTGTCATCATACGGTAGGTATTCAGGAGGATGACATCATGTTGCGAAGATTGATTCATGGTGCAGAACCGGATTATGTTGGTCCAATCTGTGTTCTGTAGAAAATTTGGTATAGTCACGTCAAAGACATCATGCATTACTTTAGACGGCGAGGCTATGAAGGAGGACGGAGAAGTGGGCACATTCCAACCAGAAGAGACCCATGAGTCACGATCATCCAGTAAGTCTTTCGCGTTGCGGTGGAAGCATGAGAACATGCGTCAAATGGCATTGATCGCGATTTTCTCAATTGCGCTTACAATCATGATCTTGTTAGTCGTTTACGGTCAGGCCGGGAAACAAATTTCACTGGTTATTGATGGCAAAGCTCAGGTGGTAGAGACTCGTACAGGAATGCTTCAGGAAATGCTGGAGGAGCAGTCGATCACAGTCAGCCCTCACGATAAGGTATCCATGTCCATGAACGGGGCAATTACAGATGGAGACCGAATTGTTATTGAGCGGGCCGTTCCAGTTAACATTACGGCAGACGGAGACACCAAGACTCTGTATACAACGGATTCATCGGTAGAAGATGCAATTCAAAAATCAGGTATTCAAGTTGAAAGTAATGATAAAGTGTATCCGGCGCTTGGAACTGCGATCAAAGCGGAGATGAAGATCCGTGTAGTGCGCGTAACAAAGCGTACAGTCGAAGTAGAGCAACCGATCGCTTACAAAGTCATTAAAACGGCTGACCCTAGCTTGTACAAAGGGGATAACCGTGTCGTTGTGAACGGCAAAGAAGGCAAACTTGTGCAGCATATCGAAAAGGTATTTCAGGATGGAGAATTGGTCTCCAAAAAAATGGTCCGCAAATCTGTCGCGAATAATCGTGTAGATAAAGTGATCGCTGTCGGCACCAAAGCAAAACCGGTCGTGAAAGAACCTGAGATTCAGACCGTATCGGCTCAAACTTCAACAACCAAAAAGGCTACAACAACGAACTCGAAGAAAACATCTGCCTCGGGCAGCAAAGTGATTACCGTATCCGGGACTTCTTTTAAATACTCCAAAGTACTTAAAAATGTATCCATGACTGCCTACTCTTCTGAAGAGCCTGGCATTGGAACTAAAACAGCTTCCGGTACTCGTGTAACGGAAGGGCGCACCATTGCGGTTGATCCCAAAGTCATTCCAATTGGCTGGTGGGTATATATCGAAGGTCTGGGATTCCGTCGTGCGGAAGACACAGGCGGTGCGATTAAAGGGAACAAAATTGATGTGTATTATGACAGTGTGAAGCATGCCCTGAATTTTGGACGCAAGAAAGGCAAGACGGTCTACGTGATCGGTCCGGTGAAGCCGGAAGCGAACTAAAATCGTTTTACTTTGAAATGGGAATGCTATAAAATAGTTGCATGAATGATTCATGCGGAATATGCGGCGGAGGAGTCTGAATTCAGTCTCCCCCGCCGTTTGGCAGAGAAGAGGATATTCCTCTTCTTTTTGCGTTAGAAAGGAAGAAATGGAACATGATAAAAGAAGTCATTGTGGTGGAAGGCCGTGATGATACGGTAGCCATCCGTCGGGCCGTGGAAGCCGATACAATAGAAACAGGTGGATCAGCCATCAACCAACGCATTCTGAAGCGGATTGCGCTTGCTCAGGAGAGACGGGGAGTCATTGTACTGACAGATCCGGATCATGCCGGCGAACGCATTCGTAAAATTATTGCGAATAAGGTGCCTGGATGCAAGCATGCTTTCATTCCGGAAGCCGATGCAACGCGCAAAGGAGACATTGGGGTGGAGAATGCCTCACCAGAGGCGATCCGTCATGCTCTGGCGCGCGTACATACATCATACGAAGGTGCTCCGAGTCTGATCGATTGGGAGGACCTGATCGCGGCAGGACTTATCGTGCATCCGCAGGCTGCTGCACGTCGCATGGAGATGGGCAATCTGCTGGGCATCGGTTATTGTAACGGTAAGCAGTTCCACAAACGTCTCAGTGTATTTCAGATTACACGGGAAGAGTTCTCTACAGCATTAGCGCAAATTGAACGTGAAGGATTGTGAGCATATGAAGGACATGGAAGATACGATAGAAATTGCAACGCCCAAGCGAACGAAGGAGATTATTCAAAAACATGGATTCTCATTTAAGAAAAGTCTGGGTCAGAACTTTCTGATCGATCAAAATATACTGAACAAAATCGTTAATGCAGCCGACCTGGACGAGTCCAAGGGCGCACTAGAGATCGGGCCGGGTATTGGAGCCCTTACGGAGCGACTGGCTCGGGTAGCCGGTCCTGTCACAGCCGTAGAGATTGATCAGCGCTTGATCCCAATCCTGGGAGAAGTGATGCAGCCTTATTCGAATGTACGTGTTCATCATGGGGATGTGTTGAAGCTTGATCTGGCTGAGTTGTTTAATACGGATTTTGCATCCGTGGACAAAGTCAGTGTCGTGGCTAACCTGCCTTATTATGTAACGACTCCAATCATGATGAAACTGTTGGAAGAGAAGCTGCCGGTAGACAGTATTGTTGTCATGATCCAAAAAGAAGTGGCTGAACGGATGGCTGCTGCACCAGGATCAAAAGATTACGGCAGTCTAAGCATCGCAGTTCAGTATTACAGTACGCCGGAGCTTGTGTGTATTGTGCCGCCCACGGTCTTCATTCCGCAACCTAATGTGGAATCGGCTGTCATTAAGCTGAAAGTGCGCGAGCAACCGCCAGTGGAGATTCCGGATGAAGCACACTACTTCGAAGTGGTACAGGCTTCTTTTGCCCAGCGGAGAAAAACAATCTCAAACAACTTGAAAGCACGTTTCTTCACAAAGGATAACCGGGGACAGGCAGACATTCTGCTGGAGCAGGCAGGTATTCAACCGTCCCGACGTGGAGAGACGTTGAGTCTGCAAGAGTATGCCACACTCAGCACCGTAATGTGGGAAGCAGGGGTACGTGCAGCGCTGTAAAATTTGAATGAACCAAACCGGGTCTCTGCCCATACGATGGGGTAGAGGTGATTACGTTGATGAATATCGGAGACTTGGTCGTTCGGAAGTCATACGGCGGCGATGTGACTTTTCGGGTGGAAGGCCTCCAGTTGGATGCTGCGGTCATTAAAGGGACTGAGTTCCGGCTGCTTGCCGATTCCCCGGTGGACGATTTGATACAGGTTCCCTATGAACCGCAAAGCGCCAAGACCAGACAGGCGCATGTTAAAGCACATCAGACCCTGTCCCGCCTGCAGCAGAATCGTATGGAACAGGCTGAGCGGAATCGCGAAGGTCTGGTACAGGATTGGTCTGCTCAGCAGGAACCGGCTTATTTTGAAATGCCTGGAAAGGTGCTTCATCTGGATGGAGATCCGAACTATTTGAAAAAAAGTATGGATCTCTATGAGCAACTTCGTGTGCCCGCAGAGGGACAATATGTCCATGAATCGGCAATGGCAGATACCTTATACCGCTTATTACCCAAAGTACGTCCGGATATCGTAGTTATTACGGGTCATGATGGGGTGCTAAAGACACGTCAGCCCTATGACTTATATAGTCTTGGTAGCTACAAGAACTCGCAAAATTTTGTGTCGGCCATTCAGGTGGCCAGACAATATGAACGCCATCTGGACGCACTCACTATTGTGGCAGGGGCCTGTCAGTCCCATTTTGAGGCACTGCTGCGCGCTGGAGCGAACTTTGCCAGTTCTCCAGGCAGAATTCTCATTCATGCACTTGACCCGGTCTATGTGGCAGCCAAGGCCTCCTTCACATCTGTGCGTGATACGGTCAATATGAGTGATGTTCTGCACAATACCATCAGTGGTAGCCAGGGTGTGGGTGGTGTCGAGACACGGGGGAGTTACCGGGTAGGTCTGCCTGGGCTGAATGATTTATCTACGTTAAAAGTGAACCCGTCGGCAGTCTGATGTAGGCCATTTAAAGTCCCAATTTGGGGCTTTTTTTGTTTGCAAAAAAATTCATTGACAACAACTTTTTGATGCTGATATAATAATTAGTTTTGATTTGACAATGACTGTAAAATCCGGTATAATGGACAAGAAAAGAGGTGGTCGTCGACAATGGCTAAAAACACGCTGTTGGATATCAAACGCAATCTCGATGCACATATTGGTCAGAAAATTATGTTGCGGGCTAATGGTGGCCGCCGTAAGACCATTGAGCGTACGGGTGTATTGGAAGAAACGTACCCTTCTGTTTTTATTGTTAAGCTTGATGAGGAGCAAGAAACCTTCAAGCGAGTATCTTATAGTTATGCGGATATACTTACGGAGTCGGTGGAAGTCATGGTTTATGACCCGGGCAGCCAGACGCATAGCTCCTATATGGAGACGTAAGTATCGATTTACAGGCGATTCGCCCCACAAGGCGGATCGCTTTTTTGTTTTTTTAAACACCAATTCGTCCTCTAACGTAACCCATACATACTCAGGAATGAGCGAGGAACGGTCGCGGCATACTATATGGACAGGTGAAGGACAGTTTCTTAAAGCAATGCAGGAAACTGAATATAGCCTGATGACAAGATGTCCAAAACGTGAACGAACTCATCACATTATGAAGGATACTTTGGAGGAGGATGGTTCATGAGTCGCAGAAGAAGAAGTGTTATGTCAGAGGATCTGAAGAATGAGCTCGCGAAAGACCTGGGCTTCTATGATACGGTCCAACAGGAAGGTTGGGGTGGAATTAAAGCCAAGGATGCAGGAAACATGGTGAAAAGAGCCATTCAACTTGCTGAGCAGGCTGCCCGCAAATCTTAATCCGATTCAAACAGACTGAAAAGCGGGGAAATCCGTCAGGAATAACCCCGCTTTTTCCCCTTAGATGCGGAATACAAATGACTTGACAGCCCCATTTTGATATAATATGTTAAGTTGTCTTAGGGAAAAGGTGAGGACGGGTGAACGCCTTGAAAATTTACGAAAAAGCGCCTGCTAAAATTAATTTGATGCTGGACGTTTTACATAAAAGAAGCGACGGATTCCATGAAGTTGAAATGATCATGACCATGGTCGATCTGGCTGATCGGCTGGAAATGTCGGAGTTGCCGCGAGATACTATTTTCATCTCCAGTCAGGCGGGTTATATCCCGCTCGACGAGAAGAATCTGGCTTTCCAGGCAGCCAGACTCATTAAGGAGCGCTATAACGTGCGTACGGGTGTCCATATTCATCTGGATAAAAAGATTCCAGTTGCAGCCGGACTTGCCGGCGGCAGCAGTGATGCAGCAGCAGCGTTGCGTGGATTGAACCGTCTGTGGCGGTTGAATATACCGGATCACGAACTGCAGGAGCTTGGAGCTGAACTTGGGTCGGATGTTCCATTCTGTATCACAGGAGGAACTGCACTCGCTACAGGCCGTGGTGAGAAGTTAACTCCCATTCCTAATCCGCCGCAATGCTGGGTAATTCTGGCCAAGCCTCCGATTAATGTGTCTACAGCCGATGTGTACGGAAGGTTCCGCAGTGACAAGATTGTTCGTCATCCGAGTGCAGCTAAAATGGAGCAGGCTATTCGCAATCAATCATTTACGGAAGTCTGTAATCAGATGGGCAATGTGCTTGAAGATGTAACGTTGAAACTGTATCCGGAAGTTCAGCATCTGAAGGATGCCATGATTCGATTGGGTGCAGACGGCGTGTTAATGTCTGGTAGCGGTCCAACGGTATTTGGTCTGGTTTCCAAAGAATCCAAGGTTGCCCGGATATACAATGGTCTGCGAGGGTTCTGTAAAGAAGTGTACGCTGTGCGTATGTTGACGTAAAATTCGCTTTTATAATGTACAAACACGTATAAAGGTGTTATATTCTTAAATAATTATTCGGATTTGGATGTTTCCGTGATCGTGAGGATGGATCTCTGTGAAGAAGTTAAAACGAAGCGCAAGGCTGGTTGAAATGACGCAATACTTATTGTCCAGACCGCATACGGTTATTCCGTTGACCACATTTGCCGAACGTTATGGTGCCGCAAAGTCTTCAATTAGTGAAGATTTGGCGATTATCAAGGAAGTGTTCGAAGAAGGTGGGTCAGGAGAACTGCATACACTGGCTGGAGCAGCAGGGGGAGTAAGATGGATTCCGAAGGTATCCCGAGAACTGGCATTGGCATTTGCGGAGCGGCTCTCGACCCAGCTCGCGCAACCTGATCGGATCTTGCCTGGAGAATACCTGTACATGTCCGACTTGCTTGGTCAGCCTGCATTGATGAATGAAGCCGGCAAGATTTTTGCAACGGCCTTTGGCAATATGAATATTGATGTGGTTATGACGGTAGAAACCAAAGGAATTCCACTGGCTTATGCGACCGGTGCCCAGCTCAACCTGCCTGTCGTGCTCGTACGCAGGGACCATCAGGCTACAGAAGGATCGGCCGTAAGTATCAATTATGTATCCGGGTCCCATAAAAGTCTGCATACCATGTCCCTGTCCCGCAGGGCGATGCGTGAGCATTCCAGAGTACTTATTGTGGATGACTTCATGAAGGCCGGGGGTACGGTGCAAGGAATGATCGATCTTTTGGCCGAGTTTAATGCTACAGTAGCCGGGGTAGGGGTACTGGTGGAATCTGGTTCTGTAGATTCAGAAGAACGCCTGTTAACAGATTATGTATCTCTGGCGAAACTAACAGCGGTTGATGCCAAGAGCAGACAGATTTCCGTCAAGCCTGGAAACTATTTCGACCTGTAGAAAGATGACGAATGTTATGTCGTTAAAAGGTCTTTTCCATCGACCTGGCATGAACGTTGTCGAATTGTGTATTAAATAAAAAAATTCCTGAAATTAGGAAATTTTTGTGGTTATAAAAAGAAGGAGTTCGTATATGCTGTGTGGAATTATACACCAAGTTCTGATGGAAAAAGGTGGTGAACACACACATGCAAATTACGGATGTCAGACTCCGCCGTGTTAACTCGGAGGGGAGAATGAAGGCTATCGCATCCATTACCATCGATAACGAATTCGTCGTTCATGACATTCGTGTCATTGATGGTAACAACGGAATGTTTGTTGCTATGCCGAGCAAACGTACTCCTGATGGAGAGTTCCGTGATATCGCCCACCCGATCTCTTCCGGTACACGTGAGAAGATTCAGGCAGCAGTTTTGACTGAATACGATCGTGCGGCAACTGAGGAAGAAGTCATTGAAGAAGGTGCCTAAGAACATTATTGGGGTTCGAAGGAAAAGAGAGCCATGTCTTATGGCTCTCTTTTCTTTTTGACCGGAATAAGATATATTCAGTATTGAGTTTATTAGCAGAGAACAAAAAGCGCATCGTGCGCTTGGTGGCAGGGCGGCATCTTAGGAATCATTGGGATTCGGTTAAGCTCGCAGGTACACGGCGTATACATATAGGTCACGATTCGTTGGTGTCCGCGTTGTTACGTGTGATTACAGAGACAGCAGGCGATGAACAGGACCGGCTTGAAGCCGGCTGAACGATACTCATTGGATATAGATAAGCAATGCATTTCAATGGGTTTTTCAGAACAGGAGGTCGTTAATTTTGAAACGAATGGCAATCGTTCTTGCCGCAGGGCAAGGCAAACGAATGAAATCAAAATTGTACAAAGTACTGCATCCCGTATGCGGTAAACCTATGGTTGGACATGTGCTGGATGCAGCACTCAGCGCAGGCGTTGAACGCAGTGTGGTTGTCGTCGGCCATGGTGCCGAAGCGGTGCAGTCATTTTTAGGTTCCAGAGCAGAGTATGCACTCCAGGCGGAACAACTGGGCACAGGTCATGCAGTACAGCAAGTTAAATCCTTGCTTGGCGGCGAAGCAGGATCCACAATTGTGGTCTGTGGAGATACACCGCTCGTGACTCGTGAGACATTGGAAGGTCTGATGAATCACAATGAGAGTCGCGGGGCAGCAGCGACAGTACTTACGGCTCAGTTGGACAATCCCAAAGGTTACGGCCGAGTAATACGTGGAGAAGATGGTTCTGTACAGCGGATCGTAGAACAGAAGGATTGCAACGAACAGGAAGATGCTGTGAATGAGATTAACACAGGCACATACTGTTTCGATAATGCAAAATTGTTCGCTGCGCTGGATAAAGTAACGAACCAGAACGCTCAGGGAGAATATTATCTCACAGACGTAATCGGCATTTTGCGTAATGATGGAGATGTGGTTGAGGCTTACATGTCGGATGACATCGCTGAATCCATCGGGGTTAACGATCGATTGGCACTTTCGCAAGCCGAAGCCTTCATGCGTGAACGTCTTGCCGTACGCCATATGTTGAACGGTGTGACAATCATTGATCCGTCATCGACATATATCGGAGCGGATGTTACGATTGGATCAGATACAGTTTTGTATCCGGGGACGATCCTCAAAGGCACAACTTCCATCGGTGAAGCATGTCATATTGGTCCTCAGGCAGATGTGGAAGACAGCGTTATTCAGGACGGAGTTACGATTAAACATTCGGTAGTATCCAATGCCGAGGTTGGTTCTGATGCAACGGTAGGTCCATTTGCTAATTTGCGTCCAGGGACTAAACTGGGTCGCAACGTAAAAATTGGTGACTTTGTTGAAGTGAAAAATGCTACAATTGATGAAGGTTCCAAAGTATCTCATCTCAGCTATATTGGAGATGCCAAAGTAGGGAAAAACGTAAATGTTGGATGCGGGGCAATAACTGTCAATTATGATGGTTATAATAAAGCTGTGACAACGATTGAAGATGATGCTTTTGTAGGCAGCAACGTCAATCTGATTGCACCGATTACGGTAGGAAAAGGCGCTTATGTGGTTGCTGGTTCCACCGTTACCCATTCCGTTCCCGAGAATGATCTGGCCATTGCTCGTCCACGTCAGGAGAATAAACCTGGTTATGCGGAGAAGATTCGCGGACGTGCCAAAGCCAAGAAACAAAATGCCAAACCCCAATAAGGGGTTTTGATAACAAGATTGCCTCCCGAAGATCGGGAGGTGCCGACATGTCGCAGACGCTTATTGATTCCAATGAACCAGCACGGAGGGTTTTTATTTTATGACTTATTTTGATTCGAAATTAAAAATATTTACTTGCAATTCTAACCCCAAGCTTGCCCATCAAATTGCTGATTATATCGGGATCCCTATGGGTGAATCTCACACAACCAGCTTTAGTGATGGCGAGATTCAAGTGAAACTCTCCGAGAGTGTTCGGGGTTGTCACGTTTATATCGTGCAGTCCACTTGCTTGCCGGTTAATGATAACCTGATGGAAATGCTCGTTATGATTGATGCACTCAAACGGGCATCTGCCAAGACGATTAACGTCGTTATTCCTTACTATGGGTATGCAAGACAGGATCGCAAGGCACGTTCGCGTGACCCGATTACAGCGAAACTGGTTGCCAACCTTATTGAAAAAGCGGGTGCAACCCGTGTTATCGCGATGGACTTGCATGCAATGCAGATCCAGGGATTCTTCGACATTCCAGTCGACCATTTGCTTGGCGTGCCAATTCTGGCTCAATATTTCCGGTCGAAACAGATCGAAAATCCGGTTGTTGTGTCGCCTGACCACGGTGGCGTAGTGCGCGCACGTAAACTGGCTGATTTCCTGAATGCACCCCTGGCAATTATCGATAAACGCCGTCCTGAGCCAAATGTGAGCGAAGTGATGAACATTATCGGTAACATCGAGGGTAAAACAGCTATCCTGATCGATGACATTATTGACACGGCGGGAACAATTGTACTGGGAGCGAATGCTCTGATGGAAGGCGGCGTAAAAGAAGTATACGCGTGCTGTACTCACCCGGTATTGTCCGGACCTGCGATGGAACGTTTGGAGAATGCACCATTGAAGGAAGTCATCGTAACGGATACCATTCCAATTACGCATGCTAATCCGACAAGCAAACTCAAAGTGTTGTCTGTAGCGCCTTTGCTCGGAGAAGCAATTATCCGGGTTCATGAGGAATTGTCAATCAGCAAGCTGTTTGAAATTGAATAAGGATGTCTGCATAAAGTAGTAGAGGGGTTACGTTTTCCGGTTCAATGGAAAATGTAACCCCTGTCGGCGTGCCGTTTTATTAAAAGTGAAACAGACGCTGGTCAGCTAATACCCCGGGCGGGAGATAAATCGGAAACGACGCCGATGAAAAAGCGTGTCGGCAATTTCGACGAATTGATTATCGAAACGTGTGATTAGACCAATCTCAATATGGGTGTCGCGGTCGTATACCTGTACAGGTACGTGATATTCGAGATGATAGATAAAATCGTTATGTTGAGTCAGTTGTCCATTGTCTTCGCGCAAAACCCGCTCACCTTCCTGGGTCGATAAAATATTAACTGTGAACACTACAGTAAATCGATCTTTACTTTCTTGATATTATATGAAATATAAGATTCGAAGTCTATGCCTCACCTCAGGCTAATCCGAAGGAGGGAACAAGATGAAGTGGATTGTCGGACTTGGAAATCCAGGCTCGAACTATGCCAAAACCCGTCATAATATCGGTTTTATGGCACTGGATCGGTTGGCTGATCGTCATAATATCTCCATTACACAGAATAAATGTAAAGCGCTGATTGGAGAAGGCAATATTGGCGGTGTGAAAACTGTACTGATCAAACCAATGACCTATATGAACTTGTCTGGTGAATCGGTTCGAGCATATATGGATTTTTATAAAGTTAGTCTTGAAGATCTGATTGTTGTGTACGACGACATGGATACAGAGATTGGCAAAGTCAGATTGCGTTACCAAGGTAGTGCAGGCGGACATAATGGAATCAAGTCCATTATTCAGCATACCGGTACACAGCAGTTTAACCGGGTACGCATGGGAATATCCCGGCCTGAACCAGGACATGCCATTGTTGATTATGTACTGTCGACATTCATGAAGAAAGAAAAAGAAGCCCTTGATCAGACCATTGAGCAAACATGTGATGCTCTGGAGCATAGCTTGACTCATACGTTTGAACAAACAATGGCGAAGTTTAACGGTTAATTTTGTTAGACATACTGATAAAATGATCATACAAGACGGGTTCAATTCAGCCATACTGGACATACTGGATGTATAAACCATGTTCAGGAGGCATAAACATGTCAGTGAATTACGTATGTAGGCATTGCCGTACCTTTATTGGACGAATCGATTCTGCCCGGATAACGGAAGTAGAGCTCGGCTTTCATTTCTTGACCCCCGACGAGCGGAGGGATATAATAGCGTATAATTCCGGTGGTGACATTACCGTTCGGATTACATGTGATTACTGTAAGGAAGCCCTGGAGCACAATCCAGAGCTTAGCCTGCTCGCGAGTCCGCTTCAGTAGACATCGCCCGTACAGGATCGAATGACAGTTGAGGGCGGTTGCGTAATAACGCTCCACCTTTTATAGCCTTGGCAGCCTGCTGAGGCTTCTTTTCAGTTGGCATGAAAGCCATCGCTATCTCGAAATCAGGCTCAGCCGCATCAACAGATGTGGCAATGTTACGAGTAATCCGATATGATGAAACAGGACAAAAAGGAATTTGTATCCATTTTAATAGTGATGTTACGCGTATGCGTGAGATAATCAAGTAAGTTATAAGAGAGGTGCCCCTTTTGTTACAAGCACTTATACAGGCTTTTTCCAAAGATCCGGACTTCGGGTCCATTACAGCCGGAATCAAGTCCGGCATGAAGGAACAATTGGTTTCAGGTCTATCCGGCTCGGCGCGTCAGATTATGCTGGCTGCCTTGCATCAGGAAATGAACCGACCATTGCTCGTAGTAACACATAATATGTTTTCAGCTCAAAAAATTGCAGAAGATTTACAGGAAGCGCTTTCACCTGATCAGGTGTTAATCTATCCTGCCAACGAACTTGTCGCTGCTGAAGCTGCTGTTTCCAGCCCGGAAACATTGGGTCAGCGTATTGATGTGTTGGTCCGCTGCGCCCAGGGATTCAGGGGCGTTGTTGTTATTCCTTTTTCCGGGGTAAGACGTTATGTTCCGCTTCCGGAAGTGATGGCCAATGCTCGAATTTTGATTAAACAGGGCAACACACTTCAACTGGACTCTTTCCTGCTGGAGATGGTAAAGCTCGGATATGATCGTGTGGAACGCGTGGAATCTCGTGGTGAGATGAGTGTACGCGGAGGTATCATCGACTTCTATCCGGTTACTTCATCGATCGCATATCGGGTGGAGTTATTTGATGATGAGATCGACTCCATTCGGACATTTGACCCCGCGGATCAGCGTTCGATTGAACGGATTGAGGAAATTACGGTTTTACCATGCAAGGAGTTAATTGCAGATCGTGAACGAATGGAAAAGGCTGCCGATGCGGCTGCTCTTTTGCTGGAGCAACAGCTGGAGAAAATGACGGATCGGCAGGCGAAGCTGCGTCTCCGTGAAGAAATTCACCGGGAGATCGAGCTTTTGCGGGAGCACGTGTATTTCTCCGAAATGTATAAATATATTTCTCCGCTCTATCCGGAGAACAAAACGATCTACGACTATATGCCAGAAGATACCCTGCTGGTTCTTGATGAGCCTGCCAGACTATCGGAGACATCGAAACAGCTTGACCGTGATGAATCGGAGTGGAATCTTCATTTGATGCAAAACGGAAAAACACTTCCGGATCTTCCTTTATCTGCAGACGGTGATGAACTCTTGTATGAGCGTCCATTCCAGACGCTATTTATGTCGATTTTTTTGCGCCAAGTTCCACACACCCAACCACAGAACATTCTGAACTTCATCAGTCGTGGCATGCAGGATTTCCACGGACAGATGAACGTACTGAAGGCAGAGATGGAGCGTTGGCATAAGGCTGGAGTCCAAGTGCTCATGCTGGCGAACGGTGAGGAGCGACTCGAGCGGATGCGCCGGGTACTGATGGACTATGATATTCCAGAGCCAGAGATGATGATCGGTAATTTGCAAACGGGATTTGAAATGCCGTCCATTCATTTGGCTGTTGTGACCGAGGGCGAGATGTTCTCGCAAAAACAGCGTAAAGTACGCAAACCGATTCGGAATGTAGACAATGCTGAACGGATCAAATCCTATAGCGAGCTAAAAGTGGGCGATTATGTCGTTCATCAGAACCACGGGATTGGTAAGTACCTTGGGATCGGCACCCTCGAGGTAGGCGGTATTCATAAGGACTACATGCATATTCTCTATGCGGGTGGAGACAAACTGTCTGTACCTATTGAACAGATTGATTTGATTCAGAAATATGTAGGTTCCGAAGAAAAAGAACCGAAAATATACAAACTGGGCGGCAATGAGTGGACACGGGTTAAAAATAAAGTCCGCACATCCGTACAGGATATTGCTGATGATCTAATTAAGCTGTATGCAGAGCGTCAGACCTCCAAAGGGTTTGGATTCGACAAGGATTCTGCGGAGCAGCAGGAATTTGAGGACATGTTCCCTTACGATGAGACACGTGATCAGGTGCGTGCGATCGAAGAAATCAAGAAGGACATGGAACAAAACCGTCCAATGGATCGTTTATTGTGTGGGGATGTTGGTTACGGCAAAACCGAGGTGGCTATTCGGGCTGCATTTAAAGCAGCTATTGAAGGCAAACAGGTGGCTGTACTCGTGCCAACAACCATTTTGGCACAGCAGCATTTTGAGACGTTCCGTGAGCGCTTCTCCGGTTATCCGTTCAACATTCATGTGCTTAGCCGGTTCCGCTCCCGTAAAGAGCAGAATGAAACAGCCAAAGGCATCAAGGCAGGCACAGTGGATATTGTCATCGGGACGCATCGATTGCTGTCGCAGGACCTGGTGTTCAAGGACCTGGGACTGCTGATTGTCGATGAAGAGCAGCGCTTCGGAGTAACTCATAAGGAAAAACTGAAGAAGCTGAAAACCAATGTGGATGTGCTGACGCTGACGGCAACGCCGATTCCGCGTACGCTCCATATGTCCATGCTGGGTGTGCGTGATCTGTCCGTTATCGAGACTCCTCCAGAGAATCGTTTCCCGGTGCAGACCTATGTGGTTGAACACAGCCAGGCGCTTGTTCGGGAAGCCATTGAGCGTGAGCTTGCCCGTGGTGGGCAAGTGTATTACCTCTACAACCGTGTTCAGGGAATTCAGGAGATGGCTGCCGAAATTTCTGAGCTTGTGCCTGAAGCCAAAGTTGGTGTGGGACATGGTCAGATGTCGGAAACAGAGCTGGAGAAAACGATTCTGGACTTCCTGGATGGTGAATATGACGTGCTTGTGAGCACAAGTATCATCGAGACCGGGGTAGATATTCCAAACGTAAATACACTGATCGTACATGATGCGGATAAAATGGGACTTTCCCAGCTGTATCAGCTGCGCGGGCGTGTGGGTCGTTCCAACCGTATTGCGTATGCCTATTTTACGTACCAACGGGATAAAGTGCTTACTGAAGTTGCTGAGAAACGTCTGCAATCCATCAAAGAATTCACCGAACTGGGTTCAGGATTCAAAATCGCCATGCGTGACTTGTCGATTCGTGGTGCGGGAAATCTGCTAGGAGCGGAGCAGCATGGTTTCATCGCTTCCGTCGGGTTTGATCTGTATTCCCAGATGCTCGCAGAGGAGATCAACAAACGCAAAGTTACGATGCTTGGTGAAGAGCCGGTACCTTCAGACGAGTGGAACACAACCCTGGATCTCAGTATCGATGCCTACTTGCCGTCCGATTATATCTATGACAGTATCCAGAAGATTGAGATCTACAAAAAAGTGGCGGTCATTGCATCCTTCGACGATGCAATGGAGTTGGAAGACGAATTGGTTGATCGGTTCGGTGATCTTCCGGAAGCTGTCATTAACTTGCTGGCTGTTGCGCGGATGAAAGTATACGGCAAAATCTACGGCATTGAATCCATCTCCCAACGTGGTGAGGACATTACTGTGAAGTTCTATGAAGGGCGTGAACATGCCTTTGAACTCTCAAAAATCGCGCACATTGGAAATCAGTTCGAAAGACGTGTACAATTTGAACAAGGACCCCATATGCTGATTCACGCTAAAGGCAAGGGGCTTGGGGATAAGCAACTGATGGAGCTGGTAGAGAAAATTCTGGAGTCCATGAAAACTGCTTTTAAATCAAAGGGGGAACTAAAGGATGTTACCAAAGTATAAAAAAGTAGGAAAAGTACTGTCTGTGAGCATGGTCGCAGTACTATCCTTATCACTGCTTGCTGCATGTGGCAAGAAGGAAGAAGCAAAAACACCGGAATCGACGGATACAAGTGCTGTAGTCGCTACGTATGATGGTGGTACTATTACAGCCAATGAATTTGACATGGAGCAACGTGTCATGAAATTCCTCTATCCGGAGTATGCACAAATGATGGATATGGACGATTTCAAAGAGTATCTGGTGAAACAGGAAGTTGCTTATGAATATCTGAGTGGCAAAGCAAGCGAAGATGCCAAAACAGCCGGTACCAAAGCGGCAACTGAGCAATTCGATAAAATGAAAGCTTCTGTTCAGGCAGATCAATGGACAGAAATGCTCAAAGCTCAGAACCTGACAGACGATAACATTAAAAACTACATGACTCGGATCATGACAGTAATCAAAGATAAAGAAACAGGCGTTACGGACGATGCAATCAAGGCTGAGTTTGAGAAAAACAAAGATCAGTTCACAACGGCTTCCGTCCGTCACGTGCTGATTAACTTCACAGATCCAAAAACGCAAAAAGAGCGTAAAAAAGAAGATGCACTTAAAATTGCAAAAGAAGTAAAAACCAAGTTGGATGGCGGAGCTGATTTTGCTGAAATTGCAAAAAAATATTCCGAAGATCCAGGTTCTGCTGAGAAGGGTGGACTGTATGAAAATACACCTGTAGGCAGCTGGGTAGAGGCATTTAAGGAAGCTGCAAAAACATTGCCACTGAACAAAATCAGTGATCCAGTAGAGACAGAGTACGGTTACCACGTCATGAAAGTGGAAGCTCGTACAGAAGCTGACTTTGCTAAATTGACGGCTGAACAAAAAGAAAGTCTGAAGAGCCAATTGGCAGCTGCTGAGATCGATACGTTCATGCAAAATGAGTTGGACAAAATCGTAAAAGAAGTTAAGTTGCCAAAAACAGAAAAAGCTGAAGAAGGCAAAACTGAAGGTACAACGGGTACAGGAACTGAAGGAGAGAAAACAACCGAACCAAAAACGGATGACTCCACAGGTACGGATACCAAGACTGACCAAGGTACGACTGGAACAGACAAAGATGCAACTACAGATGAAGGTACAAGCAGCAAGTAAGCTGGTAAATTTGCTGTGTTAGCATACGTTCAGGGTTGAATTCGCCCGAAATGAATGCCTTGTACTACGTAAATATGGACAACCATACAGAGAAGCAAGGGGAGGACTTAGGACCTCCTTCTTGCTTCTTCTTTTATATATTCAAGCCGTATGGGTACATGGTCGCCTTCTTCGAAAGTTACACAACTATATTCTCCGAAGCATGTATAAGGAAATGGGAACAGATGAATACTATGGTCAAGATATCACACTAAACGTTCTGGGACTTTCCTCTACCCATTAAGGAACAGTAGTTGAAAAATCTTCTCGAGAAAGTGGGGCAACATGTGAAATGAAAGCTACTGGTATTGTCCGCCGTATAGATGACCTTGGTCGTGTGGTCATTCCAAAAGAAATCCGCCGTACGTTACGTATTCGTGAAGGTGATCCACTGGAAATTTTCGTGGATCGTGATGGAGAAGTTATCCTTAAAAAATATTCGCCAATTGGCGAACTTGGTGATTTTGCCAAAGAATATGCAGAATCCCTGTATGAGAGTACAGGACATGTAACGATGATTTCTGACCGGGATACCATTATCACGGTGGCAGGTGGTTCGAAAAAAGAGTATTTGGACAAGCAGGTAGGTCAACTGTTAGAGGGATGTATGGAAAACAGAAAGACCATTTTGGAAACCAACAACGGTTCTTATGAGCTTAGCAAAGATCATGACGAGACGTTATCCTCTTTTGTTATTGCGCCGATTATTTCAGGTGGTGACCCCATCGGAACGGTTATCCTGTTCAATAAGGATGAATCGGTGAAGATGTCTCAGATGGAAGTGAAGATGTCCGAGACAGCTGCTGGTTTCCTTGGCAAGCAAATGGAACAATAGACCGCAGATCAACTCCTGGTGCCCTGTCTTGGGCATACGGGAGTTTTTGCATTTCAAGGGACAACGAAGATAATCCGGATGATTGTGATGGGGAGGGTTAGTCTGTGTGCCTTCAGGCAGTTATAATAGCAAGGTATGCTTAAAAGGATTACGCAGGAGGGACTTATGAAACAGCCATCTACAGGCTCAAGGCTGCTACAGGGTGCATTTATACTTGGTCTTGCCGCCATTATCTCCAAAATCATTGGTGCTTTTCAGAAGATTCCGCTGCAGAATCTGGGAGGAGACGGTGTATTTGGCATTTATAATACGGTGTATCCGTTATATATGCTCATTATCACGCTTGCTGCTGCAGGACTGCCGCTGGCCGTATCCAAATTCGTAGCAGAACAGAACGCACTCGGAAGACCAGACGAGAGCAGAAGAATTATTCGACTATCTTCCCTACTGCTCGGGGGAATTGGAATTATAATGGCGCTCATGATGTATGCAGGTGCGCCGCTGATCGCTGACATGATTGGCAACCGTCATGTGGTTCCATCAATTCGTGCTGCTTCGTGGGCGTTGTTGTTCGTACCGTTGATGACAGGGCTGCGTGGATATTTTCAGGGATTACAGCAGATGGTTCCAACAGCGGTATCACAAGTGGTGGAGCAGACGATACGTGTCACCGTCATGATTGTTCTGCTTCTGTGGTTGATGAGACGGGACGCTTCGCTTGAGACTATTGCCGCTGGTGCAATGATGGGCTCCGTTGCTGGTGGAATGGTTGGGCTGTTAACCATGTTAGGGTACATGGTGCGTCATCGGCGGAAAGACAGGGAAGTGGTCACAGGGCAATTGGATTCGTCGGAATGGAGCAGTAATGGCGGAGAGGTTGGATCAGAACGTCAGGAGCATCAAGAGCATAGACCAGTTACGCCACAGAGGAAAATGGTGAGTGCTGTTAGCCCCGCTCTGGCAGAACGATCACGATCCAATGGTGAGTGGATCAAGACGCTGCTCATGTACGCCATTCCCGTCTGTCTCGGGTCGCTGGCTGTACCGCTGATGAATCTGGTAGATACCTTCACCGTGCCCCGATTGCTGCGGGGAGAAGGACTGGATGAGCTTCAGTCGATGGTTTCCTTTGGCATCTACAACCGTGGATTGCCGCTGGTTCAACTGGTGACGATGCTGGCTACGTCACTATCTGTGCTGTTTATTCCGGCGATGGCGGAAGCCCGATTAAAGGGCGGGCCAGAAGCCGTCCGGCAGCAAGCAGGCCTCGCGCTGCGCTGGTTCTGGTTGATCGGCCTGGCGGCATCCGCGGGTCTCGCGGTGCTGGCGGAGCCGATTAACCGCATGCTGTACGGAGATGCCGCAGGCACCGAAGCACTGCGGTACATGGCGCTGACGGCTGCGGGCAGCACCGTCAGCATTATTGCGGCGGCGCTGCTGCAAGGCCTCGGCGCCGTGCGTGCACCCGCGTTCAGCATGCTGGCCGCCGCAGGCGTCAAGGCGTTGCTGAACGTCATGTTTGTGCCGGCGCTGGGCATCAGCGGCGCGGCTCTGGCAGGCGCAGTCGCCTACATGCTGGCGGCTGGCCTGAATGTGGCGCTGCTGGCGCGACTTGTCGCCCTGCGCCCTGCCCCTGGCGCCGTCCTGGCGAAGCCGGCGCTGGTGATCGCCGCCATGAGTCTGGCGGCGGTAGGCACGGCCTGGGCCGCCGAAGCGGTACTCGGCGGCATGGGTGTCGCGGCCGATCGCAGGCTGGCCGCGATGGGCGTGAGCCTGCTGGGCATTGCCGCAGGCTCGGCCGTGTTCTTGCTGGCGGCGGCCCGGACAGGGCTACTTACCGCCGCAGAGCTGGCGGCCGTGCCCAAGTTAGGGCCTCGCCTTGCCAAGCTGCTGCGCAGACTGTGTGTGCTGCGCTAGCTCCATGCTCACGGTGCTTCTACACCCAGCACAGCTAATATACAATTATAGGATATCGAATGATTCTGGTATAATACATGTAATTAGTCCTGTTCAGACACGATGATTATGAGCCTGGACAGGGTAGTCCGGATGGAGGTTTATGTAATGAGTGCAGCTTTAACCGTAGTGGGTCTTGGATCTGGAGATGCAGACCAACTGACCGTAGGTATTATCAAAAAAATGAAACAGGCAGCTACGCTGTATGTACGTACCCTGGATCATCCCGTATTGAATGATCTGAAGCAAGAGGGACTAGAGATGACATCATTTGATGGCATCTATGAGGCGAAGTCCTCCTTCCCCGAGGTATATGATGAGATCGCGAATCAACTGATAGAAGCCGCTCGCAAGGGTGAGGCCGGAACAGAGATTGTGTATGCCGTACCCGGTCATCCGATGGTAGCAGAAGCAAGTGTACGCCTGCTCAAAGAACGTTGTCCGCAGATGGGGATCTCATTGCGTGTCATGGGCGGGGAGAGCTTCCTAGATGAAGCTTTTATACGACTTGGATTCGATCCAATCGAAGGGTTTCAACTCCTGGATGCCAGCAGCCTGAACACAGAACTGGTACAACCACAGCTACATACGTTGATCGGACAAGTCTACGATGTGTTCACTGCTTCGGATGTGAAGCTATGCCTGATGGAGGTTTACCCGGATGATTATCCGGTATTTGTTGGTCACGCGTTGGGTGTACAGGACCAGGAGGTCATTCACAAGATTCCATTGCACGAACTGGACCGGATCGAAGGGTACGGCAATCTGTCACTGATCTATGTGCCGAAGAACACTGATGATGCCCTGCGTCGCAGATCCTTTGCGCGTTTACATGAGATCGTCAATATTCTTCGCAGTCCGGGTGGCTGTCCATGGGATCAGGAGCAGACGCATCAGTCCATTCGCAAAAACCTGATTGAAGAGACCTATGAGGTCATTGAGACGATCGATGAGGATGACCCCGACCATATGAAAGAAGAGCTGGGTGATCTGCTGCTGCAGATTTTATTGCACTCCCAGATGGAAGAAGAAGTGGGCACATTTAATGTGTATGATGTCATCGAAGGTTTGAATGATAAGCTAATCTTCCGCCATCCACATGTTTTTGGAGATAATCAGGCAGAAGATGCGAATGAAGCTCTTCAGAACTGGGAACAGATGAAGGCAGAGGAGAAGAAGCGCAAAGGCCAGGATCAGCAGAAGGTTTCCGTGTTGGATGGTATACCGCGTGACTTGCCTGCATTGATGAAGGGATACAAGTTACAGAAGAAAGCAGCCAAAGTAGGCTTTGACTGGGATGATGTTGAAGGTGTGTTTGCCAAGATCGAGGAAGAACTGGCGGAGTTGAAAGAAGCGGTGCAACAAGGCCAGTCTGCGGAAGAACGGAAGCTCGAACTGGGTGATTTATTATTCGCAGCCGCGAACGTTGCAAGATTCATCGATACGGACCCGGAAGAGGCGCTTGCTGCGACCAACCGCAAGTTCGTCGGGCGGTTCCAGTACATCGAGGAGCGTTTGCGTGAACAGGGAAGAACACCAGCAGATAGCAATGTAGAAGAGATGGAGCAATTCTGGCAGGATGCGAAGAAGGCAGGATTATAACGGGTTCAATTTTCTGGGAAAGCCAGATAACTTTATTCCATTCATGCTATGCAGTGTGTTATGATAATACGAACATGTGTTCATCTGTGTAAATTGGAGTTGGTGTTTAGCGACAGATGGTTTCGGGTACTGGTCTTAGACTGTTGCCTGCGGACCATCGACAAAAAGCTAAAAAAAGTAGCGGACCAAGGCAGGATTTCAGATACCAAGCCAGAATACATGTGTAGTGACCTAACGCGAATCAGCGGCAATCGATGCATTGTCAGGAATCGCAGATACTTTTTTTTCAATTTGGGAGGCTTTTAAAAATGAACAAAACAGATCTGATTAACAACATTTCAACCAAAAGTGGTTTGACTAAAAAAGACGTTGAGTCCGTATTGAACGGCTTTTTGGGAGAAATTACAGATGCACTTGCCAGCGGAGACAAAGTACAATTGATCGGCTTTGGCACTTTTGAGACCCGCAAACGTTCCGGTCGTACCGGACGTAACCCACAAACAGGGAATGAAATCGTGATTCCTGAGTCCACTGTTCCTGCATTCAAAGCAGGCAACAAACTTAAAGAAGCCGTAAAATAATGCGTCTTGATAAATTCCTGAAGGTCTCCCGGCTAATCAAACGCCGCACTGTGGCCAAGGACGTCTCTGAACAAGGACGTGTTCTGGTGAACGGACGTGAAGCAAAGCCCAGCGCCGCTGTCAAAGTGGGCGATGAGCTGACGGTTCAGTTCGGTCAGAAACTGGTCACCGTGAGGGTGGAACGAATTGCCGAGAGTACTAAGAAGGATGAGGCGAGCAGCCTCTACACCTTGGTGAAGGAAGAGCCGATCGCCAAGGATAACGGAATGAACTGGTAACAGTACATCTGGTATTAAATATTCAATCAATGCAAGTTGAATCGAAACGTCCTTCTGTAACAGGGAAGGGCGTTTTTGTTTTTTTAATGGATACCGGGTTATTTGTTCAACAACGCTGGTTCTATTCCAACCTCCTCATCCATAAGCTAGGTGTAAGAAGGAGGGGTACATGCCATGGTTGAGCACGGTAAGGCCAAACAGCATCATCTGAGCATGCAGAATCGGAAACTGCTGGATCTGACGGGTGTCTCCAACGTGGAGAGCTTCGACAGTGAGGAATTTTTGCTGCAGACTGAACTTGGGCATCTGACCATCCGGGGGCACAATTTACATATCAAAAACCTGAGCCTGGAGGAAGGTCTGTTATCCATTGAAGGCACAGTCAGTTCGCTCCAATATCTGGACCCCGGTTCCCAGTCCAAAAATGGTAAAGGCCTGTTTGGCAAGATGTTCCGATGAGTCCGGATACTCAATGGATCACATTGATGTGGATGCTTACTTCGGGGGTCGTGATGGGAATGGCCTACGACAGTTACCGGGTACTGTCCGGACAGCTGCGGTTTCCAAGATGGAGTATTCACACGCTCGATCTGTTGTACTGGGTTGCTTCCGCGCTGTTCGTTTTTCGGATGCTATACGCCGGAAACCACGGACAGTTGCGGTTTTATGTCTTTTTGGGGCTGATTATAGGGGTTTGCTTCTATTTTTGGCTTTTAAGTGTTACAACCCAGCGTTTTGTGGTAATGTTAATTAAACTCGCAAGAACGCTGATTCATTGGTGTGGACATATCCTTAACATCCTGATCGTTATGCCGGCTAAAGGAATTTATAAGTTAATTCGCGTATTATTCGGTTTTGTAATTGCGATACTATTATTCCTGGGCAGGCTGGTGCTGCAGTGTTTGGTACCTTTCGGCAAGTTGTTCCGCTGGATGTTTAGGCCGCTCCTGAAACATTGGGTAACGCCACGCTTCATGATCCGTGTGGGTACAAGAATTGCAGCGATGTGGAAACGCTGGTTTTAAGGAGGTCCGTAATGGGTAAAACACCTGTGGGCAGATCAAAGGCTCCAACTAACCAAGGAAAATCTGCCGGTGCAAAAAGGCGCCTCATGCTTTGGATGACGTTTATGATTGTATTTGTAATATGGGCAGGATATACATTCCTTGTGCAGACTGCACAAATTTCGGACAAGAGTTCTCATCTGGCCACTCAGCAAGCTTCAAAGGAAGATACGTTGAAGAAGCTGGAACAGTTGAAGTACGAAGTCAGCCGGTTGAATGACCCTGAATACATAGGACAGCTGGCACGGAAAAAAGGATATTATCTTCCTGAGGAAACGCCGATCCAGGTTGAAGAGTCAGGGAACTGATGGAATTCGGTCTATTACCGAGCTAGGTTTGTTATCCGTGTGTCTGAAGCCGTTAAACCGGAAAAAATAGGCTCTCTGATGGGGTAGTGTTCAGTTGACCTTGGTTTATGGCATAAGGTATAATTACATTAGCGCAGCATTGATTTTGGCATTCAAAAAATCGGGTTGTATATTTTTAAGGGAGGATCATTTTATTCTATGGCAATTGAAGTGGGCACCAAGTTAGAGGGCAAGGTGACAGGAATCACGCATTTTGGAGCATTTGTGGATCTGTCAGGAGGTGTCACGGGTCTCGTTCACATCTCGGAAATCGCCGACAATTACGTCAAAGATGTCAACGACCACCTGAAGCTGAATGACCTCGTTACAGTGAAGGTTATCAACGTTGACAAGGATGGCAAGATCGGACTTTCCATTAAGCAAGCTGTTGACAAACCGGTTGAGCAACAAACCCAATCTAGACCCCCGAGAGCTCCTAGACCGGAACGCAGTGGAGGAGATCGCGAACGATTCAGCGGCGGAGGCCCAAGTGGTGGCCAAGGTCGTGGTGGTGGCGGCGGTGGATTTAACCGTGGCGACCGCGGAGGCCGTTCTTTCAAGCCCGCAGCAGGCAAACCTTCATTTGAGGATAAAATGTCACGCTTCCTGAAAGATAGTGAAGAGCGGATCTCTTCGCTTAAGAAGAACACAGAAGGCAAACGCGGAGGCCGTGGAGCCAAGCGTGTGTAATCTGTCACAACCTGATCTAAACATATAAGTAAAACCGTTAGCCTATGGGCTAACGGTTTTTTTGCGTTTCTTTCACAGATGAGTAGTTGAATAGCTTTTTTTGTAAGGTGAAGCTCCATATCCCCAGTTTTTCTGCACGGCAAAATGGAACCATAAGAACATTTGTCGTCTACCATTTTTTACCGACAGGTTTCCGTGGCATTCCACAGTTATCCTGCTCAAATGGTGGCGAGACCAAACCATCTCCGGTTCAAAATCAGACATTCCGTTTGTCGGAATCAAGTAGGGGAATGAATGAAACTACAATAAGGCCGGGGGTTTCGCTCCACCGCGCCAGACTCATTTCTTTTGTCGTAAACTTTTTGGACCCTGCCCACCTATTCTGACAAACTACGTCTTCTATTCTATCTATAATCAGAACCATCGAGAACGAAACACGAAAACTCAAATTAATCGAATGGGGTGCCTTGAGGATGATGGAAAAGTGGAATGTCATTCAATTTCCGGGAATGAAAGCAGGTAAAGGTGGTACGGAAGCTCGGGAGGAGCTGTCGGTACGTCTGAAACATTGGCTTGGCTCCCGCAAGGCTGTCCAGATGGTTGCTTCCCGCAAATGGGTACTGCTGCTTACGTTTATGGGTTTCCTGCTCGGAAAGGCGATGATTCTGAATGAGTTATCTCCCTTTGCCATTGCGTACTTTGCCGTAATTGCTTTCATGCGCAGGGATTACATCATTCCGGTAGGCGCTGCACTTCTCGCAGGCAGTCTCTTTGCACCGTTTCCAGTACCACTCATTGTTGCATCGGAGATCGCCATCTTTTATCTGCTCTTCCGCGGTCTGGAGTCATATGATCGTGCTGAATTATCTTATGCGCCAACGATGGTGTTTACGACTACATTTATGGTCAAATTATTCGCGGTTGTGATCGGGCCATCCTTCAGTTGGTACGCCATGCTGATGCTCACGATGGATTCCGTACTAAGCTTTGTGCTCACCCTTGTTTTTATACAAGCCATACCGATCTTCACCTACCGCAAAAAAAAGTTCAGCCTAAAGAACGAGGAGATCCTCTGCCTAATCATATTGCTCGCTTCCGTTATGACGGGAGCCGTAGGGTGGACCATTCAGTCCTTATCCGTCGAGCATATGCTCTCCCGTTATCTCATATTAATCTTTGCGCTGGTGGGCGGAGCCCCCCTGGGAGCCTCAGTTGGGGTTATTACGGGCTTGATTCTGAGTCTGGCTGACATGTCAGCGGTATATCAGATGAGCCTGCTTGCTTTTGCCGGGATGCTGGCGGGTATGCTTCGAGAGGGCAAACGTGCGGCGGTTGCACTGGGCATGCTACTGGGTTCGTCCATTCTATCCATATATCTGGGAGGACCGGGCGATGTGATGAACTCATTATGGGAGACGTGTGCAGCTATCGTACTATTCATGTTAACACCTAAAAGCCTGATGACGGCGATATCCAAATATGTACCGGGTACGCAGGATCATACGAAATCCCAGCATGAGTATGCCAAACGGATACGGGATATCACGGCAGAACGGGTAACCCGATTCTCGCAGGTATTCCGTCAATTGTCACGCAGCTTTGATCAGATGTCCGGGGCGGGTGAACAAGTACAGAAAGAAGGTGGAATGGATCATTTCATGAATGCGGTTGCCGAGGGCACATGTGCAAGCTGCTTCAAGCGTACACAATGCTGGGATGCAAAGTTTATTCAAACCTACAAATATATGACGGACGTGATGAGTACGATTGAAGCAAATCCGGAGATCTCAGGCAAGCAGATTCCAGTGGACTGGAACAGGGTGTGTGCGAAGCCGGAAGAGGTACTTGAAGTCATGCGTGCCCAGTATGGACTGCATCAACATAACATGCAATGGAAGCGTCAAATTATTGATAGCCGGCAGCTGGTTGCAGAGCAATTGTCTGGTGTATCTCAGGTCATGGAGGACCTGGCCAAAGAAATTCAGCGGGAAAGTGATGAGATGGTGCAGCAGGAGGAGCAGATTCGGGACGCACTGGAGTCATTAGGCTTGTCCATTCACTCCATTGAGATCATCAATCTGGAAGCGGGCAATGTAGAGATTGAGATTGTACATGCATATACACGTGGATTCGATGAGTGCCGGAAAATGATTGCTCCGCTGATCTCGGATGTACTGGACGAGCATATTGCCGTCTTGCATGAGACCATGACCGATCCTCGTCAGGGACTGGCAACCGTCACGTTTGGTTCGGCCAAAACCTTCGAGGTTACCACGGGTGTTGCTGCCGCCGCAAAAGGGGGAGATGTGATGTCAGGCGACAGCTTCAGTACGGTTGAGTTAGGCAACGGTACATTTGCAGTGGCACTCAGTGATGGAATGGGCAATGGAGAACGGGCACGCATGGAGAGCAGCGCGGCGCTGAACATACTGGAGCAGTTGTTACAGTCCGGCATGGACGAGAAACTGGCGATCAAATCCGTGAACTCCGTTCTGATGCTGCGCTCCCCTGAAGAGATGTATGCCACAGTGGACATGGCACTGATTGATGAATATACGGCAGAGACAACGTTTATGAAAATCGGATCGACGCCAAGTTTTATCAAACGAGGACAGGAGGTTATTCAGGTTTCAGCCAGCAATTTGCCAATCGGTATTATTAAAGATATTGAAGTGGATTTGGTGACAGTACAGCTACAACCAGGGGATATCCTCATTATGATGACGGATGGCATCTATGATGCACCGGGGTATGCGGTGAACAAAGAGTTATGGATGAAACGGCTCATTCAAGAGATTGATACAGATGATCCACAAGATTTGGCCGATTGCCTGCTTGAAAGTGTCATAAGATATCAGCAGCATGAGATATTGGATGATATGACCGTCGTTGTTGGAAAAGTAGAGCATTTCCGCCCTGAATGGGCCACACTGCGTGTGCCTGGCATCAACCGAATGGAGCGTCCACGGACCGTCAGTTAATTGCATATTCTTCTGTTTGAAGTCTCTTCATTCTGGCAATGCTAGTCATAGAGTTGGAGAGTAACGAATAACGGAGGGATATCGGATGAAGCAAATCTTATTGATCACCGACGGTTGTTCCAATGTAGGACCAAGTCCGGTGCTGGCAGCGGCCGAAGCACAGGAAGAGGGAATTACGGTTAATGTGGTTGGTGTGATTGATTATGGAACCATTGGTGAGTTGGGCAGTCGGGAGATTGAGGATATTGCCAGAGCCGGAGGTGGAATCAGTCAAATTGTAGGTACACGGCAGCTTGCCCATACGATGCAGATGATGACAAGGAAAACGGTGGTTCAGACCATTCAGCAGGCGGTTAATAGAGAGTTAACACAAATTTTGGGAGAGAAGGAGCCCAAAACGGTAACCGATCTGGAGCCTGCACAACGCGCCCGGGTCGTGGAAGTGATGGATGATATGGCTGAAACTACAGCCTTACAGGTTATATTGCTAATAGACGTCAGTGCCAGCATGAAGCCCAAACTGGCTGCGGTAGAAGAAGGCATTCGTGATTTAATGTTAAGTTTGCAGGCGCGTATAGGTCAGAGCAAGCTTTCCGTATTTCATTTTCCCGGACGACACAGTGGAGAAGATGCGGTAATGGATATTGACTGGACAACGGATCCAGGCCGTGTTCGGTCCCTGTTTGGAAGGTTGCAGATGAAGGGTGCAACGCCGACAGGTCCTGCAATTCAGAAGGTGATTGATTTTTACCGTTATGGTACACTGGAGAAACAGCAGGAAATAGAAGGGAACTATCGCATTGAAAGAGAAGGGATGCTCGGTGACAACGTTGTCTGACGCCTCTTTCCCGCCAGGAACCGTGGTTACAGGGAAATGGAATCGCAGTCGTTACACGATTCGGAAGCTACTGGGCAAAGGAGCCAATGGCATCGTTTTTCTTGTCCAACGGGGTGAAAATGGCAAACACTACGCGCTAAAAATGGGATTTGATCCGGTTGATCTGCAATCGGAAGTCAATGTGCTCAAATCTTTTCAACTACAGCGTAATCATGAGGCCCTTCGGCAGAGCGGCATTCCTTCCTATCTTAAAGATGTGGATGATTATGCCGTTCGTGGCCGGGATATTCCCTTTTATGTGATGCGTTACGTTCGAGGTGAGGCACTTCATCACTTCATTCGGCGTCAGGGGACAGACTGGACACTTCTGGTGGGACTGAGACTTTTGCAGAAGCTGGCACAATTGCATCAGGCGGGATGGGTGTTTGGTGATCTCAAACCTCAGAATGTGTTGGTATCCGACTATGGGCAGGTGGAATTGATCGACTACGGCGGAGTTACGTCGATTGGTCGAAGCGTCAAACAGTTCACCGAATGGTATGATCGGGGCTTCTGGAATGCAGGCAGCCGCACAGCAGATGGTACCTATGATGTATTTGCATTTGCACTATTGTTGATTCATGTACTTGAAGCAGACGCGCTCAAGGCACTGGCAGCCGAAGGATTACCGCAACTGCGAAGTGTGAATCAGCTTGTAGCGCTGGTGGAGCGCAGTGAACGACTGGGTCCTTTTCGCAATTGGACGACTCAGGCATTACGAGGTCAGTTTCGTGATGCAGGTCATGCGGCACAAGGATGGAAGGAAATGATGGCACGCCCCACGCCTCTCCGCCGTCGTTCCAAAAGTACAACACCGCGCTGGCTTAAAAATGCATTTGCTGTATCTGTGATATTACTTATTGGAGTGCTCATCTATGCACTACTTTTCTGATCTGTGAGAGTGCATATACATAACGCAAGGAATGAGGAACAGGTATGGAGGCTTTACGCTGGAACATGCTGGTGAAGAACGTGCTGGATGCAGCGGAAGAGCATCAGTTATGGGTTCCCGGGGATCGGATTGTCGTCGCAGTATCGGGCGGGCCGGACTCGGTAGCTTTTTTGCATATCATGCACGAGATCAGCAAGCGGCATGTGCCACTTGAATTGATCTGTGCCCATGTACATCATGGCTTCCGGAGTGAATCTGATGACGAAGCGGAGAAAATGATGGAACTGGCACAGCAGCTTGGTATACCATTTGAATGGACCAAGGCCGATGTACCTTCATATATGGAGTTGACGGGTCAAGGACCACAGGAAGCAGCCCGCAACAAGCGATATGCCTTTCTTCATGAAGTGGCTTCCAAATATAATGCAGCAAGCATCGCTTTGGCACATCATGCCGATGATCAGGCGGAGACGGTCATGCTTCATTTGCTTCGTGGAACCGGCTTGTCGGGACTCTCAGGAATGAAGTTTAAAAGACGAGAAAAAAATGTGGAACTTATTCGTCCATGCCTTCGTATAAACAAGACAGACCTTGTAGAAGCTTGTAATACCCAGGGTTTTATGTATTTCAATGATGAGAGCAACGCCCTGCGTAAATATCGGCGTAATGCCATTCGCTTGGATGTGCTTCCTTTTTTGGGGCAGTATAATGGACAACTCACGCCGTCATTGAATCGGCTTGCCGAAATTGTGGGTGATGAAGACGATTTCATGGAGCAGAGTGCACATGACACATACAGGTGTCTAGTGCAGGTGAACGGCGGAAGGCAAACCTTTGAGGTGCCTTCCTTCTTGAAGTTACATGTCGCTTTACAACGAAGGTTGATTAAACTAATATTGAATTATCTGCCTTTGGACAGTGATTTTGTCGACTTTACCCGTATAGAAACCATTCGGCACAAGGTCATGGAGACCCATGTGACGACCTGGAGCCTGGATATAGGACAGACACTCGCCTGCACTCGGGAGTATAATCTGATTTCTTTTGGCATACGGACGGACGTACAGGATCAATCTTACGAATATCGTCTTGCGCAATGGAGTGGAACTTATGAGCTTTCACTCACCCCAATTAACCGGCATATTCGGTTGATGACGGTGAGTCCCGAGGACTATCATGTACCGGAATCGGCGGATCAAGCCGCGTTTGATGCGGATCAACTGCTTATGCCGCTGGTTGTGCGTTCACGGTTACCTGGAGATACCATGAAAGTGATGGGATTAAACGGAAGCAAAAAGGTGAAAAATATTTTCATCGATGAGAAAATCCCCCCATCTGTCCGTCCACGTATTCCTGTGGTATGTGATGGAGCAGGTCATATCATCTGGTTACCGGGTGTTCGACGGTCCAATGTGGCTCCTGTCAGGGAGGGCACTTCCGCAATCCTGTACATGACTGTAGGCGATTCAGCGATTCAGGGGTAGTGGTTATGGTTCAGGTAAGGCTTTCATAGTATAACTTAGGAGGTTCGCACAGTTGCAGAACGACATTCAGGAAGTATTGATCAGTGAAGAAGAAATTCAGAGTAAAGTCAAGGAATTAGGCGCAACACTAAGTGCCGAATATGCAAATCGCAATCCTTTGGTCATTTGTGTGCTCAAGGGTGCGTTTATATTTATGGCTGATTTGGTTAAAAACATAACGGTACCTGTTGAAATGGATTTTATGGCGGTATCCAGTTATGGCGCTTCAACCAAGTCATCAGGTGTTGTCAAAATCATTAAGGATCTGGATGTATCCGTTGAAGGACGGGAAGTTCTGATTGTCGAAGATATTATCGACAGCGGACTTACACTCAGCTATCTGATTGAACTGCTAGAAAACCGCGGTGCCGAGTCGGTGCGTGTGGTTACGCTGTTCGACAAGCCTTCAGGCCGTAAAGTTGAGTTGGAAGCTCATTACACAGGCTTTGACATTCCTGACGCGTTCATCGTTGGTTACGGTTTGGATTTTGCGGAGAAGTACCGGAACCTGCCCTATATCGGGATTTTGAAGCCGGAAGTCTATAGTAGCTAATATCCTGCCCGACCCAAGCCTTGAGCTGTTCTTGGCTTCTGTTGAGAAGCCATGTCGGGCTATGTTAAAATAATTAAAGTGTCTCGAGAGGAGGTAGGGGATGAATCGGTTCATCCGGAATTCTGGTTTTTATTTGATTCTTTTTTTAGTTGTGGTGGGGATAGTCCAGTTCGTCAGCAATGGCGGCGAAGCCACCGATAATCCTAGATATGATCAGTTGCGTGCAGCGATCAAAGCCAACAATGTCTCTGAATTGACGGTTCAATTCAACGGTCAAACGTATCTCGTGACCGGTCAATACAAGAAGGCACCTGATGGCGCCAAATCAGAAAATTTCTCAACGTATATTCCTCCTACGGATGAGGCAATTAGTGAGCTTGTAGCTGCAAGTGAAACTAACAATTTCCAATATCATCAGGAGCCAATGAAAGGTGACAGCATCTGGTTGACGTTGCTGACTTCCTTTATTCCTTTGATCATTATGTTCCTGCTGTTCTTCTTCCTGTTTAATCAGGCTCAAGGCGGCGGCGGTAAAGTAATGAACTTTGGTAAAAGCCGTGCTCGTCTCTACAACGAAGAGAAGAAGCGGGTTACATTTGAAGATGTTGCGGGTGCTGACGAAGAGAAACAGGAACTTGTTGAGGTTGTAGACTTCCTCAAGGACCCTCGTAAATTCGCAGCTGTAGGTGCACGGATTCCTAAGGGCGTGTTGCTCGTAGGGCCTCCAGGTACCGGTAAAACATTGCTCGCTCGTGCCGTAGCCGGTGAAGCGGGTGTACCATTCTTCACTATTTCAGGTTCCGACTTCGTGGAAATGTTTGTCGGTGTCGGTGCATCACGTGTACGTGATTTGTTTGAAAATGCGAAGAAAAATGCCCCATGTATCATCTTTATCGATGAGATTGATGCTGTAGGACGTCAGCGTGGTGCTGGTCTTGGTGGTGGTCACGATGAACGTGAACAGACACTCAACCAGTTGCTCGTTGAGATGGACGGATTCGGAGTTAACGAAGGTATTATCATCATAGCCGCAACGAACCGTGCAGATATTTTGGACCCTGCCTTGCTGCGTCCTGGACGTTTTGACCGTCAAATTACGGTTGACCGCCCTGACGTAAGAGGTCGTGAAGCTGTCCTGAAAGTACATTCCCGTAATAAACCACTGACCAAAGATGTGAAGATGGATATCATCGCGAAGCGTACAACAGGTTTCTCTGGTGCGGATTTGGAGAATCTCTTGAACGAAGCGGCATTGCTTGCAGCGCGTCGTAACCGTAAAGATATTTCCATGAAGGAAGTTGACGAGGCGATTGACCGTGTCATCGTTGGTACGGAGAAGAAAAGCCGTGTCATCAGTGATCGCGAGAAACGAATCGTTGCTTATCACGAAGCAGGTCATACCATTGTAGGATACTTCCTCGAACATGCTGATATGGTACATAAAGTGACCATTATTCCGCGCGGACGTGCGGGTGGATATGTAATCATGTTGCCAAAAGAAGACCGTATGCTGGTTACCAAGCAGGAATTGCTGGATAAAGTAACCGGACTTCTCGGGGGTCGTGTAGCTGAAGAATTGTTCATCGGAGAAATTGGTACTGGTGCATACAGTGACTTCCAGCAAGCGACAGGTATTGTTCGCAGCATGGTTATGGAATACGGTATGAGTGAGAAATTGGGACCTATGCAATTCGGAAGTTCACAAGGACAGGTATTCCTTGGTCGGGATATCGGTCATGAACAGAATTACTCGGATTCCATTGCTTACGAGATTGATCAGGAAATGCAACGCTTTATCAATGACTGTTATGAGAAGTGTAAGGACTTGCTTGTTAAACATTCAAAAGAGATGCACCTGATCGCTCAAACTTTGCTTGAGGTTGAGACTTTGGAAATGGATCAGATCAAGCAATTGATCGAAACAGGTTCTTTGACTCCAAAAGCAGAGAATGACAATGATGGTGAAGGCACACCAACTGAAGGCGGAGAGCCAATCATCGACACCATCGGTGATGTGCGTGTTCGTATTCAAGGTAAAGATGAAACGCCTGAGCCACCAGCTGGAGATATTCCAAACGAAGCTCCGAATCTGGAAAAGGGTAATAACAATAACCCGGATGATGGCGGAACGAAGCCAACGTCTTAATGCACAATACATCTGGCTATGATAGCAGGTGAAATCAAGAGAGCCCTCGAGGCTCTCTTTTTTTATCCATTATTTTAAAAGAGGATAGATAAAGATAAACGGGAGTTAGATGGCGAACCAGTTAGCAAACAGGTGGTTACAGCGCTGTTCCGGGCCTTTTTCATTTATTGACAGAGTCGTGAACGTTGTGTAAATTAGTTGTTAAACCGCTTGTGATTCGTTTCTCAAGCGAAGATAACGACTAGGTTAGCCCACGAAACAGCGCATGACGCTGTCCCGATAAAGGAGAGGATCACAGGTGGAAGCTCTGGCTTTAGAGCGCAAGGCTGAGATGAACCGCGAGCTGCGTGAGCGGCTTATGGTGTTGAAGAAGGAACGTAATGCCATTATTCTTGCCCATTATTATCAACGTGACGAAGTACAGGAGGTTGCCGACTTCCGTGGAGATTCATTTCTGTTAGCCCAGAAGGCAGCACAGACAGATGCGGATGTGATCGTTTTCTGTGGTGTTCATTTTATGGGTGAAAGCGCTAAAATTCTGGCGCCAAATAAAACAGTTATTATCCCGGACGAACGTGCGGGCTGCCCAATGGCAGATATGGTGAATGTGGATGGACTACGCAAATTGAAAGCACAACATCCTAATGCCAAGGTGGTTACGTATATCAATTCCTCGGCTGAAATCAAAGCAGAGACTGACATCTGTTGTACATCGGCGAACGCAGTCCGGGTTATTCAATCGGTGGATTCTGACGAAATTATCTGGGTACCGGATAAAAACCTGGGACATTATGTGCAGCAGCATACAGACAAGAAAATGATTATCTGGGAAGGTTACTGCAACACTCACGATATGCTCACAGTCAAAGATGTGGTGGAGATGAGGGCCAAGCATCCAAATGCAGAGTTTGTTGTCCATCCAGAGTGTCGCCCTGAGGTTGTAGAAATGGGTGATTTTGTAGGCAGCACAACAGCTATTCTGGAGTATTGCAAAAATTCATCAGCGAAGGAATTTATCGTAGGTACCGAAGATGGTACAGGATATCAGCTTCGTCTGGATAGTCCGGATAAACAGTTCCACTTTGCTACCAAGTTCCTCGTATGCCCCAACATGAAGGTGAACAACTTGAAGAAACTGGTGAAATGCCTGGAAACGATGAAGCCGCAAATCTACGTGCCACCGGCCGTTGCCGACAAAGCCAGAGAATCACTAGAGCGCATGTTGTTGGTAAAGTAGGATGCGCTACTCTTGCTCCAAGACAGGTGAATAACATGATACCGCAATATTTAGTTGATTTTGATCTGTCTGCGCTACCCATGGTAGAGACGGATGTACTGGTTATAGGCTCAGGGATTGCTGGTTTGTTTACCGCCATTAAGGCAAGTGAACAACAACGTGTATTAATGATCACGAAGAAGTCTTTACTTGAAAGTAACACCAGATATGCGCAGGGAGGCATCGCTGCGGTTATTGCTGAGGATGATTCACCTGCTTACCACTTGCAGGACACACTTGTAGCAGGAGCGGGCTTATGCCGCTCCGAAGCGGTAGAGGTATTGGTGAATGAGGGTCCGGACGGAGTGAAGGAACTGATTCGTTTGGGTACTTTATTTGATCTGGAGAACGGCGAGTTGGCGTTGACGCAGGAAGGTGCGCATAGCCACCGCCGTATTTTGCATGCCAACGGAGATGCAACAGGATATGAGATTGTACGTGCGCTTGCTGTTGAAGTGAATGAACATCCCGGGATTGAAGTATGGGATGAGCATTTTGTTGTTGACCTGATTACAGATCGAGATCGAGGGGAATGCATTGGCGCTCTGGTTCAGAAGGATGACGGATCCCAAGTGTTCGTTAAGGCACAGGCAACTGTTCTTTGCTCTGGTGGGGCAGGACAACTGTACCGATACACGACGAATCCGGATGTAGCTACTGCCGATGGTGTAGCCATGGCCTATCGGGCTGGGGCTATTGTTCGTGATATGGAATTTATCCAGTTCCACCCCACCTCTCTATGTTACCCGGGGGCCCCACGTTTCCTTGTGTCAGAAGCCGTACGCGGTGAAGGGGCATATTTGCGCAATGTGAAGGGCGAGCGCTTCATGGATCGTTATCATGCCCAGCTTGAACTGGCCCCACGCGATATCGTGGCACGAGCGATTGTTAGTGAGATGGAGTCCACCAACAGTACCTTTGTGTACTTGGACATTACACATGAACAGCCAGAGATGATCAAGCACCGATTCCCTACCATATATGAGACTTGTATGCGTTATGGATTAGACATGACAACGGACTGGATTCCCGTTGCACCTGCTGCCCATTACATGATGGGTGGAGTGAAAACGGATTTAAGTGGAGAGAGCAGCATCTCCCGATTATTTGCTTGTGGCGAGGTGTCTTCTACAGGAGTGCATGGAGCAAACCGCCTGGCAAGCAATTCTTTATCAGAAGCGATTGTATTTGGGCGGAGAATTGTTGATCGTATTCAATCTCTCCCTCCACTTAGTTTATTACAAGGGGTTGCGCCTTCATCTGTGGACATGAATAACAAGATCAATAAGATCACGGAAGAGCAAAAACCTATATCCGAAAGACGTTTACGACTACAGAAAATGATGGTTCGTCAGGTAGGTTTGCGCCGGAATGGTGAGGACCTGCAGAAGGCCATGGACAAGCTGCAACAGGAATTGCAATTTTTTGATCAGACACTCACTCATAAGGAAGAGCTGGAGTATGCCAACCTTCTGACCTGTGCCTGGTTAGTTACCAGCGGTGCATTACATCGCGAGGAGAGTCGTGGGGCTCACTATCGTGAGGATTTTCCGGCACGTGATGATATCGTGTGGCAGAAGCATAGCCTGCAGCAGCGAGAACAAGCGATTGTGGAGGAATTGATGTCATGATACTGAATGGATATAATGAAGGACTTATCGAATCAATCAAAAACTGGCTTCGTGAAGATGTTGGTGCAGGTGACGTTACAACAAGTGCGACGATCCCGGCAGGCAACCAATCCAAGGCCATTATACACGCCAAAGACAATGGTATTATTGCAGGCATGACCGTGGCTGAACTTGTATTTCAGGTCGTTGATCCTGATCTTGTATTTACACCTAAGGTAACAGACGGAGAGAAAGTTACCCATGGCACGATTTTGGCCGAGGTAGAGGGAAGTACACATTCACTGCTTACAGGGGAACGACTGGCACTTAACTTGCTGCAACGTATGTCCGGAATAGCTACGCGTACGCGTGCCTACGTGGATATTCTGGATGGTCTTGAGACCAGACTCGTGGATACACGTAAGACAACGCCGGGCCACCGATTACTTGAGAAGTATGCAGTGCGCGTGGGTGGCGGAGCGAATCATCGATTTGGACTGTACGATGCCGTTATGATTAAGGATAACCACATTAAGGGTGCAGGCGGAATCACCGAGGCGGTACAGCGTGCGCGAACCGTTATCCCACATACGATGACGATTGAAGTGGAGACTGAAAATCTGGAGCAGGTGAGAGAAGCCTTGCAAGCCGGGGCAGATATCATTATGCTGGATAACATGCATCCAGAGCGGATGCGTGAAGCGGTTGAACTTATACGTGAACAGGCTCCTCATGTGAAGGTTGAAGCATCGGGTAACGTGTCTCTTCAGACCATTCGTGGTATTGCAGAGAGTGGTGTGGATGTAATTTCGGTTGGCAGGTTAACCTATTCCTTTGAGAGCCTGGATATTAGTCTGGATTTAAATGAAAAGAAAGAGGGGTGAACCTCTTTGATTCTAGTTGTAGACGTGGGGAACAGCAATATGGTGCTCGGCGTATATCAAGGCCGGGAATTGCTGCACCACTTTCGTCTGAGTACATCACGTCAGTCAACAGTGGATGAATACGGCGTATTGATTTATAATTTATTTCATATGTCCGGCATCAGGGCAAGTGACATCGAAGGTGTCATCATCTCATCTGTGGTTCCGCCACTGGTGAATGTAATCGAAGCGATGTGTGAGAAGTATGTAGGCAAAAAAGCTTTGCTCGTTGGGCCTGGTATCAAAACTGGCTTGAATCTGCGATACGAGAACCCTCGTGAAGTGGGTGCAGATCGTATTGTTAATGCAGTGGCAGCCGTTGAGAAGTATGGCGGCCCTCTCGTCGTGGTCGATTTCGGTACTGCAACGACCTTTGACTGTATTGACGAGAAAGGCCACTATCTGGGGGGAGCTATTGTACCTGGCATTCAGATTGCCACTGAAGCGCTCTATGAGCGGGCATCCAAGTTGCCTCGTATAGAGCTGGAGAAACCTAAAAAGGTCATTGGCCGTAATACTATTCATGCCATGCAAGCGGGTATTATATTTGGCTATGCAGGCCAGGTAGATGGTATTGTAGAACGTATTCGCGAGGAGATGGGAGCGAAGCCCCGAGTTATCGCGACGGGTGGTCTCGCTACACTTATCGCAGAAGAAACCCGTAGTATAGAGGAAGTTGATCCGCTGCTTACGCTTGAAGGGCTGCGTATTATATATGAGCGGAACCGGGAAAGGTGAGCATAGAGACGGCATACAGCGGGCTGAGATTACAGCTTAAGTGTTGTGCCGTTTTTTCTGTGTTACAACTATTATGGCGATACGCCAAAGGAGGCTGAATGACTTGGAAAACAACAACAAGCATGACCGGTTAATTCGTGGTACAGCAATGAATGGAAAGGTAAGAGCCTTTGCTATCCAGACTACGGAACTGGTTGAGGAACTACGCAGAAGACACGATACGTTTCCCACGGCTACAGCTGCCATGGGGCGTACGGTTACAACAGCAGCCATTATGGGTGCAATGCTCAAAGGTGAAGAGAAGTTAACGGTACAAGTCAACGGTGATGGGCCCATTGGACAGATTGTAGCTGATGCCAATGCGAAAGGCGAAGTAAGAGGATATGTTTCTAATCCGCATGTACATTTGCCAAGTAATAGTGTGGGAAAACTGGACGTTGCAGGCGCGGTTGGAACGGAAGGTTTCATCAACATAACGAAGGATTTGGGACTGAAAGAGCCATATCGTGGTAGTGTGCCTATTATTTCAGGAGAACTGGGCGAAGACTTCACGTACTACTTTGCGCAATCGGAGCAAACACCTTCTGCTGTAGGTGTTGGTGTGCTCGTTGATACGGATAATTCCGTTATTGTCTCAGGTGGATTCATTATGCAGCTGTTGCCGGGATTGACAGATCCAGAGATCACGGCGATCGAAAATGCCATTAGTACGTTGCCGCCAGTGACGACTTTGCTGGAGCAGGGGCTTGAGTTGGAAGAGTTGCTTCGCCGATTGTTGCCAGATGTACAAGTGATGGAAGGGCTGGATATTCATTTTAGCTGTGAGTGTTCACGTGAGCGAGTAGAGAAGACGCTGATCAGCCTGGGCCAAACGGAGATGGAGCAACTAATTGAAGAAGAGGGCCAGGCTGAAGTGGTCTGCCAATTCTGTAATGAAGCCTATGACTTTAACAAAGAACAACTTGAGACCATCCTAGAGCAAGCCAAGAACTGATCTATGCGGGGACGGGATGCGGAATGACAAGACAGGAAAAAGGGTTGTGGACGGCTGTAATTGTCTTGACGCTAGGCATGCTGGTCATGGGTACAGTGATGGCTATGCATGGTCTCAGACAGGGCAAAGACGAGGCAGATGCATCCCATGATGCCAATACGGAAGAAGGAAGCGCCGTAGCGACAATCAACGGAGAAGTTATCACGGACAAAGAGTGGACCGATGCGCTGAAACGACGTTACGGCAGTGAGTTATTACTCCAGATGTTAAACCGTAAAGCAGTATTTGCCGAAGCAATTGAACGCAAGCTGATCGTCACTCCCCAAGAGATTGCAAGAGAACTTGCCGCCGCGATGGATGGGTACGATTCAGAGAAATCATATTTTGACGAAATGAAGTCTCAATTGGGCCTGTCAAAACAGGAACTTGAATTGGAAGCCGGCTACAGGCTGCTGCTTGAGAAAATCGCAACGATTGGCATACAGATCAAGGATGCAGATATTGAGCATTACTGGACTGAACACCGTGAGGATTACGTTTCCCCCGAGAAATATGACTTGTCCATCATCGTAGTGAAGGAAGAAGAAGAGGCGGATTCCTTACTGGATGCGTTGGAGAAGGGACAAGACTTTGAAGAAGCTGCTCGCAGTGAATCGACGGACAGCTTCTCTCGTGATGCTGGTGGCAGGCTGGGATGGATTGAGCGGAATGATCCATTCCAGTCAGAAGAAATCCTTCAACTTGCTGCGGGGCTGGATGTTGGCGATATTGCCGGACCGGTTCGAGTGGAAGAAGGTTATGTTATTATCAGACTTAATGATAAAGAGGAACGCCAGGTGCAGTCGGCCGAAGAGGTCCGTGAGGAGATTCGAATGCAACTGGCTCTGAGTCAGGCTGATCCGTTGCCGCAGGTAGAGCAAATGCTGCGTAACAAGTATGAAGCCGTAATCCTGTCCGAGATTCCTGCCTCCTGAATTCAATGGAGAAGATTGTATCGTACTGCTGCATCTTGATAAAAATACTCTGTCTGCGGTCTTAGAGCCAAAGGCAGAGTATTTTTTTGAGTACTCATATTGACAATAAGGGTTAACGTTGATAAGATGAAAATAATAAATACCTACTCGTTTACTCGGATATAAAGGATCTATTTATGAACAAAGAAACTTTCGGAAACCTCCGCCCTGTCTAGAAATCTTAGCAGTAAGGGATGGGATCAACAGGATTTCCGCAGTTCTTCTATAACAGCTAGAGGCTACCGGCCGCACAGTATAGGTTAACAGGACTCAAGTTTTATTCATCCACTAAGGAGGGCATTCATATGGCTAAAGTAGTTAATAACGTAACAGAACTCATCGGAGGTACTCCGCTTGTTCGTCTGAACCGTATCGTACCTGAAGGCAGTGCTGAAGTATTCGTGAAGCTGGAGTACCAGAATCCAGGTTCAAGCGTGAAAGACCGTATCGCAATTAGCATTGTGGAAGAAGCGGAAAAAGAAGGCAAGCTGAAACCGGGTGATACCATTATTGAAGCAACAAGTGGTAACACGGGAATTGGACTCGCGATGGTGGCTGCAGCCAAAGGCTACAAGTCCGTTATTGTAATGCCTGAGACGATGAGCTTGGAGCGTCGTAACTTGCTTCGTGCGTATGGTGCTGAGCTTGTGCTTACACCTGGAGCTGAAGGTATGAATGGTGCTGTTAAAAAAGCCGAAGAGCTGCTGAAAGAAAACCCTTCCTATTTCATGGCTGAGCAATTTAAAAATAAAGCCAACGTGAAGATCCACCGTGAAACGACTGGCCCTGAGATTGTTGAAGCAATTCAATCTGTAGGCGGTACGTTGGATGCTTTCGTTGCAGGAATCGGTACAGGTGGAACAATTACAGGTACAGGCGAAGTGCTGAAAGAAGCTTTCGCTGGTATTAAAATTGTTGCGGTTGAGCCAGCAGCTTCGCCAATTCTGGCGGGCGGCAAACCAGGACCACATAAGATCCAGGGGATTGGTGCCAACTTTATCCCTGAGATTCTGGATCAGGAAATCTATGATGAGATCATTCACATTGAGAATGATGATGCATTCGAGACGGCTCGTCAGGTAGCGAAGGAAGAGGGCATTCTGTCTGGTATTTCTTCCGGTGCGGCGATCCGTGCAGGTCTTCAGGTAGCGAAACAGTTGGGTGAAGGCAAGCGCGTTGTCGTAATCGTGCCAAGTAACGGCGAACGTTACCTCAGCACACCTCTTTACAACTTCGAAGGCTAAGTCTACAAATGACAAAACCAATCCTCCTTGCCCGTATGACGGGTATGGAGGATTTTTGGCGTAATGCTTTTAAAAGAAGCGGCGCTTTAGTATACTATCAGACAATAGAACTAGCGACAGATGGAGGGCGGCACACCGCAATGACACACCTGATGACAACATACGCCGACTGGATGGAGTGGGCTGAACAAGGCTGGACCATGATGCCCTATATCACGAAGTCGGATGAGGGACCGTATCATGGCGGTTTACCGTTATCGTGGGAGGCAGCCTGGGAGCAGGCGTCACCATACGCAATTGTGTTGGAGAATGGCAAAGGCGGGAGATATACATTTCTGGGGTTAGACCCCGTATCCGTAATTTCAGGTAAAGGTCAAGAAGCGGTTATTCATGATGTGACACAAGGAACCACCTCGACGGACAGCGGCAAGCCACTTGATGTATTGAAGAGATGGACTGCCCCGTATAGCGCACCCAAGGTTAATGGGGCTCCAGACTTTGGGGGTGGATACGCGGGTTATCTCAGCTACGATGTAGCAAGATCATTGGAGAAGCTTCCAGTCTTGGCTGAAGATAACCCGGGTCTGCCGGATTATTGGTGGATGCGCTTTGAAGAACTATGGGCGTATGACCATGAGCAGCAGGCGCTTTTCTGCATGGTTCATCTGGCTATAGAGCCTAACCGGAACGAAACGGATATCCGTAGCCTGTATGCAACGGCCGAAGTACGAGCGACAGCGATGCAGAAACGTTGGCTTCATATTATGGGGGCTGCACAGGCCGAGGAACAACAACAGGCACTGGAACGTCGCAACAAGCAGGTCAATCGTACACCGCAGCCTGAAGATGCGGAAAGAGAATCCGAAGGATGGGAGACATCCTTTCCCCAAGAGGACTTTGAACAAGCTGTACGTACGGTACAGGAATATATCAGGCAGGGCGATGTGTTCCAGGTGAATCTGTCCTTAAGACAGGAAAAGCGTCTTCATTCGAGCGCTGAGCATATTTATGAATGGCTGCGCCTTGTGAATCCATCACCATATATGGGTATGCTGCGTAGTCCAGACTTTCAACTGGTAAGTGGTTCTCCCGAACTTCTGGTCAAAGTGGAGAATGGCAAAGTCAGTGCACGTCCCATCGCAGGGACCCGAAGAAGGGGCCGGGATGAAGCAGAGGACAAAGCTATGGCGGATGAACTGCTCAGCAGTGAGAAGGAACGGGCGGAGCATATTATGCTCGTTGATCTGGAACGGAATGATATCGGACGGATTGCAGCCTATGGTTCGGTTCATGTGCCTGAATTGATGACCATCGAGAAGTATTCCCATGTCATGCATCTCGTTTCCCAGGTGGAAGGCAGGCTGGCAGAAGGGTTATCCGTATTTGATGTGATCGCTGCGACATTCCCGGGTGGAACGATTACAGGAGCCCCGAAAGTCCGCACCATGGAGATTATCGAGGAACTTGAGCCTGTGCGGCGTGGGCCTTATACGGGTTCCATCGGGTGGATGGATTACAGTGGGAATATGGAATTGAACATCGTCATTCGTACACTTGCCATCAAGGATGGTATTGGTTATGTACAGGCCGGTGCAGGAATTGTTATTGATTCCGATCCATATCGGGAATACAAGGAATGCCGCAACAAGGCAAGAGCCATGATGAGAGCTGTGAATTACAGCGAAGAGGCGGAAGCAAGCAGAGCTATTGAACAAGAACAAGCGGAGCGAACAGAAGCTGTTAAACTAAAATAAAACGAAGCAACCGTCACTTGTGTTGACGGAAGATGAGGAGGAGCAGGCATATGATACTGGTTATCGATAATTACGATTCCTTCACGTACAACCTGGTTCAATATTTGGGTGAACTGGGTGAGACGGTGGAAGTTCGCCGCAACGATGAGATTGATCTGGCAGGCATAGAGGCACTGGCACCTGATCATATTCTGATCTCTCCGGGTCCGTGTACACCGAATGAAGCAGGCATTAGCCTGGCAGTCATCGATCATTTCAAGGGAAGCATTCCGATCTTTGGTGTTTGTCTGGGTCATCAGTCCATCGGACAAGCGTTTGGCGGCAATGTCATTCGTGCGGAGCGCATGATGCACGGCAAAACATCCGAGATGCACCACAATGGAACATCGGTATTTGCCGGATTGCCATCTCCATTCACAGCTACCCGTTACCACTCCCTGATTGTCGAGCGCAGCAGCTTGCCTGACTGCCTGGAGATTACAGCGGAGACAGCTGAAGGTGAGATTATGGGTCTGCGCCACAAAGAATATGCGATTGAAGGTGTTCAATTCCACCCGGAATCCATTATTACAGACCATGGTCATCAGATGCTTCGTAACTTTTTGTCCCAACAAGTGAAGGTATAACATGCAATATGCCGCGATAAATGGAGAGTTGGTCAATATGGCGGCGGCCGTGGTTCCTGTAACGGATCACGGCTTTTTGTACGGGCTGGGCCTGTTTGAGACGTTCCGGACTTATCGAGGTGTCCCATATCTTTTGGAACGGCATCTGGAGCGCATGGCCTCGGGGTGTAAGGAAATTGGCATTCCTTTTACAAAGACCGCGGCAGAGGTGACAGATTGGATTCAACGTTTGATGGATGCGAACGGACTTCGGGATGCGTATGTGCGATACACGGTATCAGCCGGTGAAGCACCGCTAGGCTTACCTTCTGGTGATTATTCGAAGCCAAATCATATTTTACTGGCAAAAGCATTACCTGAACCTTCTCCCTCTTTATATGAGAGCGGAAAAATGCTCCAACGGTTGTCTACACCTCGCAACACGCCCGAAGGAGAAGTTCGGTTCAAGTCGCTACATTACTTGAACAGCATTCTGGCGAAACGGGAGCTGAACGGGTACGGGCAGCATGTGCTGGGTGCGGAAGGGTTACAATTAACCCGGGATGGTCATATAGCGGAAGGGATCGTCAGCAATGTGTTTTGGGTACGGGAAAATGTCCTTTACACGCCAGCACTCTCAACCGGCATTCTGCCGGGCATCACGAGAGCTTGGGTACTGGAGATTGCCTCGCAGCAAGGAATCCACTGTATAGAAACGTTAGCTGCCTGGGAGGATCTCCTGCAAGCAGATGAAATATTTCTAACAGGCTCGGTGGCCGAACTGGTTCCGGTGACAACTCTGAGGGATCAGGACGGAGCCGAAACGATAATTAGCAACGGACATATTGGCCCGGTTACAGCAGTCCTTCTGGGTATGTACCGGCAGAAAGCGGGGTATACTTCATGACACTTACACCTGTCATCTATGAACGGAACTATACATGGGGGCCAGCTGAATTGAAGCTGGGTACAAGAACACAGATTATGGGCATTCTTAACGTCACGCCTGACTCATTCTCGGATGGCGGACGTTATACCAACGTGGAGCGGGCGGTTGCCCATGCCCAGCAGATGATGGAGGATGGGGCGGACCTGATTGATATCGGCGGGGAGTCTACCCGTCCAGGTTCAGATGTCGTGGGCGCCGATGAAGAGCTTAGCAGGATCATTCCGGTTATTGAGGCATTGCATAAGCAAGCCCCACACATTCCGATATCGGTAGACACGTATAAGGCCGAGGTTGCACGTCAGGCTATTCTGGCGGGTGCTCATATCATTAATGATGTGTGGGGCGCAAAAGCAGATCCAGATATGGCCCGCACGGCAGCAGAGCTGGGGTGTCCCATTATTCTGATGCATAATCGGCAGGTGCGAAACTATACCGATTATCTGAGCGATGTCGTGAGCGATTTGCAGGAGAGTATACAAATTGCGTTAACAGCCGGCGTGAGAGCAGATCAGATTATCCTGGACCCGGGTATTGGTTTTGTGAAGGATCTCGGAGAAAATCTGAAGCTCATGTCATCGCTCGGTTTGCTCAATGAAATGGGATATCCCGTTCTGCTAGCCACCTCACGTAAACGATTCATCCAGAACACCCTGGATGTCGGGGCGGATGATGCGCTGGAAGGAACCGCTGCGACCGTTGCATTTGGCATTGCCCAAGGCTGCCAAATGGTTCGGGTTCATGATGTGAAGCCGATTCGGCGGACGGCAGACATGTGTGATGCCATGTTGTATGCTTCTCCGGGTCTACGGAGGAAATAATGCTGGCGGGTCCCGAGTGACCCGTCCAGTGGAAGCGTAGCGTTTTTCAAAGGCAAAGCAAAGGGATATCTTCAAATAGATAAAAATTTCAATATATATAGAGGGCAGGCGGATCGTATGGATAGAATGGTTATGCATCGAATGGAGTATTACGGATATCACGGTGTATTTGCCGAGGAGCGGAAGCTAGGGGCACGTTATTATATTGATCTGGAGATTGACATGGACCTGGGTGAGGCTGGGCGTAACGATGATCTGACCAAAACGATCAATTATGCGGAGATCCATGAGCTGGTAAAACAGATTGTAGAGAATAAATCATTCCAGTTAATTGAAGCTTTGGGCGAACATATTGCATCTTCTTTACTAGACACTTATACTATTATCAATGCATTGACAGTCAAGGTGACGAAGCCACATCCGCCATTCGATATTCATTTTGGGGGCGTAACGGTAGAGCTTCGCCGCACAAGAAAGTGAGAACCGATCATGATTGCACATTCGACCTCTGAATCTTCAGAGGCTTATATTGCTTTAGGGGCCAATTTGGGGGACCGGGAACAGACGTTGTTTGAGGCATTGTCTTTGCTGGATGAACACCCTCATATATCCGTTCTGCGTTGTTCAGCGCTATATGAGACGGAACCTGTAGGATATGTAGATCAGCCTGCGTTTCTGAATATGGCAGTCGCCGTACAGGTGATGCTGACACCGGAGCAGTTGCTTACAGAATTACTGGATATCGAGAATCGGCTCGGCCGTGTTCGTGATATTCGCTGGGGACCGCGCACAGTTGATCTGGATCTGCTCTGGATGCAAGGTGAGACGCGAGATACCGAATTGCTTCAATTGCCTCATCCCCGCATGGGAGAACGGGCTTTTGTGCTAGTCCCACTGTCGGATATCGTACCGGAGGGCGAGACTTCAGGTTTGTATACCTTTGTACACTCATCGTTGTCTGTACTGGATGGAAAGGATGGAATACAGCTTTGGAAAACATGCAATTGGCCAATCGAATCCGGGCATTCCGGAAGCTGAAAGGTTTAACACAACATGAACTTGCGGCCGAGACCGGCATCTCGCTGGCCATTCTGGGAACCATTGAACGGGGGAACCGTAAGGTATCACAGCAAGAGCTCGATCGAATTGCTGGTGTGCTGGCAATCAGTATCGAGGAGTTGCGGGGCAACTAGGACCGTTTCGGTTTCGTCATGTTACAACAACCAAGACACTGATCGAACTTTATATCGTGATATATACAGAATTGAAAAAAGGAGTGGAACGACTACCGTGCTTAACATTGGTGGCATTGAAATGAAAAACCAGGTCGTACTTGCGCCGATGGCTGGCGTATGTAATCCGGCTTTTCGTTTGATCGCAAAAGAATTCGGAACAGGCCTCGTATGTGCGGAGATGGTGAGTGGCAAAGCCATTGTCCATGGCAACCAGCGTACACGTGAGATGTTGTTTGTAGATGAGCGTGAGAAACCGCTGAGCCTTCAGATTTTTGGGGGAGATCGTGATTCCCTTGTAGAAGCAGCCAAAATCGTGGACCAAGAAACCAATGCAGACATCATCGACATTAACATGGGATGCCCTGTGCCAAAGGTAACGAAATGTGATGCCGGTGCACGTTGGTTGCTTGATCCGAACAAAATCTATGAGATGGTATCCGCTGTTGTGGACGCGGTGGAGAAGCCGGTGACAGTCAAGATGCGTATCGGCTGGGATAACGAGCATATCTTCGCGGTGGAGAATGCGCTCGCGGTTGAACGTGCTGGTGGACAGGCGGTAAGTGTACACGGCCGTACCCGTGAGCAACTCTATACAGGCACAGCTGACTGGTCACATATCAAAGATGTAAAAGAAGCTGTCTCTATCCCAGTGATCGGCAATGGTGATGTCCATACACCAGAGGATGCACGCCGTATGCTGGATGAAACGGGTTGTGACGGAGTTATGATCGGTCGTGCCGCCCTGGGTAACCCATGGATGCTGTATCGTACCATTCAATACTTAAGCACGGGGGAATTGCTTCCTGACCCGAATGGCGAAGAGAAGATCCGTGTTGCCATCCTGCATATGGATCGCCTGATCGCATTGAAGAATGAGACAGTTGCCGTACGCGAGATGCGCAAACATCTGGCTTGGTATTTGAAAGGTTTGAAAGGATCTGCCCGCATCAAGGACGTTATTATGGAAGGAACCAAGCGGGACGAGATGGTACAAATTCTGGAGAACTTTGTGAGTCAGCTGAAAAGCGAAGGTAATTTGGAGTCAGAACCGGTAATCGCCGGAAATGCATCTTAATTATAAAACGCATCTGTAAAACGTTTACACCTATAGGGGACGTAACATTGACTTTTCGAGATCGTTCCCCTATAATTTCTCAGTATAAATTCGCCATGTGCGTTAATAAGGCTATAGCATCAGGAGGAATATTCTATTTCTCTGGAGAACTTCATATAGTTTTGAAGATGTATGCGAGCGGAGCTCTGTAACAAGCACTGATTCCGTTGCCGTACAATCAAATTTATTCCCATGACAGGAGAATCGGTTGAGATGAGCGACAAGGAAGTTATCCTTACACCAGAAGGACTCAAGAAGCTGGAAGAAGAATTGGAAACATTGAAATCAGTGAAGCGCCGCGAAGTGGCTGAACGGATTAAGGTAGCCATCGGGTATGGAGATATCAGTGAAAACTCTGAATACGAAGACGCGAAGAATGAGCAAGCTTTCATTGAAGGACGTGTAATCACGTTGGAGAAATTGCTTCGTAACGCGCGGATTATTAACAGCGACGAGATTGATACCGATGCCGTAAGTGTGGGTGCAACCGTCACTGTAGAAGATTTGGAGTTTGGCGACATCACGGAATATACGATTGTAGGTACCGCGGAGGCAGACCCGCTTCAGAACAAGATATCGAACGAGAGCCCTGTAGGTAAAGCGATTCTCGGCAAGAAAAAAGGTACAGTTGTTGATGTAAGTGTACCTGCTGGCGTAATTCAATATAAAATTATGGACATTAAAAAGCTATAGCAACGAAGCAGTTGGGCACGGTAAACAAAAGCTTCCTTAGGGAAGCTTTTTCAACATTAGAGGAAAAACGTCCTTTCACGATGCCTGCAATGTAAATAAGGAGATGAATACAGATCATGACGGATGAAGTCTTGAATCAGGAAACCGAACTTAGCGAGCTTTTACAAATTCGCCGTGACAAATTGGACGAGCTCCGCAAATTGGGAATCGACCCTTTTGGCCAAAAATACGTACGTACCGAAGAAGCCGGCTCCATTCTGAAGAAGTATGAAGAACTGACCAAGGAAGAGCTGGAAGAGAAGCACATCGAAGTCAGTATTGCCGGACGGATTATGGCGAAGCGGGGAATGGGTAAAGCAAGCTTCGCACATATTCAGGACCTGAGCGGCAGAATCCAGATCTATGTTCGTCAGGATAGCGTGCCTGAAGACAAGTATGCGGCATTTAGCCTGCTGGACCTTGGCGATATCGTTGGGGTAACGGGTGTGATCTTTAAGACCAAAACAGGTGAAACTTCTGTCAAAGTGAAAGATCTTGAAGTGCTGTCCAAATCGCTCTATCCGCTTCCGGATAAATTCCATGGTCTCACCGATGTAGAGCTGCGTTACCGCCAGCGTTATGTTGACCTGATTATGAGCCCGGACGTACAACAGACCTTTATCGCACGTTCCAAAATCATTCAATCGATGCGTCGTTACCTGGATTCCCTTGGATATCTGGAAGTGGAAACACCTACGTTGCATACCATCGCAGGAGGAGCGGCAGCACGTCCGTTCATCACACATCACAATGCGCTGGATATGGAACTGTACATGCGGATTGCGATTGAACTTCACCTGAAACGTCTGATTGTTGGCGGACTGGAGAAGGTATATGAGATCGGCCGTGTATATCGGAACGAAGGGATGTCCACACGTCACAATCCGGAATTCACAATGATTGAGTTGTATGAGGCATATGCCGACTACAAGGACATTATGCAATTGACGGAGAATCTGGTAGCTCATATTGCACAGGAAGTATTGGGTACGCAAGTAATCCAGTATGGAGATTATGAAGTAGATCTTACGCCGCAGTGGCGTCGTGTTACGATGGTGGATGCAGTTAAGGAAGTTGTGGGCGTAGACTTCTCCGTACACATGACGGATGAGGAAGCACATAACCTGGCGAAGGAACATAAGGTTCCGGTTGAAAAACATATGACATTTGGTCATATTCTGAACGCGTTCTTTGAAGAGTTTGTGGAAGAGACGTTGATTCAACCGACATTCATTATGGGACATCCTCTTGAAATCTCACCACTGGCGAAGAAAAATGATGTAGATCCGCGCTTCACGGATCGCTTCGAATTGTTCATCGTTGGACGTGAGCATGCCAATGCCTTCACAGAGCTGAATGATCCAATCGATCAGCGTCAACGCTTTGAAGCACAGATGCTGGAGAAAGAACATGGGAACGACGAAGCTCATGAGATGGATGACGACTTCATCCGTGCGCTCGAATATGGTATGCCACCAACAGGCGGATTGGGAATCGGGGTGGATCGTCTGATCATGCTGCTTACCAACTCCCCGTCGATTCGTGACGTACTGCTCTTCCCGCACATGCGTCCTCGTACGCAAGATTAAATAAGGAACGTAGTATACGTTCATAATAGAAGAGGAACCTGCCGTTCAGTATCATGCTGGGGCAAGTTCCTCTTTAGGTTTACATAGACGCTAAAAATAAAGTTGTCAGAAGGCCGTTGCTCACAGCACACCATTAGGGTAGCATCGCGTCTTGAAATTGTTAGATTAACCTGTACGTATTTTTGTTAAAAGAGGTGCCCTTCATGCAGTTCAGGCTTCACTTTGCCAAATTCTTATCTCCTCCGTTAATTCTGGTCGGTGGTTTTCTGCTTATCATTGCGATTGGAACGGTGCTTCTCATGTTGCCAATCTCCAACCAAAGCGGTATGCATTTGGCGTTTATTGACGCGCTCTTTACATCAACCTCTGCCGCATGTGTAACTGGACTTGTCGTTGTGGATGTAGGGACGACCTTTAATTTGTTTGGTCAGTTCGTCATTATGGTATTAATGCAGCTTGGTGGACTCGGATTCATGACCATGGCTACTCTCTTTGCACTTGTATTGGGCAAGCGAATTTCACTCAAGGACAGGTTATTACTCAAAGAAGCCATTAATGCAGATAGTATGGAAGGGATAGTACGCATTATCCGCAAGGTGTTGATTTTCTCCTTTACCATTGAAGGGGTGGCGGCTGTCATATTAGCACTGCGCTGGGCAACAGAGATGCCTTTGGGTCAGGCCGTATACTATGGATTATTCCACTCTGTTTCATTGTTTAATAACGGCGGATTTGATCTGTTTGGTAACAGCTTCCAATACTACACTGGAGATTGGATATTCAATGTGACCGCTTCTGTGCTCGTTGTCTCTGGTGGACTGGGTTTTGTTGTATTGAATGACCTGTTTGAGTATCGCAAACGTCGCCGTTTATCTCTTCAGTCCAAACTGGTGCTGTCTGTATCCGGAGCGCTGATCGGTATAGGAGCGATTGTCTTGTTTGTTTTCGAATTCACCAATGGACATACACTGGCTTCACTCACATGGAGCGAGAAGATCTACGCGTCCTTCTTCCAGTCTGTCTCTACACGTTCGTCGGGAACGAGCACAATCGATATCACGGAGATGAGGCAGGCTACCCAATTCTTCTTCATTCTGCTGATGTTTATCGGAGCTTCCCCTGGATCGACCGGGGGCGGAATCAAGACGACTACATTCTTGATCATGATTGGTGCAGTGTATGCCATGATTCGGGGGAATAAGGATATTGTGTTTTTCCGCCAGCGTGTTCCGAAAGAACTGCTGATGAGGGCTTTGACCATTATTATGGTTTCTCTGATCATATTCATGGTCGTGGTGATGCTTCTGCTTACGACAGAGGATGCGCCATTCCTTTCACTGATGTTTGAAGCTGCATCCGCAATCGGTACCGTGGGTCTTTCTGTGGGAGTGACTGATGAGTTGACCAATTGGGGAAAAATCATTATTACCTTTACCATGTTTGTAGGTCGGATTGGGCCATTAACCATCGCGTATGCCCTTCGTCCGCGCAAAGAGAAGAAACTGTATCGTCATCCGGAAGGCCGGATCATTATCGGATAAAAAGAAAAACCGTCAGACATTCAGAACTAACTCCTGTTATCGTAACGGGCCTTAGTCACAACGAATGTGCTGCGGTTTTTTTTGGTTTAACGGCACAAGGAAGCAAGATGTAAGGTGAGAACATCGTCCATAAGCTTGGCATTCATCTGATCCGGTCTAAGCACGGTATGTATGCCTAAGCCATCCACCAGTGCATACAATCTTTCAATCTCCAGTTCTTTGTCCAGATCGGTTCTGGAGAGGTCGAGCTTTATCAGGTAGGTGATAACAGAGCCTACGGCTTGTCTGAGTTCATCATATACGGTATTAGCAAGTTCTTTGAGTTTAGGATCGGTTTTCGATCTGGCTGTAAAAGCGTACCACACCTCCATTTCGGCCAGTTTTTCTTCCGTGTTTGGTAAGAATTCGAGCAATAGGCATTTCATATTGTCCATGGGAGAACCGGTAAAGGACATTTTTTGGACTCGATGAGACACCCGTTCAGATACCAGATTCATGGCATATCGTAGTAGTTCCGATTGAGTAGAAAAGTAGTGGCGCATTGAGCCAACCGAAACTCCAGCTTCTTCAGCGATATTCCGAACAGAGGCTTGTTCCATGCCATCTCTTCGTATAATACGCCAAGCTGCCTCGGCCACGAGCACGCGCTGTTTATCATGATCAACAATTTTAGGCATAGGCATATTATATCACTGTTGATTATTATAGTACATACGTGCTAAATTATATTTAGTACATATGTATCAAAAAAGGAGGGGCTGAAATGATTGGTTATTTCATTATAGGTTGTGAGATTGCCTTTTGGGTGTTTGTGTTCACGGGTCTGAGTGTCAGGTATCTCCTTGGCATGAAGCGGTTAGGCATCGGTTTGTTAATGGCAACGCCGGTTATCGATCTGTTATTGCTGGTAGCTACAGTCATGGATCTACAGCGAGGAGCTACAGCAAGTATGATTCATGGTATAGCTGCGGTGTATATAGGAGCAAGCATTGCTTATGGTCACCAGATGATCGCTTGGGCGGATCGATATTTCCTATATTGGTTCAAGGGTGGAGAGAATCCTCGCAGCAACAAGTTATATGGTAGAGAACATGCGAGTCGTGAACGTAGTGGATGGTTTAGACATCTATTGGCTTGGGCTATAGGAAGTGCTTTTTTATTCGCCATGATATGGTGGATTGGAGATGCTGAACGTACAGCTGCCTTCAATAATCTGATCAGAGTGTGGGGAATGATACTCGGAATCGATTTTCTGATAAGTTTTAGTTACAGTTTATGGCCAAGAAAGGTTCCTGCTAGGAATGTTAAACATTAAAGTGAAAATGGACGTGCGTATGAACTTGCTAAGTTGGGAGAGTACCATATGTACGTCTGTATTAGATCAAACCGATTGTTGATAGAGTTTCAAAAAAGACTTGCATTCAATATCTGTACATGGTATATTCTAATTCCGGCCAAGAAAACACGGTTTACACGGTTCGGCAAGCGAATGAAATAAGCTTCGAAAGAAACTTAAAAAAGAGCTTGCAAAGTTGGTTCGGATGTGATAAGATATAAAAGTTGCTGAAGAGAA
>NZ_JACYVQ010000018.1:0-63400 GCF_014842675.1 Paenibacillus sp. CFBP 13594
CCAGTCGATTCAAGCCAAGGCTTGTCTCAACTTTCGCGTTCATTCTGCAAGCAGAATGTTTACTCACTCGTTGTTCAGTTTTCAAAGATCAAACATTCAATTTAGTGCTGTTTTTCATGTTGTCGTCGTTTCAGCGGCGACTTTTATAATATATCATGTTGAAGTTCTCTTTGCAAGCATTATTTTTTCGATTATTTTCAATCGCATTATTTTCATGCTCGTTTCGGTGAACCGCTCCTAAAAAAGGAACGAAAATTAATTTACCATATGAAATTAGAAAGGTCAACCCTTTTTCGACAAAAAGTATGATCTCCTTAACAATTTCACATTCGCATGGTTCAGAGGTACAGCACCCGCTATTAAGAGCCGCACCTCACTTCCACTACTGTAAAACGAATATATGACCAGCTTCAGCATTATGGCTTCGACTTTTTCAGCTTCCCACCTCTTGCATACTTGGACAACTCTTTGGGCGGGGCAAAGCGTGCATACATGCGGAACACAGTCTTATATCGGCTCGCGATAGCATATTTGATCTCTTGGTCAAGACGATTATCACTCAGATCGAACAGCATTTCATCTAATTCTTTACGCAGCACATAGTCTAGTTCCTTGCATTCCTTCTCGTTAAACAACATACCCAGCATTAGAGTTCTCCTTTTTGTGCATAGCCTCTTTATCACACTTACACAAGTTTCATGCAACACCCCGTTCATTCGCTTTTGTGAGTGCTGCTGGAACCCGTTTTATTGTTATGGTCAACTTTCTGAAAATTTATGAATGCCAACCAGCACAAAGTTTTATCCTCTCACCAGAGTATACGTAAGTGTGCTTTCGATGATGGCTGCAACAAGAAGCAAGATGACAACCCAGAAGGATGCCGTTAACGTCCTATTCATGAATGCTCTCCACCGGGTACCCATCGTATTTCTCTTATCACTTCCAAGTTGCCCAAGGCTTTTGATAACCAGACCACCAAACTTCAGTCCGAAGGCGCAAGCAATAATAATGACCGGAATCTCAATAATGCCATGCGGAAGTAAACCTTTAACCACAATGTCATAGAAGCTTGCTCCATAATTCATCGTGGTGTGCACAACAAATCCAAGGACCATCCCATTGATCAGCAGGAAGATGACAGGCAGAATTCCGAAGAATATACCGGCATAGATGACAAGTACACTTTTGATGGCATTATTGAAAAAGATAAACAGGAGGAAGTTCCACTGCACATTGCCCCCCTGTTCCAGCCGTTCACTGACTTCACGTAATCCTCCAATTTGGTTCAATAACAGTTCTTCCAGTGGCCCTGTACTCACCCATCCCGCCCCTATACCAACAGCAAATAAAACTACGGACCACATTAATGCACTGCGGATGGAACCAAGATCTCTAAGAAATGTACTGAATTTTAACATAATAACCTCCTGTAGAATCTAAAATGATGGACAAACAAGGATCAGTGACGAATAACTGGGCAGTACGAGCATACATTGGAGAGTAAACAAGCATTTCTTATGGGAGAGGGGCGCTTATTGAAATGAACTCGTTCTATGTATTTAGCGGCAAAAAGATTAAACGGTACCTGATTGTCCTCGTTGCTGCAATCTTTGCGATCGGTATTATCTATCTGGAGAGAGGCAATGTCTCCGTATTCTCGGAGGAAGCACCATCAGCCGTCTACAGCGTTCCAACCGAGAAGAAGGTAATCGCACTTACCTTTGACATTAGCTGGGGGGATAAACGGACAGAGCCGATTCTGAAAGTTCTTCAGGAGAATAAAGTGCAGAAGGCAACCTTTTTCCTTTCCTCCCCCTGGAGCAAGACACACCCCGAAATTGTTACTGCCATCAAAGAGGCAGGATATGAAATTGGCAGCCATGGTCATAGACATGAGAACTACAGCAGCCTGACTGAGGAAGAAATTCGCAAAGAAATTTCGACAGCTCATAGCATTTTAACCGATTTAACGGGAAAAGAACCGAAATTACTACGTCTGCCCAACGGGGACTTTGACAAGCGAGTGCTTCAGGTAGCCAATAGTCTGAATTATCAGGTTGTGCAGTGGGATACCGACTCCTTGGATTGGAAAAACCCTGGTGTACAGACCATTGTTGATCGTGTGGTAAGCAAGGCCCATCCAGGGGACATCGTACTGCTGCATGCAAGCGATTCTTCCAAACAAACGCATGAAGCACTCCCTGTCATTATCGACAAATTGAAAAACCAGGGCTATGAATTCGTAACTGTGTCTGAGTTGCTTAACCATTCCAGTGTGGAAGGTAAGGAAGTTCGTGATCAAGCCAGCGGTCAATAATTGGTAGATTGCTTGGGCTACAGCTCAAATACGAGTGTAAAAGTTGAAAAGAGCTAACCAGGTTAGCTCTTTTTGGTATGTTTTTTATACAAAATGAATTCTATGCTCGGCTTTCTTTCAACTGTTCTGCCTTTCCACTTACATTCCGGTTCGTAGATACATCCACCAGCCTGTGCAATATCAGCATTTGGTATGCATTACATAGGAGCAAGGGAACCACAATAAATATGGTTGCCGCATTCACATCAATACGTAATACGCCGATCGTCTCCACTATGGTGACGGCAATCATGAAAAAGAGTGTAGGTACAAGCGCGGAGATATGAGTCAGCTTTACTTTAACGTAAGCGGTAACAATTGCAGCTGCCAAAATAATGATTCCCAACACAATATCCGATATACGCTCCCGGTCTCCCCCAACAAACAAACGTAAAAACATCACGTCAAGCAGGGCTAACACCGTCAGTACAATCTGCACGATCTGCCAACCGCGCTTTGGAAATACACCTTTACCCATATAATTCAATATCAGATATGCAAAGAAACCCATTTGTGAATACACGCTGATCATAACCCCTGATCCAAATAGGATCAAAAGATACAGAAGAAAATCATTTAATCCATTTGTTTTCTCCCCGTTCACCAGCATCATAATCAATCCTGTACCCAATGCTCCCGCGGCCCCAATAAGCAAGGCTGTCCAAAACAGGAAAAACCATCTACGTAAATTCAAAAGTTTTCCACCCCCGAGTGTTTATTTTACCAACCTTCTCAGCAAAAAACCATCATTGCTCAACATATTTCCCCCTTTCCCATCACATACTACATCCAGTATCTAATCAAGGAGGGATTGTACACATGAAACGGCCTTTGTGGCAGCTATGCTGTGTCGTACTGGGGCTATCCGTCATGCTTGCCGGCTGCGGTTCAGATCAGAGTTCTTCGCCTCCTCAGGGCAGTTATAAAGAGATGAAAACAATGGTTGTAGATATTTTGAAAAGTGACGAAGGCAAGAAAGCGGTGGAGGAAGCTCTTACAGGTCAAAGCTCATCCAGCGGAAGCAGCGGTTCTGAAGAAGGTGGCGGTTCGGGTGGTGCTTCGGGATCCATTGGTATGAAAATGTTAATGCCTGTGCAATCTTCGGAACAAATACGTATTGCAGTAAAAGATACCATCACAGCTCCCGAATATAAGAAGGAATTCGAAAAGATCATGACTGATCCGCAGTTTGCGGGTGAATTTGCCAAAGCGATCAACGCACAAAGTAAACAACTTCATATGCAATTGATTAAAGATCCCACATATCAAAAGTCTGTTGAAGACATCATGAAGTCACCTGAGGTATCCAAGATGTTCATGGATTTGACGAAGACTCCGGATTATCGCAAACAAACGATGACTGTCATGCAGGAAGTGATGCAAAATCCGTTGTTCCGAATGGAAGTACTCACTTTGCTCAAGAAGGTAGTGCAGGACGAATTGCAACCCAAAGTAGAAAGTGGCGGACAAAAAGGGCAAGAGCAAGGTGGACAGCAAGACGGTCAGGGCGAAGGTGGTGGTGGTGGTGATGGCGGAGATGGTGGAAGCAGTGGAGATTCGGGCGGCGGATCATAAACAGTAGGTGTTAATACGCACCAAAGATACTGAAAAGCCTGCATCCAAATGGACGCAGGCTTTTATTGTATTTATAACACTCATACCATTAGAATTTGGATTCAATGGACCGGGCAACTTCATCGTAGATAGCCCCTATACGGGAATCTGCTTTGTAAACCGAAGGTGAGAAATCAGGCTCGGAAGGATGATTATCCGGCGTGCCTAATGGAATCTGGGCAAGCAGGCTTGTATGCAGACTTTCCGCAAGTCTCCCCCCGCCACCACGACCAAAGACATAATCTTTCTCTCCGCAACTGCCACACTCATAATAAGCCATATTCTCAACAACACCGAGCAACTCATGATCGGTCTGAATGGCCATCGCACCCGCTCGGGCTGCGACAAAAGCTGCCGTTGCATGCGGCGTGGTAACGATGATTTCCTTGCTCTGTGGCAACATCTGATGCACATCCAAAGCAACATCTCCCGTACCTGGTGGCAAATCCAGTAATACATAATCCAATTCGCCCCACTGGACATCCGTAAAGAATTGACGCAGCATCCGACCTAGCATGGGTCCACGCCAGATTACCGGGTTGTTCTCCCGAATAAAGAAGCCCATCGACATGACTTTGACGCCAAAACGTTCAACTGGTTGAATAACACCATCTTCAACGACCGGATATTCTTCAATCCCCATCATGTCGGGTACACTGAAGCCATAGATATCCGCATCAATTAAGCCTACTTTTTTACCTTGACGTGCCAAGGCTACAGCGAGATTAACGGTTACCGTTGATTTACCAACGCCACCTTTACCACTGGCCACAGCAATAAAACGAACACCTGATTCAGGACTTAACAGCTCATGTCCATCCAGACCCGCTGCGTGACCTTTTACGAGCACTTCGTCCCGATCTGGCTCATTATCGGGTTGTCCCATATTCAGGCTCTCACGATCATGCTCAGAAGCTGCACGTACACGAATATGTACATCCTTCATTCCGTGCTGGGACAACAGATTACGCGCTGCATCACTCAAGGCTGTTGTATCCTCAGGTCGATTTTCCAGTGTCACTATGGTCAGAGCCACATGATTTTCTTTCACCATAATATCTCGAACCCATTCCAGTTCGGTCAGACTTACTCCCAATTGCGGTTCTTGTAATGGCTGTAATAGTTCAAGTATCTGTTCTTTTGATAACATCAGACAGCACCTCAGCTTTATCTATTGGCATGTAATTAGGTATGCTGATCCAATTATATCATTACCTTTCTTGTTCTGACTAACTTTTAGGCCGTTCTCCTGAGGAATATCTGAGAATTCCATTATAGATTGAAGCAGCTACCTTGCGCTGATAAGCTTCGTCGGCAAGCATACGTGCCTCTTCCGGATGAGAAAGGAAACCCACTTCTACCAGCGCTGAAGGGATCTTCAGAGCCTGTAACAGATAAACCGTATTCACCGTTTTGGCGATTCGATCTGTATTCTCCAGATTACGAACCATCTCTTGTTGAAGCAGATTAGCCAAACCTTCGTTATCCGGATGGTTAGTTGTATAGAAAACCTGAGCTCCACTCCATCGGTTGGAAGGGACACTGTTCATGTGAATGCTAATAAAGAGATCTGCTTGCTTATCCTCTATCCGCCGTACTCTTTGTTTCAGATCTTCCGTCTTGCGTTTGGAGTACCCCTTGGTGTCCGATTCCGCCAAATCAGTGTCTATTTCTCGTGTCATCACCACTAAGGCCCCTGCCTGTTGCAAATAATCTCTCACATACAGGGCGATAGACAGGTTGATATCTTTTTCAATAACCCCCTGTTTACTTACCGCTCCTCCATCTGGACCTCCGTGTCCTGCATCAATGGCAATGACTTTACCCGCCATCGGCAAACTCCAATAACCTGAAGTCTTAGCGGACGGCAGTTCATAGGACATTACCGCCACTAACATGGCCAGCAGACAGAGACTCAGCATGACCCTTTTGATTGTTTTTAGCCTAACCCAGACTACAAAGTGTTTCCCCATATTTTTACGCATAAAAAAACCACCTCGTCCCTATAAATGACTCTAATCATCTATATGGGACAAGATGGACAAATATACCGCTAGGACCGGACTTGCTCCGCCATTCCTTCAATCAGCACCTCAGCTACTTCAGGACGTGTAAATTCAGGTGGAGGGCACTGGCCGTCACGGAGCAACCCGCGTACTTTGGTGCCGGAAAGCGCCATATGATGTTCTTTATCATGTGGGCAAGTTTTGCTGGATGCCATGTTTCCACATTTAGTACAGAAGAAACTATGTTCGAAGAACAACGGAGTGATCCCCAGTTCCTCTGCTGTAAAGTTAGTAAAGATCTCCTGTGCTTCATATGTTCCATAATAATCACCAACACCCGCATGGTCACGACCAACAATAAAGTGGGTACACCCATAATTTTTACGAACCATCGCATGAAAAATAGCTTCACGTGGACCGGCATACCGCATGGCTGCGGGGAACACACCAAGAAACGCACGATCAGCCGGGTAATAGTTCTCCAGTAATACCAGATAACTCTTCATCCGAACATCTGCGGGAACATCGTCCGACTTCGTCTCTCCAACAAGCGGATTCAGGAAGAGCGCGTCTACAATCTCCATAGCGCTCTTCTGGATGTACTCATGTGCCCGATGGACCGGATTACGTGTCTGAAAACCAACTACCGTCTTCCAACCCTTCTCCTGAAAAATCTTCCGGGTATCTGCAGGATCATAATAGAATTCTTCGAATTTCGCAGGTTTTGGACGGTTCAACACTTGGATTGGACCTCCTACGTATGTTGCAGGACGCTCCAACAGTTTTTTAACACCCGGGTGCTCGGGATCATCTGTTTTGAATACACGCCGGGCTTCTTCACCCTGATCCACCTGGTATATACTTTGGACTTCGAGCAGTCCATAAGTGACTCCATCTTGATCACCAACAAGTTTCACACGTCCACCAATTTGGAGGGATGCCGCTTGTTTATCGTCAACAGCAAGTGTGATTGGTATACTCCAGACTGTTCCATCCGCGAGACGCATGCGAGACACCACCGAAAGGTAATCTTCCTCATTCAAGAAACCTTCAAGTGGTGAGAACGCACCTACACCGATTAGATCCAAATCTGATATCGTCCAGGTATTAATAAGCAAAGTAGATAAGTTTTTACTGTCTTGCAACAATTGCTCCCGTTCTTCTCCTTGTACGATACGCTGAACCAACGTACCTCCATGAGGCAGAATCGATGTCATCTTGTCAGCTCCTTGTATATCTATTATTTATGAAGGCCACATTCCGTTTTATCATTACCAGACCAGCGTCCGGCACGTGGGTCCTCTCCAGGCATAACTTGACGTGTGCAATGCTCACAACCAATACTTGGGTAGTTCTGATCATGAAGAGGGTTATATACAACGTTATTGTCACGAATATATTGCCATACATCCTCCGTCGTCCAGTGCGCAATTGGATTAAACTTCATAAGACCGAATTTAGAATCATATTCAACCTTTTTCGAGTTGGCACGTGTTGGTGCTTGATCTCTACGAATACCTGTAATCCATGCATCATACTGAGAAAGAATACGTGTTAACGGTTCGACTTTGCGAATGTTACAGCACCCATTGGGATCAGACTTCCACAACTCTTCACCGTGTTGTGCTGCCTGTTCTTCCGGAGTAATCTTAGGTGACACGCGTACAAATTCAAGATTGTAGTTCTCCTGCATCTTATCACGTGTTTCGTATGTTTCTTTAAAGTGAAAATCTGTATCCAGATAAAAAATATCCGTGGATGGGCTGATCTTCTGCAACATATCTACAAGTACAACATCTTCTGCACCAAAGCTGCATGCAAAAGTGATATTTGGGAATGTTTCAATAGCATACCGAATAATATCCTCTGGACTGGCGTGTTCCAGTTCCTCTGCCTTCGTCCGTGCCAAGTCTTCTTTCTCCAACAAGTTCATCTGTGAATTTCCCCCATTCTGCATTTCAATATACCTTAAAGCCGACTAAACTAATATGAATTATGTTTAGTATAAATCTTTCATTGCGGATGTCAATGCCTGCCATATGGTAAAATAAATCATTTTCTGCCCATTTTTGATCGTCGCTTTTACACAATATTTTGGTTCAATTTATCCACTTCTCTGTTAATGAGATAAAAACAATGATGTTAGCCCAGGTCATTAGGCAGGTAAAAAAACATCTCTTAGCCTTGGAAACCTTTGCTGTTACTGGGTTTGGACAGTCCTTATCGCAAAGAACAGCATCAAAAAATCACTGGGCGACTGAAGATGAAGGAAGAAAAGCTAAAGTTTTAAGAGGAGCAGCATTGCGACTTTTAGCGGTTGATATGTAAGGGACTTTTATCGTTTCCATAAGAAATACTGATGAGACTTACAGTAAAGAATAAAGTGCAAAAACAATAAGCCGAGTACATTCAAGAAATCCGGCGTGAGTTCGAAGCGATGATTTTATAGGAGCTGTTATAGAATGTGTGGTGAGCGATGGGTATGAGCATATTCAAAGATCTAAACGATCAGAGGGTTTCAGTATGATGTAGATGTATTAACGTACATATTATAGGACTGTATTGAGGGAAATTAAGAGAGCATTGAAATGGCATTGAAGGAAATAAGCAAGCATGGGGAGAGACATCAGAGCTACCACACAAACTAATATAATATATGGCGTAATAGTCATGAATATATAAAAAAGCCTTTGACCGAGGCCAAAGGCTTTTAATATTAACGTTTGGAGAACTGAGGTGCGCGACGAGCCGCTTTAAGACCGTATTTTTTACGCTCTTTCATACGTGGGTCACGAGTCAGGAATCCTGCTTTTTTCAGGGATGCACGGTATTCCGGATCTGCTTTGAGCAGAGCGCGGGAGATACCATGACGGATTGCGCCGGCTTGACCGGAAATTCCGCCACCATGAGCGATAACAAGAACGTCATAGTTGTTGAGCGTTTCTGTCAAGTTCAGTGGTTGTTTTACGATCAGTTTGAGTGTTTCCAAACCGAAGTATTCATTAATATCACGTTTATTGATGACAATGCGTCCTTCACCCGGTACAAGGCGAACACGTGCTACCGAATGTTTACGACGACCTGTCCCATAGTATTGTACTTGTGCCATGAAACTGTCCTCCTTTTAATTAACCGCGAAGTTCGTAAACTTCTGGTTTTTGTGCTGCATGTGGATGCTCAGTGCCTCTGTACGCTTTAAGTCTCAACTTCATTTTCTCGCCCATGCGAGTTTTAGGAAGCATACCGCGAACAGCCAATTCCAACATACGCTCAGGTTTGTTTTTAACCATCTCTTCAGCTGTAGTTACTTTCAAACCACCTGGGTGCATTGAGTGACGGTAGTATTTTTTACCTTGCATTTTCTTACCAGTCAATACGATTTTCTCAGCATTGATGATAACAACGAAATCGCCAGTGTCCACATGTGGAGTGAATTGTGGCTTGTGTTTGCCGCGAATCAAAGCTGCTGCTTCGCTCGCCAAACGTCCGAGGGTTTTGCCTTCAGCATCAATGATGTGCCATTGGCGCTCAACTTCGTTAGGCTTCGCCATGTACGTAGTACGCATGAAAAGTTCCTCCTTAAAATGTTCAAAATCATCATTTTCATTTATCTTCGTTCGTTAAGTTATAACTTTAGGTGTTGATGGATTGTAAATTTGATGTGGACCTCTTAATTGGGGCTGTGGGAAAGCCATTAAGAAAACACAACTTTTATATTACATGATAGGCGATTAAATCGCAAGTGTTAATTAAGCTTTTCACTCACCAAATTTAATCTTTTTTGTATTCAAGATCCCAGAGCATTAAACCGCAGCTAACTGCAGTAGGTCCTGCAGCAGATCGATTACATGCAGCAATCATATTTGGTACATCAGAGGCTTTCCGTTTGCCCTCTCCGATCTCCAGCAGTGTCCCTACAATGATACGAACCATATGCTGCAAAAAGCCGTTACCACTCACATAAATGTGAATGACACCCTGATCGCGCGGATGGTCTCTGCACATTGATCGGTCCACTTCCATCCATGCTTCGTACACCGAACGGACATGATTCTCTTTCTGAGACTTCCGTGAAGCAAAAGAGGTAAAATCATACGTCCCTATGAAATGTCGTAAGCCCTCCTGCATTGCCATAATATCAAGCTTCGCATGATGATGATATTGCAGTCTTCTGTTGAATACATCCGGAAATTGATTCGCATTGACTGTATAACGATACGTTTTCTTTTTCGCTGCATAGCGAGAATGAAATTCAGCCGAAACTTCAATCGCATCAATAACGACAATATCGGAGGGTAATCTGGAGTTGAGTGCAATACACCAACGTTCAATCGGGATCTGGGACTCCGTAGGAAAATTGAAGATTTGTCTGCGGGCGTGAACACCTGCATCTGTTCGGCCTGAACCTGTAATTTTAACCTTCTCACCGGTTAAAGCACGAATCGCATCTTCAAGATGATCCTGAATGGTATTCCCACCCGGCTGTACTTGGAAGCCGAAATAGGCAGTGCCATCATAAGTTAACGTCATACATAAGTTCCGCATTATTACCACACCTTTGTTCCATACTATACATATCCCTATCCCGAACAGCAAAAGAAGCCCCTTACGGAGCTTCTATTACAGCACGAATTCCGAAATGAAGAGAAAAAAAGGGTTAATCCAGAATCGTTGATTCTGTCCCCTTTCCTCATCTCATCTGTTTTACGCGCGGTCTACCAGTTCCAAGTAAACCATTGGCGCTGCGTCACCACGACGAGGTCCCAGTTTCAAGATACGAGTGTATCCACCTGGACGCTCAGCGTAACGACCGGACAATTCGCTAAACAGTTTTTGGATTGCATCTTGCTCACCATCGATAGTTTCGCGGCGAACATAAGCTGCCACTTGGCGACGGGCATGAAGATCTCCCTTTTTCGCTTTAGTGATCAGTTTTTCAGCAATAGAGCGAACCTCTTTTGCTTTCGCTTCAGTTGTCTGAATGCGTTCGTATAAGAACAGGTCGGTTACCAGGTCACGGAACAAAGCTTTACGTGCGCTGGAATTACGGCCCAACTTTTGGTATGCCATTGTTTTCCCTCCTTCACTTCAAGCACTCGGCTGTCTATTCTTCTGTACGTAGTCCCAAACCAAGTTCCTCAAGCTTCTCTTGAACTTCTTCCAAAGACTTGCGTCCGAGGTTACGGACTTTCATCATGTCTTCTTCCGTTTTCGTAGTCAGCTCTTGCACGGTATTAATACCGGCACGTTTGAGGCAGTTGTAGGAACGAACAGAGAGATCCAGCTCTTCGATCGTCATTTCGAGTACTTTTTCTTTTTTGTCTTCTTCTTTTTCGACCATGATCTCTGCATCTTTCGCTTCGTCTGTAAGACCCACGAAGAGCATCAAATGCTCAGTCAAAATTTTAGCGCCGAGGCTTACAGCCTCTTCAGGACGAATACTTCCATCAGTCCAAACTTCCAACGTGAGCTTGTCATAGTTGGTCACTTGACCGACACGCGTATTTTCCACAGCGTAGTTAACGCGACTGATCGGGGTGAAGATGGAATCGACTGGGATGACGCCGATCGGCTGGTCATCGCGTTTATTCCGATCTGCCTGGACGTAGCCGCGACCGCGATTGGCAAAAATACGCATGTGAAGTCTCGAACCTGGTCCGAGCGTAGCGATGTGTAAATCCGGGTTAAGGATTTCCACATCGGAGTCAGCACGGATATCTCCAGCCGTAATTGCTCCTTCGCCTTCAGCATCAATCTCGAGCACTTTCTCCTCGTCTGAATGAATCTTAAGCGACAAAGCTTTCAGGTTAAGAATAACCTCCGTTACATCTTCCATTACGCCAGGAACTGTAGCAAATTCATGCAGAACGCCATCGATTTGAACCGAAGACACTGCCGCACCCGGCAGTGACGAGAGCAAGATTCGGCGAAGCGAGTTTCCAAGCGTCGTACCGTATCCGCGCTCAAGCGGTTCTACTACGAATTTCCCATAGGTGCCATCATCGTTGACGTCTACCGTCTCAATTTTCGGCTTTTCGATTTCAATCACTGCAATACCCCTCCTTCAAAACGTCGGTCCTCTATGAAACATTTACCTTCTCTTGCGAAAACATGTAGTAGTATGCCTAAACAACCATTATTAGCAGATTGTGCCGGAAATATACCACACGCAGGGGCAAATCTCATTAGACACGACGACGTTTTGGAGGACGGCATCCGTTATGCGGGACTGGAGTTACGTCTTTGATCAGGTTAACTTCCAGACCAGCAGCTTGCAAAGAGCGGATCGCTGCTTCACGGCCTGCGCCTGGTCCTTTAACCATAACCTCAACGGCTTTCATCCCATGTTCCATTGCAGCTTTGGCAGCAGTCTCAGCAGCCATTTGTGCAGCAAACGGAGTCGATTTACGGGAACCTCTGAATCCGAGGCCGCCGGAGCTTGCCCACGAAATTGCGTTTCCGTGAGGATCCGTAATAGTAACGATAGTGTTATTGAAAGTGGAACGGATATGCGCCACGCCAGATTCAATATTCTTACGGTCACGACGTTTAGTACGTACGACTTTTTTCGGTTTAGCCATTTTCTCTTATCCCCCCTTATTATTTCTTCTTGTTCGCTACTGTACGACGAGGACCTTTACGAGTACGAGCATTCGTTTTCGTACGTTGTCCACGAACAGGCAGACCACGACGATGACGAACTCCACGGTAACAACCGATCTCCGTCAAACGTTTAATATTCAAAGAGATTTCTCGACGCAGGTCACCTTCTACTTTGACCTCTTTATCGATACTTTCACGCAATTTGCTGACTTCATCTTCCGTCAAATCACGAACACGAGTGTCCGGATTGATGCCTGTTGTGCTCAGAATTTTCTGGGAAGTCGTTTTACCGATTCCGAAAATATAAGTCAAGGCGATCTCAACGCGCTTATCACGTGGCAAATCCACACCAGATATACGTGCCATTTTACGCTACACCCCCTTCTTTAACCTTGTTTTTGTTTGTGTTTCGGATTTTCACAGATAACCATAACATTCCCTTTGCGGCGAATGACTTTGCACTTTTCGCAAATCGGCTTGACCGAAGGTCTTACCTTCATGTGAATTACCTCCTCAAAGTTTTGCTAAGCAAAACCCTCTTCGTAAGCATTGACCTTGTTCTACTATTGTAAAACCGGCTTCGAAGCTTTCGCAAGTTTTGCCGGGCAAAACCCGCTACATAAGCTTCACAGTTCATTGCAACTGTCTACTACTATTTACGGTAAGTTATGCGACCTTTTGTTAAATCATAAGGCGACAACTGAACAACTACTTTGTCTCCAGTCAGGATACGGATAAAGTGCATCCGCAGTTTTCCGGAAACGTGAGCGAGAATTTGATGACCGTTCTCAAGCTCAACCTTGAATGTTGCATTCGGTAGCGGTTCGAGAACCGTACCTTCCACTTCAATGACATCTTCCTTAGCCATTAGTCAGTCTCCTTTCTCTTCAGCTTGAATGTTGGTGGATTCCAGAAATGAATGAACCGCGTAACGGAGCTTTCCATTTGTCACCCGACCACTCTCGTTTAAACTGTTCACAACCTCGCTGCTAATCATGGGCTGGAGCTCAAGATGAAGAAGATTCTTCTTCTTTGGTTGATCAAACTTACGTTTGTCTCCATCCGCAATATATACGAACTTACCGTCCGCTATAGCAACAATTACTGCGGCTTGGTCCGCATTGCGGCCTTTACGGATCTTCACAAGTTGACCGAGCTGCGGATTAGACTGACTGTTCATGCCTCATCACCTACGCATTCAGTTTCGTGAAAATTTCCATACCATCTGGTGTAACTGCTACGGTGTGTTCAAAGTGTGCACATAACTTACCATCAACCGTGACGACAGTCCAGTTATCTTCCAACGTTTTCACATACCGTCTACCTACGTTAACCATCGGCTCTATGGCCAGCACCATGCCCGCTTTAAGCCGTGGTCCCCGATCGGGAAGACCATAGTTCGGAATCTGTGGTTCTTCATGCAGATCTGCGCCTATGCCGTGACCGACATATTCACGAACTACGGAGAACCCTTCATCTTCAATATATTTCTGAATCGCATGAGATATTGTAAACAAGCGAACGTCCGGTTTTACCAGCGACAGACCTGCGTATAACGAAGCCTCGGTAACGTCCAGAAGACGACGGGCTTCTTCGGAAATACGGCCGACTGGATAAGTCCAGGCGGAATCTCCATGATACTCCTGGTACTGCGCGCCAATGTCAAACGTAACGATATCGCCCTCGTTCAACTTGCGTTTGCCGGGAAATCCATGTACCAACTCTTCATTGACTGAAGCGCACACACTGGCAGGGAAACCGTTATAACCTTTGAAAGACGGCACAGCCCCTTGACTGCGGATATATTGATCAGCCATATGGTCAAGTTCTCCAGTCGTAATACCGGGAGCGATATGCTCTGCCAAGAGACGATGCGTTTCCGCAACAATTCTCCCTGCTTCCCTCATCAAGCCCAGTTCCGTTTCGGACTTACCAATGATCATCAATTAACCTCTCAGTAAGGACACGATTTCTTGAGAAACTTGATCGATATCCTGTTCTCCGTTCATTTGACGAAGAAGACCTTTAGTCTCATAGAACGTGAGGAGTGGTGCTGTTTTGTTGATATACTCGTCCAGTCGTGTACCTACACTCTCTTCATTATCATCAGAGCGTTGATACAACTCACCAGCGCATCTATCACAAATACCTTCCTGCTTAGGCGGATTGAATACCACATGATAAGTGGAACCACAGTTTTTACAAATTCGACGACCCGTCAAACGAGCGAGCAATTTGTTGCGATCCACTTTCAGGTTGATTACATGATCGAGACCTGAGTTCAATCGATCCAGAATGCCATCGAGCGCTTCTGCTTGGGAAAGGGTTCTTGGAAATCCGTCCAAGAGGAAACCTTCTCTGCAGTCAGGCTGCTGCAAACGTTCTTCAACGATGCCAATGGTTACATCATCTGGTACAAGCAATCCTTGATCCATATATTCCTTGGCTTTCATGCCAATGGGAGTTCCCTGTTTGATCGCGAGACGAAATGCATCGCCTGTTGAAATATGGGGAATACCGAACTCTTTCACGATGACGTCTGCTTGCGTTCCTTTTCCTGCCCCCGGAGGGCCCATGAATAGGATGTTCACGTTATGTCACTCCCTCCAAGACTACCCTACATCAACAAACAGCACAATAGGTGCCGGCAAGTAAATCTTCACTCGACCGGTACCTATTGCCTATTTATTGATAAAACCTTTGTAGTGGCGTTTGATCAATTGGCTTTCGATTTGCTTCATCGTATCTAGCGCAACACCGATAACGATCAGGAGGGATGTTCCTCCAATTTGCGCAGATTGAGGCAAACCAGAAAGTGCCCCTAAGAATACAGGCAGAACGGAAATGACTGCCAAGAAGATGGCTCCGGCCATTGTCAAACGAGTCATGACACGGGTCAGATATTTCTCGGTTGCTTTACCCGGGCGAATGCCTGGGATGTAACCGCCGTTCTTTTTCATATTGTCAGCCATCTGCTGTGGATTCATCTGTACAAAAGTATAGAAGAATGTGAAACCGAAAATCATCACGACATACAGCAACATACCAAGAGGTTTGTGTGTAGTCAGATTCTGTCCGATCCACTGTGCCCAGAGGCGATCTGCCCAGAAGTTGGCGATGATCGTTGGGAACATCAACAGCGATGAAGCAAAGATGACAGGGATAACACCTGCTGCATTAATTTTCAGCGGGATATGTGTATTCTGTCCACCGTACATTTTGTTACCTACGACACGTTTAGCGTACTGTACCGGAATCTTCCGAATTGCCTGCTGAATGTAAATGACCCCTATGATGATCAACACAATAACAATTGCGATGATAACACCTTTAAGAATATTCATAAACAGTTGGTCAGGTTGAATGAAGTCAGATTCGATCGTTTGTTTGATAATGTTAGGCACCGTAGATAGGATACCCGCAAAGATCAAGATCGAAATCCCGTTTCCTATGCCCTTCTCGGTGATCTGCTCACCAAGCCACATCAGGAATGAAGTACCGGCCGTAAGTACAATCGCAATCAAGATATAATCTGCAAATGTAGCGTTAGGCACCATCTCTGTATTGTACAAGCGGTTGAATCCGATCGACGTACCAAACGCTTGAATCAATGCCAGCCCGATGGTTAAATAACGTGTCAACTGTGCAGATTTCTTCTTACCTTGTTCACCTTGCTTTGCCCACTCCGCTAATTTAGGAATAACGTCCATGGAAAGCAACTGTACTATGATAGACGCAGTGATGTAAGGCACGATCCCGAGCGCAAATATCGAGAACTGGAAGAGCGCTCCACCCGAGAACGTATTGAGAAGTCCAAAAACTTCTTTACCCGCAGAATTTGTCGCTTCGAACACATCTTTGTTAACTCCCGGTACGGGGACAAAGGAGCCGATGCGGTAAATGATCAGTACAAAAAGGGTAAATAATACCCTTTTGCGCAGATCTTCAACCCGCCAGATATTCTTTAGGGTCTTGAACATTAAATCACCTCAGTTGTACCGCCGGCAGCTTCAATTTTCTCAATAGCAGATTGAGAAAACTTGTTAGCTTTAACAGTCAGCTTCACAGTGACATCACCGTTACCCAGGATTTTGATTCCGGATTTAGCGTTTTTAACTACGCCGTTCGTCATCAAGAATTCTGGAGTTACTTCAGTACCCGCAGCAAAACTGTTCAGGTCTTCAGTATTCACAACTGCATATTCTTTGCGAGTTGGGTTTACAAAACCACGTTTTGGCAAGCGACGATACAATGGATTTTGTCCACCTTCGAAGCCTGGACGTACTCCACCGCCAGAACGAGAATTTTGTCCTTTGTGACCGCGACCTGATGTTTTACCTGTACCACTACTTGGACCGCGACCAACACGTTTGCGTTCTTTGCGGGATCCAGGAGATGGTGAAAGCTCATGTAACTTCATCGTTCGTTGCACCTCCTTAAAGATTTGTGGGATTAACCCGTTATTAAGCTTCTACTTCTTTAACAGCAACCAAGTGGCTTACTTTGTTAATCATACCACGGATGGCAGGATTATCGTTTTGTACCACTTTGCTATTGATTTTGCGCAAACCCAATGTTTTCACAGTTGTTCTTTGCGTCTCCGGACGTCCGATCAAGCTGCGGACGAGGGTAATTTCTAATTTAGCCATGAGAATTCCCTCCTTAACCCAGAAGCTCTTCGACGGATTTTCCGCGCAGTTTAGCCACGTCTTCAGCACGCTTCAAACGGGACAAACCTTCCAAAGTCGCATTGACCATGTTCATGGAATTCGAAGAACCCAGAGATTTTGTCAAAATGTCACCTACACCAGCAAGTTCGAGAACCGCACGTACAGGACCACCAGCGATAACACCAGTACCTTCAGATGCTGGTTTCAACAGCACGCGTCCTGCGCCGAACTTACCTGTTACCAAGTGAGGAATCGATGTTCCTACGAGTGGAACGTGTACAAGGTTTTTCTTAGCGTCTTCAATACCTTTGCGAATTGCATCAGGTACTTCGCCCGCTTTACCGATACCAGCTCCAACCCAGCCGTTGCCGTCGCCGACTACAACCAGTGCGCTAAAGCTGAAACGGCGTCCGCCTTTTACTACTTTAGCTACGCGATTAATATTTACAACTCTTTCAGTCAGTTCCAAAGTATTCGGATCTACACGCAAGTCGTTAACCTCCTTTTGAAAAATATCTTAAAACTCAAGTCCTGCTTCACGAGCCGCTTCAGCCAATGCTGCGATACGACCATGGTACAGATAACCGCTACGGTCAAATACGATGTTGGAAACACCTTTGTCTTTAGCACGTTTAGCAACGAGTTCGCCAACTTTACGAGCTGATTCAACAGATGCACCATTTTTGATGTCAGTGCTCAATTCTTTGTCTACGGTAGACGCGGAAGCGATTGTTACACCAGCAACATCATCGATGATTTGAGCATACATATGTTTACCAGAACGGAATACGTTCAAACGAGGACGTGCTGCCGTTCCTTGGATTTTCTTACGAACACGAAGGTGTCTTTTCAGACGAGCCTTATTTTTATCTGGTTTCGTAATCATCTCAAAGATTCACTCCTTTCAGGTTACCTCGCTGGCTTCAAAGCAGAAGCCACGGGGTATATTAGAAACACACGAAGCAAGCAAGCCGAAAGCCGCGCAAAGGCGGTAAGAGAAATCTTATTTCTTCTTACCGGCTTTACCTTCCTTACGGATGATACGCTCGCCTTCATATTTAATACCTTTACCTTTGTACGGCTCAGGTTCACGTACGGAACGGATTTTAGCAGCGTAAGCACCTACACGCTCTTTGTCAATTCCGCGAACGATGATTTTTGTATTCGAAGGTACTTCGAATTCGATTCCCGCTTCCGGTGTAATTTCAACCGGGTGAGAGTAACCAACGTTCAGAACGATTTTATCTCCGGATTTGCTTGCACGATATCCGACCCCAACCAATTCCAGAGATTTCGCGAATCCTTCAGTAACGCCGCTCACCATATTGTTTACAACGCTACGCGTTGTGCCGTGCAAAGAACGGTGAGTTTTGTTATCGGAAGGACGCACAACTGTGATTTCGTTATTTTCAACTGTAACCTTCATGTCTTTATGAAGCTCACGAGTCAAAGTTCCTTTAGGTCCTTTTACCGTAATAACGGTGTTGTCCAGGGTGATGTCTACACCACTTGGTACTGTGATTGGTTTGCGACCAATACGAGACATATGTTGCACCTCCTATCTTGTGACGTTATATTACCAAACGTAGCAAACGACTTCTCCGCCGGATTTCGATTGACGAGCTTCTTTGTCCGTCATGATACCTTTAGATGTCGAGATGATCGCGATTCCCAGGCCACCAAGTACACGAGGTACTTCGTTGCTTTTCGTGTAAACACGAAGACCAGGTTTACTGATTCTTTTCAGACCAGTGATAACGCGCTCGTTATTTTGACCGTATTTCAGGAAAACACGGATAATCCCTTGTTTGTTATCATCGATAACTTCAGCGTCACGGATGAAACCTTCACGCTTCAGGATATCGGCGATTTGTTTTTTCATTGTCGAAGCAGGCATTTCTACCGTTTCGTGACGAACAGTGTTCGCGTTACGAATACGAGTAAGCATATCTGCAATTGGATCAGACATAGTCATTGTGAGTTAACCTCCTTCCCGTTCAGGACTTTTTACCAGCTTGCTTTTTTCACGCCAGGGATCTGGCCTTTATAAGCTAATTCACGGAAACAAATTCTGCAAATTTTGAACTTTTGCAGGACCGAATGTGGACGTCCGCAACGCTCACAGCGTGTATATGCACGTACTTTAAACTTAGGTGTACGTTGTTGTTTAACTTTCATCGAAGTTTTTGCCACTTAGCCTGACACCTCCTAAATAATTTCGGAGAAAAGGGAGTCTTTCCAGACACCCGGAAACGTTATGCCAACATTACTTAACGAAAGGCATTCCCATTTGCGTGAGCAATTCGCGGGACTCTTCGTCTGTTTTCGCCGTTGTTACGATGACAATATCCATACCGCGGACTTTATCAACTTTATCATACTCGATCTCTGGGAAGATCAGTTGCTCTTTCAGACCCAGTGTGTAGTTACCACGTCCATCGAAAGCTTTACTCGATACACCGCGGAAGTCGCGGACACGAGGAAGTGTTACGTTGAGCAATTTATCTAGGAAGTAGTACATACGCTCACCGCGTAATGTTACTTTCACACCGATAGGCATATTCTCACGCAGTTTGAAACCTGCGATAGATTTTTTAGCACGAGTGATTACAGGTTTTTGACCTGCGATCAGTTGCAAATCGCTTACTGCGGAATCCAACACTTTAGAGTTTTGGACAGCGTCGCCCACACCCATGTTGATAACGATTTTCTCGATTTTCGGCACTTGCATTACCGTTGTATAGTTAAACTTCTGCATCAAAGCAGGAGCGATTTCTTGCAGGTAACGTTCTTTCATTCTTGATGCCATGAATCATAGCCCTCCTTTCTCATTCGGTTCAATTAGTCGATAATTTCTCCGGAACGTTTAGCAACGCGCACTTTCTTACCGTTATCCAAAACTTTGTAACCTACACGGGTTACTTTTCCGCTCTTCGGATCGATGTGCATTACGTTGGAAACGTGAATCGGAGCTTCCTTCTCGATAATGCCGCCTTGCGGGTTTTGCTGGTTAGGTTTCTGGTGTTTTTTCACCATGTTAACACCTTCCACAAGGACGCGGTTCTCACGAGGATAAGCAGCGATGACACGGCCTTTTTTACCTTTGTCTTTACCGCTGATCACCATAACCGTATCTTCCTTTTTAACGTGAAGTTTGTTGTTATGGGATTCCAGAACTTTTTTCACTCTTGGCATTTCGTACACCTCCTGTTTCTAACATCACGAGATTAAGCTTTAGATAACTTCTGGAGCCAAGGAAACGATTTTCATGAAGTCTTTATCGCGAAGTTCGCGAGCAACTGGTCCGAAAATACGTGTTCCACGTGGGCTTCTGTCGTCTTTTACAACAACCGCTGCATTTTCATCAAAACCGATGTAGGAACCGTCTTTACGACGTACAGAACGTTTCGTACGAACGACAACCGCTCTAACTACATCACCTTTTTTGACAACGCCGCCTGGTGTTGCTTGTTTAACAGAACAAACGATCAGATCACCGATTTGAGCTGTACGACGTCCCGTACCGCCGAGTACGCGGATACACATCAGTTCCTTCGCACCGGAGTTGTCGGCCACAGTCAAACGTGTAAATGGTTGAATCATTTAGTATTCCTCCTTTCAGCAATGCTGCTGATGCATTAGATGATAACCGCTTTTTCTACGATTTCAGTAAGTCTCCAGCGTTTATCTTTCGAAAGCGGACGAGTCTCCATGATTTTCACCGTGTCACCGATTTTCGCAGTGTTTTCTTCGTCATGCGCTTTGAATTTTTTAGTAACCTTAATGCGTTTATGGTACAAGTTGTGTTTTTTGTAAGTTTCTACAGCAACAACAATCGTTTTGTCCATTTTATCGCTGACCACTTTACCAGTTTGCACTTTACGTGCGTTACGTTCTTCGCTCATTGTTGGCCTCCTTCCTGATTACGGACGGATTGTCCATCCTATCCCTAATTAACCGATTCCCAATTCTCTCTCACGGATAATGGTTTTAGCACGAGCTATTTCTTTCCGCACATCACGGATGCGAGTCGGGTTATCCAGCTGACCGGTAGCTAATTGAAAGCGGAGGTTAAAGAGTTCTTCTTTAAATCCGGCAATCTTTTGCTCGATTTCAGCAGAGGTTAGGTTGCGAAATTCACTAGCTTTCATTTGCTTCACCACCCAATTCTTCACGTTTCACGAACTTCGTTTTGATTGGCAGTTTGTGAGCGGCAAGACGCATTGCTTCGCGTGCAATTTCCTCCGGTACACCAGCAAGTTCAAACATGATCTTACCTGGTTTCACTACTGCAACCCATTTTTCTACGTTACCTTTACCGCTACCCATCCGAACCTCGAGAGGCTTTTGAGTGATTGGTTTGTCTGGGAAAATTTTGATCCAAACTTTACCACCACGTTTGATGTAACGAGTCATCGCAATACGAGCCGCTTCGATCTGACGGTTCGTAATCCAAGCCGGTTCCGTAGCTTGCAGACCGTATTCGCCAAAGTTCAGAGTCGTTCCGCCTTTAGCTTGGCCTTTCATATGTCCACGTTGTTGCTTACGGTGTTTTACGCGTTTTGGTACCAACATGATTAGTTGCCTCCTTCCTTAGCAGCTTGTTTCTTAGCCGTAGGAAGAACCTCTCCACGATAGATCCATACTTTTACGCCGATAAGTCCGTAAGTAGTATGAGCCTCTGCTGTACCATAGTCAATGTCAGCACGCAGTGTGTGCAGTGGAACAGTTCCTTCGCTGTAGCCTTCAGAACGTGCGATCTCAGCACCGCCAAGACGTCCGCCTACTTGAGTTTTGATACCTTTAGCACCGGAGCGCATAGTTCTTTGAATTGCTTGTTTCAGAGCACGACGGAAAGAAACACGACGTTCCAATTGTTGTGCAATGCTTTCAGCTACAAGAACAGCGTCCAAGTCTTGGTTCTTAATTTCAGAAATGTTGATGTGTACTTTTTTACCGCCAGCAATTTTCGTAATTTGGTTACGAAGATTTTCAACTTCCGAACCACCCTTACCAATAACCATACCTGGTTTAGCAGTGTGAATCGTTACGTTTACGCGGTTAGCCGCTCTCTCAATTTCTACACGAGATAAAGCGGAGTCTTTCAATTTATTTTTCAGGAATTCACGAATTCTCACGTCTTCCATCAAAAGATCACCGAAGTCTTTGCCTGCATACCACTTAGATTCCCAGTCACGGATAATTCCGACACGGAGTCCGACTGGATTTACCTTTTGGCCCACACATTTCCCCTCCTTCTACTTCTCAGATACCACCAAAGTAATGTGGCTAGTACGTTTGTTAATACGACTTGCACGTCCCATTGCACGAGGGCGGAAACGCTTCATAGTCGGTCCTTGGTTCACGTAAGCTTGCGAGATAACCAAGTTGTTAACATCCAAAGAATAGTTATGTTCCGCATTCGCAATAGCGGAGTTAAGCAACTTCTCAACGATTGGAGAAGCAGATTTCGGAGTGTGACGGAGAATGGCAACCGCCTCACCTACTTGCTTGCCGCGAATCAAGTCAACAACGAGTTGAGCTTTACGAGGAGCAATCCGGATAAACTTAGCATGTGCTTTTGCTTCCATTGTGTAACCTCCTTTCAAACATTAAAGATATTCATTTATCTTCTTGTTTTCTTATCATCAGCAGTATGGCCTTTGTACGTACGGGTTGGAGCGAACTCACCCAGTTTGTGTCCGACCATGTCCTCAGTTACATACACTGGCACGTGTTTACGACCATCGTAAACGCCAAATGTGTGTCCGATGAATTGCGGGAAAATTGTAGAACGACGGGACCAGGTTTTGATCACATTCTTCTTACCTGAAGCATCCATCTCTTCTACCTTTTTAAGCATGTAGCCATCAATGAATGGCCCTTTTTTCAAACTGCGACCCATGTGGAGATCCTCCCTTCAAACATAGCTATTATGCATCCGCAGATGCCTCACGAAGTTATGCACAGTGTGTATTACTTCGTGCGGCGGCGAATGATGTATTTATCAGAAGCTTTATTTTTCTTACGCGTTTTGTAACCAAGTGTAGGTTTACCCCATGGTGACATTGGCGATTTACGTCCGATTGGAGCACGACCTTCACCACCACCGTGTGGGTGATCGTTAGGGTTCATTACTACACCACGAACCTCAGGACGTTTACCCAACCAACGGCTACGACCGGCTTTACCGATTTTGATAAGCTCGTGGTCTTGGTTACCTACAGATCCGATTGTCGCGCGGCAAACTTTCAAAATACGACGAACTTCTCCGGAAGAGAGACGAACGGAAACGTATTTTTCTTCTTTACCAAGCAATTGAGCTTCTGTACCAGCAGCACGAACCAATTGTCCGCCTTTACCTGGTTTCAACTCAATGTTGTGGATAACGGTACCTACTGGAATGTTTTCGAGTGGCAGTGCGTTACCGATTTTGATGTCTGATTCAGGTCCGGAGAATACTTGATCTCCAACTTTCAAACCTTTAGGAGCGATGATATAACGCTTTTCACCATCAGCATAGTGAATCAGAGCGATGTTGGATGTACGGTTCGGGTCATACTCAATCGTAGCAACGCGGCCCGGTATTCCATCTTTAGTACGTTTGAAGTCAATGATACGGTATTTACGTTTGTGTCCACCACCATGGTGACGAACTGTAATTTTACCTTGGTTGTTGCGGCCTGCTTGTTTGCTCAACGGGGCCAACAACGATTTCTCCGGCTGATTTGTGGTGATTTCCTCAAATGTAGAAACGGACATGTTCCGTCTTGCCGGGGATGTTGGTTTATACTTTTTGATTGGCACTGGGTTTCCCTCCTTACTTCAAAAATTCAATTATACAGTTTCAAAGAACTCAAGCGTTTTGCTGTCTTTTGTCAACGTTACAAACGCTTTTTTCCATTCGCTAGTATATCCGGAATAACGTCCGTACCGTTTCGGCTTAGCTGGAACACGAAGCGTGTTCACGTTTTTCACTTTTACATTGAAAATAGCTTCTACTGCCTTTTTGATCTCGGTTTTGTTTGCACGGATATCGACTTCAAATACATATTTCAAGTCGTTCATCATGTCAGCAGTACGTTCCGTAATAATCGGACGTTTTACAATATCACGAGGATCCTTCATTACGCGAGCACCTCCTCTACCTTCTGAACTGCTTCTTTCGTAATGATCAATTTGTCGTGCGAGAGCACGTCAAGAACATTAATACCGTCAGCAGCTACGAATTTCACGCCTGGAATATTCCGTGCGGAAAGAGCTACATTATCATCATAGCTAGGAGCTACGATCAAAGCTTTACGTCCCACTTTGAGGTTACTCAAGATGGCTGCAAACTCTTTAGTTTTAGGCGTACTCAACGTGAGAGCGTCCAAAACGATAATGTCATTGTCAAGCACTTTGGATGAAAGGGCTGATTTGATCGCCAAGCGGCGAACTTTCTTAGGCAGTTTATACGCATAGCTCCGTGGTGTTGGACCAAATACGATACCGCCGCCTTTCCATTGTGGTGAACGAATTGAACCTTGACGAGCGCGACCTGTACCTTTTTGTTTCCAAGGCTTACGTCCACCGCCACGAACTTCAGAACGTCCTTTTACTTTGTGGGTACCTTGACGAAGGGAAGCGCGTTGCATAAGAACTGCATCGTACAGAACGTGTTGGTTCGGCTCAATTCCGAAAACCGCATCGTTCAATTCAACTTCGCCTACTTGGCTACCATCTACATTGTAAACTGATACTTTTGGCATTTTGTGTTCCTCCTTTCTTCAGTGGTTATTTTTTCACCGTTTCTTTAACTCTAATGAGACTGTTTTTCGGTCCAGGAATGGAACCTTTCACGAGCAATACGTTCCGCTCAGCGTCTACTTTAACTACTTCAAGACGTTGGATTGTAATAGTATCATGTCCCATGTGTCCTGGCAGGCGTTTGCCTTTAGGAACGCGGTTAGCTTGGATCGAACCCATTGAACCAGGGCCACGGTGGTAACGCGAACCGTGTGACATAGGTCCAGTGCTTTGTCCCCAACGTTTGATAACGCCGGCAAAACCTTTACCTTTAGAAATACCCGTTACGTCAACGAATTCGCCTTCAGCGAAAATGTCAGCTTTCAGTTCTTGGCCAACTTCATATTCTGCGATGTTGATACCGCGAACTTCACGAACGTAGCGCTTAGGGGCAGTGTTCGCTTTTTTAGCGTGACCTGCTTCTGGCTTGTTAGCATTTTTCTCTTTCTTATCGGAGTAACCGATTTGAATTGCTTCGTAGCCATCGTTCTCAATGTCTTTCTTTTGCAAAACAACACAAGGGCCTGCTTCGATAACCGTTACCGGAACGACGTTACCTTCAGGAGTAAATACTTGAGTCATTCCGAGTTTTTTTCCTAAGATTGCTTTCATGTTGACACCTCTTTTCCTTTATACATGGTCTTTGTTGTAGCTTGTATTACAATTTAATTTCGATATCTACACCGGACGGCAGATCCAAGCGCATCAAGGCATCCACAGTTTGTGGAGTCGGGTTAACGATGTCGATCAAACGTTTATGTGTACGTTGTTCGAATTGTTCCCGAGAATCCTTGTACTTGTGCACCGCACGAAGAATAGTAATGATTTGTTTTTCAGTAGGAAGCGGAATCGGACCGGATACACCAGCACCCGAACGTTTTGCTGTTTCAACAATTTTCTCCGCGGATTGATCAAGAATTCTGTGGTCGTAAGCTTTCAAACGAATACGAATTTTTTGCTTTGCCATTTTAGTCCCTCCTTCTATCGCCCAATTTTTTATCGGACATACTCCGTGAAAATTTTCTAGCCACTCTCCCATGGCAAAGGGGCCGGGTGTGCCAGTAACCTCTCACATCATCGCAACGTCACAGAACAACATTCATTATTATATAGAAAAGATAGGCGTATTGCAAGCATATTTAAGAAAAACATTTAAACTTATCTTTTCTGATGAAATGACTTCGTTTATTGCATTGTTAATCTTCAATATCCAGGCTGCCTTGCCAATCCTTCTAAACTCGTAAATGATGTTCATTTCGTATGACGCAGGTTCCGAACTTTAAACATAATAAAAGAGTTCTCTATCCGATGTCGGATAAAGAACTCTTCCGAAGCTTCGTTACAATACAATGTTACTCGTTCCAGTACACTGTTACATATGCTTTATTCAGCGTTAAGCCGAATTATTTTTGGATAGATGCTACGGAACCGGCACCTACTGTACGTCCGCCTTCACGAATGGAGAATTTAGTTCCTTCTTCAATCGCGATTGGGGAGATCAGGGAAACAGTAACAGTGATGTTATCACCAGGCATTACCATTTCAGTACCTTCAGGCAAGTTGATGATGCCTGTTACGTCAGTTGTACGGAAGTAGAACTGTGGACGGTAACCAGTGAAGAATGGTTTGTGACGTCCGCCCTCTTCTTTAGTCAGAACGTAGATTTGAGCTGTGAATTCTGTGTGTGGCTTAACAGAACCTGGTTTTGCAAGTACTTGACCACGCTCGATTTGAGTACGGTCAACACCACGCAACAATGCACCGATGTTGTCACCCGCTTGAGCGGAATCCAACAATTTACGGAACATCTCAACGCCTGTTACAACGGATTTTTTAGTTTCTTCAGTGATACCAACGATTTCAATCTCTTCGCCGACTTTAACCGTACCACGCTCTACACGGCCAGTAGCAACAGTACCACGACCAGTGATGGAGAATACGTCCTCGACAGGCATCAAGAAAGGCTTGTCAGTTTGACGCTCAGGCAGTGGGATGTAAGTGTCGATCTCTTTGAACATCTCAACGATTTTTTGAGCCCATTCGCCATCTGGGTTTGCCAGAGCTTCACGAGCGGATCCACGAGTGATTGGAGTATCGTCACCTGGGAACTCATATTCGTTAAGAAGGTCGCGAACTTCCATCTCAACCAATTCCAACAACTCTTCGTCTTCAACCATGTCACATTTGTTCAAGAATACAACAATGTAAGGTACGCCTACTTGACGAGAGAGCAAGATGTGCTCACGAGTTTGTGGCATTGGGCCGTCTGCTGCGGATACTACCAAGATAGCTCCATCCATTTGAGCCGCGCCAGTGATCATGTTTTTAACATAGTCGGCGTGACCTGGGCAGTCAACGTGAGCGTAGTGACGAGTGTCAGTTTCGTACTCAACGTGTGATGTAGAGATTGTGATACCGCGTTCGCGCTCTTCTGGAGCTTTGTCGATTTGATCGAATGCAATTGCAGCACCACCGTAAGTTTTGGACAATACAGTTGTGATTGCAGCAGTCAGAGTTGTTTTACCGTGATCGACGTGACCAATAGTACCGATGTTAACGTGGGGTTTATTACGTTCGTATTTAGCCTTTGCCATTTGAACGTGGCCTCCTTAAAATTATAATTTTATGTTTTCACTGAATGAAGTGCTCCGAATTGAATTCTTATGCACTTGCATCCAGTGTGAGAAAACTACTCGGTGCCTTTTGTTTTGGCAACGATTTCTTCAGCGATGCTCTTAGGAACTTCTTCATAGTGAGAGAGTTCCATGGAGAATACGCCGCGTCCTTGAGTACCGGAACGAAGAGTTGTAGAGTAACCAAACATTTCAGACAGAGGTACCTTAGCACGGATGATTTGAGCTCCACTACGGGAATCCATACCTTCGATGCGGCCACGACGGGAGTTCAACATACCCATTACGTCACCCATGTACTCTTCTGGAACAGTTACTTCTACTTTCATGATAGGCTCAAGCAGAACTGGTTTACACTTGTCTTTAGCCGCTTTAAGCGCCATAGATCCGGCAATTTTAAATGCCATCTCATTGGAATCGACATCATGGTAAGATCCGTCTACGATTGTAGCCTTAACGTCAACAAGCGGGAAGCCTGCAATAACGCCGTTTTTCATTTGCTCTTCAATCCCTGACAGTGCAGGTTGAATGTATTCTCTTGGTACGGAACCACCGACAACCTTACTTTCGAACTGGCTGCCTGTACCCGGCTCGAGAGGTTCGAATTCAACCCATACGTGACCGTATTGACCACGACCACCGGATTGACGTACGAATTTACCTTCAACGCGCGCTGGAGCACGGAATGTTTCACGGTAAGCTACTTGTGGTTTACCCACAGTAGTTTCAACCTTGAACTCACGACGCATACGGTCGATGATGATATCAAGGTGAAGCTCACCCATACCTGCCAAGATCGTTTGGCCTGTTTCTTCGTCAGTATGAGCACGAAGAGTTGGATCCTCTTCAGTCAACTTACCGAGAGCAACACCCAGTTTATCTTGGTCAGCTTTGGTTTTAGGTTCAACAGCGATTTCGATAACCGGATCAGGGAAGTTCATTGACTCCAGGATAACCGGATTTTTCTCATCACATAGTGTATCACCTGTACCTGTATCTTTCAAACCTACGGCAGCTGCAATATCACCGGAGTATACTACAGTGATCTCTTGACGGCTGTTCGCATGCATTTGAAGGATACGACCGATACGCTCACGTTTGTTTTTAGTGGCATTCAATACATATGATCCGGATTGAAGAACACCAGAGTATACGCGGAAGAATGTCAATTTACCAACGTAAGGGTCAGTCATAATTTTGAATGCCAATGCGGAGAATGGCTCTTCATCGGATGACTTACGAATTGCTTCAGTTCCATCTTCAAGATGTCCCGTGATCGATGCAACATCTGTTGGAGCTGGCAAGTAGTCGACAACAGCATCCAACATCAGTTGAACACCTTTGTTACGATATGAGGATCCACAGATAACTGGGAATATCTTAACATCTACAACACCTTTACGGAGTACGGTTTTGATCTCATCAATTGTGATCTCTTCGCCTTCCAGGTATTTCATTGTCAATTCTTCATCCAGTTCAGCAACGCGCTCAATCAACTCGTTGCGAAGTTCTTCAACTTGATCTGCAAATTCTGCAGGAATATCGGTTTCTTCGATATCTTGCCCGAGGTCATCTTTGTACATATGAGCTCTTTGTGCAACGATATCAATGATACCTTTGAAATCATTTTCAGCGCCGATTGGAAGTTGAATCGCAACAGCGTTCGCTTGAAGGCGATCACGCATGTCAGATACAACGTTCAGGAAGTCAGCACCGATGATATCCATTTTGTTTACATATGCGATACGAGGTACGCCGTACTTGTCAGCCTGTCTCCATACGGTTTCGGACTGAGGCTCAACGCCTTCTTTCGCACTGAATACACCAACTGCTCCGTCCAATACACGAAGGGAACGTTCAACTTCAACAGTGAAGTCAACGTGTCCCGGGGTATCAATAATATTAACGCGGTGGCCTTTCCAAGCAGCGGTAGTTGCAGCGGAAGTAATCGTAATTCCGCGCTCCTGTTCCTGTTCCATCCAGTCCATTGTCGCAGCGCCTTCGTGTACTTCACCGATTTTGTGCGTACGTCCTGTGTAAAACAGGATCCGCTCAGTTGTCGTGGTTTTACCCGCATCAATATGAGCCATGATCCCGATATTACGTGTATTTTTCAAGGAGAACTCTCTAGCCATGTAATGGGTCTCCCTTCAAAATTGAAGTTTTTTTTATTGTGAACTGAATCCTACCAACGGTAGTGAGCAAACGCTTTGTTCGCTTCAGCCATTTTGTGCGTATCTTCACGTTTTTTAACGGAAGCGCCTGTGTTGTTGGAAGCGTCGATGATCTCAGCCGCCAAACGCTCTTCCATTGTTTTCTCACCGCGGTTGCGGGAGTAGTTCACGAGCCAACGTAATCCCAGAGCAGTACGTCTCTCTGGTTTCACCTCGATTGGTACTTGGTAGTTGGCACCGCCGACACGGCGAGCTTTAACTTCCAGGACTGGCATGATGTTCTTGATTGCTGCTTCAAATACTTCCATAGGGTCATTACCCGTACGTTCTTGAATCAACTTGAACGCATTATACAGAATGCTTTGAGCAACACCGCGTTTTCCGCCGATCATAATGCGGTTGATTAAACGAGTAACCAACTTGCTGTTATATAACGGATCAGGCAGAACGTCTCTTTTCGTAACTGGACCTTTGCGTGGCATGGATATCCCCCTTTCTTTCTTGTTCAGCAGATCCTGTACCCTCCAGACTTAGACCAGAAGGTTTTCAGGCTATCTGCCTATAATAGTTTAGGCTTTTTTAGCTTTTGGACGTTTAGCGCCGTATTTCGAACGAGCTTGCATACGGTTGTTTACACCAGCAGTATCGAGAGCTCCACGAACGATGTGATAACGAACTCCTGCAAGGTCTTTAACTTTACCTCCGCGGATCAATACCACACTGTGCTCTTGAAGGTTATGTCCGATTCCCGGGATATAAGCAGTAACCTCGAGACGGTTCGTCAAACGAACACGGGCATACTTACGAAGTGCAGAGTTTGGTTTACGTGGAGTCATTGTACCTACACGAGTGCAGACACCACGTTTTTGTGGGGCACTGATGTTAGTAGATTCACGTTTCAAAGCGTTGAATCCTTTTTGCAAAGCTGGAGATTTTGACTTCTCAACTTTTGCTTGACGTCCTTTACGAACCAGTTGGTTAATAGTTGGCATGTGATTGCCACCCCCTTCCTCAAATATTCATGTTTCTTTATAAACCTCTTTGCACTAAGCCCACAGACCCAGGCGGTTCATAAAAAGACAAATGAAAAGTTTTTGCCTTGGAGAATCCTTAAAAGTTCTCGGACAAAAACGTTCCTTACCCTATGATTTTACGACAGCAGCCATAGCTGCTCCTACTCCAATCCCGCAAGCCTTGCCGAGATTTTTCATTGTATCCACTTTCGTGCATTTCACATTGTGTTGTTCACACAAAGCAATGATTTTGGAAGTAAGCTGCGGATCACTATCTTCTGCGACATAGACTTCAGAAGCCATACCTGTCTGCACCATCCGCATGGTCTGTTTGGTACCTATTTTGACATGAGCATCTTGCAAGGCTTTTTCATTAGACATTGTGTATTCCTCCGAATAGAACCATGTACAATCAGCTGCCCACGCACCTTTGATATATTAGCATCTAGCGCAAGCATTGTCAATGCTAATCCTAAAACATTTTTTAAAAGTTTACGTACATCAGGATTCGTCCGCCTGTATTATACAAACGTCCGTCTCCTGACGCACAAAACTTTCACTCTCCTCTAATAAGGAGAAATATATTTAATCAACCGAAACTGGCTCAAGTTCTTCTACTGAAGATTGGCCATCTTCTGGCTCAGCAAATTTGATGCTGCGGTAACGGTGCATACCTGTACCTGCAGGAATCAATTTACCGATAATTACATTTTCCTTCAGACCGAGCAACTGATCGACTTTACCTTTGATTGCTGCATCTGTCAATACACGTGTAGTTTCTTGGAACGAAGCCGCTGAGAGGAAGGAGTCTGTTTCCAGGGATGCTTTCGTAATACCGAGCAGGATTGGTTTAGCAACCGCCGGCTCTTTATCACTAAGAATCGCAATTTTGTTAGCTCTTTCGTACTCATGCATATCCACGAATGATCCTGGCAACAGCGTTGTATCTCCTGCATCTACGATACGGATTTTACGCAGCATTTGACGGATCATAACTTCAACGTGCTTATCGTTAATTTCTACGCCTTGGTTACGATATACGCGTTGTACTTCCTGCAGAATGTAGTTCTGTACACCACGTATGCCTTTAATCCGTAACATCTCTTTTGGATCAATGGAACCGTCTGTCAACTCGTCACCCGCTTCAACTTCCATGCCTTCGCTTACGCGTACACGGGAACCGTAGGTAACGGAGTAAACTTTGGATTCCGCCTCACCTTGAATTTCGATTTCACGACGATCTTTCGCTTCGCGAATCTCTTTAACTACACCATCAATCTCACTGATCGTTGCTTGACCCTTAGGATTACGAGCTTCAAACAACTCCTGGATACGCGGCAAACCTTGCGTAATATCGTCTCCGGCTACACCACCGGTATGGAACGTACGCATTGTAAGCTGTGTTCCTGGCTCACCAATGGACTGTGCTGCGATAATACCAACTGCTTCACCAATCTCCACGTGTTTACCAGTCGCGAGGTTGCGACCATAACACTTCTTGCAGACACCATGACTTGCACGGCAGCTGAGGACGGAGCGGATTTGCAATTTAGTAATACCTGCTTTGATAATCGCTTCTGCTTTATCGGAGTCAATCAATTCATTGCGACCTACAATGATTTCTTTCGTTTCCGGATGACGAAGAGTCTCGAAGCAGTATCTGCCTTCAATACGGTCGTAGAGGTCTTCGATAACCTCTTTACCATCCTGGATACGACTTACCGTAAAGCCTTTATCTGTACCACAATCATCATCACGCACGATTACGTCTTGGGCTACGTCTACGAGACGACGAGTCAGGTAACCTGAATCGGCTGTACGCAGGGCTGTATCCGCCAAACCTTTACGCGCTCCGTGAGTGGAGATAAAGTACTCGAGTACTGTCAGACCTTCACGGAAGTTAGATTTAATTGGGAGTTCGATAATTCGACCGGATGGGTTGGCCATCAGACCACGCATACCGCCCAATTGGGTGATTTGCGATTTGTTACCCCGTGCTTTGGAGTCTACCATCATCATGATCGAGTTGTAACGATCCATGGACTTCATCAGAATCTCAGTGATGTCATCTTTGGATTTTGACCAGATATCAATGATACGGTCATAGCGCTCTTCATTCGTAATCAGACCACGACGGTACTGATTCGTAACGATTTGTGCTTTTTCCTCAGATTGTCTAAGAATTTCAAACTTCTCAGGCGGAACGATAACATCAGATACCGCAACCGTAATACCGGCACGTGTAGAGTATGTGAATCCAAGTTGTTTGATTTTATCCAAAATAACGGCTGTTTCCGTTGTATGATAAATTTCAAAACAACGTGCAATGATGGAGCCGAGGTATTCTTTACCGACACCGCCAGCCAGAGGAGCATTCATAATAGCTTCTCTGAGATCAGCACCTTTTTCATATACAAATGAGTGATCTGCAGTACCTTGGTACAGGTTAGCACGAGTCGCATCATTGATATACGGGAAGCTTGCCGGGAAAATTTCATTGAAGATAATTTTACCGATAGTTGTCAGCAACATTCCTTCTTGCTGCTCTTCCGTGAAGCTTGTTTTACCAAGCGCCTTAACCGGAATAGCTACACGAGCATGCAGACCAGCAGTACCACGTTGGTATGCCGATACAGCTTCGTTAACTGTACGCAAGATCATACCTGTGCCCTTTTCTTCCTTGTTGTCCATAGTAAGGTAGTAAGAACCAAGCACCATATCTTGGGAAGGAGTAACAACCGGTTTACCGTCTTTCGGGTTCAAAATATTACCCGATGCAAGCATCAGGATACGCGCTTCCGCTTGAGCTTCAGCGGACAACGGAACGTGCACGGCCATTTGGTCACCGTCAAAGTCGGCATTGTATGCCGTACATACGAGCGGGTGAAGACGAATTGCTTTACCTTCAACGAGAATCGGTTCAAATGCTTGAATACCGAGTCTGTGAAGCGTAGGGGCACGGTTCAACAGAACCGGATGCTCCTTGATTACTTCTTCAAGAACATCCCATACTTCAGGACTTACACGCTCAACTTTACGTTTTGCGCTCTTGATGTTGTGGGCAAGCCCTTTATTTACAAGCTCTTTCATAACAAAAGGCTTGAACAATTCAAGTGCCATATCTTTCGGCAGACCACACTGATACATTTTCAGGTAAGGTCCAACAACGATAACGGAACGACCAGAATAGTCAACCCGTTTACCGAGCAAGTTTTGACGGAAACGTCCTTGTTTACCTTTCAGCATGTGGCTGAGAGATTTCAATGGACGGTTACCAGGACCCGTTACCGGGCGTCCACGACGACCATTATCGATCAATGCGTCAACAGCTTCCTGCAACATCCGTTTTTCATTTTGCACGATAATATCTGGCGCGCCCAGATCAAGCAGACGTTTCAGACGGTTGTTCCGGTTGATTACACGGCGATACAAGTCATTCAAGTCAGACGTTGCAAAACGTCCACCATCCAACTGTACCATTGGACGAAGTTCCGGCGGGATAACAGGAAGTACATCCATGATCATCCACTCTGGCTTGTTGCCGGAGTTGCGGAATGCTTCGATAACTTCCAAACGTTTGATTGCACGATTACGACGTTGTCCTTGCGCAGTCCGGAGCTCTTCTTTCAGGAACTCGAGCTCTTTGTCTATGTCAAGATCTTGAAGCAATTTTTTAACCGCTTCTGCGCCCATGCCAGCATGGAAACCATAACCATATTTTTCACGGTAGCTGCGGTACTCTTTCTCGGACAACAGCTGTTTTTTCTCCAGTGGAGTTTCTCCTGGATCAGTTACAACATATGATGCAAAATAAATAATCTCTTCAAGAGATCTTGGAGACATATCCAGAGCAAGACCCATACGGCTCGGAATACCTTTGAAGTACCAGATATGCGATACCGGAGCAGCGAGCTCAATATGGCCCATCCGTTCGCGGCGTACTTTCGCACGTGTTACTTCAACGCCACAACGATCACAGACAACGCCTTTATAACGGACGCGTTTGTATTTACCGCAATGACATTCCCAGTCTTTTGTAGGGCCAAAAATCTTTTCGCAGAATAGCCCTTCTTTTTCCGGTTTCAACGTACGATAGTTGATCGTTTCCGGTTTTTTCACTTCTCCGCGGGACCAAGAACGAATTTTCTCTGGGGAAGCAAGCCCGATCTTCATGTATTCGAAATTGTTGACGTCCAACAAGGAGCAACCCTCCTTAACCAATTCCTGTAATCTAGGTTACGCCCACTCCGGCCGAAGCCGGAGCAAGACGTGAGCCTGATGAAAAACGCCGGTCATCATGCGCTCGAAGCGGTTTATTCCGCTCCGACCTCTGTACCCTCAAGGTTGAGGCTGAGCTTATCGCTCGCAGCGTCATCTTCATCGTCCATTTCTCTCATTTCAATCTCTTGCTCATCTTCACTCAAAATCTTAACGTCCATACCCAAGCTTTGCAGCTCTTTGATCAATACTTTGAATGATTCAGGAACGCCTGGTTCCGGAACATTCTCACCTTTGACAATGGATTCATACGTTTTAACCCGACCAACAACGTCATCGGATTTAACAGTCAAGATTTCTTGCAGTGTATAAGCTGCACCGTATGCCTCAAGCGCCCATACTTCCATCTCCCCGAAACGCTGTCCACCAAATTGGGCTTTACCACCCAATGGCTGTTGCGTAACAAGTGAGTAAGGACCCGTGGAACGGGCATGGATTTTATCATCAACCATGTGTGCCAATTTGATCATGTGCATGACACCTACGGTAACTTCACGTTCAAACTCTTCACCTGTACGACCATCATACAGGACAGTTTTACCATTACGTTGCATACCTGCTTCTTCCATCGTATCGAAGACGTCATACTCCTTCGCTCCGTCGAATACAGGAGTTGCAACGTGAATACCCAGTTGCATCGCCGCCATACCCAAGTGAACCTCGAGTACTTGACCGATATTCATCCGGGAAGGTACGCCCAGTGGGTTAAGAACGATCTGAACCGGTGTACCGTCTGGCAGGAAAGGCATATCTTCTTCCGGCAAGATGCGGGCCACGACCCCTTTGTTACCGTGACGTCCGGCCATTTTATCACCCTCGGAAATTTTCCGTTTTTGAGCAATATATACACGAACGAGTTGGTTAACACCTGGAGGTAGCTCATCACCGTTTTCACGGGTAAATACTTTCACGTCTACTACGATACCGTCAGTACCATGTGGTACACGCAAGGAAGTATCACGTACTTCACGTGCTTTCTCACCAAAGATCGCATGCAAGAGACGTTCTTCTGCTGTCAGCTCTGTTACACCCTTAGGTGTTACTTTACCAACCAGAATGTCGCCAGCACTGATCTCAGCACCGATGCGGATAATACCGCGCTCATCCAAGTTACGCAACGCTTCTTCCCCAACGTTAGGGATGTCACGTGTGATCTCTTCAGGTCCAAGCTTGGTATCACGTGCTTCTGACTCATACTCCTCGATATGGATGGATGTGTATACATCTTCCTTAACGAGTTTTTCACTGAGCAAGATCGCATCCTCGTAGTTGTAACCTTCCCAAGTCATGAAGGCAACAACAACGTTACGTCCCAGAGCCAATTCACCCATTTCCGTTGAAGGACCATCAGCGAGGATATCACCAGCTTTGACAGCGGCACCTCTTTTGACAATCGGACGCTGGTTAATGCATGTTCCTTGGTTCGAACGCATAAATTTGTGTAATTTATATTTAACGATATCGCCTTTAACTTCCTGACCGTCCACTTCTTCAACACGACGGACCCAAATCTCGTTCGCAGAAGAACGTTCGATAATTCCGTCATAATCGGAGACAATACATACACCAGAATCTTTTGCAGCTTTGTGTTCCATACCTGTACCTACAAGTGGTGCTTTAGGAATCAAGAGTGGAACCGCCTGCCGCTGCATGTTAGATCCCATGAGTGCACGGTTGGAGTCATCGTTCTCAAGGAACGGGATCAGCGCTGTCGCGACGGATACAACCTGTTTAGGAGATACGTCCATGTAGTCAACTCGTTCACTCGGCATCGTAAGGATGTTATCCGACTGTTTGTTGTAACGTACAATGATCGCTTCTTCTTCAAATGTACCGTCTTCGTTCAACTTCGCATTCGCTTGCGCGATAACATAGTTGTCCTCTTCGTCCGCTGTCAGGTAATCAATTTGCTCGGTTACAATACCTGTCTTCGGATCAACCCAACGATATGGAGCTTCAATGAAGCCATATTCATTCACACGAGCGAATGTAGACAAGGAGTTGATCAAACCAATGTTTGGTCCCTCTGGAGTCTCGATTGGACACATACGGCCATAGTGGGATGGATGGACGTCACGCACTTCCATACCTGCGCGCTCACGCGTCAAACCACCGGGTCCGAGTGCGGACAAACGACGTTTATGTGTCAGCTCACCCAGCGGGTTTGTTTGATCCATAAACTGTGACAACTGAGAGCTACCAAAGAACTCTTTAATCGACGCAATAACAGGACGTATGTTAATCAAAGCCTGTGGTGTAATTACGTTAGCATCCTGAATGGACATTCTCTCACGAACCACACGCTCCATACGGGACAAACCGATACGGAACTGGTTCTGCAGGAGTTCACCCACCGAACGCAAACGACGGTTACCCAGATGATCGATATCATCCGTGCTACCAATTCCCTGCAGAAGGTTAAGGAAATAACTGATGGACGAAATGATATCCGCCGGTGTCACGTTTTTAACGGACTTGTCAATGTTTGCATTGGCAATCAGTTTAACCACTTTACCATCTTCAGTTGGTGAGAACACATCAATCGTTTGCATAGGGATATCATTGGCATCCAAAACGCCGTTACCCACGTGATACGTGCGGAATCCAACGCTCTTCTCCAGATACGGCATGATTTCATCCAACAAACGACGATCAACCATTTGACCTGCTTCAGCAATGATTTCACCAGTCTCAGCGTCAACAAGTGACTCAGCCAAGCGCTGGTTAAACAAACGGTTTTTGATGTGCAGTTTTTTATTCATTTTGTAACGACCTACATTAGCCAGGTCATAACGTTTTGGATCAAAGAAACGTGCTACGAGCAAGCTTTTCGCATTATCCAGCGTCGGCGGCTCGCCCGGACGAAGACGCTCATAGATCTCAATGAGTGCTTTCTCCGTGGAATCCGTGTTGTCTTTGTCCAGAGTGTTTCGGATATATTCGTCATTACCGAGCAGATCCAGAATCTCAGCATCTGTGCCAAAACCAAGTGAACGCAGGAGAACCGTAACCGGTATTTTACGTGTACGGTCGATCCGGACGTAAACAACATCCTTCGCGTCCATCTCCAGTTCCAACCAAGCGCCGCGGTTAGGAATAACTGTAGCGGTATACGTTTTTTTGGCGTTTTTATCTACTTTGGTACTGAAGTAAACGCTAGGAGAGCGAACCAACTGGCTGACAATAACCCGTTCCGCACCATTAATAATAAATGTGCCCGTGTTGGTCATCAGCGGGAAATCTCCCATGAATACTTCCTGCTCTTTGACTTCGCCGGTTTCCTTATTAATGAGCCGGACTTTGACCCGAAGCGGTGCTGCATACGTAACGTCACGCTCTTTCGCATCGTCTACTGTATACTTCGGTTCACCGAGACTGTAATCGATAAATTCCAAAATCAAGTTACCTGTAAAATCCTGGATCGGCGAGATATCCTGGAACATTTCGCGCAACCCTTCCTCCAAAAACCAATCATAGGATTTTTGTTGGATTTCAATCAGGTTTGGAACTTCGAGTATCTCGTTAATTCGTGCATAACTGCGCCGAGTGCGTCGACCATATTGAACAAGATGTCCTGCCAACTTAAACTCACCCCTCAATGTCTACTCACTTTAAAAATTTCGTTGCGAACCTCTGTTTGTAACCTTATAATGGTACACATACAGAGCAAAGCAATGCATCCACAAATAAAGAAAAGCCCTTACTCGAAATGTCGTTCGAAAAAAGAGCAACTTTGATCGGCGGATGTCTTTCCAAATCATTCTTATCCCCAGTTTGCCCAAAATGTACATATTATACGCCAAACGTAGGCATAATAAGCCCGTTCGGCGTAAAAAAAGGTTGACATTTTTAGTTAGCTAAAGCCAAGTAGGGCATCTTAATACTGACATTTTAAAACTATACCACGACCTGAATTTCAAGTCAATAGTCCTATTGCAAAAAAAATGATCCCCTGCTTACTTTACAAACTCGGATTCAGCTTTTGGTAGATACCTCTTCCGTTTTCACCGCTTTGAAAATCCGATAGCCTTTATCCTTCGTCACTTCTTCCACTCTTCCAAACAAAGATTCCAATTTCGCTTTCGCTGACGGGGCTCCTTGTTTTTTCTGAATGACAATCCACAACGAACCGCCTACCTTCAGATGGCGATGTGCCTGTTCGAAAATAGTATGAACCGTCTCTTTCCCAGCCCGTATAGGCGGGTTGGTTAGGATAACGTCAAAATCTTGCTTTTTCACTTCAGCCAGTAGATTACTTTGCAATACCGTAACATTGTTAATTCCGTTCGCTTTTGCATTTTCCCTGGAAAGTTCAACGGCTCTCTCGTTGATATCGATCATGGTGACATGCCCATCCGGTACAAGTTTGGCTGCTGTAAGACCCATTGGCCCGTATCCACAGCCCACATCGAGAACATGAGCCCCTGATGGCAACTCTATCGCATCAATCAACACTCTGCTGCCATAATCGATTCCGTTTTTGGAAAACACACCGGCATCCGTCACGAATCGCAGACTGAATCCGCGAAGAACCGCTTCAGTTGCTCTGCGATCATGCGCCACTTGCGGTTTGTCCGAAAAATAATGATTGGACATGCCCTCACTCACTTTCCATTTACAATTACAGCAACAAACCCCTTGATATAAGTCAAGGGGTTTGTTGTTTTGTTCATTTAGCTTGTAATAGCTAAATTATTTAACTTCAACTGAAGCGCCTGCTTCTTCAAGCTTAGCTTTAACCGCTTCTGCTTCTTCTTTAGCAACTTTTTCTTTCAATGCTTTTGGAGCGTTGTCAACCAATTCTTTTGCTTCTTTCAGGCCAAGACCTGTGATTTCGCGAACTGCTTTGATAACGTTGATTTTGGAAGCACCAGCGCTAGTCAAGATTACGTCGAACTCGGATTGCTCAGCTTCAGCAGAAGCTACTGCACCTGCAGCAGCTACTGGAGCTGCAGCAGTTACGCCGAATTCTTCTTCGATTGCTTTAACAAGATCGTTCAATTCCAGTACAGTCATGCCTTTGATTGCTTCCAAGATTTGCTCTTTACTCATGAGTGAACCTCCATATATAATATTATTTTTTTTAAATTCATTTGCCGCCTAAGCAGCATTCAGATCAAGTTGCTTACGCGCCTTGTTCTTCTTTTTCTGCAACTGCTTTAACCGCAAGCGCGAAGTTGCGCACTGGCGCTTGAAGCACGCTGAGGAGCATGGAGAGGAGTCCATCGCGGGATGGCAGTTCTGCCAATGCCTTAACTTCTTCTACTCCGATTACGCGACCTTCTACGACTGCACCTTTCAATTCCAGTGCATCGTTCTTTTTCGCGAAGTCGTTCAGAATTTTAGCTGGAGCCACAACGTCATTTACGCTGAATGCAATTGCAGTAGGACCTGTAAGAACACTATCGAGTTCTGTCAGTTCTGCTGCTGCAGCTGCACGGCGAAGCAACGAGTTTTTCAGCACTTGGAATTCGATGCCTGCTTCACGAAGTTGCTTACGCAACTCAGTTACTTGGGCAACGTTCAATCCGCGATAGTCAACAACAACAGTTGTAACGCTCTCGCGCAATTTAGCTGTTACTGCATCAACGGATTCTTGTTTTGCTTGAATCACTTTTGCGTTTGCCAATCTGTACACCTCCTGATCAAATTTATCCCATTAAGAAAAGCCTCCGTAGAATCACGAAGGCTTGATATATACTCATCATCGATTTGCATCGTTCTAAGTTCTATAATCACACCTCGGCAGGAAATTAAGCCAAATGGCACCTACTGTCTACGGCAAGCATATTCAAATGTCAACGGTCAGTCACTCGGACTCACAACTTTTATATCTTATCAAAAACAGGACAAGCCTGTCAAGAGATATTATCTAAAAGCTGCTGCGTTCACGCGTGCGCCAGGTCCCATCGTGGAAGAAAGACTAACATTCTTCAGATAAACACCTTTTGCTGCCGCTGGTTTAGCACGATTCAGAGCTTCCATGAGAGCTTTGAAGTTCTCATTAAGTTGCTCAGAAGAGAAAGAAGCTTTACCAATCGGTGCATGAATTTGACCTGCACGATCCAGACGATATTCGATTTTACCGGCTTTAATTTCTTGAACAGCCTTAGTTACATCGAAAGTTACCGTTCCGGCTTTAGGGTTAGGCATCAGACCTTTACCGCCGAGCAGTCGGCCCAATTTACCTACTTCACTCATCATATCCGGTGTCGCTACGCAGACGTCGAATTCGAACCAGCCTTGTTGGATTTTGTTGATCATGTCTGCATCACCAACATAGTCCGCGCCAGCCGCTTCCGCTTCTTTCGCTTTGTCACCTTTTGCAAATACCAATACGCGTTGTGTTTTACCTGTGCCGTGTGGCAAGACAACAACACCACGTACAGCCTGGTCTTGCTTACGAGGGTCTACACCCAAACGAACTGCTGCTTCGATTGTTTCATCGAATTTTGCAGTAGCTGCCTTTTTCACAAGCTCTACAGCTTCTGAAGGCTCGTAAGTTGCTTCGCTGTCAATCAGCTTAGCAGCTTCCAGGTATTTTTTACCGTGTTTAGCCATGTTTTATTCCTCCTTTGTGGTGTTAGCGGATATACCTCCCACATCAACCGGTCGCGAATCGACCGGTTTTACGAAGCCATGTTTCTTATGAAAATTAGTCTTCGATGGTGATACCCATGCTGCGGGCAGTACCTTCGACCATACGCATTGCGGACTCAACGTCTGCTGCATTCAGGTCAGGCATTTTTGTTTCTGCGATTTGACGTACCGCATCACGTTTAACTGTAGCAACTTTTTTCTTGTTCGGTTCGCCGGATCCTTTTTCAACTTTAGCTGCCACTTTCAACAGAACTGCTGCTGGTGGAGTTTTAGTGATGAAAGTAAAGGAACGGTCCTCGAATACAGAAATTTCAACTGGAATAATCAATCCCGCTTGATCAGCTGTACGAGCGTTGAATTCTTTACAGAATGCCATGATGTTGACACCTGCTTGACCCAAAGCCGGACCTACTGGTGGTGCTGGGTTTGCTTTACCTGCTGGAATCTGCAGTTTTACCATTTTAATAACTTTTTTCGCCATGATTGACACCTCCTTGCAAAATAGTGGTTAACGGGTTTTTCAACCCTCCCACAAGAAACTTGAAGAGACTATATCTTCTCCACTTGTGTGTATTCCAACTCAAGCGGTGTTTCCCGTCCAAACATGTTCACGTGCACTTTCAACTTGCTTTTGTCTACCAAAATTTCTTCCACGGAGCCTACGAAATTCGCAAAAGGGCCGACTTTAATACGTACGGATTCCTTAATATCGAACTCAATTTTCGGCTTAGGTTCAACCATACCCATGTGCTTCAGAATTTGTTCCACTTCTTCAGGCAACAATGCAGTTGGTTTGGACCCAGAACCTGTCGAACCGACAAATCCTGTAACACCTGGTGTGTTGCGAACAACATACCAAGAATCATCCGTCTGTACCATTTCCACCAAGACATAACCGGGGTAAACTTTACGCATAACGGTTTTTTTCTTACCGTCCTTGTTTACCACTTCTTCTTCCATAGGAACAAGAACGCGGAATATCTTGTCTTCCATGCCCATAGACTCTACGCGTTTTTCCAAATTGGCTTTGACCTTGTTCTCATACCCTGAATAGGTATGAACGACGTACCATCTTTTTTCCATATCAAGCCACCGGAACCCTTCTTAAATAATCGCTTCGATCACAAAGGAGATGCCAATGTCAATGACCCAAAAAAACAGCGTCATAACCACAACAGTACCAAGTACGATCAATGTGTAGTTGGTCAGCTCTTTACGATTAGGCCAGCGAACTTTTTTAAGTTCAGCCCAGCTTTCTGAGAAAAAGGAAATCAGAGATTTGAAACTTCGTTTCACGCCGACACCTCCAAAAACTATCTGGTTTCGCGATGAGAAGTCTGCTCGTTACAAAACTTGCAAAATTTCTTCATCTCCATGCGGTCGGGGTGATTACGCTTGTTTTTTGTCGTAGTGTAATTTCTTTGTTTGCAGTTAGTACAAGCCAAAGTAATAATTACCCGCATGATGTACACCTCCCGAAGACTTCCACATTCAAGCAGAGTCTCTAAATTGATCCTGAAAAAAAGCCATAAATTTAGGCCTACCTAAAACACTTTATCACAAGGGTATAACCATGTCAATGAAAGAATAGCCTTTCATTCATTGGGTATTACTTCCGTACAACGTACATTCGTTTCTCATCTCTGTTTTTCTCTTCTCCTGCATGGACCGAGCGATTACTAGTATGAACATTCTTAGATTTTATAAACTTGAGACACTAAAAAAAGACTCAAACACCGAGCCTTTTCCGTCAACGACAACATGTGTTTAATTATCTCGAACTTCCAGGTACTTTTCAAGTTTGCGCTTGACGCGCTGAAGTGCATTATCAATGGACTTCACATGTCTGTCCAAATCGACTGCAATCTCTTGATAAGATCTCCCGTCCAGATACAACATCAATACTTTACGTTCCAGATCACTCAGAATCTCGGACATTTTATCTTCCAGGCCCACAAACTCTTCCTGATTGATGATAAGTTCTTCCGGATCACTGACCTGGGTTCCACAAATCACATCGAGTAACGTACGATCAGACTCTTCGTCATAAATAGGCTTGTCCAGAGATACATAAGAATTAAGCGGAATATGCTTCTGACGTGTTGCTGTCTTAATCGCCGTGATGATCTGTCTTGTAATACACAGTTCGGCAAAAGCCTTGAACGAAGCCAGCTTGTCCCCTTTAAAATCTCGAATGGATTTGTAGAGGCCAATCATTCCTTCTTGAATAATATCTTCCCGGTCTGCCCCAATCAGAAAATAAGATCTTGCCTTGGCGCGTACAAAGTTGCGATATTTGTTAATTAGAAACTCTAACGCTTCGCTTTCGCCTTCACGGAAAGCTTCGACAATGTCTTCGTCACTTTGGTAATCATACTTGGATAACATGATATCTTTGAGGTCGACACTCACAGACAATCCCTCCGGCTGCAACGCAAGGTACCCCGTTACTCTACTCTATGAAATATAGGATCAGTATATATGATGGTACCTCACACCGTCAACCACGCTCTGCCTAAAAAAGAACATCAATAACATAAATGTCAAGAGTTTCAATATTCTAAATTCTGTAAAAACGTGCTGTTATTCCCGGCGCCATCGCTCAAACTCTTTTAATACATCGGGACTCAACTTGCCACCGAGTGTGTTACGCGTGGTCTTCGCCTGATCTTCTTCCAGTCGTTTTTTTAAATCTTTTTCGTTCTGCTCAACTTCAATTAGCAACTCCCTCGCAGATACACGTAGCGCTCCCTGTCCAAATATAACATGTTGCTCTACCATATCGCTCGTAGCCACATAGATTTGGCGTCTTCGCATGCTTAGTTCCCGAACGAGTCTCTCAATGCATTCGTCTGCCGTCTCTTTTTCCTTTGTAAAATAGATCTGCACTTTGCTCTGAGTAAAGGATTTACCGAGTCCAGGCACGAGGTAGGCGTCAAACACAACAATGACTCGCCGGCCGGAGAAAGCCTGGTAGTCTGCTAGACGAAAGAGAAGCCTGTTACGTGCCTCTTCGAGCCCACTTTCCGCCAGTTTGGTTAATTCCGGCCAGTCGCCAATCATGTTGTACCCGTCTACAAGAAGCACATCACGGGAATCAGCCATACCTTCTATTCCTGCGCTTGACGCGAACGGAGCACTTCATACATGACAACCCCGGCTGCCACGGAAGCATTCAGGGAATTAATCTGACCTTGCATTGGTAATTTGATCAGCACATCGCATTTCTCACGAATAAGTCGTCCCATTCCCTTGTTCTCATTTCCGATTACCAATGCCACAGGGCCAGTAAAGACTCCATTACCAAAGACACCTTCATGAGCCGTGACATCTGTCCCTACAACCCATACACCTTCCTCTTTGAGGCGATCAATGGTCTGTCCAAGATTACTTACCCGAGCCACTGGCACGTACTCCACAGCGCCTGCTGATGTTTTGGATACTGTCACGGTTACCGCTGCCGAGCGACGTTTGGGTACAATGACGCCATGCGCACCCGTGCAATCTGCTGTCCGCAAAATTGACCCCAGGTTATGAGGATCTTCAATCTCATCCAGCAGAATCAGGAAAGGATGCTCATTCTTCGCTTTTGCTGCGGCAAGAATGTCTTCTACCTCCACATAAGCGTAAGGTGCCGCTTGAGCAACTACACCCTGATGCTGAATGCCTGGTACCGTTTGATCCAGCTTACGCTTGTCCACGTGTTGAATGACAATACCTAGCTTTTTAGCTTCCGAGATAATAGGTTGAGTCAGATGTTTCTGTGCTGTATCGGCAATCCATATTTTGTTAATGGTCCGGCCTGAACGCAGCGCCTCCGTCACGGAGTGTTTACCGGCGATCCATTCTTCTTCCATCGTTGTTCGATCCTCTCTGTAATGCGTTGTTTTGTTGAAATTTCTATTTTTGTGTCGGTGATTGTTGCTCCGCGTGCTCAATGCCAAGCCCGATCAGTTCAATCATGCGATCGTGATGACCACTGCTGTAGAGGTAACCAATGAGACATTCAAAAGCCGTGGCATGTCTGTATTCCAACACATCTGCATTTTTGGGTACACTACCCGACTTGGCATTCCGCCCTTGCCGGACAATATCACGTTCTTCCTCTGTCAGTTCAGCCTCAATCGTTGTAAGTATGCGGCTCTGTGCCTTCGCTGATACCAACCCGGTTGCACTACGGTGCAAATGATTGGGACGCATGTTGGCCTTCGACAACAGATATTGACGAACAGCTACCTCATATACCGCATCACCAATATAGGCCAGTGCAATAGGTGGAATCAACCTCGCAGGTCTGGAAGGAGGATATGGGAACCATCCTCCTTCTGTGACCTGCTCCTGTTGTTTTGGTGTATTTGGATGTCCTTCGCTCATTTGCGCCGCCATCTCATGCCCTGCGCCGTATCTTCAAGCAGAATGCCACGTGCAGACAATTCATCACGAATTTCATCCGCTCTTGCCCAGTTTTTCGACTTACGCGCTTCTACACGCTCTTCAATCAGACGTTCCACTTCCTCATCAAGAAGTTCCGGCTCTGCGTCAGTATAGATGCGCAGCACAGCATTCAATTCACTGAACAACTCGAGGAGCGCACGAATGTCTGCCGCATTAACTACTTCTTGCTGCAACAGTTGGTTGGCTTCCCCTGCCCACTCAAACATCGCAGTAATTGCATCAGGAGTATTGAAATCATCCTGCATCTTCTCGTGATACTGCTGACGAATTTGGTCGAGTCTTGCCGCAAACTCTGCTGTGATATCCTGATCAACAGTTACTGCATTCAGACGATGGTTCAAGTTACCTACCGCATTCGCAATCCGGTCCACACTGTTCTGTGCCTGCTCCATCGTATCATCCGTGAAGTTCAATGGGTTACGATAGTGGGTAGACAACATGAAATAACGAATCGCTTCGCGTTTATATTGATTCCGCAAGTCTTTAACCAGAACACCATTACCGAGTGATTTTGACATCTTCTCGTTATCAATCCGGATGAATCCATTATGCATCCAGTAGTTCGCAAGTGGTTTACCTGTTAATACTTCAGATTGGGCGCATTCGCACTCATGGTGCGGGAACTGCAAATCCTGTCCACCCCCGTGAATGTCCAGTGTATCCCCAAGGTACTCCCTAGCCATGGCGGAGCACTCAATATGCCAGCCTGGTCGACCATCGCCCCAAGGACTGGACCAATAGATCTCACCTGGTTTGGCAGCCTTCCAGAGCACAAAATCTTCGGGATGCTCTTTGCGCTCATCCACACCCACACGGATTCCAAATTGCAGCTCCTGCAGGTTTTGTTTCGAAAGTTTGCCATATTCGCTGAATTTGCCTGTGCGATAATAGACGTCACCGCCATTTTCATACGCAAACCCTTTTTCAACGAGCTCACGGATAAAATCAATGATCAGCGGCATGTTTTCCGTTACTCTCGGATTGCTGCTTGCCTTGGGAATACCCAGTCCCTCAAGGTCTTCATAATAGGCAGCAATAAATTTCTCAGCCACGTGAGGAACATCTGTTCCAAGTTGTTCTGCTTTGCGAATCAGCTTATCGTCCACATCCGTGAAGTTCACCACATAGTTCACATCATGTCCGGTCTGTTCCAGGTATCCGCGAACTGTGTCGAAAAAGATAACCGGGCGTGCATTCCCGATATGAATGTAGTCATATACCGTTGGTCCGCAAACATACATTTTCACTTTCCCTGGCTCTTGGGGAACAAATTCCTCTTTGGTACGACTCATCGTATTATAAATCTGAAGCGTCATGGTCACTTATCCTTTCATCCTATACTGCCTTATTTTATTGTATCACGTATCACGCACAGTCTCATTTTCACGGGCATTCTGTAGTGTACGTACTTCTTTCTGCAATCGTTCAAGTTCTTTTTGCATACTGCGCAAGGAGTCAACGACCGGATCGGGCAATTGCTGACTGAGGCGATCTACCCGTCGGCCATCCTGTTTAACAATTCTGCCCGGTATACCTACCACGGTGCTATTGGAAGGGACCTCCTTAAGCACAACGGAGTTTGCCCCAATGTTGCTTTGATCCCCCACGCTAAATGAACCCAGCACTTTGGCTCCAGATGAGATAACCACATTATTGCCAATGGTCGGATGTCTCTTTCCTTTTTCTTTCCCTGTTCCGCCCAGGGTAACCCCCTGATAGATAACAACATCATCGCCAATCTCACATGTTTCCCCAATAACGACGCCCATTCCATGGTCAATAAACAACCGATTTCCGATCGTAGCTCCAGGATGTATCTCAATTCCTGTCATGAATCGACTTACCTGTGAAATGAACCTGGCGAACGAGAACCATCTTCGTTTGTATAAAAAATGTGCAATCCGGTGTGCCCATATCGCGTGCAGCCCTGAGTAGGTAAATACCACTTCAAACCATCCCCGGGCTGCCGGATCGTTCTCAAACACCGCCTGGATATCTGATCTGATCTTCTTGAACATGCTCGTTCCCCTCTTGTTCAGGTTCCCGTCCTCCGGCTTACCGGACGGCGCGTTCCTTGGTAGTGTACTGCACACTCGCCTAAACAAAAAACGCCCCTGCAGCATTTAGCTGCAGAGGCGTTTATCGCGGTCCCACTCTGCTCGGTCCATTCTTAAATAGAATGAGCCCTCAAGCGGTTTGGTAACGGAAACCAATCGTCACAACCTATCCTAACGTTTTCCCATGTCATGATCGACAAAGGCGGGGCTGGATTCGGCTATGCAGCTCACGGGTGCATTTCGACTGATGGACAGTGGATGGCTCACAGCCACCGCAACCAAAGAAATCTTTCTTTGCCACGGGACCATCCTCTCTGAATCTGTCCGGGTCAGTCTACTTCTCCCGATCTTTGCTGTTCTATTAGATAAATCATATCAATTATTCGTTGTGTTGTTATTATAGCGAAAAGGCCTCAGACTGACAACAGCCTCCTACGTAATCCATACTTCATAGACTGCGTTCAGATTCCAAATAAATGGAATGTCCTCAACTAAGATTATTTTACTTGTGCAAGCAAACGTTCGATCACCGTATCCCGACCCAGAAGTACGATCGTTTGGTTCAGATCCCGTCCATGTGTCTGTCCAGTCAAGGCTACACGAATTGGCATAAAGAGCTGTTTGCCCTTAAAGCCGGTTTCTTTCTGTACTTCCTTGATCAATGCAGCCATTTTGCTCGGAGTAAACTCTTCGCTTGCCTGTACTTTATCCGCAAATGCCTTCAGTACGGTTGGCACCTGCTCCTCCGCAAGCACTGCTTCTCCTTCACTTTCAAGCTCCAGATTGGAACGGAAGAATACTTCCGACAATTCGACAATATCAGAGGCAGAATTCATTTGCTCCTGGTACAGGTGTACCAGAGTATAAGCCCATTCTTTTTGTTCAGCAGACAGCTCGGAAGAAATACGTCCAGCCTTTTGCAGATGCGGAATGGCCATTTCGGCAATCCGTTCCGGGTCAGCATGTTTGATATAGTGGTTGTTCAAGTGAGCCAGCTTGTGGGTATCAAATACCGCCGGGCTCTTGGACAGGCGTTTCGTATCAAAAATGGAGATCAGCTGCTCTTGCGAGAAGATCTCTTCTTCCCCTTCCGGCGACCAGCCAAGCAGGGAAATGAAGTTAAACATCGCTTCAGGCAAATAGCCGAGCTGATCATACTGCTCAATAAACTGAATAACGGATTCATCCCGTTTACTCAGCTTCTTGTGATTTTCATTCACGATCAGCGTCATATGGCCGAATTGCGGCGGCTCCCAGCCAAGCGCTTCATAGATCATCAGTTGACGCGGCGTGTTCGAGATGTGATCTTCCCCACGCAGGACGTGGGAGATCTTCATCAAGTGATCATCCACAGCAACGGCATAGTTGTATGTGGGAATGCCGTCTTTTTTCACAATGACGAAGTCACCGGATTCCTTGCTGTTGAACGAGATTGTGCCTTTAACCATATCATCAAACGTATATGTGCGCTCTTCCGGCACACGGAAACGAATACTCGCTACACGGCCTTCCGCTTCAAACGCACTAATTTGCTCTGGAGTCAGGTCACGGTGTTTGCCAGAATAACGCGGTGTTTCTCCACGTGCTGACTGTTCCTCGCGCTCTTGCTCCAATTCTTCTTCCGTGCAGAAGCAACGGTAAGCCAGACCTTTATCCAGCAATTCCTGCGTATATTTACGATAGAGGTCCAGACGTTCCGTTTGACGGTATGGTCCGTATTCTCCGCCCACGTCAATACTTTCGTCCCACTCAATTCCGAGCCATTTCAGGTATTTCAGTTGACTTTCTTCACCACCGGCAATATTCCGTTTCACGTCCGTATCTTCAATACGAATAATGAATTTACCGTTATTATGTTTGGCATATAAATAGTTAAACAGCGCCGTACGGGCATTCCCGATATGCAGGTGTCCCGTTGGGCTCGGCGCGTAACGCACACGAATATCCGTGCTCATATGATCCCCTCCGTCACTAATTTATTGATGATATCACACACGTACAAGGCAAACAACGGACTGAGCGGCAATGCCCTCTCCCCGTCCAGGGAATCCCAGTTGCTCTGTTGTGGTTGCTTTCACGTTCACCTGTGTTACATCCGCTTCCAGTGCCTTGGCAATAACCTCAGCCATCTGTGGGATGTAAGGAGCCATCTTCGGCTTTTGGGCAATAATCGTTGAGTCAATATTCCCCAACTTATAACCGCGATCCTTCACAAGCTGCCATACATGCTCCAGCAATTTCAGGCTGTCGGCATCTTTGAATTCCGGATCGGTATCCGGGAAATGCTTGCCAATATCCCCGAGTGCCAGCGCACCCAAAATGGCATCACTAATCGCGTGCAACAGCACGTCTGCGTCCGAGTGACCCAGCAGTCCTTTTTCATAAGGAATCGTTACTCCGCCAATAATACACGGGCGTCCCTCTACCAGCTGATGTACATCAAATCCCTGTCCTACACGTATCATCGCTTCTTCTCTCCCCCCAGCAAAAACGCAGCATATTGCAAATCTTCCGGCGTTGTTAATTTGATATTGGTATAATTGCCTTCCACAACCTTGACCGACATTCCCTGACGTTCAGCCAGCATGGCATCATCTGTCCCCAGAAATCCGTCCTGCTCGGCTGATTCGTAGGCGGAGAGCAGGGAAGAAAGACGAAAAGCCTGCGGGGTTTGAATGCTCCACAGACTGCTGCGGTCTGGCGTCGCCGTAACGACTCCTTCCGCATTCACTTGTTTGATCGTATCCTTCACGGGAACCGCAAGTACAGCTGCTCCATTACCGGCTATGGCGGCCGCCATGCATCCCTTGATCTGCTCATGGTTTACAAAAGGACGTACCCCGTCGTGAACGAGAACCCAATCCGTCCCAAGTGCCTCAAGGCCTTTATGGACAGAATGTTGTCTCTCTTTCCCTCCCGGGATAACACGGACACGTGAATCCAGTTGGTATTCTTTTACCCAATCCTGGCAACGTTCAACATCTGCGGTTCCTGTGACCAGCACCATCTCGCGGATCTCGTCCAGCGCAGCAAATACCTCAAGCGTATGTATGAAAACGGGCTTGTCCTGCAGCAACAGAAACTGTTTGCTCTCGGTCGTCCCCATCCGGGTTCCGCGACCTGCTGCCACAATGACAACGCCCCACCCTTTATCCATGCTGCAATCCCTGCCTTGTCTGTCAGTTTATCGTCCAAAGATATACAATATCATTCAACGATACACTACCCATCATACCGCTTTATTGGGCTTTTTCCAACAGTTTCGGCTTGGCAAAAATCATTCGTCCTGCTGAAGTCTGCAACACACTGGTCACCAGCACTTCCATCATCATGCCGATATACTCGCGTCCGCCTTCCACAACGATCATTGTGCCATCATCCAGATAAGCTACACCTTGACCATGCTCCTTGCCATCCTTGATGATCTGCACCATGATCTCCTCACCTGGCAGAACAACCGGCTTAACCGCATTGGCGAGATCATTAATGTTCAACACAGATACACCCTGGAGTTCGCACACTTTGTTCAGGTTAAAGTCATTGGTGACCACTTTTCCCTGAAGCACTTTTGCCAGTTTAACCAGTTTGCTGTCCACCTCGGAGATTTCCTCGAAATCCACCTCGTAGATCAGGACTTTTACATCAAGTTCCTTCTGGATTTTGTTCAAAATGTCCAGTCCACGCCGTCCTCTGTTCCGCTTGAGCAGATCCGATGAATCAGCAATATGCTGTAACTCCTCCAGAACAAATTCCGGAATTACGATCGTGCCTTCAATAAATCCGGTTTTGCATATATCAGCGATACGCCCATCGATAATAACACTGGTATCCAGAATTTTATGTTCTTCCATCCGTCTGTCCTCGTCCACCTCGGGATGACCCCATCGTCCAGACATCCAGAAGGCCCCCAGGTCGTCTTTCTTCGCCATGGCAAGGGTATAACCGGAATAAGCACTAATCACTGTCAGCGCCACTTGCAGCACTTCTCCTGCCGTCCCCATCCATCCCACAACAGGGTAAAGTAACAAGGCCACGAGCAATCCTGCAACTGTACCTGCGGCACCTGCAGCCAATTCGTTCATAGGTACTTTTGCCAATGAGTCAATTCCACTATGCAACCTGTCTGCCATCAATGTTCCACCAATATTACATACAGCCATAAACATTACAGCTCCCAGCAGCGTTGATATACCAGCTCCCAGTAATCCTGCTGACTGAATCCACTCCGCCATCCATGGGACCGATTTTCCTGCCAGATGATATGCCGTGTAGCCGAACCATGCACCGCACAATCCTGTAAAAGTTAAAATGCCTTTTTTCCACATTAGTCCCTGCACCTCCTTCAATGTATCTTGATCTTTATATCCAGTATGATCCAATTCCTGAATTGCTAATCCCATCTGGAAGAACTTTTTGGAAATGTTGCAATCGTCAGTTGAAAGTAGGTAAATTATTGGCATATAATGAATTCAATTCATATCCCGAGGTGAGTGGCAAAATGAGTACGCTAAGTTTACAGGCTTTCCAGGATCAAGTTTCTGAACTGTTGTTGCGTCATCGCAGCCTGATTGATGTACTGTCCAAAACGGGACAAGCCGGAGCGTCTGTTAACCGTGCCGTGTCCAAAGCCATTACCGAATGCGGCTGCATCGAGCTGCACGCCACCAAGCAGAAATATGCCCCGGAGAGCGATATCGCTCAAACCAAGGGCCTGCTGGAAACGCATGTGGAAGGTGAGTTGTGTGAGAACTGCAGAGAGGTCATCAGCTCTGAGCTAGGGCGGAACCTGTTCTACATGTCGGCTCTCTGCAATCTGCTGGACATTAACATGGAAGAGGTCGTAAATCACGAATCACAGAAGTGTTCAACGTTAGGGATGTTTAATCTGTCGTAAGAAGATATGTATGTCGTTCGCAAGGGTTTCTTTTACCGTAAATAGATCTGAATAAACAAAAAGCACGCATTCTCCAGTTCAGGAGAGTACGTGCTTTCTTTATATAGTGTCTGTCCCCGAGGCGACTTAACGATCGGAAGGACGGGAAGATTTCTCATCCTTGCGCTTTTTCGCCCGACTACGTGAGGCCGCTGTTCGCACATTATGCTTCATTCCATACAGGGCGTATAACACCAACGGAATAAAGATCAATTTGGATAACTGCTCCGGGAAAATAACGGCTACGGCTATGGCAAATAACACAACCCATGGTGCAATCCAGATTGCCTTTCGTGGCAAACCGACCTTTTTGAAATTGGGATATTTAAGCGAACTCACCATCAGATACGATAACAGCAATGTAGCAATCATCATGCTAACCGGGCCAATATCCTTATTGAACAAGGACAGTGTGGCCAGTACCCCGCCGGCTGCCGGTATCGGCAGACCTGTGAAGTATCCAGGAATACCCGGACGAACGTTAAACCGTGCAAGACGAATGGCTCCACAGATCGGAAAAGCCGCTGTTGCAATCCAGGCGAGGATCGGCATCGACTCTTGAAACGACACCATAAATATGATCAGAGCTGGTGCTGCACCAAAGGAAACCATGTCAGACAAGGAATCAAGTTCCTTACCGAATTCACTTTGGGCATTAAGTGCACGTGCCACTCGGCCATCCAGACCATCAAGCAGCATCGCTACAATGACCATAATGGCAGCCAAACTGTAATTTCCATCAATCGCAAGCAAAATTGCCATCATTCCAAGAAACAGATTACCCAGGGTAAAGAGATTCGGAATGAATCTGGTTAGCATCGTTGTTTCACCTCATCCATTTCAAGCCTTTATATAGGCAAACCCTTACATCTGTCTGTCGATAAACATTTGCTCCTGCAAACGTTTGAGGCCTTCCTTAATGGTCCGGGCACGAACTTCACCAATACCATCCACTTCGTCCAGTTCTTCAATTGTAGCCATAATAACATGAGGCAATTGTTCGAATTGATCCACCAGGTTATGGATAATGACATTGGGCAGGCGGGGGATCTTATTTAATACCCGGTATCCGCGAGGTGCAACCGAATCCTCTGAAGTGGCCGCCGATGAAGGATAGCCGAGCAGACGGACAATATGATGTGCATCCAACAACTCATCGTCCGACAATCTTTTCAGTCCCACGATAATTTCACGGATTTTGTCATCACTGTCGTCACGGGCATAGTCTTTATACAATAACCAAGCTTCTTCTTCCGTTGTACCCACGAGCTCTTCCATTTGCATGGAGATGAGTCGTCCCTCATTCCCGAGTTCATGAATGTATCGTTTGATCTCCGTTTTGATCCGCATCACCATTTCGGTACGCTGAATCACATTAACCACTTCAGGAATCGTCACCAGTTCCTCAAATTCAGAGGCACTCAGATTCGTAAGAGACTGTGTTAATACCGCTTTGTATTTCTCCAGGGTTTGAATCGCTTGATTCGCTTTGGTCAAAATAACCCCGATTTCCTTGAGGGAATAACGAAGTGTTCCCTGATACAAGGTAATGATATTCCGACGCTGTGATATGGATACGACCAATTTACCCGTTTGCTTTGCTACACGCTCTGCCGTCCGGTGACGAATCCCCGTCTCTGATGAAGAGATAGATGAATCCGGGATTAACTGGGTATTGGCGTAAAGAATACGCTTCAAATCTTCGCTAAGAATAATGGCACCATCCATCTTGGCGAGTTCGTACAGGTAGTTTGGGGAGAAATCACAGTTAATCGAGAATCCCCCGTCCACCACTTCCATGACTTCAGGGCTGTATCCTACAACAAGCAGTGCGCCCGTCTTGGCGCGCAGCACATTTTCCAGACCTTCGCGGAAAGGTGTACCTGGTGCGATCAGCCTTAACAACTCATTCATATTATCCAGTTGGCTCATATCTTTCATCTTGTTATGCCCCCTAATCTAAAGCAACCGCTAGTGCATCTGCCACGGTATTCACACCGATCAGTTGTATCCCGCGAGGATGTTTCCAGCCCTTTAAGCTTTTTTCCGGTAAAATGACTCGTTTGAAGCCCAACTTTGCGGCTTCCTTCACTCGTTGTTCGGCCCGTGATACGGCTCGAACTTCACCTGTCAGACCGATCTCGCCAAAGATGACGTCGTCCGGCTTGGTCGGTACATCTCTCAAACTGGATGCAATGCTGACGGCAACCGCCAAATCTACAGCGGGCTCATCCAATCGTACTCCACCAGCCACGTTCAGATACGCATCCTGGGTCTGTAAGAACATCCCCATTCGTTTCTCCAGCACTGCAATGATCAGATTTAATCGATGCAGATCTACCCCTGTTGCCATACGGCGGGGAGAAGGGAAATGGGTGGTTGAGATCAACGCCTGCAATTCCACGAGCAGAGGGCGTGTACCCTCCATACTGGCAACTACCGTTGAACCTGCTACACCCAGTGGACGTTCCGACAAAAAGAGTTCGGATGGATTGCCCACCTCACGAAGTCCATCCTCACCCATTTCAAAAATACCAATCTCATTGGTGGAACCAAAACGGTTCTTCACCGCACGCAGCAGGCGATACGTATGATGCCGTTCTCCTTCAAAATAAAGCACGCAATCCACCATATGTTCTAACATACGTGGACCGGCAATGGCACCTTCTTTGGTAACATGCCCCACAAGAACCGTTGCAATGCCTCTGCCTTTGGCAATCCGCATGAACCTTGACGTACATTCCCTTACCTGTGCTACACTACCCGGCGCACTGGTAACTTCGGGAAGATATACCGTCTGAATGGAGTCGATGACCAGAAAATGCGGCTGGATCTGATCCACCGCTTCCTCTACGCGTTCCATATTGGTTTCACACAATACATACAACTCGGCAGAGAGTGCCCCGAGGCGGTCTGCCCGCAATTTAGTCTGCTTGACTGATTCCTCACCGGAAACATATAACACACGCAAACCCGAATGCGTCAAAGCATGGGACGTCTGCAACATCAACGTTGATTTACCGATACCCGGATCTCCGCCCACCAGAACGAGTGAACCCGGAACAATTCCGCCACCCAATACCCGGTTCAACTCTCCGATTCCAGTCTGTACACGCGGTTCCTGACCGCTATCTATATCTATGATAGGAAGCGGTTTATCTTTACTGTCAAACAGAGGAGAATTTCTCCCTTGTGTTTTGACCACCGTCTCTGTTTCTTCCACCATTGAATTCCATGACTGACAACCCGGACACTTACCGTACCACTTGGGGGCTTCATAGCCGCATTCCGTACATTGAAACTTGGTTTTAACTTTGGCCACTTCAGCACTCCTATAATTTAGTTTTATAACAGCATTTTGCATTATTCGACGAATTTCACCCAAACTCCCTGACGTGCAGGGTTACTAAAAGTTTACCATTGTTTGAGATTTTTCGTAAAGGATTATCGCAAACTTTACACATGTTCCTGACATAATCATGTCCGTCTTCTGTCCAAAGTGCAAAAAATCCTCCCCGGCCGAAGCCGAGAAGGATTTGATTATGGAATAAGGATTAATACAAGCTGAAGCTCACTCCAAAGCTTGATGTATATTATTTGGTTTCGATTTCCTCATTGGACGGAACGACCACGTCTTTTTTCGTAACAGACAGTGCACCGTTCTCTTCGTCGATGAGCAATGAATCCCCTTTGGTTACGTTACCTGTGAGCAACTCTTCGGACAATTTGTCCTCAATATGCTTTTGGATCGCCCGACGAAGCGGACGCGCACCGTAAGCTGGATCAAAGCCTGACTTCGCAAGAAAAGACTTGGCATTATCAGTGAGTTCGAAATCGACCTCATGTTCGAGCAGTCGTTTACGAAGTTCTTCACTCATAAGCGTAACAATTTCAGCGATGTGTTTTTCTTCGAGTGAGTGGAACACGATAATTTCATCAATCCGGTTAAGGAACTCTGGACGGAAGCTTTTCTTCAGCTCATCCATCACTTTCCCCTTCATGTTGTCATAATCCGCTCCTGCATCTACAACTGCAGTGAAGCCCAGTGTAGAGTTACGTTTGATCGCTTCGGCACCCACGTTGGATGTTAGAATGATCAGCGTATTGCGGAAGTCAACGACGCGACCTTTGGAATCCGTCAGTCGACCATCCTCAAGCACTTGTAACAAGATATTGAATACTTCTGGATGTGCTTTCTCGATTTCATCGAGCAGGACTACGGAATATGGTTTGCGACGAACTTTCTCTGTCAGCTGGCCACCTTCTTCGTACCCAACATATCCTGGAGGCGCTCCGACAAGTCGGGAAGTCGAGTGCTTCTCACCATACTCGGACATATCAATCCGGATTACTGCATTTTCATCGCCGAACATCGCTTCAGCCAGAGCACGAGCAAGTTCTGTTTTACCTACCCCTGTAGGACCGAGGAAAATGAATGAACCCATCGGACGTTTCGGATCTTTAAGTCCTGCACGAGCACGACGAACCGCACGGCTGACAGACTTCACTGCCTCATCCTGACCGATGACACGTTCATGTAGAATAGACTCCAGATTCATCAGACGCTGTGTCTCTTCTTCTTTCAGTTGGTTCACAGGGATTCCTGTCCAGCTGGCTACCACTTGTGCGATATCCTCAGGAGTAACCTCGGAATCGGTGCGACCTTGTTTCTCTTTCCACTGGTTCTTCGTTACATCCAGCTCTTCACGAATTTTTTGTTCCGTATCACGCAGAGCTGCTGCTTTTTCGAACTCCTGACTTTGAACTGCAGCGTCTTTTTCCTTACGGATATCTTCCAGACGGCTTTCCAGTTGTTTCAGGTTTGGTGGGATCGTGTAAGAGTTCAATCTTACTTTGGAACCCGCTTCATCAATCAGATCAATCGCTTTGTCTGGCAAGAAACGGTCTGTAATGTAACGGTCAGACAGTTTAACCGCCTGCACAATTGCTTCGTCCGTAATTTTCACACGGTGATGCGCCTCATAACGGTCACGCAAGCCATGTAAGATTTGAATCGCTTCTTCCGGAGAAGGCTGATCTACAGTAATCGGTTGGAATCGACGCTCAAGCGCTGCATCCTTCTCGATGTATTTACGATATTCATCCAGTGTTGTCGCACCGATACATTGCAATTCTCCACGAGCCAGAGCCGGTTTCAAAATGTTAGAAGCATCGATGGCACCTTCAGCTCCGCCTGCGCCAATCAAGGTATGCAATTCGTCGATAAACAGGACAATGTTACCTGCTTGGCGAATCTCATCCATGATTTTTTTCAGACGATCTTCGAACTCACCACGATATTTGGTTCCAGCGACTACAGAACCCATATCTAGGGTCATTACACGTTTGTCGCGCAATGTTTCCGGAATCTCATTTGCAATGATTTTTTGTGCAAGGCCTTCAGCAATCGCTGTTTTACCTACACCTGGCTCACCGATCAATACCGGGTTGTTCTTGGTACGACGGCTGAGCACCTGGATGACACGTTCAATTTCTTTACTACGCCCAATGACTGGGTCCAGGTTGTTCTCTCTCGCATAAGCCGTGAGGTCACGTGCCAGACTGTCTAGCGTTGGTGTGCTTACATTGGCAGGTGTGCCATTATGGCTGGATACAGCTTCACTGCTGCCAAGCAATTGCAGCACTTGTTGACGTGCTTTGTTCAGGCTAATTCCCAGGTTATTGAGCACACGTGCTGCAACACCCTCGCCTTCACGAATCAATCCGAGCAGGATATGCTCTGTGCCTACATAGGTATGGCCCAATTTTCGAGCTTCATCCATAGATAGTTCAATTACTTTTTTCGCACGTGGCGTATATGCAATGTTGGTAGGTTGCTCTTGGCCACGGCCAATCAGCGTTTCTACTTCATCCTGAATTTTTTCCAATCCGAGTCCCAGGCCGATCAGTGCTTTGGCTGCGATACCTTCGCCTTCACGAATGAGGCCGAGCAAAATATGCTCAGTACCGATGTTATTATGACCGAGACGGACAGCTTCTTCCTGCGCGAGTGCGAGCACCTTTTGGGCCCGTTCCGTAAATCTTCCAAACATCATATCTCCTGCACCTCCATGGTTTTGGATAAAACGAGGTCATGTAATGAAATAACCGTCGTATTCTTCATATCATTTTTGTTTGCAGCCGTGCTGCGAATAAAGTCATTTGGCATTTGTACATGCCTTATTATATAAAAGCCGCAATGCGGCATGAAACCATATTTCAATACAAAATCAGGCTAAACTAGGACTGCTTCGCTGCATTGATCGTATCACGAATCAACTGAGCTCGGTAGATATCTCGCTCATCTGTGCGCATATCTTCCCCGAATGTTTTCTGCAAAAATCCCGGCTGTGTCATCACATTCAACTCATTCATTACCGTGATGGACAGTCCATCCAACAAGCCGAGATCCACGCCAAGGCGTACATCCGATAAGCGCTGTGCAGCTTCCTTGGAATCAACAATAGCTGCATGAGACAATATGCCGTAAGAACGCATGACCCGATCCGTAATCCGAAGTCTGGAGTCGGTCATTAACCGTTCTCTGGCTGTACGCTCATGACCTATCATCTGTAACACAACACCATGCAGGTTCTCGATGACTTCCTGTTCGGTCTGTCCCAATGTAATCTGGTTCGAGATCTGGAACAGGTTACCCATCGCCTCGCTACCTTCACCGTATATCCCCCTTACAGTTAATCCTACTTGGGAAACTGCGGTTAAAATGCGGCCAATCTGCTGTGTCATCACCAGGGCAGGCAAGTGCATCATAACCGATGCTCTTACACCTGTACCTACATTAGTAGGACAGCTGGTTAAGTATCCTCTGCGGTCATCAAAAGCATAATCCACGTGCGCTTCAAAAGCATCATCTATTGCGGAAGCTTTCTCCCAGGCTTCCTTCACCTGGAACCCCGGATAGAGGCACTGGATACGAAGATGATCCTCTTCGTTAATCATAATACTGACAGACTCATCCTCACTGAGAATAACCGCACCATTCCTGGATTCATTCGCAAGACTTGGACTGATGAGGTGTTTCTCCACCAGCACCCGTTTGTCGAGTTCGTCAATATCGATCAGATCCAACGTATGAAAATCCCCAAAGGCATGAACGTCATCGTATTGAAGTACTTCGCTCAGCTTATTCAGCACCTCTTCCGATTGCTCATTGGAAGCCAGCATCGGAAACGGAACATGCTGAAGGTTGCGTGCAATCCGGACACGGCTGCTAATGACGATTTCGGAATCAGCCGCATCACTGCGCATCCAGTCGCTGAGCGCCTTCTCTGTAAAGCGCAGATTAGGCATTACGCATCCCTCCTACTCATGACAAACTTTACTCCTGAGCTATTCCTTTTTCAAGTCCTCTGATCTGGTCACGGATCTGGGCCGCCTCTTCAAATTCCTCTTGCGCGATACTCTCCTGGAGCTCCCGCTTCAGATCAGCGATTTGCCGTTTCACCTTGATGCGACCACCAGCTCGTGCAGGCACTTTGCCTACATGGGACGTATTACCGTGAACCCGCTTGAACAAAGGATCCAGACGGCTGTCAAAATATTTATAACATGAACTGCAGCCGAACCGGCCTATCTTGCTAAATTGTGCGTACGTCATACCACACTCTTCACATTGAAGTGCTTTTGCAGGTGGTGTTCCTGCCGATCCACTTTTGCTGGCTGGATCAAAATCAAGCAATCCGGACAACAAGTTGTGAATGGAAAACCCACCTGCTGTTCCAGGGATCATTTCCCCTTTTTCACGGGCACATGACTCACAAATATGGAATTCCGTCTTCTCCCCATTTACGATTTTCGTGAAATGAAGTGTCGCCGGACGTTTATTGCATTCTTGGCACAGCATATTGATGTACCTCCTTTGACCCCGATAGTTTTCATTTACCGAGCAAAGATATTAACATCGCCTTCAACATTCTGGCACGAATTTGATCCCGGTAAGGAAGTTTGACTAATATAACCTCTCTAGATACAGCAGCTCGCATCAACCCGGCTTCCCGCTTGCTCAAGAAGCGCGCTTCTTCCAATTGATAGATCAGACCTTCGGCAGCTGTCTGCCCGATCTCTTCACCAATACTATGGTGCAAATGATTATGCAGAGCTGATTGGGCCGGTAATTCAATACGCTGTATGCGAACATAACCACCACCGCCGCGTTTACTCTCTACCAGGTATCCCTTCTCGAGTGTAAAACGTGTGCTGATGACATAATTGATCTGGGAAGGTACACATGAGAATTGATCTGCCAGATCATTACGCTGAATTTCAACCATTCCTTCGGGACTTTCATGCAAAATACTCTTCAGATATCGTTCGATAATATCAGAGATATTACGCATCCAATCATCCTCCACTGTCTGAAACGTTAAGTCAATAAGGACCCACACGCCCCCACAGAGTACACCTTCTCTACCCATTTAACCAATCAGGGAAACAGCGAATCTTGCTTCCACAGGTGTCAATAGGAGAGCGAAGGAAGCACGAAGGTCCTTTAATATTCCCTTGATCCTCCGATGAGATGAATCCCGTATATTGGCGATCATGCATCAGATTGTAGAAAGAAAGCTACTTAAGTATTAAACCTTTAGTTGACTTTGACTTTCTTTGACTTTATAACCATTATAGCATATTTTGTGGTTTTGCCAAGTGGGGTCACTATTCATTTTTTACGATTTTACACGAAATATTCCCCAGACACAAAAAAACCTCCCCAAAATTGCTGGAGAAGTCCATTTGTCTTTCAATCACGCCGTATTTCTATATAAGCTAATCAAGTTAAATGGAGCAGTGGGAATAGTCATCAGAAGAAATCGAGCAAATAGGTTTCCCGTTCAGGAATCACTTGTTCCAAAGCCTTGATTGCTGCTTCTGGTCCGTGAATTCTTCCGATCCGTGCCATTTCCGTTGGTCTGCGATACCCCATCAGCACTGCGGTAAGGGATTGAATATCCACCTTAATGGTCTGATCATCAGTAATTGGTTCCGAAGTTTTCCATATGGACGCTGTTCCGTTCATTGCCACGTTTAATTGCCATACCCCTTCATTCCATGGAGCGTGTGCATCTTCTACCTGAAGAACAATCTGCAACGGTGAGTCCTGATTTGCAAAGGGATACTGGGATATAAACTGCTCCACACTAACGATACGCGCCATAAAATAAGGTACAATCTCCTGCTGAATCCTCGGGTTATCCAATTGGAAGGCAAGTGTATCACTGGCAGGTGCCTGCAACGTAACTTCCTCGATCATGGAATCATGGTTAGCAATGAAGGTCCACAGTCCTTGCCTAGCCTCTTCGTTCAGATAGATGATCTCTTTAATAGTAAACTTATTTTCCTTAACCTCATATAAAAGATAACCTTGTGCTGCATCAGCTTCATCGTAATATACAGCCTTCTGGCTGCTTCCATTAACCAGAACTGAATTCTCCCACCTTGCATCATCCCGAACCAGAGTTCCGTTATAACGCTCAGCATAAGCACTGTATACTTCCTTTAATATGCTGAGGCCCGGATCCCCACGCCGAATTGTTCCAGGTGTCGCTTTTTTCATAGGCAAATGAGCTGTAGGTACTTTATAACGTTTAAATTCAACATACGTCTCCCATCCATACTTCCGATAGAAACCAAAAGAGAATGGATGCAAGAATGATATGCTCTGTTTGTTGCGATTCATTTCTTCCAACGCATGCTTCAGTAGACCCGCTACCCAGCCTTTGCGTCTATACTCTGGCCAGGTGGCTACACCCGCAATACCGCCCATCTCGAACGCTCTGCCATGAATATAGGTGTGAAAAGGAATGATGTGAAGTTTGGCTCCTAGCTGCCCGTCCTCATATACACCCCATATATCTTGTGACGAAAACTGACTCCGCCGCTTTTCTTTTTGTTCATCATTCATTACCACCTGAAAAGCATATTCGGAGAGTGCCATCGCTGGTTCAAAATCATCTACCGTCAATTTCTGAATTTCCATGTTGTCCTACACCCCATTCGCTAGAGTTATTATCAATCCAAATCATAGCCTGATATGTGATATATGTACCCCTTAGAGTGTGTCAGAGGATTCTTACAAAGTCAAATAAGAGATGCTTTCGCATCCCCTTAAATAAACAAATAAAAACCACCACCGAATAACATCGGCAGTGGTTCTTCGCTTGGCGGCGTCCTACTCTCCCAGGACCCTGCGGTCCAAGTACCAT
>NZ_JACYVQ010000019.1:0-49690 GCF_014842675.1 Paenibacillus sp. CFBP 13594
CGACGAGGTAGATAGGCTGGGGGTGGAAGTGCAGCAATGCATGGAGCTGACCAGTACTAATCGGTCGAGGGCTTATCCAATTAGCAAGTGATAAATCGCATGTTTCGTTTCGAATCTAGTTTTCAGAGAACGATCTCTGAAATGTAAGCACAGCTATGCGTTTGGTGGCGATGGCGGAGGGGTTCCACACGTACCCATCCCGAACACGACCGTTAAGCCCTCTAGCGCCGATGGTACTTGGACCGCAGGGTCCTGGGAGAGTAGGACGCCGCCAAGCGAAGAACCACTGCCGATGTTATTCGGTGGTGGTTTTTATTATATAGATTTATTAAGCAGTTTGGGATTGAAATACAGATTGAATTTGGTAATTTATCAGCACAATAGGATGTATAAAATTAACGTTATTCGATACGAATTGACGTTTTTTTGCGTAATAAATAGACTTGTCCGCTCTGGAAAAACAGTTGTGTTCATCAGGCAATACACCTGATATAACCAAGTACTTTTCCTTGACAGTCTAAATATCGCTTTGCTAAGATGGCAATAATAAATTTTTCAGAAAACGTATTTTCGGCGTAAAATACAGCCTGGAATCTTCGGGTTTTGGACCGTAAAGCTGAGCAAACATAAGGAGGAACACTTGCGTGTGGGAAGATAAATTTGGTAAGGAAGGCCTCACCTTTGATGATGTATTGCTAGTGCCACGGAAATCCGAGACACTGCCTAAAGAAGTAGATGTATCTATTCGTTTGAGCGATACTGTAAAGCTAAATATCCCTTTGATCAGTGCGGGTATGGATACAGTAACTGAAGCGACATTGGCTATTGCCATTGCACGTGAAGGCGGCATCGGTATTATCCATAAAAATATGTCAGTTGAACAACAGGCAGAAGAAGTAGATCGTGTTAAACGTTCGGAGAGTGGTGTTATTACGAATCCATTCTCACTGACGGCAGATCATCTGGTATCTGATGCGGAAGCAGTAATGGCGAAATATCGGATCTCTGGTGTACCTATTATTGAAGGAGATCAGAAGCTGGTTGGTATTTTGACTAATCGCGATTTGCGTTTTATCCATGATTACGGCATCAAAATTAGCGAAGTCATGACTCATGAGAATCTGGTTACCGCTCCTGTTGGCACTACACTGCAAGAAGCTGAAGGTATCCTTCAGAAGCACAAGATTGAGAAACTTCCATTAGTTGATGAGACAAACACGTTGAAAGGTCTTATCACGATTAAAGATATTGAGAAAGCCATTCAATTCCCTCATGCAGCCAAAGACGCTCAAGGACGTTTGTTGGTTGGTGCAGCAATTGGTATTTCCAAAGATACATTTGAACGTGCAGATGCTTTGGTACAAGCTGGTGTCGACCTGATTACGGTAGACTCGGCTCACGGACACCACATCAATATCATTGAAGCTGTACGTCAGCTTCGCGAACGTTTCCCTAGCCTGACCATCGTTGCAGGTAACGTCGCTACTGGCGCTGCCACTCGTGACCTGATCGAAGCAGGGGCTTCGGTAGTCAAAGTGGGTATTGGTCCAGGTTCGATTTGTACAACACGTGTTATTGCTGGTATTGGTGTACCTCAAGTAACTGCAGTGTACGATTGTGCAACAGTGGCACGCGAATATGGAGTTCCGATTATCGCGGATGGCGGAATTAAATATTCTGGTGAAATTACGAAGGCACTGGCTGCAGGCGCACACGCGGTGATGCTGGGAAGTTTGTTTGCCGGCACAGCGGAAAGCCCGGGGGAAACTGAAATCTTCCAAGGACGTAGCTACAAAGTATACCGCGGTATGGGTTCAATGGCTGCAATGAAACAAGGTAGTAAAGATCGTTACTTCCAAGATGATGACAAGAAACTGGTTCCGGAAGGAATCGAAGGTCGTGTCGCTTACAAAGGACCATTGTCTGATACGATCCACCAACTGATTGGTGGTCTGCGTTCGGGTATGGGATACTGTGGTACAAGTAACTTGGAGCAACTTCGTAACGATACAGGCTTTATCCGAATTACAGGTGCGGGACTTCGCGAAAGTCATCCCCATGATGTACAGATTACCAAAGAAGCACCTAACTACTCGTTGTAATCTGAAGAGAGTTAATTATTTCCAGGGCAGGCTCGGTGATTTTCACCGGGTCTGTCTTTTTTTGCAGATACCCCTGTGATAGAATAGAACAAGCGGTGACGATCCAAGGGTGGATTAAGGCGTTGCGGCGGCTATTTGACGTGAATCTATGAACATGCTTTTGAAAAGCAAATGCAGTGCCAGAAAAGGCTGCCAGTTAAACAGAAGCGCGGACGTCCTTTTTTACATAAGCATTTGGAAAATGCGGACTAAGTGACAATCGATAACGAACTTTAGGAGCAATAATATTGCTCGTTCGATACAGCGCATATAGCACACATCTCATACATCAAACACGCAGGTTGGGGAACAAGAAAATCGCAGCATAAGCTGCACTGAAGCAATTAACAATGCTTTGGATCGAAGGGAGTATTCATCATTGAAAGCCAAACACATGAATAAAAAGAAACGCCAAATGCTCAAAAAGAGCGTAGCCTCGGTAATGCTAATTAACATGCTTTGCATGTCTGCAGTCATGCCGGTCATGGCTGCTGCGGATAACTCCGGTCAGGTTCTAACTGCTGCGGCAACAACAACGAAGACGGAGAAAGCCGTACAGGTGCCTGGGGTAGACTCACTTGGGCTTGAGGTTAGATCAGCGGTGCTAATGGAAGCATCAACGGGACAGATTCTACTAAATGTCGATGCGGATAAAGCGATGCCACCTGCAAGTATGACCAAGATGATGACAGAGTACATTGTCGCAGAACAGGTCAAACAAGGTAAATTCGGCTGGGACGATATTGTAACTGTTAAAAAGAATGCTGCACAAAGTATCGGGTCGCGAATTTTCCTCGCGGAAGGTGACCAGCACACAGTTAAGGATCTCTATATTGCAATGGCTGTTGGCTCTGCCAATGATGCTACGGTTGCTTTGGCTGAACATGTTGCTGGTTCGGAAGAAGCTTTCGTGAAAATGATGAATGATGAAGCGAAGCGTATGGGCATGAAGGATACCTTCTTCATCAACTCTTCCGGTCTCGACCGAGCAGATATGCCTGCTGATTTCCGCCCAGCTGAAGACAAGGAAACGGTGATGTCCGCTCTGGATGCTGCAATTCTATGCCGATATATCATCATGGATCACCCGGACTACAAAGATTTCACAACGATTCAATCCTATAAGTTCCGTCCCAATGATAAAGCTCCAATTATCAATTACAACTGGATGCTGGAAGCGAATAAAAATATAACCAATTTCAAAAGCTATGCCTATGAAGGTCTGGATGGAATGAAAACAGGCCATACCACGAACGCAGGTAATAACTTTACAGGTACAGCAGAACGTAACGGTATGCGTCTAATTAGTGTCGTTATGGGCACAGATTCGGAATCCGCACGTTTCAGAGAAACTAAAAAGGTATTGGACTATGGATTTAACAACTTTGAAGTGAAACAGGCTGTTGCAGGCAAGACCAAAGTGACGGGCTGGGAAGCGGTACCTTTGAAAAAAGGGAAAGAAACAACCGTTCCTGTTGTAACAGATAATGCGGTAAGTTTCGTTGTACCCAAAGGTACTCAGAACCTGGATGTGACGTTCAAAGCCAACGTAACTGAGGCTGACAAGTTGGTAGCACCACTCAAGGCAGGTACAAAGGTTGGTACAGTAACGTACACGTATAAAGCAGATGGAATTGAGCCACAGGAAAAAACAGTGAACTTGATCACTGCTGAAGAGGCTGAAAAAGGCGGATGGTTCCGTTTGTTCTTCCGTGCCGTGAAGGATTTCTTCGTGGATCTTTTTGACGGAATCAAAAACTTGTTCTAACCCTTAGCAGACTTCATGGAAAGAGTATGATCATGATTTTATTGCTTACATGGTCATATCATTGACAAAATACAAGTTATTCCGACCGGATGGATTGTATATTTACAATTTTTCCGGTAAAATATCAAGTTAGAATTCACGTATGATGAAGTGAAAAAGTACAATGTTCGTTTACCGTATGCAAGATCGTGGCTGGTAAGAGAAGGGGAATGAGCGTATGAAGATCGGCGTTTTAGCACTTCAAGGAGCTGTCACAGAGCATATTCGAAGTATTGAACGTGCTGGAGCAGAAGGTATAGCTATCAAACAGGTTCAGCAATTGGAAGACTTGGATGGTCTTATCCTTCCTGGTGGGGAAAGCACGACGATCGGTAAACTGATGCGCAAGTATGGGTTTATGGATGCCATTCGGGCGTTTGCTGCTGAGGGCAAACCGGTATTTGGTACCTGTGCTGGCTTGATCGTTATGGCTAAACACATTGCAGGGCAAGAAGAAGCTCATTTGGAGCTAATGGATATGACAGTATCCCGAAATGCATTTGGACGGCAGAGAGAGAGTTTTGAGACGGATTTGCCAGTCAAAGGTATTGAGGAAACGGTAAGGGCTGTATTTATACGGGCGCCCTTGATTGAGAGTGTCGGAGACCAGGTGGAGGTTCTCTCCACATACAAGGATGAGATTGTTACGGCTCGTCAGGGACATTTGTTGGCTTGCTCCTACCATCCGGAATTGACGGATGACTATCGTCTGCATACTTATTTTGTAGACATGGCCAGATCCTACAAACACACGGTAGACTCTAAATAATGCATGATGTACAACCTATGATCTCCCGGTCATCGGATCACTTCCCCAGAGGCCGTGTAAGGCCACTGGTTGGCAGTTGCATCTGAACGGATGCCTTGATGTTGCCTGTATCTGCTTCATAGCGGGAATCGCAGCGGAGGGTGACAAGGGGGATATAGGTTGTTTTTTGGGTTACAGGTTCCGATAAGTATATAGTAAGGTGTATACAATAGAGTTCTGAGAATGGATTTAACATAAGGCTTCACGTTGTGAGGTTATTTAGGAGGGGTATATCGTGCTTGATGTGAAAATATTGCGGAATGAGTATGCACGTGTAGAAGAAGCGTTGACTAAACGTGGCAAATCGCTGGATCTTATCGCTGGATTTACCGAGATGGATGCCAAGCGTCGGGAGTTGCTTCAAGAGAGTGAAACACTGAAGAGTCGTCGGAATACAGTCTCCGCGGAAGTTGCTAGACTGAAGAAGAATCGTGAGAATGCTGATGATCTGATTGTGGAGATGCGTGAAGTCTCTGATCGAATCAAAGCCATGGACGAGGAAGTTCGGGAACTGGAAGTAAAGATCAATGATCTCACAATGGCGATTCCTAATATTCCTAACGAAAGCGTACCAATTGGAGCTTCTGAAGACGACAATGTTGAGATTCGTCGTTGGGAAGAGCCGAAGTCATTTACTTTTGCACCAAAAGCACACTGGGAAATTGCGCAGGATCTCGATATTCTTGATTTTGAAGCGGCTGCCAAAGTAACAGGTTCACGTTTTACCTTTTATAAAGGATTAGGCGCACGTCTGGAACGTGCATTGATTAACTTCATGATGGATCTTCACAGCGATCAACATGGATATGAAGAGATTCTGCCTCCATACATCGTTAATCGGGATAGCTTGTTTGGAACAGGTCAACTGCCCAAGTTTGAAGAAGATCTGTTCAAGTTGAAAGATACCGAATATTATCTGATTCCTACTGCTGAAGTTCCGGTAACGAACTATCATCGCGAAGAGATTCTGAATGTAGATCAATTGCCGAAGCACTTCGTGGCATACAGCTCTTGTTTCCGTTCTGAAGCCGGTTCAGCTGGACGGGATACACGCGGCTTGATTCGTCAGCATCAATTCAACAAAGTAGAGCTGCTCAAGCTCTCTACTCCGGAGACTTCATATGAAGAGCTGGAGCAAATGACTCAAAATGCGGAGCGTGTGCTTCAATTGTTGGGCTTGCCGTATCGCGTCCTGACTTTGTGCACGGCAGATATGGGCTTCACTTCAGCTAAAACGTATGATATTGAAGTATGGTTGCCTGAGAGCGACACTTATCGTGAGATTTCTTCGTGCTCCAACTGTGAAGACTTCCAGGCACGTCGTGCCAATATCCGTTTCCGCAGAGAGCCAAAAGCCAAACCGGAATTTGTTCATACATTGAACGGGTCAGGATTGGCCGTTGGACGGACGGTAGCTGCTATCCTGGAGAACTATCAACAGGAAGATGGTACGGTTGTCATTCCTGAAGCATTACGTCCTTATATGGGCGGTGCAAGTGTGATTGCACATCGCTCTTAAGTAAGAGTTAGCTAACCTTCCTCATCAAAGGGAATACAAATTCAATCCGTCATTTTGGAATGGCGGATTGGAGTGTTTTGTATAACTGAAGCAGTTGTCTGATACGGGATCATCATTTTTAATATAAAAAGGTTGCATTATAATGTCGAGATGTGGTATGATACTTTTCGTGGCAAGTTTATAAAAGTTAATTTCCCTGGAGAGGTACCGAAGCGGTCATAACGGGGCGGTCTTGAAAACCGTTAGGGGGCAACTCCACGTGGGTTCGAATCCCACCCTCTCCGCCATACTACACTTATAACAAGGATTCGAGCGATTTCGCTCGGGTCCTTTTTTGCGTTGTGAGTTTGTCCGGCGTAGTGAGCATACAGGTTGGTAACCGACATATACGTTGCACAGTACAACGTTTATTTAGAATAGGGCTAACATGTATAAAAACATCTTCATCGCCGCACTTTATAGGAGTGGAGGTGGTAAGATGAACCGCGAGTTAAACATCGATCAGACAGAGCTTGTAGGGGCTTGGCAAGAACGTTTGCCTCAAGTCCTGAATGTTGGAGACCAGGCTCAGGTAATGGCCGATGAAGCCGATCAGCAGGCGATTCGGATACACATTGCTACAGCAGGGCACGAGATGTACTCTTTTGATTTCAAATGTGCATATGTCGATTCCCGTGAAGTCAGCGTACAGCTGATTGATGTGGAACGGGATGGACGGACGACGGATGAGCGTACAGAACCGATTCAGGAACTGGCTCACGATTATACACGGCACATTCATGAATGCGCCCAGTCGTTACAATCCCAGACGAGATAATAGCCTGAAATTTGAAGGAGTGAAATCAATTGACTAAAGCCAAAGCGGGAGTAGACAAAAACCTGCAAAATGTAGTCGATGATCTGGAGCAACCTGCCGTAAACAGTCATCATGCCCAGCAAATTCAGCAAGATATTAATGATCGCCGTCATCAGGATGCACTGAATCATGACAAAACGGAAGATAGGGACCCATCCCATTCCTAACAATGATGAGGGGGCAATAATATGAGCAAACCAAAAACAATTCCCGTACCGGAAGCGCAAGCATCCGAACAGCATCATCATTCATCCAAACGCACTTCCATGCAGGAACCATTATCCGGTTCCAAAAAAGTGAAAAATCAAAATCATGTGGATCATTTGAACCCCCAAGGTTAATAGAAGAAACCAAATCACGCAAAAGTCCCTTGTTACCTAACAGGGGGCTTTTGCGTATTCATACATATATAAAGACAGGCACATGGTTATTCCCAAAGCTGACATAGGTCTTTGTAGCCATTTTAAAGAGGAAAGATCACATTTTTCCCAAATTAGGTTTCGGTATCTGGTGATATGGTATATCATTGATATTGAATTACTTTTTTGGGGTTATCACGAGAGGAGAGACAAAAATGACTAAACGTATGGGGGCGCTTCTTCTTACGTTGCTGTTAACCGTATCTATGGCATTGACAGCATGTAGCAGCAAGCAGGAACCAAAAGAGGCATTGAAGACGGCTGCAGCCAATGCTTCCAAATTAACTTCGTATGAGATGAGTTCCAACTTTACAATTAATGAATTGAGCTATAAACCTGGGGATGCTTCACAAACTGATCCTACTATGACTCAGTTTATGAGCATGCTGAAGGATGCTCAGTTGAATGTAACGGGTGTATACCAAAGTGAGCCAATGCAGACAGAGATGACTCTTGGCATCGAACTTAAAGGCGACATGGGGATGACCTTTAACATCCCAATGGTGATGACGGCAGAGAAACTCTATGTGAAAGTGCCGAATATTCCGTTCTTCCCGATTCCGGAGAACGTTGTAGGCAAATTCCTGGAACTTGACCTGAAAGAACTGGCTGAGCAAGAGGGTACGGAATGGAACCCGGATGCTATGGACGCAGCCAAAACGCAAAAGCTGAGCAACGAAGTTATGGACGCAGTGCTGAGCGAGTACGATCAAGCTAAATTCTTCAAAAATCTAGACACCAAAGATGCAAAACTTCCTGAAGGTGTAGATGCGAAGCAAGTTGTACAATTCTCGGTGAATAATGACAATGTTAAAGAAGCAGTTACTGTACTGGTAACAAAAGCTATGCCTAAAGTATTGGATATTCTGTCCAAAGAGGAATATCGTGAAATGCTGCAAATGGATCAGGCTGATATCGACAAAGCTAAAGAAGATCTGAAGATCACTGAAGCAGATCAGGCTGAAATGGCTAAAGACTTGGATAAATTGAAAGATGTTCTGACAATTAACCAATTCAACATCGATTTCGCATTGGACAAAAACGACTTCCCTGTATATCAAAAGATGGTCGCTGATGTGCTGATCAAGCCAGAAGGTACAAAAGACGAAGTGAAATTGGCATTTACCGGTTCCAATACGTACACCAAGATTAACGAAAAAGCAGCATTCAAAATCAACATCCCTACTGGCGATGACGTAATTACTATGCAAGAGTTCGAAGAATTGATGAACGCTTCATACGGATACTAATCTCGCTGAGTTCAAACCGTCTGTGATTCAAGTGAAGGATAATCTTCTTCCGCTTGGATACAGGCGGTTTTTTTATGTTAGACAGCATAAGAGGGGATATCCGCAGAATGATTGATCTTTGATTTTGAATTATGGCTGGGGACATACAAATAAAACCGCACTCTCTCCTACATAACTAGGGTAGTGCGGCTTTGAATATTGAATTTGTATCGTCTTGAATTGGGAATACAGACAGCTCTGTGGTGGAGCTTCTAAATTAATTAATCCGCAAGTTCATCCAAGTCTTCAGCAAGTACAGCATAGATCTGATGATCCTGATACTTGCCATTGATCTTGAGGTATTTGCGAGCCGTACCTTCAAACTGGAATCCATTCTTCTCTAATACGCGTTGCGAACCTTTGTTGGTGGGTAGTACCGCAGCCTGAATCCGATTTAACTTCAGTGCACGGAAGCCATAAGCTACGGCCAGTTTAACCGCTGCTGTCATTCGTCCGCCACCCTGATAATCCGGATGGATAAAGTAACCCATATCCGCATAATTGGCAACGCCCAATACGACATTGTTGATACTTACTTGTCCAATCAACAGGCTGTCTTTAATGGTATAGATTCCAAATTGATATCCTGTACCATCTTCTGCTGCCCTGACCCGATCCTCAATCCGCCGAGTCTGAACATCCAGTGTATAAAAATCATTCTCCCGCACGGGTTCTACAGCTTGATAGGGGACACGTGTAACCTGAATCAGGTCCAGATAGGATTGTGTATCCTGAGATGTGAGCAACCGAAGGCTTATGCCATTGGCTGTATCATAGAGTGTTAGTGCCATTGCAGCATACTTCCTTTCTAATTGGGATGTTTGTAGTCGGGGACTACTTTAACTTTTGGCGCAGACTTCTGAAAAATTGAGTTAGCATCGTGGAGCATTCAGGCTGGAGGATATCCGGGATCACCTCCGTGCGATGGTTAAAACGAGGCTCCTGTAGCAGATTCATCAGTGTACCTGCACAGCCTGCCTTGGGATCAGCCGTACCATAGATGACGCGGGGAACTCTGGATTGTACAATTGCACCTGCACACATCGGACAAGGTTCCAGTGTGACGTACAGGGAACAATCCAATAAACGCCAAGCCCCAATGGTCTCGCTGGCCTGACGGATAGCCACCATCTCTGCATGGGCGGTGGAATCCAGCGTAGTTTCACGCAGATTGTATCCTCGACCAATGATTTGGTTATTTTGTACGATTACAGCTCCAATCGGCACTTCCCCAAGAGCCTCAGCTTTGTAGGCCTCGGCAATGGCCTCCCGCATCCAGTGCTCATGCTGAGCTTCCTCAGATAAATGCGCAAGATCGGTCGGAAGAAAATGGTCAGTCATTACTATATAACTCCTTCCAAAATCGTTTATTCAGCGAACAAATATTCGGGTTGTTAACATGTTGTGCATAGAATTGTGGATAACCTTGTAGTTGCTCACATAGTTATAAACAAACTATCCACAAGCCTGTGGGTATGTGGATAAATACAGTGATTAATTTCATTGTAGAGTTCGAAAATGCAAAAAACAACGAATTTCGAGCTTTTCAGTCATTCGGTAACTTTTGGACACAGGTCAATTATCCTTTTCAAAAAGACATACAAGCGTTATGATGGAGATAGGTTTTGCCATATATCGCCAGAGGGTACAAGCCGAGAGGTGAACAAAAAAACTTGTCTATTAAAACGAAATTATCCATGATTATGTCGTGCTCAGTGCTCGTTATTTTAGTGTTGAATATCGCACTGAGTTATTATACTACAGAAGAGAATCTGAGGCAGGACAGTGAAACCAAGATGGTGCTCACTGCAAAGCAGATTGCAATTGCTGTCGAACAGAATCAATACAGTTCGGATTATGTAAAACGGCAGATTGGAAACAATCTGTGGCTTGCTGCTGTCATGGCAGCGGAAGAATTGGACCCGGATATTAATAATATCACAAATGAAGAACTTGTACGCTTGAGCCAAAAGGTCGGCGTCTCACATATTTCGTTAATGGAGCAGACGGATGATGACATCGTTGTTAGCCGCTCCTCAGATCCGAGAGAAATCGGGCTGTCCACCAAATCCATGACTTATTGGTATCAGGCCTTTAAGCAGTTGTTTGAAAAACAACAGGTGACGATTCCCCAAGGGCAGAAGTTGGAGCATTTCTGGTCAGATGGATTCGAATACTCGACATCCAGTCCTTCCGATATTGATATCTGGGGCTACTACCATGATGGAAAGAGAAACTACATAATCAATCCCTTCTATAATAATACGGAAGTTGATGACTATGTGAAAATCTCTAGTCCGGATGAGATTTTAAATAAAATTCGTGAGGTCAATCCCTCCATTCTGGAGATTACAGGCATCAATCCGTTGACTTTTGGCAGCCCGAACATGGGTGATGACGGAAGAGATTCTAACTATAGCAAGTTGAATAACAGACCGATTCGTTTTGGTACATACCAGTATGGTTCTACGGATGAGGATCATCGTGCTGTGGTGCGCGCCATTCGAACAGGGCAAAATGTATCTTTTGTCAGTGAAACGCACGAACAGAAGGTACTGAAGAGTTTTATTCCCATTTTCACACCCAATCAGTCTTCCTATGTGATCAGTATTGTCATGGACTATAAGCAAATATCCTCCATGGTATCTGAGCAGTTGGTGAGTCATGCCTCCATATCGTTGGTTTTGCTGGAGATTGTGATCTTTGGCAGCTATTTGCTCGCAGGGTATATTACACGTCCGATCCAATCCATACTGGGCAAAGTGAATGATGTAGCGGACGGGCACTTTGATTTCCGTCTGAAAGTACGGAGGAAGGATGAACTTGGCCAACTGGCCAATCGTATTAATGCCATGATACGTAATCTGGGCCATTATACGAGCCGTCTGAAACAGATGTATGAAGAGAATCGAGCGGTGAAAGAGCATCTGGAGTCCATTATCAATCAGACTGCAGATGCCATTCACATTACGGATCTTGAAGGGAAAGTGCTGCGGGTTAACCGTGCATTTGAACAATTATATGGTTTTCGAAGTCGTGAGGTGGAAGGTCGTAATCTGAAGATCATCCCGCCAGAGGCAGAAGAAGAAATGAAACGCCAGCATGCCCAACTCGTTGAAGGGATGTCCATTACGTCTAACGAAACCACCTGGATGAAGAAAGACGGGACTCGGGTAGAGGTCAGTGTCAGTACGGCTCCGGTACGAGACGAGGCTGGAGAGATTACCGCGCTCATTAGTGTCTCCAGGGACATTACAAGTCGTAATAGGATGGAAGAGCTACTCAGACGCTCTGAGAAGCTTACAACCGTGGGTCAGCTTGCAGCAGGTGTGGCACATGAGATTCGTAATCCACTGACCACGCTGCGCGGATTCCTGCAGTTACAGCAAGAGAGCAACAAGCTGAATCATCGTCATCTGGATCTGATGTTATCGGAGCTGGATCGCATCAACCTTATTGTTGGTGAATTTCTGATTCTGGCGAAACCGCAGGCGGTTCATTTTCAGAATCGGGATATTCGTTTTATTCTTGGCGATGTCATCTCGTTACTGGATAGTCAGGCGCATCTGCATGGTGTAGAATTTGTACTGCGTGCCTCATCCGATTCGGCTATGGTACACTGTGAAGAGAACCAGTTGAAGCAGGTATTCATCAATTTGCTGAAAAATGGTATGGAGGCCATGCCAAATGGAGGAAGCATCCACATCAAGCTCAAGCATGACGAACAGTCGAAACGCGTCAGAATTGAGATCAGGGATGAAGGGATCGGTATCCCGGAAGAGATGATGCCCAAGCTTGGGGAGCCTTTCTTTACGAATAAAGAGTCTGGAACAGGGCTTGGCCTGATGGTCAGTCAGCGCATTATTCAATCACATAAGGGCATGATGGATATTAAAAGCGTCATGAACAAGGGAACAACGGTTATTATTGAACTGCCTGCATCCGAGCAACAACCGGAGGTTATTGAGGTAGATCAAGTAACAGATGACACACTTACAGATGAAGAGAAATAGATGAGGTGAGATTACCTTTTGCGTATTAATAAATTTATTAGTGAAACAGGTTATTGTTCCCGGCGTGAAGCCGACAAGTTGGTGGATCGTGGGCTGGTAACTATTAATGGAGTTAAGGCTGAACTGGGCAGTCAGGCAGAAGAAGGCGACGATGTACGAATTAATGGCAAGCCGATCAAGGAAAAGAGAAAACACGTATATATCGCGCTGAATAAACCGATCGGGATCACAAGTACAACCGAGCAACATATTCAGGGGAATATCGTTGATTTTGTCGGGCACGATGAACGTATCTTTCCAATTGGGCGCCTGGATAAGGACTCAGAAGGTCTGATCCTGATGACCAATGATGGTGATATCGTTAACCGGATTCTTAGATCAGAAGGACGCCATGAGAAAGAGTACATCGTTACTGTTGATCGATCTGTAACCCCGAGTTTCCTTAGAGGCATGAGCACTGGGGTGAAGATCCTGGGTGAAATGACCCTGCCTTGTACAGTGACCCGGATGACGGATCGAGTATTCCGTATCATCCTGACTGAAGGAAAGAACCGTCAGATTCGGCGGATGTGTAGTGCCTTTGGTTACGAGGTTCGTAAGTTGAAGCGCATTCGGATCATGAACATCCATCTTGGAGAAATGGCGACAGGTTCATGGAGAGAGCTTACCCCTGCTGAAAAAGCGGAGTTGGGCGGTCTGTTGGACTATTCACTGGAATAGTTGATTCGAGTTCGACTAATTAACTGATTGAAGCCCTGCTTTCCGAAAAGGAGCGCAGGGCTTTTTGGTGTAGAGAAAGCTGGTCAAATAGTACGGAAATATGTAGATGAACCAGGCATAAGTCTTATATAAACCCCAAAGACCGTTCTCCTTGTACCTGGAGAACGGTCTTTGGTTAATGAATCGCTGCAGGCCTCTAGTTTCCTCCGCCAACGGCTTTTACATTTGTATTGTTACTTTGATACTTCCGAATGATAGATACCTCTACGCGGCGATTCTGTGCCCGTCCGGCGTTGGTGTCGTTACTGGCAACCGGGTGATACTCTCCATAACCACTTGGTGTGAATTTGGAAGGGTCCAATTGTGTGTTCAGCAACAGGATTTTCAGGAAGTTGAGCGCACGGTCTGCACTCAGATCCCAGTTATCCTTATATTGGTTGTTCGAAATGGGAATATTATCGGTATGACCGGATACAACCACTTCGTATTCAGGAAACTCTTGCAGCATGCTTGAAATGGCTTTGGCCAGGGATCGTGATTCAGGCTTCACATCTGCTCGCCCTGAGGAGAACAGGGCGTTATCACTGATGGTGATTTTCAATTCAGACTGATTCAGCTTGGTGTTCAGCTGGTCCGAAAGGCCGTTCTTCGATATATACTGGTCAAGCCGTTTCTTGAGCTTCTCCAGATCTTCCTGCTCTTTTTGAGCCATCTGTGCATCCGTAATCTGAGCTGGTGTTTTTTTGGTGATTTCTGTAGGTTCCTGTTTGTTCTTACCCAGATCGGCACCTGGTGTATCTGGATTCATGGACGTATGATCCAGAACACCGGAGCCTCCATTCAATGCACTGCTTAGCGCGGAAGCCATCTGCTCGAACTTGGCTGCATCGAGTGAACTCATGGAGAACAACGTGATAAACAGGGCAAGCAACAAGGTCATCAAGTCAGAATAGGGAAGCAACCAGCTCTCGTCTATATGTTCTTCATGTGGTTCGTGCTTTTTAGCCTTTTTCACCTGATGATCCCTCCTTCTCTTCCAGTTGTTTACGTTCGGAAGGTGTCAGGAATACGGATAACTTTTGGTTGATGGCAATGGTGGATACACCGGATTGTATGGATAACAATCCTTCAACCATCATCAGCTTGATCTCCATTTCTTGCTTGGACATCCGCTTCAGCTTGTTAGACATCGGGTGCCATAACACGTAACCACTAAATATACCAAGGAGTGTTGCGATAAATGCTGCCGCAATCGCATGGGAGAGTTTCTCCATGTCACTGAGATCGGCAAGTGCTGCGATGAGACCTACAACGGCCCCGAGAACCCCGAGCGTTGGCGCGTACATCCCCGCCTGGGCGAAGATCAAGGCACCGCCGCGGTGGCGCTCCTCTGTAGCATGAATATCTTCCATCAGTACATCACTTACAAATTCCTGATCGTTGCCGTCGATAATCATACGCATACCGCCACGAAGGAACTGATCGTCAATCTCTTCTACTTTTGATTCCAGTGCAAGCAAACCTTCACGACGGGTAGTGGAAGCCCAATCCATAAACGTGCCGATCAGAGACACTCGATCAATTAGTACTTGATTTTTGAAAATAATCCCGAAAAGCTTAGGGATTTTCTTAACTTCTGACATAGGAAATGCAATAAAAATGGTTCCTGCCGTACCTACAAAGATAATAACGTAGGCTGCCGGATTGTTAACCAGGTTGATTAAGGGCGCACCCTTCAGGAACATACCGAGTACAAGGGAGACCAGACCAAAAACTAGTCCAATAATCGTTGAAATGTTCATCATACACCTCATCCATGAGATAAAATTGAATCCTTTCAAGCGGCTGTATTCGGGCTTCCGGACGAATTTTGGCCGCAATCCGTTCAATGTTAGGCATTCCTTACGGTTGCTAAAACAGTTAAAACGGTCATATATGTATTTATCGACCAGAAGGCCTTTTTTTTTAAGGGCTATTTTCAGGTATAATAAGATCAAATCCGCTCCTCAGGGGCCGAATAGGAGTGAAAAGCCAATGGGCGTAAAGCATGGACGGGATTATGAAGGAATTTTGACAGATCTGACAACGGCAATCGGACGCATACCGGATCGGTATGTTTTCTTTGAAATGGACGCGGAAGAGTGGGATAGACTGGCTGCATCTGACCAACTTGAAGTGGATGAGGCGTTGGCGGAGGATTTGTTCTATGCGCTGGGCGAGGAGTCCGTTATTCCGGTTGGAAGTGGCGTGGTCATCCATGATAAGGAACAGCACCGCATTCATATTTTGATCGGGGAAGAAGAGTTGACATTTGTACCTTTAATTTAGTGTGTTCACATGCATTTTTAGGGGTCTAAATGGAATTGGAATTTCCCTCAAAGCCTTATGGTTAGTGGTTCTAAGCCACATAGTTGATTGAATTTTGAAGCTTGTCCGTGGTAAGATGTTAGTCGTGAAATGGGCCAACCGCATGGCGGTGAGCCTGGCCTTTGAGGCTGCTGTTGATAGCGCCGAAGGTGTCGGTGGTTATACGGACTCAAGTCTGTAATGTACCATCCTATGGGGAGGAAGATAACGCATGGTTTTTTCGCAAGAGGAAGTCGAAGCTCATCTGGGAAGGCTGGAAGGCTGGGAACTGGAAGAGGGACGGTGGATTGTACGTAAATTCGTGTTCTCCAACTACATGAAAGGGATTGCATTTGTGGATGAGGTCGCTGCGATCTCGGAAGCATTCAATCATCATCCTTTTATTACGATTGATTATACAACGGTTACGCTGCGTCTCACATCATGGGATGCGGGTGGTATCACATCTGTAGATATCAAGGAAGCAGGGCAATATAACGAAGCTTATGACAAAATGAGGTCGCAATAACGAGGTCGGTTATTATCACGCGGCCAGAAGTGAGTGAACCATATATGTCAGACTATAATCAGAAACAACCTCTTATTGCTGTCGTAGGCAGTCTCAATATGGATCTTGTGGTGAAGACAGACACGATTCCGGAAGAGGGAGAGACGGTGAGCGGTGAGGAGCTGCATTATCTCGCTGGTGGCAAGGGGGCGAACCAGGCTGTTGCCGCTGCGCGTCTGGGTGGACAGACTACGATGATTGGTGCGGTGGGATCGGACGGTTTTGGCGAACGTCTGCTGTACAGTCTGACGGAAAGTGGTGCAGATGCCTCGCAGGTTCGCATCTTGGAAGACACGGTTACAGGGACGGCTTCCATCTGGCTCTCTCGGGGAGACAACCGGATTATCGTTATTCCTGGTGCAAATGGGCAAGTGGTGCCTGAGATGCTGGAAGAGGCGGATACGGTAAAAAGCCTGACTGCAGCCGCAGCGGTGCTGCTGCAGCTGGAGATCCCGCTGCCAGCGGTTACCCGCGCCGCCCAACTGGCGGCTGAAGGCAGCGCACTGGTGGTGCTCAACCCGGCTCCCGCGGTGCCGGGTCTGCCCCAGGAGCTCCTGCGGTGCGTCGACGTTGTCACGCCGAACCGCAGTGAGCTTGCCGTGCTTACCGGCCGGGATCATCTCCGGCCGGAAGACCTGGATGCGGCGGTCGCAGAGCTCGCCGCATCCCTCGGGGCCGCTGTCGTCACAACGCTCGGCCCCGAGGGGGCTGTGTACGCGGCAGCGCCTGGTGGTCGCGTACAAGCAGGGCGTGCCGGCGCATGCCGTGCGCCCGGCTACGCCGTAAGCGCCGTCGATACGACCGGCGCTGGCGATTGCTTCAACGGCGCGTTGGCGGTAGCCCTCGCGCGCGGTGAGACGTTGGACGCGGCCGTAGGCTTTGCCATGGGTGCGGCCGCGTTATCCGTGACGAAGCTCGGCGCCCAGTCCGGGATGCCGTTCGCACGTGAAGTGGAGGCCTTTCTGGACGAGCATGCGGCAAAGGCTTAATAATTGATATAACAAAGAGGCTCTTACTCTCCGAAAAGGGGATTAAGGGCCTCTTTGTTATGCGTGTGCAGAGATTATTTCTTCTCTGAAAGCCACATGGCGATATTTGCAATCTCTTCATCTTGCAGCTTGCCCTTGAAGGAAGGCATGCCACCTTTACCTTTGACAATCGTAGAATAGATCTTCTCCAGATCATCCTGGCTGCCGATGTTTGCCAGAGCAGGTCCTACGCCACCTTGCAGCTGATCCCCGTGACAGGAGATACAATTGGCTTTGACCAGTGCTTCAGCCTGTCCGGCATCCAATGTGACTTCCGGCATGGTTGGCTTGGCTTCTTCAGCCACTTCTTCTTTCCCTGGAAGCGTAAACATTAAAACAATAGCTAAAGCGCATGCTGCAAAAAATACTCCGCTCATGATCCATTTGTGCATCCCTTATGTCCCCTCCAGAATGAAAGATCATCTAACCTAAAACTATCCATATCATTATAACGGAACCTGTACTGACATCATAGCATTTTGTGGGAAAATTTTGAACTAATCACATAACAAGGCGCAAATTTAGTTGTTTTGCAAGAGATTCTAATCACGAGGCCCTTCATAAACCATACAGTGAAAGGGCTTTAAGCCGCTTGGGGTCTGTCGTTCGTATGTATCCTGGGTGACAAATCCACTCTTCAGATAGACTTGAATGGCACGAGCATTCCAAGTGAGCACTTCCAGATCGATCTCATTCTTCGGATTTCGGCGAATGGCTTCCTGTACAATGGCCGTGACAAAAGCTGTCCCTTGACCCTGACCACACAGCTCTGGATGCATGCCGAGGCCAATCCGGGTTACCCCTTGAAGTGGGAAGTATTGAGCAAATCCACATATACGATCGTTCTGATCCAGGACGATTGCATATTGCTCCTGTCGCAGCTGTGCATCTCCGAATTCCACTTCCAGAGCTTTCATCTGCTCCCAGGGGAGCCAGCTGTAGATATTGTAAGGCGGATCATACTGCCAACTGCAGATGAGCTCCGCATGTTCTTCTCGCATGGGTACAACGTGAAACGTCACAGGGGCTTCCTTCATACACTTGCATGCTCCTTTCCTTGAAACAGAACTCTTTGTCCACTCTACAAAAGTGATGTTCTTTTAGCAAGTCTTCCTTCCCCAGAAAAAAAATGAAACAAAAGTTCCGGTAATTTCGTTTATATTATAACGGGATGGGTAAAAACATCATAAGGGCACGGACGAACGAACGCAAAATGAACCTGTTGATGTCGCAGGATATACCCAGAGTATACCTTGCAACATGAATAAGGATTGAAGCACAAAAAAACCGCCGGATACATTCCTGCGGAGAATGTACCGGGCGGTTCTGTTATGCTTCTTGCTTCGTTCCAGTATGGTTAATGGTTACAGCATTATGTTGCTCAGCTTGTCCCTAGTCAAGGGCCAGTGATTCATATGCGTCCGTGCTCATAATCCGTTTCGCGCCAACATAACGATTGGCCCAATAGTTTTCACTCAATGCACTGATCGTAACGCCTTTGGAAGAAGAGGAGTGTGCAAACTTTCCATCCCCTACAAAGATTCCTACATGGGATACGCCTTTACCTGTTGTATTAAAGAACACCAGATCGCCAGCTCTCATTTCCATGCGGGATACAGAATCGCCCATGTCGAATTGGGAACTGGATTGGCGTGCCAAATCAATACCCAACTTGTCGAATACATACCGTGTAAATCCGGAGCAGTCAAAGCCGTTAAGCGTTGTTCCCCCACTTTTGTATGTAGTTCCCATTGCTGAATCAATTACTGTGTCCATCTTTGAATCTGCGAATGCGCTACCTGCACCAAGCGATAAAGCGAATGTGATGCTAAGTACAGCTGCGGTTAATTTCTTCTTGAACAAGAGATATTCCCCTTCCAATGCCTGCGAGGTTAGCTTAAGGATTCGGTTGAAGGTCCCCTATGATCCCTCTGTAGCAAGATCAATTCACCCATAACTGGTTCCCCCGCTTCCCAGGTGCCAGGAATTTGGCTGTGCTAGTTATGCACCTGCGAAATCAAGAAATGACGATTTAATTTTAAGTAGTTACAAATATGAATGTAAAGATTACAAAGTTGTTACTAAAAACTCACTGCGATTATTGTAACAGAGGAGTACGGCTTTGGCAACGTTTAGCAACAAATTTAGCAAAAAAAACCTCGACCTTTGACGGGGAAAGGTTGAGGTTTGCCTATTTATAAGTACATATTAGGCCATGAGTTTAACTTGTGATGGTAACAATTTTTAATCTATCTGCTCTCACCTTTGGATATTTTGGACTGCCATAATCGGAAATGGCTGCATATTTTCCACAGACTCAATAGACATCTGGCAAGTGGATACGTCTGTTGTAGTATAAGTCCGGTAAGTCCCGTTAATAACCATGAGGCTGAAGTGAATGCCCCAAAGACGAGCAGGTGTACTCCGCCCAGCAGGAGTGCAATGCCGATTACAGCGATGAGATGACGCAGTGCAATCCAGAGTGCTTTGAGGGTACCGTGAGCCCCGCCTTCTCCTTCTGGTGCCGAAACACCGAACTGCATGTAGAGTATGGCATGGTGGATGATCCAGCCATATACAATCCAGGCAGCAACATAAGGTATACCAGGCAAAAGTAATTGAAGGGAATGAAAACCTTCCATGAGAATAGAGTAGAGCTTCGGTATGAGCCAGTAGGCGGGCAGAAGGATCAATAATGTACGTACGGTGTGTAGCAGCAGCATCGGTTTCCACAGATTTTTGATTCCGCGGACAAAGGGGATGCGCTCTTCTGTAGAATTAAAGTGCTGAAGTGAGTAGAGCAGTCCTGCCTGAATGAGGGGGCTGATCAACATGCGAACCAGCAGCATGCCCCCGAGAATCCATAGATAACGATGAACCTCCGGATGGGTAGACAGGTTAAGTTGACTTTCCATTTTGAACAAAAGTGTACTCAGCTCCCCCGCATCAGCATCTGGATAGCGCAGGAGCAGTGGGATGACCGCCGATTGTACCATTCGATAGAAGAAATATCCCCAAATGAGTTGATAGAGAAATAAGAGTGCGGCAATGAACATATGCTGACGGACGAGAAACCAGCCTTCACGTATTTTCGCTTTCACCGTTTCCACCTCACCATGACAGACCTCCGAATATGGCTTCTATTAGTTTGGTTACACTCATGCTCCAGCGGGACTTCGCCCGCTCATCCAGTCCGGATTTCAGGAAATTGTTCATATGGCGGTTCTCCAGCACGATCGAGTACAGGGGATCGGTCATGGCCCAGGATACGGGGGATGTGTGAGTTAATTTATAGGTGATGCGATCTTCTTTGCCATTCCATTGCTTGGTGAGGATATGCCCGTCTTCAAAAGCAATGCGAACAGGAACGGCGCTGTAATCACTCCCTTTTTTTGCGATCGTCACGGATGACTCGTACAATGTTTGACCGTCTTTCTGTACGGGCGTAACACGAATCTTCTCTACAGCAAAGTCAGCCATCCCGTTACCATAGACATATTGATCAAAATAATCAGACCAGGAAGTGCGGGTCACTTGTTCCACAACGTTCTGAAAATCAGCCGAAGTGGGATGTTTGAAGCGGTACTTCTTCACATAGGTAGAGAGAATGCGTTCCATCTTTTTGGCACCGACTTGGTGTTCAATACCAAGCAATACAAGCTTGCCACGTGTATAGACATTGGCTGCATACTCATTCTGTGAATCGAACTTCCAGGATTCTTGTGTTAACGATGAAGGAGAAGTAATCAGTCCCGATTGTACCGGCAGATTTGGAATCAATCCGTATTCCTGCTCCATTAGTTTGTCTTCTGCATAAGAGGTGAACCCCTCATCCAGCCAGGCTTCCTCGAATTCGTTGCTGGCAACCATGCCGTAGAAGTACTGGTGTCCGATCTCGTGGACTACGGTACGTTCCAGGTCATAACCTGGCGTAGTATCATCGGCTCCAAAGGCCGTAACTAGTGTAGGGTATTCCATACCTCCAGCACCGTTCCCCGCTTTGGGTGGAACTACGATGGATAAGGTAGCATAAGGATATGGGCCAAACCATTTGCTATAATTGGCTAGAGCGGCCTTCGCGGCGTAGAAATAACGTTCTTTCAGATCCTGATGAGCTGGGTCCAGATATAACTTGATTCGTACACCAGGCACATTGGGTGCAGAGAAGGGTTCCTCGGCGTACACAAAATCGGGTGAGGCTGCCCAGGCGAAATCATGCACATCATCGGCATAGAATTGATAGACCTTTTCTCCATTTTTCACCACGGCTTGCTGCGTCGGAAATCCGGTAGCAGCCACTTTGTATGTTTCAGGCACCCGAATACGTACACTATATATACCGAAGTCGGCGTAAAACTCTGAGTTGCCATGGTACTGGTGCAGATTCCAGCCTTCCGTTGTTTGTCCACGCCTGCCTACAGGTTCATAGGCACTTAATTTGGGAAACCATTGACCTGCCATGACAAAATGATCAGCAGTTCCCATTCGTGCAAAAATCTTCGGCAGATTCACTTCAAATCTGGTGTGGAGCGTAATGCTTTCCCCGCCTTTGACGGGTTTGGGCAAGCGTACTTTAATGAGGGTGGTGTCCTTGATATTTCCGTCATCTGGTTGCACATACTGCATCCGATGCAGCAGAGAGAGCCCGTCCTCCGTTTTCATTTCGGTAATGTTCATGGAGCCATAACCATTGGTAGGCATGACATCACCCCGAAGCTTTCCACCGGATTCCTTCATAAAGGTGGTGTCAGCAGAAGAGAAGGCGTTGGGATACATATGAAAGTAAAGCTCGCTGACGGTCTTTTTACCTGGATGTGTCCAGGTAATCGTCTGAGTCCCTTCCAGTACATTCCCTTCGACCAGTTTTACATCCATGTGATATTCCACAACACGGTTGCTGTACACTTCGGCAGTAGGGGTCTGTACACTTTCTGGAGGAGCTGGTGTTGGAGCTATTGCCTTGGGCTTGCCCGATTCGGGGGCGAGTACTGGCAATTCGGAATGAGTTGAGCGATTATAACCCAGAGTGATCCATATCCCTCCGGCAAGTACACACAGGGCCAGGGATACAGTGAGCCAGCTCTTGGCGCGTCGTGGAATCATCGTTAAATACCTCCCGTTGACAAGCATCTACAGCATGTATATGTTTGCAATGGGACAATTATTAGTTAAAATATTTGTATCAACCCTTGGAGGCTATAAACATGGACCAAAACGAGCAAAACGGCAAAAAACAGATTGCCTTGAATATCGTTAGTGCAAAAAGCAAGCATAAAGGCTTCGGTGCAGGCTCCATTGAACTGAATAACCTTTCCCCGGTCATTATTGATAATGGCGAAGCCAAAATCGATATTGGTGCGATGCATGCGAAGAGCAAAGTGGAACGCAATATCAAGTTCTCTACCAATCGTGAGGATGTGCCCAACGGACGCCAGGTATGGCTGGTATGGGTAGCTGTCGATCGCACGGAGGAAGGCCAACTGTATGGTGGAGCAACGGCATGTGAGATGTGGATTGATACGGAAGCAAGACGTGGATGGAAACTGCTGGCGGAACATGTGAATCGCATGGATTATGCCTTGAAGCGTCGCTTCATGCTGGATGAGCTTGGACCTGAAGCTCGAGCTGCACTTAAGACACTGCTGATCTCACACAACGAAGACTGGTGGAATGCTTCTCCAGATGTATTGAAGGAAGCACTCGCCTAGGGCGGATCTTTAAACACAGTCTAAAAGAAAAAAAGCAAAAGGCCCCTTGACCGGAAAGATCGGTTGTGGGTCTTTTGCTTGTGCATTAATCGTATTCATCGATCTGAATAATTATGAGTTTTCATCCGAAGTGAATTTCCAATTGTTCAATATAACCAGGAGTTATAGGTGACGTAACTAAGTCATCGCGCATTTACGTCATTCTACCCACCAACGTTTGAAATCTCCCCACCAGGAATGTTTCTCTTCCTGTATACCTTGTTGATTCTGTACCTGACGGGTCTTCTCATCTTCTCCGGAATCCGAATCATCCGTTGTGCCATGACATACCTCTGTCGGTTCAGTACCATCAATAAAAACTTCCAATCGTTTCTCTTCACAACCGTTGCCTGCCAGCTTGCCGGATTCCGGATCAATATAGACACTTACGACATGATCAGGCACAGTGAAAATTTTGGGTGGTACGCTCGCAAGTGCCTGCTCTGTGAACTGGGCAAAGATCGGAGCCGCCCGGCGGCCATCCGAAGTCGAGATGGCTTTGCCTTGATCGTACCCAACCCATACAGCGGTGGAGAGCTCGGGTGTGAACCCAACCAACCAGGCATCCGTGTTGGTTGTTCCCGTTTTTCCCGCTACCGGACGTTTGATCGCCTTAGACACGCGGTTGCCCGTTCCTCCATTTTCGAAGACACTTTCCATTAAACGAGTCAGGACATAAGCTGCTGCAGGTTCCACAACGGTCTCAGCCTTGGTTTGAGGCGATTCATAGAGCACACGTCCTGCGGCATCCGTCACTTGCAGAATGGCTACAGGTGGCGTCCGTTGTCCACCAGCAGCAATGACGGAAAAGGCCGACGCCATCTCCAACGGGCTGACAGGTGACGTTCCCAGTGCAAGAGAAGGTACGGCGCTCAGGTTGCTTGTAATGCCGAGATTTTTTGCCATACTCACAACCTGCTCAGGACCGATCTGCATAATGGTGTTCACCGCATAAATATTATCTGAAGCGGCGATCGCCTGTCTTAGATCAATCTCACCCAGATACTTGTCTCCAAAGTTGCCGGGTTTATAAGTTTTGCGGTCATTGTCATAGTGAAACAGGGTAGGTTCACTGTTAAATATGGATGCACTGGTGAGCTGCTTGGATTCCAGGGCTGCCAGATACATAATCGGTTTAAACGCCGAACCTGGCTGGCGCGTTGTCGCCAGAACATGGTTAATCTGATTGGTGCGGTAATTCTTGCCGCCAACCATGGCTTTGATGTAACCCGTCCGAGGGTCGATGGACACCAGAGCCGTCTCCAGCTCACTTTTGGCATCCATGCCCTTCGCTATGGCGTCTTCAGCTGCTTTTTGAACACGCAGATCCAGGGTGGTGTAGATGTTCAATCCCCCATGATCCAGCATCGCTTCACTGATTCCCAACTCTTTGATCGCCAGATTCCGGATATAGTCACGGAAATAAGGGGCGCTTTCCACCGTTTTACGCTCGCTTTCCGGTTTGAACGAAAGCATTTTCTCATAGGCCTTATCCGCTTCGGCCTGGGTGATCTTGCCGATATCAGCCATGGCATTCAGCACAATCTTCTGTCGGTCTTTGGCATTCTTCATATGGTTATAGGGTGAATAGTAGGTAGGTCCTTTCGGGATTCCTGCCAACATGGCACTCTCTGCAAGATCCAGCTGTTTGGCTGATTTGCCAAAATACATTCGTGAGGCCGCTTCGATTCCGTACGCACCATGCCCATAATAGATTTCGTTCAGATACATCTGCAAAATTTCATCCTTGCTGTATTTCATCTCCAATTGCGCCGTGTACATAGCTTCCTTGGCTTTGCGAGTCCATGTTTTCTCATGAGACAGATACAGGTTACGCGCCAGCTGTTGAGTTAATGTACTCGCACCCTGCGACATCTGCATATGTTCGAGGTTAACGAGCACAGCCCGTCCCATCCCTTGCACGTCGAACCCGTAGTGATTATAGAATTTGCGGTCCTCTACAGCCAGAGTGGCATGGACCAGATCTGGAGCGATATCCTCCAGTTGAACGGGTACAGAGTCTTTGCCACCTGCGGAGAAGGTAGCGATGACTTCACCTTGACTGTCCAGTAATCTGGAATTCCGGTCAGAGTCTGCGAGAGGCAGGCTGGTTGCGTATAGATAGACCAATCCTGCAGCGGTAGCAAGTATAGCGAGCACGGCGAGCAGAGACAGGTTTTTAAACAATTTACGTACACGGAACCCGCGTTTGCGGGTCTTTTGATTTGGCTTGGTCATGGAACGGGCTCCTCTCTTTTCTTCCAGTATGGGACTTGATTGGCAGGGATATTCAATCGGGTGCATAAGCGAACAAAATGTAGCATTTCCGCCTTAAAACCGTTTTGCAGTATAAACGTCAATCGCGTATAATGCAAAAGGGTAATGAAAAGGTAAGATTCGGCACAAGATACTAAAGCGCGTAAGGACGAACAGACGAATGGTCATTGATTCATTGATTAGTCAGACGCTCTGCACGCTCTGGTCAATTTAATCTATATAATGAAGTGAACCGCGGACCTTTCCCGCAGGCCAGCAATTATAACGCGATATGGCGCCGGACGCTGGACGTGCTTGGGCGAACCGATTAGAGTGCACAGCGCTGGATCGGGTATGGCTGATCATTAACTTTACGGAAAGAAGGTAGAGATTATGGAATTGTGGTTTACGGAGAAACAGACCCCGGTATTCGGGATCACCGCGAAGATTAAGCAGACCTATGTTACAGAGAAAACGGATTTTCAAGATTTGGCCATGGTAGAGACCGAAGAATTCGGTAACATGTTGCTTCTTGATGGCATGGTGATGACGACTGTAAAAGACGAATTCGTATATCACGAAATGGCGGCACACCCTGCGCTGAACACTCACCCGAATCCGAAAAAAGTTCTGGTTGTTGGTGGCGGCGATGGCGGAGTCATTCGTGAAGTCATTAAACATGCTGCTGTAGAAAAAGCAGTTCTCGTCGAAATTGACGGTAAAGTCATTGAATACTCTAAAAAATATTTGCCTGAAATCGCCGGCAAGTTGGACGAGCCTAATGTTGAAGTGCTCGTGAACGACGGCTATATGCATATTATTGAACATAAAAATGAATACGATGTGATCATCGTAGACTCCACGGAGCCTGTAGGCCCGGCTGCGCCATTGTTTGAGCGTGGGTTCTACCAAGGCATCTACGAAGCATTGAAAGAAGACGGAATTTTTGTTGCCCAAACGGACAACCCTTGGTTCAAGGCGGATCTGATCCAGAAGGTGAACAAAGACGTCAAAGAAATCTTCCCGATCGTACATGTGTACGGCTGTAATATTCCAACCTATCCAAGTGGTTTGTGGACATTCACTATGGGTAGCAAGAAACATGACCCGCTTGAGGTGGATGAGACTCAAATCCCGGAGATGGATACCAAGTATTACTCTCCGCGTCTGCACAAAGCAGCATTTGTACTTCCTAAATTCGTGGAAGATTTAACGAAATAAAAGGGGAAATCATTAATGAAACTGGATCAAGCTTATTCAGGAAACGTATTTATTTGCAGCTCTGAGGATTATGAGAACTCCAAAGCGGTTATCTATGGCATGCCGATGGATTATACCGTCAGCTTCCGTCCGGGTTCCCGTTTCGGCCCATCTCATATCCGTCAAGCATCGGTTGGACTTGAAGAGTACAGCCCATATCTCGACAAAAGCATTGTAGACATGACATACTTTGACGCTGGAGACCTGCTCTTGCCTTTCGGTAACGCGGGACGCAGCCTTGAAGTAATTCATGAATACATCGGTAGTCTGCTCGCTGACGACAAATTCCCAGTTGGTCTCGGTGGCGAGCATCTGGTTACTTGGCCAGTCATCCAACAGATGTACAAGAAATACCCGGATCTTATCCTGATTCATATTGATGCACACGCTGACCTTCGTGAAAACTATGAAGGCGAGCCATTGTCCCACTCCACGCCAGTACGTAAAGCAGCTGAGTTGATGGGTGGCCAAAACATCTATCAGTTCGGTATCCGTTCTGGCTCCCGTGAGGAGTTCCAGTATGGTCGCGAGAACATCAACTTCTATCCATTTGAAGTGGTAGCTCCAATGAAGGAAGCTCTTCCGAAGATGGGCAATCGTCCGGTATACGTAACCATCGACATCGATGTACTTGATCCGTCTGCAGCACCAGGAACAGGTACAGCAGAGGCGGGCGGCATTACGTCCAAGGAACTGCTGGAAGCCATTCATATGATCGCAGGATCTGATGTAAATGTAGTTGGTTGTGACTTGGTTGAAGTTGCACCAATCTATGATCCAACACAACAGACACAGATTGTAGCTGCGAAGCTGATCCGTGAAATGCTACTTGGATTTGTGAAATAATCACAGAATAATTGATAAAGATAACGCTCTCTGTCTGCGCAGTTTCAAATTAGCGCAGGGAGGGCGTTTTTTGTTCACGTTTATCCCTGTGTCCTCAACTATTCTAGCTTAAGGAACGGAATTGATTGCTGGACCAAAAGTATTCTGGCAAACCAAATAACGAAGTTAAATTAAGTTAAGTTAACTTAACTTAATTTAACTTTTGGAAAGAGCTGTGCTATACTGACTACATAAGTATTCAGTAGTATATTAATTGATATATTACATTCGTGAAGTATATGGTGCTCGGGTTCGGTCATATACTAAAAAGAGCCTTTACCGCTACCAACGGTAAAGACTCTTAGGACCCGAAAGGCTGTGGATTGCCACGGCGCGCATGAACTGAATAATGCTATTCAAGCGAAACCCACCGTTAGGCGCCAACCTTATGAGGTGGGTTTTCGCTTGCTACGAAACTTTTTGCGTAACCAACGGTAAAGCTTTCGTCCACTCAGTACAATACTGAGGATCGCAGCAATCCATCGGATCACATCAAGCAACGCCACAAGTTTGACCATCGACGTCACCCCCTCTCGGGAAGCTGCGCCGTGGTCGGGAAAACATCCACCGATATTCAAAAGTCCATAAAATCAATTATAGCACGTACGTTCCCTTGTCTCTACCATTTATTTCATGTGTTAGTATAGTTCGCACATGCAGATTTCCTGCCTTGGCATGACTCCATCTTAATATTTATCCCTTTTATTAAGTATCAGTTTTGTTATCCTTGCTGTGGGGACGTATCCCATTTAACTTAGAGTACACAACGTTTGTTGATGCACCACCCTTGCCTACATGATCCAATCATGGGTGAAGGTGGTTTTTTTCTTGCAAAATTGTCATAGGGGTTAATCCGATTGTTACGTTAGAACCATCAAATTTGGGTAAAACCATAGAAGGAGGTGTTACGATGACAACCAAGAGTTCAATGACATGGAAACGAATTGGTGCACTCGCATTATCGTTAACGCTGGCTTGGGGAATCGGTCCAGTACATACGCTATCAGGTGCTAACGCTGCATCTTCACAGGCATGTGGAAAGGGAGATCATGGACTCTCTGCTACACTGAAAAAAGGTAGTGGTGTGGAAGAGCAACGATTGCAATTTACCGACATTGATTTTCTAAATGATACGACTGGACGAGCTGGGGGTGAAGGCTTCCTGATCGGCACCTCGAATGCAGGATGTACGTGGCAGTCCATATATACCGGGCAGTGGCAATTCACACAGCTTGATTTTCCGAATAATGTGAATGGATATGCGTTGGCACAAGTGAAAAATTCACCTGCAACCTATCTGATCCGTACCCATGATGGGGGATCGCACTGGACGCGGCTCGATACGCCGGGCATTCAATTCAAGCGAATCGATTTTCGCAATAAAGATGTAGGTTATGGTTACACCTATAATGGTGCATATCAGACGAAGGATGGCGGGGTAACCTGGAGTAGATTGAATACGCCTGCCAACACGCGTGCAGCTGCCTTTGCGACAGAGAAACAAGGGTATGCCGTCGTGGTTGTACCTGGATCGGGATATCATCTGAAGCAAACGAGTGATGGCGGCAAGAACTGGACAACCTCTCTTCGAGTTGTCTCAGACACATGGAGCGGAGCGGATCTGTATGCACATGGCCAACAAGTATGGGCCCTTCTGTATGGTGATGCAGGCATGTCCCAACAATCCTACTCCCTCTATGCGAGCGGTAATCAAGGCAAGAACTGGACCCAAGTATTTGCGCAATCCACAGCAGGGGGAGGTCCTGCACCAGGTACAAACAGTACGGGCAAAGGGAACGGACCAGCCAACCCGGGTGGTCATCCCGGCAACATGGCGTTGATTGGTAATCAGACGGCTTATCTATCTGCGGGTTCACCGGCAGCGGGCAAAGTGGGTATTGGACGTTCTTATGATACAGGTTCCACGTGGAAAAATATTGACCTGAAAGATCCGGGATACAGTTCCCGTATCTCGTTCCCATCGGCCAAGACGGGTTGGCTCGTAGTCACAAGTGATAACTCTCCTTCGATCTATCAGACTATAGATGGTGGAACGACGTGGACACAAAAAATGTTGTTGCCTTCAGAGCAGGATTAAGTAGCCTGTTATTCTGAAATAATAAACGGGCAAATCCAAATTAGAAATGTATAAAAATCAATTTGGTAAGTCTCTGTATGAATTTATATAACAAACAAGCCTCTTCCTAATCAATTACACAGGAAGAGGCTTGTTTGTTTAGAAATAAAAACGGTTGAAACCTACTCTAAAACGAGTTATTGTAAGCGATAACAATACATTATATGGAGGTTGAAATCATGGTTGATGTTATTTTAAAGGCGGATTCGGATCAAGGATTAATAAATCGCAATATATATGGTCATTTTTCCGAACACTTGGGACGTTGTGTTTATGAGGGGCTGTGGGTAGGAGAAGATTCACCTATTCCGAATACGGATGGGATTCGAAATGATGTATTGACGGCCTTGCAGAAGCTTAATATTCCAGTACTTCGCTGGCCAGGCGGTTGTTTTGCCGATGAATATCACTGGAAAGATGGTGTAGGTCCGAAGAGTGAGCGTGCTCGTATGATCAATACACACTGGGGCGGTGTGGAAGAGAACAATCACTTTGGTACACATGAATTCTTGAGATTATGTGAGTTGCTGGGCACGGAGCCATACATCAGTGGCAACCTGGGTAGCGGTACAGTGCAGGAGATGCAGGAATGGGTGGAGTACATCACGTTTGACGGCGAATCGCCGATGGCGAACTGGCGTAAGAGTAACGGTAGGGAAGAACCGTGGAAAATGAAGTATTTTGGCGTGGGAAATGAGAACTGGGGATGCGGCGGCAATATGCGTCCTGAATATTATGCGGATGAATATCGCCGGTATGCTACATATGTACGAAACTATTCCGGGAACGAGATTTATAAAATCGCTTGCGGTCCGAACGAAGGTAACTATGAATGGATGGAAGTCCTGATGCGGGAGGCTGCTCGCTTTATGGATGGAATCAGTCTTCATTATTACACCATCCCTACAGGAGAGTGGAACGATAAAGGCGCAGCTACAGGATTTGATGAGGCTGAATGGTTCACCACCTTGAAAAAGACGCTCCATATGGATGAATTACTGGTGAAGCACTCCGAGATTATGGACAAATATGATCCAGAGGGCAGAGTTGGCATTATTGTGGACGAATGGGGCACGTGGTATAACGTTGAGCCAGGAACTAATCCAGGGTTCCTATATCAACAGAATACGATGCGGGACGCTGTGCTTGCAGGTGTTAACCTGAATATTTTCAACCAACATAATAAACGGGTACACATGGCAAATCTTGCTCAGATCGTCAATGTGCTTCAATCGCTTGTGCTCACGGAAGGGGACAAAATGCTCCTGACCCCTACGTATCATGTATTTGATATGTATCAGGTCCATATGGATGCACAGCGACTGGATTTGAATTATGAAAGCCCAGGATACACATTCGGAGAAGAGACCATTCCGCAGCTCAGCTTATCAGCTTCCCGCAACAAGGATGGGGTCATTCATGTGACAGCTTGTAATCTGAGTCACACGGATGAGTTGGAAGTTGTGTGTCAGCTGGACGCAGCTCAAGCGGCTAAAGTAACCGGGCAGATTCTGCACCATACTGATTTTGGTGCATTCAATACCTTTGAACAGCCGAATCGTGTTCAGCCTGTGGCGTGGGAAGGACTCACACTGGAGAATAACACACTGCGTTTTGTCCTTCCACCAGCATCGGTTGGGGTGCTCGCTGTAGAGGGTTAATGCATGAAAAGGCAGGAAACTTGCAAGGGCTGTAATGATCAGTACGATGTGAAGATTAGCGATGCCAAAATGGCCAGACTTGTGGAGATTGCCTCACGTTCGCGTCCGACGGTACAGGATGAGGAATATGAACGTCGGCTATCTATCTGCTCTGCTTGTCCGGGATTGCAATATGGCACAACTTGTCGGCATTGTGGTTGTCTCGTACAGGTGCGAGCGAAGCTGAGTGAGTCGACATGTCCTTTTCCTTATGAATCGCAATGGGCCTGATCGGATGAACGAATCTTATTATAATGAAGTAAAAGGGAGTTGCACTTTACGGGTGCGGCTCTTCTTTTTTTGGCTTGATGAGGAAAAAACTCTGAATTTGGATTTGAATTGAGCGAGGGAACTGGATATAGTTATACAGTAGAGTGTAGGATAGCGAGCTATCCGGGAATATGAGCGCGTATAGCGACACAACAATACGGGAAGGGCTGTTCTCACCAGCCGTGCCTGATTTTGCGTCGCCTCGAATATAATGGAGGTTAACATTCATGTCGAACATGCGACCGGTACACATCCGGCTGCACAGCCGTTATGAAGGTGAAGATGTGCTGCAGGAAATGCAGGGTGAAGCCGTGTTAAAAGGGTCTGTTCTTTATGTTCGTTATGAAGAACCGCAGGTTGGACCTGAGGGAGGTACAACCCGTACAACATTGAAGCTGGGCGGACAATCCATCAAGATTATACGTCATGGTGAGGTGGAATCGGAGCAGACTTTTGAATTGAATCGGAAGCTTCCTGGTTTCTACCGATCACCATACATGTCGTTTGCCCTGTCCACGCATACACAGAAGCTGGAACTTTCCATTCAGGGATTGAGCGCACGCGCAGCGTGGAGCTACGACTTTTACCGCTTTGATGAAGAATCCGGACATTTCGCGATTAGTTTGCATATACAGGAGGAACCAATTTCATGACACGTAATCCACTAGATACGATTAACGAACGGGTAAGCACGGCCATTGGTAACGCCATTATGGCGGCCGGGATTGTTACGCAGGACGAATTGCCAGCTATCACATTGGAAGTGCCGCGTGAGAAGACACACGGAGACTTGGCGACCAATGCTGCCATGCAGCTGACCAAGATTGCCAAGCGCAATCCGCGTCAGATTGCTGAAGAGATCATTGCCAATCTGAATCTGGCTGAAGCCGGAATCGAGAAGGCTGAGATTGCGGGCCCAGGATTCATTAACTTCAAATTGGACAAGAGTTACCTTTATCCAGTACTTGCGCTTGTGCAGGAGCAGGGTAAAGATTACGGAAGAATTAACATCGGAGAAGGACGTAAAGTCGAGATGGAGTTTGTCAGTGCCAACCCGACAGGTAGCTTGCATCTGGGTCATGCCCGTGGAGCAGCTGTAGGTGATGCACTATGTAACATCCTTGATTATGCAGGATATGATGTAACCCGTGAATACTACATTAATGATGCAGGTAATCAGGTGTTTAATCTGGCTCGTTCCATTGAAGCTCGTTATCTGCAAGAGTTGGGTCAGGATGCTGAGATGCCTGAAGACGGTTATCACGGTGAAGATATTAAAGGATTCGCCAAGCAGCTTGTTGCTGAAAAGGGTGACGAATTGCTGTCCATGCATCCGGGTGACCGTGCGGCTTATTTCCGTGACTTTGGTCTGGAGAAGGAACTGGACAAGATCAAACGTGACTTGAATCGCTTCCGTGTTAACTTTGACATCTGGTTCAGCGAAACTTCCCTGTACGACAACGGAGAAGTGCTGCGAGTACTTGATGAATTGCGTGACCGCAATGAGATCTATGAGCAAGATGGAGCAACTTGGTTGAAAACGATGCAGTACGGTGACGACAAAGAACGTGTATTGATCAAGAACGATGGCACGTATACTTACCTGACGCCAGATATTGCTTATCACCGCGACAAATATGCTCGTGGATACGACACGATGATCAACATCTGGGGTGCCGATCACCATGGATATATTCCACGGATGAAAGCCGCGATGCAAGCACTGGGTAATGACCCTGAGAAACTGGTGGTCTTGATTGCACAGATGGTGAGTTTGTTCCAGAACGGTGAAAAAGTGAAGATGTCCAAGCGTACAGGTAAAGCTGTAACGATGGAAGATCTGATGGATGAAGTCGGGATTGATGCGATCCGTTACTTCTTCACAATGCGCAGCATGGACTCCCATCTGGACTTTGACATGGACCTTGCCATTTCCACATCCAATGAGAATCCGGTATTCTACGTACAATACGCGCATGCACGTGTATGCAGCGTATACCGTCAGGCTGAGGAACAAGGTATTGAACTGCTGCCACTGGCACAGATTGACCTGTCCAAGCTGACAACAGAGCACGAGTATGACCTTCTCCGCAAAATGGGAGAGTTGCCTGAGGAAATCTCGGCAGCAGCAACGGGATATGCGCCTCATCGTATCATCCGTTATGTATACGAGCTGGCATCCCTGTTCCACAGCTACTACCGTGCAGAACGTGTCATTACGGAAGACGCGCAGCAAACTCAAGCACGTCTGGCACTAATCGGTGCTGTGCGTACCGTTATCGCAACAGCGCTTCGTCTGGTAGGCGTAACCGCTCCTGACAAAATGTAAATTCCAGGCTCGCGGCCTATCCGCCGCTCTGCCTAAGGCAAAAAGTCTCCATGTCCACGTTGAAGTTGCAACGTGGACATGGAGACTTTTTTTGTTGTGTACCCGGAGCTGAAGAAAACGAAATGCCTGGTCCATCCAAGGCACACTAACCTGCGCTGACATCACAGTGGGCGTAACCTAGAGTCACAGCCACTACGTAATACTCCCTCGTGCGTATTACCTGGGCAGGGCTACAGCGTTTTCGCCATGAGCCTCAATCAAGTTCTGCTGACGGCTGACAGAGCTGATTCATTCCCCGCCCTCCTGCATTAGCTTCAGGGCATCAATCTCACCACCACGCACCTTGCTTTTTGCTGTGGTAGTCTTGCGAGCGCGCAACGGGATCGTAGCGCGTTTGACGAGTGTCTTGATTTCACTAGGGGATAACCCCGGATGTCTGGAGAGCAGCAAGGCGATAGCGCCGCTCACATGGGAGGTCGCCATGGAGGTTCCGCTCATCTCGTGATGTTTGCCTTGTACCCAGGAGGAGACGATCTTATCACCGGGTGCATAGACATCCACATATGCGCCACGATTGCTGAAGGACGCAATACGTCTGTTTTTGTCGGTTGCCCCAACAGATATGGTCTGGGGATACCGTGCAGGGTAATCAATACTGCGGCGTTTGCCATCATTTCCTGATGAAGCAACAATAACGATTCCAGCATGGTACGCACGGTTGACAACGTCAAGAAGCGCCTTGCTGCGTGTTTTCATGCCAAAGCTCATATTGATGATATCGACCTTGTTGCGTACACACCAGTCGATGCCAAGTACAATGTCGGATACATAAGCCGATCCGTTGTGGTCAAATGCTTTCACCGGATAGATCAGGGAGCGTGGAGCTACACCAATCATGCCTGCGGTACTGTTGGCAGCAGCGATAGTCCCTGCAATGTGGGTGCCGTGTCCGTTATCATCATGAGGAAGCAGGCTGCGGTTTAACAGATTGATTCCGCGTGCCAGGGAATAACGAAGATCAGGATGGTGATAATCAGCACCTGTATCAATCACACCGATTTTAATCCGGTGTCCGGTAGACACAGACCATACTTTGGGCGCCCGAATCTGCTTCACTCCCCAGGGTATGCCTTGAGCATTGCTTGGTTTGCTGTGGAGTGCGGTGGCATGAAGGGAGATGGGAACGTCTGCTTCAATCGTAATTTCATCCCCATAGCGGTATAGGTCCTCCGGGCGTTGGACTGGAGCGATAATGGAACGAGCCAGTCGAGAGGAACGGACAGCCCCAAGGTCTGTGAATTCATTCCGCATTCGGGACAATTCTACGAGACAGGCCTCGTACTGCTGCGGTTTGGCAAATCGGATCAAATATCGCCCTCCCTGTTCTGGTTCAGGGCGTCGCATTCCGTCAATCAATTGATGCAATAAACCAGTATAGTCCATAATGGGCAGCCCCCTTCGGGATGAACATGCTGAGGTATTCTATGAATGCGCTCATCCCGCCGCATGGGGAACTTGCCCTTTTTTTACAAAAACACATTCACTTCGTGTCAAAACGGGCGCAGGGACATATGATGGATGGAGAGCTAGAGGGCTCTTGCGGGGAACCTGGTGAGGAGTAATCCTCCAAGGGTATACAGTCAGAAGGCGGAGGGGACTCCGTCTTTTTTATTATGGAGTTGTCTCTTTGACAAAGAGGGTATTCCTGTGGATTCGATGTCACTTCACGATGAATATATGGACATATTGTTGCTGCTCTCCGCATTTGCGTCACATCCGTACATAAAAACTTGCTTTTTAACGCTAAATAGGTTTTACTTAGGTTTGTTAATGGATATGTTATACGTAACAGTCCAGTTCGTAGGGGTTAAAAAGTGAATTTTGTGTGAGAGGAAGTGTCTGCAGTGAGTACCTCGCTCAATTTGAAAATTGATAAAGAAAAGGTAAAAGAGATCCCTTTGGTGGACCTTGCCTTTATGGTGCTGAAAGCGGCTAATACGCCGTATTACTATCGTGACTTAATGAATGAGGTAGCGAAGCAGCGCGGAATGACTGATGAAGAAATCAACGAGTTTATCGCCCAGCTATATACCGAGATTAATATCGATGGCCGTTTTGCTTGCGTCGGTACAAGTCTGTGGGGCTTGAAGCGCTGGTATCCGGTAGCTGGAACAGAAGATTCCATGACGGGTGCGAAGCGTCCGCGTATCATCAACGATGAAGACGATGATCTGGAAGATGAAGACTTCGGTGAAGAAGAAGACAGCTATAGCAGCGATGAAGACTTCGACAGCACGGATAAAGACGAAGAAGAAGACGAAGAAGAGGAAGAAGAAGACGACATCTTTGACGAAGAAGACAGCGAAGAAGAAGTGCTGGTTGAAGATGACGATCTGGAAGATGAAGACCTCGAAGAAGACGAAGAAGAGTCCGAAAACGAGGATGAATTTGACGACGATTCTGATAATCGGTAGTCATTTTTGACGTCTATAATTTACCCGTTTCCCCGGAATAGTCAGCCTTGACAGCAGACGGGGTAACGGGTAAACTATTGCATGGGCTTATGAATGAGCGACAATATATTTATGTTTTTTATAGAAGGTGCCCCGTCCTGCGGGAGTACTTTTTTTTGTATTTTTAGAGGCATAATTTTGCAAAAAGTTTTCATTTCCGCATGCTCCCGGCCAACATTTCGTGGCCCGTTTTTGTATATCAAAAACACGAAATGAAATGATGGCTACCGGAATGTTTGCACCATTTTTTGCTGTAGAACAACGTGTATTTAAACCGTCTTCGCAGAAAGAGCAGTTCGCAGATGCAGGGAATTTCTGCCATTGCTCTTTTTAACGATGATTACCTGGGAAACAGGTTACGATAACACCATATATCGCCTGAATTTCTGTACTTATATTAGGAGGGTAATAACAGTGACAAAGTATATTTTCGTGACGGGCGGAGTTGTGTCCTCCCTGGGCAAAGGGATTACGGCTGCTTCTCTGGGCAGATTGCTGAAAAACAGAGGGCTTAAGGTAACGATCCAGAAATTTGATCCATATATTAACATCGACCCGGGAACAATGAGTCCTTATCAGCACGGCGAGGTTTTTGTAACGGATGATGGCGCGGAAACGGATCTGGATCTTGGCCACTATGAACGTTTTATTGACATCAATCTCTCCAAAAACAGCAACGTCACGACTGGTAAAGTATACTCTTCCGTCATCAGCAAAGAGCGGCGCGGGGAATATCTGGGTGGAACGGTACAAGTTATTCCACACATTACGAACGAGATCAAAGAGCGTGTATTCCGCGCTGGACGTGAAGCGGGTTCGGATGTGGTTATTACGGAAATTGGCGGAACAGTGGGCGACATTGAGAGTTTGCCTTTCCTGGAAGCTATCCGTCAGATCAAGAGTGATGTAGGTCGCGACAATGTGATGTACATCCACGTAACACTTATTCCTTATATCAAAGCAGCTGGTGAAGTGAAAACAAAACCAACGCAACATAGTGTTAAGGAATTACGCAGCATTGGTATTCAACCGAATGTGATTGTATGCCGTACGGAGTATGAATTGTCTAAAGACATGAAAGCCAAGATCGCTCTCTTCTGCGACATTGATGAGAATGCCGTGGTTGAATGTCGTGATGCAGACACGTTGTATCAAGTACCTTTGAACCTGCGTGAAGAAGGCTTGGATGAGATCGTGGTAAATCACCTGAAACTGACTACTCCTGCACCGGATATGAGCGAGTGGGAAGGGCTGGTTGACCGGATCAACAAGTTGGAGCATACAGTTGAGATCGCTATTGTTGGTAAATATGTAGCGTTGCATGATGCATACCTGAGTGTTGTTGAGTCGTTGTCTCATGCAGGATTTGCATCCAATGCTGATGTGAAAATTCGCTGGGTTCCTTCTGAAGATATTACGGATGAGAATGTAGGCGACTTGTTACATGGTATTGGCGGTATCCTTGTTCCTGGTGGATTCGGAGATCGTGGTATTGAAGGTAAAGTATCGGCAATCCGTTATGCTCGTGAGAAACAAATTCCGTTCTTCGGTATTTGCCTGGGTATGCAGGTTTCCGTTATTGAGTATGCACGTTCCATCGTTGGTTTGAATGGTGCGAACAGTTCCGAAATTAATCCGGCTACGGAATTCCCGGTGATCGACCTGTTGCCTGAGCAAAAAGATATCGAAAATCTGGGTGGCACGATGCGTCTGGGTCTGTATCCTTGTAAGCTTCAGGAAGGTTCTTTGGCGATGGCTTGTTATGATGATGAGCTGGTGTATGAGAGACACCGTCACCGGTATGAGTTCAACAATGAATACCGTGAAACGATCGAAAAAGCAGGACTGGTTATCTCGGGTACATCTCCGGATGGACGTCTGGTTGAGATCGTGGAACTTCCAGGACACCCATGGTTCCTGGCGGTACAATTCCATCCGGAATTCACTTCCCGTCCGAACCGTCCGCAACCATTGTTCCGTGAGTTTGTAAAAGCTTCTCTGGAGAATGCGCAGAAGTAATACATGGTTTTATTGTTTAACGTAATAGATATTGGGGATGTTCCTGGCAACCATAGCGGATGCCAGAACATCCCTTTTTTTGCGTAAAAAGCAGATGGATATGCTTTTTGTCATTTTGTGAATGTAGCAGGATTTTAATGGAAGAGGTAGAATACTTATCATGACGACTATGGGATAGTTATCCAGATTCAAAGATGTACATGCTTTCCTAATTCTAGGAGGTTACAGAGTGGAAGATAAAAAAGTTTTGATTGTTGATGACCAGAATGGTATTCGAATCCTGTTAATGGAAGTGTTCAGCAGTGAGGGGTATAACACGTTTCAAGCACCCAACGGCAAGGTTGCTCTGGAGATTGTGAATAATGACAAGCCTGACCTGGTATTGCTCGATATGAAGATTCCTGGGATGGACGGTCTGGAAATCCTGAAGCATATTAAAGATATTGATCCGGGTATCAAGGTCATCATGATGACCGCTTATGGTGAACTGGACATGATTAAGGAAGCAACGGATCTCGGAGCGCTCATGCACTTTACAAAACCATTTGATATCGACGAGATGCGAGTGGCTGTGAATATGCAACTTCGCAATGGTACCGCCAATAAATGCAGCTGAATCCTGTTGATACAGGATTTTTTTGCGTGTGGAGAACACAGAAGGTACTTGGTGGGAGAATGGGGTATTTCACTCCTTCATCCGGGGAATATTGGAAATGGGGAAGTTATAAAGAGGTGTCTATGAAAACTGTGCTGCAAAGCACAGCATTTTTGCAAATGCTTGTTTAGTATTTGACATGGGATGTGGTATAATAAGCCCGTATGTGATTTCGGCTAAAAACCATAGACACAACCCAAACCCCTAGGAGGATTGAAACCATGCCATTAGTATCTATGACAGACATGTTGAACAAAGCACTTGAAGGAAAATATGCAGTTGGTCAATACAACATCAATAACCTTGAGTGGACTCAAGCGATTCTTGGTGCTGCTGAAGAAGAGAAATCCCCAGTAATCCTGGGTGTATCCGAAGGCGCAGCACGTCACATTGGTGGCTTCTACACTGTAGTTAAAATGGTAGAAGGACTCATTCACGACATGAAAATCACTGTTCCAGTTGCAATTCACCTGGACCACGGTTCAAGCTTCGAAAAGTGTAAAGAAGCGATCGACGCTGGATTCACATCCGTAATGATCGACGGTTCCCACCACTCTATCGATGAGAACATCGAAATGACTAAAAAAGTTGTTGAATATGCACACGCTAAAGGCGTTTCTGTAGAAGCTGAAGTAGGTACTGTAGGTGGACAAGAAGACGACGTTATCGGTGGTATCATGTACGCTGACCTGAACGAGTGTATCCGTATCGTTAAAGAAACAGGTATCGATACATTGGCACCAGCTCTTGGTTCCGTACACGGTCCTTACCATGGCGAGCCTAACCTGGGCTTCAAAGAAATGGAAGAAGTTCGTGACGCGGTACAAGTTCCACTCGTATTGCACGGTGGTACAGGTATTCCTAAACACGACATCGACAAAGCCATTTCCCTGGGTACGTCCAAAATCAACGTAAACACAGAGAACCAAATTGCTTTTGCAAGAGTGGTTCGTGAAGTGCTTGCAGCTAAACCAGACGCTTACGATCCACGTACATTCATCGTACCAGGCCGTGAAGCAATTAAAGAAACCGTTAAAGGTAAAATCCGCGAGTTTGGTTCTAACAACAAAGCGTAATTTATCTTTACCAGTTCCATACTGTGAAATGGAAAAACACCGCCTAGCCGGTGTCTTTCCATTTTCACACCTTATTTCTACATCGGAAGCCAACAGCACGTATTGCCGTTCATCGGCTGCAAAACACGTAGGGGGACATTAAGCTTTATGGAAAAATTGATGATTAGTGGCGGACGTCCGTTACAGGGAACTGTAACTATAAGCGGCGCCAAGAACAGCGCCATTGCGCTTATTCCTGCAGCATTGCTTGCCGAGTCAGAAGTCGTGTTGGACAACCTGCCGCTTTTGAGTGACGTGGCGGTTTATGCAGAAATTTTGGAGGAACTCGGAGCACATGTGACTTGGGAAGGCAGTCAGATGAAGATAGACCCTTCTGACATCAAATCCATTCCTATGCCGAATGGTCCCGTGAAGAAGCTTCGTGCTTCGTATTATATGATGGGTGCATTGCTAGGGCGTTTCAAAGAAGCGACCATAGGTTTACCAGGGGGCTGTAATTTTGAGCCTCGTCCAATTGATCAACATATCAAAGGGTTTGAAGCGCTTGGCGCAACCGTAACAAACGAACATGGCTCCATTCATTTGCATGCCAAAGAGCTGCGCGGAGCAAAAATCTATCTTGATGTAAGCAGTGTCGGCGCAACCATTAATATCATGCTGGCGGCTACTCGTGCCAAAGGCTCTACAATTATCGAAAACGCGGCTAAAGAGCCTGAGATTATAGATGTAGCAACACTTCTGAATTCCATGGGTGCCAGCATCAAGGGTGCAGGTACCGAAACGATCCGTATTGAAGGGGTCTCGGAGCTTAAAGGCTGCCGTCATTCCATCATTCCGGACCGTATCCAAGCAGGTACGTATATGATCGCTGCAGCGGCGACGCGCGGAGATGTTCTGATTGACAATGTGATTCCCAAACATCTGGAAGCTTTAACGGCAAAGCTTCTGGAGATGGGTGTTGGCATTGAGGAATTGGATGAAAGTATACGTGTCATTGGTAAACCAAGCTATAACCATGTGGACGTGAAGGCACTTGTATATCCTGGTTTTCCAACGGATCTACAGTCACCAATGACAAGTGTTTTAACACAGGCAACTGGTGTGAGTGTCCTGAGCGACTTTGTATACAGTAATCGATTCAAGCATGTGCCTGAGTTAGTGCGGATGGGTGCAAAGATTCGAGTAGAAGGACGGTCAGCGATTATTGAAGGCAGTGCATTAAACGCGGCCAAAGTAAAAGCATCCGATCTTCGCGCTGGAGCAGCACTGGTGATTGCAGGTCTCACCGTCAGTGAAGGTGTGACTGAAGTGACGGGGGTCGAATATATTGACCGCGGTTATGATCATCTGGTGACTAATCTGCGCCTGCTCGGTGCAGATGTATGGCGGGAAACTGATTAATAGGAAACGTTATGCATGATTCAGTCCTACACATGTTTATTTTAACTGAACTGCATATCTTTTTGATGATTAGGTAAACCTGTTTTAATAGAGTTCTCAGCCTCTCCGGCATAAGACGAAATGTTTCTGTTTCCTTTACCGGAGGGTCTTTTTTTGAAATAAACTTCATATGGCTGTAAGAACATCATTTCTCATCCCCAACCCCCGGTTTTGTTTGAACTGCGCTCCATAGCCGGTCTATCCGGATTGATCGCCTCAATGCATCGTTCACTCAATAGCGGATCTTGCCGAATGTTGGCCATCCCACCCGGAAACTTACACTCAAAGACAAGTATTTGCATTATAACGGTTACATTCCGTACAATGGACAGAAGGGATTGTGGCAGACGCCGCTCTCTATAGCCGGAACATCTAGCGAAACTATCCATTTCACACGGACTTATTAATTGAATAGGTGGTTATTATATGGATCTACAAATTTCCGATTTGGAAGAAATGAAACTAACGGACCTCTACAAACTGGCCAAAAAATATCAGATACCTTACTATGGTACGTTAAAAAAGAAAGAATTAATTTTTGCTATACTACGTGCACAAGCAGAACAAAGCGGCCTGATGTTCATGCAAGGCGTACTCGAGATTTTACCTGAAGGTTATGGATTTCTTCGGCCGATTAACTACTTGCCAAGTACGGAAGACATCTACATCTCAGCTTCTCAGATTCGCAAGTTTGACCTAAGAACAGGTGACCTCGTATCAGGTAAGTGTAGAACGCCTAAGGAAAACGAGAGATACTTCGGTTTGTTGCAAGTCAACGCTGTAAATGGTGAGAATCCATCGGCGGCTGCAGAGCGACTTCACTTCCCGGCACTAACCCCACTGTATCCGCAGAAAAAACTGGTTCTCGAAACATCCCCCAACCATTTGTCCACACGCATTATGGATGTGCTCGCCCCGGTAGGATTGGGACAGCGCGGATTGATCGTAGCACCTCCCAAAGCGGGTAAAACGCTTCTCCTCAAAGAAATTGCCAACAGCATCTCAACTAACAATCCTGAAATTGAACTGTTTGTCCTGTTGATTGATGAACGTCCAGAGGAAGTAACGGATATGTCGCGTTCGGTAAAAGGGGAAGTTGTGGCTTCAACATTTGATGAACTGCCTGAGAATCATATCAAGGTGGCGGAACTGGTGCTTGAACGTGCGCTTCGTCTGGTTGAGGCTAAAAAGGATGTCGTTATCCTGCTGGATAGCATTACACGTCTTGCCCGTGCATATAACCTGGTTATTCCACCATCCGGTCGTACGCTTAGTGGTGGTATTGACCCAGCTGCATTCCATCGTCCGAAACGTTTCTTCGGTTCTGCCCGGAATGTGGAAGAAGGCGGAAGCTTGACCATCCTGGCAACGGCATTAATTGATACCGGTTCACGTATGGATGACGTCATTTATGAAGAGTTTAAGGGTACAGGTAACATGGAGCTCCATCTGGACCGTCGTCTGGCAGAGCGCCGCATATTCCCGGCAATCGACATTCGTCGTTCCGGTACACGTCGTGAAGAAGTGTTGCTCAGCAAGGAAGAGTTGGATACAATCTGGGCGATTCGTAAAAACATGAATGATTCCCATGACTTTGTTGAAGGATTCCTGAAAAAACTTCGTAACAGCAAGACAAATGCAGAGTTTTTGGCGGCATTTGATTCGGCTGGTAACAGCCCGACAAGTAATTCGGGTACAACAACAACCCGTCGCTCACCTAGACAGACAGCAACGTCAGGTACATCGACGTAAGTCTCGTTCGACTAATCACTTTCTTTTTGCAGCAATGCTGTGAATGTTACAATACACTCGTCGTTAGGTTTAACCCATTAGATGTGAGGAGAACATCATGTATTTAGTATACGCAGATGAAAAAGGTAATGTATTTGATCATCCTTCCCTGTACGGGCTTGCCCGCAGTGGAGATATGATCGTTGAGATTATGGAGGATGAGTTGATTCCTCTGCCAGAAGGTGCAACGTTGGTTGGACTCCCGAGTACCCGGCCCATTGGTATGGACCCAGACACCGGTGAGATGCTGCCAATGCCAACAGACACACAGGCTGTAGGTGCATTGCTTCCACAGGGATTCACTCGTTTGTGTCTCCCAGGGTATGTGAAGACGGATAAGGAGTATAAGTTGCCTTTGTTCGGTTATTCCGCAGTGGTTTGGAAAGATGGCGGTTTCTATGTTACGGCTTCGAAGTCAGATAGTCCTGACCAATGGAATCCGCTTAACTGTGATCGTGACGATGTGCGTTCCGGGGTTAAACGATTGACGGAGCAATACCCCGAGAACCGTCTCTACACCCATCTATCCAACTGTGCGCTTGGATATGAATGTCTAACTTCATCCAACACGTTCCTGAATCGTTGGGAAGGTGGAGTGCCGGTATCCTATTCTTGCAATGCGGGCTGTTTCGGGTGTATCTCCGAGCAACCGGATGATAGCGGCTTTGTTTCCCCGCAGACACGTATGAACTTCCGACCGCGTGTGGATGAGATTGTGGAGGTTATGATGGAACACCTGAAGACGCCGGAGTCCATCATTAGTTTTGGACAAGGTTGTGAAGGGGAGCCTTCCACGCAGGCCAAGCTGATTATTGAAGCGATTCGCGAAGTGCGTTCCGTAACGGACATGGGGTATATCAACATTAATACCAATGCCGGTCTGAATGATCACATTAGAGGTATTGTAGATGCTGGATTGGATCTGATGCGCGTAAGTACAATTAGTGCACTGGATGACCATTATAACGCCTACTATAAACCGCGTGGTTATACCTTAGCCAATGTTGAGAAGTCGATGAAATACGCAGCGCAGCAGGGCGTATACACGTCCATAAACTATCTGATCTTTCCAGGTGTAACAGATCGTGAAGAAGAGATTGAGGCGATGATTGAGTTTGCAAGAAGAACCGATCTACGCTTGATTCAGATGCGTAATCTCAATATTGATCCAGAGAGCTATCTGGAATTAATTCCTCCTGCTCAAGGTGATATCTTGGGTATGAAGCAGATGATTGAGATTTTTGAAGACGAGTTGCCTGATGTTGTGATCGGATCGTATACCCATGTTCCGCCAGCTGGAATGGCACGTCCAAAACGGTTGATTACCTTATAACAATAATGGATTGCAACAGGCACAAGGCCGTGTTATAATCTCAGAGTTGTGCCATTTACTCTGGGTCCGCTTGAGGCTCAGGGCGGAAAGAGGTGAAAGGTAATGAAAGAAGCAATTCATCCTAATTACACGATTGGTCAAGTATCTTGCGCTTGCGGGAATACTTTTGAGACAGGTTCGGTTAAAGACGGACTTCGTGTAGAGATTTGCTCCGCGTGCCACCCGTTCTTCACAGGTAAACAGAAGTTTATCGATGCTGGCGGCCGTGTTGATCGTTTCAAAAAGAAATACGGAATCTAATAGGACAATTCTTGGAGTTGTCTGCTAATCGCATCCAACACACCCCTGCTGATCTGGCAGGGGTTTTTATATGTTATATGTAAGCATAATCGCATTCACGTTCCTCTGGTTGCAATTTGGATAACCTTACGTTATACTATTTCTTACCGTGCTAGATGGGGAGGTAGCGGTGCCCTGTAACTCGCAATCCGCTATAGCGAGGTTGAATTCCTGCTAGAGGTTTTGCCGATGTGAGGTTTGGTCCCTAAACGTGGTGTTGACGGTTGGGTCCTCCGCAATGAGTACTCATGAACCTGGTCAGGTCCGGAAGGAAGCAGCCATAAGTGAGATCACTCTTGTGCCGGAGGGTTGCCTAGCCCGAGCTATTGTTCAGGGGTGCCACTTGGATCGCAAATATCGATAGCAGGTGCACGGCTTACCTTTTAAATGTAGAGACCTTTGCAGTTGTATGTATGCAGAGGTCTTTTTGATATGTCTTAATAAACCACGCATGAATGAGTCAGATAAAGTTTGGATTCACCCTAGAATATAGTATAATAGGGGAACGACAAAGGACTCGAATGCGAAGTGGAAGGAAGGTAACGCATCATGGAGCATATCGCGTTATACCGGGCTTGGCGTCCCCAGTCGTTTCAAGATATGGTGGGGCAACAGCATATTATTCAGACCTTGCAGAACGCGATTCGTGAACAGCGGACTTCCCATGCCTACTTATTTAGCGGGCCCAGAGGAACGGGAAAGACAAGTGCCGCCAAGATTTTGGCCAAAGCTGTGAACTGCGAACGTGGGCCTGCGCCTGAACCTTGTAACGAGTGTGAAGCTTGCCGCAGAATTACGACTGGCGCTGTGATGGATGTGCAAGAGATTGATGCTGCATCCAATCGGGGCGTTGAAGAAATCCGTGATCTTCGGGAAAAGGTTAAATATGCGCCAACCGAAGTCCGGCAGAAAGTCTATATTATTGATGAAGTACACATGCTGACAACGGAGGCATTCAATGCTTTGCTCAAAACATTGGAAGAGCCACCACCACATGTGATGTTTATTTTGGCAACAACAGAACCACACCGCCTTCCGGCTACCATTATATCGCGCTGTCAGCGATTTGATTTTCGCCGGGTATCCCTGGAAGAGCAGACAGCAAGACTTACACTGATCTGTGAACAGGAAGGCATGGAAGCGGACCAAGATGCGCTCCAATACATTGCCCGTTTATCGGACGGTGGAATGAGGGATGCACTTAGTGTGCTGGATCAGATCTCTTCATTTACGGATGGACGAGTAACGTACCAGCAGGTCATGGACATGACGGGTGGAATTGCTTCAGAGCAATTTGCCAAATTGGCTGCTTCGCTGCTCAAGGGTGATGTTGGTCATATTTTGCAGATGATTGAAGGTTTCATGCATGAAGGAAAGAGTGCAGACAAATGCATGGAGAATTTACTGTATTATTTCCGTGATTTGCTTATGATTAAGATGGTGCCTGGTGCAGACAAACTGACGGACAGGGTACTTAATCCGGAAGCTTTCCGTGATATGGCGGAGTCATTCACCAAGGAACAACTGTTCCACATGATTGACACCCTTAATCGGTACCAGAGTGAAATGAAATATGCAGTACAACCACAGACATTATTTGAAGTTGCATTGCTTAAACTGTGTAGTATTCCAGCTCAAGGTGAGGCTTCTGTTCAGGTGGGAGCTTCAGCTCATGCAGCACCTGCTGATGGGGGAGAGATCAACCGCTTGAAGCAGCAACTTGCTGAGTTGGAGAAGAAGTTGGATCGTGCGCTTAAAAGTGGTTTGTCTGGTGGAGAAGGTGCATCGAGTGCTCCATCTCGTCCGGCAACAAGGGCCCCTGTATCGAGAGGCAATTCGCCTGCGAAGCTTCCTGCACAGTTGGATCAGTATGTTGCGCGCAAGGGAGCCCCTGAGTTCGCAGATATCAGCAAAAAATGGAGTCAGATCCTGCAACGAGTGAAGGAAGAGAGGGTTACCGTTCACGCCTGGTTTGTGGATGGTGAGCCGGTATCATTGCTTGAAGACAATGTGTTGGTTGCTTTTAAAAACAACATTCACCGTGAAACAACGGAAAAGCAGGCTAACCGTGAAGTCATTGAGCGGGTGTTGTCCGAACAGCTTGGGCGACCTGCACGATTGGTGACGATGATGCTCAAAGATTGGACCGGAGCAATGGAGGGAGCTCCTGAAGCGCCAAAGGAGGACTTTAAGCTTGAACCTGAGCATGAAGACGGCGGTTCAGGCAACAAACAGCCTTGGATTGATGAAGCCATCCAGCTCTTTGGTGAGGACCTTGTAGTGATCAAAGAATAATGCGCATAGCGCGATAACCATAACAAAAGGAGATGAACAATTATGAACAACATGAACCAAATGATGAAACAAGTGAAGAAAATGCAGGAGCAAATGCTGAAAGCACAAGAGGAACTGGCGGACAAAACAGTCCAAGGTACTTCTGGTGGCGGTGTAGTGACGGCTGAAGTTAACGGACACAAGAAATTGCTTGCTATCACGATCAAACCTGAAGCGGTAGATCCGGAAGATGTTGAAATGTTGCAAGATCTCGTTATGACAGCTGTTAATGATGCAATGGCCAAAGCCGATGAGATTGCCAACAAGGATATGGGCAAGTTCACAGGCGGCATGAATATTCCGGGATTATTTTAATTAAAAAATTGATCCTGTCAAAGGAGACGCAATCGATTGTATTATCCCGAACCAATAGCCAAGCTGATTGATGCCTTCACCCGGTTGCCGGGTGTGGGTCCCAAGACGGCAGCGCGTTTAGCTTTTCATGTGCTTAACATGAAGGAAGATGACGTTATCGATTTTGCCAAAGCGCTCGTAAGTGTGAAGCGTAATCTTCATTACTGTTCTGTATGTTGTAATATCACTGATACGGACCCGTGTCGCATCTGTCAGGATAAGTCCAGAGATGTCTCTGTAATCTGTGTAGTTCAGGATTCGAAAGATCTGGTGGCCATGGAGCGCACCAAGGAATTCGATGGATACTATCATGTGTTACAGGGCGCGATTTCACCTATGGAGGGAATTGGCCCAGACGATATTCGTTTGAAGGAACTCCTGGTTCGATTAAGTGATGAACGTATAAAAGAGATCATATTGGCAACGAACCCCAATATTGAGGGTGAAGCTACAGCAATGTACATCTCCCGGTTGGTGCGTCCGTTTGAAATCAGTGTGACTCGAATTGCGCATGGATTGCCTGTAGGTGGCGATCTTGAGTATGCGGATGAAGTGACCCTTTCCAAAGCGTTGGAAGGGCGCAGGGAGATGCGTTAGTGTGATCAATTTGTATTACACAGCGGACTTCCTTGGAAACTTCTGATGCTAAATAAGTTTCGATGTGCAAAGAGAGCCTTAGGGCTCTCTTTTTTTTTGTGAAGAAAATGAATGCCTGAGTTCTAAGTTTGTCCTTTCCCTGATAAGTATGAGAATATGCTGTGCTGATCAGGAGGAGGAGAGTTTATGTTTTTGTGGCGAAATACACGGAACTCGGTAGAGAAACACAACAGAATGTTGAAGGAACTTGAGGCGGATCAGATCTATGCAGATATTCAGATGGCTAAGCAGGAATGGGAACGGGCTATGAGACAGTTTGAAGATGCACAGGGGCAGGATGAGATTGATTATGCTATTTATGTATTGGAGGCAGCTGAGCGGAAGTACCAGATCCACTTGAGAAGAGCAAAGCGAGCCAGAGCGAATGATGATGTTGCATCACAGCGAGGGGGTAGTATGTAGAGTCACGTTTACATTAAACACGGAGGTGTAATATATGAAGAGTATCATACTGGGAAGTGTATTGGTTATATCGTTACTGGGGCTTATCGTTATTTTATTCAGAAAGCGGATAGGGTTATCGTTTTTCACGTCATTTGGAATTCATCTGGTGCTGGCTGCAGTAGGGATATATATCGTGAATTATTCCGGCTGGATTACAGGAACCTACATCCCGCTGAACCCAGCAACGATAGGGACTGTAACTGTTTTGGGATTGCCAGGTGTGGGGCTATTATTAGGGTTGAAAATTTCTTTGTTCGGATAGTTGACTCATAGGATATTTATATGGTACATTATATCTCGTTGCTTTGCTTGCTTGGTTAGATGCTTTAGATGAAATGAAGGAGTTCATTACGAACTTCGAAAAAGAATTTCAAAAAAACACTTGACCAAAACAAATGAAGTGTGATATATTATAAAAGTCGCCGCTGAGAGAAAATGGTGACGAAAAAACGAGTTTGATCTTTGAAAACTGAACAACGAGTGAGTAAACATTCTGCTTGCAGAATGAACGCGAAAGTTGGAAACAAGCCTTGGCTTGGATCAACTGGAGCACAAATGAGATTTTTAATCTCGTCAGATTCAAAATGAGCTTATCGCTCTTTTCAATACTTTATTGGAGAGTTTGATCCTGGCTCAG
>NZ_JACYVQ010000020.1:0-39696 GCF_014842675.1 Paenibacillus sp. CFBP 13594
GAAATTTCTCCGCGTGAAGCCGAGAGCATGGACCCGCGTCAGCGATTGCTATTGCAGGAATCCTGGAGAGCGCTTGAAGATGCCGCTTATGGCAAAAGACAGCTTTCCTCCGGCCGGGTCGGTATGTTTGTCGGGGTGGAGAACAATGAGTATTTACAAGTTGTTGGTCTGGACGGGCCGCTTACATCCAACCACAATGCCATTCTGGCCGCTAGATTAGCCTATCTACTGGACCTGAATGGTCCCAATATGGCGATTAATACGGCTTGTTCTTCGGGGCTGGCGGCTGTTCATCAAGCCTGTACCAGCCTGCGAACTGGAGAGTGTGACACAGCTCTTGCGGCAGGGGTGAGCCTGCTGCTTACCGAGCAGGGACTCGAAGCGATGTCCCAGGCGGGCATGCTGTCTGAGGATGGGCGCTGTTATGCGTTTGACCAACGTGCCAATGGCATGGTCCCGGGAGAAGCGATAGCGGTTGTTGTATTAAAGACCTTATCCCAGGCTGAGGCGGATGGAGACTCGATCTACGGGGTCATTCGGGGCAGTGGCATGAACTATGATGGCAAAACGAATGGAATCACCGCACCAAGTGGGGTGGCACAAACAGCACTGATGAATGAGGTATATACCCGGTACGGCATTCGAGCGGAGAACATGCAGTACATTGTGACTCACGGGACGGGAACACGTCTTGGAGACCCAGTCGAAATCAATGCTTTGCAGGAGGCCTACAAAACGCGAAATATGGAGCCAGGCTCCTGTGCACTGACGTCGGTAAAAACGAATTTGGGTCATACCCTCGCTGCTTCGGGAGTGGTGAGCCTGATTAGCCTGGTACAGGCGATGCGTCATGAGACGATCCCGGCAAGTCTGCACTGTGAAGAGGAAAGTGAATATATCCGGTGGTCGGAGGGGCCGTTTTATGTGAATAAAAGCAATCGGTCTTGGCCACGAACAGAGCAGGCGAGGTTGGGTGCGGTAAGTGCCTTTGGCATGAGTGGAACCAACGTGCATGTCGTGGTGGAAAGTTATGAAGGCAGCAGGCAAAAACAAACCTCTGGTTATGCGGCATCTTATTATTTGCTGGCGTTGTCAGCCAAGACTGAAGAGGCACTACAGCGCAAGGTAGAAGATATGATCACCGCACTGGATCGGGAAGAAGAGCCGGATCTGACGGCAATCAGCTACACGCTGCTGGAGGGACGACAGCATTTCCGACACCGTTGTGCGGTGGTTGTGCAGTCCAGGGAAGATGCCCTATACATGTTGAAACAACGGGGGCAATCCAAGTCAGGGGTTTTGTTTGAGGGCGTGGTGCCAAGAAGGTTTACTGGACAAAAGCTGTTACAGGAGCATGGGGACGAATGGATTATCAAAAGCACCGAAAGAAGTCTGTCCTCGGAGAAACAGAGGGATATACTCCATGTGCTGGCTGATCTGTATGCCCAGGGCTATGATCTGAACTGGGGCCAGATGTATGGCGATGTACCACCATTACGCATCAGCCTGCCAACGTATCCTTTTGCCCGAGAGGAATATTGGATGGCGTCAAAGGAAAGGGAGCAAAGGGAAGAGCCGCCATCGCGGGAGCGCTCTTGGACTTCTCTTCACCCCCTGGTGCAACAAAATACGTCTGATTTCACTGAGCAAAGGTTCAGCTCGGTCTTCAATGGAAGAGAATTTTTCCTTAAGGATCATATTATTCATGGAGTCTCCGTACTTCCCGGGGTGGCCCAATTGGAGATGGCCCGGGCTGCATTGCAGCTTACCGTTGCCGGAACAAGACCTGTTTTTCTGCAAAATGTGGTGTGGATCAGTCCCGTTGTCATGGACGGAGATGCAGCAATTCATAACAGCATTCAGGTCGGAATCGGATTACATCCTGTCACAGAGAATCCCGAGCTTATAAGTTATGAGATATACCGACAAGGCCAGCAGGCTGAGGGGAAACGTCATGTATACAGTCAAGGACAGCTGGGATGGAATGAAAAGACTGAATCGGCTCCAATTCATGATCTGAACGAACTCATGACTGCATGCAGCCGATCGACTTGGACGGGTGAAGATTGTTACAAGGCATTTAGGCAAGCTGGTATCCAGTACGGACCTGCATTTGAGGGAATACAGCAATTGTTCATCGGTGAAAGGGAAGTTTTGGCCCAACTGAAGCTACCTGAGCATTTGTTGCCGGAAATGAACTCATATGTCCTTCATCCCTGTATATTGGACTCCGCGTTGCAGGCCTCTATTGGCATGATGCTGGAGCAACCTGATGTGGATGGGAAAAAGGCGGGACATGGTTCAGGTGAACCACAGCCTTCGGTTCCTTTTGCGTTAAAGAAAGTCCAGATCTACAAAGCTTGTGCTCAGGACATGTGGGCATGGGTGCGCTACAGCTCCGATTCCAGTTCGGATGGGAAAGGAATGACGCTTGATATGGATTTGTTTGATCAAAAAGGAGATGTCTGTGTTCGTTTAATTGGCTTTTCCTCCAGACAGCTTCCCGATCCAAAATCCACAGCGCCAGGTGCTGACACACCCGCTCAGTCTGAAATGCTGCTGTTAAAGCCGTACTGGCGGGAGATGGAGGTGGAGGTGGAAGGAGCAGGTCGGAGCCGGAAGACTCCAGACGCTGAGCATATCGTTATTTTATGTGGTGCATTCGCTTGCAGGTTGAGTGAGATGGAGCTTGAATTTCCGTCAGCATCGTTTATACCGATTGGGTTGGATCAGGGAATGGCCACTGCCGAAAAGTGGTTTGAGGATGGTGCCTTGCAGGTGTTTGGTACACTTCAAACGATACTGTCCAGTGAATCGAATAAACCGCGGATTATACAGGCCGTTGTGCCTAATGATGGAGAGCAGCGTTTGTATGCTGCGCTGTCAGGTATGTTGCAAACTATTAAACTCGAGTATCCGGCTGTTGCAGGACAGTTGATCGAAATGGACGAACAGTTGGACAACGCAGATATTTTACAGCAATTGAAGTTGGACGTTTGCGAGCCTAAAGATAGCTGGATTCGTTATACGGGTCGTCGACGGGAATGGGCAGACTGGCAAGAGATTGATCCGTCCACTGTTCTTGAACAACGGTTTTGGCGTGATCATGGTGTTTACCTCATTACAGGCGGTATGGGAGGGATTGGCCTTGTATTTGCGCAAGAGATCGCTACTCAGGCCAAGCATCCAACGCTTGTTCTCGTGGGCAGATCACCGATGGATGGTCTCATGGGACAATCCCTTGAAGTATTGCGAGAGCAGGGGGCACGGGTGGACTATTTGCAGGTTGATGTAGCGGATGGTGAAGCCGTGGATAACCTTGTTGATAGCATCAAACAAGTCTATGGCGCTATCCACGGCGTTATTCATGGAGCAGGATTAATCAGAGACAGCTTGTTTCTTGCCAAGACAGAGGAAGAATGGCGTGAGGTTATGAAACCCAAAGTGGCGGGCACTATACACCTGGATCGTTCTACACAGCAGGAAGCCTTGGATTTCTTCATCCTGTTCTCCTCTGGAACTGCCGTGCTCGGCAATATGGGGCAGAGTGATTACGCTACAGCCAATGCATTCATGGACCTATACGCAACATACCGGGAAACGATGGTGAGTCAGGGCAAACGAAGCGGCAGGACACTGTCCGTAAACTGGCCATTATGGGAAAATGGCGGCATGAAGGTGGACGCATCTGTCAAACAAATGATGTGGCGGCAAATGGGAATGAGACCCCTGCATTCGAGTCAGGGAATAAAGGCATTAACCCTTGCACTATCATCCGGTTCTTCCAGAGTGATGGTCATGGCAGGGAACCCTGAACGAATTCGGGACAAGATCAGAACTGTAAAATCACAAACACTAGATATTTCCTCTCCAATGTATACAGCTTCTCCCAAAGGGGAAAAGCACAGGGACGACCTCTATTCGGAACTGGTGGATCGTGTTCTGGACGGGGAACTAACGGAAGCGCAATTTGTTGAAGCGTTCATGAAGGAATAGGAGTGATCGGATGAAAGACGACTTGTATCAAATATACAATGATATCAGAACACGTAAACTAAATCCGCAAGATGCTGCCAATCAACTAACCTCTTTAATGGCGCAAAATCAACACAGCCAGACTTCCGGCGAGTCTCAGGAATCCGGGAATACGCTTCAGGCTAATACCGAGTTACATGAAAAGACACGCCGAATGTTGACTAAGGCTGTAGCTGATCAATTGAAGGTACGACCGGAGGAAATTGAAGCCGATGTGGAGCTCAGTGAGTATGGATTTGATTCCATTATGTTAACCGAACTGAGCAACTCCCTGAACAAGAACTACAGACTGAATCTGACGCCGGCCGTTTTTTTTGAACATTCAACTTTAGCGCAATTTACAGACTATGCTTTGGAAACCTATGTTGATCAATTTGCAGAACTGTGGACATCTCCTGCCGAGGCAAGAGATGTCCAGAAAACACATATTTCATCTGAATCCACAATGAAGAACAGATTTAAGTCATCCGAGAATTTCGAAATGGCTCACCATGATGAGAACGCTGAGACTTCTGAGAATGCTGGAACTTCCGTAAATGATGAGAGCTTTCATAAAGCTCAGGAAAACGCCAAGCATGGAAACTCCCGTCTGATGAGAGATACCAGCCCGCGATCTCAGGAAAGCCAATCTCGAACCCTTCAGCGAGCAGATAAGGCGATAACAACGTTTGAACCTGTTGCGATCGTAGGCATGACAGGAAGGTTTCCGATGGCAAAGGATATGGATGCGCTGTGGGAAAATTTAATCGAAGGAAGAGATTGTATCACCGAGATTCCATTGTCACGCTGGGATTGGAAGTCCATTTATGGAGATCCCCTAAAGGAATCGAATAAAACCAACATTAAATGGGGCGGATTTATAGATGGGGTGGATGAATTCGATCCTTCATTTTTTGGCATCTCCCCGCGGGAAGCGGAACTTATGGACCCACAGCAGCGTCTGCTAATGCTCTATGTATGGAAGACCATTGAGGATGCGGGCTATGCTGCTCAAAGCTTGTCTGGAAGTAACCTGGGTATATTCGTAGGCACCTCCGGAACGGGATACAGCAGTCTGATTTCCCGTTCCGGAATGGCTATTGAGGGGTATAGCTCAACCGGAATTGTTCCATCCGTAGGACCTAATCGAATGAGCTATTTTCTGAATGTACATGGTCCAAGTGAACCGATAGAGACGGCTTGTTCAAGCTCGCTAGTTGCCATCCACCGTGCAGTAACAGCGATGAGAAATGGGGATTGTGATGCAGCCATCGTTGGCGGTATTAATACCATCCTGACCCCGGAAGGACATATCAGCTTTAACCGTGCTGGGATGCTGAGTGAAGACGGACGTTGCAAAACCTTTTCCGAACAGGCTGATGGGTATGTTCGCGGTGAAGGTGTCGGCATGCTGATGCTAAAGCGGGTGAAAGATGCAGAACAAGCGGGAGATCACATCTATGGACTGATTCGGGGTACAAGCCAGAACCATGGTGGACGGGCTAACTCCTTAACGGCACCCAATCCAAAAGCACAGGCTGACCTATTGATCCAGGCCTATCGCAAAGCCGATATTGATCCAAGAACCGTCGGTTATATCGAAATCCATGGAACGGGGACACCTCTGGGTGACCCCATTGAAGTGAACGGGCTGAAGGCCGCTTTTAAAGAGCTGGCTCGTCAATCAGGAGATGAACCGCTTGGAACACCGCATTGCGGTTTGGGTTCTGTAAAGTCTCATATTGGACACCTTGAGATGGCTGCTGGTGTGGCGGGTGTCATGAAGGTATTGCTTCAGATGAAGCATCGTAAGCTCGTGCCAGGCTTGCATCTGGATCATATTAACCCCTATGTCCAATTGGACAACAGCCCGTTTTATATTGTGCGGGAAACAAGAGAGTGGGCTGTCCCGAGAGATAGCGATGGCAGGGAAATGCCTAGACGTGCGGGCGTGAGCTCCTTTGGTTTTGGCGGCGTGAACGCACATATCATTTTGGAAGAGTATATTCCGAATCGGGAGAATCATGAAAAAAATACAACAGCAATCCCCGGACAGCACCCTGCGATCGTAGTGTTGTCGGCCAGAAACGAAGCACGATTGCGTGAACAAGTGAATCAATTGCTTCTGGCCTTGCGTGAAGGAAAGTATGCAGAGAACGATTTGGCTAATATGGCCTATACGTTACAGATCGGACGCGAGCCTATGGAGGAGCGATTGGCACTGATTGTGGGAACTATGGCTGAATTGGAGACTGGCCTGACACATTACATGCATGAAGGAACAGTCACAGGTCATGACGGGATTGAAACCTACAGAGGGCAAGCCAAACGCAAGGATACACTCCTGTCACTAACAGAAGATGAGGAAATGCAGGATCTGGTCCATAAGTGGTACCTGCGTGGCAAGCTGGGCAAAGTCGCAGAGATCTGGACAAAAGGGTTCATTGTCCAATGGTCAGCCCTGTATGATGGGAAGAAACCAGCCAGAATCAGTCTGCCAACGTATCCGTTTGCCCAAGAGAAGTATTGGGTTCCTATCCCGGATTCCCGAATGCCGCGGCCATTCGAAGATGAATATTCGAACTGGGCAGGGGTTCTGCATCCCCTTGTACACAGTAACATTTCCAATTTATACTCACAGCGCTATGGCTCTATTTTTACTGGAACCGAGTCATTTTTGCAAACTTCTGCTACATCGGACAAACGGACTTTTCCCGATGTAGCCTGTATGGAAATGGCTCGTGTGGCGGCGCAGCATGCCATGGAGTCATCAGACGGGGATGGGCAATCGGTGATGGAGCTCAGATTATCCGATGTGAGGTGGGTGCAACATGACACAAACACCCTGAACACGGAGTTTCCATTACAGATTCAAATTGAGATTTACCCTGAAGAAGATCAGGAAGAACTTTTTTTCGAAATCAGCAGTGCAGGCAACAACAAGGGACGGCAGTTATTAACGTCGGGAAGAGTCTCCAGACTGGAAAGCTCTGCCTATGACCTAACAAGGTTTGACTTGCAAGCTGTACGTAAACGGTGTGAGTTGGATTCCAACCCAGCTACATCGGATGCAGATAATGCATGGTCTGGCGGGCAGACGACGGGCCGTGTGAAACAAAGTTATAAGGGGAATGGAGAAGTGCTGCTGCACATCTCCAGTTCCGTAGAAACTACAAGATCTACGAACATGATCATTGACCCGGAAATGCTGAATGACGCCATTCAAGTTGGAATGTGTGAACTTTGTGGGCAGCAGGGTCAAGTGAACCTCGGGGGAGCGTTTACATTAAAATCAGTCCATTCCTTGGAGGTTGTGCAGGATGGACAACCTGTTTGGGTATGGATTCGCCTGGGCACGGCGCCACATCATGACTCGACTGGAGCGGTTAGATCCGATCTCAGACTGGACGTAGCCATAGCCAATGATGCTGGTCAGGTTCTGGTCTGGATGGAACAAGTCACCGTGAGTGTGCCCGAGGTAGAAGGCGTAATCCTTCTGGAGCCATACTGGGAAACGGTCCCCAACCGCATGTCTTCTTCCGTACCGGTTTCCTACAGCGAACACCGGATTATTCTGTGTGGTGAGTTGACAAATTTCACGATGACCGAAATGTTGAAACAGGAAATGCCAGGGGTTTCCCTGATACAACTCGGTTCAGCAGGGACCCTTGCAGAGCGTTACGAAGCATATGTGCTTGCCCTGCTGGAGCAGTTCAAAGATGGTGAGAGCCTCCGTCATGAAGGAAGCAAATTCATTCAGGTTGTCATACCTGATGATGCAGAACAATCCAGACTCTGTACAGGGCTGTCTGGTCTGCTTCGTACCGTTCAGCTTGAACATCCGCAGGTGCGCTGCCAGCTTATTGAAATGCAGCGTGATACTTCACTGGAACAATGGCTGGAACGGCTTAAGTCCTGTGCAAATTTGCCGAATGAGGATCACTTGCGATATATGGAGAATCAACTGTACCGTGCATCATGGAAAGAACTTGTTCAGGACGTATCCGCCGAGGCAGTGAGTTCCATCGGTGAGCGTTCGAATCGGGATGGCCATGAGCATCTGCCAGCCCATCCGTGGCAAGACGGGGGCGTATACGTGATTACTGGAGGCGGCGGTGGTCTTGGAGCCATCTTTGCACAGGAGATCGCACTCAAGGCGACCGGGACAACGATTATTTTGACAGGCAGGTCTCCAGCGTTGCCAACTGCCGTCAGGCAGAGGATACAGGAACTGCCCGCCCACATTCAATATTTGACCATGGATGTAGCGGATGGAGAGAATGTTCAGACAGTGCTGGCGATGGTCCGTCATACGTATGGGAAAGTGAACGGGATTTTGCATGGCGCTGGCATTACCCGGGACCGTCTGCTTGAAAATAAAACAGGTGCAGAATGCAGAGAGGTGTTGGCATCCAAAGTTGCAGGGACGGTTTATCTGGATGAAGCAACACGGAGGGATGATCTGGATGTCATGATTTTATTTTCTTCCGGTACAGGCGTGACAGGTAACATTGGACAGGCAGACTACGCAGCAGCCAATGCTTTCATGGATCGTTATGCTGCTTATCGCAATACGCTTGTCCAACGAGGAGAGCGGACCGGACAAACGTTATCGGTGAACTGGCCTCTTTGGGAATCGGGAGGCATGCAGATCAATGAACACCAATTACGCAATTTGAAAAAACAGACGGGCATGCACCCTCTGCGTGAAGAAGAAGGAACGGCAGCCTTGTATCAGGCATTGGCAAGTGGAAGAAGTCAGGTACTGGTTGCGGCAGGTGAAGTGACCCGATTGAGACAGAAGTTTTTGTCTTCCCCCGATGCTCTTGACTCACGGAATGCGGGGGAGCCAGCAATCCCAGAGGAACAGACGGATACAGCCTGGCTTGAACATAAGGTCAGGGAAACGATGGCTTCCATGATTTCGTCACTTCTTAAGGTGCAGGTTACACAAATTGATCCCGAGGTTGAACTTGGGGAGTATGGACTTGATTCCATCATGCTGACGGAACTGACCAACACACTTAACGAGAATTTCAACATGAGTCTTACCCCGGCACTGTTTTTTGAATATTCGACGCTGCAAGCCTTCTCGCAATATGTAACACGTACCTACCAACAACAATTTTTGACGAGATTCTCATCCCAGATGGTTTCCACACAAGCGAAGAGTGGGACTGAACGAGCTGAACCTCTTGTTTTCCGACGATTTGCAAGTAAACATGCCTCGGACGTGGGAAGGATGAAACCAACGAACGTCATGGAGGATCAAGGCATTGCCATCGTAGGCATGAGCGGTATTTTCCCGAAGGCTGCTGACCCGGACGAGCTGTGGGACAATCTGGCAGCCCAGCGGGATTGCATTACGGAAATTCCTCGGTCTCGGCGGGAAAAGTATGCCAATCAAAGGGATTCTTTTAACGAGACTGGGGAGCTTGACAAGATCTGGGGAGGGTTTATTGAGGGTGTGGATCAATTTGATCCCGGATTCTTTGGTATTTCTCCCCGTGAGGCGGAACTTATGGACCCGCAGCAGCGGCTGCTAATGTTGTATGTGTGGAAAGCGATTGAAGACGCCGGATATGCTCCGCAAAGCCTTTCTGGCAGCAAGCTGGGCATATTTGTGGGAACGGCTGGTACGGGATACAGCAATCTCATCGCGTCTTCAGGTATGGCTCTGGATAGCTATACGTCTACGGGAATTGTACCTTCGGTTGGACCGAACCGGATGAGTTATTTTCTTAACGTCCATGGCCCGAGCGAGCCGATTGAAACCGCATGCTCCAGTTCGCTGGTTGCGATCCATCGCGCAGTCACGGCGATGAGGAACGGGGATTGCAATGCAGCCGTTGTAGGCGGTATTAATACCATTTTGACACCCGAAGGATATATAAGCTTAACTAAGGCAGGTATGTTGAGCAGTGATGGTCGGTGTAAAACGTTCTCCGCTCAGGCTGATGGATATGTTCGAAGTGAAGGGGTCGGCATGTTGATGATCAAACCGCTCAAGGATGCCGAGGAAGCAGGAGATCATATCTATGCCGTTATCCGTGGAACAAACGAAAACCATGGGGGTCGCGCCAATTCATTAACGGCACCCAACCCCAAAGCTCAGACGGAATTGTTATTCGAAGCGTACCAAAAAGCAGGAATTGATCCGAGAACGGTAGGTTATATCGAAACACACGGCACAGGCACTCCTTTGGGCGATCCGATCGAGGTCAATGCGCTTAAAGCGACGTTTAGGAATCTGTATGAACACACAGGGGATAGCCAAATGGGTGAGGCGCATTGCGGACTAGGCTCGGTAAAAAGCAATATAGGGCACTTGGAGATGGCTGCTGGCATTGCAGGTGTAATCAAAGTGCTGCTGCAATTAAAACATCAAAAACTGGCTCCAAATCTCCATCTGGATGAAGTGAATCCCTACGTGCAACTAGAGGACAGTCCGTTCTACCTTGTTCGTGATCTCCAAGAATGGAAGCCGATTACAAATGCGGACGGAAAGGTGATGCCAAGACGAGCGGGGGTCAGTTCGTTTGGTTTTGGTGGTTCCAATGCTCACGTCATTCTTGAAGAGTATACGGGAAAATTGGATAAAAAAGAGGCGGATCACTCAGCGGCACCTGAATATCCGGAAATGATTGTTCTGTCTGCACGGAATAAAGGTGAGCTTCAGGAGCAGGTTCGTTTGTTGCTGAAGGGATTGCAGTACAATTCATATATGGATGCTGATCTCCGCGATCTGGCCTATACGTTACAAGTGGGACGTAATGCAATGGAGGAGCGGTTGGGTGTGCTGACTTCCAGCATCGCCGATCTAAAGGAAAAGCTTAGCGTAGCACTGGATGAAGGCATGAAACAACTACCAGAAGGTTTAATGTACCAAGCGAGTCTGCATGGTGGCAGTGAAGCATTACGGTTTAACATGGACGAAGGCACAGAGGAAATCGTAAACCAATGGCTGCAAAACGGATCCTATGGAAAGGTGCTGGATCTGTGGACCAAGGGATATCCGGTTCGTTGGGAGCATTTATATAAAGATGATCCAGATAAACCTTCCAGGTTAAGCTTGCCCACGTATCCATTTGCCAAGGAAAAGTATTGGGTGTCGTATCAGTCCGTCCAAAAATTCGAATCGGGTTCCCCGGCCGAAAGACAACAATTTGGTTCTGAGAGTCAGCACATACCATCGGAAGAAGCAACGGAACTGCTTTCTTTTCAGGAAATTTGGGAAGAATCCTCTCGTCTTGACTCAGATTCGGCCAAGCTGGCGAGAGAAGATGTCAGGGGACTGATATGTCTGTTATCGGATAAAAACAAACAGTCTATCATTCGCGAAATGTTGGCTCGCCGCAGTCCGAATACCGAGGTCTATTTTGTTGAAGAGGCAGGCCCGGAGGCCGGGGAAATGGATCGGGAAGCATACTGTCAGCAATTTCGTATGATCGCCAAGCAAGGAGATCATATTGATGCGGTTCTGTATCTGTGGCCGTTGGATGATGCCCAATATTTACGTGATACAAGTCCGATTGTACACATGATTCAAGCGATGGTTATGGAGAATATACATCCCAAACGTATTTTATTGGCTGGTGAACATGCCACTGCGCTGGATCAGTGTTACCTCGACTCATGGATTGGCTTTGAACGTTCAATAGGTCTGAGTATGAAGAAGACGAAACTAACCGTATGCAGCTCGCAGGCACGACAGAACTCGGATATGTTGGCATTTGCGGACCTGTCGAACCTGCTGTGGGATGAACTTTTATCGGAATCGCCACAAAGTGTTCGTTTTGAGCAAGGACGTCGTTTGGTAAGTCGAATGAAGCAAGTTGATTTAACGAAACATGCTGATGAGTATACCCGTTATCCGAAGCCTGGACAGACTGTATTGATTACAGGTGGACTTGGCGGATTGGGTGTTATTTTCGCAAAAGTCTGGGCTTCAAAGGGAATCAATCTTGTTTTGATGGGGCGATCTCCGCTGGATGAGCTGAACAGGCAATTGCTCAAGGACCTTGGAAAAAATGGCAGTCAGGTCATATATGTTCAGGCAGATGTGAGTGAAGCGGCAGAAGTAACAACGGCTCTGCAATCCGCCAAAATGCAATGTGGCGATATCCACGGATGGATCCATGCCGCCGGAATGGAAAGTCAGGAAACCCTTCTGTCCAAAAGCGTACAAGCATTCGAACGAGTGTTACGTCCCAAGGTTAAAGGATTACTTGTGATGGATGAAGCATTGCAAAACGAACCTCTGGCTTTTCGCTGTTATTTTTCATCCTCGTCGGCGCTGCTGGGGGACTTTGGTTCCTGTGACTACGCAGTGGCCAATCGTTTTCAGATGGCGTACGCCCAGATGCAGGATCAGAATATTCGTACAATCGCCATTTTATGGCCACTTTGGAGAGAAGGCGGAATGGGCTCCAGGACGTCAGAAGGTACGGACATGTATCTGAGAACAAGTGGATTGCGTTTTCTGGAAAAGGATGAGGGGATCGCTTTTTTTGATCAGGCGATCAGACAATCCGGTACACATCAGCTTGCTCTAGCAGGAAGGCCAAGCCGGATACATCGTTTTTTGGGCTTGGACATGCCGGCTTCCAAGCAGTCTTCCCCTGGATTGCGCACGAAAGCGAGAAATCAGGATCAGGCCCAGGTAAGGAATTCACATTCACCATTAGGCAAGACTTTACAGGAATGTCTAGAACAAGAACTGAGAGGCTGGGCTGCTCAACTGTTGAAAATGGAAGCAACCAAGTTGGACCCGGACCGGAATCTGGCGGATTATGGTTTTGATTCGATCAGTCTAGCAGAATTCGCTGAGCTTATGAGCCAGCAATTCCGGCTTGAATTGTCGCCGACCGTCTTTTTTGCACATTCCACCCTGAACAAACTTTCTCAGCATCTGATCACATCCTTTTCCGAAGAAATGGAAGCAAGGTACAGCATGATGTCAACCGCATATCCAACACCAATACAAGATCACTCTCATACAGATAGAAACACCAATCCATCTGTAATGGAGCAGCTTGACGGACCAATGGAGCATCCTGTCCCTGAGCCTTCCGAACTTCACAGGGAAGAGCCTATAGCCATCATCGGCATGAGCGGAAGGTTTCCGCAGGCAGGCACCATCGAGGATTTGTGGACAAATGTTGAATCAGGTTCTTCCTGTATATCGAGATTGCCCCGCAGTCGTTGGACCTCAGAAGGCGGGAAGGATGTAACCGATGAGAATGCTGGTATTCCTGCATGGGGAGGTTATTTGGCGGATATTGATCGCTTTGATCCAATGTTTTTCCATATTTCACCGAATGAAGCAGCGATGATGGACCCCAGACAACGTCTATTCCTGGAAGAGGCATGGCATGCTCTGGAGGATGCCGGTTATATGGGGGATCGTATTCGTGGTCAGAATTGTGGTGTATATGTTGGGGTTGAAGAAGGCGAGTATGGTTATTTGACAGCAGAAAAAGGATCGATTAACGGTAATCAAAATGCCACACTTGCGGCCCGTATTGCCTATGTTCTGGATCTGAAAGGGCCCAATATGGCGATCACCGCCGCATGTTCTTCAGGGCTGGTAGCTCTTCATCAAGCGTGTCAAGCGTTAAGAAGCGGAGAGTGCGACACAGCCTTGGCCGGGGCAGTGAGTCTGATACTGTCTCCCATGCTGCACACAGCTCTCCATCGGGCAGGCATGTTATCCCCCGACGGCCAGTGCCGCGTATTTGACGAACGTGCTAACGGAATGGTGCCTGGTGAGGCTGTGACCGCGTTGATGCTCAAACCTTTGAAACAGGCCATTCAGGACGGAGATCATATTTATGGCACAATTAGAGGCAGTGGTGTTAATTATAGCGGACGAACCAATGGATTGACCGCGCCTGATCCTGAGTCACAGGCAGCGTTGATGAAAATGGTGTACAAACGGTATCGGATTGATCCACGCAGCGTGCAGTTCATCATGTCGCAAAGTGTGGGATCACCGATAGGAGATGCAATTGAGATGCAGGCATTATCCAACGTATATGGTTCTTACAACAATCAGGATATATCCGTGGCGATTGGCTCCGTAAAACCTTTAATCGGACATACCTTTGCGGCATCCGGTTTGGTTAGCCTTATAACGATGTTGATGGCCATGAGGCATAGAACAATTCCCGCTGTGCATTCCTATGAAGAGCCTAATCGGCATATCAACATGAGCATGGGCAGCAACCTCATTATCAATAAAGAAAACAGACCGTGGAGAATGCCGTTGAATGCATCAAGGATGGGAGCGATTAGCACCACAGGCATCAGTGGGACAAATGCACATGTGGTCATCGAAGAGTACGTTGCCGCGGAAACAGAGCAAAATGATGCAGTGAGCGAAGATTCGGTGGCCCAAGTTGTCATTCTGTCGGCGTTGAACAAGGAACGCTTGCAGGCCGCTGCACAGCAACTCCTGAATACAGTCATATTAAATAACGAGCTGAGCTTGAGGGATGTGGCGTATACGCTGCAAGTGGGCAGAGAAGCGATGCCGGAACGCTTGGCTCTAATTGTGAGTAATAAAAAAGAACTCATTATCGGGCTGAAGAAGTTTTTGAAAGCGGAAAAGGCAAATAAAAGCATGGTCGATTCTTGTCCGATGTTTACTGGAAGGGCAGAAGAAGACTCGGCAGTGAAGGAGCTGTTGTCAGGAAGGACTGGCGAAAAAATATTGAGAGCTTTCATGGCTGAGGGCAGCCTTGATAAAATTGCACTGTATTGGTCCAAAGGAGGCAACGTTTCATGGGAAGGTCTGCATGAAGGAAAGCCTGCTCAAATCATTTCATTGCCTGGTTATCCATTTGAAAAGAGAAGATGCTGGGTTGACCTTACTCATACTCACACTCATGCTAAATCTGTGGTCATTTCCAGCCTGGAGGAAGGGGCTCCTGATTCCGGTGTGGATGTAGCCGGGAATACATCACTGGAACACAGGATCACAGCCATCATCCTGAATCTGCTTGGCTTGGAAAGCGGTGAGATTCAGGAAGAAACACCTCTTGTGCAATATGGAATGGACTCCATCGTGTTTATCCAGTTCATTCAACGATTGCAAACCGAGCTGAATCCTGAAATCAATGCAGCAGATTTGCAACATTGTTTGACTTTGGCAGACCTCATAGCAAGTCTGACAGACAGATTAAATCAGACCCCTATGCTTCAGGGCAAGCCAACAAGTTTTAGTGTCACCGGACCGGAAGAGCAAACAAATGGCTCTTTGAAGTCGGTTGCTAAGGCATGGCCACAATTCCCCGAACTTGTTCGGCTGAATCATGCTTCTGAAGGCAGACCCATCTTCTGGTTTCATGCCGCAATGGGTGGGGTTGAAGGTTATCAGGTTATTGCATCCCGGTGTACGCGACCCTTCTACGGTATTCAGGCAAGAGGCTGGATGACTGACCGCTCTCCGTTATATGGGATCGAAGGCATGGCGATGTATTATGTGCATGTCATAAAAACCGTTCAGCCGGAAGGGCCGTATGATCTCGGTGGTTATTCTCTTGGCGGCCTGATTGCATATGAGGTGTGCAGGTTACTTCAGAATCAGGGTGACCAGGTGAACAGCATGGTGATGCTGGATTCGATCTATCTCTCTGATGAAGACGAAATGACTTCGTCGGACAAAGGTTATATTTTACAGTCCGTTAATATGTCGCTAATGTCTTCGATTCTTCATCAACCGGAGAAAATTGCAGACACGTTAATTCACCGCGATGAAATCAATATGGAATTAAGTAATGAGGATTTTCTTAAACACTTAACAGAAATTGCGAAATCCAGAGGGCTTTTCAAAAATGAGAAGCATCTGCAGCAGCTCATTGAGCAATGTGTCAAGGTTCAGCAGGCGTATCAGGCAGACCAGTACCAAGTTCAATCGCTTGCAGATCGAGATGCTGTGGCATGTTATTATTTCCGCAATCAAAGCGGACATTTCTTTGGTGAACTTGAGCCTTACTTTGTCACAGATGAAGATTGCATCGAACTGAACAACTCAACCTATTGGAGCATATGGGCGGAGAACATTCCGAATTTTAATATGTTTGACATCGATGTTTCCAACCATATGTTACTGTTGTCCAATCCCGCAAGCTCTGATCGAATAGGTGCTTTCTGCAAGCAGTTGTATTCAAATGAAGGGGTTACGGAAAAAGACATTCAATCCTTCAAAAAAAGCACCAAAGCAAAAGTCCCACGCAAGAGTTCCAAAAACCAGATCAAATAAGATCAGAAAAAAGCGTTGCTCATGAAAGAGCGACGCTTTTTTTCGATCTTACGATCTTACATAATGGTCATCTATTGTTCAAGCGGACAAGCAACCGTTGAAGACCGCGAAAGCCTACATTGGAAAGCCATTCAGGCTCATTCTGTATCCATTCCATATGGGGATACCTTGCGATTAGGCGGCTCATGGCAATCTCTGTTTCCATCATCGCCAACTGGGCACCGATGCAAGAATGAATTCCTACACCAAAGGCCAGATTCCGCGCTTCATTACGTTCAATATCAAATAGATGAGGATCGGTAAATTTTCGCGGATCATGATTGGCTGAACCGAAGCAGAACATGATCAATTCTCCCTTTTTAATCTGCTGATCTAGAATTTCCATGTCCTCAAGGGCGGTTCTTACGGTAATCTGTGCAGGGCTTTCATAGCGAAGGACTTCCTGAATGGTGCTTTTGATCAGACCCGGAGATTCTTTCAATTTCTGAAGTTGTTCCGGATGTTTCATCAGTGTAAGCATGCCATTCCCAATCAGGTTACGTGTGGTCTCATGTCCGGCGAAGAGAAGCATGGCACATTGTGCATGAATTTCTTCAATTGTCAGGTGCACACCATCATCATCAGTTGCTTCTATAAGGTAAGTAATAAAATCTTCCTGAGGATGTATTCTTCGTTCTTCAATCACATCTGTTAAATAGGCAGTCAACAGAACCAAAAGATTTTGTGCACGCGTGACATCCTCATATGTAACCGTCATGGAACCGAACAAGTGAACGAGGCTATCTGCACATTCGGCCACACGTTCATATTGTTCCTCAGGCAGACCCAGCAGTTTCATAATGACTTTGGTGGGAAGCGGGTAAGCATAATCCCGAATCAAATCCACCTCTTCTTTTCCTTCCAGTTCATCAAGAGAGTCGTCGATCAGATCCATAATGTAGGGAGCCAGATTTTTGACCGACACGGAGAAGGCCTGGGTTAACATTTTGCGATATCTGATGTGAGAAGTGCCATCCTGAAGGGACATCCACATCGAGAACAGACGAATAAACTCCAGAATTCCATAGAGCTGTTGCTCCGAAAACTGGACGGCCCAATATTGTTGTGCCGTGTTATGGGAAATGCGTGGGTCTGAAATGTACTTGTTTACGGTTTCATATCCACCGATGTACCAAAGTCCTCCATAAAGATTCACTTTGTGAATTTCGCCTTGCTGAATCAGCTGTCGATACACGTCATACGGATTACCGAAGAAGTTTTCATTATAGAATGTGGTTGGATCATTGACATCAATGACAGGCATTGACAAGTGGTTTCCTCCTTTTATCACGCGCTTTTTGAAAAATAAAGGAAATTATACAAAAATAGAGTAGCATGTATACTAGAATCTGTCGAGTTATCCTCAGAATATTCGCCAAATTTTACTTTCATTTTACTTAATAAAGCAAATAAGTAAATATATTGACATGGAAATTTCAGGATAATATAATAAAAGTATTCTGCTTACAAAGGAAGGATATCGTTATGATTACTGGACATTCCAATATCAGAGAGAATCCGACAGTGAAAGAGAACAGATCAGACTATCCCCGCAATCATACCATCCATCAGTTATTTCAAGAACAGGCCAGTCTGCAACCCGATGCCATTGCGGTAGCTTCAGACACCATTCAATACACGTACAAGGAAGTAGATCAGTATTCAAATCAGATTGCTGCATTTCTTCGTCAGAAGGGAGCAGACCGCACCAAAATAATCGGTATTATGTTAGAGAGATCCCCTGAAATGATAATTGCTTTAATAGCCGTTCTCAAATCAGGGGCTTCTTATTTACCGATTGATTCCGAAACACCTGAGGAACGAGTGAATTATATGCTCAAGGATAGTGGGGCATGTATGCTACTGACATCTCATCCTCAAGAGAATTACATAGAATGTATCGGTATGGAGGTTATTCATCCCACGATCGAGGATTATCGTGACTTTCCATCCGATGCACTCACGGATATTAACCAAGCAGAAGATCCGGCTTACATCATTTATACATCCGGATCAACGGGTCTTCCCAAAGGAGTGGTCATCTCTCATCGATCAGCCATCCGTGTTGTATGTAATACCAATTACATCACTATTACGGAACAGGACCGCATGCTTCAGATGTCCAACTATTCATTTGATGCTTCAGTGTTTGAAATATTTGGAGCCCTACTGAACGGAGCCAGATTGGTCATTATTCAGAAGGAAGAGGCACTTCACATGCCGAGCCTGGCCCGGTCCATTGAAAAAAATGGGATTACCGTTATGTTCATCACAACTGCTTTTTTTAATGCTATCGTGGAACGTGAAATATCCTGCTTCCAATCGGTTCGTAAAGTGCTCTTTGGCGGAGAAAGAGTTTCGTTAACCCATGTAAAAAAAGCGCTTGATTATATGGGGGGCAATAAGCTTATTCACGTTTATGGACCTACGGAAAGCACGGTTTTTACCACATATTATCCTGTAAATGGAATTAAAAAGGAAGCGCTTACAATACCGATTGGCGTTCCAGTCGCTAATACCTCCGTTCTGGTATTAGATGAGCATGATCAACCCGTCCCTGTCGGAACAGCCGGGGAATTATGCATATCCGGTGATGGACTTGCGCTCGGTTATTTGAATAACGATGAACTCACAGAACAAAAATTCATTCAGCATCCCTTCTTTACATCAGAACGGATGTACCGCACGGGTGACTTGGTTCGCTGGACGCCTGAGCATACCCTTGAATTTTTGGATCGAATGGATCAACAGGTGAAGCTTCGTGGTTTTCGGATCGAGCTGGGTGAAATTGAAACCCATTTGTCTCGGCATGATGCGGTAGCAGAGGCATTTGTCATGCTGCGAACAAACGATGCAGGCCATTCTTATCTGTGTGCATATATGGTGTTGATCCAGGAAACCTCGATTGAGGAGCTGCGTCTTTTCCTGGAGCAGAGAATACCGGAGTATATGGTACCGAGCTATTATGTCAAACTGGAGCAGCTTCCGCTGACTGCTAATGGCAAGATTAACAAGAGTGAATTACCCGAGCCGAATAGCAGTATCCATTCAGGCAGAGTTTACGTTGCTCCAACAACGGAGTTGGAACAGCGTCTGTCCTTGATTTGGAAGGATGTACTACAGATCGAGCAGTTGAGTGTAAATGACAGTTTTGCACATCTGGGCGGTCATTCCCTTAATGCCATTGAAGTGATTGCACGGATCAATGAGGATTTAAGTGCAAGTCTGCCATTAAACCAGCTTTTCCGTCTTGGAACGATCCAAAATATAGCAACATTTTTGGAAGAAAATAATGATGAGGATAACACGGAGGCTTACTTCACGGATCAAGGTGATCCTGCCAATATGCTTGAGCCATTTGGTCTAACGGGTATTCAGCTGGCTTATTTAATTGGACGTGACCCTGCATTTGAGATGGGTGGAGCTGCGACCAATTTTACGGTCGAATTCGAGGCCGAGGCGCATATGGATTTGGTTAATGCAACCTTGCAGAAATTGATCAATAGGCATCCTATATTACGAACAGTTGTGTACGAGAACGGGACACAGCAAATATTGAAAAGCCCACCGTTATACACGGTAGAAGTGATAGACGTGTCAGAATGGGATACGGCATATCGTAGCTCGCAAATGGAAGCAGAGAGACAACGAATGATGACAAAAGTGATTGTTCCAAGCGAGTGGCCCTTATTTGAAATGAAAGCTTACCGAATGTCAGAGAATCAATATTATTTCTATCTGAATCTGGACCCGCTCATCTGTGACGACAGCAGCTTGAAACTGCTCATCAAGGAATTCAAATGGCTCTATGCAAACGGGGATCAGGAGCTGCCGGAGCTTCAATATAATTTCAGGGACTACGTTCAGGCAATGGCCCGTTTCAAACAGTCTGCACGTTATTTCAAGGATCAGCGCTATTGGATGGACAAGCTGGAAGACTTTCCGGGTTCTCCGGCTTTGCCGCTCAAATGTAATCCGGCAGACATAAACGTGCCCCAATTCAGCAAATTCTCGAACTTTATAACGGGTGAACATTGGAATAAGCTCAAACAGCAGGCAAGGCAGCACAACGTTACCCCAACCTCCATTTTATGCGCAGCCTATGCCTATGTACTTGCGCATTGGTCGAACCAGGAGAGATTTGGGGTCAACCTGACCGTATTTAATCGGATTCCGTTTCATGAAGATGTGAAGAGGATGGCGGGAGACTTTACAACGCTGATGTTGCTGGATATTGATGCCCAAAAATCTCTGAATTCGTTCTGGACATTTACAGAGTCGGTGCAACATTCATTGCTGGATGCATTGGATCACAGACATTATGATGGCGTTGATTTTATAAGACAATTGGGCAAAAAACATGATATGCACAAAAGAGCAGTCATGCCAATTGTATTTACAAGTGTCTTAAATGAAAATGTGGAAGATTCATTTGACGCTTTGTTTAACTTTGACCAGATCAAGTATTTCAGTACAAGAACCTCACAGGTTTATATTGATAATCAGGTCTATGAAATCAATGGCGGGTTGTATATCACATGGGACTTTGTGGATCAATTGTTTGAAAAAGAAGTGATTGAATCGATGTTCCAGCAATATCTGAACATTCTGAACCAAGTGATCTCTGCAACACAAGTTACCAAGCTTGCGTTGAGTCAAGCGAGCAGGCAACTCATCAAACAGTATAACGATACGAGCAAGCCGTATACTCTGAAGCCTCTGCATGACTTGTTAACTGCAACAGCGATCAGCTTAGGAGATCGGGTGGCGATTCAGCATCATGAACGTTCCATTTGTTACATAGAGTTGGAACGCAGATCGAATCAGATTGCCAGGTATTTGATCGATCACGGAGTACAGCGGGGCGATTATATTGGTGTGTATGGCAAGAGATGCATTGACACCATTGTGAATATATTCGGTGTGCTCAAAGCGGGAGCAGCTTATATTCCGCTTGATCCGGACTATCCGGAGGAACGTAAGCAATATATTCGCGAAAAGGCCAACTGTAAATTTTTCATCATGCCAGAGTTATATGAGACGGAATCGTTAGAAACCTACTCTGCGGAATCCATAAACAGCGGAGTGACGAATGATGATATGGCCTATGTTATTTTTACTTCTGGCAGCACGGGCAAGCCCAAAGGTGTGCAGATCAAGCACGGCGCAGCAGCCAATACGATCCTGGATATGAATGAAAGATTCAACGTAACCTCCAGTGATCGAATGATGGGCATATCTTCATTATGTTTTGACTTATCCGTCTATGATATTTTCGGCGCAGTCAGCTGCGGGGCTTGTCTGGTTCTTATTGATGATCAGCGTGACATGTTTCAGCTCAAGAACGTGATGGAACAAGAAAAAATCACCATTTGGAATTCGGTTCCTGCTCTTATGGACATGTGTGTTGATCTGTATTCACCGGGAGAGAAGAACAACGACCTTCGTCTGGTATTACTTAGTGGTGACTGGATATCTCTGCGGCTTCCTCAGAAAATAGTAGATGTATTTCCTGCATCTGAGGTGGTTAGTTTGGGAGGAGCCACTGAAGCATCAATATGGTCCATCTATTATCCAATCACGGCAGTGTCTGAGCAATGGAAGAGTATCCCTTATGGTAGACCATTAGCCAATCAACAAATTCATGTGCTGAACAGACAACTTCAACCATGCCCTGTAGATGTTGAGGGGGAATTGTACATTGGTGGAAGCGGTGTAGCAAGCGGTTATCTTCATGACGAGGAAAAAACAAGACAGTCATTCATTGTTCATCCACAGTTCGGGTACATCTACAAGACAGGAGATTTTGGAGTCCTTCGATCCGAAGGTTATGTGGAGTTCCTGGGCAGAAAAGATAGTCAGGTCAAAATCAAAGGGTATCGGGTAGAACTTGGTGAAATTGAGAACGTACTTTTGCAAGCTGATGAAGTGCAAAAGACAGCCGTTATTGATGTTGCTGACGAGAATGGAGTCAAGAGCCTCTTTGCCTTTGTTGTTGCAGATCAGGATGTGGACACACTGCCACTGAAAGCTCTTTTGCAAAGTAAATTACCAAATTACATGGTTCCGTCCATGTTTCTGAATGTAGATGAAGTTCCGCTTACTGCCAATGGCAAGGTCAACAAAGCGACACTTGAACAAGTGGCAAGGCAGCATCAACTCAGTGTTCGTGAACATGCTGTAGTAGATACAGAGCCTGTCAATTCGATTCAGGAACAGCTACTTCAGATCTGGAGTGATGTGTTTGGCTTGAAGCAGATTGGCATGAACGTAAGCTGTTTTGATCTCGGCGGAGATTCACTGAAAATTATGGCAATGGTGGCTGAAGTGAAGAAGCGTCTTCATGTTGAAGTTCCCATTGGTGAAATGTTCCGAAATGATACGATATACAGCTTGGAACAATACTTGGTTACCAAAGCACATGTCAAACCTGCTGTGATCATTGAGAAGTTAAGTCGCCGTGACCGGTATAAAGCTTCTGCAGCTCAGAGAAGCATGTACACCCTCTCGCTGCTTGAAAATAATAGGGGCGCTTATCACATTCCCATGGCGCTGCTTATGGAAGGAGAAGTACACTTCGTACGGCTTGAGAGAGCGCTTCAAACGTTTATTGAGAGGCATGAAATACTGAGAACTGGATTTAAAGTGATAGAGGATGAGCTTGTCCAGACGGTTCATACAAACGTAGCCTTTGCACTTGAATATGATGATCTCGGAGAACTCGATACAGATAACCATGAACTCGTTCGTTTGACAAGCAACCTGTGCAAACAGTCCACTCAAGCTTTTGACCTCCACCAGCCTCCTTTAATGAGGGCAAAACTGGTGAGAATTGGCCATGGACGTCATTTGTTTATTATCAATTTCCACCATATTGTGGCTGACGGTACATCTCAGGGCATATTGATGAACGAATTGCTGGAGCTCTACAGTGGCTCGATGCTGCCAGACGTTGATGTGCATTATCAGGATTATACGGCATGGCAGGAACAGTACAATCATTCGGATGAGATGGCGAAACAGGAGGCGTACTGGCTGGATATTTATAGTAGTACCCCGCCAACGCTTGAGCTTCCGTACGACTTCAAACGACCTGAAGTTAACAGGTATGAAGGAAACAACATTTACAATCACTTGGGCGAGAGCCAGACCCGCGACATCAGGCAGCTTGCCAAGGATACCGGATCAACGTTGTATATGGTGATGCTTAGTGCTTATTTCCTCTTACTGCACCGGTATACACATGAGAAAGACCTGGTTGTGGGTACGGCTGCCTCCGGCCGTCTGCATGAGCCGTTACAACATATGTTTGGAGTATTCGTGAACACCATTGCATTGCGAAACCAGATGAACGAATCGGATACGGTCAGACAGTTTATTGAGCAAATCAAACAATCAACCGTAGCAGCCTTTGAACATTCAGAGTATGCATTTGATGAACTGGTGCGAAAAACAGGTGTGCAGCGTGAGGTCAATCGTAATCCGTTGTTTGACACGATGTTCTCGCTGGAGAACGCTTCGCTGTTTACTCGTGAAAAAGAGGGTATCCAGGTGTCGCCTGTCATGTTTAATCTGGATAATGCAAAATTTGATCTGACATTCAACATCCTTGAGTTTGAAAATGAAATCGTGCTTAACGTGGAGTACTCCACCGATTTGTTTGGTCAGGAAACCGTTCAGCGCATGAGTGACAACTATATTGCCTTAGTGGGCAACATGATATCCGGTCTGGAACAGCCGCTTAGCGAGATTGAAAGTGTGTCTCCGGGAGAAAGAGATCAGTTGATTCATACCTTTAATCCACCATCCATGGAGTATCCGTTGCATCAAACTGTGGATGAGCTCTTTGAACAGCAAGTGAGACGTACACCGGATCATGTTGCTCTGGTGATGGGCGAAAAACATGTAACCTATCGCGAGTTGAACCATCGGAGTGAACAGCTTGCGGATGTATTACGAAAAAAAGGAGTGCGTGATAACAACATCGTCGGGGTTTTCGCAGAGCGTTCAATTGATGCGGTGATCGGAATGCTGGCGGTTCTAAAAGCAGGCGGAGCATACTTGCCCATTGATCCTGCTTACCCTAATGATCGTATCCATTACATGCTTGAAGACAGTCAGACCCGATGGGTATTAACACCGAAGGAACGGTTTGAACATGTCGTTCAGGGAAAAGAAAGCTCTGTCCATATCATTGATTTGCAGACTGAACTTGTGCAAATGGACGAATTCCTGATCTCCTCTTCCTTGCAACCCATCCGGGGACAAAGCCAGAATCTGGCTTATGTGATTTACACATCAGGTTCTACAGGTGAGCCTAAGGGAGTGATGGTTTCGCACCAATCACTTGTTCATTTGTGTACATGGCATCAAAAGCGGTATCAGATCACCGATGCTGATCGCAGTGCCAGCTATGCAAGTTTGAGCTTTGACGCCTTTGTGTGGGAATTGTTCCCATATCTGTTGTCAGGCGCGTCCGTGCATCTTATTCAGGATGAAATCAGGCTGGATGTGGTGCGCATCAATGACTATTTCCATCAGCATCAGATCAGTGTTGCGTTCCTGCCTACAGCGATTTGTGAACAGTTTATCCGACAGGAGAACCATTCTCTTCGAACATTGCTGACGGGGGGAGACAAGCTGAATTATTTCGAACCCCGGAAGTATGAAATTGTGAACAATTATGGCCCAACTGAAAATACCGTCGTCACTACCAGTTTTACCATCGATCAGATGTATTCCAATATTCCTATAGGTCGACCCCTGCCGAATACCAACGTGTTTATTCTGAGTGGCAGTGACCAGCTGTCGCCCATAGGGGTTCCGGGTGAATTGTGCATAAGCGGAGCCGGACTTGCAAAAGGGTATTTGAACAGGCCCCAGTTAACGGCAGAGAAGTTTGTTCAACATCCGTTTAACCCAGAACAACGGATGTATCGGACCGGAGATTGGGTGCGTTGGCTGCCGGATGGCAATATTGAATATTTGGGTCGCATGGATGATCAGGTGAAAATACGAGGATTTCGTATTGAGCTTGGAGAAATTGAACATCTGCTGTTGCAGGACCCAAGGGTGTTAGAGGCGGCAGTTGTAGCGCAAATGGACCCGACAGACTCGACGTTTCTTTGTGGTTATGTCGTTTGTCATGAGGGGTATCCTGTGGGAGTTATCGATGAGATTAAAGAAGAATTGACCCGGCGTTTGCCTTCGTATATGGTGCCTGCCCATTTCGTGGCGATGGATCGCTTGCCTTTAACAGCTAACGGTAAAGTGAACCGCAAAGCATTGCCGATTCCGACACTATCGGGCAACCGGACGGCTATCGCGTATGAACCACCAAGGAACCCGGTTGAAGTTGCACTGGTCACTCTTTGGCAGGATATTCTAAAGGTTGGCAATTTGGGTGTCCATGAACGTTTCTTTGATATTGGCGGACACTCCCTGCTGGCCACCATACTAATCTCCAGATTACACAAGGAGATGCAGGTAGAAATGCCATTGGTACAGATTTTCCGTACGCCTACGATCCGGGGCATGGCCCAATTCATTCTGGATCATAAAAAAAGCAAATATACATCCATTCCCCATGCGCCATTGCAGTCCTTGTATGATTTATCAGCAGCGCAGCAAAGAATTTATATTTTGAGCAATCTGGACCCTACGGGTACAGCCTATAATATGCCTCTTGCCATGAAATTGAAGGGGAGCATAAATAAAAAACAATTGAATGAGGCGTTCTCCCGCCTGATTGCAAGACATGAATCCCTTCGAACTTCATTTGTCATGAATCAGGGTAAGCCTGCTCAAAGAGTTATGCCAAGTTTCGACTTTGAAGTTCAGTACAGTTCCCCCCTTACAGAAGGGGAATCACCTGTTCTATCCGAGTGGGTACAACCTTTCTCATTGGAGCAAGCCCCATTGATGCGGGCGGAACTTGTGCAAATCAAAGCAGATGAACATGTCCTTTTGTTTGACATGCATCATATGATTTCAGATGGGATCTCGATCGGAATTCTGTTGCATGACCTGGCCGAGTTCTATAATGGCAAAAAATTGCCACCTGTAGCAGTGCAGTACAAGGATTATTCCCTCTGGGCACATGAACGGCAATCAAGTGACTCGGTCCGGCATGAAAATTATTGGTCTGATGTGTTGAAGGAAGAGGTTCCTGTTCTTGACTTGCCTTTGGATTTTGCACGGCCTAAGACCAAGACGTTTAACGGGGATCAGGTTCGTCTGCATCTGGACCAAACACTGACGGCTGCGCTTGAGCAGCTGGCCAATGATCAGGGAGCCACTATGTATATGCTGTTTGTCTCTGCATTTACAACACTGCTCTCCAGATATACCGGACAGGAAGATATCCTGATTGGTACGCCGGTATCAGGTCGGAATCATGATGATCTCAACCGTGTTGTCGGCATGTTTGTAAACACAATAGTTCTCAGAAATGCGCCGCTGGGCCATTATACCTTCCGGCAATATCTGGAACAGGTGAAGGAGAACACACTTCAGGCCTATGAGCATCAGGAATATCCATTTGAACGTTTGGTGGAACAGGTTGATGTGAAGCGTGATCCTTCACGCAATCCACTGTTTGACGTAATGCTTGTTCAAAATACAGATCATCTTCATCTCCAGATGAACGATGTGGAGGCCATATTGCTTGAAGATGGCATTCAACGTTCCAAATTTGATATGACGGCCAGAATGAACAAAACCAACCTGAGCTGGAATCTCGAACTGGAATATAACACGGATGTGTTCCGGACGGAGCGTATTCAGCGCTTTGTTGAACATTTTGTCGAGATATTGAGACAGGTCGCTGCTGCTCCAGAAGTGCGACTGGATCAATTAGATATTCTGACGCAACCAGAGAAAACCGTTCTGACAGGGTTCAACCCGCCGAGACAGGCCTATGAACGGGACAAAACACTGGTCCAAATGTTTATGGAGCAGGTTGAACGCAATCCGGACAACATCGCTTTAGTTTTTGAGAATGAACAGCTGACCTACCGCATGTTGAATGAGAGGGCGAATGTCCTGGCTTGCGAGTTACGTAAGGAAGGAGCAGGACCAAATCACATTGTAGCTGTGATGGTGGAGCGCTCCATAAATATGATCGTTGCGATTGTAGGTGTGCTCAAATCAGGTGCGGCTTACATGCCGATCGACCCTGAACTTCCTACTGAGCGCAAGCGTTATATGCTGACTGACAGTGGTGCGCGTTTATTATGTACAGCAGATCATTCCATGGTGGATGACCTTGCGTTTGAAGGTACAGTTATTTTATTGGATGCATTGGATCGTTCAGGGGTACGTGAACCAGTACGTGAACCGGACATGATCAACCATTCCAGCGATGCGGCTTATGTCATTTACACTTCGGGATCTACTGGCAGACCCAAAGGAGTCGTTGTTGAACATTACAATGTTCACAATCTGGTGGACGGACTGGTGGAGGCGGTATATCAGCACTATGAGACCCCTTTGAATATTGCATTGATTGCTCCATATATCTTTGATGCATCCGTAAAGCAGATTTTTGCTGCTTTGCTGCTCGGACATGCACTGCATATCGTGCCTAAGAGCACAGTCTGGGAAGCAGATCTTTTGCTGAATTATTATGCTCATCATCATATTCATGTGTCCGATGGTACGCCTGCTCATCTGAAATTGCTCACCCTGGCCTCGGCCGGATGCAAACAGCAGTATGAACTGCAAGAGCTGATTATCGGTGGGGACGTGCTGACCTTTGACCTTCTCGATGAAGTATATACCACGCTCCCTGGAATGAGAGCAAACGTTACAAACGTATATGGACCGACGGAATGCACAGTGGATGCGGCTTGGAACAGAATCGTGTATGGAACAGCCGAGCGAACAGGGACGATTCCGATCGGCAGACCGATCCGAAATACAAGCATCCTGATTATGGATCGTTACAATCGTCGACAGCCGGTTGGTGTACCGGGTGAGTTGTGCATTTCGGGTGAGGGAGTGGCACGCGGGTACTTGAATCAACTGGATCTTACGGCAGAGAAGTTTGTGGATTCACCTGTAGATAGTGACCGGAAAATGTATCGTACAGGGGATATCGCCAAATGGCTGCCGGATGGAACCATTGAATTTGTTGGCAGACAGGATGATCAGGCTAAAATCCGTGGTTATCGAATCGAGCTGGGAGAAGTGGAATATCAGTTAACCCGTCTGGAGGTAATTCAAGAGGCGTTTGTTAACACAGGTCAGGATGACAGCGGTAACGATTATCTCTGTGCTTATATTGTGATTACTGATCCGGGGACTTCTATTATGGATGTTCGTGAGAAACTTGAGTTACAGGTTCCTTCATATATGATACCAGCCCATTTTGTCAAAATGGATCACTTGCCGAGAACGGTAAGCGGAAAAGTCGATCGCTCTCGACTTCCTAAACCGGGCAACAGCATACTGGATGACGCGAAGTATGAATCGCCAAGGAATGACAAAGAGCAAAAGCTTGTTCAGATATGGGAGAAGATCTTGAATCTGGATTGCATTGGGATTCATCATAACTTTTTTGTCATGGGTGGAGATTCCATCAAGGCACTCCAGACGATTTCGGGATTGTCCAAACTGGGTTTAAAAGTAGAGATGAAGGATCTTTTTGCCAATCCGACCATCCGGCAGCTTAGTCCATATGTCAAACAGTCACAGTCCCATTCTACTGGGAATGTTGAGGTGACAGGTGAGGTTTTCCTAACACCTATTCAGCAGCGTTTTTTTGCGAGAAATCATACTGAGCATAACCATTACAATCAGGCTTTTATGTTATTCAGGCAGGAAGGGTTCGATGAGAACGCCATTCGGCTTAGTTTCGACAAACTGATGGAGCATCATGACGGGTTAAGAATAGTTTATGAATATAGCTCTTCTGGGGAAATGACACAGACCATCCGGAACTATAGAAAGGGCATGTTTGAGTTCGACGTTGTGGATGCCAGAGGCGTAGTACAACCGGAAGTATTTATTGAAGAGCAGGCATCGTTGCTGCAAAAGAAAATGCGGATTCACGAAGGACAGCTTGTTAAACTCCGTCTCTTCAGGCTCGATGAAGGCGAACACCTGTTAATCACTATTCATCATTTGGTCATGGATGGAGTGTCCTGGAGAATTTTGCTCGAAGATTTTGAATGGTTATACATGCAAGCGGTTGAACAAAAGCCGTTTGATGTGGGACCCAAAACCGTTTCCTACCAGCAATTTGCTGCTGCATTAAAGTCATATGCTAAACATCACCTTCTGCAAAGAGAACAGGCATTTTGGGAAAACATATCCAGTGTGTATACGCCATTCATGGATCATCAGCGTCCAGCAACGGATACAGTCCATGACTATGGTCATAGCGATACCCTTGTATCTGAGCTTGATCGTGAACAAACCGGCTGGCTTCTTCAACAGACAAACAGAGCCTACCAAACCGAGATTAATGACATTCTGTTGACTGCACTTATGCTAAGTGTAACCGAGATGACTGGTCAAACCCGGTTTAAAATCATGCTGGAGGGGCATGGCCGACAAGCGCTCGCAACCGAGATGGACGTCAGCAGAACGGTAGGGTGGTTTACATCCGTATATCCGTTGGTATTTGATCTGTTTCAGGAGCTGGAATTGCCCGAGGCAATTAAAACAGTCAAGGAAACACTAAGAGCCGTTCCCAATAAAGGGATCGGATACGGAGTTCTCAAGTATATGGCTGATCAGCATTGTTTTGCGGATGAAAAGGAAGCACCTATTTTGTTTAATTATATGGGTGAACTGGACAGCAGTCTGGAACGGAACTTGTTCTGTTCGTCTCCTATCCCGGTAGGACAAACGGTGGGTGGGCAACTCATCAGATCGCATGATTTTGAAATAAATGCAGTTGTAATGGATGGGAAGTTCACCGTTCATACGACTTACAGTGATGGAGTATACGAAGCTGAGATTGCTGAAAAGCTTAATCGGTTGTTCATGTACAACTTGCATCAAATCGTTCAACACTGCCGGAACAAGCAGGGCGCAGAGAGAACCCCGTCCGATTATGGGAAGCATCCTGTATCCATAGCGGAGTTGGAGGCTATACAAAATAAGGTTGATCCACTTGTGATCAGCAAAATTTATCCGTTGACCCTTATGCAATCCGGCATGTTGTACCATTCGCTGGGGCAAGAAACATCACATGCCTATTTTGAGCAGGTATTTGTGGAATTAAAGGGTAACGTTGATGTGGAGATATTGAAATACAGCTTTGGGCGGGTAATACAGCGCCACGAAGGGCTTCGTTCCATATTTGAATATCAACTTGTGCAACAACCTCGCCAGCTTATTATTGACCGGCAACAGGTTGAATGGTTGATGCTGGATTGGACCGGAAAGAGTCAGCATGAGCAGCTTCAACGGATGGAGCAGTTCATGACTGATGATCAGGAAAGAGGGTTTGATCTCAGCCGGGAGTTATTAATCAGATTTTGTCTGATCTCCAGAGGGGCGGATGCGTTCACACTGGTCATCAGTCATCATCATATTTTGCTCGACGGCTGGTGTCTGGACATCCTGATTCGTGAAATGTTTGAGATTTATGCCAGTCAGCAGGCTGGGCAGCCTGAAAGGTTGGAAGAAACCAGGCCGCTGGGGGACTACCTCGACTGGCTTGATCAACAGAACAAGGAGGAAGCACTGGCGTATTGGAAACAGTATCTCCAGGGCTACTATGAACGAGTCTCTTTGCCCAAAACAGGGACTAACCTGGATACAGCAGCGCCCACGTTGCGGGAGCAGGAAATTCAATTCCCGCGTGAACTCACAAGTCGGCTGAAACAGTTCGCTGTGAACAATCAGGTTACCTTTAATGCGTTGATTCAGGCGATATGGGGCATGATTTTGTGCAGATACAGTGGTACAGAAGATGTCATATACGGCACAGTCATTTCCGGCCGAGACGCTGACGTTGAAGGAATAGAGAACATGGTGGGGCTGTTTATTAATACCATTCCTACCCGGGTGAAGCTTGAACCGGAAGAGCTTTTTGCCGATGCTATCCGCAGGGTTCAACAGGAAGGAATGGAAGGTCAAAAGTATGGCTATGTACACCTGGCAGATATACAGGACCAAAGTGAATTAAAAGCCGATTTGCTTGACCATGTACTGGTGTTCCAAAATTTTGGGAATGAACAGGCTGCGGGCCTTGCGGCGGAACAAGGGACAGGAATCACGCTGGAGCGTGTTTATGGCAATGAGCATACACACTATGATTTGAGTGTGACTGCTGTTCTGGACGATACATTCAGACTTAAATGGTCTTATAACAGTAACGTACTGGATTCAGATCTGATGAATGGTCTGGGTGATCATGTTCTCTATGTGGCGGAGCAGATTAGTGCAAACCAGAATATTCGTGTAAGAGAAATTGCGCTTATTGGCGAGCAGGCCCGCCATAAGATGGAGTTGTTATCCCATGGCCCGATGACACCATTTCCCAAAGAAAAGACATTATCGCAGCTATTCGACGAACAGGCAGAGCGAACTCCAGATGCAGTTGCACTGGTAATGCAAGAAAAACAGCTCACCTATCTGGAGCTGCAGGAGAAATCAAATCAGATGTCGGAACGTTTGCGCATGCGAGGCATTCAAAATTCATCCATCGTAGGACTGATGGTGCAACGCTCTTCCGAGATGATTATAAGTATTCTTGGAATTCTCAAATCCGGAGCAGCCTATTTACCGATCGATCCGGAATGGCCAAGAGCGCGAATTGTGCACATGCTGCATGACAGTGGTGCCGCCTTGCTGCTTACGGAAAAACAATGGATGGAGGATTTCACAGACGTCATTGAAGTCATGAATGTACGTGCAGATGTTGAAGAAGCCATCCGATTAGAGAGCCTAGGCATGAAGGAATCAGCCCCAACCTTGGCATTCAAGGATAAGGCAGGAGACGATCTGGCCTATATTATCTACACCTCGGGTTCTACGGGGAAACCAAAAGGTGTAATGATCTCCCATGCCAATGCCATTCGGGTAGTGAAAGATACGAATTATATTCAGATCTCTTCCTCTGATTCAATATTGCAGATCTCAAATTATGCTTTTGATGGCTCGATATTTGACATCTTTGGAGCGCTATTAAACGGCGCGAGGCTGGTCATGATTGAACAGGAGACCCTGCTGGATATCAACCAATTGTCTAAAGTGATGACAGAGGAGAGAATTACGGTCTGTTTCATGACAACTGCGTTGTTTAACTTGCTGGTTGATCGTGCGCCTCATTGTTTGCTGGGACTTCGGAAACTCCTGTTTGGAGGGGAGCGGGCTTCTGTCTCCCATGCCCAGAGAGCTCTTTCCCATATGGGAGAAGACAAACTGATTCACGTATATGGTCCTACGGAAAGTACAGTGTTTGCAACAAGTTATCCTGTACAAGCTATAGGTGACCATGATGGAAGTCTTCCGATTGGTAAGCCCATTGCGAACACATCTGCATGGATTCTGGACGACAATCAACAGTTTGTTCCAAATGGAGTACCTGGAGAGCTTTATCTCTCAGGTGATGGATTAAGTATCGGTTATCTGAACAATGAAGATCTGACCGAAGCCAAATTTGTCAATAATCCATATCAGCTCCATGGACGAATGTACCGCACTGGAGATCGGGTGCGCCGACAGTCTGACGGAACGATTGAATTTCTGGAGCGGATGGATCATCAGGTGAAACTGAGAGGTTATCGGATCGAACTTGGGGAGATCGAACAGGTCCTGATTTCACATGAGCATGTCCGTGAAGCCATGGTTGTTGCTGTCAAAGATTCGAGTGGGCAGGATTCATTGTGTGCTTACATTACTGCCTTGCAGGAAGTCAACCGGATAGGTATGCAATCCTTTATGGAAGCCCGTTTGCCAGGCTATATGATCCCATCCTATTTCAAGGTGTTGGAGCAGTTCCCACTTACGCCAAACGGGAAAATAGATCGCCAAGCGTTGCCTCGCCCTGAGATTGAAGTTAAATCAGAGACAACGTATGAGGCACCTTCCAATTATGTGGAGGAACAGTTAATAAACATATGGGAAGAGGTGCTGAATGTGAAGCCAATTGGCACCGCCCACCATTTCTTTGAATGCGGTGGGAATTCCCTGAAAGTGATGCATGCAGTTCAGCTGACTAACCGAAAGTTCCAAATGGAATTAAAAATCAGCCAATTTTTTGAATATCCAACGATTAAACAACAGGCCATTCATATATTGAGCGGTAGTACAGCTGGCCCTGATGTGAATGAATATGTAGAAGAAGAGATTTAACAGTTCGTTCTTTAAGTTCAATAAATGACTCAATGATCCGAGAGAGACTGCATCGTGTATTGCCTCTTCATTAGACGAGGTGTAAAGGTGCAGTTTCTCCCGGAATTCCATGTCTTAGGCGTCATACTGAAAGGAATGGTGAATTCCTATGAACATTGCGGAGTTTATGAATCATTTACAGAGAAGAAATGTGAAATTGTACCATCAAGACGGAAAAATCAAAATGATCGGACCGCGTGAGGAAATCGATGCTGACCTTAAATCACAGATTAAAGTACACAAACAGGCTCTTATTCAGTTTCTGATCCATCAGGAAGAAGTATGGAATGCGCCTATTCCAAAGGCTCAAGAGTCGACCAACGAGATGTACCCTCTGTCCAGGGCTCAGAAAAGAATGTATATTCTGTATCAAATGGACGATCAGGGAATTGCTTATAACATTCCAATGGCGGTGAAGCTGACGGGTCATCTCGAACTGGATTTACTTGAAGAAGCGATTGGACGCGTGATGGAGAGACATGAAGCACTTCGAACGTCATTTGTGGATGATCAGGGTGAGCCTGCTCAGAAGATTCACTCTGAAATTCGGTTTAAGCTTGATTTCAGTGAACGGAATGAATCAGATATGTTGGTCAAGATCAAACAATTTATTCGACCTTTTGATCTAACGCAGGCTCCGCTGCTGCGGGCTGAACTGGTCCGCTTGGATCAAGATCAGCATGTACTGCTCATGGACATGCATCATATTGTATCCGATGGGATGTCATTTGCGCTGTTTTTGAATGAACTGGCTGAACTGTACAGTGGCAAACCGATGACACCTGTTTCCATCCAGTACAAGGACTATGTAGCATGGGAGAAAGCCAAAGAACGTTCAGGTGATCTGAAAAAGCAGGAGACCTATTGGTTGGAAACGCTGAGTGGGGAACTGCCACAACTTCAAATGCCTCTGGATTATGCACGCCCCCCAGAGCAAAATTACGCCGGTCAACGAATGGTTACCGAATTGGATCAGGAATTAACGAGAAATTTGCAGCGCCTTGCCGATGAGCATGACGTAACGATGTATATGCTGCTTTTATCAGCCTACGTAGTACTGTTATCCAAATATACTGGACAGAAAGATATTATCGTGGGTACCCCGATCGCAGGCAGGTCGCATGATCATCTCAAATCAGTAATCGGTTTGTTCACCAATACAATAGCAACACGACATAACATAGACCCGGAGCAGACATTCAGCGCGTTTTTGAATCAGGTGAGAAGACATACCTTGAACGCATATGAGAATCAGGATTATCCTTTTGATGAACTGATTGAAAAACTGAACTTACCCATGGATCGAAGCAGACACACGCTGTTTGATACGATGTTTGATTTGCAGCACGCAGAGGATTATGTGTTCCAACTTGGTCAGCTTCAAGCGGAAATGTGTGAATTCGATCTGCCCGTCTCCAAATTTGATCTCAGTCTCACTGTAATCCATTACGGCAGTCACATGAAACTGGATCTGCAATATGCTTCCGAATTGTTTGCCCGAAATAGCATGGAACGTTTTTTAAGTCACTTGATGGATATGTTGAATGAGATTGCGTCAAACGCCATGCAAAAGGTAAGTCAGCTTCGCATGTTGTCCAGGCAGGAAGAAGATCAGGTGTTGTACCAGTTTAACAGCAAGCGAGTGGATTCGTACCAGGGCACATTAAATGATTGGTTTGAAGAACGCGCTGCATCTACACCTGAACGGATCGCAGTAGTCCACGGGGAAAAATCCATGTCGTACAAGCAACTTAATGAACGAGTAAATAAGCTGGCACGCCTGCTTCGAGTGAAAGGGGGAAAGCCCAATTCGATCATCGGTGTTATGGTGGAGCGATCCTTGGACATGATTGTTGGAATACTGGCAGTTCTCAAGGCAGGGGCTGCCTATCTGCCCATTGATCCTGAATTGCCTGATGACCGGGTATCATACATGCTCAGGGATAGCGGGGCTGTGTTGCTTTTGAACGGGTGTCCTTTCAGAGACAGGCTCCACATCACATCCGAGCTGGCGATGGACAATCCGGAGATTGAACATATGGAACCAGGCAACCCGGAACGAGTGAATCATCAAGGTGATTTGGCCTATGTGATCTATACTTCCGGTTCGACAGGTGCGCCGAAGGGAGTTATGACGACTCATGGAAATGTATTGAACTATATCTCTGCATTTTTGAACAGAGTACCGCTAACAGAGGAAGATACGGTTCTTCAGGTGGTGTCCTTTTCGTTCGACGCGTTCACTGAGGAAGTATTTCCGTTGCTGGCTGTATCTGGACGTATTGTTCTTAGTGGCAAGCTCAACGAAACGCATGTGGATGACCTGGTTATGCAGATTGAAAAAGAGAACATCACTGTTTTAAGCTGTTCCCCGCTTCTTCTGAACGAGTTGGACAAAAACAGGCACCTGCGTCCACATGCCAACATGAAATTTATCAGTGGTGGGGACGTCCTGAAATACGAATATGTCCGGAATATGGTCGGTTCGGCTCAAGTGTACAATTCATATGGACCTACCGAAGCAACGGTATGTGCTACATATTATCGTGTGATGCCACAGGACGAAGGAAGAGTATCTATTCCCATAGGTAGTCCGCTTGGTAACTATGAGGTGTTTATACTTGATGAACATCAACAACCCGTTCCGATTGGTGTAGCAGGGGAATTATACATCGGGGGGGCAGGGGTCGCTAAGGGATATCTCAACCTTGCCGAGCTAACAGAATCCCGTTTTGTAGATCATCTGCTTGCATCGGGGACCAAAATGTACCGCACCGGGGATATGGGGAAATGGCTGCCGGATGGAAATATAGAGTTTCTTGGAAGAAATGATGAACAGATTAAAATACGTGGATATCGCGTTGAAATTCGGGAAGTGGAGCATCATCTGGCAGATCATCCTGATGTAAGCGACGCTGTGGTTATAACTCAAAAGGATCAGAAAGGTCAGCTCTGCCTATGTGCGTATATTGTCTGGAATTCGCCAGAGCATGTGCATGGCTTTGATGAACTGAAAACACATGCGAGAGAGCGATTGCCGGCTTATATGATTCCTTCATGGTTTATGAGTTTGGAGCAAATTCCACGTACCCTCAATGGTAAGGCAGATCTTAACGTTTTGCCCCATCCCGATGTGGACAGCATGGCCAATACGACGTATGTGGCCCCAAGCAATGAGCTGGAATGTATACTGGCGTCCATCTGGGAAGAGATACTGGAGCTTCGGCCGATTGGTGTAGATCATAGCTTTTTTGAGCTGGGTGGTCAGTCTTTGAGAGCCTTTGCTATGATGTCAGCCATTCAGAGAAAGTTAGAGCTTCGGATTACACTCAAGGATATCTTTAACATGCCTACAATCAGGCAGCTGGCTGCATGGCTTCGAACAGTGGAGACACAGCGCACTTTCCGAATCCAAAAGGCAAACGAAAAGCCACATTATCCATTGTCCGCTGCACAGCGCAGACTTTACATTCTGGATCGGGTGCAGCAAACGGGTTTGATGTATAACATGCCCCTTATTATCCGATTGTCAAAAGAAGCTGAACAGGTACGTATGGAGCAGACATTGCTTGAAATTATTCATAGACATGAAGGGCTGAGAACTTCTTTTACAGAAATCGATGGTGAGCCCGTGCAGCGTATTCATGCCCAAGTGAACTTCAATCTTCTTGTAGGCAACGGGTTGCAACAGGATTTCGATCCGTTCATACATTCATTTATCCAACCCTTTGATCTGGAGAAGGCCCCTTTGTTCAGAGCTGCATTATGGCGAACGGAGATCAGCCAATATTTATGTCTTGATATGCATCATTTGATTTCAGACGCGGTGTCCATAGATATCCTTATCCAGGAAATAGGGCAAATCTATGAACATAAACAACTGGCACCATTCACCCTTCAATATAAAGATTATGCTGAATGGTCTCTGGCTCCGGAACAACAGGAACAAAGGCAAGAGCACCAGCAATATTGGACAGACATGCTTAAAGGTGAATTGCCCGTGTTAAATTTGCCGCTCGATTTCTCCCGACCTGCGATTCAGAGTTATGAAGGAAACCGGCTTCAATGTGCAGTGGATTTCGAACTGACACAAAAACTGCGTTTGTTGGCTGCCGAAAACGGTGTAACGCTGTTTGTTTTGCTGTTAACCGCATATACGATACTTCTTGCCCGATACACTTCCCAGGATGACATCATTATAGGGACTACGGTGGCAGGAAGAGAGCATCCAGAATTGGAAGATATGGTGGGTATGTTTGTTAATACGCTGGCATTACGCTTCTATCCTGAACCCGATATGTCCTTGCAGCAGTTGCTTCATCATATTAGAGATACTACGCTTGACGGCTTTGCCCATCAGGACTATCCGTTTGATGAACTGGTAAGCAAACTTGAAGTGAAAAGGGATGCGAGTCGGAGTGCGCTATTTGATACCCTGTTTACCCTTCAGGCTGAACAGACAACGGGAATGGACGCTAATGGTTTGCTGGCTGAATACTATCCGTTCAGTCATCCCACAGCCAAGTTTGATCTGAGCGTAACCGCGTTGGAGACAGCGGAGGGGATAGAGATGTTTTACGGGTATGCCTCCAGGCTGTTCAAAGAAGAGACCATTGAGAAACTGGCCGGACATTATAACGAAATTTTGAAAGAGATTGTAAACGATACTCAACGCACCATTGGTGAGATCAATCTGGTGACAGAAAAGGAAAGGGAGCTGCTGCTGTACCAGTTCAACAACAATGTTCGGGACTACGCCCAACGAAAATCCGTTCCGGAACAGATTGCAGACCATGCAGTTCATTATCCCAATAAAGTAGCTGTTGTATATGACGGGCAACAACTAACCTATAGCGAACTGAATGAACGGGCTACCGATGTTGCGGAAGCTCTACTGGATCTTGGAGTGCATAAACAAATGCCTGTAGGCATTATGATGGATCGTTCATTGGAAATGATGGTTGGTTTACTTGGTATTCTCAAATCGGGTGGAGCATATATGCCTTTGGACCCTGCCTTTCCCGAGGAACGTATTCGCTACATGCTGGAGGATAGCGGTGCCAGCGTGGTTGTAACTCAAGCACATTTGTTATCTCAAGTGAACAGAGTCGGGGTTTCCTGTGAAGCCTTGGTGGTTGACGATCATTGCTCACCAATACAGAGCATTCGGGAGAAGGGTGGAAGAACGGCTCGGCATGGCGTGTCAAAAATAAGACATAATGACCATGATCTGGCCTACATCATTTATACCTCAGGCTCAACCGGATTGCCCAAAGGTGTATTAATTGAGCATGGATCATTCGCCAATTTCTGTTATGGCTTCATTGAATCTCAGCAGATAACGGAACGAGATCGTGCAGCAAATTATTTACAAATCACATTTGATGGGTCTATTATCGATATTTTTCCGACATTGGTGGTGGGGGCAGAGCTGCACATCATCCCATCTCAGTTGCGCCTGGATATGTCTCAGCTAAATGCATATATGAATGCACACTCCATTACATTGATCACGTTGCCGCCAAAGGTGTGTGAAGTTTTTATCCATCAACCTAATACCTCATTGCGTTTGCTAATTGCTGGAGGAGAACAGCTGAAACTTTCGTTTCTTCCTGACTACCCGCTGATCAATGCATATGGGCCTACCGAGAACACAGTTGCTACCACCTACCAACGGGTAGATCAGGTTCACGGCAATATCCCGATCGGCAAGCCGCTCCCCAACATATGGACGTACGTGATGAATAGTGATCATCAATTATGTCCAGTTGGTGTAGCAGGAGAGTTATACATTGCGGGCAACAGTGTAGCCCGGGGCTACCTTAATAATCCGGAACTGACGGCCGAGAAATTTGTAGACAACCCGCATGAACCTGGCGGCAAAATGTACCGGACAGGTGATCTGGTGCGCTGGCTACCTGGTGGCAACCTGCAATTTATGGGGCGTACCGATCAACAGGTGAAAATCCGTGGATACCGGATTGAGCTTGGCGAGATCGAGCAACAACTGCTGAAACATCCGGCGA
>NZ_JACYVQ010000021.1:0-33912 GCF_014842675.1 Paenibacillus sp. CFBP 13594
CCAATAAAGTATTGAAAAGAGCGATAAGCTCATTTTGAATCTGACGAGATTAAAAATCTCATTTGTGCTCCAGTCGATTCAAGCCAAGGCTTGTTTCAAACTTTCGCGTTCATTCTGCAAGCAGAATGTTTACTCACTCGTTGTTCAGTTTTCAAAGATCAAACTTGTTTCGTTACCGAATGTCGTTCTCTTCAGCAACTCTTATATAATATCATGTCCGCACCAACTTTGCAAGCTCTTTTTTTAAGTTTCTTTCGAAGCTCATTTCAACCGCTTGCCGCACCGTGTAAACCGTGTTTTCTTGGCCGGAATTAGAATATATCATGTACAGATTTCAATTGCAAGTCTTTTTTTCATAAAATGATAATCAACCCACATCATCAGCACAATATGTAATGTGACGCTCCTGTACATACAAATAACTCTCAGCATCCTTATTACGGTGCTTCTAATATACATATCCATTAAACATAACCAGGGCAGCCATTTCCACTGCGATTGCAGTGAACATTTTCTTGTGACTAGCCCTAGTTTTCGGAGATCTCAGTTTTCTTTCCTTCTATAATAAATAAGAAAGTCTATTCCTTTGGTACAGCTTACACATTCCGTTTCACTTCTCAGTGCTTACAATATGCGCTTACCAAGTAACGAAGCAATTAGTTCCACGCCAAGTCGTGCCGTATGTCTATTTTGATCAAACAACGGATTCACCTCAACCAGTTCCATCGACGTAACTTGATTTGTGGAAGCAAGTATCTCCAATGCATAATGTGCCTCTCGGTAATTCAGACCACCCGGTACTGGGGTGCCCACACCCGGAGCTTCCCGTGGATCCAGACAATCCATGTCGAAGCTGACATGAATACCATCTGTCCCTTTATCCGCTGTAGCTATTGCTTCCTCAATAACTTGCTTTATTCCCATACGGTCAATATCATGCATCGTAAATGCTCGGATACCCAGTCCCTTAATCTGCTCTTTCTCATACTCATCCAAATCACGCAGACCAATATAGACCAAGTTGGACGGATCAATAAACGAGCCTGCTCCAGCAATGTGCGATAGATTGAATGCAGTATGCCCCAAGGATGCAGCCACACTCATGCCATGCATATTACCAGACAAGCTCCGTTCTTCCGTATTCAAGTCTGCATGCGCATCAAACCAGATCACACCCAAATTCGAATAGTGCGCTGTTAATCCGGCTAAAGTACCGATCGCTACACTATGATCTCCCCCAAGCACAAGTGGGAAAGCCCCCTCCTCTACTGCGCCTGATACTTCACTACACACCTTCTCACTGACCTGACGCACCTCATTTAAGTGTTTTACACGATTTCGCTCAATAGGGGCAACAGGTTCAGAAGGACAATCTACCCGCACTTCTTTGGAAAGCACTAGCCCAAGACTCGCAATCTCCCGCTTAAGCCCAGCTGTAATCAATTCATCAGGCCCCAACTCTGCTCCACCTCTTGCTCCACCGAGTCCAAAAGGAACTTTAATGATAGCAATATCACGTCGCACAGATGTTTGACTTGTATCAATAGAAGTATCTTTTATTTCACCATGTACATCATCATCATTTTTCATGTGGGTCAGCTCCCTCATTGTTGATCAATACCTGCTCAATTCTCTCCAGTGCCCAGTCAATCTCAGTCTCTTTAATCGTCAATGGTGGAGCAAATCGAATGGTTGTCTCATGGGTTTCTTTACACAGCAGTCCAGTAGACATCAAACGCTCACAATAGGGACGGGCTGATTCATACAGTTCAACACCAATAAATAAACCTTTCCCCCGAATATCCCGTATGGCTGAACTGTGGATACCTCGAAGTCTTTTCATAAAATAGTTCCCCAGACGCTCCGATCGCTCGGCAAGCTTCTCATCTTCAAGAACTTTCAGAGCTGCTATAGCCACGGCGCAAGCGAGTGGGTTACCCCCAAACGTAGAACCATGAGACCCCGGCTCAAACAAATCAAGTATCTCCGCATCAGCAGCGATAGCCGAGATGGGCATGACTCCTCCCCCCAACGCTTTGCCCATAATCCAGATGTCTGGTTCAACACCTTCCCAGTCGGAGGCAAAACGGCGACCCGTTCTTCCAAATCCGGTCTGGATCTCATCAGATACAGTCAACACCTGCTGGCTCTTACACAGAGCAAAAGCTTCAGCCAAATATCCATCAGGCGGGATAACGATTCCAGCTTCGCCCTGAATAGGCTCTACAAGAAAACCAGCCGTATTTGGCGTAATGGCCTTTTTCAGCGCTTCTATATCTCCATAGGGAATAATCCGGAATCCAGGTGTGAACGGTCCAAAATCTTTTTTATACTCCGCTGAAGAAGAAAAGGACGTAACCGTCAGAGTTCTTCCATGAAAGTTACCAGAGCATACGATAATCTCGGCTTGATTCTCCGGTACACCTTTGCAACGATAAGCCCATCTACGTACCGCTTTTACCGCAGTCTCCACCGCTTCCGCTCCTGTATTCATGGCGAGAATCTTCGATTTCCCCGTGAATTGTGAGAGTTTCTGATAAAAAAGAGAAGCGGAGCTGCTGTGGAATGCCCGTGATGTCAGCGTAACCTGATCTGCCTGATCCTTGAGCGCCTGTATGATTACAGGATGTCTATGACCATGATTCAATGCAGAGTATGCACTTAACATATCCATATAACGGCGGCCTTCAGGGTCTTCCACCCATACCCCTTCCGCCTGTTCAATAACAATAGGGAGCGGATGATAATTAGGTGCAGCATAACGCTCCGACCAATCCATTAACATTTTGGAATCTGACATACACACCCAACACCTTTCCGAAATATTGTATACAAAATACAATAACAATGTATGCGATGCCATCGCCATTTACGACTACATCCCTCTTTTTCCACTCCAGCCTAATCCAAGCCTTTCTCGAATCAAATCCTATATCAATAGTTAGCGAGAAGCAGAAAGTCTACGTTCCAACCAAGAGAGTAAATTAGCCAGTGTAAATGTGATTATAAAATAGAGGCCGGCGGCAACAAGCAGCGGAGCAAGCGGCTGGAACGTAACACCCTGAATCGTTCTGGCCGTGTATATAATCTCGGCTATGCCGATCATGGAGACAAGCGAAGAATCTTTAATGATAATAATGAATTCATTACCGATGGCTGGAAGCATGTTACGAAAAGCCTGCGGCAGTATAATATAACGAAGTGTCATACCATTTGTCATACCGAGGGAGCGCGAAGCTTCGGTCTGTCCTTTATCAATCGCTTGAATCCCGGCCCTGAACACCTCCGCCATATAAGCCGAGCTATTCATCGTCAGAGCTACCACCCCCGACATAAATGCCGGTAAGTTCACACCTATAACCGTCAGACCATAATGAATAATAAGAATCTGTACGAGCATCGGTGTTCCTCGAATGAGTTCAATATACGCCGATGCCACAAATTTAATTGGCCATATTCGGGATATTCGCATTAGCGCCATGATTACACCCAGCAACGTACCAAACAATACACCGAAAAATGAAAGCTCAAGCGTGACCCACGCACTTCGTGCATAATCCTGCCAATGTTCTAATAGAAAGGAAAAATCTAAATTCACGGCATATCCCTCACTCGTCCGGTTTATTCACCGAGCATCTCATTCGCTTCAACGACGAACCGTTCAATATCTCCGTTTGTTTTGAGCTTTTCCAATGTAGTGTTGATCTGATCCAGCAACTTCTGATTACCTTTCTTCACCGCGATGGCCGAACCACCCTCGTCTTCAGCCTGTTCAATCTTCACACCTGCAACAACAAGCCCCTCTTGGTTTTTCACATACTGTTCAGCCACCGGCTTCTCCAGGATGAGTGCGTCTACACGCCCCGTCTGCAGCTCCAGAATCAGTTCAGGTATTTTGGTCAGAGAAGTGAGCTTTGCCCCTCTATTTCCTGAGCAATCTCTTCCTGAATGGAACTCTTTTGCACGCCAACCTGCTTGCCTGATAGATCACCTATGGACTTTACTGCGGTATCTCCCCCTCCTCTAACAAGTACAGCCTGCTCTGCATAATAGTAGATATCCGTAAAATCAACATTCTTCTTTCGTTCTTCGGTAGGGGTTAAGCCTGATATTACAAAATCAACCTTATCTGTACCGAGAGCCATAAGAAGGCCATCAAAGTCCATGTCCTCAATCTTCAGCTCGGCTCCCAGATCAGCCGCAATGGCTTTGGCAATCTCGATGTCAAAACCTACAATAATATCTTTACCATCGATTTTCTTATGAAATTCATAGGGTGCATAGTCCGCACTGGTTCCAAGTACAATTACTTCCTTTTCCGCAGAGCTACTGCCCGAAGACGAAGTAGCGTCTGATCCGGTTCCTGTCGTTTTTTCCTGCCCACATGCGGACATGAATACAACCACTAACAGCAGAATCATTGGCAACAATACTTTTCTCACACAGCATACCCCTATTCTTTTTTGGACTTAGTAGCTTAATGATAAATTTGTATACAATATACATAAGACAATATATGGACTTATATGTAAGTAATACTAACAAATAAATCGGTTTATCACAATCATTATTTAAACATTTATACGCTTTAATTCCATAAAATGTACTATATATGACACGGCATTTACATCGGCTGAAACATGAAGTTTGCTTGCCCAACTTCCCCCTCGGTGTTAAGATGATAAAAACTTGAAACTCCTGAACGGCGCGTACAGCACAGCCTCACACCCATCTATTTATTCACTATACATAGAAAGGAGGATTCGGTATGGAGGTACCCAAATACCGGTCCTTGAAAGATCACGTATACGATTACATTGCCCAGAAGATTCAAGACGGGACGTTACTTCCCAACCAGAAGATCAACGAGGCCGAGATATGCAAAAAGCTGGACATCAGTCGCACACCTACTCGGGAAGCCCTTTTCCAGCTAGCTTCAGACAATCTACTGCAATACATCCCACGCAGGGGATTTATTGTCACTCCTTTTGATGCAGGCAAAAAACTGGAGTTTTCCCAAGCAATCGGTGTGCTGGAGGCACTTGCTGCCACACTTGCAGCAGACCATCTCAGACCATCTGAACTTTTGGAGATGGAGACTCTGGTTGTTCGAATGGACGAGGATATCAGCCAGCTTGATCTTGCTGCCTACAACAAAAACCAGTATCAGTTCCATAATCTGTACATTCAGCGATGTGGTAACGCTACAGTCATTGAGATGTTAAATACATTGAAAAACAGTTTCATCCGCCAGTCGTATGTTAGTGATAATAAACCGAAGCTATCTGAGGTACTACTCGAAGTTAATGAAGAGCATCGTCAAATTTTAAGCGCTTTTCGAGCCAAGGATAAAAATCAACTGGAAGCCCTACTCAAACACCACTGGCGGATTATCGACAACGATATGTTGTAGTACGTGCTGTCGAAACAAACCAAAGGCAACCCACACGATTGTGTGAGTTGTCTTTTTCCTATTTTTCCTTTTTGACCTCCAACGGTGCCCTAGCCGCAAAAACAGCATATCCCAACTTTTTGCCGTATTTCGCGAGCAAACGATCATTGGTAAGACTCATACGCTGCATACGTTCATCCTCAAACCAATTCTTATCGATCTCGCGATGTGGATCATGATCAACGCTCCATTTTGCCATGGATCGCGAATGTTCTTTGACCTCTACCTTGGTGAAACCACACTGCTTGAGGCGTTTTCTCCATGCTGTGGCCGTTACCAGGGTTCGTATACCGTAAAATTGCTTTAATCTGCGACACATCAATTCGGTCTTCTGGCCTGATAAAACCATCTCCCGATCCACCAAAAGTCCACCGGGCTTCAACACTCTTCTATACTCAGCAAATGCACTCCGCCATGGGGTAAAGATCGTAACCGACTCCACGAATACCATATCAAAATGATCTTCCGGGAAAGGTAACGATGCTACATCAGCCTGAACAAAACGAACATCCACCCGCTCTCGTCTTGCTCGCCGAACGGCCTTATCCAGCATCTGACGATTAAGATCAATCGCTGTTACTTGATAACCCCTTTTAGCCAAATAACACGCAGTCCTCCCAGTGCCACATCCAATCTCAAGGATATGACTATCCACAGGCAGAAATAAACTCTCCAGCAACTTCAGCGTTGCCAAAAATCCTCCGGGATGGGCACTCCCCTCCCCTAACCGAGCCAGCATGTCATGATAATCCATGCAACATCCCCTCCTCACTCCTCCCAGTGTATGGAATAGACTCAAAAACGGCTCCTCCCTATTCGATTTACCGGGTACTCGTCCATACCAAATCCTCTTTTATTTACTATGATATACAAACCGTTGAATTCAAGCGGCAACCGCATCTAATGAGGAGGATATGCATGTACAGAATTAATCGGGTATGTGAGGAAACGGTTTCTCCGCACGTTGGACGTTCCGTTTGTCTTGTTATGAAAGACGGTAAGCATATGTATGGTACGCTTAGCCAATGTCGTGATGGCAAAGTATATTTGAACGGATGTTTTGAAGGACCACGGCTATGTTCAGTCAAATCCAAACAACAGCTGGTAAAAGGCAGCAAGAAAAACGCTGTTGCATCAAAGAAAGTTAAATCTTCGGCCTATGGTCCATATGGTTACGGAGGATACGGTGGGGGTTACGGCTATGGAGCGGGAATCGATCTAGCTCTGGTAGCAACATTGTTTCTGCTACCATTCCTGTTCATCTAAATTCCAATCTGATCGTGGTAAAATTGTAGTCATAACAAAGACCCTTTTTGCTTATAGCGAAAAGGGTCTTTATCTTTTTCATACAATTCACGTCAATTACACTATATTTTCTGTTAAAAAATGATACAAAAAAAGGCATTCGCCAAAACGAATGCCGGGAACTTCATATTTAATACCCTTACCTTCGCACAGGGTGTCTGTTTGATCTTAAAAAAAAACACCTCGTTAGAGGCGGGTAAGCTATGTTAAATCCGATTTCCTTTAGGCATCGTTTTCAGATTACTATTCGAATTCTCAAGCAATGGTAGCATCCTAGTCGTGCTGACCATCTCAGAAGCACATATCGGACAAGTAGGTACGTTATCAAACGCAAAATTGTCCCGCATCCATCCTTTGCACGTATCACTCGTACATTCCCAGATTGCCGCATCAGCTTGTGGAATCTCTTCCAACGGTTTTTTGCGATTATACATGACTTCTACCCCCTTTGTTATGGAAAAACATCTAACCGACGTTATTTCACAGAAGCCTACACTTAGCGGAAGTTTCACGTCCCACCGGACTCCTACCTCGACAACTAATGGGTCGACTTTTTATATAACTGATCAAAAAAAAGAAGCTGCCTTTACCATTATAACATGTTAAAGGCAGCTATGCTTTAATTACAGTTTTACAACTTCTTCTGCTTGAGGACCACGGTTTCCTTGTACAATTTTAAATTGCACGCGTTGACCTTCGTCCAGCGTTTTGAAGCCTTCGCCTGTAATAGCGCTGAAGTGTACGAATACATCTTCTCCGCCTTCAACTTCGATGAAACCGAAGCCTTTATCAGCGTTGAACCATTTTACTGTTCCGTTTTGCATGTGAATTACACCTCCAAATAAAGATTAACATGTTCCTTTGTTCTTTGCAGCAAGCAAATAAAAATTCACACATTGAAAAAGGTACCAGTCATAAACCTATAAGTGATCGCCCTTTACAATATATGAATTAGGTTTTCCACTCTCTACAACTTGTTTTTATTATAACTCCAATTCAGCCAAAAAGCAAATCTTTGTATTTTCTTTTCAAACAGCTTTGGAAATACATGTTATTAACACGTGTGGGGCCAAGGTTTATCACGCTTATGTGCCTGGTCACTTGTGTACGGTCTTATGAAAGGATATGCAGATCTAATCCATCTTATACATTTTTTATATAATATTCTGACATGCATATCCAACACAACCAATGAATCATCTTAATCCAGTATAACACACTATGTCCATGCCCACATAAATGCATCCCGATCCCAGGCAATCTGCCCACGATGAAGCTTACGGAAAGCTTTCTTCACTTCTTTGGACAATGATGTATTGCCGTTCTCGTTCACAAAAACAAACTCTTCGCCGAAATGTGTCTTCACATATTCTATGGCAGCTTCCTGATGGAGTGTTCCTGTGAATTTAATCTCCTGTACCATCCATTCTGCTACACCTTGTGCTGTCTTCTCCACTATATCACCTACTGTCTAAACCTTAATGTACGGATGAGCAGACCTCGTATCATGAACATATCTGTCTTCCCGCCAGACTGAAGTATACCATGATCCAACTGCTGACGGGAAACTGTATGATAACTACTTTCAAGCAATACCCGCAATACTTTAATGAACAACCGTATTCGCTTGCTCACTCCCTTTGGATGGAATAGACGAATTTGTTCGAATGCTCCACACTAACCATGCACAGTAAGCAATCAGTACTGCCAGTATAAACAGATCATAAGGCAGTGTACCTGTGTCCTCCAGGTCATTCCCTAGAAATTGAATCAGATTATGTATGAAATGAAACAATATAAGCGGTACGATATTTCCGTTCTTCAGCATCAATAACGCCAGTACAACTCCCAGGAGCAGCGCATAGATCAATTGCATGATCGTATCCGTCATATCCTGACCAGACAATGCGTTCAGCAGATGTGTAATCGAAAACAATATGCTGGAGGTCACAACTGCGGCCACTGCACTTTTTTGAAGCAATGTTTTGAAAATAAGTCCACGATAGATCGTTTCCTCAACAAAAGCTACGAGCAAGGTAAAAAAGATGAAAAAGGCTACCGGTGACAAGCTCAGCTCCCCAAATCCTTTCAGTGAAAGTGTACCCAGTACAAGGAGTAGTGGAATATAATACTTTGCGTGGCCAGCTGGGATACTTCGCAAAGATCGGAATCCAGTCTCTCCCCACTTGCGCCTTAACGTCAGATAGATCATCAGAACAATTGCGATGGGTGTAAAGGAAATGAGTACAGGGGAAGTGTAGTCTAGTTGCTTTATCGTTGCAATGGCCCCTGCTGCAAATACGGCTAACAGGAGAAGCAGCTCAATAATTACAACGGTGAGCACAGGTTTGCGCTCGGAAAAGGAATGTTTCGGCTTGGATTGCGCATTAATCATACATTTGCCTACCTCGTTTCATTTATGTTTTCCGTTGTCATAAGAACTTATATGCCAATATAGTTGTATCACATCATCCGTATATTGAATATCCCTATTATGGATAAAACTATAAAAGTAACAAAAAAGAGACTTATACTAACCTCTTTTCCCCTAAAATCAGGTATGGCTTATACCTTTATCTGTCCATTATAGTATTACAAGAGTTCAATGCTGCAGGGGTGTCGCGACTCTTCAGCGTCATATATCTATGAAGTACCCATTAACGATAGTTTCACAATGCATAATGAAATCAGGGGGATACTATGAAAGCATTCTTTCAGCGCTGGGGGCATTTACTGGCTATTCTGTGCATACCGCTCCAAGGCTCCATTTACGTATTTCTAGGCAGCAACACCGGAAGTGATGTCTTCTACAATTATGCCTGGATTGATACACAGATTCCTTTTCTCAAAGAATTTATTTATCCGTACATTAGCTGGATGCCCATTCTGTATCTTGGATTTCTCTATTTGGGTCTGACGAACAAGTCGCTATTCTGGCGCACGCTGATTACCTATAATGTTGGTGTCATGGCTGCCAATGTCTGTTTTGCGGTGTTCCCTACCCATGTCCCGCGCCCGGAGATCGGCGGAACTGATCTGAGCAGCGTGTTAGTGCAGTTTATTTATACAAATGATGCGCCCTTCAACTGTTTCCCAAGTGTTCACGTTCTGACCAGCTATTTGCTGTTTATTGTGATCAACAGACACTTGAACTTTAAGCCTATGGCACGGATTTCTTGGTCGGTATGGCTGTGGTTGATTATTGCTTCGACGGTGTTTGTAAAACAGCATTCCTTGCTGGACATCGCCGGCGGCATTTTGTTTGCTGAGGCCGCGTATTGGACTGTACATGTCTTTGCTCTTCGTCTTGGGCAGGCACGAAAAAAAGGCAAGCAGCCACTCACAGCTTCTAACCCAAGCAGTCATGTATAACGACATTTATATATGTAACAGGTGGGATGATGATCCTGCTATACAGCAAAAGAGGGCCTAGGCCCTCTTTTTTTGTACTCATTGAATTAAGCCTACTTATATAGAAGAACTTTATTTGGGTTGGACTACGCGTTTCATGCTATAGGTGGCCGTTCATGAAGAAGGTCAGACGGTGGACTTCCGGTTATACGTTTGAATATGCGGTAAAAATAAGACAGGTCCCGGTAGCCGAGAAATTCGGCAATTTCCTGGATGGAGAGTTGTGACTCGGTGAGCAGATATATGGCTCGTTTCATCCGTTGATCATGGACATATTGACTGATGGTCTGATTTGTCATGCTTTTGAATAATGCAGCAGCATAATTGGGAGTTTTTTTGATCTCGTCCCCGAGTTCTTCCTTCGTTACTTTCTCCCGATAATGCCGCTCTATATATCGCTTCATCCGTTCAACATGATTATGCCTCTCCGGCGGGATAACTCCACGATCAAGCTCCCTGTTCATATAAATCAACACTTCCATCAATAAGGCTTGGCTCATCATGACATAATAAGAAGGACGCTCTTGCCATTGTTGATAAATAGCGCTCATGCGTTGATGGATCAGTTCGTAGCATCCAGGTTTATGCCGCAATGCCTCATACCGTTCCAGTGCAGGCAAAGTTTCCATATGGTCGCGTTGCAGTTGAATTACAATCTGTGTGTGCGTTACTGTAGGAATACTCTTGCCGTAATATGGGGTACCACCTGGAATGAGGAGCAATTCACCTTTTTCCATGATCTGTTTATCACCGTTCACCCAATATACACATTTTCCATAAGTAACCAAGCTAAGCCGCCAAGTTTCTTGAGCTTGCACAGCTTCTTCGTACCAACCGACACCATTAATATGTCGTACTTCAAGTGGAGTGACCATAACACACCTCATTATCGGACTATACTCTAATCATTGTACTATAGTTCATACCCTGATTCGACAGAAAACGCTACAATACACATATAAGCTTAAATATGAGGAGGAAATCAGCATGTTAAAAACAAAAATTATTTGTACCATGGGACCTGCTTGTGACTCAATCGAATTGTTAAAAGTAATGATTCAGGAAGGTATGACCGTTGCCCGTCTGAACATGGCTCATGGCGAACTGGAAGATCACGTTACACGGATTAACAATATCCGCAAAGCAGCTTCCGAACTGAACACCTATATACCGATCATGATGGACATCAAAGGGCCGGAAGTACGTATCGGTAAACTGAAAGAAGCATCCTGCCATCTGCAAGCTGGTAAAGAGCTGATCCTGACTACTGAAGAAATTCTTGGTGACGCTGAGCGTATCTCGGTAAACTATCCAGAACTGAACCTCGTTGTGAAACCTGGCGATCGTATCCTCATCGATGATGGCCTTGTGGATCTGACTGTACTGTCTGTGGAAGGATCCGATATCCATTGCAAAATCATCAGTGGCGGCATTCTGAAACCACGCAAAGGGGTTAACTTGCCAGGAATTAAAACGACATTGCCAGGTGTAACCGAGCGTGACGTTATGCACATCGGATTTGGGATCGAAAACGATATCGAAATTATCGCAGCATCCTTTGTTCGTAAAGGTGATGACATCCGTGAAATCCGCAGCATTTTGAAAGAACGCGGTGTAGACCACGTTCAGATCATCTCCAAAATCGAAAACCAGGAAGGTATGACCAACCTGGACGATATTATTGAAGCATCTGACGGCATCATGGTAGCTCGTGGAGATCTCGGTGTTGAGGTGCCAATCGAAGACGTACCAATGATGCAAAAAGAAATGATCGATAAATGTAACCGCGCTGGTAAACCAGTTATCGTAGCTACACACATGCTGGAGTCCATGCAAGTGAACCCACGCCCTACTCGTTCCGAAGTTAGTGATGTGGCCAATGCTGTACTTCAAGGTGCTGACGTTGTGATGTTGTCCGGTGAATCCGCTGCTGGTAAATATCCGGTACAATCCGTGCGCACGATGGCTGCTGTTGCTCGCCGTGCTGAAACGATGATCGATTACAAAGAGCAATTCGCACAAAAATCGGCTCAACAGATCGCTGATATTACTGAAGTTATCAGTCAGGGCGCTGTAAGTTCTTCCCTCGTACTGAATGCAAAAGCAATCATCACTTCGACTGAGAGTGGATTCACAGCACGTATGATATCCAAGTATCGTCCAAAAGCACCAATCATCGCAGTTACACAACATGAAGAAGTATTGGCGAAAATCTGCCTGCTCTCAGGTGTCATTCCGGTTATGGGCGACAAAGTAACAACAACGGATGAAATGTTCGAATCGGCTACGCGGAACGCAATCAAAACAGGTTACATTGAAAAAGGTGACATCATTGTGTTGTCCGCTGGTGTTCCAATCGGTCAATCCGGTAATACAAACCTGATCAAAGTTCAACAAGTATAATTTAATAGCTGAAACTGAAGCTATGCATCTTAGCTATAAAATAGAAATAGAAATACAAAAAACCACCGGGAGCAGAAATGCTTCCCGGTGGTTTTTTGTTGATGTTGTTGCTAATGATCGTGATGTTACAACAAACGGCTTCGAGATTATAGATTCCGCGAGTAATTAACCAGATCCTGTGACATGGTGTTGATCTCATCCATTGAAGCATTTACCTGTTGTGTCAGAGCAGCTTGATTTTGCGTTAATGTGGACATATTACCGATGTGCTCAAGAATCTGATCAATCAGTGTTTTCATCTTCTGCATGCTATCTTCGATATTTACTGTGGCCTCCGAACTGTGATCAGCCAGTTTCCGCACTTCACCTGCAACCACGCCAAATCCCAGGCCCAGCTCTCCCGCTCTTGCAGCTTCAATGGCTGCATTCAACCCCAGCAGATTCGTCTGACTGGCAATCTCTCGAATAAACACGGTGATGTTCTTCGTATCATCTGCACTGCTTTTCACTTGAATGGCTGCATCGGCTGATAACTCCTGTGCAGTAACCAGATCCTGTGCCTGATCGGTGATCGAGTTGATTCCACGTACCATCTCGCCAATGGACTCGGATAATTGTTTTGTTTTCAGATTCATGGCTTCCACGATCTGTTCCTTATTCTTCTCATGGGTTACATCTCGGATGGTTCCAGCTACACGGAGCGGTACTCCATCCTGATCCCTAATGGTTTCTCCACCCGCATGATACCAGCGATACTCCCCGTCTTTGCGTTGCAGACGATAATCCAGATCGTACGGTGTGCGACCACTGTAATCGTTCATATGTCTGGCGAATTCGTTGATCGTCCGATCATGGTCTTCCGGATGAAGTCGGCTGCTCCAACTGCTGAACACATTGGGGAAATCCTGCTCGTCTTTAAACCCTAATTCTCTACGGAACTGGGGTGACCACCAAAACTCGTTATTCGGATTAACCACATCTCCAGCCACAACGGTCATATCCCACGGTGCCTCCACCAAGGCGCGGTTAACCAGATCATATCGGGTGACGAGTGCTTCTAACTCATCAGACTTGCTCTTCTCCTCATGAATGTCGAACATGATGCCGAGAAGTTTGATCGGAACTCCAGCCTGATTTCGGATGACATGTCCAAGGCATCGGAACCAGCGAATTTCTCCACCTTTTGTAATCATACGACTGATAACGTTATACGCAGTCGTTGCTCCAGTGTCATTCACATGGTTCATTATCTCTTGTACCAGCTGAGGTCTGTCATCCGGATATACCGATTTGGCCCAGCTCGCGAATGTATCGGGATAATCCTTGGAATTATGGAATCCTAACATTTGGCGAAATTCATTGGAAAATGAGACTTTATTATTGCTATCCAGTGGATCACCGGCAACAATTTCAGATTCCCATAATCCTACATTCATTGCCTGATTCAGCATTCTAAGACGCATTTCCACGGCTTCGTTTTGTGCTTTCATCATATGTACTGCTTTTTTGATGTTACTGGCTATTTCATCGTTATCCTGAAATTCAATACCATCTTCGATCCATGTGTTATAATCGCCCTTCTCTGCATTTGCTACCAGTTTACGACTATACTCCAGTAAATTCTGATGTGCATCTATACGAATGTGCTTGGTAGATTCAGTACGCTTACGAAACATGTTCATTTCTCCTCTTAGGTCATATGATATATATTTCGACATTATAAGACATTAAATGTAGAGCAATAGTCTTACTTTGTATAAAAAACAAGAACCCATGCTGATTCAGCACGAGTTCTTGTTTCTTAAATTCTTTAATTTCTATAATAATAAACCTTAAATGACTGCCTCTCACCAGCTACCAGCCAAAATTCAGTGTTTTCCCCGTCTCTACCCAAGTTTTGATGCTGCTTAGAATCATCCACCAGCTGCTCTGTGCATTCGCAAAGGAAGGATGGTTATCTGTAAATTGATCATTGATCAGCGTCAGCTTCGTACACTCACCTACAGTTTCCAACTGGAACACCACTCTGGATTGAAGCTCGGCATGATTCGCATGGTACGACGGTCCAGGATGCTCCTGATAACTAAGTCTGGACAATGGTTCAAATTCTAATATATCTCCATACACATGGACAGTCTCCGCACCATCATTACCCGGCCCTACATAAGCAAACGGTTGACCTGGTTGGAAATTGGTACGAAGTTCGCTGCCGAAAAAGCTGTTCCGTGTGCCGTCTGGTGATATTAGAGCATTCCACACCTCTTCCAGTCCAGCATTGATATAGAATTCATATTTCAGTTCCATGGACTCACTCCCTTAGTGTATTGGATAAGCGATCTGCCAACCTCGCACTCCTATCCTATCGTTATACCCCAAAGGCCGTATTGTAAAAACGCGACAACAGGTAAAATATAAGCTCTTTATGTTTTCGGGAATGTTATACCATGTTCCAAACGGATTGCGCCCATATAGTGCTTTCCCAGAAGATCAGATATACTAAACTGGAATGAAATAACAGGTCTGTTCAAGGTAATGCGACTAATTAAGAAAGGAAATGAGATATGAGCCATTCAACAAATATTATGGGTATCCCTTTTCCCAATGTCACGATGGATCAAACGGTTGCAATCCTTGATAAAGTCGTAGATCAGGAAAGCAATGAACTCTTCCATGTCATCACAGGTAATCCTGAGATTGTTATGTCCTGTCAAAAGAATGCATCTCTTCGGAAAGTCGTCGATCAAGCCGGGTTGGTCACAGCTGACGGTGCTGGCATTGTGATGGTATCCCGTTTCCGCGGCGGACAATTGACTGAACGGGTAACCGGTTGTGATCTGCTGTTTCGTTTATTGGAGGAGGGCGATCAAAAACACTGGTCATTCTACATGCTGGGAGCAGAAGAAAGTGTCAGTGAAGAGGCCGTGAAAGTTATTGCGCAACGTTATCCGGGAGTTGTTGTAAAAGGTAGACACCATGGTTACTTCCAGGCAGATGAGGAACAACAGATTGTGGAAGAGATTTGTACTGCTCAACCAGACTTTCTTATCGTGGCTCTTGGCGCCCCCCATGCGGAACACTGGATTAACAAGTATCGCCACCAGTTGAACGCTCGTGTAGCCATAGGTGTTGGAGGCAGTCTCGATATCGTGGCTGGCAAAACCAAACGTGCCCCTGCGATATGGCAGAAGCTTAACCTGGAATGGCTCTATCGCCTCCTCAGTCAACCTTCGAGATGGCGCAGGCAACTCATTTTACCCCGTTTTGCTGTGCGGGCATTGTTGTTCAGAGAACCTAAATAATGTGAGATGAGCAGGAGGGATGATTCGGATGAAGCAGGTAGAACGAGGAGCCAGACCAAGTATGGGCCTATTGAATCTGAATGAAGGTGATCTTAAATATCAACTGACACGCCATGCTCCTTCCGAAGCACTTCGCCCTTTTGTTAAACATTACTGGATCGTATCGTGGGATCTGACTGGACTTGAACCGTATCCCCAACATGTCGTGCCTAACCCCTGTGTCAATCTGGTTGTGGAACGAAACCATACGTTTTTCTTCGGACCATCGGGACGTAAATTCTCCTATCTTGTGAGCGGGAAAGGTCGTGTATTGGGCGTAAAGTTCAAACCAGGAGGATTTTATCCCTTCCTCCGCGCTCCTGTCTCATCCTTGTACGGACAGCCGATGGATGTCTCCAGTATTCTGGATGTCACAGCAGAATCCTTGGAAGACCGGCTTCTTGGGGCGGAGGATGATGCGAATAAAACCAGTTACATCGACCAACTATTATGTGCACACCTTCCTGTTGAAGATGCTCAAGCGAGAATGGTTAACGATATTGTACAACAGATTGAACAGAATCGGGAGATACTGAGAGTAGATGATCTGTCCTCTTATTGGAATATGCATACCCGAAAGCTTCAACGGCTGTTCAATCAGTATGTGGGCATCGGACCCAAAACCGTAATCAAGTTGTATCGTCTGCAAAATGCTGCAGAATGGATGGACCGCGGTCTTCACTGTGACCTGATTAAGCTATCTCAGGATCTTGGATATCATGATCAATCCCATTTCATCCGAGATTTCAAGTCCATTATTGGCAGTACACCAGAGGAGTACTTACACGCTAGACATCCGCATGGTGAGCGCCGAGGGCTGATCGATTAGAAACCTGTCCTGAAAATCAGGACAGGCGAATGACTTCTATGGTATCCCCCGTATGGATTACACCTTCCCGTTCAACCGAGCACACAATCCCACGTTTTTTGCGAGCCGCAGGCACGAATTTTTTGCGCAAACCGTCCTGTTCGTAGAATTGTTCAATCATTTTCCCAGGATGTACACAGGGAAGGTTCTCCCCTTCGCATATTAACCCTGTCCCGTTCGGAAATAGGAGCCGCGTTCCAGCAGGCAGTTCCGTCAATCGATCAATGCCACGAACCAGTATATTGGCACCAAGCCACTCTGGACGCACTTCAGGAATGTTCATTTTCTCAGCAATTAGAGTACATTCTTCCTCAGACACAATACTGATCTGGCGGCGATTCGCAATCGGTGTGCCACGCTTGTAGATTTTCTGACGTGAGTCCGCCGGACGAAGCAGGCCATAATGACGGTCACCCGGAATTCCTGCAAGCTCAATGTCGATAAAAGGTACAACTCGGGTCACAAATGTGGATGGATCATCAGCCAACATGACGAATTGAACCGTTCCCATAATAATCTCCTCCCTTTCCTGAGCAATATTACTTCTTTATTGTTCATTATTACCCAATGAATGGATTGTCGACAATCGGCGTATGCTTACCTTTGTAACCATTTTTTTAATTTCAACATCATAACTCAACTGGAAAACGATATACTATTTTAATAATACGCAATTAAATTGTTAAAAATTAAATTTACTCTTTCCGTTCTTGTTGCAAACATTTATACTAGGATGGACAAGTAAATAAATTACATATCAGAAAGCAAGGTGTTTCCTTTGATTAGTATCATTTTTGTAGCTCTTGTAGCTGTCGAACACTTCTATATCATGGTGATGGAGATGTTTATGTGGACTCGTCCACGCACAATGAAAACCTTTAATCTCACGCCGGAATTCGCCAAATCCACCAAATCCCTCGCGGCCAATCAAGGCCTCTACAATGGATTTCTTGCGGCAGGTCTGCTCTGGGGGCTCCTATATCCGGATGCTGCCGTTGGACAGCATATTCAGATTTTCTTCCTGGCGTGTGTGATTATTGCCGCTCTTTATGGAGGAGCAACTTCTTCACGGTCGATCATTATCAAACAAGGTTTGCCTGCGATCATTGCGTTGTTGCTAGTTCTGTTCCTGTAATTTCTTTCGAATGGTGCATTGCTTCGATTCATGTTAACTGCTTTATGGTAAGGTAGTGAATAGATAGCAGTGTACAATGACCAGAATTGTTCTGGAATTGGAAGGAGAACATGTCATGGGATTGTTTGACAAGCTTCGGCGGCGCAAAAAGGAGAAAGTACCTGCAGGTAGTGCTGTCGAATCGACGAATTACAGTGAAACCATCGTGGGTTTTGTCCTGCTGGAGCGTGACGATTGTGATTTTGACCTTTTCATCAGGAACATGAAGAACGAATGGGATATCGAGATTGAAGAACACCCGGAGGAGGGCAATCTCTTTTTCGAAGTGAATGGAATGCAGGTGGTATGTGCCCACATTGCCGCGCCTGTACCCGATCGTGAAGTTGAGGAGAATGCCAAGTTAAATATCCTTTGGCAAGAAGCGGAGCAAGTTACCTCACGTCACCGGTCTCAGATTATTGTCTCTGTTCTGAACGCAACAAATGCTATTGATGGACATGTTCTGTTCACTCAAACAGCAAGTGCCTTATTACAGTTGGATCACGCGCTGGCCATATACATGGCCCCACTTGTTGTTGAAGCCAGTCAATATGTCGAAACCAGCCGTGGGATCAAACATGATGAGTTGCCCGTCTCGCTCTGGATTTTCATCGGATTATTCCAAAATGCCGAAGGCGCTTCAGCTTACACTTACGGACTACGTAACTTTGGTAAAGAAGAGATGGAGATTATGCAATCGTCGGAGTCCTTAAGCGATGTATTTGAGATGATGTTCATGACCACAACGTATGTGGTTGAGAACGACGTCACACTGTATGACGGGGAAACACTTGGTTTCTCGGCAGAACAAAAGCTGAGCATTTCCCTTTCCAAAGGTGTAGCAACGGAAGGTAACAGTTTGAAGATTGGCTTCTAACTTACGTAGTTATCTTAACTTTATCGTGTCACAGTTGTAGAAGCCGTCTGGAGTTCAACCTCTGGGCGGCTTTTAGCTATTTAACCTTCCTACCAATGACGATATGATAACAATCCCTGAATTTAACTTCACTAGGAATAAGTAGTCCATAAGAACCACTTAATTATGAATTTAGTTTTCATTCTCGTTATAAAAAGGTATAATTAATAGGCTTATAGTCTCATATATTACATATTATTTTATTATTGAGGAGTTGCCTACATGTCTGTTAGACGTTTGGATTCAACTAAGCCTATTATTGAAATTATCTGGGAAGGTGTTGTTTCTCCTGAACATGTCGAACAAACGAATACAGAAATCCAGAGAGTAGCGGAACAATTGGGAAGTTCGTTTGATGTGCTAGTAGATATGCGGAACATGAAGGCTTTCCCTCAGGACACCAAAGAAAAAATTGTGGAACATCAGAAATTACTACTAGATTGGGGTATGAAGCGGGCTAGTGTAGCCGTAGGCGGTGCGATCGCCAAAATGCAGTTGAATCGGATTTCCAAGGAATCAGCGCACCAGACTGAATTTCAATGGGAAACGTATGACGAGGCTTTGGCATTTTTGTTGAAATAAATTGAGGTATTACGGACTCAGTATAAGAGAGCTACTGATGCTGTACGCGGCAAAAAGAAAGAGGCGTTCCCCATGAGGAAACGCCTTTTTCTTTTGCAGTTCCACTTGGCTTACTCCGTTTTTCCAGTGATACGAACGCTCATCATTTAAGATTCAAGTTTACTTGCACGCACCATCGTTACCGATGTACCATTTAGGGACTCCTCCACGAATCCTAATCGCCTATATAAGCGAATTGCTTGGTTATCCGGGTCAACACTAAGCGAGACTGCTTCAAATCCCCGCCGTTCAACCTCATCTAATGCGGTCTGAAGCAGTAAGGTCCCTACTCCTTTTCCACGTGCATCTTCCGTTACAGCCATCCCCATCTCTGGCGTAGCTGCATTCACATAACCGTATCCCGCATTCTGATCCGTATAGAATCTTAATGTTATTGAACCTAGTCTCTTGCCTTGTTGGTCAACTGCAACATACCCGAAGTCCCCTTCTCTGCCCCAGTCTTCAACGTATTTGGACAGTCCGGGAGTATGAATACTTTCGATTGGAAGAGGTTCATCGCCTTCTCTTCTATGCAGGGATGCGTATAACATCTCCCATAGAAAGGGGATATCCTGTTCCTCAATCGCACGTACATGATAGTTGGTCTTGGTCATGTTTGTTCCTCCTTCAGCTTTTCAAAAAGGCGGTCCATCTCATTCAGATTAAACTCATTTGTAATCTCGTAATCCTCAAATTTGTCTCTCGTTTTTGCCTCGCTGTAGATTGAGATGGATTTTTCATTATAAAACGTCAATCCGAATCCATCGGTAAAGCGACCTTCTTTTTTAATGGTAAGTCGCCACTCATAGTAATGCGGATTCCTTTCGGAAACGTCGAATTCCCCTACTCTTTTAAGATCAACATCCTTTAATAGCTTCAGCATGTCTCTAATCTCTTTGGGATCTGTAATCGTTATTTCATCATCTTCATTATACGGTTCATTGTCGGAAATTTTCCTAATCGTCAGTCGATCCAATGTATCCAGCATTGTCATATGATCTGTGACCTCTGCTCGAAACGTCGTATGTTTGCTGGGGATATACATGGTGTATTGACCGGAAATATACATACGCACTGCAATAGCTAAAAAAACAATAATTATGGAGATACCCCATATATATTTGATTCTGTTTTTCACAGTCTAACCTCCTCCTGGAATTGAAGCCTTACACATTATATATCAAATAAAACCAGTTTTGTGTTCGTTATCTTCCCACATTTTATTCAATTGCAATTTCCATTCTTTCTCCCTACCAACCCTCATCTATTCACAAATCAAAATACATTTGGTCTCACCTAAGGATTAAATATTATTTGACGATATATATAATAAGCTTCAAACAAACTAACACATTCATGACATCAGGGGGAAAAGTATGAAGTTAAAACTCAAATTGATGTTGGCCTTCTTCGTCACTGTTCTGCTTACAGCAGGCGCGCTCGCACCACTTGGTTTGGTTCAGACGGAAAACCAAGCTTCTCAGAGTGTGAACAACAAACTAGAAGGATTAATATCCACCGCAACATTTCAGTTGGACGGCTGGTTACACGGAAACGAGAAATTAGTGGAGACATTAGGCCTTGTAATTCAGGAGGCTGTTTCATCTTCTGATCTTAATGAAGATTATCTGTCCATCATGTATAAGGGCACCAACCCTAACAACTTAGAGGACGTATTTTATGGAAATAAAGAAGGCCAGTTTATAAATGGTTCTGACTTCGTCCCAGATAAAGATTATGATCCCAGGGATCGTTCTTGGTATAAAGAGGCTCTACAAGCAGACAAGCTTATTTTTACTGACCCTTACATCGACAACAAATCCAAACAATTTACGGTGTCTATCGCCATGCCAGTAAAGACAGAAAACGGTGCAATACGGGGAGTGGTTGCTTCTGATATTCTACTTTCCAAGTTAACCGATACAGTCAACCAAATTAACCTGGATGGACTAGGCTACACTTTTATGCTCGACAAAAAGGGAGTCATTTTAGCTCATCCCGAGGCTGATCTTGCAAGTACTTCAGCCGCAGACAACGATCAATTGGGACCGTTGCTTGCAGAGATGCAAACGCATCCTTCAGGACAAAGATCATTCCAATATAACGGAGAAAATCTGCTCCTCTACTTCAAACAAATTCCAAGTACTGGTTGGATTATCGGATCAGTCATATCTGAGAAACTCGCCTATGCTGACTATTATCAATTGCGTAACAATTACATTCTAATTATCGCCATTACATTATTGGTTGTACTTGGAGGTGCCTATTGGATCGCAACACTCTTCATCAAGCCACTGAGAAATCTCCATGAGACTTCCCTCCAAATGTCGAGTGGTGATTTTACAGGAAGGGTGCAGATCAAAGGCAAAGATGAATTCGCTGAACTCGGTATGGCATTCAATCAGATGTCCGATCAACTTAGCTCGTTGTTCAGGCAAGTAACGACTTCTGCCGATCGCGTACAAAGTATCTCGGGTGAGATGCAGGAGCATACAGATAAAACCAAGCGCATCGCAGAGCAGATCTCCATCGCCACGGATGAACTCGCTCAAGGTTCCAGTGCACAGGCTGAATCCGTGTATGACGGCTCAAGCCGTCTGTCAGAGATGAGTGATAGTGTCGGTGGCATCAATCGCAGTGTCGAGCAGTCCGTAACGATGATGCGTGAGGCAGGAGAAGCCATGCTAGCTGGGCTACAAGCGGTAGATCATCAGGTGGAGCTTTCGGATGGTAACCGCCAATCGATTGACCGTGTGGGTGAATCAATCAATCTACTCGCAGACAAATCACAGAAGATTGAAAGCATCGTCAGCATGATTCAAGGTATTGCCTCCCAGACTAACCTGCTTGCACTGAACGCTTCGATTGAAGCCGCCAGAGCGGGTGAACATGGACGTGGATTTGCGGTGGTTGCCGAGGAAGTGCGCAAACTGGCTGAACAGTCCGCCGGCTCTGCTCAGGACATCATCGTGTTGCTGAATGAAATCCAGGCGGCTAGCCACCAAAGCGTGAGCGAGGTCGATTCTGCTGAACATGGTATTGAGCAACAGGTTGCTGCCGTACATGAGATGCGCAACTCATTTATGCGAATCAAGCAATCTATTGAAGGCATTGACACTCAGCTTCAACAAGTATCGTCTGCAACAACCGAATTGGATAACAGTTCTGGCAAGATTGCTGAAGTGATCTCCAGTGTTGCGGCCATGTCCGAACAGAGTGCCGCTTCCACCGAAGAGGTTGCCTCTTCAACGCAAGAACAGTTCAATTATATTACGAGTATCTCGAATCGCTCCAATGAACTGGCTCAACAAGCTAATACGCTCGCTGAAGAAGTGAAAAAGTTCAAGATATAAATCAACAAGCCGCGTTCCCCTATAAGGTGAATGCGGCTTGTTTGTTATGTTGATACGTTACATATTCGTAATAAGGGATGAAGCAGCCCGTATCTGCATAAAAGAATATGACACACGTAGAATTGGCCGCACAACTGATCAGGTTACATCAGAAACCTAATTGTTTTCAGCTCAATACACGACCTGCTGATTCTCGGATAACCAGCTCGGGCTTCAGGACAATCTTCTGCGGTTCTTTTCGCTCATCCTTTAACTCTTCAATCAACAGATCTACAGCGCGATGTCCCAGTTCTTCAATTGGCTGGGCAACGGTCGTAAGCGGTGGACTGGTTACCGAAGCAAGAATGGTATTATCAAAGCCGATAATGGACACATCCTCTGGCACGCGTAGACCCAGCTCTTTGGCTGCTTGAAGTGCACCAATAGCCTGAATGTCATTACAGCAGAACAAACCTGTCGGGTGATCCTTCTCACCGAGCAGCAATAGCGCCTCTTTTTTAGCGGAGCTCAGATCAGCTGCCGATTCTCGGATCTGATTCGGTTCCAGCGTATGACCTGCCTTAATCAGCGTTTCACGGAATCCACGTACACGTTCCTGACTGCTGCTGACTTTGGACGGTTCCGACAGAACCGCTACACGGGTGTGTCCAAGTTCAAGCAGATGATCCGCTGCGAGTGCTCCGCCAAGTACGTCGTCAATGGTGACCGTATGTACCGACAGGGATGGCATATGACGGGCAATCAGAGCAACAGGGATAGACTGCTGCAAGAGGGGTGACAAAATTTCGGCATTATCGATCCCGGTTCCGATCATCATGCCATCAACCCTTTTTTGCTGGAGCAGATTCAGGTAACGCTCTACCCGCTCGTCCTTATTATCCGTACTGCAGATGACCACGCTGTAACCCAATTGACGGCTTCGATCCTCCACGGCTCTTGCGAGTTCTGCGAAATACGGGTTTGAGATATCCGGTACGAGCAGCCCCAATGTATACGTCTGCTTACCTGTAAGTGCAGCTGCGATCGCACTGGGTTGATAATGAAGGCGTTCCATGATCTCCATAATCTCGGCGCGCCGCTTCTCACTGATCTTGCCTTTGCCATTAATGACCTGCGAGACGGTTGCAATGGATACACCCGCCTCGCGCGCTATATCGTATATGGTTGCTTTCATTGTTTTTCCCCATTTGTGCTATATATAATATACATAGATAATTATCCTCTTCTTCTCATTATGCAGGGGGAAGTCTGCATACGCAACTTGAAGCGAGCAAAATGTGCGTAGCATGAACTGTTTTACTTTTTCATCAACCACTCATGGTCAGGGTCGTTATGGAATTTCCATGTCCGAGTAGGGCCGGCCATCACGTTCAGATAGTAGACCTCATACCCTGGAGGAGCACCTACCGGATGATATCCGTCCGGAACAAGCACCACTTCACCGTTTTTCACTGCTAGCGTCTCATCCACAGAACGATCATCCGTGTATATACGCTGAATGGCAAACCCCTGCTCAGGCTGTACACGGAAATAATACGTTTCTTCCAGCAAAGATTCATCCGGGAGTGCGTCTCGATCATGCTTATGTGGCGGGTAACTGGACCAATGCCCATCTGGTGTGAATACCTCAACAACGAGCAGACTGTCCGCTTCCTTCTGTTCCGGCAAAATGTTGTGAATCTGGCGTTCCAGATTACCATACCCTCGCGCCTCTACCCCTACATCTTCGGGTGTAATGAGACGAGCCGGGTACGTGCCTTTACCGGGTGCAACACATATAGCGATTTCCAGTTCGGTACGTGCTGTGATCTGTACTTGATCGGAAGTTGAGACGTAGACCGAGTACGGAGGTATTTTCTCGAAAACACTCATTCGTTTTCCGATATTATCCCATGTGTGCTCCCGGGTACTTACATTGGCGAAACCACTGAGAAGCACCACACAGAGTTCCTGATCACCGCTCTCACGGGTTAGCGTTTCCCCCTCCGCCAGCTTCGCTACCTGAAAGCCAACATATTCCCACCCAGCCGATTCCGGTGTTACGTTTATAAGCGTACCGTCTCCCTCCGGGGTGACCACGGGTTTCACAATACGTTCTGACATCTTGTCATCCACTCCTTTCTGTAGTCGTCCATAACAACCTGATGCATATAAAAACAAGAACTTTGACTATTCATGCGCTCTATTCAAAAAAGTGACTTTAATTATCCAACTATGGCGTTGCCGTTTGCGATTCCAGTGACACCCCAGTGACTTCACTCAGCTTCACAGGTCTTCCCTGCTCCATCGACATCTTCGCTGCCAGCGCAATTCGTTCTGCCTGTACTGCATCGTGGCCATCTACGATAACCGGTGTATCATGGATGATTGCATCGATAAAGAGGGCTGTCTCCTGTACATACGCTTCATTGTAGCGTTCCAGGAAAAAGTGCAATGGTTTGTCGCGCATGAGTCCGGCCGCTGTACTGATCTCAGCCGTATTCGGATGATCATTCGCCGCTGCTGCGCTGCCCATCGAACCAAATACTTCAACACGCTGGTCATACCCATATACAGCCTGACGGCTGTTATCAATAACACCAATCGCTCCATTAGCAAAGGTCATCGTAACAATTGCCGTATCCACATCGCCATGTTCTGCAAAGACCGGATTGATCAGCACGTTGCCCTGAGCGTACACTTCTTCCACTTCACTCCCGGACAGATACCGTGCCATGTCAAAATCGTGGATCATCATGTCCATGAAAATCCCACCAGACACCCGGATATACTCCGCAGGCGGTGGACTAGGGTCGCGAGAAGTAATTTTGATAATATGTGGATCACCAATCGTACCATCCTGCACATGCGCACGTATCCGTCTGAAGTTGTGATCGAAGCGGCGGTTAAATCCAATTTGCAGCTTCACGCCAGCCTTCTGAACTGCCGCTACAGCCGCTTGGGTCTGTGCCAGATCCATGCTGACTGGCTTCTCGCAGAAGATATGTTTGCCCGCCTGAGCGGCCTGTTCGATCAGCGGCACATGTGTATCTGTTGAAGAACAGATCAGCACCGCGTCTACATTAGGCATCGAGATCAACAGGCTGCTATCCGTTGTTACAACAGGGATGCCACGGTCGGAAGCCCAAGCCTCCAATTCAGGACCTGCAAATAAGTCGCTGATTCCCACAATCTCGGCATGCGGGTTACGCAGGAGATTGTCTGCATGAATTTTGCCGATCCGTCCAGCACCGATGATGCCAATTCTCACTTTGTCCTTGCCCATTCCGTTATCCTCCCTATGTGCGTCCATATGGGCTAGGCGTTCCCTTAGCCCGAGTGATGCTCTGGTTGTTACCAGCGCGCCGTTACCATCTTCTTGCGAGTGTAGAATTCAACACCATCCGTGCCATTAGCGTGCAGATCACCATAGAAGGACTTTTTCCAACCGGAAAACGGGAAAAATGCCATTGGCGCAGGTACGCCCAGGTTAATACCCAACATGCCCGCATCAATCGTTTCACGGAATTGACGCATACTTGCCCCGCTGCGGGTGAACAGACACGCCCCGTTGGCAAAATCAGAACGGTTCGCCAGCTCAACGGCTTCCTCCAGCGTAGACACTCTTGCCACCGAGAGTACCGGAGCAAAGATCTCATCCTGCCAGATTTTCATATTGCTATCAACTTGGTCGAATACCGTTGGCCCTACAAAATAACCGGATTCACCTGTCGCCTGATCCTTACGTCCATCCCTGATCAATGCCGCGCCTTCCTGCTCTCCGGCTTCAATGTAACTGAGTGTACGCTCTTTATGCGGTCCACGGATGACAGGACCGAGGAACACACCCTCATCCATGCCGTTACCAATGGTAATGCGGTCTGCCGCTTCCACCAGCTTTTGTACCAGTTCGTCAGCTACATCACCCACAGCCACAACAACCGCACATGCCATGCAACGCTCCCCTGCTGAACCAAAAGCTGCACTGGTAATCTCTTTCACGGTTAGATCCAGATCGGCGTCCGGCATAACGATGGAGTGGTTTTTGGCACCAGCCAGTGCCTGTACCCGTTTGCCATGCTTGGATGCAGTAGTGTAGACGTATTCGGCCACAGGTTGTGATCCGACAAAGGAGATCGCTTGAACATCCTTATGTTCCAGCAACCCGTTCACGACATCATGTGCACCGTGAACAATGTTGAGCACGCCGTCCGGAAGCCCCGCTTCCTTGAACAGCTCTGCCAGGCGGCCTGCCAGCAGCGGTGTGCGCTCGGACGGCTTCAGGACAAAGGTGTTACCGCACGCAATAGCCAGCGGGAACATCCAGCACGGCACCATCATCGGGAAGTTGAATGGGGTTATCCCCCCAATAACTCCGATTGGGTAACGGTACATGCCTGACTCCAGTCCTGTCGCGATGTCAGGCAGTTGTTTGCCCATCATCAGATTCGGGGCACCAGCCGCGAACTCGACGCACTCAATGCCACGCAATACCTCGCCATACGCTTCGGCATAACTTTTACCGTTCTCCAGCGTTACCAGGCGGGCGAGCTCCTCCCAATGTTCAACCAGTAGCTGCTGGTAGCGGAACAAAATACGTGCACGGCGCGGAACCGGTGTGCTGCTCCAGGATTTAAACGCTTCTCGTGCTGTCTGAACCGCCAGATCCACGTCCGCTTGTTCGGACAGTGGCACATGTGCAATAACTTCTTCCGTGGCCGGATTCACAACCGGCTCCGTACGAGTTGACGCTGGGGTTACCCAGGCACCTCCGATCCAGTTTTGTACCATTGTCGCTGTTGCAGACGCTTCAGAAATTCCTTTTCCCATAGCCCTGTCTCCCTTCGCTTATGTGTGATCCCTTATGTTGAACTTATATCATTGATGTTGATCTGTATGAGTGTGTTATTCAAAGTATTGCAACGAGTTTCAAGACACGGTGATCTCGCCCCGATTGCAACGTTCGATGTAGTCATTCACCTGTTCCACCGTTGGCATCGCATCCGAACAGCTGTGGCTTGAAATGACGATACTTGCTGCGCCACTGCCATATGCCATGCTGCGCTCAATCGTCCAGCCCTGCATCAATCCATACAGGAACCCGGCCGCGTAAGAGTCGCCTGCGCCGAACGTTTTGACCACTTTTGCCGGATAGCTGTTCGCACGATGGGAAAGACCTTCACGCGTATAAGCAATGGACCCTTCCTTGCCGTGTTTGATTACAACGATGTTCGCTGAGAAATCAAACCATTTCTGTGCAGTCACCTGATCACTATGATCCGGATTGTGGTCAAATGTCTCCATCATGTCGAACTCTTCGCGTGTGCCCAGGATGATATCGCATTTCTCGGCTGCGAGGTTATAATGGACCGCTGTCTCTTCGTCCGATGTCCATGTGTATGGGCGATAGTCCAGATCAAACACAATAACGGTTCCATGTTTTTTCGCATACGTTAGTGCCTGTAATACGGCTTCACGGGATGGGCTCTGCGCGAGGGCCGTGCCTGAGATTAGCAGCACTTTGGAGTCAGCAATCAACTGCTCTTGTACCTCTTGCGCCTGTAATAACAGATCCGCTACATTGTCCCGGTACATTAAGATACTGCAATCGGTTGGGCTCTTGATTTCTGTAAAAGCAAGCCCTGTCACCGCTCCGGTGTCATCTGTAACCACATTTGATGTGTCGATGCCGTTCTTCTCCAGATAGCTATGGATGAATCGACCCATCTGGTCATTCGCGATCTTACCGATAAAAGCCGTCTCCATACCCAGTCTGGACATGCCTATCGTAATATTGGCCGGCGAGCCACCCACATATTTCGTGAACGTCATCGTCTCTTCCATCGGGCGATTGATCTCATTGGCGTTCAAGTCGATACACAAGCGGCCAATCGCGGTGAAATCCTTCTTCCTGGATACCGGAAAGGATACGTAAGTCATTGCATGTGAGCCCCTTTCTGAGGTGGAATTTTATTGTTGCATATGGATATCTAGACTTGTTACTCAATCCAACCTGAGGATTAGTAAACGTCTAGAGAAGGTCAGTTTTATTTTCCAATCGTAACGTTGCAGTTTTGCTAGCCTTCTTCCTTTTCACTTCATGGGTATGGTCCTCTCCCGATCTCTATGTCTGTATCAGCTGTGTTGGTATAAGGACTCCATATAGTTCAAAGAGCGTTTGGCATACTCATACGGGTTATGAATCGCAGGGTCCTGCTCTCCTTCAAGCATCGCCCAGCCATCGTATCCCCGTGTGATCAGTTCTTGCAGAATTGGTGCAAAATCAATGCATCCATCCCCTGGTACGGTGAATACGCCTCTACGAATACAACCGACAAAGTCAGACTGCTCCGCGCGTGCTTCATCCAGCACATGAGGGCGGATATCTTTCAGATGGATATAGGCAATCCGATCATAATGTTTGCGCAGCAGTTCCAGCGGATTGGCTCCGCCATAGTAGGCATGACCTGTATCATAGAGCAGATATACGAGAGAAGGGTCCGTCAACTCCATCAGTCGATCAATCTCATCCGGTTGCTCGACCACTGTGCCTCCATGATGATGGTACGTAAGCTTCAACCCGTGTTCATGGGCGATAGCTCCTGCTTCGTTCAACCCTTCAGCAAGGATATGCCATTCCGATCCGCTGAGTCTAAGCACTTCTTTTTCATGCGGAGTTCGTCTTGGATCAAAATGAAGTGACCCGCCTACCTCCGCCGTACTGATCACCTTACTGCCCATGGATTGCAGAAACTCCGCATGTCTGCGATAACTGTCCAGCTCGGACTGACGATACGCCGGATCGGAGAACAGTACGGATTTCCACTGGGAGACCAGATTGATATTCCTTTTACTCAATTCCTCACGCAATATAGCAGGATCGGTAGGATATTTACGTCCCATCTCTGTGCCTGTCAGCCCAAGACGCTGAATGTCATCCAGAATCTGTGCACACGTTGTCGCATCACCATGCTCCTTCACATCTTCACCGACCCAATTGATCGGATGAATCCCAAGCTGGAATGGCAGCTTGCTCATTGCTCCACGTCTCCTTTGTCGTTCAACATTGTGGTTCACTATATTAACCCGGATTAAATCGGTCTTGCTTTGGCACGGTTGGCTTGCATGGTGTGATGAGCATGAACTACCTTCTCCTCGGCAGATACTTCTGGCACACCTACATTCCACCATGACTCGTATCCACCTGCGTTGGTTCCAGGCACGACCGGAATCTCAATCAACGTACTCACTGTTTCGTTCTTCGCATCTCGGAGTGCTTGTTCCAGCTGTTCTGCTGTCTCCGCTCTATAGGATTTGGCTCCCATGCTTCGGGCGTGAGCTGCAAAGTCCATTGGCATGTAATCCCCGGTCAGTCGTCCACTCTCGGATTCCCGATAACGGAACTCATTGCCGAACCCGTCACTACCATGTTCCCGCTGCAAATTATGAATACATTGGAATCCATTGTTGTTGAATAATAAAACAGTCATCTTCTTCTGTTCCTGCAAACTGGTCACAAACTCCGAATGCAGCATCAGATAACTGCCATCTCCTACCATGGCGTACACTTCACGATCCGGCTCGGCAAGTGCTGCTCCGAACGCTCCACTTACCTCGTACCCCATACAGGAGAACCCATACTCCATGTGATACGTCTTTGGTTCAGCCGCACGCCACAGACGATGTAGATCACCCGGCAGACTGCCTGCCGCACACACTATGACGGAAGATGGATCAATGGTCCGGTTAACGATGCCAACTGCTGTAGTCTGTGCCAGCCCTGCTTCATGTTGAGCTGCATACAGCCGATCCACTTCTGCATTCCATTCAGCGCGGAGATCAGCAACTTCGGATGGGCCATATGCACTTCGGTATTGTCTTTCCTGCAATTCCTTCTGCAAAGCCTGCAATCCTTCGCGAGCATCTGCCAGAATGGCTTCTCCGCCTAACTTGGCGGCATCCATACTGTTCAGGTTGATGTTGATGAATGACGCTTCTGGATGTTGAAAAGCAGAGCGGGACGCCGTCGTGAAATCCGAGAACCGCGTTCCGACGCCGATCACAACGTCTGCTTCTCTCGCCAGCCTATTGGCTGCCAGAGAGCCGGTAACCCCGATGGCCCCCACATTCAGTGGGTGGTCCCAAGAGACTGCGCTCTTGCCCGCCTGCGTCTCGGCGATCGGAATGCCAAATGCCTCGGCGAACCCCACGAGTTGAACGGACGCCTCAGAGTACAACACACCGCCGCCTGCAACGAGAAGCGGCTTTCTGCCACGGGCAATCTGCTCCGTTGCCCGTTCAATGGCTGCCTGTACCGGGGGGCGACGATCCAGATAATGTACTTTGCGGGCAAAGAACGATTCTGGATAATCGTACGCCTCTGCCTGCACATCCTGCGGCAATGCGAGCGTTACTGCTCCCGTCTCTGCTGGATCGGTTAGCACACGCATCGCCTGTGTAACAGCAATCATCAGCTGTTCGGGACGAACAATGCGATCCCAGTACTTGCTGACGGCTTTGAATGGATCAGTGGCTGAGATTGTATAATCACTGCTCACTTCCAACTGCTGAAGTACCGGGTCTGGTTCCCGTGTAGCAAAGTTATCTCCTGGAAGCAATAAAACCGGAATCCGGTTCACCGTTGCAGTAGCTGCCGCTGTTATCATATTCAAAGCACCAGGTCCAATGGATGTTGTACATGCATAGATCTGTTTACGGTTCTTCTGCTTGGCATAAGCCGCTGCCGTATGCACCATGCCTTGTTCGTTCTTGCCTTGCATATACGTCAGGCTTCCCGGACTGCGCTCCAGCGCTTCTCCAATGCCTGTTACATTGCCATGTCCAAAAATACCGATGATTCCCTTCACAAACTTGGTTTCCACCCCGTCAACCGAGATATATTGCTGATCCAAGTATCGAAGCAGTGCCTGAGCCATCGTCAGTCGAATTGTTTTCATGAATTTGATCGCCGTCCTTTCCTTTACGGGTTAAGCGCTTAATCTACGTTAAGTTTAAGCGCCTTACCCCTAAAGGTTAAGCGCTTAATTGATATGGTATTACAGGTTAATGATTTACGCAAGCTATTTTTGTAAGCGTTTTTATGAAATATTGTAAAAAAAGATATTCTTGTGTTCGAACATGTGTTAGACCTTCTCTATTTGAACACTTCCACAATGACTAAGAACAGACTTAAAAGAGAGGGAATATTATCGTGAGGATGGAATACTTGATGGTACATGCTAATCAGCCATATAATCCGTGATCTTCATATACAATCATGATCAATATGCCTGTGAATGCAAAAAAAAGAAAGAGACGGTGAATACCATCTCTTTCTTTATCAATATATAAGCGGGTGATGGGAATCGAACCCACGCTATTAGCTTGGAAGGCTAAAGTTCTACCATTGAACTACACCCGCATAACAACAATCGGGATGACACGATTTGAACATGCGACCCCCTGGTCCCAAACCAGGTGCTCTACCAAGCTGAGCTACATCCCGTTATCTATACCGGCGAGAGGACTCGAACCTCCACGGTTTCCCACTCGATTTTGAGTCGAGCGCGTCTGCCATTCCGCCACGCCGGCAAAATATGAAGTTATAATGGCGCGCCCTGAGAGATTCGAACTCCCGGCCTTTTGATTCGTAGTCAAACGCTCTATCCAGCTGAGCTAAGGGCGCAAAATATTGGAGCGGAAGACGGGAATCGAACCCGCGACCCTCGCCTTGGCAAGGCGATGCTCTACCGCTGAGCCACTTCCGCAAATAAGGGATGCGCGTGGAGGGACTTGAACCCCCACGTCAAAGACGCTAGATCCTAAGTCTAGTGCGTCTGCCAATTCCGCCACACGCGCATATAATGGTGAGTCATGAAGGGCTCGAACCTTCGACACCCTGATTAAAAGTCAGGTGCTCTACCAACTGAGCTAATGACTCATAGAAAACTGGTGGAGGATGATGGATTCGAACCACCGAACCCGTACGGGAGCAGATTTACAGTCTGATGCGTTTGGCCGCTTCGCTAATCCTCCAGGATTACATGGTGCCGGCGAGAGGACTTGAACCCCCAACCTACTGATTACAAGTCAGTTGCTCTACCAGTTGAGCTACACCGGCGTATTACATGGTGTTATAAATGGTGGCTCGGGACGGAATCGAACCGCCGACACGAGGATTTTCAGTCCTCTGCTCTACCGACTGAGCTACCGAGCCTTACTACATTAAAAAAAATGGCGGAACCGACGGGATTCGAACCCGCGATCTCCTGCGTGACAGGCAGGCATGTTAGGCCAACTACACCACGGTTCCAGATCACTTTCTCAAAGGAAAGTATAATTGCGGGGGCAGGATTTGAACCTGCGGCCTTCGGGTTATGAGCCCGACGAGCTACCGGGCTGCTCCACCCCGCGTCGTTATAAAGTTATATGGTGGAGGCTGAGGGGATCGAACCCCCGACCCTCTGCTTGTAAGGCAGATGCTCTCCCAGCTGAGCTAAGCCTCCATAATATGACCCGTAGGGGATACTCTCACTTCGTTCGAGACTGCGAAGCTGTTGCTAACGAAGTGCATCCTCCGACGAACCTTTGGGATTCTCATCCCTTGTTGAAGCAATAGATATTGCTATGACCCGTAGGGGATTCGAACCCCTGTTACCTCCGTGAAAGGGAGGTGTCTTAACCCCTTGACCAACGGGCCTTACTGGCTCCCCGAACAGGGCTCGAACCTGTGACAACTCGATTAACAGTCGAGTGCTCTACCAACTGAGCTATCAGGGAATGGTGGAGCCAAGCGGGATCGAACCGCTGACCTCCTGCTTGCAAGGCAGGCGCTCTCCCAGCTGAGCTATGGCCCCATACTCTGTGTATTTCTTGTTGTGGTCTTGCTATGGGCCCTGGTGGACTCGAACCACCGGCCTCACCCTTATCAGAGGTGCGCTCTAACCAACTGAGCTAAGGGCCCTTATCAATTTTCGAAAAAAAATACCCCAGTGGGGTTTCGCTTGGCGGCGTCCTACTCTCCCAGGACCCTGCGGTCCAAGTACCATCGGCGCTAGAGGGCTTAACGGTCGTGTTCGGGATGGGTACGTGT
>NZ_JACYVQ010000022.1:0-31932 GCF_014842675.1 Paenibacillus sp. CFBP 13594
CCATGCACCAGCCGGGGCCGGGCTTTGGCGCCGTTGAGGTGCGCCTCGCGCAGCCGGGCAAGCCGCCGGCCTTGCCGGAGCTGACGGCGCTGCTGCCGGGCGTGCCGGCCACCGCAGGGCTGGATTTGATCCGCGAGCGTGTAGCCGCGCGGATGTGGCAGGCTGTCCAGAAGAAGGCGGACAGCCCGGCAACCAAATGATGCACCCATTAGAGCGGGGGAGATCTCAGATCACCCCTGCTGTTTTTATTGCAGCATGTTGCATTATTCGATTTAATTCATTTCCCGGTACAAGATGAATTTTGTCTTTATCCAACAATGCTCATTAGTAACGTGCATCTCGGTATAATCACTTTTTTGCATATGGAATATATGAAGGCATATTCCCATTTCACTTCTATGGTGTACAGCATGGGGATATTGCTCTAAAAGTCCAAAAAACGATCATACAGGCTGTACAGCCCGTATATATTCATTCGGATCTCTTCTAAAGGACGTCTTTACCGGTGGAGCTTCGCTCCCAATTAAGGTATACTGTCGCAGGGAACATTGCACGCTGAGAACTATACAACATTTATATTATTGCGATAGGAGTTTTTACATGAAATCAACTACAGGAAGACAGCGCCGCATGGTGGTTATGCTGTCCTCATTGATGATATGCGGAGCATTGCTTGCCGCGTGCCAGAACGGTTCAGGCACAGAGGAGAGCCAGAATCCGAATGGAACAGGTAACACACAACAGGAGACGGACGGCACAACGGTTCATTTTACGGAGGATAAAGGAACGGATGGCGACAATGCTGGCGGGGATGACACATCATCTTCTGGCAACAACGGTGAAGGCACGGATAGCGAGCCTGGGAATGCTTCAGCGGGCGAACAGGGCTCTTCGGACAATGGGAATGGTGGGACAGCGGAAGATCCATTGCTGGAGAAACGCAGTATCAGCGCACTGCAAACGACAATTGATGCACAATCTGTAGTGACCAATGCCGAGTCTATGACCGTCATTGTGAACAAACAACGGAGTCTGCCCGACGGGTACGAGCCGGACGATCTGGTAGAGCCGAATGTACCGTTCTCCTTCGATGAACCACACGAGAAGCGGCATATGCGCAAGGAAGCAGCCGAGGCACTGGAGAAGTTGTTTGCAGGTGCAAAAGCGGATGGCATTGAGCTTCGTGCGGTGTCCGGTTATCGTTCATATCAGCGTCAGGTATCCATCTATAACAACAATGTCAAAACCAAAGGTCAAGAATACACGGATCGCGTGAGCTCTGTTCCAGGCCGAAGCGAACATCAGACCGGTCTTGCCATTGATGTATCCAGCCCGAGTGTGGGCAATGTGCTGGAAGAGGTATTTGGCACATCGAAGGAAGGCCAGTGGTTGGCTGAACACGCTGCAGAATACGGATATGTCATCCGTTATCTGCAAGGTGAAGAAGATACCACAGGGTACGTCTATGAGCCTTGGCATATCCGGTACATCGGTACAGATTTGGCACCGGATGTGGCGAAGAGTGGGTTAACTCTGGAAGAATACTTCGATGAGGCGAATATCAAGTTGTAATCAGGCCAACCTATGGTTTCCATTTGATTAGTTAATACTATCTCGTTATGAAGAGGTCCCAGGAAGCGCATCATTTGTTGAACAGATGGTGCCCTTCCTGGGACTTTTTTTGTGTACATCGAATTTTGGTATATCAAATATGTGCGAAGAAGAAGAACCAGCCAGATTTAAGTTTTAAGTTTTTGTTCGGGATTCGAATGGGCTGATATAATTAAGGTATGCATTATAGATAAATACAACCAAAGCGAGGGACGAGAGAATGAGCAGACAGCAGGTATTTACGGGCTCCCCATGGGAACCGTTGGTGGGATATTGCCGTGCCATCCGTGTAGGGAACCGAATTGAAGTGGCGGGTACAACCGCAATGCAAGATGGTGTAGTTGTTGGGGCAGGTGATCCGTATGCACAGACAAGGTTCATTTTGCAGACGATCGAGAATGCACTGAAAGAACTGGGGGCTGACATGTCGCATGTGGTGAGAACCCGGATGTTTGTGACCGATATCTCCAGATGGGAGGAAGTTGGCAAGGCACACGGTGAATTTTTTGGACAGATCCAGCCTGTAGCCACCATGGTTGAAGTTAGCGCACTCATTGATCCCTTGTTGATGGTTGAGATTGAAGTGGAAGCGATTGTTGAAGATGAAGTCACAGCCGATTGATTCTGACGGTGAGATTCCTTAGATTTTTGCGGGTACTTCAAATCCTTGAATAAGATGCCTCAGATTCGTTAGCGTTAACGCCGCTTGCTCTTACATTCGGTAAGCAATGTATTTCGTATGCAGTGCACATCGCACGTGTCTGCTCCGGACAAGTTTCAGATACCCTTCGGTTTGAAGCAGTTTGTAGACACACTCTAAAAAACCAGAACCAAAACCAAAACCAAAACCAAAACCAAAACCAAAACCAAAACCAAAACCAAAACCAAAACCAAAACCAAAACCAAAACCAAAAACCAAAACCAAAACCAAAACCAAAACCAAAACCAAAAACCAAAACCAAAACCAAAAACCAAAACCAAAAAAAACAACCTTATCCATGCCTGTCAAAAGACAAGCGGATAAGGTTATTTTGAATTGACTTCGCCGCCTGGCCGCACGGATGAGCTCTTGATGCGCCAAACTCATTACACCGCGCTAAGCGATGCAAATGGTCGTCTGCAACAACATATAACATGTGTTTCAGCCAGTCGCATTTCTAATCGATTTATTTCGCTTCCGGTTGTGCTGCTGGTGTTTCAACAACCACTTTCCATGCCGTTCCGATTGGGGGCAAACTGCGAGTTAGCATAGGGCTGTAAAAACCGATCACTTTAGTTCCTTTAGTCAGTTCTTCGGCCTTTACCGTTTCGCCTTCGTGATTCACGAGCAGCGTATCTTTAGCGATATTCAGCACGACATGGTCAGGAGCCGTCTCAGTTAAACGTGTACCTGTGATCTCAATCTGTGAGATGCCGCTTTCAGCTGTTGTTACATTTTCAATCGTACCGGCTGTACCCAGTACCTCTTTAGGTTGTGCCTGAGATGCTGTAGCCATATCCAGTACAGTAACTTTATAGGTAGGCGTTTGTGGTGGCAGACTGCGGGTAGTGATCAGGGAATGCTCAGCTTCCACGTTCATGCCGATGGCCAGATCAGTCAGTGCAATCTCTTTTCCCTCAACGGAGATGAATTTTGTCTCATCGCTCAGATTGAGCACGATGCCATCCAACCCTGCACCGCCAATCTGGATGGACTTGTATTTATCCTGGTTCGAAATTCTGGTAATGACACCACGTTCAGTAACCGTCTTCACGTCCTCTTCACTGGAGATCGTCACCTGATTTCCTGTTGTGTTCACTTGTCCATGCAGTGCTTTCTCAGCAAAAGAAACCGGTACATACAATTTGCCGCCTGTGATTTCGGGCGCTGTACCCAGCGTGAGCAGCATTTTATTCACGGAATATTGATCCTTGCCTGTGATTACCTGTGTCCAGAGAGCACCACGAGTCAGCTCTGCAGTTTTAGTTTCTTTATTCCATTCCAGTTCAATACCCAGTGCGTCCGTAAGATCACGCAGCGGGATCATGGCTACTTTGCCATCCTTATTCCAATAACCATCAGAGATGGATGCACCATTCACGGATACGTTTACTACACTCGCTGCATTACTATCTGCTGAAACGGATGTTTGATGGACTGGTTGTGTGTTGTCCAGTGTTGCTGCATAAGCGGCTCCACCACCCAATGCCATGGATAGGGCCATCAGTGCACTTACTTTTTTCATGTTGTTGTTCATCAATATTCATCCCTTCTAATCTGTGTACTGACGCGGTAAAATCTTCCTTAGGGCCGCGCTTCAAGTTAATAGACGGGACATATCGTCTCAGTGTTGCAGTTGAAATGCAATGAATGTAAGCGGTAAGTTATTTTAAATTAGAAATATCGCTTGTATTGCAGGTTATCCGCAGCAGGATCAGGTTAATTTCAGGTAAGTGGCCAAACCTTTGTCCTATTTCACATTCAAGTACGAGGAGGAACCGATTAGATGAGTGATATGTTGGTAGCGCTCTATCGTTTACCGGAGCAAGAGAGTGGACTGAGAAGGCTGGAGGAATCCTCCATTGTGATTCGAAGAGCCATTGCCCCAGAGAAACAGCTTGTACTGGATTGGGTGAGGTCACATTTTAGCCAAGCTTGGGTGGATGAATGTGAGGTCGCTTTTGCACGTCAGCCCGTGTCCTGTTACATCGCCGTTGAGCATGGGAAAATGATCGGATTTGCCTGTTACGAAGCGACATGTCGCAACTTCTTTGGACCTACAGGCGTGAGCCAGGATGCACGGGGCAAAGGTGTAGGAACAGCCCTGTTACTGGCCTGTATGCATGCGATGAAGGCGGACGGTTATGGTTATGCGATTATCGGATCAGCGGGACCTGTGGATTTCTATGCCCGAACATTGGGTGCTGTGAAGATCGAAAATTCAACCCCGGGTATTTACGAAGGCATGCTGCGGGCAGACTAGACGATAGTGATGTTGTGGAAGTTGTGGAAAAGGAAGGGAGGACGATGATGAGCACGAAACAAATGCTGCACATTGGAATGATCGGTACAGGATCCATCTCGGATCTTCATATGAGGTGTTACGCCAAAAATGAGGATGCTGTCATCTATGCCATCTGTGATCTGAACGAAGAGCGGGCTAAGGCTGCGGCACAGAAGTATGATGCTCAATCCGTGTACACCGATTATCGGGAGATGCTGGAGGACCCGCATGTGGATGCTGTCAGTATCTGTACCTGGAATAATACACACGCCGAATTTGCCATTGCTGCACTGGAGGCAGGCAAGCATGTGTTGCTGGAGAAACCGGTCGCAACCAATGTGGAAGATGCGCTGCGGATTGAAGAAGCGGTGAAGAAGAGTGGGCTTACGTTTATTGTTGGATTTGTGCGTCGTTATGATAACAATATGCAGATGATGCGCAGATTCATTGATGCCGGGGAGTTTGGTGAACTATATTATGCCAAAGCTTCCATTCTGCGGCGTCACGGCAATCCAGGTGGTTGGTTCGCTGACAAAAGCCGTTCCGGCGGAGGCCCCCTGATTGATCTGGGCGTACATATTATCGACCAATGCTGGTATCTGATGGGCAGGCCGAAACCTGTTTCGGTCAGTGGTAATACGTATCGGAAGCTGGGCAATCGTGCCCATATCGAACATCTTTCTTTTTACAAAGCAGCCGACTACAGCGCAGCTGTGAATGATGTGGAAGATATGGCGAATGCACTTATTCGGTTTGAAAACGGGGCTTCGCTGGCGGTGGATGTGAGCTTTACCCTGCATGCACGCGGAGATGAATCTTCTGTGAAATTATACGGCGAGCGTGGTGGGTTCGAACTGGAGCCGGAGACACTGATCGTCACGGAGAAAAATAATACCATCCTGAATATTGAACCCCAGACGGACAATACGGGTCTCCATATTCATAGTGCATTCCAGAACCAGATTGACCACTTTGTGGATTGTTGTCTGAACGGTACAGAGCCGATCAGCCCAATTGCAGATGGGGTGGCTTCCACACGCATGCTGTGCGGAATCTACGAATCCGCTGAGAAAGGGCAGGAAATTCGTCTGGATTGAGTTCATTTTACATGGCAGTTGTCCTTCATCATATAAAAAAAGCATGCGTCTTCCGCGTGATCTGCGGTTACGCATGCTTTTTGGCATCAGGTCATTTATTCAGTGGTGAATTCTCGTATCCAGGGTCATCATAATCCGTATCCTGCAGCCTTGGAAGCACGTTCATGCTTTCAATTGCCTGCCGCGAATCCGGCGTGCCATGGTCGTAGAGAAAGGTATACAACAAGGTCATGCCATCCGAAAATTGCTCTGTCGCCTCATCATGATCTGCCGATTTGTAGGGCACCGGAGCCCGTTGCAATGTATAGGCATCGTCATCCTCCAGCACCTTCATCAGATCTTTCAATCGGCCCAACTGTTCGTCATCCACCAACACCTCAAAGGGTGTAGATTCGTTCTTTGTTTGTTCAATCAAGTTATGAGTTACCGATACATACAGATATTGTTTGCCGTCCTGCATAATCCAACCCCCATTCTGAAATGGAAAAAAGACGCTTCTACTGTTAATAAACAGCAAAAAGCGCCCTGAAACGAGCTATAACGGTATCCAGTTTCGTTTATTTCCCAAATCTCCCCGTTACGGGCACCTGGCGGGTACCGGCCTCCATCGATCCTGAACACAGGGGACAGGCGGGAGGGCCTGATGATGCCTTCTTGGTTCCTTTTGAAGGCACAGCTGGCTTCTGTCTTAGCCACGCTTTACAGGTGGACGAACTGCACTTCCAGACCGCAACGGTCTCTGTACGCTCAGCATTACCTGAACCTGAAGTATGCGAATGTGAACTCGAGGAATTCGCAGCTGTCGGACTCACACCTGTGGTGCTGAATGCCTTATGGTTGCGAATCTCCCCACTACCGCGCCGTTCACCGAGGCGATCCTCATCACGTTCGTTGTGGACCTCGTAGTCACGACGGTCACTGTGGCTGATGGCACGACGCTGTGCCACATCCCGACCTTCGGAACGGGCACCCGAGCCCGAGCGGCCATACTGCGTATTTCCTTTGCCATATGAAGTCTGACTGCTCGTTCGGCTCTCTTCACGAGGTTTACGTTTGTCCGGAACTTCCATGCCGAAGGCTTCGAGCAAGAAGCGGGATACGTCTGCTGGCTTTCCGTGATGAGATGCGGGTGAGGTGACATACAAGTACTGCTTGGCCCTTGTGATGGCAACATAGGCGAGCCTGCGTTCTTCCTCCAGCGCCATGTCCAGTTCGGCGTCTGTCTGTTGCACAGCAAGCGCAGCTTTTTGATCTTCGGGGATATCCTGTCGCAGTGCTGTACTGTGAGGCACAATTCCCTCACTGGCTCCGATCCAATACACACAAGGGAACTCCAGTCCTTTGGCACGGTGAATGGTCATCAGCTGCACTGCGTCACTGTCCTGTGCGCGGCGCAGAGATTCCATCTCACGGTGTCTGCGGGAGAGCTCATCCGCGAATTGGATGAACTCTTCCACGGTTTCGAATTTTTTGACGGCAGCTTCGAATTCATCCAGGGTTTCCAGCATCGTTTCCTTATAATGGGTGAAGATGCTGGGATCACCACTTTCCATATACTTGTCGTAGAACTGCCTGCGCATCTCCTGAATGGCGATGATGGGTTTTAGTTTGTGCAGTGATTTGATCAGCTTGATGCGTTCTTTGACCTGTTCCTGCTGAAACGGTTTCAGCTTGTCCCATTTCACCAGATGAATGAGCGGATATTTCTTCGCCTGTTGTTGTTCACAGCGCTGAATCCACTCGAGCCCTGCATCCCGTGATACATAGAGCGGTCCCAGCGCACTTGGGAGAGCATCCATGGCACGTGGATCAAGAGACAGACGTAAATGATCCATCAGGGGTCTGATGAGAGACTGGTCATAGAACACCGGGGAAGCCCCATGCTGTACAAAAGGCACATCTTTCAACACAAGCTGCTCAAATACAGCCCGGCTGCTGCTGGCAGTCCGATGAAGAATCGCAATATCACGATAGGTGTGCTGCCCTTCTTCAACCTGTTGGCAGAGCTGATTCACGACCCATGCCGCTTCTTCCTCCGCATTGGAAGGTGTAGCGAAGCGTGGCGCATCTCCACGGTTTCCAGCAGCACGCAGCCGTTTGTCACGTCTGCGTTTATTACGGGCGACCAGTTCACTTCCGAGTCCCAGAATGCGTGCATCACTACGATAATTGATATCCAGCGTCACAATGCGTGCGCCGGGGTATACTTTATCGAATTCCAAAATTGATTCCTGGCGTGCGCCATTAAAGGTATAGATCGTCTGGTCATCATCTCCTACAACCATCAGATTGCGGTGAGCGGAAACCAGTTTTTGCACAATTTCATATTGCAGATGGTTGGTATCCTGGAACTCGTCCACCATAATGTACTGGAAACGCTTCTGAAGCGGCCCCAGTACAGCAGGATCACGAAGCAGCGCGGCTGCCCGTAGTAAAATATCATCAAAATCCATTTTGCCGCGATCCTGTTTCCAGGCTTCGTAACCAAGCAGAACACGCTTGGCATCACGTTCTTCCTGCGATTTTTCAGGCAGGTCGGTTGTTTCCGATCCTTGCATCTTCCATGCGGACAGCATGGCCAGCAGACTTTCAGGCTGGAAGGCTTCACTCATGCCATTTTGGCGAAGAAGCATCTTCAGCACCGTATGCTGGGCTCGCGACTCACCAAAGATCTCTTCCTGCACGCCATAATGACGCAGCAATGTCAGCGCAAAAGAGTGGAAGGTACGAGCCTGCACGGCTCTCGCGGCTGCCGGACGTATACCTGGCAATGCGGCGATCCGGTCTTTCATCTCGGTGGCGGCTTTGTTCGTGAACGTCACCAGCAGGATACTGCCTGCATGTACGCCGCTGACCTCTATGAGATAGCCGGCTCTTGCGGCCAGTACAGTTGTTTTGCCACAACCAGCTCCGGCGAGCGTCAGGATCGGTCCTCTGCCGTGACGGACTGCCGAGATTTGTGGTGCATTTAGCTTAATACCAGCCTCTTCCAGAGAGCGAAAGTAAAAGGCATCTTGTTGATCATTACCCACGAGTTGCCGACTGGTCTCCAGCGGAGCAGACGGGGACTGGGGCAGGGACGCCGCCGGGGTAACCCCGAGCGGACGGGGGTAGAACGTTGAGTTCGGACTTAACATGTTTCATCCACCTCTGTATGCATTCAGGGATAGGACTATCCCGGTTAAAAGTAAACCATTTGCCCTTTTCACAATCGCATTGTAAATTGGTATGATAGAGTTAGTCGCCTAATCAGGCGGTTAAGTATGGTCAAAGCTTCATTATACCCGAACATATGGTCTTGACGAAAGCCCCCGATTTCATCCAGTATCGGTATAAAACGGGCACCTGCACGAGATTACGCAACTTTTTGGCATGATATCGTATAAGTTATATGCCTGAGCATTTTGCATGAAGGATGTAATATGCTAATTTACTACTAAATAGAAATGATAATATTGGTTTTGACGGGACAGAGGAGGAATGGTCATGAAACTGCTTCAGCGCATCAAAGACGGAGCGAACAAAGCAACAGAGCGTGCCCAACACGCCGTTGAGATTGGGAAATTGAACAACCAGATTGTGGGCTTGCAACAGGAACAGGAAGTCCATTTTACAGATATGGGTCGCATCTTCTATGAGGGTTATCGGGCACAGGATATGACGCGTGCGGAAAAAGAAATGGTGGATCTGTCGCAGCTCTGCGACGAATTGCAGGACGAGATTGATGGTCTGCGCAACAAGATTGCACAACTTAAGAACGAACGGTTGTGCGAGTGTGGACACGTCGCTTCCCTGGATGCCAACTTCTGCCCTAAATGCGGACGCAAGTTGGGTGAACTCAAGACAGCAGCGCCTAAAGTAGGAGCAGCAGGAGTCGCAGGAGCCACCACAGCCGCGAGACAGGAGGCAGCTGTAACTCAGACCCAAACTCCGGAGCCGGACTTCTACGATGCGCCACCAGAATTGGAATTGGAGGAAGATGAGCCGTATCACACAGTCATTCCGTCCATAGCCGATCTGGAGACAGAATCGGAATATAACAGTACGGAATTTACCCAGGAAGAAAAGGAAGCGTTCGATGCTGAGTGGGAACGCCGCAGAGATGAAGAGATGCAACGGGAACGCGAGCGTCAGCAGGAACTGGACGAACGCATCCGCTACTGGAAAGAAAATAACCCAATTGTGAACACGGTGGACGTACAGACCGAAGTATCACGCGAAATGGTGAATTGTCAGATTTGTGCAGCCGAGCTGCCCAAAGGTTCGAAGTGGTGCCCGCGCTGTGGTGCTGAACAGATCTGATCTGATGCAGTAGAAGCACTGCCGCATCAGTGTGAGGCAGTGCGGGTTGCTGACAGCATGGGGGGACGGGAATATGGACCAACTGCTGCATCATTTGCGTCATCTCGGATTTACCGAGATGGAATCTAAAATTATGGTGGAACTCGCCCGCCAGGGATCGGCTTCAGGATATGAGGTTGCGAAGCGGCTGGGCGTGTCCCGTTCCAATGTATATGCGACCCTGCAACGGCTGGAACAACGTGGTTTCCTGCGGTGCAGTCCGGGGGAGCCGGCGAAGTATAGTGTGCTGAAGCCTGAGGAGATGACACGTATGATCTCCGATCAAATGCGTACCTCGCTGGATTATGTTCAGAGCAGCATGCCCAAGAGTGAACCGGAAAAGCCTGTCTTCTATAACGTCGAAGGGGACAAAAATGTGTTTGAGAATCTGAGCCGTGAATTGGCCGAGGCTCAGCACGAGATTGTTGTAGACATCTGGCGTGAAGAGGCAGAGCTGCTGCGTAATGACTTACAGCAGGCTGAAGCTCGGGGTGTGCGGCTGTTATGGTCGTGTGATGGTGGTGAAGGCATGCTGGATCAGCCTGTCCCTTGGCCAGGCATGCCTATGTATGGTACAGGTAATGGCCGGAAATTTTCCCTGGTGGTCGATCGCCGCTGGTGCATGCTGGGCATGCGTGGGGAATCATGCGCCACACAGGCAGTGGTGACGGAGCATCCGGTAATGACTGGACTGCTGCTGAATCATTTTGCTCAAGAACTGGTGTTGTACGAACTGGAACAGGATATGGGTGAGGAACTGGAGTCACGCTATGGGCACCGGTACGAAGAAATCTCTGCACGTTATTGGTCTTCTCCATCAGGAGAGGGTGACCAGAGCTAGACAGATCGGCGACTAATTCACCTCTGATGGAGTGAACATGCCAGCACAAACGTACCTATCTTGATGAAACGAATACCTGTGTACATAAAGCAGGCGCTGCCCGAAGGCAGGCGCCTGTTTGTGCTGGTTTGAGATATGACAGTGATGTTCGTCACAGCATCTGTTTCCAGTCAAGTCGATAGTAAAGGTATGAAGTTATGCTATTTTTGAGAAAATGAAGCTATGAACATTCGATTGAACTGGATCGGGTTTAACAGGATCCTACATGATCACTCTTTGGGCACGTGATATAGAGCTTCGAGCACATCCGTATAATAAGCTGTACCATGGGGTACAAATTCCGTTGCCCGAATCTCGCGAACGGTACGTTCCGGTTCATCAGCTACATGATCACTAGACGGGTGAGTCTGAACTCCGGTAGCTTGAATGACGTCGATCTCATTACGAAACAAAGCGAGTAGATCATTCAGCGGCACTTCATACAGGCTATCCACCTCGCTAGGCTGCAGAACGTAGGCTTCGAGCGGCTGGTTCAGACATAATCCATAGACCGCGCTGAACTCCCGATCTATGAATGGGACACCACGCACCTCTCCTTGGAGCTGCTGTGTAGCCGTGAGTAGATAGGTTAGTGCCTCGAATGGAGTATTCACACCCAGTTCTTCCTCCAGCTCACGACTGGCGTCTTGAAGTTGTTCACCTGCGGTAAGATGGCCTGCTGCTGTAATGTCGTAACATCCGGGGAAAGTATCCTTAATATCACGCCGCCGCTGAAAAAGAACCTGTCGCTGCTCGTCTTTGTCACGCACAATCCAACAGTGGAATGAACGATGCCAATATCCCTTGGCATGGACCTCACTGCGTAGTGAAGTGCCGATCCAATTTTGCTGATCGTCATAAATGTCGAAACGTTCTGGGGTCATGATACGTATCTCCTTATATAGCAGATTTTAAAGTTCAAAATTTCACAAAGTATGTTTTAAACGAAAGGGGAACGATCGTATGGAATGCATTGTACACTTTCAGGTGATTTATCCGCAACCTCAGGAACGTAAAAGTCTTAGAGGACTTATATTTGTAGGGCAAGGACAGGAACCGGCTAACAGTCAGTTAAGCAGCATGTTTAAGGATATGGGATTTAATGTACGTTTGGAAGATGAGGCCCAATTGTTGTTCAAGCCAGTGGATGCTTCGGCAAACTTTGAATATATTCGTGTGACAGAGCTTGATACTGGGGAAGAAGTTTACAAGGAAGATAAAGATCTGAAGTCGATCCTGGAGCATTTGCTGCCACGCCGTTTCTAGTTCATGAGCATGGCTGCAAATGACATTCATGGGGGAGCACGTGTAACGCATGTATGTTAGGCACAAAAAAAGGCCCCACCTTTACGGTGGAACCTTCAAACCATTAAGCTACGCAACCTTTGTTAATGAAGCCCATATGGCTAGCTTTTCATACATATACCCTAGCAAGTAAGAGGTTGTCCCCCGCATCAGGATTTATATCCGTAATTCAACTCGGTGCGTCTTTATACGTTCATTGTGATTATGCTAGAGCGCCGGTTCCTTCTGCTTCCAGTTCTGAAGTACAGTGCGAGCAGCGGGTAGCTGCGGCTGGAATTTCAGATAGGCAATACTTGCAAGCCTTGGTCGTTTTTTGCGGCTCGGGCTTTTTGTGTTCTTTGCTTTTGAGATAGTTGATGCCCTTCACGAGCATGAAGATACAGAACGCAACGATAAGAAAATCAATCATGACGTTGATGAACTGACCATAAGCAATCACGGTAGCCCCGGCTTCGTTGGCTTGAGCAAGTGTGGTGATCTCCTGTCCGTTTGCTGTTTTCATACCCCTATCCAGGTTGAAGATTTTCTGACTGAAGTCGATTCCACCCATCAGTTTTCCAACCGGGGGCATGATGATATCATTTACAAGGGATGTGACGATTTTACCAAAAGCAGCCCCAATAATGACACCGACCGCCAGATCGATGACGTTGCCGCGGACGGCAAATTCCTTGAATTCGTTAAGTACGCCTTTCATGTTTGCATATCTCCTTTGATCATTCAATTCAAAATATAGGCCGCGTTTCCATCCATTCTCCGTTCAGATCCGCGCTTCCGTTCTCATATTGTACATAAAAAAATGATTCCTATCACCCCCTGTTTGCAAATTAAGACAAGTTTCCGCAACTTCCATGAAAATACTTCTTTATTTCACGCCGCCGATTCGGTATACTTCTAACATTGTCAGTTATGTTTAACCATGTACATTCAGGTTCGCGATCATACATTGTAACGAATCATGGAGCCAAAAAATTAAATATGCCGTTACTCGTATATGTGCAGGAATAGGCCTGCATGTCTCTACCCGATCACCGGAATGATCGGACTACGGGAAAGATGTTGCAATGTTTTGTATGGTTGGCATGAGATCATTCTCAGACAGTTTCACTGAAGAGCAGGTTCAAGTGGCTTTTATCTGTTTCCGATTACACTGTTTGAAGTTTCTCATATCAGGATTGAATTCCTGTCATTCGGTCCATCCAGTACACTTGCAGCATCCATACGGCTTGTCCATATACGTACAAGTCCGTCTTTCCCGTCTCCGGTTATTCCGCAGCGTGTGAAAAGGCGGGCTTTTTGCTTTTTTACCATCCGATTGGAAGAGCGTGTGAGCTTCTGCGGAGGGCATTCAGGAGGAAGAATTACAATGCAATTGTTAAAAGACAAGGTAAGACAGGAAGGTATCGTCCTGTCCGAGCAAGTACTCAAAGTGGATTCATTCCTGAACCACCAGATGGACCCGGTTCTGATGAAGGAAGTGGGCAAGGAATTCATTCGCCGCTTTGAAGGTGAGAATATCACACGTGTGCTGACGATTGAGTCGTCAGGGATTGCACCAGGTATCATGACTGCGTTGGAGCTGAACGTACCGCTGATCTTTGCACGGAAGCAGAAGTCGCTCACACTGACGGAAGACATTCTGGTGGAGAAGGTCTACTCCTTCACGAAGCAGGAAACCAATGAAATCACCGTTGCCAAGAAGTTTATGAAGCCTGGGGATCGCGTATTGATCATTGATGATTTTCTGGCGAATGGTGAAGCAGCATTTGGTCTGGCTCGTATTGTGGAGCAGGTTGGAGCAGAAGTGGTAGGTATCGGTATTGTTATTGAAAAAGCATTCCAGCCGGGAGGTCGCTTGCTGAAAGAAGCAGGATACCTTGTGGAATCGCTGGTTCGCATCGGGGCACTGTCGGATGGACAGGTTACATTTGCGGACGAGGAGGGCACGAACTAATATGGCACGCGAACGTATTTTTCAGCGGCATCGGCATCCAATCAAAACGTTCTCACTCGGACTACAGCACGTGCTTGCGATGTATGCAGGAGCCGTCGTTGTCCCATTGATCGTTAGTAACGCATTAGGTTTTACACAGGAACAGCTAACCTATCTTATTGCCATTGACCTGCTTGCATGTGGTGTGGCTACATTGCTTCAGGTATGGGGAAATAAATATTTCGGAGTAGGGCTGCCTGTCATGCTCGGTTGTGCATTCCAGGCTGTGTCTCCGATGATCCTAATCGGGATGAACAGTGGAGTATCTGCCATTTACGGAGCGATCATCGCTTCAGGACTGTTCGTATTGATCTTCTCCGGACTCTTTGGGAAGCTCATCAGGCTCTTTCCTCCAGTAGTGACAGGTTCTGTTGTGACCATTATTGGTCTGACTCTGATCCCAGTTGCTTTCCACGATCTGGGCGGCGGTCAGGGGTCAGAAGATTTTGGCAGCGGAGTGAACTTGTTGCTCGGTTTCGGTGTGTTGGTCTTTATTATTTTAATGACTCGATTCACTACAGGTTTTATCCGTTCCATCTCAGTATTGATTGGTCTGCTCGTAGGTACAATTGCGGCTGGGTTTATGGGCGAGGTTAATTTTGCTCCTATCCGCGATGCAAGTTGGTTCCACGTTGTTCAGCCGTTTTACTTCGGCAGACCGACATTTGAGATTGTACCGATCCTGACGATGATTCTGGTGGCGATTGTCAGCGTGGCCGAGTCCACAGGTGTATTTATGGCTCTGGGCAAAATCCTAGACAAGGATCTGTCGTCCAAGGACCTGGCGCGCGGTTATCGCGCAGAGGGTCTAGCCATTGTGTTAGGTGGTATTTTCAACTCATTCCCGTATACAACGTATTCGCAAAATGTAGGGCTGGTACAGATGACACGTGTGAAGACACGTGATGTCATTGTGGTGGCTGGTGGAATCCTGGTGGTCATTGGATTTGTACCAAAAATTGCAGCCCTCGCACAGCTCGTTCCAGGGGCGGTTCTTGGCGGAGCCATGGTGGCCTTGTTTGGCATGGTGGTATCATCAGGCATTCGAATTATCGGCAGTCAGGTTGATCTGAACCGACATGAGAATCTGTTTGTCATCGCTTGTTCTGTAGGTATGGGGCTTGGGGTTACCGTTGTACCTGAGTTGTTCGCAGGTGCACCGGCCTGGGCTCAGATTATGCTTGGTAATGGTATCATTGCAGGCAGCTTCACGGCGATCTTCATGAATCTGCTGTTCAACGGTCTGGGGACCCAGGAAACAGCCGCCAAGATGGCTGAACAACAGGCTGATGCCATCCTTGGAGAAACAGGCAAGTCGGCTTAATAGCCGAACTAGACCTATAATCCAGCATGATTGTTATGTTAACGGTTTGGAATTTAACTTTAACAAGATGAATATTTAAGCAGGTTGATGCATGGTAATATACAGCATGAATGGTTTATGGCATACATCATTTATACTGTGAATGTTCAACCACATGAACAAGTCACTTTTACATGCGAAACAACGAATATATGTTCAAGTTCAAGCCAGATATATAATCAAAAAGACGATCCACCCCCATTTTAAAGGGGATGGATCGTCCTTTTTTGGATCATGTCTTCCTAAAGTTACAGATGACGCATCTGTTTCTCTGCGAAATCGCCAACCCAAGGCAGCTTTAGCCATTTCCCCTGCAGGCTGGTGACCACCATGATGAGCCAGACCACCACACCGAGCAGGGATAACAGCGATGCCACCAGTGGCCCAAACAACGGAAGAAAAGCCGATAGTACATGTCCGACCATAATGATGCCAAAGACGGTCACGGATTGCAGAGCGTGAAATAGAACGAACCGGCTCCGCTTCTCCACAGCGAGAAATACAATCCCGCCTACAAAGGTAAATAGATAACAGAGCATACCGGCAATATTTTCATCCAGACCGCTAGACGATTTCATGGGGGACATCCGGTCCAGCCTCCTTTAACCTTTTTTACTAGGCTATGAAGGAGATGGACAGAACTGAACCTGTGAATTTATCTGACTAACAAATCAAACAATATTATCTTCCGCCCTCGATCTGTCTGCGAGGGTTTGTGATCTTGCCCATTTTATCAGTATCGTTTTCTTTGGGGACCAAACGTTCATCGGTACGTCCTTCGTGGTGATTGTCAAAAGCATACTCCGTCAGTTTCCATTCTGACTTGCCGAGAACGGGATCTGCCGGGAAGTGTTGCCCGCGATGCAGATGTTCCTCACGTCCGGCTTCGTTGATATATACTCCGTCGACTTCCACCTTTTCATGTGAAAGGGGCAGCATATCCTGTTCTTTGCGTTCCATGAACCGGCGCCTCCTTTTAGATACCATTAATTTAACTGTATGGGTTGTCCGTGATAATATCCCCCGAATAGTTCAGTGTTATGCTGGATATATTAATCCCGTATAGAATGGTGGCATTCATAACATATGATTCGGAATTAAACTTTTTGGGCATGAAAACCGTTATATTTATTAGAGGAAATCGTCAAGTCGTAAGATACTTCCGAATATGCTACAATAAGATTATGATTCATTCCGAATCATATCGGGTATTTATAGTGTCAGGTACTTGCTTTCTAGCGAGGTTCCCGACCTAAAGCTTGCTTTAAGCCGCGCACACAACTTCATGGATGGCATTTAAGACTTATTCGGCATTCTCTAAACGGAGCATTCACTTTCAACGTTTTGGGAGGGAATTACAATGGCAACGAAAGGTCACAATGAGGTCAAAGAAAGTTTGAGGGAAATGACTCGGATTTTCCGTCCTAAAGATCCAAAAAAATTCGTGAAGGAGTACGTGAGAAAATACCGGATTACGGGTGGATACGAGGAAGAATTGACTTCTGTGGTTGAGCATGAGCTTGTCAAGATGGATTCTTCCGTGTCCTGAAACAACACACAACTCTGATTATACTGTTCCGATAATGAATAGAACCGTCTCCCGGGCGATAAGCTCCGGCAGGCGGTTTTTTTTGCGTTCCTGCTGCATATATATGGAAGTACACCTACAGCGGGAAGGATGAATGCATGTGGACCCTATTTTGAAAACAAAAGAAGAGATTGGCTACATGCGGGAAGCTGGACGAATTTTGCGAAGTTGTCACCAGCATATTGAGCAGTGGATGATCCCCGGTATCACGACAGCAGAGGTTAATGAGCGGGTGGAAGAGTTTCTGGCAGCACGAGGAGCCACGCCGGAGCAAAAAGGGTATAAAGGATATCCGTACGCGACGTGTGCCTCTGTTAATGAAGTGGTCTGCCACGGATTTCCGGGGGAAGAGGAGCTGGCGAGTGGGGATGTAGTGACCATCGATATGGTGGTGAACAAAGACGGCTGGCTTGCTGACTCGGCCTGGACATATGGAATTGGTGAAACAAGCAGATCCATTCGCAAGCTGATGAGACGCACGGAGAAGGCACTTGAGCGGGCGATTGCCCAGGCAGTTCCAGGAAATACACTCGGCGATATTGGAAGTGCCATTGAACGAACAGCCAGACTGTATCGGTACGGGATCGTGAAGCCTCTCATCGGTCATGGGATTGGTCAATATATTCATGAACCCCCAAATGTTCTGCCTTATGGCAAACGTAGAACAGGCACGATGCTCACCGAGGGCATGGTTATTACGATTGAACCAATCTTTACAAAAGGCAGTTCCGGGGCCGTTGTGTGGGATGAAGATGGATGGACGGTAAGGACAGTAGATGGCAGCTGGGGGGTCCAGTATGAGCATACGGTTGCGATTACTGGGAATGGCCCCTTGATTCTGACCGATGGCACGTGAGATGAAGTCAATGAAGAAGAGGACTTGAGTTGAACTTTCTCCCAAATGCTCCATGCTGTTTTGAGCTTGAAGATAGCGGTATGGAGCGATAGGCATGTCTTCTGAATGGATATGGAAGAGGTTTTCCATAAATTCTGATCTTTCTTTTGCATAATAGCACATGTTTTCAATGTGAGAAAAATCACCAATAAATCGAGTTTTATCACCGAAATTTGGCAAAAATTTTCAAATGTAGAGTGTAATACTTTTAACTGAAATCGTTTGCAAATCAAGTTGTAGAGCGGTTTTTTACATAAAGTGAACAATTTGTGAACATGTGTCCAAAGATTGACAAAATCATACCCTCAACTTATATTTAATAAGTGATTGAAGCATATAGAATGAATTGGAAGAATGCGCAGACATGCCCTGAGCAGGAAAACACGGGAGTACTGGAAGCGTTATTTTTGTAAGCGTTCTGTATGATGAAGAGGATTATGCGTATCGTGCTGAAACGTACCTTTTGTTGCCTTTCTACCGAACGACAACGGTAATCTACGAAAACGTAAAAAAGTGGGGTAGATCAATGATGAAACAGTGGCAGGTTGCAAAGCGAATTCTCCCCTTGCTGGCGGTGTTCTCTTTGCTGCTATCCGCATGCGGGCGGGAAGACTTGTCGGTAATGAAACCTCAGGGTCCTGTAGCGCAAGGCCAATATGATTTGATGAAGTTATCCATCGCCATTATGATCGTGGTGCTCATCATTGTATTTGCCATAGCGGCCTATGTTCTGATCCGGTTTCGTAGACGAGCCGGGCAGACTGAGATGCCCGAACAGGTTGAAGGTAATTTCAAGCTGGAAGTAATCTGGACAGCCATTCCGTTATTGCTGGTTATTGTTCTGGCAGTACCGACGGTCCAAACGATTTTTGCCCAAGGCGAAGATCTGTCCAATGACAAAAATGCACTTAAGGTCCAAGTCACCTCACATCAGTACTGGTGGGAATTCACTTATCCTCAATATGACGTAACCACCGCTCAAGATCTCATCATCCCGACCGGAACAAAAATCGCATTCGAATTAAAAACCGCTGACGTGCTTCACTCCTTCTGGGTGCCGTCACTTGCGGGCAAAATGGACACAAACCCGGATGGAACACTTAACAAGTTCAGTTTCTCTGCACCGAATGAAGGCGTTTACCGCGGTAAATGTGCCGAATTATGTGGCAGATCGCATGCTTTCATGGAGTTTAAGGTAAAAGCAGTGAGTCAGGAATCCTTTGACAGATGGGTGAACCAGATGAAAGCACCCGCAGTCCTTCCTGAAGACACTCAATTGGCCGAAAAGTTCAAAACAAACTGCCTTTCTTGCCACGCTGTTGGTGATCAAGGTGGACCGGTTGCACCTAACCTGACGGGAATCGGCGGCAAGGAATCTGTCGCAGGCATTTTGCTGAATTCTCGCGAGGGACAGGAAGAAGGTAGTCCGGTACTGGATAACATGAAAGAATGGCTCCATGATCCACAATCCGTGAAGCCGGGCAATACCATGCCGAATCCCAAGGATCTTGGGTTGACGGATGAAGAAATCGACGGAATTGCCGAATATCTGGCCAACTACAAATTGGACTATGAATAGAACAGCAAGGACGAAGAAGGGGGTACACAACCTTGGCTCATGCGCATAGCGTCAAGAGGTACAGGGGCTTGATGGATTGGATCACCACCGTCGATCACAAAAAAATCGCCATTCTTTATTTGGTTGCGGGTGGATTTTTCTTTGGAATCGGCGGCATTGAAGCCATTTTGATTCGGATTCAACTGATGAAGCCTATGAATGATTTTGTATCGGCACAGGTCTTCAACGAATTGATTACAATGCATGGAACAACGATGATTTTCCTTGGTGTCATGCCACTTATTTTTGCCATTATGAATGCTGTCGTGCCTTTGCAGATCGGGGCACGGGACGTTGCTTTCCCGTTTCTTAACGCGTTGGGTTTCTGGACATTCCTGTTTGGTGGATTGTTGTTGAACCTGAGCTGGGTTATGGGCGGAGCACCAGATGCGGGCTGGACCTCATATACGCCGCTTTCGGGCAGTGAGTACAGTGGAACGCATGGTGTGGATTTCTACACCATCGGCCTTCAGATCGCGGGTCTGGGAACGCTCATCGGGGGCATTAACTTTCTCGCAACGATTATTACAATGCGTGCTCCAGGCATGTCCTACATGCGGATGCCGATGTTTACATGGACGACATTTATTACATCTGCCATTATCCTTTTTGCTTTTCCTGCCATCACGGTAGGGCTTGTACTTTTGACGTTTGACCGTATACTGGGAGCGAATTTCTTCGATGTCGCAGGTGGCGGTAACCCCGTACTCTGGCAGCACATCTTCTGGATCTTCGGGCACCCGGAAGTATACATTCTGATTTTGCCGGCATTTGGTATTATCTCGGAGGTTATTCCGACCTTCTCGCGTAAACGGTTGTTCGGATACAGCTCCATGGTATTTGCCACCATCCTGATTGCCTTCCTGGGCTTCATGGTATGGGCGCATCACATGTTTACAACAGGTCTGGGTAATGTAGCCAACGCGCTTTTCTCCATCTCCACGATGTTGATTGCCGTACCTACCGGGATCAAAATCTTTAACTGGCTCTTTACGATGTGGGGTGGACAGATCCGCTTTACCGCAGCAAACCTGTTCGCAGTTGGATTTGTTCCAACCTTCGTTATGGGTGGTGTTACAGGCGTTATGCTGGCATCTGCTCCGGCAGACTTCCAGTTCCATGATACGTACTTTGTTGTAGCCCACTTCCACTACGTTATTGTAGGGGGACTCGTACTTGGATTGTTCTCGGGACTGCATTACTGGTGGCCGAAGATGTTCGGACGTATTCTCAGCGAAACACTGGGCAAATGGACGTTCTGGACATTTATGATCGGTTTCCAATTAACGTTCTTTGTACAGCATTTCCTCGGTCTGATGGGGATGCAGCGCCGGATCGTTACATACTTGCCGAATCAGGACTTTGACCTGCTCAATCTGGTCAGCTCCGTCGGGGCATTTCTGATGGGTGTGGGAGTTATCTTATTCCTCGCGAACATCGTAATCACCATGAGAAAACCGGCTGGCGCGCCAAACGATCCGTGGGAAGACGGCCGTACACTGGAATGGTCTATTCCATCTCCGCCGCCGGAATATAATTTCAAGCAGACGCCGCTGGTACGCGGAATTGATGCATATTGGAAGGAAAAAATGGCAGGACATACGGAGATGACACCGGCAGAACCGGTAGGTTCGATTCATATGCCTTCAGCAACGCCGTTGCCGTTTGTAATGTCAGTAGGTATCTTTATCGCGGGACTTGGCTTGATGTTCAGCAAGGATGAATTTGGTAATGCATTTATGAATGTCATTTTTAACAATTATATTGTAGTTATTATTGGTCTCGTAATCACATTTGGCGCAATGGCACTTCGTTCACTTTATGATGATCATGGCTGGCATATTGAACCGGAGGATCAGGATGAGAAGGGGGCTAGAACATGACAACCTCACATGCCGAACCGGTGAACGACAAATTGCCGCATGAACCGGAGAAAGCAACGCTGGAAGGCCGTAACAAGCTTATCGCCTTCTGGTTGTTCCTTGGCGGCGAGACGGTACTGTTCGGTACACTCTTTGCTACCTTCCTGGCTCTTCGTGGCCAAACCAATGATGGACCTACGGCGAATGAGCTGTTCCACCTGCCACTTGTGGCCGCTGCAACGTTCATTCTCCTGGTCAGTAGTTTGACAAGTGTATTTGCGATTCAGGCCATGCATAAGGGCAAGCGAGATGCACTAGCGTTGTGGCTTGGCATCACGGTAGTACTGGGTATGGGATTTCTCGCCCTGGAAATTTACGAGTTCTACGAGTATGTGAAACATAAAGAGTTTGGCATGACCACGAGTGCATTCAGTTCAGCATTCTATACACTGGTCGGGTTCCACGGAGCCCACGTTGCTTTTGGTATTGTGTGGATCGGAATCATTATCGGTCAGCTGTTCAAAAAAGGATTGACGGTCGTAACCGCACCTAAAGTATACGTCTCCGCAATGTACTGGCACTTTATTGACGTGGTCTGGGTGTTCATCTTTACGGTCGTGTACCTGCTCGGAAAGGTGGGGTAGCACATGTCGGCACAGGATAAGACAGATCAACAGCCTGTGAAACACCGTCACCGGACGGAAGGGCCACAGAAACACGTCGTGGTGTTTATCTTCTCAATTATTCTCACGCTGATTGCGTTTGCGGCTGCTTCTGCCGGAGGGGTCAACACAACCTTTATCATTATTATTTTGCTCGTCATGGCTATTCTTCAAGTATTCGTTCAATTGGGTTATTGGATGCACTTGAAGGACAAAGGGCACTTGATGCCGATTCTGTTCATGGCATTTGGCTTTTTCGTAGCCTTTACGTGCATCATTATGGCACTCTATTGGGTCTGGTGGTAAAAGAGATGGCGGCGGCGCAATGCCGCCGTCTTTTCCCCTTTGTGGCGAATGAATCTTCACAACGAAATGAAGGCAACAACCAAATCAGGTCACGGGGAGGTTTCCCGTATGCTCGGGTTGCAATATTTTAGTTTCAACGATTTATGGAGTCCGCTTATATTGGCTTTATTTCTGATCATTGCTGCGGCTTATTTGGTGCTTGTGGGACCGTTAAGCGAGCAAATAAAGGATGCAGAATCTGCGACTGCTGCGCAGAAAATCATGTTTATTACGGGGCTGTTTGTCCTGTATCTGGCTCAAGCTGGACCATTTAATTTGCTTGGTCACGTGATGTTTAGCTTCCACATGGTGAGCATGGCGTTCTCCTATCTGGTAGCCCCGCCGCTGATGATGAAAGGTTTGCCGATCTGGGTATGGCGCAGAATCGTACGCTGGTTGCCTACACGCCAACTATCGTTCCTGGCTCATCCAATCGTTGCGGCAGTGCTCTTTAACGGGCTGTTCTCGCTGTATCACCTACCGATTGTACATGATTACGTCATGCTGAATTTTACCGTTCACCGGTTGTATTATATTGCATTGTTCATCACCTCGATGCTCATGTGGTGGACATTGCTAAATCCATTGCCAGAAGGCAGACAAGCATCGGGGTTATCCAAGATCGGTTTTATTTTTCTGAATATGGTACTGCTCACCCCTGCGTGTGGATTGATTATTTTTGCGGCCGAGCCGTTGTATCAGACGTACAGCAACCCGGCCGTATGGGCTGAAGCCATGCGGTATTGTGTGTCTGGAGATTCTACGGCATTACTTCGCTCATTCGGTGGGCCTGCGTTCTTTAACTTCCTGTCTTCTGCGAAAGAAGATCAGCAGGTCGGTGGCATTGTAATGAAGTTTATTCAGGAAGGAATCTTTGCCTCCATGCTGGCCTATGTCTTTTTCCAATGGTATCGGAAAGAGAAGCAGGAAGATGATGATGACTCGTATCCTGCAGGGGGCGCAGGGGGGCCGTTCAATCCGGCTGCCAAATAATGAAGTAATGTTCTGACAAGAGGGGGAACACACGATGGATATGTATTTTTGGCTACCAACGATCAGTACTTCTTTCATTGTGATTAGTGCAGTACTGGTGGGGATTGGATGGGTACTGATTATTCGGGGTAAACGTGAGGCTCATCAGTCCGCCATGGTAGCAGGTGCGATTGCAGCTCTAATCTTCTTTGTGATCTATATGTCTCGTACAGTGTTCGTGGGCAATACAGCTTGGGGCGGGGACCCGGATCTGGAGATCTTTTATCGGATATTTCTGATCTTTCATATTATCCTTGCTACCGTGGCAGCGATATTCGGCATCTCCACACTGGTGCTGGGGTTCAAAAAGAAGTTCGGAACACATCGTCGCTGGGGCAAGTTCACGTCCATGATCTGGTTCGGGTCAGCGCTAACAGGTGTTGTTGTGTATGTTCTTTTATATCTCTTATATCCTGGTGGTCATACACGTCCGGTATGGGAAGTTATCCTCGGCGTATAAAAGTAGAGATATAACCTCCGGCTACTCGGGCGTGCGTCACTATAACCTTCTAAAAATATGAAAATGGACGAATCTAGTAGATGATTCGTCCACGCTTCCTCTCTCATTCATTCATAGAATGAGTTCGAGAGGGGGAAACAAAATGGAAAAAACAGTCAATGTCAGTCAAACGTATCCACGTCTTACCGTGTATTCAGAAGAGAACTACAGAGGGAGAAGCCGCATCTATCGTGGCAACACGGGGCTCCGCAACCTGGACAATATTTTGGATGGGGTGGAGAGCCTGCGCTTTTTCTCAACAAGTTCCAATGCAACACTGGTTGTGTTTACACGTCCTAACTTCCAAGGTGGATTCCGGGTCTTCCGAGGCAACACCAACTTGAGAGATTTGGATGATCTGATCCGTGGCAATGATGTGGAATCCCTGATCTCAACGAATGAGCGGCTGACTCTGGCCGAGATTCGTGCGATCCGCGCCAACCGCAGTCTGCCTAGTGGCTATAACCTCGTTTAAGCGTAAGGCCTCTTCTTCTAACAGGTGCTAGAGAGCGGCAAAGGGCTGTACCCGAATTGTGTTTACACAATAATGGGTACAGCCCTTCTTTTGTGATTGGGGAATGATGTTTAATCCCCGCCACCCCCACTGTCTCCGCCGCCACTATCCCCACTGCTTTCATTGCTGCTACCACTGTCGCTGTTGTGATGAGAATGTGTGTCTGATGAAGAATCCGACTCATGATGTTGGTGATCCGGTGTGTGCCTGGAATGTCGATCGTAGGAGTCATCTCCCATAATGACCGGATATCCCGAAGCAGAGTCGGTATAACCGTTGTTACGGCGGATGCGGTGTCTGCCTTTTTTGGCAGAATGACGATGAGGCTCATCCCGGAGGATCAACCAGATAACGACAATGAGAAAAAGGAGGACAAATCCGATCTCTACCAGCCAATCCATAGCTGTAACCTTCCTTTCTTTGATCCGTGACTATAATTTATTTTAACGTAAATTCGTACTGTGTCCTATCCCATCTTCCTGATTCAGGAAAATTAGGGGTTGACGGGATGAGAATTTGGTCTGTATACTGTGTATATTGATATATACAGTAAACACAGTGATCACAGTGCGCAAGATGAGTGAATGACAGGTGAAAGGCAGGCATGCATATGAACGAATGGAAGCAGGCGTGGTGGTTGACCCGCAGCCAGATGAATAAGGATAAGCTCCAATGGCTATGGTCTGCAATATTCATGATATACACTGGCGGCATGAGCGGTGTGATGTTAGTAGGACAACAACAGACAGATTTCATTAATCCAGTAGTGGATTCCTTCTTTTTGATTATGTTGCCATTTCAAGGATTTATGTTCTGCAGGCGCTCCTTCCGTTACATACAGGAGGATTCCTATACGCAGATGTTGGCCTACTATCGAAGAATTCCGATCCCTGAACAAGTGGTGATGTGGTCCAGGCTACAGCAGTCTCTGATGGCGTTTACGTACAATGGGATCTTTTTCTACGGATCGTTATACGTGGTTAACCTTCATACCGAAGGATTCCGATGGGATCAATATCTGGCTTTTAGCTTGACCTGTACAGGTTATGGACTTTTGGTAACGGGATTATATATTTATGGAGAGTTTCTGAACAGTGGCAAGAAATACTTGGTTCTCAGTACGCTTTTTGTACCCATTGCGATTGGCATATCCTTATTGATTCGAATGTCAGGCAGTTACGGCTTTCGAATGGTGATGGATGCAAGTAAATCATGGGGGCTGCTTTCCCCGATCATGTGGATTTCTCTGGTGACTGGTGTAGCGGTATTATGGCTGTTTAGTCGTTTTACGCTGAAGAAGTTGGTTCATCGGGATTTGAATTAAAATGAGAATTGAGCTTATGTACGAATACAGGATGAAACCGGCACGGTCAGGTAACAGACTGGAGTGTACCGGAGGGCGAGGTGCAAGATGTGAAAATACCCATTCAAATTAATGAAAATAGCGCTGAACCTTTATACCACCAAATTGAAAATCAGTTAAGATCGTTGATAATTACGGGTCAGTTGGGGGAGGGAACACATTTGCCGTCCATTCGTGAGTTCGCCGGCGCACTGAATTGCAGTGTTATTACGGTTAGACGGGTCTATCAGGATCTGGAGAATGAAGGCTTGCTTCGTACGAAGCAGGGGACAGGTACATTTGTGGCCCAGGTAGAAGCTGGCGATAGAGAAAATTATAGATTGAAGGCCGCACAGGAAGCGATGCAGGCTGCGGTGCAGTCTGGAAAATCGGTAGGCTGTACGGAAGAAGAGATGGAGAGCCTGTTCCGGGAAGTCCTGAAGGCTATTTACGCGAAGTAAGGGAGTGATTCATACGTGGAACCCATAGCAATCCAGTTGAACGGCGTATCCAAAATGCGAAAACGCAGAGTTATTGGCCCAATTGATCTGACCATCCCCGAAGGGTATATAGTCGCTATTCTCGGTCACAACGGTTCAGGCAAAAGCACCCTTCTTAACATGTTACAGCAAGTGGTGCTGCCAGATGCTGGACAGATTATATGGTTTGGTCAGGAACATGATGGGCCACTTCCCATTGAACTGAGACAACAGATTGGTTTTGTAGCAGATAACGCTGGTTCAGAAGAGAACCGGATAACAGCACAGGAAGCAGCTCATTTCCGGGCGTACTGGTACCCACGTTGGGATATGAAGTTGTTCGACCAACTGATTCAGGATATGGAAGTACCTATTGATGTGAAGCTGAACAAGATGTCAAAGGGAGAACGGCGAAAATTTGAGATTGCAGCTGCAATTGCAGCTCGCCCAAGACTATTGCTTTTGGATGAGCCTTCATCAGGACTGGACCCCTTTGCCTGGAAAGTGATGGTTGAGCAGTTCCGTACCTTCATGGCGGGGGGAGACACCACGATTCTGATTGCCACACATATTGCAGACGAAGTCAAAAGACTTGCGGATTACATCGTATTGATGCACCGTGGTCAGTCACTGGGGATGGCCGAGAAAGATATGGTGCTCGATCAGTGGAAAGAAGTCTGGTATGAAGGAGATTTAAGGCCAGAAAGTATTCCTGGTGTTGTGGAATCTTCTTTGGAAGAGGTAGGTCTGGTTCGCGTAATTACAACCCGGGTCAGCGAGGCGCAGGAGAGGCTGGAGCTGTCCAATAACCGGGTATTGAAAATCCGTAACTTGGAATTGGATGAAGTGCTGGCATTCTGGATTGCCGGGTATGCACCCGTACAGTGGAAATAACCGAAGGGAGACGATAAATGATGAACCGATTGGAATTGAAGCAAGTCGTCAAGCAATATGCAGACAAAACAGCTGTTAATGGAGTCACGCTCAATGTAAAAGAGGGGGAGATTTACGGACTGCTCGGAGCCAATGGTGCAGGTAAAACAACAACAATGCGTATGGTGCTTGGACTGATTCACCCTGATGGAGGGAACATCCTGTACAACGGCAAGCCCTATAATACGGAGCTGCAACAGATTATGGGTTATCTTCCGGAAGAGCGCGGATTGTACCCGAAGGTGAAAGTCAGCGAACAGATTAATTACCTGGCACGACTTCGTGGCATGAATGGTAAGGACGCAGATCAGAGTCTCAAGTACTGGCTGAATCGGTTTGAGGTACCTGAGTATTACGATAAGAAGATCGAGGAGTTGTCCAAAGGCAATCAGCAGAAAATGGGCTTTATCGCAGCCGTAGTGCATAGACCGCAGATTCTCATTCTGGATGAAGCGTTCAGTGGACTGGATCCTGTGAACGTGGAATTACTCAAGTCCACCGTCAAAGAATTGCGTGACGAAGGTACGGCCATTCTGTTCTCAACACACCGTATGGAGCACGTTGAAGAGTTGTGTCGTCAGATCACCATTCTGCATCGTTCCAACACGGTGGTTCAAGGAGAGATCAAGGAAATCAAGAGCCGGTATCCGCGTGAACAGGTATTCCTGGGTACGATTGGTAGTGTGGAAGGACTCGAACAGTTGTCTGGTGTGAAGAAAGTCGAGCGGAATGAGCGTGGGTACCTGATACATATTAGTCAGGTGGAAGCGGCTCAAGAGATTCTGAGAACAGCCATGACTCAGACGACAGTGGAACACTTTGAACTGAAGGAACCAACGCTTAACCAAATCTTTATTCGTGAGGTAGGTGAGTCGAATGAATAAAATGGGAACGATTACGGGTTTTACATTCAAAAACAAAGTTAAAACGAAATCATTCATGGTAACGACCATTGTACTTGCACTTTTAATTTCAATCGGACTCAATGTTCCGTATTTCATTACTTTATTCAACGGGGGTCCCATTGGCGGAGCTTCCAGCAGCAATCCTGTAAATATCGGTCTTCTGAGTACAGGGCAGCTTGAAGTTTCGGAGAAACTGGAGAGCTTCTCTGCGGCTCAAGGAGATCAGGCCTATCGATTCATAGCCAGTGGTGACAAAGATGAAGCTGCTCTTGCGGCGGATGTGGAAGCAGGACTTACCGATGGTTATCTGAAGTTTGAAGCTGTTTCCGGGCAAGAGTTCCCGCAGCCCATTCTATATTCAGCAGAAGATGTATCACCTCAGATCATTGCATCCATTGAAGCTGCTTTGCAAAGTGTGAAGCTGGATGTGGTTGTGAAGGATGTACTCACAGCGGAGCAGAAGGAACTGATTACAACACCTGTGAAGCTCACCGAGCAAAGTTTGAGTACGGATGAGAGCGGAGCAGGTACTGAGTCTGAAGGTGCAATGAGCCCGATTAACTATATTGTGGTGTACTTGCTGATCATCTTGCTGTTTACCTCAACGATGATGACAGGTAACATGATTGCCTCTGAGATCACAGCTGAGAAGAGCTCGCGTATTATGGAGATTCTCATTACGAGTGTATCCCCGCTCAGTCAGATGTTTGGTAAAATCATCGGGATTTTCATGGTGGGGATGCTGCAAATTGGAATCTTCGGAGCGGTGGTTGCCGGAAATATCTTGCTGCCGCATAACCGTGCAGTATTAGGTGACTTCAATATGAATGTAAGTGATGTGAATATTGCGGTTATTGTGTATGGACTCATATTCTACATTCTGGGCTACTTCCTGTATGCCGTGTTGTTCGCTGCCATTGGCTCAATGGTAAGCCGTACGGAAGAACTGGGTCAGGCTGTTCTGCCGATTACGATGTTGTCGCTTGTTTCCTTCTATATTGCGATCTTCAGTATTTCTACACCGAACATTCTGTTGTTGAAAATCGCAAGCTTCATCCCATTCACGTCGCCGACCGCGATTCTGGTAAGGATCGGTGCGGGAGTTGCACCGACTTGGGAGATTTTAACCTCATTAGCGATTCTCATTGTGTCCATTATCATCTTCGGATGGCTTGCAGCCAAAATCTATCGCACAGGTGTGCTGATGTACGGTAAACGTCCGACCTTTAAGGAATTGTTTAAGGCCATGAAGGCTTATAAGATCTAATATAGTTTATTCAGTTCTACGACGACGACGCTACGCATTGATTTTTTAATGGAAATATAGGTTTCTTACATTGATCCATTACAACTATAAAAAACAAAGCACATATGTGGAGGGGATTAAATATGATTAATCAATTAAATACAAAGTCTTATAAGTTAATGAGCACAGGAGTAGTTGTTCTGTTGTTAGCATCAGTCATAAGTGGAGAAGGTTCTGTAGTGAAGGACGCAGTTCAAGGGGCGATGATGGGAGCTGGAGCTATTTTTGCAGCTGTAGGTCTCTGGATGGCTGGCAGCAAAAAGTAATGAAAAAATAAACAAAAAATAGGTGCTACTCTAAAGATGGGTGGCACCATTTCCACCTTTATCCGTAGTATCTAAGTATGTCCATTCTATCAAGATGATTGGCAACTATATTCAATAAAGGAGAATACATAATATGAAGAATTGGAAACGCACGCTATTATCTCTTACAATCTCGGTAGGTTTGCTCGCATCTGCGGTACCGGCAATGGCAGCTCCTCAGGGAACTTCCGTCAAGGTCAATGATCATGCGGTGAAATATGCTACAGGAGCACCGATCCTGGAAAAAGGCACAACACTGGTTCCGTTGCGCACTACGCTGGATGCCATGGACGTGAAGCTAACAACTGCGACAGATGATACGATCACGGCCGTGGTAGATGGTAAAACAATTACACTCAAAAGTAAACTTACACGCATCAACGGTGTAACGTATGCACCGATTCGCATCGTTGGTGATGCAGCGGGTTATGAAGTACGCTGGGATGCTGCAACGCGCACAGTACTGTTGGTATCCAAAGGGGGAGCAACTGAAACTGCGCAAACCGGTGGACGTGGCTTCATGTGGGAAGTTGAAAGCAATGGCAACACGGTCTATCTGGTAGGGTCCATGCATATTGCTGATGAGAGCTTTTATCCATTGCGTCCGGAGTTTGAAGAAGCCTTTGCGGAAGCTGACTATCTCGGGGTGGAGATTGATATTAGCAAAGCCGCTGATGAAGAGCAGCAAAAGCTGGTTCTAAGTCTGGGTTCGTATCAAGATGGAACAACACTGAAAGACCACATTTCCAGTGAAACGTACACTAAGCTGGGTGATGTATTGAAGAAAAATGGTCTCGAGTCTAACGCCTTGGATGCGTTTAAGCCTTGGGTAGTAGAGAGCACACTTGCAAGTTTGAAGTCCACAACGGCAGGATACGAAGCGTCAGCAGGAGTGGATCTGTATTTCATCCAGAAAGCGATCGAGCGAAAACTTCCAGTTATTGAGTTGGAGAGTTATCAATCTCAACTTGGCATGTTTAACGACTTTTCCAAAGAAACACAAGAGGAAACACTGAAAGCGACAATCGAAAACTTCGACGTGTTGGATAACAGTGTGAAAGAAATGGCTGAGATGTGGAAAACGGGCAATGACGAGCAATTGCTTGAACTGACAAATAGCTTCTCCACTAACGAGGAATATAACAAAGCAATGCTGGTTGATCGTAACATTGGTATGGCGGACAAAATTGATGGTTACTTGAAAAACGGCAAAGGTCAGGAATATTTCATTGTTGTTGGTGCGGCACACTACCTGGGCGATCACGGCATCGTGAAACTGCTTGAGGATAAAGGATATAAAGTAGAACGGAGATAAATATAGATTACTATAGAAGGTAACCCTTTCGTCTCGAATATGAGAGTTGAGAGGGTTGCCTTCTTATATATAGAAGAAAGACAGATTGAATAAATAAGATTAAGCTGCAGGATAATACAATTGATTAAGAGTTATGGTAGGTTGAAGGTCCTTAATATGGTTAGATCGTGGATTTGATATGTTTTGAAATTAACTCTTTACAAGTGTGTGTTCTACATGGTATATTCTATTTCCGGCCGAAAAAACACGAGATACACGGTGCGGCAAGCGGTTGAAATAAGCTTCGAAAGAAACTTAAAAAAAAGAGCTTGCAAAGTTGGTGCGGACATGATATTATATAAGAGTTGCTGAAGAGAACGACATTCGGTAACGAAATGAGTTTGATCTTTGAAAACTGAACAACGAGTGAGTAAACATTCTGCTTGCAGAATGAACGCGAAAGTTTGAAACAAGCCTTGGCTTGGATCGACTGGAGCACGAATGAGATTTTTAATCTCGTCAGATTCAAAATGAGCTTATCGCTCTTTTCAATACTTTATTGGAGAGTTTGATCCTGGCTCAGGACGAACGCTGGCGGCATGCCTAATACATGCAAGTCGAGCGGACTTGATGAGAAGCTTGCTTCTCTGATAGTTAGCGGCGGACGGGTGAGTAACACGTAGGTAACCTGCCCTCAAGTTTGGGACAACTACCGGAAACGGTAGCTAATACCGAATAATTGTTTTCTTCGCCTGAAGAGAACTGGAAAGACGGAGCAA
>NZ_JACYVQ010000023.1:0-30757 GCF_014842675.1 Paenibacillus sp. CFBP 13594
TTCCACGACTTTCATTCGTGAAGTTACTGCTCGTGGTACGATCGCTGTCTTTCACGCTATTGTTGCGTTCGGATTGAGCCATCGTTGCACTCTCTCCTTCGGCTTTTGCGTTCAGACCCAGATCCAAGCTTCCACGGCTTTCGTTCGTGAAGTTACTGCTTACGTTACGCTCACGGTCGTTCACGCTGTTGTTGCGTTCAGTTTGAGTCATTGTTGCACTCTCTCCTTCTGCCTTCACGTTCAGACCCAGATCCAGTGCTCCACGGCTTTCACTCGCATAGCTGCTGTTCACGTTACGCTCGCTGTCTTTCACGCTGTTGTTGCGTTCAGTTTGAGCCATTGTTGCACTCTCTCCTTCGGCTTTCGCGTTCAGACCCAGATCCAAGCTGCCACGACTTTCATTCGCGAAGTTACTGCTCGTGTTGCGCTCACGGTCATTCACGCTGTTGTTGCGTTCAGTTTGAGTCATTGTTGCACTCTCACCTTCCGCATTCAGGTTCAGACCCAGATCCAGCGCACCACGGCTTTCGCTCGCGTAGCTGCTGTTTATGTTCCGATCATCGCCGCCTCGTGAATAATCGCTCATCGTTGTACCTTCTCCCGACACATTGGCATTCAAGCCAAGGCCTAGCTTGCCAGAACTGCTACGCTCAGCAGTGTGGTCGGAAGAATGATCATTGTATCGGTTCGTGCTCTCTGAGGATAAGCCGGCATTGAGTCCAAGATCCAAATTCAATGCTCCGCTTGCACTGGATGAACCTCCATAGCTACCATTGGTACCGTAACCTGTGTCACGGTGTCCTGACAGCAGAGATCCCAGTTCCAGACGCAAACCTGCATTCAGATCCAGATTACCATTGCTGTTATTGCTATAGCTATCTGCGTAAGTTGCCTGCGAAGCTCCCAGCAATCCAGCCACCAACGTACCCGACAATACCGACAATTTTACCCAACGATTCACTTTTTTCATGATTATATACACTCCTTCTCAATTTTGGTTGAATTAACGCCAATGTTGTCTATGAGAAAGAGGTATATTGCGGCGGTCGTCCCGGTGGTGCCTGTGACCATTGACTGAACCCATCGAGCCGTTCCATTCGGAAGGCAAAATCATAATCTGGTGTAACCAGACCTGTTGTTGCTCCCGGAAGTGCAGCGGCTGGAGCGGTTGCTCCACCTCCAGCTACACCGGACGAACCGGAGCTTGTCCCTGCGGAAGCATTAGCTGCAACAGACCAACTGGTTGGTCGTTCTGTGCGAGGCTGCAATGGAGATGTTGCATCGACATCATCTTGTTTCAGATTGGCTTCCTGGTTACTCTTCACTTGTTCAGTGACAGCTGGTTTAGCAGATGGCTGGTCTACGAGGAGTAAATCGTTATCTGTCAAACCTGCATTAACATCGGAATCCTGCGTCAGATCGGTTCCCTCCACAGGCAATGCCTGCGGAACAACAGGTTGTTCTGGACGTACTTCTGGTTCCAGGGTGACCTCAATCACGTTGCCCGTAACCTGAACTGCGTCCTGCCCTTCCACGTTGTTCTGTGATGAAACAGGATCTGCGAGTGCACTCGTATTGGAAGTTTTAACATTCGGTGTTTTGACGACCGGCTGTTGTTCCGGAGTGACTACAGGCCGTTCCGGCTTCACACTTGGAATCTCCACCTTCTCCTGATCAGGATTGAGTTCAGCGGATACGTCTACAACAGGAACCTCTGCTTTCACAGAAGGTAGCTGGACATTTCCCTTACTCAGATCCACTCGGGATGAAGAGATATTGACCGAAGTAACCTCGGGTACATCCACCTTCACGGAAGGTAATTCAACCTTACCCTGCCGAAGGTCCGTTTTCACAGCAGACGTCTCTGCCTTGATTACCTCGGGTACCTCTGCGGTAACCCCGGGCAAGGAAGCTGTACCTTCGTTCAAGTTCACCTGACTGCTTGATACATCGGCTTTGATCACCGGCGTATCCGCCTGTACAGACGGCAGTTCAACGGTTCCCTTCTTCGCATCAATCCCTATCTCTGATGTTCCGACCGATCCAAGCGGTGTATCTACTTTCAGCTCAGAGACACTTAGCTTACCTGTGGATTCATTCGCTTTGATCGACGGAACTTCAACATCCAGTAATGGTGTGGATACCGATACCGACGGAGTCAGGTTCAACCCGCCATCCGAATCGCGTGAAAACAAGTTTAGCGACAATCCGCTGGACGGTTTTTCAGAAGATACCTGAGCCTCGTCTGCGTATACATGTGACGATCCAATCCCCAGCATCAAAGTCCCGGCGAGTATTGCCAATGGTATGCTTCCAAGACGCACAATCGATTTTGGTAACTTTACATTCAAGTTGCTTCACCCCCTTTCCGCTAATGCGTTGGTGGGACAAGGCATATGAGTTTTCCCCTAGGAATAATTAGAATATAGGGATTTCTGCCTGTTCCTCATTAAACATGAAGGCGTTTACTCAAACGCCTTTTAATCATAAATTTAAAATTTGAAGTAAATTCAAACCTTCATTTCAACTGTTCTAACCTGAGCAGACTCGGCCTGTTTTCAGTCGCCTGCAATCATGGTCTTGGCTGCAATGGAGCCATTCAGATCGGCTTTTTCCCCGCTACGTTTCATCAAATAAATCAAACCAAGCAGGGTCAGCAAAATGCCTGAACAGACAAAAGCCGGCACTACACCGAATGAGGTGACCATGAATCCACCTACCACCGGGCCCATAATATTACTGGCTGTCATCACGCTGCCTACCGTTCCAAATACCCTGCCTGTCATCGCCTCAGGTGTCTGTTCCTGCAACAGGATCTGAAAGGGTACAATGGCAAACCCAATTCCGACACCTGCCAGGGCAAAGAGGGATACTAACAACAGATTGGCACCTAGCCCGGCGTGCGGCCAAATCCCAACAATAACTCCGGCTCCGCCGATAACCAGACCCATGAGTATGGTACCCAGACCCATTTTCAAAACATGCCCTGCATGCTTCCACTTCCGCACACTCATCGCTGCAATTAATGTACCTAAGCCACTTGCTGCCACGCACCATCCCAGCAGATCACTTGAAATTCCGGGAAGCTGTCTGAATAAAACCACAGTCTGTGAATCGGCAAATTGCAGAAAAAGTATGGCTGAAGCAAGCAAGATCAGAGACGTTCCTACATGAGGGAGAGATGCGAGCATTCGGATACCCTCCAGTGTTTCTTTCCAAAAAGAGTCTTTTGGGCGGTTGCGAACATCCTCAGTTGGCTCTTCCTCTACTTCTGTTACGTTATGAATTGCGGTTTGGATCACCCGAGTTCCAGGAATCCACAATAAAATGATGCCGGAGATCAGAAAAGACGCTGAATCGAGAACAAAACACCAGGTAATGCCAAAAGCGGCTACCAGCAGTCCACCAAGTGCTGGACCAATAATTTTGGACATCTGTTCGATCACCGAGCTGATGGATACAGCTTGCGCAAGTTGTTCTCGAGGTACAATCTCCTTCAGCTTTCCGTTTTTGGCCGGAGAGAATATGACATCAAACAGGGATTTGAGGACAAGCAGTATGTAGACGTGCCAGATCTGGTCAGCAAAAATTAACGCACCCACGATGATAATTCTTGCACCATCAGCTACAATCATCAGCCATTTACGGTTCAGACGATCTGCAAGCGTGCCTGCGAATGGCCCTGTCAACAGAATGGGTAGTGCAGCGGAAAGTGTGACAAATGTAATCTCCCAAGGCGTTGCATTCCAACGGATACCCACGAGGGTCAGGATTGCGAGCAGATGCAGCCAATCACCCAGATTGGAAATGGCCTGTGCCACCATCAATGTTACAAAAGATCGGTTATTCTTCAGCGGTCGTTGCCCTTCAAACGTTAAATCACTTGTCACCCTTCTTCTCCTCCATTATCTTCCAATTCATAGTATAAACTCATTATATAGCGCAGCCCTTGACTCGACCTCCTGCCAGAGGCGGAGAAAAAGCGACATCTGAAGGATGATTTTTCAGCATGATGAATGATCAAATTTTAAATGCTAAAAATGCAAATCTTGTGACATATCGCATGTTTTTCGTAGAAATAGAAGTTTACAATTAAACCATGGCGACAACCTGAATCGTCAAACATAACTAACCAACTCATATAAGTTGAAATACTCTTTTACATGAACAGCATAACGGAGAGGATAACAGTGATTGGAAGGTTGTTCTGTCCTCATAGTGGTAGGTTGTAACTTCATCATTTCAACTTATAAACTAATCTGAAAAGGCGGGATCAGCATGCTGGAATTACAAGAAATCGGAACCGAACGTTCACTTCATCTGTACCGCACCTTGGCCCAGACATTCAAGAGCGTGAATGAACACGCTGTATCCGGAAGCAAAGTGCATGGCTTCAACCCCACCGCATATGGGGTGCTCGAAGTGTTATATATGAAAGGAGCTCAGCCGATTCAACAGGTTGGTGCACAACTTCTGCTGCAAAGTGGTAATGTGACCTATGTGATTGATAAGCTGGAGCAAAAAGGATTGTTACACCGCAAACATTGTCCGCAAGACAGACGTATCATCTTTGTGGAACTGACCGAAGAAGGACAGCGCACCATGGATGACATCTATCCAGGCTATGCGTTGAAGATTGATCGGGCTGTAAGTGGACTAAGTGAAGAAGACAAGGATTTGCTGTCCGAACTCTTGGGAAGGCTTGCACATTCTGCAGACCGTCTATCAGCGAATAGCTAGAGCGTATCTTCAAACCTGCCGTAAGCCAGAGCGTAACTGAATGTTCTGGAGCAGACATGGAGCAGGAGCGCTAACGAACCTGTGACGTCTTATTCAGGGTTTGAAGCGCTCGCAGCATTTTAAGGAAACGTCCTCGGTTCCTTAGAAATTCGTCTGGACGATTCACCAGGATCAGCCAGCCTTTACTTCAAAATGCTTTAGACCCGGACATCCCCCAACGTATCACTTGCCTGAGTTTGAAGATACACTCTAGTCCACTGCACATGTGCCATCAACAAAAATAACCGGATTTGCCTGACATCGGCGAATCCGGTTTTTTGTATGTTTGTAATATATATATCTTCTTTTTACTTTGAGCCTTGTGGCTGCGGTGGAGCATCTGCATCTTCGGGTACGATTAAACGTTTACGTAGAGCAAGCGTGGTTACCCACGAGACCAGTGCAATGACAAACATAATGACAAACAGGGAATGCAAGCTTCCTTCCAGCACATTACGCAGCAGCGACCATTTATCATCTGATAGGGCTGCATCCGTATGTGGTGCAAGCAGTTCGTTCAGATCACTCTCCGATATTCCAGCCTCAGCCAGATTCTGCTCACTGGATAACGTCGAGATTCGATAGTTCAACCAAGTGCCAAAAGCCGCTGCACCAATCGTCTGTCCCAATGTACGCATGAATGTATGCAGTGCCGTAGAGGAGCCACGTTCCTTATACCCTACAGACGACTGCGCAATAATGGTGAAGATCGTGAATGCAAACCCGAAGCCGAGACCATAAATAAAGGTCAATATAAATAGCACAGCCTGCGGGGATGTCCCGCCAACCAGAAAGAGTCCACCCGATCCAATTGCAATACCGGTTAACCCAATCAATGCGGTCATACGTGATCCAATTTTCATCAATAGACGGCCTGCCATCACACTACCAATGAGCCAACCCACCGACATCGGCGCGAGCAGCAGCCCGGATTCCGTGGCATTACCTCCCCGAACCCCCTGCACCCAGAGCGGCAAATAACTGGTCAGGCCGATCATCAAAGTACTGGTCAGCAGTCCAGCGATATTCGCCACACGGATGTCCCGAATTCGGAACAAATGTAGTGGAACCATAGGGGCCTGAGCTCTTTTTTCCACCACAAAAAATAAAATAATAAACAGAGCGGCGACCACACTCAGCACAACAATCAACGGAGAACTCCAGGCATAATACTGCCCACCCGCCGACAGGACAAACAACAATGCGGTAATGCCCACCGTGAAGGTCAGTGCACCGGCATAATCAATCTTGGCCGTACGTGGAGAGATATCTTCCTTCAGATAACGAAATACAAACCACATCGCAAGCAGACCAAACGGCACATTAAAACCAAAGATCCACTGCCAGCCGAGATTATCTACAAAATAACCGCCAAGCAACGGTCCCGCCAGAGAGGAAATGCCCCACACGGAGCTAATCCAGCCCTGGATTTTGCCACGTTCTTCAATAGCGTAGATGTCCCCAATAATCGTAAATGTAACAGGAACTACCGCACCCGCACCAATCCCTTGAATAGCACGGAAAATAATCAATTGCTCCATGTTCTGCGACAGACAGCACAAGAGTGAACCCAGTAAAAATAACGCACAGCCAATCAGAAATACAGGCTTTCGTCCATACAAGTCACTGATTTTACCGAAAATGGGCGTACTCACTGCCATCGTCAACAGGTATGCAGTGAAAATCCAGCTCAGCAGCTGTACACTCCCCAGCTCACTGACAATGGTCGGCCCCGCCGGACCAATTACGGTGCCTTCAATCGCTGACAGAAATGTCGCGAGCAATAGCCCCGTCAAGATGAAACTGCGCTTCAAACCTCCAGTTGCATTCACACAAACCCTTCTCTCTTTGTTCTCTATATAATTGGTGCTTCTCCAGCTTTGTTCTGTTTCTCCGTTTACGTGTAAATTCAAAAACAATTATATATTTTCTCTTTTATTTACCTCGCTTGCGAAGGAACTCATCATACAACATGGAATACATCACCATATCCTTGTACCCGGTGGACGTATGTTGCACCTGTCGCAGCAATCCTTCACGCGTGAAGCCGCGGTTCGTCAGGAACTCGCCAGACGCCAGATTACGCGGATCAACCAGCGCTTCGATTCGATTAAGACCCATGGTCTCATACCCAAAGGGCAACAATGCAGAGAATGCCTCCGTCATATAACCGTGGCGCCAATAATCACGTCCCAGCTCATAACCGATCTCACCCCGGAATGCGCCTTCAAGCTGCCATGTGTTAAAGCCACAACTGCCGATGAGCTTGCCTGTTTCTTTGAGTTCGATCCCCCACCGGATCGCATCCTCTTCTCCTGCCATTTGGTTGAGCAGTCCAATCATGTCCGCCGCTTCGCTTGTCCCAATCATGGGTGCAAGATTCATGTAACGGGTCACCTCGCGATCTGACCAGCATGCGAACATCTGGGCCGCATCCCGGCGACGCATTTTACGCAGACGAAGCCGCGCAGTCTCCATTTCGGGAATTCTTCCTTTGCATTTATACATATAAAGACACTCCGATCCGATCTATCTCCGCAGACCATAATATTCACTAGTCATCTAATCATAACCTGCGCCGAATGGCAACTGTTCAGTCATGGATACACGTCAAAAAACCGGGCCAATTTCGCTCCCGGTCTTGTTGTACGTATGAATCAATTCAAGTTTGAGTGAATTACGGAATCATGGCTTGTCCAAATGAATTTTAAGCTTTGGACGTTTTCTTGCCCTTCCCCAGTAATTCATCGCTAACCCGGCCAAACACAGCCGTGATTTCCTTGAATTCTTCGATGCCAGTCCCGGTTAGGCTCCATTGGTCCCCGTGGGCGGTCAGGAAATTCTCCTGTGTCAGGTGTTCAAGCTCCTGCTTGATCTCCCGCTCTCCAACGCGATATCCCCTTTCTTCCAATAGGGGCAGTGCCTCGCTAACGTTCAAGTCCTGATTTTGCGCGAAATATAGTAGATGAATCCGTACAAAAAGATTCTGTACCTCTGCATGCATAAGCCAAGCTCCTTCCCGGGTTATAGCCCTCCGTGGTTGCTAAGTAATTACCCCACGTAAGAAGCTGAGAAACAGGAGGATTCTTCAGGTATTCCCTTCCCTTTCCGAAATCCTCCGCTTGACTAACCGCATCCTCTGCACTATCTTGAAAATAAGTACCATTTTGCTCGGGAGGGTGATTTACCATGTTTCAAGCTGTTTCCTATGAAGGAACACGAAGTGAGCAGCACACCGCCGTCCTGGGACAGTTAAGTGCTCTGATCCGCGATGAACCTAGTGCGATTGCCAATCTGGCGAACGCTGCTGCGCTGCTCAATGTATTCATGACCGACACCAATTGGGTCGGCTTCTATCTGTATGATGGAAAAGAACTGGTCCTCGGGCCATTCCAAGGACTGCCTGCCTGTATCCGAATTCCACTGGGACGTGGTGTATGTGGCACATCTGCTGCGGAAAAACGTACCCTGGTCGTTGACGATGTTCATGCCTTCCCAGGCCACATTGCCTGTGATGCAGCATCGAACAGTGAGATTGTCGTACCTATTATCAAAAACGGCGAACTGTACGGGGTACTGGATATCGACAGCCCGATCAAAAACCGTTTTGACGACGAAGACCGCGTCTTCCTGGAGAAAGCCATAAACCTGCTCACAGAGCAGTTGGAGGCAATACCCCTATAGGAAATGATGATTAAGGTGATCGGAGCCTCATCACATACGATGATGAAGAATCCGTAATAACAAAGAGCGCAGTCCTCTCAGAGGTCTGCGCTCTTTGTTATCCATTCTGATTCACACCCATGTTCTTGCTCGCCCATGTTACTTTATGCATCTAGGATAAATCATGTTCCGCTTTAATCATCATCCCGTCCCGCAGGAATTCAGCCAGCCTCGGGTGGTAACCATCATACATCTGACGGAAATTTTTATGCTCTACATACAGATTGGCCAAATCCCGATAGATCTCGGCGGTGGGTGTATAATAACCTTTGATCCATTCAAGATGCCTGCCGATAATCCGTTGTACTTTTGCACTACCGGGTTCCAATCCATCCTCAATGGCCTGTTGCAAGTCCAGATGAACTTGATCAATTTTCGCCTGGGAATCCAGATAATCTTCTTTCGATTTTATCTCCTGGTCAGACTTATGAACACCCTCTGTCTGCACATGGTTCATATCATTATTGACTACAGGGTCAGAACCCGATTCATTCAGCAACTGGTGACGCCCCTTTTTTACAAAACCGATATAAAGATCATGTTCATCAATTTCATGTTCACCTTGCAAATGAGAGATCGTTTTGTCCAGTGTCTGAATCAATCCATGCAAACGAAGTGCCTTCTCCAGAATATCAATGCGATGCTGCTTCATGATACGTATGACATCCTGAGGATTATCCCGGAGCATCGGGGCAATCTCATTCTCCTTCATACCTACTTCCTTACAGAAAAGGATTTGCTGGAGTCTCAACAATTCCTGCTTTTCATAATAGATGTCCTCATCTACATCCCCAAATGCCGGATTCAGAAGACCTGTCTCCGCATACTGACTCAGCTCGTTCAGACTTACGCCTGACATTCCAGATACGTCAACCATGGAATATGCCATTTGAATACACCTCCTGCCTGTCCTGCAACTCCAGAGTTCAGGCTTAATTCATAATGCATTGTATTTGAATAATGAGAGAATATAAGACTTTCGGCAATGCTGTACCGTTTCATTCCGCTCGTGCTATGGATGGGTACATCATGCTTCGGTGATATGAGCGGCGTTTAGACAGTTAAGTTACGGTTTGTTAACTATGTTATACCCGTCTCATCAGATGTGAACCCGCAGTCAGTGAAGAATCCGTATGTATTTTTAAAACTTTTTCCATGATCTTCAATTAAAAAAATCCTGTGCCACTATTCTGGCACAGGAGCGTGTAGTTATATTTCCTTAACATACGGTATATTGAATAAAATAATGGAAGAAAGTTATCCTTTGTTAAACATGACAAACTTCAATTCTGTCATTTCTTCTACTGCGTATTTTACACCTTCACGCCCAATCCCACTTTGTTTCACCCCACCATAGGGCATGTGATCGACTCGGAACGTGGGAATATCATTAATAATAACTCCGCCTGCTTCGATCTGATCGACTGCATGGAGGGCGGTATGAATATCGTTTGTAAATACGCCTGCCTGAAGCCCGTATATCGAATCGTTAACATGTTCAATACCCTCTTCAACGGAATCTACCGTATTGATCACAACGATGGGTGCAAACACTTCCTGACAGGATACCTTGGCATCACGTGGAACGTTAATCAGTACCGTGGGACGCAGAACGCCTCCTTCAGCTTGACCGCCTGCTGCCACTTCAGCCCCGGCCTGTTTGGCTTCTTCAATCCAGTCGAGTGTACGCTGTACATCCTTGGAGGTAATCAGCGCAGAGACCACCGTATCCGGGCTCAGCGGGTCTCCGACCACCACTTGTTTTGCCGCTTCAGCGAAACGCCGGATGAATTCTTCCGAGATGTCACGATGTACGTAGATTCGCTGTAGCGAGATACATACCTGTCCCTGATACGTGAAAGCACCGGTCACACATCGAGGAACCACTTTTTCCAGGTCTGCGTCCTTATCCACAATCACCGCTGCATTCGACCCTAGCTCCAATGTCACGCGTTTGAGTCCTGCTTTGCTACGAATACTCGTACCTACTGCTGGACTGCCTGTAAACGTAATATGAGCAACACAGGGGTGCCCCACAAGCACATCACCAATCGTTTTGCCATCACCGCTCACCACGTTCAGTGCACCATCCGGCAATCCGGCTTCCTGAAGCAGATTAGCGATGTAATAGGAGGACAGAGGTGTCTGCTCCGCGGGTTTGAGAACAATTGTATTACCTGCTGCCAGCGCTGGGCCTACCTTATGTGCTACCAGATTCATTGGAAAATTAAACGGTGTAATCGCACCGATGACACCTAGAGGTTGCCGCATCGTATAACCGATACGCCCTTCTCCACCTTTGGCTGCATCCATCGGAACCGTCTCTCCGGTCAGCCGCTTGGCTTCTTCGGCGGCAAAACGATACGTTTCCACCGTCCGGTCAACCTCGGCCAGTGCTGCCGTAATTGGCTTCGCCGCTTCAAGAGCAATGATTCGCGCTGCTTCTTCCTTGCGTTCTTCAAGCATGGAGGACAACTTGTACAGAATATCTGCACGCTGATGTGCAGGCATCTGGCGCATTGCCTTCCCAGCTTGAACCGCAGCTGCAACAGCAGCCTCCGCTTCCTCGGCTGAAGCCGAGGAGACTTCTGCCAGCGTTTCCCCGGAATATGGCGCTTGAAGTGCTTTATAATCTACGGATTCGGTCGGTTTGCCACCGATAAACAGATGTTGTTTTTTCATATGCTGCATCCTCCATCCTTATAGAAACTAAAAGTTCAGTTCAATTTATATAATCTATTTATACACTATTTCCGTGCCATCAACCCACTACGGTGTTCATCATAGCTTGTAACGTGCCTGATGAGCCATTGTGGCGATCTTGAGCTACTGCATTATAAAGGATTTCACGACCTATTTAACCGTCAGGACGGGGCATTCTGCATGCTTTAACACACCATGACTGACACTGCCCACGATCATCTCTGCGAGCATGCCTTTCCCGCCTGTACCCATCACAATCATTCCACAATCTCGTTCACGCGCCACACGGCAGATCTCATTAACGGGATCACCTGCAATCAGCAGTGTCTCATATGCAATGTCCCTTCCGGACAACTGTCTGGTCACCGGTTCTATAATGTGTTGCCCTTCTTCGGCAATCCGAGCTTCCAGATCAACACCCAATGCAGGTTCATTGATAGAGATAGCCGGATTAACATGCACGATCAACAGACTTGCGGGTTGTTTCATATCTTCAGCTAGGATCATTGCTTGTTCCAAAGCCTTATGCGCATGTTCCGAACCATCAACAGCAACTAATATATGTTTCAACATTGCAATCCCTCCTGTGAATTAATGTGATGTAATAGCGGAATCAATATCCCGCAGATGATGACGGCGTACCAGCAGTACCACGACACCAATCAGAACCATTAATGCGCCAAAATAAAACGGCGTTTCCGGCAGGAACCACTCGGACAATTTACCTGCAAGCCATGGAGCAAGTGCACCACCCAGGAAACGAACGAAGCTGTATGCAGCAGAAGCAACAGAACGCTCCACAGGTGCAGCTTCCATAACAGCCGTTGTAATCAACGTATTGTTAATTCCAAGGAAAATCCCCGCTACAATGACTGCAACAATAACGGTAGTTGGTGAACCCATCACCGTACCAATAGCCATAACAACAAGATCAATCGCGAACAGCGTAAGCATGACACTCATGGACGGAACTGATCCGAATCGGCGTTGTAATCTTGGTGCGACGAATACCGACGTAATCGCCAGCATCAGTCCCCAGCCAAAGAATACATAACCCAACCCGTGCTCATCCAGATTCATGACATATGGTGAATATGCCATCAAGGTAAAGAATCCAAAGTTATACAGGAAGGCGGTAATCGCCAATGTTTTCAGTGAAGGATAACTTAATGCTTTGAACGGATCGGACAAAGAACTGCGTGTTTTCGGTTTGGCCATCTTGGGCAACATAAATGTAATGCTGATAAAGGCAATCGCCATCAGGACAGCCACCCCATAGAACGGACCGCGCCAAGAGATGGAACCTAGCTCACCACCAAGCAGCGGACCAACCGCAATCCCGAGACCAAGTGCTGCTTCGTACAAAATAATGGCCTTGGCTGTCCCTGACGTGGACAGTCCAACAATGGCAGATAACGCCGTTGCAATGAACAAGGCATTACCAAGTCCCCAACCGCCACGGTAACCAACCAGTGCACCTACCGTGTCTGAGGTACCGCCAAGGAACGAGAAGATAATAATCAGCAATATACCGCTGAGCAACGTCCACTTCACACCAATCCGGCTGGAAACGACCCCTGTAATCAGCATCGCTACCCCGGTTACAGCGTTATAACTGGTAAATAGCAGCGATACCTGGCTTTTCGAAGCATGCAACTGATCTGCAATCGCGGGCAGAATTGGGTCAACCAGACCCAGACCCATAAAGGATATGATACATGCAAAGGCGACCGCCCATACCGCTCGCGGTTGAGATAACAGGCCCCCACGTGATGACGGCAATTCGTCCGGTAATGATGGCTCTCTTTTCATACATAATTCCTCCTGTGAATAATTTATGTGGTTAAGCTTTACATTTGAAAATGACGTGAAAAACCATGAAAATTTCTATTCATTTTCAGAATTAGAGGTAACAAAACGGCACAAATGACACCGGAACATCCGGTGTTTGTACAGGATCGCCACAGGCACTATGGTGCTCCCTCCGTGTAGCGATTATGTGTATACAGTTTTGTTTATTAAACAATAGATGTAATTCGGTTAGCCGTCTTCATCACTCTTCGGATCATGTGCCTGTAACTTCTGAATACCGCTCCGAACGCGTTCACGCAGCTCTTCCAGTTCAGTCCGTACGGCATGTATGCTCTGAAGTTTCTGCTCAATCAGTTGCAACTGCCCATCCAGCGTTGTTTCCATCGTAGTGAGCTTCTCGATTCTTTCTCTTACTTCGGTCGTCTGCTGGTAGTCAAAACGTTGTTCGTTCAAGGCATCTGCCGTTGCCACATAGGTATGTAGCTCCTGAAGGGAGAATCCAAGTACCTCTTTGGCGCGAACCACCTTCTTCAGATAATCGATATCCTCCCGAGTGTACAACCGCGTCCCGCCATCTGTCCGCTGAGGTGAAGGCATGACACCAATCTCTTCATAATACCGAATGGTTCGCTTGGTCAAACCGCATTCCTTGGCTACGTCGTCGATTTTATATAAACCCATTTCCCTCACCTCATTCATATGTCTATAATGTTATGTACATAATTATATATAATATTAACGTTAACGTCAACGTTAAATTCCATCCCTGAATTCTTAGTGAGTTTAACATCCTCTACAATTTTCTATTTCAACAAAAAAAGACCCGCTTCACACGCAGGTCTTCCTCTGTACACTATTCATTCATTTTGCCTTAAACGTTCTGCTCATTCTGTTGCTGTTGAGCACGCTGCATTTGCTTCAGACGGCCTTCCACTCTGGTAAACAGTCTGAACGTATAGAACCCTGTAGCAACCAGACTCAGCACCAAAGCTCGTACATCTGTAAGCCAGAAACCGATAATGCCGAATATCGTAATGATCACTCCAAATTGCATCATCAGATTGGCGCTATAACTTTGCGCTTCGTCCCACAACTCGGGATTACTCATTGCACGCGGGGTCCGATAACCATATATTCCGTTAATCATTTTCGGTGGTTTTTTGAACACCATTAACCCCAGAATGAAATAACACACTCCAATGATGATCCCAACTATTGCTCCTGTCAAAACATTCTCCCCTTCACTGTTGTCTTCCATAGACCTGCTTACACTGACACTCCGATGACAGAATAACCTGCCGATGTAGCTTCGCTTCCTCAGGTTATCTCTGTCCTCTCCATTCTCGTGTAAATGTCCAGTTAGACTTATCTACATAAAAATATAAAAACGGCTCTACGTATATACGAAGAGCCGCCTGGATCGTTTCGTAAACTTAGATATTCTTCACACGAAGTACACGCATGGCGTTCAGGACAGCAAGCACTGTGACACCAACATCAGAGAATACCGCTTCCCACATGGTGGCTATGCCGAACACACCAAGTAGCAGGAAGATTGCCTTAACCCCCAGAGCAAACGCGATATTTTGCCATACGATCATGCGTGTACGCTTTGCAATGCGGATCGCACTCGCTAGTTTCGACGGTTCATCTGTCATGATGACCACATCTGCCGCTTCAATCGCGGCATCCGAGCCGAGTCCACCCATTGCCACGCCCACGTCGGCGCGCGCCAGCACAGGTGTATCGTTGATACCATCACCGACAAACACCATTTTTTCCTTCGGAGATTTGGCCGCTTCCAATTGCTCCAGTCGTTCGACTTTATCCTGTGGCAACAATTCAGCGTAGACCTCATCCACACCCAGCTCGCGTCCTACCGCTTCACCCACGGCTTTGGCATCTCCTGTCAACATGACCGTTTTGCGGATGCCGAGTTTCTTCAGCGCCTGAATGGCCGCGGCTGCGTCATCCTTCACTTCATCGGCAATGATCAGATGACCAACATACGTGCCAGCTTCAGCCACGTGGACTATCGTTCCAGCCGTCTCTGGTGTGGTATAGGATATACCCGCCTGCTTCATTAATTTGGCGTTACCTGCCAGCACTTCCCGACCATCCACACTCACCTTAATCCCATGTCCGGCAACTTCGTCATAACCTTCAACACCTTGCGTGGGAATGGCCTTGGCCCAGGCTGAGCGAATGGATTCGGCAATCGGATGATTGGAATTTGCTTCGGCAATGGCTGCAAGCTCCATCAGTTCATCTTCCGTACGTCCAACTTCGGGACGAATAGCTGTTACCTTGAATACACCTTTGGTTAGTGTACCCGTTTTATCAAAAACAACGACTTTTACATCGTTCAACGCTTCAAGGTAGTTACTGCCTTTGACAAGAATCCCGTTACGTGAAGCTGCTCCGATACCACCAAAGAATCCAAGTGGAATAGAGACCACCAGCGCACAAGGACATGAGATAACCAGGAAGACCAATGCACGATAGATCCAGTCGGCAAATGTTGCACCACTAAGGATCAACGGCGGAACAAATGCAATCACGGCTGCAAGGATAACCACAACCGGTGTGTAATAACGGGCGAATTTACTAATAAAATGCTCTGTTTTTGCTTTTCGGCTGCTCGCGTTCTGCACCAGGTCCAAAATCTTGGATACCGTTGATTCACCAAACGTTTTGGTCACTTCAATCGTCAACATACCATTTTTGTTTACAAATCCACTTAGTACATCACTTCCGGGCTCCAGTTCACGAGGTACCGATTCGCCTGTCAGAGCAGAAGTGTCCACCATGGAACGCCCAGCTTGAACGATACCATCCAGTGGTACTCGCTCTCCTGCCTTCACCACAATACGATCACCGATCCGTACGTCTTCCGGAGATATACGCCGGGTTTCGTCACCCGAACCCGTCAGGATATTCGCGTAGTCCGGGCGAATGTCCATCAATGACTGAATCGACTTGCGTGACCGATTAACCGCCATGCCCTGAAACAGCTCTCCGAGCTGATAGAAGAGCATGACCGCTACCCCTTCCGGATACTCTCCAATGGCAAAGGCACCCAGGGTAGCGACGGACATGAGGAAGTATTCATCGAACACCTGACCACGAATGATGTTTTTGGACGCCTGAAGCACGATGTCTCCCCCGGCAATCAGATAAGCGAGCGCATATAGAGTAAATTGCGCCCAGCCCTCCAGCGGGGACCAGATTGCGGCTGCGAGCAACACAGAACCTGCAGCAAGACGAGCAAGCAACACTTTGGTCTGTCCTGCACCATGTTCATGCGAGTGGCCTGCATGGGCTTCATCATGGGTATGGCTGTGATCATGCCCATGTCCGGCATGACTTCCGTGCTCATGTGCGTGGCCCTGCGAATCTCCATGATCATGAGTATGCGAGTGATTACCATGTGCATGTGAATGTCCATGATCATGATCATGTAAGGCATGGTCATGACCGTGTTCCTGTGAATCAGATGCACTCCCTGTATGGGCGTGCACATGCCCGTTCAACTGTTTTCCTTTTTCCGAGATACGAATATGAGGCTCCAGCCGAAGCACTTTGCGTTTTGCTTCTTCCACTACCTGTTCATCCATGTCGGAAGTGGTGTGTAGCGATAATGTTTTGGTAACAAAATTGACAGAGCATTCGTTAATGCCCTTAATTTTTTTGACGCCATTCTCAATCTTCAATGCGCAGTTCGCACAATCCAGCCCATCAAGCAGCAGTTCCCTTTTCACCTGTTCCTGTCCGGTTCCCATGTGAATTCTCCCCTTTGCAGTACAAAAACAATGTTATATTTCAATTGTATTCAATATATGAGCACTCATTCATATGTTTGGTTACCCCTATTATATGCACGCCTAAACATGAGTGTCAACAATCGTTGTTGATTTTTCATACAGATTATGCTAATAGTAATCATTTCGCTTTAGGCCGTTTTTGGATATAATAGAGCTATAGTTGTTAACATAGGCGGTGATAGGAAATGGAACAACCGGTTAAAGCACCAAGCGAATGTGATGCAGCCTGCTCGGGTACTGAAGCCGACGTGCAGACGATTCGCACTTCACTCATGGATCGGGAGACGTCTTCCGAGATGGCAGATTGGTTCAAGGCATTCAGCGACCCCACACGTCTACGTATTATTGATGCGCTGTTACAGAAGGAATTATGTGTTCATGACCTGACGGTTCTGCTCGACATGGGACAGTCGGCCATTTCACACCAGCTGCGTTCACTCCGCAACATGCGGATCGTCAAGCGGCGCAAGGAAGGCAAGACCGTGTACTACTCTCTGGATGATGCTCATATTGAGCAGATTTTCCTGCAAACACTCCAACATATTAAACACAGCTAGGCAGCAGCCAAGCTTGTTCATGCAGAAGAACCCCCGCCTCTCGGCTGTATGCCGATGGACGGGGGTTCTTCTAGGTAAGGGTACCGTTTTATACAGGATACAAAGTGACTCTTCCTTCTGATTACCGATCAATTGAAGCTTGCCACTTCGGTTACAACAGATTGTTCTTGTTCGGATCGTACAGGCCGGATCTGTCCTTGAACCAGTTGAAGATATGTGATACACATACTTTCAGCACCGCGTATCCTGGAACAGCGAGCAGAATGCCCACGACTCCAAACAGATTACCCGAAGTCAGAATGACAAAGATAATCGTGATCGGATGAATCTTCAGCGTTTTGCCCATGATCTGTGGTGAGATGAATTTACCCTCGATTAACTGCACGATTGTCCATACGGCAACCATCTTCAGCAGCATCACTGGCGAAGTAACCAGGGCCACAATCAACGCAGGTGTAATCGCAATTGCTGGTCCCAGATACGGAACAACACTCGTGAACGATGCGATAATTGCAAGAATCAGTGCATAATCCAGACCAATGACCATATAACCGATGTAGAGCAAGATACCGATGCAGAAGCTGACGATAATCTGTCCACGAATGAATGAACTGATCTGGTGATTGATGTCTTCCAGTACATGCATTGCGCCCGTACGGCTCTTGATCGGCAGGAAAGACAGAATTTTCGCTGGCAGCTTCTTGCCGTCTTTCAGCAGATAGAACAGGATAAACGGAACCGTTACGATAGACAACACGGTCTCCGTGAAGGCCCCGAGGAACCCGCCCAATTTGGTCCAGGTCGAGTTCAGAATTTCAGTAGCCTTTTGGGAGATTGTTCCCCACCAGTCCTGCGAATTCAGGTTCACCGTTTCCTGGAACTGACCGAACAATTTACTGCCCGTAAGCTCCTCAAACTGCTGTTTTACCGTCTCACTGTACGTTGGAAAGTTTTCAATTAGTCCTACAATCTGGTTACGTACAACTGGAATGACTGCCAGCACAACGACCGTCAGAATGCCTCCAATTGCAAGATACAGGATCAGAATGGACCAGCCGCGCTTAATTTTCCACCTCTCCATCACATCCACAATCGGATTCAGCAGATAATAGAGTATGCCTGACAGAATGATCGGTAACACAATCGTCTTGATGAGTACTGCGAGCGGATGAAGAACAAAGGATACTTTGGTCAGAACCATCACGTTCAGTCCCACCAACAGCAGAATCAGCAGAAATAGCACAAACTTGTTGTTAAGAAAAAATCGCTTGAACCGCTCCGGCCAAACGCGGGGTTGCTCAGGTTGCTCCATAGGCGTGTCGTCCTCTCTTATGACGCTTAATCAAAACTAAACTATAAAGCTAGATAAATGCCCCACACACGAATAAAAAAGTACCTTGTACAAGCCAACATATGTATAACACTCTGGATTTATACGTATGGTGCCGATTAACCGTTTCAAATTAAACCGATAAAGTCATTTTACCCCAAAATGAGTCTTCTGCCCCACACGAATCATTTGCAAATTCTCCCTATTCAAAAACGGCTCGCCTCAATGGGAGACGAACCGTAAATTTATAGCTCTAGCCTTCCATTAAGCCAGCTTTAACGCTGAAAATGGAGATTAGGCTCTTCCCGCCAATTGTGCGATTAACTCATAGGAATGCAGACGTGCCTTATGATCATAGATCATCGACGTAATAATCAGCTCATCTGCCTGCGTCTGCCGGATGAAGGATTCCAGCTGTCCACGTACCGTTTCTGGCGAACCATTCACAGCTGCTTTCAGTGTCTGCTCAACACCAGCTTTCTCACGATCCGTCCATTTTCCTTCCATCTCTGCCGGAGGCTGTACCAATCCCGTTGTGCCACGAATAATGTTCAGGAACTGCTGTTGCATCGTTGTACCCAGCCATGCTGCTTCTTCGTCTGTATCCGCAACAACAGCATTGACACCAACAATCACATGTGGCTCCTTCAAGCTTTCTGATGGTTGGAAGTTGTTTCGATACGTCTCTAATGCAATCCGGGTATAATCGGGCGAGAAGTGGCTGGCAAAAGCAAACGGCAATCCCAGCTGACCTGCCAGACGTGCACTGAAATCACTGGACCCCAAGAGGTAAATTGGAATATTCAATCCTTCTCCAGGAACTGCGCGAACAGGCGCATGATAAGATGTCGCCGAAGCATCAAAGTATGCTCTTAGTTCTGCCAACAGCTCAGGGAAATCTTCCCCACTGTTCAGATCTTTGCGCAGTGCAAGCGATGTACGGCGGTCACTACCTGGTGCGCGACCCAGTCCCAGATCAATTCTGCCAGGATACAAGGATTCCAGTGTGCCGAACTGCTCAGCGATGACAAGCGGTGCATGGTTAGGCAACATGATGCCTCCTGAACCCAGACGAATCGTTTTGGTTCCACCAGCCAGATATCCAATAACAACCGAAGTTGCGGATGAAGCAATACCCGGCATGTTGTGATGTTCAGCTACCCAGTAACGGTGATATCCCCAACGCTCAGCATGCTGTGCCAGATCCAGGCTGTTGCGCAAAGCATCAGCAGGTGTTGCACCCACTACGACAGGAGCCAGATCCAGGATGGAAAGCTTAACGTCATTGATGTGTTCTTTATGGGATGAAGCCGTATTTTCTGTAGTCATTATCGTTTAATCTCCTCGATGATTATATTTTTGTATATCCAGATATATAGATTAATTAAATCGCAACTGGATATGGTGATGTGATGATAAACTAGCCGTTTACATCCGGACGGAATCCCTGCCTGCAAGTGCATCCTAGCTTCCGTTCCGGCATCCGGCTTATAACTCGTTCTGCACGTACTCGGCAAACTGACGGATCGTCTCCTCGTTGCGCCGATAATACGTCCATTGTCCTCTTCGCTCGGAGAGCAACAATCCTGCCTTGAGCATAGTCAGCAGATAACTGGATATAACCGACTGAGCCAGTCCAGCCTTCAGTTGAATCGTGCCAACACAGATTCCGTTCTTGCCACCATCCGGATGCTGAGATAGTTCCAGCGGTGGAAAGTGTTGCTCCGGGTTTTTGAGCCACAACAGGATTTGTCTACGTGTCTCGTTCGATAACGCTTTGAATATAAGTATAGGTTCCATGGGTACGATTATACCCCCTTTCATCCATTTTGCAAACACATGAACAAACAAACCGACTCATGATTGAGTCGGTCTGGAATCATATGGAATCCAAATTTAGAATCAACATCCATATTAGAATTTGGTTGTAACCGTTTGTTTAACCTGATCCAACATGGCTTGATATGCGGGTGCATCCAGGTATCCAATACTTCCAAAGAGCAGATGATCTACGGCTTCAATGCCTACAAAATCGAAGATACCTACGTCTGAAGTTATTTTCAATCCAGCAGTCATGCCAATCTGATCATATATTTCACTTGGTGTACCATGTGTGTTGATGATGAGTCCTTTTTTGCCTGTCAGCAATTTCTCAATTCCCGCTTCACCCGCTGCATATGCAAAACCATAGGCGAATACACGGTCAACATATCCTTTCATAATGGCAGGAAGACCTGTCCACCAGATCGGATAGATGAATGTAATAGCTTCTGCATCCGTAACAAACTGCTGCTCTGTAGCGATATCCTGTGGTGTCTGCCCTGCGCGCATGGAAGCTGTATCATCTTCAGTCAGTACGGGTTGGAATCCAAGCTTATATAAGTCACGAACAACCACTTCATGACCTTGAGCTTCGAGAGCTTCTACAGTAGTAATGAGGATTGCATTATTAAGGCTGTCTGTGCGTGGGTGAGCATATACGATAAGATGTTTCATAGTGTGAATCCCTCCAGGTTTGGTTTGAGTTAGGTTGTGGAAATGGGGTTACATTGATACGCTTGATACGTTTCATATACATAGATATCTATGTATATGGTCAAAAAAATATTTGGGCTCCCCTGCCTCCACCCCATTCAAATGTGGAAGGGTTGCAGACAGAAGAGTTCATTCATTATAACTTTCGGACAATAATGGACAGCAAGCTCTCCAATTGCTCCGACTGTTCATCGGACAAGCCACTATAGATGATGTCATTAATCTGCTCTGAAACCTGATGAAAGATCGGTTCGAGTCGCTTCCCCTGTTCGGTTAGGCGAATCATCGTCACTCGGCTATCTTCGGCACTCTTGCTGCGTTCAACATAGCCAAGCTTCTCCAGCTTGTTGACCAGTACCGTTACCGTTGGTTGCGTGCGTTGAACCCGTTCAGCCAACATCTTGATCGACAGCGTCTCTTCCCGGTACAAGAACATCAATACATCTCCATGAGAAGGAACAATCCCTGTTACCTCATGCTGTTCCAATTCGTGTACAATCCGTTTGTTGACATGGTCTCTGATTCTTGCAATCAGTGCAATTGCGTTGTATTTAGGCATGAACTCATTATACATAGACATCTATGCATTTTCAAGTTCTTTTTATAAAAAAAAAAACAGCCCTTTCCATCCTTCTAACATCTGGAAAGGGCTGTTTCGATTCTGTTATGATCCTGTCCTATAATGTTAAGTTAGATTTTAGATCTTAATCATCGTTTTGATTCATATTGAATTCATGCTGTATTCAGTTAATCCAATGGGTAATTTTCTCAACGGATTGTCGGGACTTCTCACGCATAGGCTCCTCTACCCGATAACCGAAGGCTGCCATTACCGAGACGTCCCATGCACCATCCTCCAGCAAACCCTCTTCTTCCATAATCCGATGGACATCCTCACGGCTGAAACCTTCAATTGGGCAGGAATCAATCTCAATTTGAGCTGCCGCCGTCATCATGTTACCAAGTGCAATATAAGTCTGTTTGGATGCCCAGTCAAATAATGATCGTGGATTCTCCAGAATTCTCTGGTTATTTTGGAACTTTCCATAAGCCTGACTTGTTAGCTCAAATACGTCGTCCGGCATTCCCTTTGTTTCCTTCAACATGTATTCCGCATAGGGAGAATTATAACTGGCATCGGACCGAGCCAAAATAACAACAAAGTGGCTCGCTGTAGCCAATTGCTTTTGAGCACCGGAAGAGACTTCGGACAGACGCTTACGCAGGTTCGGATTTTGTACAATCAGAAACTTCCACGGTTCAAGACCAATGGAACTTGGGGATAATCTGCCTGTTTCCAATATAAATTGGAAATCCTCATCCGAGATTTTGCGGGTATCATCAAATATCTTTGTTGCATGCCGGAAATGATAAGCCTTTAAGATGTCTTCCTTTGTCTTTGACTTTGCTGTAACTTCCATGGAGCTCCACGTCCTTTTTATATATTTTTTTATGTTGAACAATAATGTTTAAGTTGTTTCATCTCAAGTATTAGTTTAGGTTCTATACGCATAAATTAAAAGTACGCACATTATTGTTTCTTGGTTTATAAAAGTAAGTATTGGATGAGAGACAGCGATAATCCACCAGGACACTTACATGGCCCTAGTAGATTATCTACGACTCTTTTCCTTTTAAATCTTGAAATCTTGAACCAGCTTATTCAGATTTAATGCACTATCCTTGACTTGATCAGATTGTTTAACTACTTCCACAGATTGCGCAGTAGAGGCGACCATATGTCCTGCGATTTCCTGACTGGATGCGGCTGATTGTTCACTGGCTGATGCAATCTCGTGAATGGAGCCCACTAGTATTTTGATATTTGCAGTCACTTGTTGTGAGGTTGCATTGAGATCTTTAACTGCATTGGCATGATCAAGGGAGTCGACATAATACTGTTCAGCTGTATCCTCCAATAATTTATAATCTTTGCCAACCTGATTGAACATAAAGGATAGCAACTCTTTGGCATTCGAGGACAGATTGGTTACAGACTGCATAACCTCTTCCGTGACCTGTTGGATTTGATCGGCAGCCTGTCTGGAATCATCAGCCAACTTTCGAATCTCACTTGCTACAACCGCAAAACCTCTCCCTGCTTCTCCAGCTCTTGCAGCTTCAATGGATGCATTGAGTGCAAGCAGATTAGTCTGCGCTGTAACATCCAAAATAGACTGAGATAATATACCAATCTGATCTACAGCTGTTGCACGTTCCAGCGCTTCTGACATTTTCTTACTCGTATGATCATACATGTCTATGGCTGCTCGGCTCGATTCGCGGGCTTCCTGCTTCAACTTTTCAGCCTTTGTGCTGGTCACATAGGCGGATTCTGCTTGTTTAGATGTCTGTTCCGATATATATTCAGCTCCCTGTTGCATCTCAGCAGCCGAATGATTCATATTTTCCGTATGGGCTGAAGCCTCTTCCATTGCAGCCGAGAGCTCTTCAACTGTAGCTGATACTTCACGAATCCGTTCATTCAGACCAGCCATGTTCTGGTTGGTAAGATCGCTAACCTGGTTGATATGATGAGATTCCTGAATTACACCACGAATGACATTTGTTGTGGAATCGGTCATTGTACGAATAGCCCGTGCGATGACACTTATCTCATTATTTCCCTGTGTTAGACGCGGATCTAAGGATGCCGTTAAGTTGCCTTGTGTTATTTCTTCACAATAACGGGTGATAGCTTTCATTCGTTGACGTATACTGCGAATCACTACAAATGAAATAAGAATGAGTGCTGCAAGTGAAAGCAAAAGAACCGAACCGAGCACCAATGCTCGCTGCTGAATTACTTCCTGTGTATCCGCATAGAGCTTGGCTGACTCTTCTTCGTTATACGCACTCAAAAGGGTGATCGTCTCCACAATCGCTGTACTGCTTTTGTTAATTCTTCCTCTCTCCTCACTATCGTAGGTGCCCGACATCTTTTTGGTATCCATGATTTGCTCAATATCCTGATAATATGTATCCATCTTTGCTACCAAATCTGCAAATATCTCTTTTTCTTTGGTATCCAAGTTTCTTGCTGAAAATTCATTCATGCCATCCGTGATACTCTTCTTACCTTTCTGAACTTGATCGTACTGTTTGTCGGTATACTCTGCATTATCAAGAACCTTTGTATAATTGGCACGCATATTATAGAAATCACTTTTCAATTCAAGGACATTGGTTTGATGCTGGAAACGGTCATTGTAGAGGATACCTTGTCCTGTTTTTGCTTCGTTCATTCCGAAAATCCCAATCAGAAAAACAGTAAACAAGCCGATTAGACTAATCACAGTCATAATGACCATCGTTGTTGTTAATTTTATATTTTTGAGTTTATTTCCTTTCTTATATTTTGGCTTAGACTGAATTGACATGATTATTCCCCCACTTTAAATAGTAGATAGCCTTTTATATCTTATATCTATATCGTATGTATCCATATTGTTTGTTAGCATTTCAGGAAAATCGACTTTATTCATTTAATGAGAAAAATAATGGTAGACAACAGAAAAGCCGCCAGGATATAATCCAGCGGCTTTTCTGTGAATATGAAACGATATCTGTGCGACCTATAGTTGCTCCATCCATTCATTTTCAGAAATGACGGTATATCCTTCTTGTCGCAGCAATGCTGAGGTGACACCTTCTCCAGTTACCTTGTGGTTGGCAAAATTCCCATCATAGATCATCTGTGTACCACAGGACGGACTAAACTCCTTCAGTACCACACACGATACATTCAATTCTCGCGCCCATTCGAGTGTCTGATAGGCTCCCTTGATATATAGGTCTGTGACATCCTTGCCACTTTTCTCAATCACTTTTGCAGTGCCTGCCAGTACGTCCTTGCCCGTTCCACCGATAATTTCAGCCGGTTCCCGTGGAGTGGAGAATCCGCCGAGCAACTCCGGACACACCATCTTCGCCTGCTCCTGCTCCACAAGCTCCTGAATCTTCTCATCCAGGCTCGCTGTTCCATTGTAACGGCAAGCTACCCCCGCCAGACATGAACTCACCAAATATTTCATCGTTATCTCCTTATACTTATTCCATCTATGAAGTAAATTGTAACATGTAAGATCAAGCCCTATAACTCCCCTCTTGTGATCATCTTGATCCGTCCATCTTCCCTGTATTCAACCTGAAAAACATCCTTGCTCGACTCCAGTTCAAATGTGACCATGCCTGGATGGTCAGGATTACGGTGAAGTTTATACGCTTGAAGATCCATTTTAAATATTTTTTTAATTATAGGTTCTACTTCTCCTCTAAGAAGAGACTCCTGTATGTTATATAGTTCCTGATAATAAGCCTCTATTTCTTCCCAGTCTGCAAAGTCTTGCTCATAATGATTGGCATCCCCAACCGTATAACCCAAGCCCTCTTTTCCTTCGGTCATCTGGACAAAGTAGTTATCTTTAAAGGAAAAAAAGACTGTATCCTTGCCAAGTTCATCATCTTTGCTTCGGCTTGCTCTTACCAGATCAAGATTGGCTTTACCAGACAGAGCCTCAATCGCGTTTCTGGCATCCGCCAGCACTGCCTGAGATACCTGATCAGGACTAAGGTCGCCTGAAATGGATACAGCCTCGTCCTGTTTCCATACAATCTCCCCATAACCAGTCTCATTCTCTAACGCTAATGTCGTATGCGATATTGGCTCCGACTCCCCTTGCTTCATACTCACATAACGCTGGACTGATACAGGTTTAAGCGTTGGAGTACTGCCTATACTTTGCAATAGTGATGGAACTTGACGCAGATAACGGTGTTCCAGCTCGCTTGGCTGCATCTCACGTCTCATCTGTACTTCACGCAGATTTCCTGTTGTTGCATCGAGCCATATCTGCGCATACTCCTTCTCACTTTCATTTCCAGTCTCTACATATATTCTGCCGGATACAGGCAAATCTTCCACTTTCGTAATCTTCAACTGTTTACCCAGATCGTCTCGCATCGTAGTCGCAACATTTCTTTTCATTATGTCGGTTAGCAGATTTGTGTTCAATCCATCGGATAACTGTAACGCTGCTGTCGGATAGACCTGCTCGATCACGGGTTTCACCAGCTGTCCATCATCCCAGATCCATAGGAACAATCCAGCAGCAATAACCAACGCACCCGTGCCGGCAACAAGAGGCCCTCTTCTAGGGCGTCGCTTGTGTGAAGCATTTTTCACTTGCGGTCTAAACGGCCTGGACAACCTGGACCTGCTCTCTGGCTTGTCTCCTTTGCTTCCCTCTTCCGACTTCTTCATCCATTCCACCTGTTGAAGCACCTTTCGCTTGTGATCCTCTGTAAAAGGAGACGACGCAAACGGTCCTTTCCGGATTTCCTTCTCCCATTGCTCATCCTTGTGTCTCATTTGCTTCGCTCCTCCCATTGTTTTCGTACCTTCTCCTTACCTCGGGATAGTCTGGATTTTACTGTGCCTGAGCTGATTTTCAACATCTCAGCAATCTCACTCGTCGTAAGATCATATTTCAAATTCAGTAAAAGAATCTCCCGGAACTTCTTTGGCAACGCCAGAACAATATCCCAGATTTCATGGATATGCTCCTTACGCATCACTTCCATCTCGGCCGAAGGATGTGCAGGCTGCTCTGCAATCATGACTTTTTGGCTCGAACCCCCACGCTCTGTCTCAATGGGTAACGTCTCTCCCCACAGACTGCTACGAAAAAATCTGGATTTTCGATATGTAAAAGTGGTGTTTCTAGTAATCGTCAACAGCCAGGTTTTCAATGAGCAATCTCCACGATAATGAGCGATCCCCGAGTACGCCCGAATAAATACCTCCTGTGACAATTCATCTGCCTGCTCGGCATTTTTGGTCAGAAAATAAGCGTAATTCCACACATCGTTTCCGTAGTCATCCATCATGCTGCTAAGTGTGTAATTGTCTATAGTCTGAGCCTGTGCCAGTAATTGATCATCCAACTGTTGTTCACCTCACTTAATATGACTGAGTCTAATGTGGTTTGGTTCCCTCTTTTGGACATTATTTCTTATTATTGTAGCAAAATAAAAAACAGCATGTTCAATATCACTGAACATACTGATCCTTCAAGTTTGCTTAGTTAGAAATCTCTATTAGAAAGTTTTTAGGCGAACGCTCCACTTCCTCAGTTTCTTTCTGCTCTCTGGTCTAACGTATCATTTTCATCGTTATACTTTAACCGCAGCAATCATCAAAAACATAGGTCTCCGATTCTCGTCTCTCATGCCTGGAACCTGTTCGATCATCTCTGGTGATGGTTTGGATTCAGCCACCTTTTGAATAGCAAACCCTGCCTTAATGAGTTCATTTATATGTGTTGCCAGTGTGCGATGATATTTGACCACGTCCTGATTCAGAAAGTTCGCCACACGCTTCCCTTCATCGTGGTAATCATCCACGGGCCAGTGCAGGATCTCACCTTCAGGTCCGTAATGCCAATCCTGCGCAGCGCGAGCGGTGAAGATGGGATGTTCGGAGGATAGTACAAATGTGCCCCCTTCTACGAGACAATCATTGATCTTAGCGTACACCGTGTCTAATCTTTCAATATAATGCAAGGCAAGTGAACTGATCACAACGTCGAATTGTCCCGGTACAAAATCAATATCTTCAATCGCCAGCTGCTTGTACTCGATCTGCGGATCGTCCGTCATTTCACGAGCGCGCTGAAGCATATTTTCAGACAAATCTACACCGATCACTGAACTCGCTTGTTGTTCACGCGCATACCGGCAATGCCACCCAAAACCACATCCCAAATCCAGCACACGCTTGTCCTTCAAATCAGGCAAAAGAGTCTGCAGTTCATGCCACTCCCCCGCTGCATCCAGCCCTTGAACGGAACGAGCCATCTTACTGTATTTATTAAAAAACTCAGCTTCATCGTATTTATTTTGTTTCATCAAGAGATTCCTCCCGCCTTATAAATATCCACCTACTCTACCACATAAACGATATTTAAACGCAAAAGTTGCCAAGAGAATTCATGGCGTGTTATCATACAGAACGAACGTTCAGTATTATTAAATACAGAATGAACATTCAGTTTACTAACGGAGGTCATTATGAATACGAATTGGACGCATCCATTGGAAGGGCAATCTGTAGGCAAAGCTTTTATAAGCTACCTCGTGCCTTCTGTATTGGGGATGCTGGTAGTTGCTTTTAATTTTATTATCGACGGCATTATGGTAGGACACAAACTGGGTTCTACCGCGATGGCCGGGATCGGCATTGCCTCACCTGTCTACACGCTTTTTGTTGCCATGTCGCTGTGGATTGGTATGGGCGGGGCAACGTTGTACTCCAACGCTATGGGTAGAAAAGATATCACATCAGCCAAACAAATTTTCACCAAATCCATTATGCTGATTATGCTAGTTACGATAGCCATTGGATATACTGCATTTACGTTCAAAGACAAGCTGGTATACTCCCTCGGTGCTAACGCCGAGACCTTCCCGTTTGCTTCGGACTATATGAATATCATGTTATTGTTCGGGTTTGTTTTCACCATTGAGAATGCACTCTCTGTTTTTGTACGAAACGATGGGAACCCCAACACGTCCATGTACGCTCAGATTACGTTTGCTGTGGCCAATATCGTCATTAATTATGTAACATTGTATGTACTCGAATGGGGTGTACGCGGTGTGGCCATCGGTACCATCGTATCGGCCTCTCTTGCGCTACTTGTCCTGTTTACTCATTTTTTCAAAAAAACAAATAATCTCACGTTCACCCGGTTCAAATGGAACAACAAACTGCTGGCTTCCCTTCTACTCATTGGTTTCCCCAGCTTTCTGGCTGAACTTGGCATGTCGGTCTTCTCTGTCTCTCACAATATCTCCATGGACCGCATTGCGGGTACGGATGGTGTAGCATCCTTTACCGTGTTGAACTACATTCATGGTGTTGTATTGTTGGCTTTCCTGGGTCTGGCATCCGCTGCCCAACCTCTGATAAGCTATTATCACGGTGCAAGTCAGGTTAAACGGGTACAACAAACGATACGGTTAGCCACCAAAACGGCTCTCGCATGTGGTCTATTGTTACTGCTTGTCGTTCAGATCGGTGCACCTTATTTCGTGCAAATCTTTGGAAACTTCAGTAGTGGCGTAACGGATAATGCCGTTTACGGATTACGTATATTTACATTTGCCTATGTGTTTATGGGTGTTAACTTTGTCATGAGCACCTATTTCCAATCTGTTGGTAATGCCAAAATGGCCATTTGGATCACAGCTGCGCGTGAGATGATCATCATGATTGCGTTGATTGCAGTCCTGCCTTCATTCTTTGGTGTCACGGGTGTCTGGCTTGCCGTACCGCTATCCGAAATGCTGGTTCTCGCTACCATAGCCCTGTACTATAGAAAACGTTCCCTTACGGAGCGAATCAACGCGTTGCAGTCTGAATAACGTTAACAGATAATATAGTGGTATCAGATAGACGATAAATGGAACGTTGATAAATTGTAGGTAGACTTTATAAATTATCTAACAAAAACCATAAACAAGCCCTGCACGATCCATAAAGATCGGGCAGGGCTTGTTTATATCCTAAACTAGATTACGTATATCAAATCGACCATTGCTATCTGTTGTTGCGTTCGCAATTTCCTTAGGGGTAGCTATGCCCTTTCCATTGGCTGAAGGTTGGGCAGGTGGCGCCTCCTTAGCAACGGCTGTACCGGATCCTTGAGAGCTTTGCTGTGCAATCTGCGCCTCAATCTGCTTGATCTGCTGTTCAAGCTGTTTGGTCTTTGTCTCCTTCGTCTTCTCATCGTCCTTGCTGGACTGTACTTTCTCCAGTTGAGCCTCAAGCTTCGTCTTTTGTTTCTCTAAACTACTTGAATTGTCCGAACTCGAAGATGTCGATATGTATGATGTTGTGGAGCTGGCTGCAGGAGATATATTCATTATGGTCCTCCTCGTTTTTACATGGCTTCACTATACCCCATCCCACTGAAACGTACGTTAAATTCAACTGAAAGGTTGCTGAACGAAGCTATGAGAGTCTGGAATTCAAATAGATGAAATACATATAGCAGCTTTAATCAATAGTCAGTCTAATCATACAGTGTAGGTCCTGGTGCACTCTGATCTGTAAAGTTAGTTGTTTCCCGGTGTAAAATAAAAACAAAAAAGACACACTCGATATCATCAAGTGTGTCTTTAGATTGCTTGGCGGCGTCCTACTCTCCCAGGACCCTGCGGTCCAAGTACCATCGGCGCTAGAGGGCTTAACGGTCGTGTTCGGGATGGGTACGTGTGGAACCCCTCCGCCATCGCCACCAAACGCGATTTGTCGAAGCATAGCTTCTTGAAATCAGATATGGAACTGAAAATCATACACACGTTCTGTGATGTACCAATTTTCATTTCAGAGATCGTTCTCTGAAAACTAGATTCGAAACGAAACATGCGAATTATCACTTGCATATTTGGATAAGCCCTCGACCGATTAGTACTGGTCAGCTCCATGC
>NZ_JACYVQ010000024.1:0-18266 GCF_014842675.1 Paenibacillus sp. CFBP 13594
CTGCTGGCCACGGCCGCGCCACTGGCGTGCGCAGCCTGGCTGTACCGCCAGCTGGCTGCTGCCCAGCTGGCGCCTGCACCCGTGCCCGGCCTGCTGGCACTGGCCGGGGCATGGGCAGCTGCGCTGCTCGGCACGCTGCTGCTGTGCCGTCTATGGCACAGCGGCGCCGCCAAGGCTCCGCGTACCGCTGCCCTGACGGCCATTGTGCTGGCGGGAGCCGCCGCCGCACTGATGGCCGTGGCCTCCACCGCCGAGCGCCTCGCGGCGGGTGTCGGCACTGGGGTGTCCCGCCTACAGATGTGGCGGGACGCCCTCCAGCTGTGGACCGAGGCCGCATGGCTCGGCCACGGGGGAGATACATGGCGCAACATGTTTCGCGCCATTCAATCCTCGCCTTATGTTGGAGGCGAGGTCCACAACGGCTTGCTTGATCTCGCCTTGGACACGGGCATGATCGGCATCCTGCTTGTCGCAGGGTGGTTTCTCCTCACCCTGCGAAGCATCTTTCATTTTGCACCGCAGCTCTTTCCATCCGTGCTTGTTTTTGGCCTGCATGGGGCGATGGACTTTGACTGGAGCTTTACAGTATTTTGGATGCTTTTCATCTGGCTTGGTGCTTGGGCAACTGCATTGAAGACGGAAACAGAGGGGGTCCAGCGATCCGGCGTAACAGTGAAATACACTCCCATCAGATCCAAATCGGGATCTAAATTGAGATCTAAATCCAGATCCAGATTTCTTTTCTTGCGGTCTCTATCAATCCACACCCGTTTATTATATGTCCCGATGTGGCGTTCCTTCTTTCATATTCTTCAGCGAGTAACTGCTCGGCTAATAAGGGTATCGACAGTGATGATCATCCTTTTCTGGATTGGTGGAACATTCTGGCTGACCTTCCGATATGCCATAGCAGAAGTGCAGTACCGTCAGGCGATGTCTGAACCGGATGGCACTCCAGCACAGAAGGTGCATCTTATGGCTGCTTTTCAATCGAATCCGAATCGACCCGATATCGTGATATCCCTTGCACGATCCCTCCCGGGACGAGAAGCAGAATCACTCCTTTTGTACAGCTTGTCCCATTCCCCGATGCATCCTCAGATTTACATTGAACTGGGACGATTGGCAGCCCAATTCGGCGAAGGACAGCAGGCTGGAGAATATTTTGAACAAGCGATCGCATTGAATCGGTATGATGGCATTGGCCAATCCACGGCTTTGTATTGGATGGAGCAGGCAGCGCGGCGGGAATGGAAGGCAGGATATAGAGATCGAGCCCAACAGACTGCCGCCGCTGGTGTACAGATGTATGAACGGTATCAACTGCTGGCTGAGGAAGTGGAAGCAGGAAACGTTCGCAATGATCGTCGTTTTGTACTGGAAGAACATGCTCCAGGCTATGGAGAGAACCTGCGCAGGCTTGCTTCAGCTTTTTCTCCTCCATTTACTCAAGAGTTGACCAAGCAGAGCCCTTGAATGACTGATGGATGTCAGCGTCTGAAAAGTCTGAGGGTCCAAGCTCGTTGCTCCTGGCGGATGGGTATACCATTTTCTAAGGAACACAGGGCGTCTTATTTATCCTTTACCTCCTCCTTTAAATTGTAAGGAACATCAGACACGTTATTTCCGGAAATCCCCTAACAAAAACCCTATAAAAGTCCAAAAATTCCGATATAACGTGTCTCAGATTCCTTAGATTTCTAAGAGTGCTTCAAATCCTTGAATAAGACATCTCAGGTTCGTTACCACTCGTGGGCTTGAGCATGAAAAATTACTCGGTGTTTATGTTCATAATCCCAGTTTATGTTCATGCTCCCCGTGGTGGTCGGCTCCATGCTCTGCTCCAACCGCAAGCCAGAGGTGCCCCCGAATTCCACCGAGATCGAAGCTTTTCATTTCTCCATTCCTACAGACGATAACCGCCAAATGCATGCTGAAACGCATCTTTTAATGGTTCAACATCTACTTCCCACATCGCGGCGATCTCTGCACTGACATCCGTGTTCCACCACTCACATAATTTCTTGCGGTTGTCGCGATTCTCCCCAATCCAGAGCAGATTAGCAATCACCTTACCGTAATAATATTCTTCCGCCTGCTTCATCCGTTCGGGAGAGACATATACTTTTAGCCTTTTGGCTGTCCGGTACAATTCCTTGCTGCATGCCCGGCGAATCCCTCTGGCGGAAGGAAGGTTTTGACCGGATTGCGTATGTTTGACCGGCGGAGAACCGGGTATTGACTTGTGTGACATCTTCTCACGCTCCTCTCCCCATACCATATGCGGACTGCTACGAACGGGACACTATCCCAACCTTGTGAAGTAGCAACGTCCACAGCCCTGTGATAAAATAGGGACGAACATCCATGGTGCGGAGGGGCACCGCCAATCAGGATGGAGAAAGAGGGTTGAGATGGACTTTATTCATAACCTTGTTGGCCAATTGTTCGATTGGATTCAAAGTCTTGGCTACTTTGGAATCATGCTTGGATTAATGTTGGAAGTTATCCCAAGCGAAATTGTGCTGGCGTATGGAGGTTTTCTCGTTTCACAAGGTAATATCAACTTCTTCGGTGCTATGATTTTTGGTACGGTGGGCGGTGTGATTGCCCAGTTATTTATTTACTGGATTGGCCGTTATGGCGGCAGACCTGTACTTGAACGCTACGGTAAATACATACTCATCCAGAAAAAACACATCGACCATTCCGAGGAGTGGTTTCGCAAGTATGGTACAGGTGTCATTTTTACAGCGCGTTTTGTTCCGGTGGTAAGACATGCAATCTCCATCCCGGCTGGCATCACGAAAATGCACACAGGTAAATTCATCTTGCTTACTACACTCGCTGTTATACCTTGGACTGCATTGTTTATATATTTAGGGATGATTCTTGGAGATCAATGGAAGCATATTGATGAGAAAGCGGCACCATATGTTATGCCTATTTTGCTTGTCGCTCTCGCCCTTATGATCGTTTATGTACTTATTAAATGGATGAATGCTCGTAAAAAGAAAGGAAGTGTCTAGTCATGGGTAAACCCAACTTGTCTCACAAATTCGGTAAAGGTCTGCCACCGAAGGATTTTATCGAGAGTATGACCAAGAACCAAAGTGAATTCCAGGCCAATTATGATAGCTTTACTTGGTCGAACGAAGAGGATCGTGAGTTTTTTGAGAGTCTGAACCATCGCGATGATCTGCGTGTGTTAATTCTGGCAGCTGACTGGTGCGGGGATGTTGTCCGTAATATTCCGGTTGTGTTCCAGGCGCTTGAAATCTCAGGAATTCCAACTGAAGTTCTGATTATGGAGAACCACCCGGAAGTGATGGATGAGTTCCTGACGATGGGTGGCCGTTCCGTGCCAGTCGTTATTTTTGCAGATACAGGTGGTCATGTGTTAGGTCAGTGGGGACCTCGTCCGCAGCATGTACAGGAAGTCATGATTGAATTCAAACGCCTTAATCCGGATCGTGAGGCAGCAGATTATCAAGAAAATTTGGCTGTAGCGCGTCAAGAGATTGGTAAACGTTATGGGGAAGGAACGGAGTCACATGCGGCCATTATCCGTGAGCTGCGTGAACTGATTTCGGGTTACTAAGCCGATATGCTTAACATTCGTACGTTTACACTAGGCCCGCTTCAGACCAATGCGTATCTTCTACAAGGAGATGATCCGGGCAAAGCCGTCATTATCGATCCAGGCATGAATCCAGGGCCGCTGCTTAAAGCGATCCAAGACTTGGAGATCGAAGCCATTCTCCTCACACATGCTCACTTTGATCATATGGGCGGGGTAGATGAGATCCGTAAATTGAAGGGATGTCCCGTTTATCTTCATGACTTGGAGAGTGACTGGCTCACCACCCCGAAATTAAATGGATCTTTGAATTGGCCGCAGGCGACACCACCCCTTTCGACAGATCCTGCTGAATATGCCATGGACGAAGGGCAGAAGCTGAATCTGATTGGTCAAACGTTTAAAGTGTTCCATACACCTGGACATTCCCCAGGCAGTGTAAGTTTGCTTTGTGATAACGACCTGTTTGCCGGTGATGTGCTGTTCCGCATGGGTGTGGGCAGAACGGACCTGACAGGAGGGCGTGAACGGGATCTGATTGATTCAATCCAGAACAAGCTTTACACCTTTGCTGATGAAGTGAAAGTATATCCAGGTCATGGCCCCAAAACGACCATTGGTTATGAGAAACAGAACAATCCTTACGTGTCCGCAAGATAATCCGACATGATATGTGAAGAAAGTCTGGACAAGTGACAACTTTTTCATTAGAATAGCAATTAGTTGTTACAAGCGTTAAGGCATCATCTAACTGAAGCATTACCAAGAAACACCCAACCTCGCGAAGCACGCAGACTGTGGTCTATACCCGGTTTGCGTTCTTTTTTTGTTTTCAGCCCCTTTTTATCACAGAATTAGCCCTTTTTACGTTACATAGAGATGCAAGATGCGCTTCATCACAAGCCAGTTTGAGACCAATAGCAAGTTAGAAGCAAGTACAGATTGATTTAGAAATAACAAAATTCAAGAAAACAGTATATAAGTTGAACTAATCATTTACACAATAACGGAGAGGACAGAAAAAACCCGAAAAAGCGAAGCGTTCGCCTAAAAGCTTACTGAAAGAAAGCTGCATCGGAAGCATAAGCTATCTCCGGATTTTCCCCTTCGGAAAAGGGAATCAAAAAATCTGGGGATAACAGCGATTGGAAGGTTATTCTGTCATCGTAGTGTCAATGTAAATAATCTTTAGTTCAACTTATATAGATCATGAGAGAGTGGGGAATATCAAAGTGGAGAAACCAAGAGTTATTCCGTTGAATCAGCGTGTCGAGTATCCGATCATTGAGGAAAACCGTCGCATATTGGAAAGTGGGAACAGAGAAACGGGTACTGAGCGAGCTTTAATACATAACCCTAGCGTGGCCAAAGAAATGATGAAGTCTCAGCAGAATATATGGACAAGCCGTGTTTTAAGAAACGGAGCCCGTAACCAACCGTGGTTCGACAAGCTGCAAGATTACCGGAATCAAGTCTGATTGCCCGGGAAATTGTCGGGTTTTAATTTTTTTTAATTTCATTGAACGTTTTTGCAGAGTCAGTCGTATTAACTCCAGATTGAACGGGAAGCAGGTGATTTCATGATAAAGGCAGCTGAGCTGGAAGAGGTACGCAGAGCAGTATCAGGAGACGATAGCGCACTCGCAGCGTTGTTGCAACGTCACTACACGTTTGTGTATAAGTATCTTGTCAAAGTGACAATGGACGCTAACCTTGCAGAAGAGACGGTGCAGGATACGATGATTCGTTGTATGGAAAATATCCATCGATATGATGGCACGTCTGCCTTTTCATCATGGATGATCACCATTGCGACCCGCATCTATATCGATAAGACAAGACGTAAGAAGAGAGAACAGAACTGGCTTGCTCTCATTCGGGATCAGGCTGTACGTCGATTCCGCTGGCAGCTTGAGACACGAAATGAAGAATGGACAGATGTCATGGATGCGATGACAAGACTGACACCCGAACATCGTGTTGCAGTGCTACTGAAGCATTATTATGGATACGGGTATGAAGAGATCGGGGAAATGCTGGGTATTCCTGCGGGAACGGTGAAGTCACGCACAGCTTATGGTCTCCGTCAGTTAAGAAAGGAGCTGGAATAAGGATGAGCAGATCAGATGATGCACAGGAACATGAAGTTGTAGAACGTTTGCAGCAACACATGAAAGTGCTGGATGATGCATTTGAGCCGACAAGTATTCCTTCTTTGGGTGCACTTGAAGCTCAAGTCAGGGAACGGAGACAGATTAGACGTCGAGCCAATTGGATCGAGATGATATGTTTCTGGTTGGTTGGACTGCTTGCCATTGTGTTCGGTACATTATTGTTCGTATCTGCTCCAGCTCTATATTTAGGTATCCAGGCTCTTGGTACAGCTGTTGCGGTGATTTTGGCTGTGATCTGGGCTGGACGGCGCCGGAAGGAGGTTCGTCATGAATAAAATGCATTATTCATTGGATGAAATTTCTCCACTATGGCTTATATTGCTTGGCATTTTTCTCCTGGTTCAGGGCACATGGATCTTTCAGGACGCACGCAGACGTGGACGTTTCCCTTGGTTATGGGGATTATGGGGTATCACGGGATTTCCCACGCCGCTGATAATATATTGGTTTGTCGTAATTCGATCACAACGCAAGCCAGGTGCACGAAATCCGAAATAACATCATTTTAAAAATGGAAAAAAAGATTTTGCACAAATATGTTGTTTAATTCTAGTATTCCTAGACATCGTTATTCTTTTCTAGTAGACTATACAAATAAATATTAATGATAGACTACCAGGAGGTTAGACGATGCTGCGATTAGGAGAGAAGGTTGTCATCGTCGCGGATGCGTTTGAGCAGAATCTTCCTGTGGGGGAATATGGTTTCATCATCGCTTATGACCGGAATCCGGACAATGCGTTCGATTACGTGCTTCGAGTGCCGCAGGTGAACCGGAACTTTTTTGTTCCATCCGGCGACGTCGATCTGGAAGAGGTTCTGCTGAAGCAGGAAGCTGAGCGGGTCGAGCGAGAAGCGTTGATAGATTACGCCCTTGCGACACACAATGAGAAGCTGTTTCATCATTTGATGAACGGAGATTTTCAAGCTGTGGAAGAGGAAGAGGAAACCGCGAACGATGTTATGTCACAGGCGGATTTTATAAAGCAGGTTAATCTGCGTGCATGGATCTAGAATTTTAAGAGTCGGCTGATGCCGGCTCTTTTTTATTTTATAAGTTTGATTTTAGCTTCCTGGAAGCCCGTCAGGTCATTTGCATTGAATTGTCGAACTATCTCACCTATAATGAAAAAAGTTATCTTGAGACTTTAGCCCGTTAAACGAGCGATTCGTTTCAGGTCGTTTCGGGAATTAGAACGAATGAAGGAGGCATCCGCTAATGAGTATTTCGAATAATGACGTTCAGCATGTGGCCAAGCTGGCCCGGCTCAACTTGACTGCTGAAGAAGAACAGACCCTGACAGGTCAGCTGAACGCGATTTTAAAATATGCAGAAAAGCTGAATGAGCTGGATACGGAAGACATCGAACCCACCACTCACGTTCTGCACGTAAGCAATGTTATGCGTGAAGATGAGACCAAAGAAAGTCTGTCGATTGAACAGGTGATGCGCAATGCACCGGAAGAAGAAGACGGGCAGTTTAAAGTGCCTGCTGTAATGGAATAACGGATAACCGGAAGGAGGACAAAAACTGTGAGTTTATTTGAACAATCGTTGCCTGAGTTACATAACAAGTTGCATGCCAAAGAGCTGTCGGTCAGCGATCTGGTGGATCAGGCGTATCAGAACATTGGCGCGCATGATGATAAAGTTAAAGCATATTTGGCATTGGATGAAGAACAAGCACGCGCTCGTGCACGTCAACTGGATGACCGTCTGGTTAGCGGCGAGGAGAAAGGTTTGCTCTTTGGTCTGCCTGTAGGTATTAAGGATAACATCGTTACAAACGGACTGCGCACGACGTGTGGCAGTCAATTCCTTCGTAATTTCGACCCGGTGTATGACGCGACAGTTGTCGAGAAATTGAAAGCTGCGGACACCGTAACTATTGGTAAACTCAACATGGACGAATTCGCCATGGGCGGCTCCAATGAAAATTCAAGTTTCTCACCTGTACGTAATCCATGGGCACTTGATCGTGTTCCAGGAGGTTCCAGTGGTGGTTCTGCAGCAGCTGTGGCTGCGGGAGAAGCATACTTTACACTCGGATCAGACACAGGTGGTTCCATCAGACAACCTGCTTCGTATTGCGGTGTTGTTGGATTGAAGCCAACGTACGGACTTGTTTCCCGCTTTGGATTGGTAGCATTTGCATCATCTTTGGATCAGATTGGACCTTTGACGAAAAATGTTGAAGATTCTGCTTATGTGTTGCAAGCTATTGCCGGATATGACGCCAAAGATTCGACATCTGCAAAAGTAGAGATTCCGGATTATTTGAGCGGACTTACAGGTGATGTTAAAGGACTTCGTATTGCTGTTCCGAAGGAATACATCGGTGAAGGCGTCGATCCACAAGTGAAAGAAACGGTTTTGTCTGCATTGAAAGTTCTTGAAGGACTCGGGGCAACATGGGAAGAAGTATCCCTTCCGCATACCGAATATGCGGTGGCTACGTATTACCTGCTCGCATCTTCAGAGGCTTCTTCAAACCTGGCTCGATTTGATGGTGTACGTTATGGCGTGCGTGCAGACAATCCGGACAACTTGTTGGATCTGTACCATCAGTCTCGGAGCCAAGGCTTTGGTCCCGAAGTGAAACGACGTATCATGCTTGGAACGTATGCACTCAGTTCGGGTTACTATGATGCCTATTATCTGAAAGCACAGAAGGTACGTACATTGATCAAACAGGATTTCGACAATGTATTTGCCAAATATGATGTGATTATTGGACCAACTGCGCCAACTACGGCGTTCAAACTCGGATCACAGGTGGATGATCCACTTACGATGTATCTGAACGATATTTTGACGATTCCGGTCAATCTGGCTGGTGTACCTGCTGTTAGTATTCCATGTGGATTCTCGGATGGATTGCCTGTCGGCCTGCAAATTATCGGTAAAGCCTTTGATGAAACAACCGTATTGCGTGTAGCGCATGCGTTTGAACAAAATACAGAATTCCACAAGCAGCGTCCGCAGCTGTAGACTGCCCGGAACGGAGGAATATAGAAATGTCCGCATCTAAATATGAAACGGTCGTTGGACTTGAAGTCCACGTGGAGTTGCATACGAACTCCAAAATTTTCTGTGGCTGCTCCACAGCTTTTGGAGCTCCGCCGAACACCCATACCTGCCCGGTCTGTCTCGGACATCCGGGCGTACTGCCCGTACTGAATCGTCAGGCGGTAGACTACGCCATGAAGGCAGCGATGGCCCTCAATTGTACGATTGCTGATGTCAGCAAGTTTGACCGTAAAAACTACTTTTACCCCGACTCACCAAAAGCCTATCAAATTTCGCAATTTGATCAACCGATCGGTGAGAACGGCTGGATTGATATCGAAGTGAATGGTGAAACAAAACGAATTGGCATCACACGTCTTCACTTGGAAGAAGATGCAGGGAAGCTTACACATATCGATGGCGGATACGCGTCTTTGGTGGATTTCAACCGTGTGGGTACTCCACTGGTGGAGATTGTATCTGAACCTGAGATTTCCTCTCCGGAAGAAGCACGTGCGTATCTTGAAAAATTGCGTGCAATCATGCAGTACTGTGATGTATCGGACGTGAAGATGGAAGAAGGTTCACTGCGTTGTGACGCCAACATCAGTTTGCGTCCACATGGACAGGAGAAGTTGGGAACAAGAGCTGAGCTGAAAAACATGAACTCCTTCCGTGGTGTGCAGCGTGGTCTCGAATATGAACAATATCGTCAGGCTGAAATTCTGGATGATGGCGGTGAAGTGGTTCAGGAGACGCGTCGCTGGGACGAAGCTCAAGGAAAAACACTGTCGATGCGTGGTAAGGAACAGGCGCATGACTACCGTTATTTCCCGGACCCGGATCTCGTGAAGCTGCATATTGATGCAGCCTGGAAAGAGCGCATCAAGGCTACCATACCTGAGCTCCCAGACGAACGTAAAGCTCGTTACACGGCTGATTACGGATTACCTAGTTATGATGCAGAGGTTATTACTTCATCCAAGGCTATAGCTGATCTTTTCGAAGATAGCTTGAAATTCACTCAGGATGCCAAATCCGTATCCAACTGGATCATGGGCGACTTGCTGGGGTACCTGAATACGAGCAATCTTGAGGTGACTCAGGTCCCACTGACAGGTCAAGGTTTGGGCGAGATGATCGGCCTGCTGGAGAAGGGCACCATTAACAGCAAAATCGCCAAAACGGTATTCAAGGAAATGCTGGAGAGCGGCAAGCTTCCACAGCAGATCGTTGAAGAGAAGGGTCTTGTGCAGATTAGTGATGAAGGCGCCATTCTTGCCATCGTTGAGCAGGTTGTAGCAAATAACCCTCAATCCGTGGAAGACTATAAAGCTGGTAAACAAAAAGCCATTGGCTTCCTTGTTGGTCAGGTTATGAAAGAAAGTAAAGGCAAGGCGAATCCCGCTCTAGCCAACCAACTGCTTGCAGATGTACTGAACCGCTAATCCTTCCGGTGAGGCCGGACAGAAAGAGGCTCGTCCCTGTGACAGCCTCTTTTTGGTATTGATAGATACAAATGTATTTTGGACGGGGGAACGGATATGAACATTCAACCATTGTCACTGAGTGATCTGGAGACGTTGGGACAGTTATGGAGACTACAACATGTGGCCTATCGATTGGAAGCCGAAATCATCGGATTTCAGGAGATTCCTCCTTTGATGGATACGATGGAGACACTTCGGGATTGTGGAGAGAGTTTTTATGGTTGTATCCATGATGACGGAGAGCTTATCGGGGCTGTCGCTGTAGCAGAGGAAGAGGAGAATACACTGACCATTACACGAATGATGGTGCACCCGGATCACTTTCGCAAGGGAATTGCGGCATCTTTGATGACCTATGTGTTGGAACAGCATGCGGATCTTCCGCGTTATATCGTCTCCACAGGAACGCTGAATCAACCCGCAGTGAATCTGTACACCAAATTTGGTTTTAATCCCGTGGAAGTCACACAGATTGCACCTGGAGTGGAATTAACGACTTTTCACAAGAATAAACTTTAATAATATTAACAACTTGAGGAGGAATACCGACTTTGGGCGATCCCTGGTTCATTGATGAGTGGCACATTTTATTACGATTATTGCTGGCTATGCTGCTTGGAGGGCTCGTAGGCCTGGAGCGGGAACGGTCCAATCATGCTGCCGGTTTGCGTACCCATATCCTGGTATGTCTTGGTTCCGCACTGATTATGATGTTGTCTGTTTATGGCTTTAAAGATTTTGCTAATGAATTAAATGTAAGGATCGATCCAGCGCGTCTGGCTACTGCTGTAATTACTGGTGTCGGATTCCTGGGAGCAGGGACAATTCTCTTCACGGGAAAATCCATTACCGGACTGACTACAGCAGCTTCAATCTGGGTTGTTGCAGCCATTGGGCTCGCAGCAGGTGCGGGATTCTTTTTTGCCTCTATCGTATCCACCGTTCTGGTATTACTTAATCTCTGGGTATTTAACAAATTAGAGCTAAGGTATTTACGAGGGAACAAACTGCATGTTGTTACACTTCATACCTTGTCAGAACCCGGTTTTCTCGAACAACTGTCTTCATGTATGGAGCAGGAAAAGATCAAAATTCGTAAAATTACCGTGAATGAACAAGACTTGGCTTATGCAGAGATGGTCTCGGTTGAACGTAAAATTGAGATTGTGTTACATGTTCAGGTACCGCATGATTTCCAAACGGTAGGCTTGGTATCCAAGTTAAGACAATGGGAACACGTTACCAAGGTGTCGATCGAATAAATGAATTACAACCCTCCCCAGGCCAGTAGTGCCGGAGGGTTTTTGGTCATATCCATATTTCTTCCAGTTACTCTCCTTGCTCTTTAGGGTACTATCTAACCAAATGCATGAAGAGCGGAAGGTCAGATCAGAAGAGAGGAGTATGTTATGAAACGGAGACGTCAATTGAACAAAAAGACCCGTTCAGTCCAGGCCAAACCGGTCAGAAACCGGACTCACAAGTTTATCGCGGGATTACTGAGTGCCATTATTCCTGGCCTGGGTCATATTTATCTGAGATTGTACATGAGAGGTTTGACCTTTATGCTGCTTGTTTTGCTTGATCTGTCAGCAGTGTTGTACTTCTCATCTATTGGTATACAGATCAATGTGCCATTGCTCATCTTACTGGCTTTGTGTATTCCGGTTATTTACTTTTACAATGTATATGATGTGTTGCAATCTGCAGATTGGGTCATGATGCGCAGACGTAGAGCAGCGACCCAGGCAACTTCGGACAAGCCGATAAACAATGAACGTTCTACAAGAGATGCAATGATGGTTTGGGAGAGAGGCATATCGTTTGGATTACTTCTGATTGTGGGAGGGTCTTTGATGGTGCTGTTTTTCCGCAAACCACGTTGGTTTCAAGAGCTTCTCGCCATGTACGGCGGATATTCATTTGCGGTTCTCATGATCGTAGGCGGTTTGCTTCTGTTTGGTCGTGAATTCTGGGTGATGTTGAACAAGAAAAAAATGTAGTGGAAACGATACAAGGAGGGAACGTGATGAACCGTAAAGTCCGGGTTGGCCGCTATACGGCTGCCGCCTTAATCATAGCGGTCGGTGTGCTGTTGATTTTGGATAAACGGTGGGGAACTGACTATGTATATGAGATGGTGGACTGGTGGCCATTTTTGCTCGTTGTTTTAGGTGTTGAATATATTGTGCTGTTCCTGTGGACACGCAGAAGAAACAAGGTGCAATCGGATAACCCGAGCAATCCTGATGAGCAAATCAAAGTACGTTTCAGACCCGATGCCAAAGGCATTCTAACCTCACTGATTTTGGCAGCTTCCGTATTTATCGTCACCGAGCAGGATCACTACATGCACTTATGGAATAGAGTGAGTCTAAATCTCGGAGCGGCATCCATGGACTACAGTCAAGCGGCAGGATATATGGAGGATAAGGGCACGATTCGTGTACCTGTTCGCATGGATACGTCAGACCTGGTGGTTGAAGGTGTCAATGGAGATATCTCGGTACAACGCGGAGATACGGATGAGATTGAAGTACGGACGGTGATCTGGGTAGATCAGACGACGGAAGTACAGGCAAAGGCCGTTGCAGCAGCCTCTTTTGTAGAGGCCGATGGTACAAAAGTAATTTATATCAAAGCTACAGGCAAGACTTATGGAGACAATGAAAAAACGCAGCCACGGATGAATCTTACCATTACGATCCCGGATGATCGTCGTTTTAATCTGGATATTCGAACGTCCAATGGAGCGATATTATTAAACCGTCCGGAAGCCATTAGTACCATACTGGCCGAAACGGGTAACGGACGTATCCGGATTACCAATGCTGTTGGAGATATCTCCGGGAAAACGTTGAACGGGGATGTCATTGTAGCCAATGCCATTGGTAATGTCGATCTGGACAGTAACCGTGGCGACATGAAGGCTCGCGGTATTTCCGGCGATGTAGATCTTGCTACACAAGTGGGAAGTATCAGTATTGCGGACTCCGTTGGTGAATTCATCGCAGAGACACGCAACGGCAATATTACGCTGGATGGAGCCAATCTGGGAATCAAAGCCCAATCGCTTAATGGCAGCATTAACATCGTATCTACCAAAGTCGGAGGGGACTGGGATGTGTACAGTGCGGTGGGAGCCATTAACGTATTACTTCCTGATCGTGGAGACTACAGTCTTGCGGGTTCCAGCAGTTATGGAGATCTAAGTACGGATCTACCTTTCAAAGTACAGAATAAAACCATAGAAGGCCAGCTCGGTGAGGGCGAGTACAGGGTGAAAATTGAAGGCAACAGTGATCTCACCATTCAGAGCAACCCGGCTGTATCTACGCCTGAAACAGTTACACCTGATTCTGAAGATACGGCTGAGAATCTGGAACAGACTACCGAGGACGGACCAAATTCCCAGCAGGATTCTACAGAGGTTCCTTGACTGCCGCGTTGACAATAAACTTGTAATCGCCGTACAATAAATGTACACTGGCAAGATTACACGGCATGAAAGATGGATTGTCGTTCTTAATGGCCGGGAATCAACTCTGAGCGAGGAGACAGTAACTTACTCTTCACCAGAGAATGAAAGGTAAGGCGGTGGGTTTTATGGCAACACGTGTCCAACATGCGTTGGAGCATCTGAAAACGACCGGTGTCCGTATTACACCCCAGCGTCATGCCATATTGAACTATCTGATGGAATCCATGGGGCATCCGACAGCCGATGAAATTTACCGAGCCCTTGAACCCCAATTTCCCAGTATGAGCGTGGCAACGGTATATAATAATTTGAAGATGTTTCTGGAAGCTGGCATGGTCCGGGAATTGACATACGGAGATAATTCAAGTCGCTTCGATGCCAATGTGACGGATCATTATCATGTTATCTGTGATCAATGCGGCAAGATTGAAGACTTCAGCTATCCTTCACTCAAAAGTGTAGAGCTTCAGGCGGAGTCTAGTACAGGATTCGAAGTACACGGTCACCGATTGGAAGTATATGGCGTTTGCAAAAGTTGCAGGGATTAAGAGAGTTGAATTACAATATTAACGTGCAGAATTCAGTATGGATTCTTCACGTTTTTTTTTAGCATTTATGCAAAACACTCATTTTGATAACAACTTATGCGCACATCCCTATGATCAGCATAATTAACGGAGGTAGACGTTTGGGTAGAAAAAGCAGATATACACGTCAGAAGCGACGTTCATTTTGGCCCGGTTTTCTCGGGGCTTGTCTGATCGCCGGGGGGGCTTACTGGCTTATAACGAATGTATGGTTGAACCAGACTTATGAAGACCCCGACTGGGTAGGAAGAAGCCAGCCTATTTTTGTAGATGGGCAACTGATGGATGGAGACGCTCTGGGTACAGGAGATCAACTCAAGTTGCCTGTAGATGTTCTGCAAGAAGCGATTGATGCAGGCATACGTTATGAATCAGAATCGGGAGATATCATTATTGCCTCTCCTCAGCGAGTCCTTCATATGAAAGATGGAAGCACACAAGCAGAACTTAATCACAAAGATTATCCTATGACAGTTAAGCCTGAGGTTAAGGACGGAGAAGCCTATATTCCGCTCAAACCTTTGAAAGAAGTATATGGCATAACCGTACAGGAAGATTCAGTAACAGGTGCTGTGCTGCTGATGCGTGGTGGAGACATGATACAGTATGCAGAGATTGATACATTATCATCCAAAGCGGACAAGACCGTGCCGTTATATAAACGTGGGGGAGAATCCTCACCAATCATTGCCGATATGGAAAAGGATGCACGGGTACGTGTATGGCAGACGGGTGATAAACAGAGTTTTGTTCAACTTGATAATGGATATGCCGGATATGTAGATAATGATTATATTGTCCTCACCGAGAAAAAGAAGGTGGACTTGCCTAAGTATACGCTGACTGCAGCAGAGAAGAAGTGGCAGAATAAACCGGTAAATCTGGTTTGGGAAGCCGTGTACAATCGTCAGCCTGATGTGGGTTCTATCGGTAAAATGCCTGGTGTGAATGTGGTCAGCCCCACATGGTTTCATATTACGGATGGACAGGGCACGGTGAAAAGCAAGGGAAACCAAGCTTATGTGAACTGGGCTCACCGTTCGGGTATGGAAGTATGGGGACTCATGGATAACAGCTTTGACCCGGACGTTACAAAAGAAGCTGTAGCTACTTACGAGACACGCACTCATATTATTGAGCAGATGTTAGAGTATGCGCAGACGTATCAACTGGATGGTATTAACATCGACTTTGAGAACGTGTATACAGATGACGGGCCTAACATTACGCAATTTGTGCGCGAGATCAAGGCGATGGCACGTATACATGGATTGATGTTATCAATCGATGTAACACCGAAATCAAACAGTGAGATGTGGTCTGCCTTTCTGGACCGCCGTGCATTAGGTTCTTTTGCAGACTATGTTATGGTGATGGCTTATGATGAACATTGGGCGGCCAGTCCCAAGGCAGGTTCGGTAGCATCTCTGCCTTGGACCGAGGCTTCCATGAGACGCATACTTGAGGAGGATGAAGTCCCTTCTAACAAGTTGATCATGGCGGTTCCGCTCTATACCCGGATCTGGACGGAAGAGACGAATGATCAGGGTGAGGTTAAAGTGTCTTCCAAAGCGGTGGGCATGAATGCCATTGTGGAGCTGATCCAAGAGAAGAAACTCAAACCTGAACTGGATCAGGCAAGTGGACAGAACTATGTGGAATATAAGGAAGACGGAGCTACCAAGAAAATATGGATCGAAGATGCCGTGTCCCTTCAGGCGCGGGTGGATTTGATTGCTTCGTTGAAGCTGGGCGGAGTAGCAGCATGGAATCGGAGTTTTGCTAATGCCTCTGCATGGGAGGTATTAAAGCAGGCTGGTTACCAAAAATAATTTACTCGAACTCAGAGTGTCTGATTGCTTCAATTTATTTTCGCTAAGTTCAAAGTTTCCCCTTGGGTATCATCATACGTGCGGTCTACCGTTTTATTGGTCTTAGAACTTATAACTTAACTTCATATTTTAGCTATTGATAACAGCAATAAGGGCTCACTTATAAGCCAAATCCAAAAAGGTCCGGTAAACATACCGGGCCTTTTTTTGTTCTTCAATGAAATTAAGGTAAAAGACATTTAGCGGTTGGAGATCATATCGTGCTAACCATCGGTGGGGGGAACTGTTGTAGAAGGCGCTTTCAGTTGCTGACTGGTCATGTTGGCCTTATTAGGGTCCAGGGTGAGGATGGTATGACAGAACATACACCGATCCGTTTTGCCAAGCATTTTGGTTAACTTCCCGCATTCCGGACAGTCGACTTGTACTGCACTGGTGGAGAGCATACCCGCCCAAAAATAAATGGCTAGACTGGCCATCATGGCAATCAGTCCGATGACGAGCCCTACAGCTGCGAATACCTTGCCTGCATGTCCCCAGAAAACAATCCCGGCTGTTCCGAGTATCATTAGGCCCATACCTAGCATGGTCAGTAGTAATCCCCAAGTGCGAAAAGCATTAATTTTTGCTGATTTAAAAATCATGAAAAATGCTCCTATCGTATGAGTAGTATCGGACCTGGAAAAGAAGGAAACTTCAGTCTGGATGTAGAATTACATTATAACTGACTTGGCGCTTATCTGCCATGAAATGTATGGAGGGAATCGTGGAATTAAAGAACCTTGCTTTTTTGTCCGAACAGTCGGAAGAGACAGGGGCAGTTGGGGCTATCGCTTATTCCCACCCGGGAGAGCGATTCCACGGCTCCCTAATTCAAGATTTCGAATTATTAGTACTTGTTGTTCATAATGATGATCAATTGAAGTCGGCAGTGGGACATTACAGATATGGTGATCTTCGTTATCAGATGATCTATGCAAGCCGTCATGAATTAAAGAGTAGTGTAGTTACCGGAAATCATAATAATCTCACCCAGTGTCTAATTGAAGGTGAGATTATCTGGGAAGCGGACAGCGCATTAAGTGATTTGCGAGAAGAACTGTCTACCTTTGGGGCAGAATTGCGTGAGCAGATGCTGCTTCATGAATTCACCAGTTTTTTGAGAATGTATGTGGAGGCCAAACGTCATATTCAGGAAGGCCATGTTGTAGACGCCTACTACAATGTATTAGAGGCTCTGGGGAACTGGGCAAGAATTGTATTGATTGAACAGGGGATATACCCGGATCATGCCGTCTGGACACATGTGCAGAATCTGGATCGCGCTTTATGGAAACTATATCAAGAGCTTACCGTAAGCTCGGAGACGCTGGAGCAGCGAGTAGAGCTTGTCCTGCTTGCCTGTGAGTTTTCCGTAATGTCCAAAATGAGTGAATGCTCAGAACTGCTGCTGCGTGTGTTAAGAAGTCGCAAGGAGCCGTGGAGCATGAATGAACTTGTTCATCATCCGCAGTTAAGATTTGTTCGAGAAGATCTGCCATTGGTTATACGTAAGCTGGTCTTTCGTACTATTGTAAAAGAATCGGCAGGATGGCCATCGATCGGAGGAGAGGGCCGGGAGATTCGGTATTGGATAGAGGCATAACCTCCTCCCGAAGTCTGACGTTATATTGATCACATAAGGGAGGGGAAACCTTCCTTTTTTGTTTGTTTAATAATTTATAAAAAGATGTTGACTCTCATTCATGATATATGATACATTATATTTCGTTCCTCAAACGAGATTATCGTCAACAAACGATAAATTCTTCAGAGGAAAAGTGAAGAACTAAAGCTTCAAAAAAGAAATTAAAAAAAGTTCTTGACGAAAACAAACGAAATGTGTTACATTATTTAAGTCGCCGCCGAAACTTGGTTGAGACGAAAATGAAGTGAAACAAACCGTGTTTGATCTTTGAAAACTGAACAACGAGTGAGTAAACATTCTGCTTGCAGAATGAACGCGAAAGTTTGAAACGAGCCTTGGCTTGGATCGACTGGAGCACAAATGAGATTTTTAATCTCGTCAGATTCAAAATGAGCTTATCGCTCTTTTCAATACTTTATTGGAGA
>NZ_JACYVQ010000025.1:0-6351 GCF_014842675.1 Paenibacillus sp. CFBP 13594
TCACCATCAAACGGGTGAAAGAAGGATTGCGCAAGGTACCTCATAAAGGCTTCAGCTATGGAGCGCTGAAATATGTGGCCCGGATGCCGGAGTTACAGGCGGAGAAGAAGGCTCCAATTCTATTTAACTATTTGGGAGAGATCGGAGCATCTGCAAATTCCGGGTGGGTTCATGCCTCGCATTTTAAACCGGGAGAAAGCATGGGCGAGCACATTGCCCGCATGAATCCGATTGAGCTAAATGTAGCCATCTATAACGGAAGCCTGGCCCTTAGCACAACCTATACCAAGTCTGCGTTTTCAGAAGAAATGATTCTTAATTTAAACCAGTATTATATTGAAGCCATTGAACAGGTGGTTGATCACTGTATCAGCAAAGAACATGCGGAGAAGACATCTTCCGACTATGGATTTAGTGACTTGTCATTAGAGGATCTTGAAGATTTATTAAGCGAATATGAGCTGATTGAGGATTAATATTTGTCTATTTTCATCCCAAGTTTAGGACAGCTTAGGTACGATCCAATAAGGAGATGATATCGGTCCATGAAGGCAAAAGTCGAGAAAATATACCCATTATCCCCGATGCAAAGAGGAATGCTGTTTCATGCGCTCGAAAATCCGTCTGAAGATGCCTATTTTGAACAAACGGTACTGGATATCCGCGGGGAGATAGATCCCGAAATTCTGGAGCAAAGCTTCAATCAGTTGCTTGAACGACATGAAATATTGAGAGCCTCAGTTCATACCAAATTGGAGGAGCCCGTTCATGTTGTGCTTGCGAGGCGGACGATCGGGTTTACCTTTCACGATCTGAGGGGCAGGTCAGACGATGAAGTCGCTGCCTTAATGCAAGATTTTATGGAGAAGGATCGTGCAAAAGGATTTAATTTGTCCAAGGACAACCTGCTTCGAATCGCTCTTGTTTGTACTGGTGAACAGCATTTCCAGATGATCTGGACGTTTCACCATATGATACTGGATGGCTGGAGCATGGGCATTCTCTTCAATGAATTGCTGGATATATATGCTGATAGATCCAATGGCTTACCGTCTAAAATGGCAGATACCCGTCCCTATAGCAATTACATGAAGTGGCTCCAGCAGCAGGAACAGGAATCGGGCCTTGGGTACTGGGAGCATTATCTGTCAGGATACAGTGAGAAGACCGGCTTGCCTTCGATAAACCGACCAACAAGTGAGATGGCGTTCTCCAGAAGAGAGAAGAAAATAGAGTTTTCCCAAGCTCTCACCACAAAAATGAAAGAGATGGCGCAGAAACATGCCGTGACACTCCACACCGTCGTTCAAGCGATGTGGGGGTTTCTGCTCGCCAAATATAATGATAACGAAGATGCTGTCTTTGGGACCGTTGTATCTGGGAGGGATGCAGCCGTGGATGGCATTGAGAATATGGTTGGTTTGTTTATCAATACCATTCCTACACGTGTCACCTTTTCTGGAGAGCAACCATTTGTGGAGCTTATGAAAAAGATTCAGTCGGACGCATTGAACAGTCAGGCGTATCAATATTTAAGTCTGGCCGAGGTGCAGGCCCGCACTGAACTCAAACATGATCTGCTTGATCATGTCGTTGTGTTTGAAAATTATGCTCTGGATACGAGGAAGATGGCAGAGCGGTCCAATCTGGGTTTTGAAATCAACGAGATCACTGGAGAGGAACGAACCAACTATCCGTTTACAATGGCTGCTGGACTTGGAGAGAAGTTGACGCTGCTGCTCATTTATGACGAACATGTCTATGAACCGGCTCTGATGGATCAGATTGAGACGCATACGAAAGCGATTATCCATCAAATTACGTCAGATGAGAGTATTCATATCCAGGATATTACTCTCGTCTTGAACGATGAACTTCCGATGCTTGAAATGGTTTCAAATGGGGCTGTGACGGATTATCCCAAATGGAAAACCATTCCCCAGCTTTTTGATGAACAAGTCCAGAAAACGCCTCATGCCACCGCCCTTATTATGGATGATATGCACATCACCTACCGTGAATTGCAGGAAAAAGCGGATCAAATGGCATCCCGGTTATACGAATTTGGGCTACCCAAGCAGGCAGTGGTAGGACTGCTGGCAGACCGCTCGGTAGAGATGATTGTGGGCATACTCGGGATTCTGAAAGCAGGGGCAGCTTATCTTCCCATGGACCCGGGCTGGCCGGAAGAAAGAATAAGTCATATGCTTCAGGACAGCAGGGCTGCGGTGCTCTTGACACAGCCCGAATGGATCAGCCAGGCACCGCTGAATTTTCCAATGTTACCGCTGTATGGGGACTACATGAATCATATGCCTGCGGTCATGGAGATGGCGGCTGCCACACAGATAATGGAAGTGAAGCCTGACAAGGAGAGCCGCATGGATGATCTGGCCTACATGATCTACACGTCTGGCTCTACCGGATTGCCCAAAGGAGTGATGATCTCTCATGCAAACGTAATTCGGGTTGTATGTGAGACGGATTACATTGATATTTGCCCGGAAGACCGGATTTTGCAGCTTTCGAATTATGCGTTTGACGGATCTGTCTTTGATATTTTTGGCGCACTTTTGAACGGAGCCAGTCTGGTTCTGCTCAAGCAGGACACGGTTCTGGACACCCAAGCGCTCGCCGAAGTTATCGTTCGTGAGAAAGTCACGGTTTCTTTCATGACGACCGCACTGTTTAATCTGCTCGTTGATCGTGAGCCGGAATGTCTTCGCGGCTTCCGCAAAATATTATTTGGGGGCGAGCGGGCATCCGTGGCCCAGGCCAGGAAAGGACTGGATATTCTCGGATCGGATCGCCTGATTCACGTATACGGACCCACAGAAAGCACGGTTTTTGCTACAGCTTATCCCATTAGGTCCATCGAAGCAGCGGTTACCAACCTTCCCATCGGAAAACCAATTGCCAATACTTCGGTCTGGGTGATGGACCGGTACCAGAATCCCGTTCCAGCTGGTATTCCAGGAGAGTTATGTATCTCCGGAGATGGTTTGAGCTTGGGGTATTTGAATAACAAGGAACTAACCGATTCCCGATTCGTTCCACATCCCTTGCTTGAGGGAACACGGATGTATCGCACAGGTGATCGAGTACGCCGGCTCCAAAATGGAGATATTGAGTTTCTCGAACGCTTGGACCATCAGGTTAAATTGCGCGGTTACCGCATTGAATTGGGCGAGATTGAGCATGTTCTGCTGGAGCATGAAGGGATTCGCGAAGGGGTCGTAGTGACGAGAAAAGATGCAGCCGATCAGGACATATTGATTGCATATCTAAAGGCTGATCCAGCGCTGACAACCACCGGAATTCGTACGTATGTATCGGAGCGCCTGCCGGACTACATGGTTCCTTCCTATTTTATCCTGCTCAATGAGCTTCCCCTAACAGGAAATGGAAAGGTTGATCGCAGGGCGCTACCTGAACCGGCAGAATGTATAGAGCATTTGAAGCATGACCAATATGAAGCACCAAGTACGGTGCTGGAGAATCGCATTTGCACCATATGGAAAGAAATTTTGGGAGTGCAGATTGCGGGGGTTCATGATCACTTCTTTGAGTCCGGCGGTCATTCACTCAAAGCGACAGCACTGGCATCACGAATTCACAAAGAGATTCAGGTGATGGTGCCGATTCGACAGCTTTTCCTTGCTCCAACCATCCGAGGTATTGCCAATTACATTGAATCTGCTGCCAAAGAGGACTATCTTTCCATACAATCGGCCGAATCAAAGCCCTATTATGCACTCTCTTCTGCTCAACGCAGACTTCATATGCTGCATCAGATTTCGGATACCGGAACTTCATATAATATGCCTGCAGTGATGAAGGTATCTGGAGAACTGGACGTGGTGCGATTTGAAGAGGCATTCCGGCAATTGGTACAGAGACATGAGTCATTCAGGACGTCCTTTGTCATTGTGGATGGCGAACCCGTCCAACGGATTCATTCACATGTTCCGTTTGCTGTTGAACATATTGAACTGGGAAGCCGATCTCTGGAAGAAACGCTTTCGGATCGAATTCGTCCATTCGAGCTGGACAAGGCCCCATTAATGCGGGTTGAACTTGTGAAAATCAGTGAACAGGAACATGCAGTCGTGATGGACATGCATCATATTATCGCAGATGGTGTGTCAACGGGTGTGCTTGTTCAGGAGTTTCATGAATTGTATGAGGGGAAATCTCTGCCTGAGCTGAAGTTACAGTACAAGGATTACTCCGAGTGGCAGAAGGATTGGTTTAATAGTGAAGGGCTGAAGACACAGGAGACCTACTGGCTCAATCGATTTGAGGGAGAAATTCCGGTTCTTCAATTGCCAACAGACTGGCCAAGACCGCAAGTGTACTCTTTTAAAGGAAACCGGGTGCGATTTGTTTGTGACGAACAGCTCACACGTGAACTGCATCAATTGGCCAGAGATCATGAAGCGACACTATATATGGTACTGCTGGCCGCTTATACAACTTTACTTTCCAGATATTCAGGACAAGATGATATTGTCGTGGGATCTCCGATTGCGGGGCGTAAACACGCAGATCTCCAGCAGGTGATCGGTATGTTTGTTAATACACTTGCCATGCGGAATTATCCTGTAGCGGAACGGTCCTTCAGTGATTTCCTGAGAGAAGTGAAGGAGAATGCATTACAGGCTTATGAAAATCAGGATTATCCGCTTGATGAGCTCATCAACAAACTTCGTGTCTCAAGAGACAGAAGCAGAAACGCATTGGTGGATACGATGTTTGTGCTGCAAAATCTGGAGCTTGAGCGTACATCCGGACAACAATGGATTGATTTACACGTTGAGCCTTATGAGACGGAACTGCCCATTGCCAAATTTGATCTGACTCTTGCTGCTGTTGTACAGAATGGCCAACTTGAGTTTGAACTGGAATATTGCAGTGATCTGTTTTCCCTTCAAACGGTTGAAAACATGAGCCATCATTTTATTCAATTGTTAAAAGGGATATTAAGCAATCCCCAAGGCAAGCTGGGTGAGTTTGAAGTCGTATCTGAGGAAGAGAAGCAGACGCTACAGCATGTCTATAATGATAACGCCTGCTCTTATCCGCTGCACCAGCGGGTGTACGAGTGGATTGAGCAAAATGCTCTGCGGACACCTGATCAGGTTGCGGTTATGCATGACGGCAGAAGCATGACCTATTATGAGCTAAATGAGGCGGCAGACTTCCTGGCAGCTCGCCTGCGTCAGCGTGGTGTAACCAGAGAAACGGTCGTTGGTATTATGATGGATCGGTCTGTAGAAATGATTGCGGGCATTCTCGGTATTATGAAATCAGGAGGAGCTTATTTACCACTGGACCCATCAACTCCGGTTGAGCGAATCCGGTACATGCTTCAGGATAGCGGGGCAGGACTGGTTGTGACCCAGAACCTTTGGTCAGATCGGCTCAGAGCTGCTGATTCCGAATGTGTGACATTCATTCTGGATGAGGCAGCATTGAAGGATTGGAATGCTGCGGCATCACTCCAAATTCCGTCTGTAGCTGATTCGGCAACGATGACCACAAACCCTGATGATTTGGCATATATCATCTACACTTCAGGTTCTACAGGTATGCCAAAGGGGGTACAGGTTGAGCAAAGCGCCTTGACCAACTTCTGTTGTGGATATATAGATGCTCTACAGTTAACTGAGAGAGACCGGGTGGCAAACTATCTCCAAATGACCTTTGACGCTTCGATTAGTGAAATTTTCCCTGCACTGATGTCAGGGGCTACACTTCATATCATTCCGACCGAGCTGAGACTGGATATATTGAGGCTGAATGAATACTTATCGGAGTATGGAATAACGGTTGCGACTCTTTCTTCCAAGGTATGTGAATCATTTGTTGAACTGCCAAATTCGTCATTACGTTTGCTCGTTTCGGGGGGAGAGCAGCTTAAACTTCATAATCTTCCGAATTACAAGCTGATCAACGCTTACGGACCAACGGAAAATACGGTGGTTACCACTCTGCATGAAGTCGATTCCATAGAGGGTGTCATTCCTATAGGCAAACCTTTTACGAATACAAGAATTTTTATTTTGAATGATCATCTTCAATTCTGTCCGATAGGTGTGACCGGGGAGATGTACATTGCCGGTCACAGTCTGGCACGGGGCTACCTTAATAATCCGGAACTGACAGCCGAGAAATTTGTAGACAACCCGTATGAACCCGGGGGCAAAATGTACCGGACAGGTGATCTGGTGCGCTGGCTGCCTGGTGGCAACCTACAATTTATGGGGCGTACCGATCAACAGGTGAAAATCCGTGGATACCGGATTGAGCTTGGCGAGATCGAGCAACAACTGCTGAAACATCCGGCGA
>NZ_JACYVQ010000026.1:0-3872 GCF_014842675.1 Paenibacillus sp. CFBP 13594
GCAAGAATGTTGAAAGTAACAAACCTGATTGATCAATAAACACAATTTAAAACGAAAAGCCTTTGCTGACATTGGGGGTCGGCAAAGGCTTTTTATTTTTTGAACTGACGTTGGAGCCGCTGAACTCTATGTGTCTCCTGCTAGAGGATATGATAAAAGGTTATCCACCCTCATATCCTCCTTGCTATCGTTTGTATTCATTATCGTATAGCTTGGTAAGAGTTTGGTAAGAGGCTCAGTGTAGAATAAGCAATGAAGTATTTCAAAATTAACACAATCTAGTAAATCAGCATCCTGAAAGGGATTATGAGAAGAATGATTTAGCTAAAATTAGATATTAGTCGAAAGGTGTGACAAGTGTTTGAAGAACAATAAGAATTTGCACAACAGCAAAATGACAAGAGTATGGTCAAGGGTGCTTTCTTTGGTGATGGTTGCGAGTATATTGCCTACACCAATTTTGTTTCCAGCCATAGAAGCTCATGCAGATACTGAAAATCCTGTATCCAACAGTACCGCGATTACCGCAGGGGGATATCCGGGTGGTGTAAGCAACGGACTCATATCATGGATTGATGTTGAGCAAAGTATGAATCTGGCAGCTGACGGCAGTAAAATCACTTCTTTGACCGATCTGGTGGATCTGGACCCCAATGTAGAACATGATAATGTGTGGAGTATCGTAAATCCTAATACCTTAGTTACAGGTGCCATTAACTTTAACAGCGGTATATTAATTGATGGTAACAAAGGATACTATGTCAGGGAGCCTTTCCATACAACGGATGTCGCTCGTGAGGCATTTTCCATTCAAGGAGCTGCTGCGAGCGGTTTCCCTTGGCATTTTGGCGGCCAAGGAAGTACCGACACGTACAGTACAAGCGTAATCAGATCTTCATTTGGCAATGCAGGGAACGACGAATTGATTCGAAATAATGCAGGTAACCCGTATCAGTTAGGGCAAGCAGATATTTTCAATGTACTTCGCACTGAGAATTATTTTGGGATGTATTTAAATAATACGAAGTTAATCGATAAAACAACTGCAGGAACAGCGAACTTTAATAGTGCCACGAGTGCTACGGGTTACTACTTCGGAGCAGGGCATAATCGAAGGTTTAATGGACTAATATCGGAAACGATATTATATAATCGCGAGTTACAGGACGTTGAAAGAACTAAAGTGTACAGTTACTTGGGGTTAAAATACGGAATCACTCTGGCAGACAACTATGTTGCCAGTGATTGGAACGGAGAAGAAGGTACGGTTTTCTGGAATTCGTCGAACCAGGCAGATTACAAGAATCGCATTACCGGGATCGGACGCGATGACTTGGGTGCCCAGGACCAGAAACAATCCAAGTCGCAAGGAGTCGGCTCAAATGTAGCCATTGCTCTTGGAGATACGATTCATTCAGATAATGCCGACAATGAGAATACGATGGATAACAACTCCTTCTTTATGTTTGCAGACAAGAGCGCGAACGATACCGTATCTTATGTAGGTGCATCCATCGTGAAAGATGGCTTTCGTGTAAAGATCATGGATCGTTCATATCAGGTGGACAAAACGAACTGGAATGATCAAGATATCACACTTCAAGTGGATGATGCTGAAGGTGTAACACCAAGCTACATCATTCTTAGCCAAGATGACTCTTTTGACAATAATGATACCTTTTATCCAGTAACGGATGGAAAGGTTACATTAAACAGTTCCAACTTTGCGGACGGTTCTTACTTCACGTTTGCAGCTGCATATCCGGAACCTAAGGGTGCCCATTTGCAAACATCGCAAGTAAACGACGATGGAATTCTAAATCTTACCTTCAATCGTGACGTGAAATCGGATGATTTGAAGGGTTTCACCGTCACAGTTGGAGGTACCGTGTATGATAATCTTAGTCAATTTATAGCTAATGGATCTACGATTTCCATCCCTCTGACGGAAGCTCAGCTTGAATCGGGAGAAGAAATTACAATTAACTATGACGGTAGTGGCACGTTGAGAGACGCGTTAACCGGACTCAAGGTTGATGAATTCGATCAGGCTCTTCACGCAGTCAATACAATGTCATTAGCGAAAAAAGTGAAAGAAGCCTTAGCTTTATCGAATGGTGATTACACGACAGATTCATGGAATGAATTGCAAACCAAAGTCCAAGAGGCACAGACACTTTTGAGCAATCCTTTGGTAACACAGACTCAGGTAAATGACCTGTTAAGTGTATTGGATAACGCAATCGATGGATTGATCAAGAATCAACCCAAAGCGGACAGCGGCAGCTTCATCGAGGGCGAAAGCACGATATCCATTCATTTTGATAAAAGTATCGAAGTAGTTTCTGAAGTGGATCTAAGTAGTGCATTTACAGTTACGGTAGGTGGGCAAACCGTAGAAGTTGTCGGAGCTGTCATCGACGGATCTGATCCTACAAAATTGATTTTGACCTTGCCCGAATCGGTTAAATTATCAAGTGATGAGAAGGTTAACGTTGCTTACAATGGAACATCTGGCTATCTAAAAGGCGAGGGAGCAGAAGGGACATTGGTTCATGATTTCCAATTCGATTTGGAAGACCCATTCGCGAGCGCGCTGAAGATTACTGAACCAGCAGGGAGTACTTCAGATAAGAAGCCAACGGTTTCGGGTACGGTCCATACGGATACAGATACGCTGAGTGCAGTGTTGAAAGATGCGGATGGAAATGTAGTTGATGTTGCAGGAAGTTTGATCTGGAATGCTGGGGATCCAAACTGGTCCTATCATCTGGATGAAGATCTGGCACCCGGCACTTATACCGTTGAGGTAACAGCAGTGGATGGAGGACGTTCCGTTACGAAAACGAAAACATTTACTATTGTAAAAGAAGCACTGACACAGCTGAGTCTGACCGATTCATTTGGGAAAAATATTGCGTTGAACCAAGCATTTGATCCAAACCAATTCAACTACGCAGCAACGGTAACCAATGATGTGTACAATCTACGTATTTACCCAACTGCTCCTGATTCTGCAGACAAAATTGAGATTTTGCATGATGGAATCTGGAAGGAAGTGGAGAGCGGCAGTAGTAGTGATGATCTTGCACTTAAGGTAGGTTCAAACACAATTGTCATTAGAGTTACAGATACGAATGGTTTGCAGACGGAGTACACTACGGTTATCACCAGAGCGTCCAGTGACAATGGTAACAATGGTGGAGGCAACAACGGCGGCGGGAACAATGGCGGTGGAAATACGGGAGGTAACGGTGGAAGCACACCTGCCCCTGCGCCAGTACCAACACCAACGGCACCCGTGAAGGATAATTTGGAAACAACTCGGGATGGTAGCCATCAACCATTTGCTACATCCAAACCATCTGACAACAAAGAAACATTGGTTCAAGTTGATCCAGCCAAGTTGAATGTTGCCATGTCACAAGGCACAGGTCAGCAGTTCGCCATTCATTCGCCGAATGATGGTGATATGAAGGTGGATGGTTTAACCCTCGAAACACTGAAACAATTAGTAGATCAAGGTTCCAAATTGAACATTAGCAATCCGTTGGCGATCTATCCGGTACCTGGTGGCAAAATGGACCTGAACGGTGTGTCCAAGCAACTGGGCAACGTTGCAATGAAAGATATTGCTGTACATGTCGACATTGCACGTTCTTCGGATGCCTTGATCAGCAGCGCGAAAAACAAGGCTGCAACCGAAGGGTATGAGCTTCTGGTGAATCCGGTCGATCTGGATCTGACATTTACGAAAGATGGACAGACAGTTAGATCCGGCCAGTTGAACGGCTATGCACCGAAGTATATTGCACTTCCAGAAGGTATCGATCCGAACCGGATTACCACAGGCGTGATCATTAACCCGGACG
>NZ_JACYVQ010000027.1:0-911 GCF_014842675.1 Paenibacillus sp. CFBP 13594
CAATTTATGGGGCGTACCGATCAACAGGTGAAAATCCGTGGATACCGGATTGAGCTTGGCGAGATCGAGCAACAACTGCTGAAACATCCGGCGATCCGGGAAACAGCGGTTCTGGCTCATCAGGACCCGCAGGGAAATGGGGCGTTATGCGCCTATGTTGTAGCCGAAGGCAAAGCAGTGTGGACAGCTGCTACCGTTCGGGACTGGCTGGAAGCGGAACTGCCGGATTATATGATCCCAGCCTATGTGGTGCAGCTGGATCAGCTGCCGCTGACGTCTCATGGCAAGCTGGACCGCAAGGCGTTACCTGAGCCGGACCACCATCTGCCTGCCGCGCCGGAGACAGAAGCACCGCGCAACGAGGTGGAGCGCCTACTGGTGGACATTTGGCGTGACGTGTTAAACATGGAGGAGCTGGGCATCAATCACCAGTTCTTTGTCTCCGGGGGAGACTCCATCAAGGCACTCCAGATCGGATCACGTCTGGCCCGAGCGGGACTGCGGATGGAGGTCCGGGATTTGTTTGCCTATCCAAAGATTCGGGATCTCTCCCCGTATGTGAAATGGGATCAGCGTGAGCGCCGGAGCCAGGAGCCTGTGGAAGGAGAAGTGCAGCTGACCCCGATTCAGCAGTGGTTTTTTGCGAACAACACGACGGAACAAAACCACTTCACACAGTCCTTCATGCTGCATCGGGCAGCCGGGTTCAAGCCGGACGTGCTGGAACAGGTGCTGGATCGGTTGCTGGAGCATCATGATGCGCTGCGCATGAGGTATGAGATGCAAGCAGATGGTAGCATCCGCCAATTCAACCGTCCGGTTCAAACTGGAGAGCGGATGTATACCCTGCACCGATTTGATACACGGGGCTGGGATGAACCGGAGCGTCAGGTCTATGAGGCGGCTACCCG
>NZ_JACYVQ010000028.1:0-832 GCF_014842675.1 Paenibacillus sp. CFBP 13594
GGCCAGTTGAACGGCTATGCACCGAAGTATATTGCACTTCCAGAAGGTATCGATCCGAACCGGATTACCACAGGCGTGATCATTAACCCGGACGGTAGCATCTTCCATGTACCGACGGTTGTCACGAAGATCGATAGTCGTTACTATGCACTCATTAATGACTTGCGCAGCAGCGGAAGTTACTCGGTCATCTGGAATCCGCAGGATTTTGAAGATGCCAGATCCCACTGGGGCAAAACGGATGTGAACAATATCGCTGCGAGATTAGATCTGAAAGGCAACGGAGATAACACCTTCTCACCGAACCGTCAGGTTACTCGTTCCGAGTTTGCCGAGATTGTTGTGCTTGGACTGGGCTTAATGCGTCAGGATGCACCACAGAATCTATTCCCGGACATCAGCGATTCCGCATGGTTCCGATCTGCGGTAGCCCTTGCGAATGAATTCGGTATCGTTCGCGGTTACGATAATGGGAACTTCTACGGTAATCAGGAGATCACACGTGAGCAAGGATTTGCCATGGTTGCTCGTGCGTATCGTCTGATTGAACCGGAAGCGGCAATTAGCCCGGATCAGATGAACGCTGAACTGGAACGTTACAGTGATGCAGCGGATGTATCGAATTGGGCGAAAGAAGATGTAGCCCAGTTGATTGCAGCCGGAATCATCCAAGGTAATGGACCAGAGGTTCTGAGTCCGAAGACTACGATGACCCGTGCTGAGGTCACTGCATTGATTGCAAGAATGTTGAAAGTAACAAACCTGATTGATCAATAAACACAATTTAAAACGAAAAGCCTTTGCTGACATTGGGGGTCGGCAAAGGCTTTTT
>NZ_JACYVQ010000029.1:0-811 GCF_014842675.1 Paenibacillus sp. CFBP 13594
GCCGTATCGGAAGGTGCGGCTGGATCACCTCCTTTCTATGGAGAATCGTTTCCTGCAACGGAAACATTCAAATACGCAGGTTCTTAGAACCTGCGATAGCGATTCATTTTGGTCCATCACTTCGGTGTGGATGAAATGAAGAGCACAAGCAACTCGCTCGTTGCTCAGTTTTGAGAGCTCAAACTCTCAAACGTTTGGTGGCGATAGCGAAGGGGTTCCACACGTTCCCATCCCGAACACGACCGTTAAGCCCTTCAGCGTCAATGGTACTTGGACCGCAGGGTCCTGGGAGAGTAGAACGCCGCCAAGCGTAACCCATTTTGGGTTCAAATAGTATATATAATGTGGGCCCTTAGCTCAGTTGGTTAGAGCGCACCTCTGATAAGGGTGAGGCCGGTGGTTCGAGTCCACCAGGGCCCACCATCTATACCTTTAAACTTTATATGGGGCCATAGCTCAGCTGGGAGAGCGCCTGCCTTGCAAGCAGGAGGTCAGCGGTTCGATCCCGCTTGGCTCCACCAAAAATGATTTACAAGTTTGTTCTTTGAAAACTAGATATCGAAACGAAACAAACGCGAATTAGAACATTCCTTTAAGCTGATCTTGTGTAAACAAGTGAAGTGTTTATAAGGTAGATTGCTGGAGCGAGTGATCGAAATGGAGTGACTTTTGGCTTTGGACGTAGTCCAAAACAAGGGAAGCGACAGCTCGAACACAAGCGCAATGGTTAAGCTACTAAGAGCACACGGAGGATGCCTAGGCGCTAGGAGCCGATGAAGGACGTGGCGAACAACGAAACTGCCTCGGGGAG
>NZ_JACYVQ010000030.1:0-786 GCF_014842675.1 Paenibacillus sp. CFBP 13594
TACAGCTCCCCGAGGCAGTTTCGTTGTTCGCCACGTCCTTCATCGGCTCCTAGCGCCTAGGCATCCTCCGTGTGCTCTTAGTAGCTTAACCATTTTGTTCCGGTTTCGACTGCTTGCTTCCCTTGTTTTGCTTGCGCAAAGCCAAAAGTCGCTCCCATTCGATACCATCACAAAAGCAATTTAACTACCTTTATAAACACTTCACTTGTTTACACAAGATCAGCTTAAAGGAATGTTCTAATTCGCGTTTGTTTCGTTTCGATATCTAGTTTTCAAAGAACAAACTTGTAATCATTTTTGGTGGAGCCAAGCGGGATCGAACCGCTGACCTCCTGCTTGCAAGGCAGGCGCTCTCCCAGCTGAGCTATGGCCCCGTATAAAGTTTAAAGGTATAGATGGTGGGCCCTGGTGGACTCGAACCACCGGCCTCACCCTTATCAGAGGTGCGCTCTAACCAACTGAGCTAAGGGCCCACATTATATATACTATTTGAACCCAAAATGGGTTACGCTTGGCGGCGTTCTACTCTCCCAGGACCCTGCGGTCCAAGTACCATTGACGCTGAAGGGCTTAACGGTCGTGTTCGGGATGGGAACGTGTGGAACCCCTTCGCTATCGCCACCAAACGTTTGAGAGTTTGAGCTCTCAAAACTGAGCAACGAGTGAGTAACTAGCCGACCTGACTAGATTTTGTATTTGAATGTTTCCGTTGCAGGAAACGATTCTCCATAGAAAGGAGGTGATCCAGCCGCACCTTCCGATACGGCTACCTTGTTACGACTTCAC
>NZ_JACYVQ010000032.1:0-737 GCF_014842675.1 Paenibacillus sp. CFBP 13594
TTGGATAAGCCCTCGACCGATTAGTACTGGTCAGCTCCATGCATTGCTGCACTTCCACCCCCAGCCTATCTACCTCGTCGTCTTCAAGGGGTCTTACATACTGGGAAATCTCATCTTGAGGGGGGCTTCACGCTTAGATGCTTTCAGCGTTTATCCCGTCCGTACATAGCTACCCAGCGGTGCTCCTGGCGGAACAACTGGTACACCAGCGGTACGTCCATCCCGGTCCTCTCGTACTAAGGACAGCTCCTCTCAAATTTCCTACGCCCACGACAGATAGGGACCGAACTGTCTCACGACGTTCTGAACCCAGCTCGCGTACCGCTTTAATGGGCGAACAGCCCAACCCTTGGGACCTACTTCAGCCCCAGGATGCGATGAGCCGACATCGAGGTGCCAAACCTCCCCGTCGATGTGGACTCTTGGGGGAGATAAGCCTGTTATCCCCAGGGTAGCTTTTATCCGTTGAGCGATGGCCCTTCCATGCGGTACCACCGGATCACTAAGCCCGACTTTCGTCCCTGCTCGACTTGTAGGTCTCGCAGTCAAGCTCCCTTATGCCTTTGCACTCTTCGAATGATTTCCAACCATTCTGAGGGAACCTTTGGGCGCCTCCGTTACTCTTTAGGAGGCGACCGCCCCAGTCAAACTGCCCACCTGACACTGTCCCCGCACCGGATTACGGTACCAGGTTAGAACCTAGATACGATCAGGGTGGTATCCCAACGTTGCCTCCA
>NZ_JACYVQ010000033.1:0-643 GCF_014842675.1 Paenibacillus sp. CFBP 13594
TGCTGGCGATTCATCACCTAGTCGTGGACGGGGTGTCCTGGCGAATCCTGCTGGAAGACATGGAAGTGCTGTATCAGCAGGCGGAGCGGGGAGAAGAGCTGGATGCGGGCGAGAAGACCGACTCTTACCAGCGTTTCGCAGAAGCTGTGCAGGATTACGCGAACAGCCCGCAGGCCGCGAAGGAGCGAGCCTACTGGAGTAGACTTGCAGCGGAGGGGGCGGGGCTGAACCTGGGAGAGCGGGAGGAATCGGCGGAACCAGATCGATTTGCGGACAGCCATACCGTGCAAAGCACCCTGAGTACGGAAGTCACCCGGCAGCTGCTGCGGGAGAGCAATCGGGCCTATCAGACGGAGATCAATGATCTGCTGCTTAGTGCGCTGTACCTCGCGGTGCGGAAGCTGACGGGTGAGCTGAAGCTGAAAGTGAACCTGGAAGGCCATGGCCGGGAGGATGTGCTGGAAGGCATCGATCTCAGCCGCACCGTGGGCTGGTTTACGACCCTGTACCCGGTACTGCTGGAAGGGGAGGTAGAGGACGAGCTTTCGGTCACCATCAAACGGGTGAAAGAAGGATTGCGCAAGGTACCTCATAAAGGCTTCAGCTATGGAGCGCTGAAATATGTGGCCCGGATGCCGGAGTT
>NZ_JACYVQ010000034.1:0-516 GCF_014842675.1 Paenibacillus sp. CFBP 13594
ATAGTACGTGGACGTAGACCCGAAACCGGGTGATCTACCCCTGTCCAGGGTGAAGGTGCGGTAACACGCACTGGAGGCCCGAACCCACGCATGTTGAAAAATGCGGGGATGAGGTGGGGGTAGCGGAGAAATTCCAATCGAACTCGGAGATAGCTGGTTCTCCCCGAAATAGCTTTAGGGCTAGCCTCGGAAAACAGAGTCGTGGAGGTAGAGCACTGATTGGGTGCGGGGCCCGCAAGGGTTACCAAGCTCAGTCAAACTCCGAATGCCATAGACTTACTTCCGGGAGTCAGACAGTGAGTGCTAAGATCCATTGTCAAAAGGGAAACAGCCCAGACCATCAGCTAAGGTCCCCAAGTGTGTGTTAAGTGGGAAAGGATGTGGAGTTGCACAGACAACCAGGATGTTGGCTTAGAAGCAGCCACCATTGAAAGAGTGCGTAATAGCTCACTGGTCGAGTGACTCTGCGCCGAAAATGTAACGGGGCTAAACACACCACCGAAGCTATGGCTTGAT
>NZ_JACYVQ010000035.1:0-483 GCF_014842675.1 Paenibacillus sp. CFBP 13594
CCTTCATCGGCTCCTAGCGCCTAGGCATCCTCCGTGTGCTCTTAGTAGCTTAACCAGTTTGCTCCGGTTTTGGCTGCTCGCTTCCCTTGTTTTGCTTGCGCAAAGCCAAAAGTCGCTCCCATCCAATACCATCGCAAAAGCAATTAAGTACCAATTTATTAAACTTGTTTAACACAAGTTCAGCTAAAAAGGAATGTTCTAATTCGCGTTTGTTTCGTTTCGATATCTAGTTTTCAAAGAACAAGCCAAATAGATGAAATTGTTTGGTGGAGCCAAGCGGGATCGAACCGCTGACCTCCTGCTTGCAAGGCAGGCGCTCTCCCAGCTGAGCTATGGCCCCTCAAATTCCATCAAAACTGAACAAATGGATAAGTAACTGTGTTGCTGGTGCAGGTTCTAAGAACCTGCGTATTTGAATGTTTCCGTTGCAGGAAACGATTCTCCATAGAAAGGAGGTGATCCAGCCGCACCTTCCGATACGGC
>NZ_JACYVQ010000036.1:0-443 GCF_014842675.1 Paenibacillus sp. CFBP 13594
GGAGAGTCATCCAGTCCATTTGCTACCCTCCAAATAACCTCTCCGTTTACGCCCCATTTGCTTCTTAGTTTTGATAGGGGTGTATTTGCAAGCTGCTTGATTGTACGAATCCCCATTTTCCACAAATGCTTTTCCATTCTTGATCCAATACCCCACATATCACGAATAGGTTTATCACCTATGTGCTCATGCAGCTCTTCTTTTCTAAGAAAGAATACTCCACCTTCAATTTTCTTCGCAATCATATCACAACAAAGCTTACTCATTACTTTATTGGTTGATATGCCAGCCCTCGCATATACGCCCGTTTCATTAAGAATCTTATCTTGGATTTGTCTTGCCAAGTCAATCGGGTCATTACCAAAAAGATGTAGAGATCCAGTGACGTCACAAAACAGCTCGTCGATACTATAGGGCTCAACTAAGTCGGTAAACTCCTCAAT
>NZ_JACYVQ010000037.1:0-426 GCF_014842675.1 Paenibacillus sp. CFBP 13594
TGGGCACTCTAGATAGACTGCCGGTGACAAACCGGAGGAAGGTGGGGATGACGTCAAATCATCATGCCCCTTATGACCTGGGCTACACACGTACTACAATGGCCGGTACAACGGGCTGCGAAATCGCGAGATGGAGCCAATCCCAACAAAGCCGGTCTCAGTTCGGATTGCAGGCTGCAACTCGCCTGCATGAAGTCGGAATTGCTAGTAATCGCGGATCAGCATGCCGCGGTGAATACGTTCCCGGGTCTTGTACACACCGCCCGTCACACCACGAGAGTTTATAACACCCGAAGTCGGTGGGGTAACCGCAAGGAGCCAGCCGCCGAAGGTGGGATAGATGATTGGGGTGAAGTCGTAACAAGGTAGCCGTATCGGAAGGTGCGGCTGGATCACCTCCTTTCTATGGAGAATCGTTTCCTGCAA
>NZ_JACYVQ010000038.1:0-381 GCF_014842675.1 Paenibacillus sp. CFBP 13594
ATGCGTGGGTTCGGGCCTCCAGTGCGTGTTACCGCACCTTCACCCTGGACAGGGGTAGATCACCCGGTTTCGGGTCTACGTCCACGTACTATGTCGCCCTATTCAGACTCGCTTTCGCTGCGGCTCCGGCTCTTCACCTTAACCTTGCACGGGAACGTAACTCGCCGGTTCATTCTACAAAAGGCACGCCATCACCCCTAAAACGGGCTCTGACTTTTTGTAAGCACACGGTTTCAGGTTCTATTTCACTCCCCTTCCGGGGTGCTTTTCACCTTTCCCTCACGGTACTGCTTCACTATCGGTCGCTAGGAAGTATTTAGCCTTGGCAGATGGTCCTGCCGGATTCATACGGGGTTTCACGTGCCCCGCACTACTCGGGAT
>NZ_JACYVQ010000039.1:0-329 GCF_014842675.1 Paenibacillus sp. CFBP 13594
ATCAGGGGTAGGGGAGCGTTGTATAAGGGTTGAAGGTGTACCGTAAGGAGCGCTGGACATTATACAAGTGAGAATGCCGGTATGAGTAACGAAAAGATCAGTGAGAATCTGATCCGCCGAAAGCCTAAGGGTTCCTGAGGAAGGCTCGTCCGCTCAGGGTAAGTCGGGACCTAAGGCGAGGCCGAAAGGCGTAGTCGAAGGACAACAGGTCGAAATTCCTGTACCACCGTAAGCCGTTATGAGCAATGGGGGGACGCAGTAGGGTAGTGACGCGGACTGATGGATGTCCGTCTAAGCAGTAAGGCTGATGTGTAGGCAAATCCGCACAT
>NZ_JACYVQ010000040.1:0-314 GCF_014842675.1 Paenibacillus sp. CFBP 13594
CCTAACCACTCCCCTTAACCTTCCAGCACCGGGCAGGCGTCAGCCCGTATACTTCGCCTTACGGCTTCGCACAGACCTGTGTTTTTGCTAAACAGTCGCTTGGGCCTTTTCACTGCGGCCCCCTCGTGCTATTCACACTACCGGGGCACCCCTTCTCCCGAAGTTACGGGGTCATTTTGCCGAGTTCCTTAACGAGAGTTCTTCCGCGCGCCTTAGAATACTCTTCTCGCCTACCTGTGTCGGTTTGCGGTACGGGCACCTTCACCTGGCTAGAGGCTTTTCTTGGCAGTGTGAGATCATGACCTTCGCTACTA
>NZ_JACYVQ010000041.1:0-310 GCF_014842675.1 Paenibacillus sp. CFBP 13594
ACCCTGCGGTCCAAGTACCATCGGCGCTAGAGGGCTTAACGGTCGTGTTCGGGATGGGTACGTGTGGAACCCCTCCGCCATCGCCACCAAACGCGATTTGTCGAAGCATAGCTTCTTGAAATCAGATATGGAACTGAAAATCATACACACGTTCTGTGATGTACCCATTTTCATTTCAGAGATCATTCTCTGAAAACTAGATTCGAAACGAAACACGCGAATTATCACTTGCTATTGGATAAGCCCTCGACCGATTAGTACTGGTCAGCTCCATGCATTGCTGCACTTCCACCCCCAGCCTATCTACCTC
>NZ_JACYVQ010000042.1:0-297 GCF_014842675.1 Paenibacillus sp. CFBP 13594
TGGGATAGATGATTGGGGTGAAGTCGTAACAAGGTAGCCGTATCGGAAGGTGCGGCTGGATCACCTCCTTTCTATGGAGAATCGTTTCCTGCAATGGAAACATTCAAATAAGCAGGTTCTTAGAACCTGCGACAGCGATTCATTTTGGTCCATCACTTCGGTGTGGATGAAATGAAGAGCACAAGCAACTCACTCGTTGTTCGGTTTTGAGAGCTCAAACTCTCAAAACAGCTTGCTTTTGCATGGAGCTTGTTCTTTGAAAACTAGATATCGAAACGAAACAAACGCGAATTAGAA
>NZ_JACYVQ010000043.1:0-296 GCF_014842675.1 Paenibacillus sp. CFBP 13594
CTCCCCGAGGCAGTTTCGTTGTTCGCCACGTCCTTCATCGGCTCCTAGCGCCTAGGCATCCTCCGTGTGCTCTTAGTAGCTTAACCATTGCGCTCGTGTTCGAGCTGTCGCTTCCCTTGTTTTGGACTACGTCCAAAGCCAAAAGTCACTCCATTTCGATCACTCGCTCCAGCAATCTACCGTTTTTATTGAAACTTGCTTTACACAAGTTCAGCTAAAAAGGAATGTTCTAATTCGCGTTTGTTTCGTTTCGATATCTAGTTTTCAAAGAACAAGCTCCATGCAAAAGCAAGCTG
>NZ_JACYVQ010000044.1:0-280 GCF_014842675.1 Paenibacillus sp. CFBP 13594
TGGTTAAGCTACTAAGAGCACACGGAGGATGCCTAGGCGCTAGGAGCCGATGAAGGACGTGGCGAACAACGAAACTGCCTCGGGGAGCTGTAAGCAAGCTTTGATCCGGGGGTGTCCGAATGGGGAAACCCAGCTGGGGTAATTTCCAGTTACTCACAACTGAATACATAGGTTGTGCAGAGGCATACCAGGGGAACTGAAACATCTAAGTACCCTGAGGAAGAGAAAACAATAGTGATTCCGTCAGTAGCGGCGAGCGAACGCGGAGAAGCCCAAACCA
>NZ_JACYVQ010000045.1:0-268 GCF_014842675.1 Paenibacillus sp. CFBP 13594
TCTCCCCGCTCCGCCTGCTGATACAGCACTTCCATGTCTTCCAGCAGGATTCGCCAGGACACCCCGTCCACGACTAGGTGATGAATCGCCAGCAGCAGATGGTCCCCGTTCTCGGCTTCAAACCACCCGACCTGTACCAGCTTGCCCTCTTCCAGGTTACATGCCTGCTGCACCCGGGTAGCCGCCTCATAGACCTGACGCTCCGGTTCATCCCAGCCCCGTGTATCAAATCGGTGCAGGGTATACATCCGCTCTCCAGTTTGAACCG
>NZ_JACYVQ010000046.1:0-268 GCF_014842675.1 Paenibacillus sp. CFBP 13594
TCTCCCCGCTCCGCCTGCTGATACAGCACTTCCATGTCTTCCAGCAGGATTCGCCAGGACACCCCGTCCACGACTAGGTGATGAATCGCCAGCAACAGATGGTCTCCGTCCTCGGCTTCAAACCACCCGACCTGTACCAGCTTGCCCTCTTCCAGGTTACATGCCTGCTGCACACGGGTAGCCGCCTCATAGACCTGACGCTCCGGTTCATCCCAGCCCCGTGTATCAAATCGGTGCAGGGTATACATCCGCTCTCCAGTTTGAACCG
>NZ_JACYVQ010000047.1:0-264 GCF_014842675.1 Paenibacillus sp. CFBP 13594
CCGAAGCTGTGAACCGAAGCCCCAGTAAACGGCGGCCGTAACTATAACGGTCCTAAGGTAGCGAAATTCCTTGTCAGGTAAATTCTGACCCGCACGAATGGCGTAACGACTTGGGCGCTGTCTCAACGAGAGATCCGGTGAAATTTTAATACCTGTGAAGATGCAGGTTACCCGCGACAAGACGGAAAGACCCCATGGAGCTTTACTGCAGCTTGATATTGAATTTGGGTACGATCTGTACAGGATAGGTGGGAGCCTTTGAAG
>NZ_JACYVQ010000048.1:0-259 GCF_014842675.1 Paenibacillus sp. CFBP 13594
TCGGTCGCTAGGAAGTATTTAGCCTTGGCAGATGGTCCTGCCGGATTCATACGGGGTTTCACGTGCCCCGCACTACTCGGGATCCGTCTCGGAGAGAGTCAACTTTCAATTACAGGGCTTTTACCTTCTTTGGCGGGCCTTTCCAGACCTCTTCGTTTAACTGACTCCTTTGTAACTCCATGTGAGACGTCCCACAACCCCAAAGAGCAAGCTCCTTGGTTTGGGCTTCTCCGCGTTCGCTCGCCGCTACTGACGGAAT
>NZ_JACYVQ010000049.1:0-259 GCF_014842675.1 Paenibacillus sp. CFBP 13594
ATATGCGCGTGTGGCGGAATTGGCAGACGCACTAGACTTAGGATCTAGCGTCTTTGACGTGGGGGTTCAAGTCCCTCCACGCGCATCCCTTATTTGCGGAAGTGGCTCAGCGGTAGAGCATCGCCTTGCCAAGGCGAGGGTCGCGGGTTCGATTCCCGTCTTCCGCTCCAATATTTTGCGCCCTTAGCTCAGCTGGATAGAGCGTTTGACTACGAATCAAAAGGCCGGGAGTTCGAATCTCTCAGGGCGCGCCATTATT